>CAJUSR010000064.1 GCA_910588855.1 uncultured Kineothrix sp. | reverse complement strand
CAGGATAAACTTTCAAAGTTACAAAAGTGTTACGGAACAGAAATTAAATCTTTCTGTTCCATTTTTTGACAAATATTGATATAATTGTTTTAGAATAATTAGAATAGATAGGAAATCGTTATGTCAAAAAAGTCAACCAGATTGGAAGCGCTGTGTCATACGTTTCAAGAAAACAACATTTCGTCAGAAAGTATTGAGATCAACGATGCTTTAATCAAACAAATAAAAAAACATGCGGATTCTGTACCGGATTACCGTCATCCATCTTATGTGAAACATTTATTGGGTGATATCATTATGATTGTCTTTTTTGCAATACTCGGTAATGCAAATGAGTGGGGAGAAATTGAAAGTTTTGCAAAGAAAAAGGAAGGGTGGCTCAGAAAATATCTGGAACTGCCGTACGGGATCCCTACGGATGATACCTATCGGATTGTGATTGGAAATATTGATACGGAACATTTTTTCCGGATTACGGTTGGACTCCTCCTGAATACAGTAGATGGGATCTTGAAAGCTGCCGGGAAAGAGGAGGTATTCCATGAAAAAGGTATTGTATCTGTGGATGGAAAAGTCAGCTGCGGTTCCGGAAGGAAGAATGGGAAAGAAGGCGCGGTAAAAGCATTACAGACATTGAATGTATTTTCCAATGATTATCAGATTTGCCTGGCACAGAAATTTATAGGAGAAAAAACAAATGAAATTCCAGCTGCGCAGGAAATTCTACGTATTATGGATCTGAAAGGGACCATTGTGACCGCAGATGCAATGAACTGCCAGAAAGGGACAGCCGCGGCAATCCGAGAAGGGAAGGGCGACTATGTATTAGCCTTAAAAGGGAACCAATCACTTTTTTATGAGGAAGTAGATACATTTTTCGATGAGAAATGTAGGAAGGAACTCGAAGAGAAGGAAGGCTGTTATAAGAAAACGGTGGAGTTGGAACATGGAGGAACGGCAACCCGGAAATACTATATTACAAAAAATGTGGGATGGTATAGCGAGAAAGAACAATGGAAGGGGCTTAGCAGCTTTGGGATGGTACACAAAAAAATCGTAAAACCAGATGGAAGCTGTGAAGAAGAAAGCCGTTATTATATATGCAGTATCGAAGAAAATGTGGATGAGTTTGAAAGGGCAGCCCGCGGACACTGGGGAGTCGAGAATAATCTGCATTGGCAGCTGGATTTTACATTTAAGGATGACAAAAACCGTAGTATGGCTAAGACAGGTGCAAAAAACCTTCAGATCATGAAAAAAATTGCATTGTCTATTTTGAGCTTGGTAAAAGAAAGCTATAAGATCAGTATGAAGCGAATCCGATATGAATTATCGTTGGATTATGAGAATGGAGTAGAAAAGCTGTTATCTATGTTGAATGTGGACAGTATAGAAAAAGTATTGCAATCTACAAGGAAATCTCCTTTAAAATAAAGCATCTCTTCATAACAAAAAATTGGCACCTAATGGTGCCTGATACCAAAAACATTTTATAAGTTTAACCTG
>CAJUSR010000063.1 GCA_910588855.1 uncultured Kineothrix sp. | reverse complement strand
ACGCTTTTTAACGGGTTCCTTGAGCATTTTATGTTCCTCACGGCTGAATCAAGACACTAACTAAATGACATTGCTTTTGGCTATGGAATATCAGGGGGCGTTATGAAAGACAGAGTGTATGTCTGCCATACTTACTATCATGTATATGTGGCATGTTTAAAGGAGCTGAATCTCTCGGAAAAAGAGAGGAAAAAAGCTGATTTGGTGCTTAGTACGATGTCCAATGACTTTGGGGATTTAAAAAGCCGGGCATTGGGATGCGGGCTTTTTGACCAAGTATATATGTTTGAGGAAAAAGAGGATGTGAATTTCCCGGAAGTAATGAAATACCATAAAGACAGGGGCAACCTTTTTTTCAATATGCTGGCAAGGATAAAGTATACGAAGCTTTTGGGGAAAATGCAGCAGGATTATGTGCCGGTGGACTTTAAAGAATATAAAGATGTGTATGTATTTTGCGATTCCGACCCTATCGGTTACTATTTAAGCTATAAGAAAATCCACTATCATGCCCTGGAAGACGGCTTGGATTGTCTAAGCACTTATGATACGGCACGCTATGACAACCGGGGGCATTTTGGCCTGAAAGCTTTTCTGGCGGCAAAAAACCTTATTTTTATCCAGAATGGATGGGCAAAATATTGCTTGGATATGGAGGTCAACGATTTATCTGTGCTGCCTTACCCATGCCCGAAATATATAGAAAGGCCCAGAAAGGCGCTGGTAGACAACCTGTCCGTGGAAGGGAAGGATATACTGGTAAAGCTGTTTATTGAAGATTTGGAGGAAATCAAAACAAAAATCAGTGCAGGGAACGGGCGGAATACTATTTTGCTTTTGACAGAGCCGCTATGTGAGCTGGATGTGCGGGAGCGGATATTCAAGGATTGTATTGAATTGTATGGAAAGATAGATGGGGAGGAACCGGTGGTTTTGATTAAACCTCATCCAAGAGATGTACTGGATTACCGGAAGGTGTTTCCGGAATATATTGTATTGGACGGGAAATTCCCGATGGAAGTTTTGAACTTCATTCCGGGTTTAAGGTTCCGCAAAGTAATTTCGGTTTTTACGGTTGTCCATGCGATACAGTTCGCGGAGGAAATTGTTTATTTGGGGGAAGAGTTTATGGATGGGTATGAAAAGCCGGAATTGCATCGGCAGAATGAGATGATTTGATGGGAGTTGGAGAGGGGGTGTCTCCCTGCCTGCATCAGCCTCCGGCTCCGGGGATGGCAAGGGGTGTTTTTTCTGCTGTATTTTGAAAGGGGTTTTCTAAGCAGAAGCGGGGGATGGGAGACGTCCGGGTCGGAGTCAAAGGGCATCCATGCCCTGTGACTCCTAAAATAGCCATCCTTGGCTATCTTCCCCTGATTGTCTGGGGCTTCTGCTAAGAAAACCTTCCTTTCAAAATAACGCAGAAAAAACATCCCTTGTCATCCCCGGAGCCGGAGGCTGATGCAGGCAGGGAGACACTTCGTATGGGGAGTGCGGTGGATGGTTATAGTGGGTAATGGTTGTGGGAATAATTAAATTGTGGGATGTTCCGGAAGAATATCATTTGGTCAGTTTCTATAGATTGGCTGGAAGTAGGGGAGGGAGTTTGGGTAGGGAAAGAGTGTGTGTAGGAAGGGAGTTTGCATAGAAAGAAAGTCTTATAGAAACAATGCCATTTAGTTAGTGCCTTGATTCAGCCGTGAGGAACATAAAATGCTCAAGGAACCCGTTAAAAAACGTCGGCACTTAACGAGGTTCCTCACGAGTTTAGTGTCCGTTACGCTTTTTACCGAGCGAAAGCGTGGTGACGGAGCATTTTATGTTCTTCATGGCGTCCGGTACCGTTAACTAAATGACATTGCTTATAGAAAGGGTGATTTGTATGGAAAAAGTAGAGATAAGGGAGACGATGCCTGGGGATGCGGGGAAGGCGATAGAGTATATGAAGAGGATAGGCGGGGAGACGGATAATTTGACGTTTGGAAGAGAGGGGCTTCCGCTTACGGTAGAACAGGAGGCGGCATATTTGCAGCAAGTGCATGATGATGTAAGGTCTGTCCATTATAGTGTTTGGAAGAATGGGGAAATGATAGGGGATGGAAGTATAACCGGGTCGCCGCGCCGGACGAGCCATTATGCCGAAATGGGTTTGTCGGTAGTAAGGGCGGAATGGAATAAGGGGATTGGCGGTATGATTGTCAATAAGCTGATTGAATATGCCCGTCAAAATGGAATAGAAATCATTAAGCTTGAGGTGAGGAGCGATAATATGGGTGCAATCCATTTGTATGAGAAATATGGATTTCAGCGTGTTGGTACATTGCCGGCATATTTTAAAATAGGAGATGAGTATTTTGATTTTGAAATAATGTGCCTTGATTTGAGATAAATGAATGGAATGGGTTATTTGGAATGGATTGTTTGGAATAGATTCTTGGAATGGGGTAATGGGAATGGCCTTGTACGGCAAAGCCGCGGGGAGGTGGGATAAATATAAAAACTTGTAGGTTTGTCAAACATATGTTACACCGACCGTAAATAATCCCTTAATACCTG
>CAJUSR010000062.1 GCA_910588855.1 uncultured Kineothrix sp. | reverse complement strand
ATGTCATTTAGTTAACGGTACCGGACGCCGTGAGGAACATAAAATGCTCCGTCATCACGCTTTCGCTCGGTAAAAAGCGTGATGACGGAGCATTTTATGTTCCTCACGGCTGAATCAAGGCACTAACTAAATGACATTGAAGACCGATAGGGAAGTTAGGGCAGGAGCCGGATAAATTCTTCAATAAGGGAGTTTACCAAGCCCGGCTGGTCGGTATTGGAATTGTGGCCTGCGTTTTCTATCCATGCTATCCGGATGCCGGAAGTTTTATGCCATGCTTTATTGTATCTTTTTGTGGAACCGGCCTGGTCACATTTGCCGCATATCAGAAGTGACGGACAATCTATTTTATATGGTAAATCCGCTTCCATAGCATCGGCAAGGATTCGGAATCCATGACCGGACAACTTGGCAAAACGTTCTTGGTCATTATTGTATGTCATCATCATATCATACATTAGTTTACGGCCGTATTGGGAAACCGAGCATCCTTTGGCACCGGATTTTAAGAGGAGTTTCCACGGATAGAAGCGGTAGACGGGTTCCATCCTTTTGAGCAGCCAAAGTTCCATGCCTGTGACATATTGCTTTTGAAGCGGTGCGGAATCAATAGAAATAAAACCCTTCAGTTTCCCAGGGAATTGTTCCATAAAAGCCTGCCCCACATAGCCGCCCATAGACTGGCCGATAATAACCGGCTGTTTTACTTTTTCTTTTTCCAGAATCCCGTTAAGCCACTTTGCTTTTTCCATCAGGGAAAATTCTAATGCAAACGGCCAAGAGATGCCATGCCCCGGCGCATCCCAGACAAGGAGGTCATATTTGCCGGAGAAAGCTTCGGTCTGCTTGTCAAATAGGCGGTGGTCGGCGGTTAAGCCGGGCAGAAATACTAAGGTGTGGCTCTGGTTTTGGCTTTGCTGCCCTATATCCGTCCAATAATGAATATCGCCGCAAGGCGTAGTAAATATTTTCTCTGTCATATCCCAGTCCTTCCAGATGATGTTCCGGTTTTCGTTTTCATTTTACCATAATCTTTTACTAGCCTCAAGGCGTACACGGAAATCCGTTTTTTTACCATATAGGAAATTCCTTCGGATTTCCCATATGGTAAAAAGCAATTATCGCACTGCGGCGGAGGGGAAACATGTCTCTGCCACGACCCGCCGCAGGCGGAGAATCCTGCAAGCAGGATTCCTTTTTATGGGAAACGTTGTCCATAAAATAATTATGCGTACAAGGCGGATGGGGGGTTTGACAAAGATAATGAGGGTTTTGTATAATACTTAAAGTACATATGGTAAGTGGTTTGATTAATAAACATATTTGAAGCATTGGGCAAAATAATGAAAAAAACCATTATAAAAAACGTAATACAAAATATAATGTGAGAACATAACGTATAACCATTTTAAAAGATAGGGATAAGGCTAATATCCTGCAAAACTTGATGTAGGGTACGGTTTGTTAGTTAAAAATTTAGCCGGAACAGGGATGTAGGTGGAAATATGGGAAAGTAAGAGAAATTTGAAAAAAGGAAAAGGGGAAATAAAGGATTATCTGAACCCGGAATATGATTATGAGACGAAACAATAGGTAATGGGAAATCATAGAAAAATATAGCACAAGAATTTGTGTGGAAAAGAGGTAAAATGAAAGCTTTTGATTATGTTGTAGTAAATATCGAAGGGGATTATGCAAATTTGAGAAGGTTGGATGAAGAAGGGAACGAATTGAAACTGGTAGCCCGTGCCCTTTTGCCGGACTCGATTGCAGAGGGAACGAAACTGCATTATGAGTATATGGAATATACGATTGTAGAATAATTATAATCGAAACAATTCTAGCTTTATGAAAAATATAATGGAGTAGCAAATGAAGGTTAAATAATAGAAAAGCCGCAGGATGTTTTGAAAAATCCTTTTGTGTTAGAGTTTTTAGGAATTTAGGAAAATCTTAATGAAATCTCATGTGCTTTATTGGGATTTTAAAAGGAAAATGTGATAGCTTAATAAAAATAGGTTGCGGATATAAATACTATTCTGCAAAAGAGGCATTGGATTTTATTAAAGACGAAGAGGTTGACCTTTCTATTCTTGATATTATGCTGCCCGATGTTAATGGGTTTACCCTGTGCCAGAAAATCCGTGAAAAGTATACCTACCCCATCATAATGCTGACAGCAAAGGATGAAGAAACGGATAAGATTACTGGTTTAACGCTGGGAGCAGACGATTATGTGACAAAGCCGTTTCGGTCTCTTGAACTGATTGCCAGAGTGAAGGCGCAGTTAAGAAGGTATAATAAGTATACTCCGATGTCAATGGAAAATGAGCCTGTAACGATTCTTGCATATAAAAAGCTCATACTTAACACGAAAACTTATGAATGCGAGCTGGATGGAGAGCTTTTATCCTTAACGCCTACGGAGTTTTCCATTCTGCGTATCCTGCTGGAGAATCAGGGAACGGTTGTGACCCTTGAGGAGTTATTTCACAGAATATGGGAAGATGAGTATTACAGTAAGAACAGCAGCACAATTACAGTGCATATCCGCCATTTAAGGGAAAAATTGAAAGACACAGCAGAGAAGCCAAAGTATATAAAGACAATATGGGGTGTGGGATATAAAATATGACTGATTTATCCCCGAACAAGGCGGCATTATGATGAAAAAGAAAAGAGTAAGTATAAACTGTTTTGTACCATTTTCATTTGAAAGAAGTGTTAGAAAATATTGGAATATTTATTCCATTTGGTATCTATTTGTGTATGATTAGGCATGAACTGAATATTATCCTCCTTGGGAGCCACCAGTTTACCGCTTGAGAGCTACCTGGAAGCCCCAAGGAGGATAATATTCAGGATAGCAAGCGGAAAAATAAAAAAGCCGGAAAACCATCTTGTAGCGTCCGGCTTTTTTGGCTAATTGTTTTTCTTTTCTATAAATTTATTATGCATCTGTTCAAGCAATGTAAAATCAACCGTGCTTTTCAGATATCCGATGGCA
>CAJUSR010000061.1 GCA_910588855.1 uncultured Kineothrix sp. | reverse complement strand
TCCGGATGGCTCTGAAGCGGGAAACTGGTGGCTCCCAAGGGGGATAATATTCATCCAATCCCTCCTTCCGTGGTGTCGTAGCTTACCTCTGATTTGGCGGGATTGCAAGCGGAAAAAGAAAAAAGCCGGAAACCGCTTGTAGCGTCCGACATTTTCTGATAAAATATCCATACGGGGTACTGCCATAACGGGATAGGCGGTCAGTCCTTCTTCGCAGAGGGACTATCCCTCTGACAACGGGTAAAACCGGGAAAGGAGGGATTGCTTATGAGTGACTATGAACTGCTGACGGTTGTTCTGATGATTCTTGGAATCATCGTTTCGATCTTGATAGCGTACATAAACCACACAAAAAAGTAACCGCCCTCGGCCAAAGGATGCGGTTACTTTTTTAGAAACCAATTTCTAAGGGCTGACCGTCTATCGGCAGTATTCCCTTTTGTATTTTCATTGTAACAGATTCCCCCGCATCTGTCAAACGCTGCGGAGTGTTCCGCTGAAATCATTTTATGCCGGATTCCGCATAAAAGCAAGGGGATTTTGTCGAATCCCGTTTGTCGAATGTCGAATTGGGTGGGGTAAATGGGGTAAAGAGGGGTAAAAGTCATCAAAGTATAACAGCGGCACAGGCGGCTATTTCCAAATGATGCCATAGGAATTTGGGTACTCGTAGGCAAAAGTATGGAAGAATGGCTTAAAATCAAGGGTTTTAAGGCTTGGTGGGGTTCATCACGGTGGGTGGTGGGCCCCTATTTTTGTGTTTTTTGATGCCGCTGATAGGATGGCGATAGGGGAAAAAATCGTACTATCAGGCAAAAGTATACTTTCACGCAAAAGTCGGGGGTTTCCGTGATAGTATAAAACGGAAAGGTAAAAAGGTGTAGGATATTGGCGGTTTTTGTGGAAAAGGGTATTAGTTTGACGGAAAATGCTGTTGAAAAACGGGGGATATGATACAAACACGGAAACTGCTCGGAGTTTTCGTGTTTGCATATGAGTTTCCGTGATAATATGGGGTTTTGCGTGATAGTATACAGAAAAATTGAAAAAGGTAAAGAACGCATCAGCTTCTCGGCTTGTATTTGAAAACGGGATTTTCTCCTTAGAGCCGGACATACAGTTATGAAAAGCCAGTCAAGGTTCTCCTGCTGATTTTTTTGTGTAGCATGACGGCTGGATGGTTCATTGCATCTGGTAAATGCTATGAACAGCCTGTTTAATATATTTTCTCCCTTGTTCAACAATGTTAAAAGAGTTATTGGAGAAGCACCATGTAGCCATTGTGCCTCTCACAATGCTTTCAAAATAATTGAAAATTTCATTGCATGAAAAATCGGAGGATGAATACGCTAAACTTGATTCTATTTCATCCTGCAATATTTTGATAAAATATCGTTTGCTGAAATGTTCGGAAGGTCCAGGCATACATGCACTTAGATTTAGCGAATAAGCTAAGCAGGTAAGTTCATATCCAGCGTATTCTGCAAATTCAAATTCCAGATTTAAAAAGTAGGTGATACGTTCAATTACGGATTTATTAGGGTTGGAGGCTATAAATTCATTGTAATGGGTGCAGATATAGGTTCCCATATCAGCATAATAGCTTTCCCTTACAATATCTTCCTTGGAGTTGTAATGAACATAAAATGATCCTTTTGCCAATCCTGCTGTCTGGCAAATTTCACTTATAGTAACATTATCGTACCCTTTGCTTTTTATAAGTGTGACTGCTGTTTCAAATATTTTATTTTTTGTATCAACAGCTCTATCTTTGCGTGTTTTTTTCTGTTCCATTCCTTGACTCCTTATAAAATGCTATTGACAATATGGATGGTAGTAGTTAAAATAGTGACCAAGGTCATTGACTGCGGTCACTATTATTCTAACACATTTTTGCAGGAGGTACAATATGTTTATTTTTAATCTGACTTATATCAAGCCAATTTTGGAAGTTGAAAAAATGTTACCGGCGCATATTAGTTATTTGGAAAAAAACTACAATGCAAAAAAATTTATTTGTTCTGGAAGAAAGAATCCACGAACTGGCGGGATAATTCTTTGTAATTGTGCCACAAAGCAGGAGGCAGAACAGATTATGAAGCAAGACCCATTTTTCCGAGAAAAAATTGCCCGGTATGAAATAATTGAGTTCGTACCATCTAAATCATTGGAAGAATTTAAAGCATTTATGGAAAAAATCAAATAGTGGATTAGCTTGAAAAATGAGATTTTATGTCTAATGAAACGAAAGGAATAAGCGTTTTCATGATGAAATAATTGTGGCGAGGCTGGAAAAGATACCATTGATTAAGCAAAGACCGCCGCACTATGGCCTTCATTCGCCATATGCGGCGGTCTGCCGTTTTCGCAGGCAGGTTTGACAGCAGAAACCGCTTGGAAAGCGGGAAAATCAGAGTTAATATGCTTACACGGCGGTTCGCGTTTCCACTATATCGGACGAATGGCGAAAAACTTTAGGGCTGATTTGGGCTTTCAAAAACAAAAAATCTGCGATTCACGTAGCCAGATTAACCATTCACGAAGTAGACGTTAGAAATCGCCCTTATTTTTCCGATAAGTTAGTTGAGGACTGGAGGTGGCAGAAACGATAAAAATTGCGGTGTGTGATGATGAAAAAAATATAAGGTCTTACCTTGTTTCGCTCATCAAAAAGCAGGGAGGGGAGTGCGGCATCACGGAATATGCCTCTGCCGATGCGTACCTTTCGGACGGTAAGGAGCATGACATTATATTTCTGGACATAGAGATGGGCGGCTCCGGCGCAGGTCTGGACGGCATGGGGCTGGCAAGGCATATCCGGGGCATGGAGGCGCAGAAACAGCCCATCATCATTTTTGTGACAGGGTATGAAAAATATGTGTATGATGCATTTGACGTAGGGGCGTTCCAGTATCTGGTAAAGCCCGTGGACGAACAGAAATTTGCAGAGGTGTTCGGACGGGCGGCGGGGCAGGTTTTATCCGAGGCGGAGCAGCGGAAGAAAAAACTTGTGATCCAGTATGGCGGCGAGGGAAAGGCGATACCGCTGAATGACATTTATTACATGGAAAGCCGGAACCACAATATCATCCTGTACTTGAAAGACGGGAATATCGAATACTATGCGAAGATCGGGGATTTGGAGGAGGAGCTGGCGGGGCAGTTCTACCGCATCCACTGGGGATACCTTATCAACCTTTTCCATGTGGAGGGTTACGATAAGACGGAGGTAAGGATGGCGAACGGGGATAAGCTGCTTCTTTCAAGGTATAAATATGACGGCTTTGTGCAGGCATACATGGATTACATTTCGGAGGAAAGCCTATGAGCCAGCCAGCGTTTGAAATAGTGAATAGCATCTTGGATATATGGAAGATTGCC
>CAJUSR010000060.1 GCA_910588855.1 uncultured Kineothrix sp. | reverse complement strand
AACCTCGTTAAGTGCCGACGCTTTTTAACGGGTTCCTTGAGCATTTTATGTTCCTTACGGCTGAATCAAGGCGCTAACTAAATGACATTGCTGGACTTTAAAGGAGCTTTATTTTTTGCAGCAGTTTGATGGTTCACGCAAACTTTAGGATACTCCCAAAGCAAAAGCCATATAATTTTCCAATGCTCTACTTAAATAACAAAATTATCCATCAGGCCAGCCATAACTTCTACCTGGTCGCTTTGTTCTTCGCTGATGGCAGCGGTTTCCTGCGAAGTCGCAGCGTTATTGTCAACTACTTCTAATATTTCACCGAGTTCCGCATCGATTTGCTTCATATATTGTACATTTTGATCCAATAATTCTGAAATCTGGCTCATTTTCTGGGTAGCTGTCTGGGCTCCTTCCATGACTTCTGAGATGTTTTCTGCTGTTTCATCCGCAATGGAAATGCCCTTTTCGACGGTGGCTACCGTAACCTCAATTAGCTTGGTGGTTTCACCGGCGGATTTGGCGGATTCTTCTGCCAGTTTCTTTACTTGTTCGGCTACGACTGCAAATCCTTTTCCGGCCTCCCCGGCGCGTGCCGCTTCAATGGCAGCGTTCAAAGAAAGAAGATTGGTTTGGGAAGCAATATCATCAATAGCGACAATAATATTTTTAATTTGCTCGGAACATTGGCTGATTTCTTTAATGGCTGCTTTCAGCTCTTCCATTTTTTCATTTCCGACGAGCAGGGTTTGACCCGATTGGGATGCAATATTTACACATTCCCGGGCTTCGTTGGAATTTTTCTCCATATCGGCATATAAGTTTTCGGTCAGCGTCGTCAGATTAGATACTGTCGTGGCTTGGGCCGTACTTGCCTCTGCCAGGTTGGTAGCCGCATCGGAAAGCTGCTGGGAACCCGACTTGATATGGTTTGACATTTCCCGCAGGCTTTGAAGGGTGTGCCGGATTTCCTCGCTGATTTTATAGAAAGAATCTTTGATAGTTGCAAACTCACCTACGTAATCCTGTTTTAAAGAGATATTGTAGTTTCCGTTACCCATTTGCTCCAGCGTATCGGTAATTTCCCCAATGATTTTAACCAAATTATCTTTCATAAACTGAATGGCGGAAACCATCCTCCCTACCTCACTGTCATCCGCTTTCATATCGAATGCCATATGTAAGTTCCCTTCCGACATAGCGACCATCTGCTCGGATACCTTGGTAATCGGTACAAGAAGCTCCTCCCTTGAAAATTTGATGGACATTATAATCTGACGTATTACATAAAGGAAAGACAACAAAAATAATGCTTCAATAACTAACTGTATTATGACCAAGATATCTTTCTTGGATGAGAGTCTGTCCTGGATTTTGCTGATTGCAGCATCGGTTTGGCTATTGATGATTTCGACGTCATTTTCATATTTTTCGCCGAAGACATATTCGATAGCGGATTCCCGGTCACCGGATGTAGTCAATTCCATTGCTGCTTCTTCCAAAGGAACTAGGCCGTTGGACAGTTCGGCGATTTGCCTCATCTCATTCCATTCTTCTTCCGTAATGTCGTTCCCTTCCAAGCCCGCCCATGCAATATCCCTATTCTTGTCGACATTGAGTTCCTTCATATAATCATTGTAGTATTTCTCATTGCCTGTTACAGCATATGCTTGTACGGAATAGGTAAGGGCTTTTGAACCAATACGGTATTGGTTCAAAAAGAGGGTGGTTTCCAACTGGTCTTCTTCCACAAGTACGACATAGAAGTTGGTTGCTATTGTGAGTGCCAGAAGGATTCCCCCCAAAACAAGTGCGGTAATGGAATTTTTCACAATTTGTTTCAGGCGTAATTCCTGACTGTTCTTTCCGAGAGAATTGTTTTTTGCATTGCTTGACTGATTCATACTTTTTCCTCCGTGACATAAAATCCGTTTTGTTCCTAATTGTTTTTTTCATTCCAATCTATCCCTGGCGCCCCCCGCTGTGTTTGTTATGCCAGAACCATTATATGTCAAGGAAAATGTAGGAAATTAAAAAACGAAGCTTAGAAAATGTACTTGAGTGATACCGTAAAAAATTAGGTAAATGCTCCCAGACATTTTTTATATTGTTATTATTTAATTTTAATAAATTTTTAATAAAATGTCTATCAGTTTTTGTGAATTTTGTAATAAAAATATATTTATTGTTTGATTGGATTTATGTTATAGTTAAGTTATTGATATTCGATGTGTATAGTATGGATTAAAGGGCAGGAAGCAGAAGGGGCGCATGGATGAAACAATTATTTACAATGGATATAAAAGACTATGGGCAGGGGGATGGCCGTAGATATAGGGCATCTGCCAGAGCGGTGATACGGGCGGAAAATGGCAGGATAGCGATGGTCTACAGCAGAAAATATAAATATTATAAGTTCCCCGGCGGCGGAATCCAGGCAGATGAAAAGAAAGAGGATGCCTTAGCAAGGGAAGTGCATGAGGAAACGGGGCTTATCGTAAAGAAGGACACAATTCAGGAATATGGGAGTGTGCGTCGGCTGCAGAAAAGCAGTGAAATAGAGAATACTGTTTTTGTGCAGGAGAATTTTTATTATATTTGTGGGGCCGAAATGGCAGTGGGGGAACAAAGGCTGGATGGTTATGAACAGGAAGCGGAATTTGAATTACAATATATCCATATAGAAGATGCAATAAAGGCAAATAAATTATGCGCCGTACCGGATGCATTTACTCTTGTGTCGGTTGCAAGAGATACGGCAATGTTGGAAATATTGGACGGAACAATTCCCAACCCTTCTATTCCTATGGCAAAATTTTTGTTGAGAACTGCTGCCAAGAGCAATCTGGGTCCGTGGGAACAGCATAGCAGATACGTGGCAGAAAGCGCAAGAAAGATAGCGGAGCATTGCCCGGGTATGGATGGAGAAAGGGCATATGTATACGGTATGCTGCATGATATAGGGCGGAAATTCGGGGTAAGTTGTTTGGCCCATGTTTATGATGGATATCATTATTTGTTGGGTTTAGGATATGGCAATGCCGCAGGCATCGCTTTGTCGCATTCTTTTAACCGGAAAGAAATTGATGACTATATCGGGGAATTTGATATCACAGAAGATGCGCAGGAGGAGATACGCTGTCTTCTTAAAAAGGTGGAATTTAATGATTATGATTATTTGATTCAATTATGCGACTCGATTGCAAAGGCAGACGGAATTGTTTCTTTGGAGGAAAGGATGACGGATGTAAAAAACAGATATGGGCACTACCCGCAGGAAAAGTGGGAAAAAAATGTTGAGTTGAAAGATTATTTTGAGGAAAAGATGGGAAAAAATTTGTATACGGTAGTTGATGCTTCTTTGTAATTTTTTAGGAAGGCAGGTGTTTCTTATGCGGATACCAGCAATTGGAGGTATAATATATGGTGGACTTACAAAATCAAAGACCCCGCTGCAAGCAACGGGGTATCAAACTTGCAGCGCTGCAGAG
>CAJUSR010000059.1 GCA_910588855.1 uncultured Kineothrix sp. | reverse complement strand
TTGAGCATTTTATGTTCCTCACGGCTGAATCAAGGCGCTAACTAAATGACATTGATAGAAGCGGGCAGTGCAATTGCCGGGCGCTCTCCCTGGCCGGTAGGGCATCCCTCTTTGCGGCGTTTACAAAAAGGCAGCAATTTTACTTATGCAATGGTTCCACTTTTAGGGTGAAACCGCCAGGACGGCGGTTTCAAGAAGCATAGGGCAAGGATGCCCGTTGCTTCTGACCCGTCCACTACCAGTTACTTTTCCCATTGCATTAGTAAAATCTGCCTTTTTGTTTCGCCGCAAAGAGGGATGCCCTACCGGCCAGGGAGAGCGCCCGGCAATTGCACTGCCCGTTTCTGGTCCTGTGAAAATGGATTCCTGTGCCGGATAGCGGATTACCCCTTGAAAGTTTGCCGGATTTATAATATGATAATGCTATTACTTAAAACAAAGTATAGAACAGTATAGATAAGGTGGTAAATGGATATGATGAGCGAAACCTATGTAGAATGCCTTGTAAAAAAGAAGACAAGCTCCGGGATGATGTTTCTTAGGATGCTTACAATAGCAATGGCAGTTGCTTTTTTGTTGGCAGGCCTTTTCCTTTTTATCCTGCCGGCATTGCTTGTGGGCCTGGCAATGGCTGTTGCGGCTTATTTTGTTTATATGAATACGGATTTGGAATACGAATATCTTTATTTGGATAAAGAGATTACTATCGACAAAGTGATGGCGAAGACAAAGAGGAAGGGCGTAACGAAGTATGAAATCGAAAGTATGGAAATCCTTGCGCCTGTCAAATCCTGGCATTTGGATGAATATAAGAACAGGACGGTGAAAACAGTAGATTACAGTTCCGGCGTAGAAGGGCAGCCGGATAAAAGATATGCCATGTATTATGATGGCGGCATAAAGGTTATTTTAGAGCCTAGCGCAGATATGGTGAAGGCAATTAAAAATATTGCGCCGAGAAAAGTATTTACGGATTGACATAGTGATGTAAGTTTGATAAACTTTTTCAAACTTGCATCACTATTCATTTATAAATTGAACGGCTGGAACATAAAAAGTGTTGCTGTTTTTTTGGCAGACAGCAACAAAAAAACCACGATAGGAGGACAAAAAGATGGGTCAGATAATTGGCGAAGGGATTACGTTTGATGATGTGCTGCTTGTGCCGAGCTATTCCGAAGTAATTCCCAATCAGGTGGATTTGACAACATGGCTGACAAAAAAAATCAAGTTGAATATTCCGATGATGAGCGCTGGGATGGATACGGTTACCGAGCATAGGATGGCGATTGCTATGGCGAGGCAGGGCGGTATCGGTATCATCCATAAAAATATGTCGATTGAAGCGCAGGCAGAGGAAGTGGATAAGGTTAAGCGTTCGGAAAACGGTGTAATTACGGACCCGTTTTCATTAAGCCCGGAACATACGTTAAAAGATGCGGATGCTTTGATGGCCAAGTTCCGCATTTCCGGCGTGCCGATTACGGAAGGGCGCAAACTGGTAGGGATTATCACAAACCGTGACTTGAAGTTTGAAACGGATTTTACAAAAAAAATCAAGGAGTCTATGACTTCCGAAGGCTTAATTACGGCACGGGAAGGGATTACCCTGGAGGAAGCGAAACAGATTCTGGCGAAAGCGAGAAAAGAGAAACTTCCTATTGTTGATGAAGATTATAATCTGGCCGGATTGATTACTATCAAAGATATAGAGAAAACCATTAAATACCCGCTTTCCGCAAAGGACGGACAGGGAAGGCTGCTTTGCGGGGCAGGTATAGGTATTACGGCAAATGTGCTTGACAGGGTAGGCGCCCTTGTGGATGCGAAAGTGGATGTGATTGTACTTGATTCTGCTCACGGGCATTCCGAGAATGTGCTTCGCTGCCTGCGGATGATTAAGGAAAAGTACCCGGATGTACAGATTATTGCGGGCAATGTGGCGACAGGTGAAGGTACCCGCGCCCTGATAGAAGCAGGGGCAGATGCGGTGAAGGTCGGTATAGGCCCCGGCTCTATCTGCACGACCCGTGTGGTAGCCGGCATCGGTGTACCGCAGATTACGGCGATTATGGATTCATACGCGGTAGCGAAGGAATACGGGATACCGATTATTGCAGACGGCGGCATCAAATATTCCGGCGATATGACGAAAGCGATTGCGGCGGGCGGAAATGTATGCATGATGGGAAGCATGTTTGCAGGCTGCGACGAAAGCCCCGGAACTTATGAATTATATCAGGGCAGGAAATATAAGGTTTACCGCGGCATGGGTTCCATCGCGGCGATGGAAAACGGCAGCAAAGACCGTTATTTCCAGGCAGATGCGAAGAAACTGGTACCGGAAGGGGTAGAAGGGCGTGTAGCTTACAAAGGAACGGTAGAAGATACGGTATTCCAGCTAATGGGCGGGCTCCGCTCCGGCATGGGCTACTGCGGCGCTAAGACAGTTGAGGAATTGAAGCAAAATGGAAGGTTTATGAAGATTTCGGCCGCTTCTTTGAAGGAGAGCCATCCTCATGATATCCATATTACAAAAGAGGCTCCAAACTATAGTGTGGACGAGTAAAATGAAGGTAAAATATTTGACGGGCACGGCAATTTGATTTCCTGTCCATAGGGGTAACGCCCTGGTTCCAGCCCAATGTCATTTAGTTAACGGTATCGGACGCCGTGAGGAACATAAAATGCTCCGTCACCACGCTTTCGCTCGGTAAAAAGCGTAACGGACACTAAACTCGTGGGGAACCTCGTTAAGTGCCGACGCTTTTTAACGGGTTCCTTGAGCATTTTATGTTCCTCACGGCTGAATCAAGGCACTAACTAAATGACATTGTTGATTGGAAGTTATATTTTTTTGTCATCTTCCCTTCCGCATATTCTATGATAAAACATTTTGGGAATACCCCGTATTTTTCAGCATCATCTGTATGGCATGTATAGCAGCGTTTTGCATAGGATAGGAAAAAGTTTCTGGCATAAGAAAAAACGGTGCATTAAACCGTAGGAATAGACTATTCATCCGGTTGATTCCATTTTTGTATCAAATTTTATACAATTAGAACAATATTGACAAATATTGGTAATTAAAGGAATTGCGGTACAAAGGATAGTGGTGATAGGAATGCCAGTTGATTACGTGAAATTGGGGGCAAGAGTAAAGAGGCGAAGGGAAAAGGCAAGGATGTCGCAGGCGGAGCTTGCATCGGCAACGGACTTGTCAACACAACATATTAGCAATATAGAAAATGCGAAAACCAAGGTGAGCTTGGAAAAGGTTGTGGACATAGCAAATGTGCTGGATTGCTCGGTGGATGAACTGCTTTGTGACAGTGTAGTGAAATCAAAAGTAATTTATGTAAATGAGGTCGCAGGATTGATAGAATCCTTTTCGGATGTGGAAATGAGGGCGTTGCCTGAGTTTTTACGAAGTTATAGCCATTTTAGCAAGCTGCTGGAAAATCATATACAACGAAATGATGTGCAATAGCCATTAGGAGGGTCTGATGGCTATTTTGTAAGGTTTTTCTTAGACAGAAGCAGGAGGAGGCTGGCAACGTCCATACATTTCCCCGATTTCCCGCTGTGTATAATGCCCGAAAAAGTAAAGGAAAATGATTTCCCGGTTTCTCTCCGGCAGGGATAACAGGGCGGCGGCAAGTCAATGTCATTTAGGTAACGGTACCGGACGCCGTGAGGAACATAAAATGCTCCGTCACCACGCTTTCGCTCGGTAAAAAGCGTAACGGACACTAAACTCGTGGGGAACCTCGTTAAGTGCCGACGCTTTTTAACGGGTTCCTTGGGCATTTTATGTTTCTCACGGCTGAATCAAGGCACTAACTAAATGACATTGGGCGGCAAGTTCCCTGTTGGTGAGGATAACTGTCTGACCGCATATCGTAATGGGGTATTCTTCATAGGGTGCTTCAAAATATTCGTCTGTTGTGCCTAAAGGGTAAAACTTTTGTCACGTCATGCGTTGATAGCCGTAAATCGTATGACGGTCTTGCGATAACCATTGAAAGTATACATGATGTGTTCTCTGTATGCTTCTGTGCAAGGCATAAACGATTCCCCCTTTCTCCCACATAGGGCGTTGCATGATTTACGGTTACTTTTTTAATTCGGAGGACTGCAACAACACTTATATGTTATTGCCCCTTGATTATCTACAAGTGAGGTTGTCAACACCAATGCAGAACTGTGTTTATTATTGGCTGGACTTTCCATTATTTCGTTAGAAAATTTAAAATCCGTTCATTAAAATCTTTGGCTTCTTCATACGCCGCATGTCCAAGTCCATTATAAATAAACAATTCGCTATGACTAATTTTTTCGGCTATTGCAGAAGCTG
>CAJUSR010000058.1 GCA_910588855.1 uncultured Kineothrix sp. | reverse complement strand
TTTGCTTTTGCAGCAAATTCTGTCTCCGTTGCCCCCGGACATAAAGTAGTTACTTTTATCCCTGCTTTACCAAGTTCGCCACATAAAGCATTTGAAAAAGACATAATATATGCTTTTGTGGCAGAATAAACGGCATCTGTAGGAGACGGGATAAAAGAGCCTGTTGAGCCTACATTCAGGATTCTCCCATAGCCGTTTTCTTTCATATGTACTAATATACGTTTTGTCAATTCTGTTACAAACCGTATATGCATATTTATCATTTCAAGCTCCCTGTCAAGACTGGTATCCACAAAAAAGCCACACTCATTAAAGCCCGCGTTATTTACAAGAACATCAATGGTGACCTTCCATTTATCTATATCCGCCATTATCAAACCTGCCGCACTCTCCTGTGTCAAATCCTGAACAATGTATCTCACTGCCACATGGTAGGTCTCCTGCAAAGCTGCCTGCTGTTGTTTTAACTTCTGCTCATTCCTCGCAACAAGAATCAAATTATATCCCTCATCTGCGAATTTTTCCGCAAAGGCTTTTCCGATTCCGCTGGTGGTTCCCGTAATCAAAACCGTTCTCATTCTTCCTTCCCTTCTTCATTTTTAAACAGTTCCCATTCTTCCAGATATGTTAAATCCCTGCTTGACGGCTCCTTTAAAAGTTTTTCATAAAATGCCGACTTTTCGCGTGTTAAGGCAAGCGCATTTTGCAGTTGATCCATCTGTTCCTGAATATTCCTGATGTAATCCTGAACCATGCCATACCGCTGTTCCATTGTTTTCCCACCCTGTACCAACAGGGCAATATATTTTTTAACTGACTGGATTGGCACATTCGCCCTTCTCAGGCATTGAACCATTTTTATCCATTCAATATCTGAATCCGAATACTGCCTGTATTTCTGGCTTGTCCGGGAAATCTGCGGCAATAACTGTTCCTTTTCATAATACCTTAATGCTGCTGTCGATAATCCCGTCTTTTCTGCTGCTTCTTTTGCTGAATACATATAAATCCACCTTTCCCTGTTATCATAAACTATGAAGTGCGCTTCAAGTCAACAATTATATTTTAGCACACTGATTAACTTTTAGATAATTATCCCATTAAGCAAAAACTCCCGCCTCCTCCCAAGCCACAAAATTAGTCCGACACGTCGGAAACGCGAACCACCGTGTAAGCATATTAACTCTGATTTCCCCGCTTTCCAACTTATTATTTTCTAAACCGCTATAAAAATATCTGTGAATATTGAAATGCAAAGAAATGAATTGTGAAAACTTAAGACATAAAAAGAAGGACTGCCGAAACAGCCCTTTCCTCACATTTCTATTTTTTCATTCACTTTTTACCGTTTTTCTAATGCACAGTCACGGAAACTCCCAGTGAATTTCTGTGTTTGTATATGGGTTTTGCCTGCAAGTATCAAGGATTGCCTTACAACGGACAACTAGAGAGCAACGCACCAATATTCTTCAGGAAGTTTCATAGCCAGCTTGCGGATTGAAATTCCCCGATAAGAAAAAATCTGGTCATTCCAACCACAACTGTTTAAGTAACCTTATAATTCTTCCATTAGTTTAATAGCAGTAAAAATCATATTTGCACGTACATTCCTTTGGCTATCCCAATTTCTATTGTCCCATTTTTCACCGCTTACATCATCACCTGCATAAAGCAACTGAGCTAAAGGAATATCATAATACTTAGACACGGCAAAAAATGCTGCCGTTTCCATTTCAACTGTTATGCAGCCCTCTTTTCTTCGTAACTCAATCATTTCGGGGGTTTCTCGATACATGGCATCTGTCGTCCATGTTTTTCCGATTGTATATGGTATCCCTAATCTTTCTAAGCCGGAAATAATAAAATCTGCGGTTGCTTTGTGGCATTCCACTTCTCGTGAAGGTTCTAAGTAATGATAAGACGTTCCCTCATCTCTGACAGCAGCAACAGGAACAATAATTTCTCCCACTCTGGAATCCTTCTTAATGGAACCTGCACCGCCACATATAATAAATTTATTACACCCCATAGCGTGTAATTCTTCGATTGTTCCTGCCGCACCAGGAGCCGTAGAAAATGGCATTGTAATGCAGATTCTTTCTTTAGATACGCTATACTCATAAATAGGAATATCTAAAACCTCGGAATGAAGATGCCCAATTACAGGGAGGTTTTTATCCACAACAAACTGATTAAGTTCTTTCCGGAAAAATGTGATGACACATTTAGAGGGCAGCGTTTTTTCTAAAAAATCTGTAGGTTTAATAATAGGATTTCTGCTTGTATCATACTCACAAACAGGGTATTCATTCTTAATAATCATTTCTTATCCCTCCGTAAACTTAAATTTGCATTACTGCTTCACAAAAAATTGTCAACAAAATCTTTTAATCGGACGAAGTCGCATATGTAGTCGCAATTACTATATTCAATAATCTCCGTTTGATGGTCTTTATAATACTTTTTCACTTTTTCTTGTATCCGCTCTGTTGCTTCTATAAAATTGGGGGAACCTTCATAGATTGCTCCATAATATTTTATCTGTTCAGGTTGCACTTTTGCCATCATGTATTTAATTATCTCGAACCTTGAAAATATAATTGAATTATCACATTCCTTCCGCAGAATACATACGCTTAGCATTTCAGGCAAAATTGTCATATCAGTGCAGCCATTTTCAAAATTTCTTTCATTCTTTATTCCTGTTCCGTCAAACCGCAAATAAACTCCTTCACCCAAGAAATCAGAAAGATTTTTGGACGTTAACAATTTCTTTCTTACAAACCCATCTGCTACTTTCACCTGTTCTTTTCTTATTCTATCAAATACAATATCGAAATCCACATACAGGGCAACCGCACCTTCAAATCCTTCAGAGAAAAAAACTTTCACTTTTTCTTCTCCGATCAGTTTACCGTTATCTCCGTTTTGGGGCGTTAGTCCCTGCACTACGATTGAAGAAAGATTATTCAAAGCTGTCATATGATAATAATGCATATAATATTTCCTTCATTCCTTTATACAAATTACGATTTTCATTATCTTACCACAAATGCGTACACAATACTAAAAATATTCTCCTTAGTTTTGACGATTCTTTTTCCGTATCATTCAACTTAAGCCTTATATTCTTTTCTATTACTTCGGCAGAAAACCGCTCTCACTAAAGCATAAGCATCCACTGAATTATACCATAAAAAATTTCTATTTTTCATCCAATGGCACGAAACGACTATTTTTCGGGAGCAGAAAGCAAAAAAGAGCCATTGAACAGCCCTTTTCCTCCCGCTAACATTTTTCAATTTTTCTGTATACTATCACGCAAAACCCCATATTATCACGGAAACTCATATACAAACACGAAAACTCTGGGCAGTTTCCGTGTTTGTATCATATCCCCCGTTTTTCAACATCATTTTCCGTCAAACTAATACGCCTTTCAGCCAAAACCGACAATATCCTACTCCTTTTTACCTTTCCGCTTTATACTATCACGGAAACCCCGGACTTTTGCGTGAAAGTATACTTTTGCCTGATAGTACGATTTTTTCCCCTATCGCCATCCTATCAGCGGCATCCAAAAACACAAAAATAGGGGCCCACCACCCACCGTGATGAACCCCACCAAACCTTAAAATCCCTTGATTTTAAGCCATTCTTCCATACTTTTGCCTGCGAGTACCAAAAATTCTATGGCATTATTTTTGAATAGCCGCCTGTGCCGCTGTTATACTTTGATGACTTTTTACCCCGGGGTAAAAATATTTACCCCTTTTACCCCACCTGTGAGGAATTTACCCCACCCAATTTGCGGTTCGACAAATTGCGATTTTGCCGCTAAAACCCCCTTGTTTTTTTGCGGAATCCGGTATAGAATGATTTCAGCGGAACGCTCCGCAGCGTTTGACAATTCCGCATAAATCTGCTAAGATATACTTACATAAAGGTACTGCCGATAGACGGCTAGTCCGAATTTAGGTCAACAAAAATAGTCGCCTTAGTTTTGCAGACTGTGGGGCGGCTATTTTTGTGGTTTATTATTATCCTTGCTTCCGATGGCGTATCCGAGACCGAAGCAGGTCAGGCATAAGCCAAGCACTGAAATCAATCCTTCAATCGTCAACATCCACTCAGCCCTCCTTTCCCAGATTCCTGCAAGCAGGTTTCTATGTAATCGGAGGGTCACAGTCCCTCCGCAGAAGAACTAGCCGCCTACCGTTATGGCAGCACCCGTATGAATATTTTATCAGAAAATGTCGGACGCTACAAGATGGTTTTCCGGCTTTTTTCTTTTTCCGCTTGCAATCCCGCCAAAACAGAGGTAAGCTACGACACCACGGAAGGAGGGATTGGATTGGAAAAAGATTCTGCATTGTACCAGCTCATGGACACCCGCATGCACAGCGTCATGAACGGTATCGTGAGCAGTGACGGGGAATACCAGGCGATTCTCCGCAAGTCGGACATATACTCCGGCGAACTGGACAGGATGGATTTATCAAAAGAAATCCGGCTGCTGATTGACCGCTACGTCAGCGAGCAGAACGCGCTGGGCTCCCGGTTTGGGATGCTCGCCTACCTGTTGGGATTTTCCGACTGCAAGGCCATGTTTTTGGGGAAATGCCTGCCGACAGAAGCAAAAGAAATGAACACAGAATTGTAACTGCAAAAAA
>CAJUSR010000057.1 GCA_910588855.1 uncultured Kineothrix sp. | reverse complement strand
TTTTGTGCCATCTGCCAAGCGGCACTGCCGGGCAGACCTTTTGACACCCGAATCCTATATGGTAAAAAAGAAGATTCCTACATTGCCTTATTTTCTCCATTAAGCTATAATAACACTATTACTAGTCAAATTATTATAAATGGAGGTATATGATGAGCAGATTTACTTTACCAAGAGACATTTACCACGGAAAAGGCTGCCTTTCCGAATTGAAAAACTTAAAAGGGAAAAAAGCAATCCTTGTAGTAGGGGGCGGCTCCATGAAACGTCAGGGCTTCCTCGACAAAGCAGTAGGATATTTGAAAGAAGGCGGTATGGAAGTCAGCCTTTTTGAAGGTGTTGAACCTGACCCTTCCGTAGAAACTGTCATGAAAGGTGCACAGGCGATGCGTGATTTTGAGCCGGACTGGATTGTTGCTATGGGCGGCGGTTCACCAATCGATGCAGCCAAGGCAATGTGGGCTTTCTATGAATACCCCGATACCACTTTTGAAGATTTGTGCATTCCTTTCAACTTCCCTGAGCTGCGCCAGAAGGCTAAGTTCGCGGCTATCCCTTCCACATCGGGAACTGCTACCGAAGTTACCGCATTTTCCGTTATTACAGACTATGCGGCAGGCATCAAATACCCGTTGGCAGACTTCAACATTACTCCCGATGTAGCTATCGTTGACCCCGAACTTGTAGAAGCGCTTCCGCCCAAGCAAGTTGCTTACACCGGAATGGATGCCTTGACACACGCAATTGAAGCATACGTTTCCACTTTGCATTGCTCATTTACCGACCCGTTGGCTCTTCAGGCGATTGAAATGGTATTCGACCACCTTCCCGCTTCCTACAACGGCAATATGACTGCCCGCGAAGAAATGCATTATGCACAATGTCTGGCAGGCATGGCTTTCTCCAACGCTTTGCTCGGCATCGTACACTCTATGGCACACAAAACCGGCGCTGCTTTCTCCACAGGGCACATTACCCACGGATGCGCTAATGCTATGTACCTTCCTTTTGTCATTAAATACAACGCAAAAGAGCCTACAGCAGCATCCCGCTATGCGGAGATTGCACGCAGAATGGGGCTTTCCGGTACATCTGAGCAGGCATTAATCAACAGCCTTTGCGAAAAAATCGATGCTTTCAATGTTAAACTGAATATCCCGAAAACATTGAAAGATTTCGGCATCATCGAAACCGAATTTAAAGAAAAAATTGCAAAAATTTCCGAACTGGCAGTAGGCGATGCATGCACCGGCTCCAACCCGAGGACAATCGACCCCGCTGCTATGGAAAAATTATTTACATGCATTTATTATGGCACAGAAGTGGATTTTTAACATAATCCCACACTAACTGTAAACATATAAATCGGAATCCCTTTATTGCCGGGATTCCGGTTTTTTGCTTTCAAGCTGCCAGAACTTATCAAACTATGGCAATACTTTTATGGCATTTTTATTTCGGGAGGTATAACGATGTCAGATAGCCGCTTATTTAGAATTTTATATTATCTTTTAGACAGAGGGCATGCCACAGCCCCCGAATTGGCAGATAAATTAGAAGTTTCCCAAAGGACAATTTACCGTGATGTAGAAGCGTTAAGCAGTGCTGGCATCCCGGTTTATGCCGAACCGGGAAGAAACGGCGGAATCTATTTATTACATGGGTTCACTTTGGACCGGGCATTCCTATCCGATAATGAAAAACAGGACATATTAGCCTCATTACAAAGTATACCTGCCACGGGTTACACCTCCGGGGAAGAAATACTGACAAAGTTATCCGCCCTTTTTCATGTAAATACGGAAAACTGGCTTGAAGTGGATTTTTCACGTTGGGGGAAATCCGCCGGCGATAACGCGAAATTTGAATTGCTAAGGCTGGCAGTGATAAAGCATAAAGAAGTAAAGATAGTTTACGAAAATACGAGAAGCGAAAAAACGGAACGTATTGTCCAGCCGTTAAAGCTATCCTATCGTTCAAAAGAATGGTATCTAAAAGCGTTCTGCCTCAAAAAGCAAGACTTCCGTATATTCAAATTAAACCGGATTTCTGAACCGGAACTATTGGAGCAGACTTTTGTGCCAATGCCTTACCCTGAGACAATAAGCAGCCCACAGTCGCCATATCCCCGTATTGCCCTTTTGTTTTCAAAAGAAATTGCATATCGCGTCTATGATGAATTTGACGAAACACAAATTGAAAAGCAAAAAAACGGCGATTTAATCGCTTATGCCGAAATGCCAATTGATGCATGGCTTATCGGGTATCTTCTTTCCTTCGGAACACAAGTCGATATCATTGAACCAAAATATTTGAAAAAAATTCTGGCAAAACAGGCACTGGAAATTTATGAAAAAAATAAACCTTGACAAAAGGTGTCAGGATATGTGTGCTATATTCTATTCATAGCAGGAGAGCTATACGCAAATTTTAAACATATCAGAAAAAACGGAGGTTTTGAACATGAAAGAAATGAACCAGAGATTTTGCCAGTGCTGCGGTATGCCTATGGGCGATACGGACGAGTTGTACGGAACAAATGCCGATGGCAGTAAAAATGAAGAATATTGCAAGTATTGTTTTGAAAAGGGGGCATTTACTTTCCAAGGCACTATGGAAGAAATGATTGAAATATGCGTGCCCAATATGGCGGCAGCAAACCCGGATATGGATGAAACCGAAGCAAGAAAACGCATGCTTGAGTGGTTCCCCACATTAAAACGCTGGAAAAAAGCATAGCAGCATGTTCCAGGGCAACCGTTAGCGGTGCCGGCTTGGCTTCCGGCCTTTGTTCCTCCAAAGGCCGGAAAGCCGCCCCTGCCGCCGCTAATGCTCCACAAGCCGTTCCCGGTCGAATGCCTGGTGGTCGCCAGATGCCCTATCGTCAATAGGGTACGGCTGTTGTCCACGGCTCCGCTTCCTCTTCTAATCTTTTACATTTCTTCTACGTTTCCAAGGACGATAAACTCATATGGCTCCATCGTATATATTTCTTTTTCCATATCTATTTCCCGTTGCTTGTAATTTCCCAACAGTATCCGATAGCTGCCCCACTCTCCGTCCACTTTTATATCTTGCTTCTTTCTATCCAGATTACAAAGCACTACAATCCGCTGCCCTTCCAGCATTCTTTCATATGCCAGAACCATGTCTGTTCCTGTTTCAGAAAAAGAAATTTCCCCTTTTGCAATTACCGGGTATTTTTTTCTCATTGCAATTATCTTTTTATAGAATGTAAAAACGGAATCGCTATCCTTTTGCTGCGCTTCTACCGTAATTTCTTCCCTAAACCCGGCAGACATGGGAATCCACGGCTCTGCCTCGGAAAACCCACCATATTTTTCTCCATTCCACTGCATAGGCGTTCTGCTGTTGTCCCGTGATCTGGCTGCCAATGTGGCAACCGCTTCTTCTGTCGTCTTTCCCTGCTCTAACAAAATCCGATAATAATTCAGGCTTTCCACATCTCTATATTGTTCTATGGATGGATAATGGGCATTCAGCATCCCAATCTCTTCCCCCTGGTAAATATACGGGGTTCCCCGCATAAAATGAATCATGCCAGCCAACATTTTCGCCGATTCCCTCCAATAGATGCCTTCGTCTCCCATTCTGCTTACAATGCGGGGTTGGTCATGGTTGCACCAGAACAAGGCGTTCCAGCCATCCCCTTTTTGCATCCCCATCTGCCATTCCATAAAAAGCCCCTTTAACTTCCTATAATCCGTAGGCATAAGCGCCCATTTATCGCCGTTTTTATAGTCAGTTTTCAGGTGATGAAAGTTAAAGCACATAGAAAGCTCTTTTTCCTTTGGCGCCGAATATCGGATGCAATGTTCTAACGATGTAGAAGACATCTCGCCTACCGTTACAAAATCTTCAATACCTGCGTCTTTTACCAGTTCTTTCAAATACTCATGTATATGAGGACCGTCACTGTAAAATCTCCGCCCATCCCCCTCAAAATCATCTTCCATCCGCTCCGGTTTGGAAACCAGATTGATTACATCAAACCGGAATGCCCCAATGCCTTTGTTTTTCCAAAATCGAAGAACTTCTTTTAATTCCTCACGGACTTTTGGGTTATCCCAGTTCAAATCCGCCTGTGTCACATCGTACAATCGGAGATACCATTTTTTTAAACCCGGCACATATTCCCACGCGGAACCACCAAATTTTGACTGCCAGTTCGTTGGGGGCTGTTCCGGGATACCATCCTTAAAAATATAATACTTCTGGTATTCTTCCTCTCCTGCCAGTGCTTTCCGGAACCATACGTGTTCCGTAGAGGTATGGTTGAATACCATGTCAAGCATCAGCCCAATCCCTCTTTCTTCCCCCTTCGCAATTAGTTCTTCCAAATCTGCCATTGTTCCAAACTTAGGGTCTATCGCGCAGTAATCTGCAACGTCATACCCATTGTCATTTTGCGGCGATGGAAAAAATGGCGTCAGCCATAAATAGTCCACCCCTAATCCCTGCAAATAATCTAATTTTTCAATTATTCCGGGGATATCCCCAAATCCATCCCCATTCGTATCCCGAAACGATTTCGGATATATCTGGTAAACCACTTTATCCCTAAAATCCGCCATATTGCACCTCATTTCTTTATCCTTTAAAAATCCCTTAAAACATTGTCTCCAACTTCTGCTAACAAGACTGCCATAGCGCCCCCTTTGCGCCTGTCAGACGCAATAGTCTTTTTGCCTCTTCATACTCCCCCATTCCTTTATTCCTCCACTCGTTTTTAACTTGTTTAAACATGACCTTTTATTATTTTATAGCACGCTTGTTTGAACATGTCAATACCTTTTGCATGATATTTGTTTAAACAAGTTTTTGATTGAATATAAGCGCTTTCTTTCCCTAAGCATACAGCCAAAACAATCGAGTAGAGAAGTATCATCTTCCTCTACTCGTTGCGCCCCGTGCGCTGCATATCGGCATATTTCCTCTGCATGGAGCTGCGTAAAAAAGAATCCTGCTTGCAGGATTCTCCGCCTGCGGCGGGTCGCGACAGCGACATGCTCCCCCTCCGCCGCAGTGCGATAATTACTTTTTTACCATATGGGAAATTCGGAGAACTTTCCTATATGGTAAAAAAGTGTCTTCGACACT
>CAJUSR010000056.1 GCA_910588855.1 uncultured Kineothrix sp. | reverse complement strand
GGATAATAGGGGGTTATCTGTTTTATCCCAAAGCAGCCCGAATGATTTATATATACTGGGGGAAATATGGACACAACAATAATTATTATAGATATGCATTGCGATGCGCTGCTGCCATCGGGGTACTCATCTTCGGGCGGCGGCAATAAATATTCCAGAAATTTGATGAAGCTCTTATTGTCGCATAATATCTCTTTTTTATACTTCACGGAACAAACTTATCCGGAATTGGACTCTTACTTACAGTTAGGCGCCAATGCCGCTGTCTACCGTATCCCTATGCTGGGAACGGATTTTGAGAAAGATTCCCCCAAATACAGGGATAAAGCCCTTTCTTTTATCCAGTCTGTCTTAGACGAAAAAAAAGGGATTCGTTTTTTGTTCCATAGTGTTTACTGGTATTCCGGCCACATTGCAGACGTTCTATCTAACCGATACCAATCCTGTTTTGCCCATACCGTAATATCAAATGAAAAGGCAAAAATAAATCAGGGCGCTGCAGATTCAAATGCGGAACAACGCTGCAAAACCGAACAATACATATTTGAAAAAGCGAAGTATATTATATGTTCCTCAGAATCCGAAGCAAAGGACTTAGAGTTGCTTTACCATATACAAAGGAGCAAATTAATCGTTACCGGAAGAATCATCGACAAGGATTTCGTAATGCCTCACCTCGACTTATATGGATATCCTACGAATGTCCGTTTTTCTGAAAGTATGCCAGCTCAGTATATGCCCAAACCGGAAGCAGTTACCATGCCTTTCAACGATTTAATGCAGGACTGGACAAGTATGAAAGCCTTTCTTTATATTGGCCGTATCCATGAAAACAAAGGGATTGTGCAGATTATATCCGCTTGGGGGCATCTATATCATCAATATGGAATGGAAACACCTCCCCTATGGATTGCAGGGGGCTCCCCTGAGGAAATCCATTTTTTCAAAAATACTTTCGCCCTGGACTTGCCCTTTTTATCTGCCGTTGAAAAAAATTATAAGTTAATCTGGTGGGGAACCCTCCCTCCGGAAAGCATCAGTACATTGATGTCCAAAAGCCTTGTACTTATTACCCATTCCAAATATGAAGCCGGAGGAAACGTTATATTAGAAGCAATGGCCCATGCCCTGCCTGTCATTGCGACCCCTTTCGGGTATGGAAAAGACCTTATTCGTCATGGGGAAAACGGATATATTACAGCATACAACGATATAAAGTCGTTAGAAAAATATATGGGGTATTTTATAAAACAGCCTTATTTGACAAACTATATGGGACGGGTAGCTTCTGCTGACATGAAGCAAATAATACAAGATTGGAACTTTGAAAAAAAGCATTTGGAGATATATGGAATACGTTCCGGCACCGCCCTTCCGGACAGCGAAAAACCACAGATGCCATGCATCCCCAAAGATAGCGTGGATGCCTATTTTTACCGGCTGGTTATTCCGGAAACCGATTTTATATCCCATCTCATTAGCACGGAAACGGATCAAAAAATAATATATATTGGCGAAAAAGAAAATATACAAAATTATTTCCTATGGGAAATTACTATGTTAGAAGAAAAACACTATTTCTATTTTTTATATGATATCCTTAACCGCCGCTGCCTGGAAGAAAACGGCAATAACCATGTCATCACAAAATACCAAAGGGTGAAGGCTTTGGAAAAAGAATGCCTCGACGAAGGTATTGTTATCTACTTTCTGGACGAATCGGAAGGATACGCCTATGTAAATCGTAAAGTGAGGAATATGTTATGAAAAACAGCTATGAAATAAGTATTGTAATCCCTGCATATAATGTACAAGAATATATTTTAAGATGTTTAGAAAGCATCAAAGCCCAAACATTCCGCAACTTTGAAATCATTATCATTGATGATGGCTCTACTGATGGTACCGTAAATGTTATCGAAAAATTTATGGAAAAAAATCCTGAGCTTTCTTATCTATTCAAAAGAAACAGAACTAATATGGGGGAAACTTGTTCCAGAAACATAGGTATGCGAATGGCAACAGGGGAATATGTCTGCACAATTGACGCAGACGATGCCTATCATCCAGAATTTCTTGCGTTATTGTATCAAAAAATAACGGAGTCAAAAGCTGATTTTGTTTTTTGTGGATATGACAGGTGTTTCCCAAAGAAAACAATTCCTTACACTCCCACATGGATCTATCCCGAATACCAGAATATTACCAAATTAAAGTATGCCTTTTTTGTAACAAAAACGCATATCTGCCATTGCACGGTACTGCATAGACGTAGTTTTTTGCAAAAACATAAGCTTCAATATACCGATGGCTGCAGGCAGGCTGGAGATACCGAATTTATTATAAAGGAACTATTTTGCAACCCCAATTTTGCATGTGTGCCACAAACACTTTATTACTACTACATACATGATAATTCCGTTTCTACTAGTTATCCCACCGAAAGCAAATTTGACGGATATTATGCCTACGAACGTGCGAAAAAAGATATGGAAAATCCGTTATGGAAAATACTTTTTACATTTACCAGAGAATCCCGTGAAATTTTTCATATTATAGAAACATTTTACCGGAAAGGCATAGAACTTCCGTTCCTATTTTGCTCCAAATACAAAATTTTAGGGTTGCTGGCTGTCAACGCATTACGGAAATATAAAAAGGATAAAGAGGCAGGAAAAATATTGTTCCAATTTTATCACACGGATTTTAAAAGAGGATGAAAACTAATTTTTGCATTTTTTTGACTGTTATTGAAATTGTATAATAATCAGGCAAAAGGTCAATGAGTTCGTTTTCTTCCATTTTTTCGTACTTTTCCAGAAACTCTTGTATTTTTGAGTCCTTTTTTATCAGGGAAACCATATTTTTCTTTTTAAGGGCAAAGAGCAGCGATACAAATGCGCTAAACATATGGTCACTTTTCTTATACGGATTTCGTTGTAAACGTTCTATAATTATCAAATTGTCGTTGAACCACTGTATAGAACCGGAAAGTTCTTCTATATATTCGCTGCCGGAAGCAATTAAAAATTGTATCAGGTTTAAACGGAATAAAAAAGCTTGTTTGCTTTGCCCGCTGATTATGCTGTGGAATACCGCAGATTTTAAACACTCAATGGTTGCTTCCGTTTGAGCTGGGAGCAGCCCGTTGCTTATATAATAATACGCTTCTAAATTATAAGTCTTGGCAAGGTTATAGATGGAATTTTCTTTTTCTGTCATTTCGCGGATAAAGCATATTTGTGCAAGCATATTCTTTGTATTTTTTTCATGGCATAGGAAATGCAGAAGATTCATTTCCACTTCTAAATCCCCATGCCCCTTTTTTGCATCAAAGGTTAGCTTTCTTGCTGTCTGCATCAATTTGATGGAAATATCAATTCTGCAGAATTTGTACATGGCCGCCATGTTGACATAATAGGTTATTTTTACGTCAACATTATCCTGATAGGTGCGGAAATTGTTTACAAGCTCCAAAATAAACGCTTTCCGTTTTCCTTGTTCTTTTTTGTTGAGTGCGGAATATATGTGCGCCAATATAAAAAGTTCCGGGTTTTCTAAAGTATTTTCATGACTTAATTCATAGCTTAAAATATATTGAATCCTTTCCTCACAAGTTTTGTAATCATAGTTGCCCTTGGCGACCTGATATTGCAGGAACGCCAATTCCAAATTAGACATAATATATTGCGGATGATTGGAGAAACGAATGGAGAGCATATCTCTTTTGGAAACGGCCCTTGCAATCGTCTCATCCAGAAGCCCTCTGTCCTTCCACATTTTCTTTAAATAAGAAGCATATTTTACATAGTATTGATAACTAAGCAAGCTTTCCCCGTTTTTCTCATAATATTGCCAGCGGATTTCAGATAACGGAATCGTATATTTATAAGCTTGGTTAGAATATAAAAATTGTATAGCTTCATTTATTTTCCCAATAGCATTTGGCGACGAAACAATATATAAAAACTTTGCTTCGTAAAATTTATGCAAAAGGCAGTTGATGTCCAATTCATCCAAATGCTCCAATAACCAACCGGCGCATTCTGTCTGTAATTTACGGTTGATAAATTCCGCTATGATATCTTCCATATTCCAATATTGGAAGACCAGGGAATCCCCTTTTTGATAAAACAAACCGCTTTTTAACAATAGGTATCCTGCATTTACGGAAAATGCCTCATCCAGAAAACTTGTTACAATTGGGTCAAGACTGCCTTCCAGCAAAAGGAGGAAATGAAAGGCATATCGATAAAAATCCCTGTATGCATTGGATGACTCCAACAATTCTCTGATTTGATTTTCAATTAAAAAAGGATAGTTTACCGGCAAAATAGGCAAAGCGGCAGCAGAATACATCTTTTGCTGTCTGATTACCCGCAAAGCCAAAAAAACATTCCGGGTATTCGTGCCAAAAGATTCCATAAAAGCCTGAAAAAATTCTTCTGTAAAAGAAATGTCAGGCATATATTTGTATATGGCAGTTCTGACATTGGGTTCTGACAAAGATTTTAACCGGACAACATAAGGCAATGCCTCGGTTCCATAATGCCTCTCCCCTAATAATTGCAAAAAGCCGTTCCATTGTTCCAGCGAAATATTTTTTAACTGCATTGTATTTTGAGGCTGCAATAGTTCCCAAAATATCAGAATATTTTTCTTCCCGATGCAATACATCATATCTATTGTAAACTGAATCATTTCAGGCGATGCTTCATGCAAATTTTCTAAAATAAATACCATGTGGGTATGGATAAGGAAATTTTCATGCAAATGGTTTACTAATATTTTCATTAAATAAACATATAAATAACAATCTGCTTTTTCATTTTTGAATAATAGCCTAATTGCTTCCACTATGCTTCCGGTGTTCCCGGGAAAGGTCTGAAAAGCTTCTAAAATATCGTCATGAAAAGGTTCCTCTTTGGATAACTCCCCTATCAGCTTTTCTATTTTGAAGCCGAGAAGCAAATGCAACAATTCAAGGATAAACAACCGCGGTGTCTGGATAATGGAAAGGTCTATTTTATGTTTTCTATAGCCGGAACATAATTCGTTAAGGCATGCATCTATCCAACGGCTTTTCCCGGTGCCGCTCATGCCGGTTACAAGAAAAAAGTTATATCCTGCATCTAACTGGACTTTTACTTTTTCCATCCATTCCTCATAGCAGGGCAAGGGAACATAGTTATCCGTTTGCTTCCTTTCCCCGCCCATCAGTGGTTGGGCTATAGACGACCGGCTGTCAAATTCCCTCTCTAAGATATAGTTAATCAGTTCTTTCGGATAATGATGGAAGACATGTAATTGCTTATTAATTGTTTTTTGAAGCCGCATTCCGTCAATCAATTCCACAAATTTTTCACTGGAAAGATTCAACTGCTCAATATATTTTATTGTTTCGGCCGAATAGGAAATGTTGGTTACAACGAAATGTTTGGAGCTTGTATTAATCAGATAATATAGAATGGACGTGGCAAAGTCCCTTAACGATAAGCTGTCGGAAGTCCTCAATTTCGCTTCAATTGTATATGCACTGCGCTTCCCATGTATATTTAATACCAGGTAAGCGTCCACGCCATAATCCCTGGTCTGCTGTGTCGTATCCGAACATTCTATATTGCTTTCATCAAAAGAAGATTTATCGATGATTTTAACAATATCTAAAGACAGCTTTTCAAAGTCATTGGCATATTGGTAAGCGTTAAAGCTGCGTTTATTTCCCTTTTCCCTTTTTATATTTTTACTCATTTTTGCATCCCTCTTAAGTGACAGGATAAAACAGATAACCCCCTATTATCC
>CAJUSR010000055.1 GCA_910588855.1 uncultured Kineothrix sp. | reverse complement strand
TTCCGGATGGCTCTGAAGCGGGAAACTGGTGGCTCCCAAGGGGGATAATATTCAGTTCGCCGGAGTATACGTCAGACTTTCGGAGAATCGCCTGGTATTCCCCGTCACTGCTTACAATGCCGTTCATGACGCTGTGCATGCGGGTGTCCATGAGCTGGTACAATGCAGAATCTTTTTCCAATCCAATCCCTCCTTCCGTGGTGTCGTAGCTTACCTCTGTTTTGGCGGGATTGCAAGCGGAAAAAGAAAAAAGCCGGAAAACCATCTTGTAGCGTCCGACATTTTCTGATAAAATATTTATATGGGTGCTGCCATAACGGTAGGCGGCTAGTTCTTCTACGGAGGGACTGTGACCCTCCGATTACATAGAAACCTGCCTGCAGGAATCTGGGAAAGGAGGGCTTTGCCAATGTTGACAATGGAAGGTCTGATAGCGGTCATCAGCTTATGCCTGACAGCCTTCGGACTCGGATATGCGATAGGAAGCAAGGATAATAATAAACCACAAAAATAGCCGCCCCCAGTCTGACAAACTTTAGCGGCTATTTTTGCTAATATGAAATCGGACTAGCCGTCTATCGGCAGTACCTTTATGTAAATATATCTTAGCAGATTTATGCGGAATTGTCAAATGCTGATGGAAGTTTGGTATGGTAGATATTGACAATTTATTTACGATATGCTAGTTTTGAAATTGTTGGAAGGCGTTATGGTTAGTTTGATGAATATTTTGGGAGGTTAGGATGAACCAAATAGCAGAAGGAAAGAGCATTGAGCAGTGTATGGAAGATGTAACGGTTACATTAAAGGAAGTTATGGACTATGCGGCTAAAGAAATAACTGAACAGATAGATAAAGTTATAGAAAATACTGTGAAATATAATTATGGGAAAACAGAAGAGTTGAGTATTTCTGGTAGTCTTTCAGAATTAAAAGTTCGTTTGAATGAATTACATGATTCGGTGCCAAAAATAATAGAACAGAAATTTGAGAAATTTTCTATCAATAAGAAAGAAAACATAAATTGGTTCAAAGAAATTCGTGAGTATGAATTAAAAGAAAAACTTTTCACGTTGTATAAAAGCATTATAGGTGAGGCTGGAAAAATATTTAGAGAATATGGTTACAAAGATGTGTCTGGCGAAAGTTCGAAAGGGCATTCGGCTTTTGTTTATACACAACATGGCACTACAGTTACGGAGCCAGAACCAAAGAATGAGGATTTGTTAGAAGCACAGAGAAAATGGCTTGATGCCTGTAAAATATATGTAGAAGTCTTGGAAAAGATGAATAGAGAAGAGGCTGCATTAGGGAGAAAAAAAGCGGCTGATTTGTGGAGTAAGGCTTGATGTTTTGTCGAATCCCGTTTGTCGAATGTCGAATTGGGTGGGGTAAATGGGGTAAAGAGGGGTAAAAGTCATCAAAGTATAACAGCGGCACAGGCGGCTATTTCCAAATGATGCCATAGGAATTTGGGTACTCGCAGGCAAAAGTATTGAAGAATGGCTTAAAATCAAGGTTTTTTAGGCTTGGTGGGGTTCATCACGGTGGGTGGTGGGCCCCAGTTTTTTTGTTTTTGGATGCCGCTGATAGGATGGCGATAGGGGAAAAAATCGTACTATCAGGCAAAAGTATACTTTCACGCAAAAGTCAGGGGTTTCCGTGATAGTATAAAACGGAAAGGTAAAAGGGTGTAGGGTATTGTCGGTTTTGGATGAAAGGCGTATTAGCTTGACGGAAAATGCTGTTGAAATATAGGGGATATGATACAAGCACGGAAACTGCATGGAGTTTTCGTGATAGTTAGGAGTTTTGCCTGTTTGCTTAAAAAAATGTAATTTTTCCGTCCAATAAATTGAATTTTCGTCCAAAAAGATTTATAATTAGATGAAAAAGAAGGGCGCTGGACGGAAAGAGATAACATGAGAACGTTTGATTATGTTCGCCTTGTAGACCAAACATGGGATATGGATATCCTTAATCTTGTCGCAAAGATACATGAATATAAGGGATTGTTACGACAAGTACCCGGATGAAGCAGTTGTATTATTCGGTATGAGAGTGGCAGAAGCACCTATTATGTAAAGGCTGACAGATAGTAAGGTAAATTCAGAAGGAGATTTTAGTGAATATAAATGATTATATTAGAGCAACTAAACGAAATATTTATGCTTTAAAACCGGAATGTTTAGAAGATGGCTATACTTTAGAATGTTTATCTGCATTGGCCTCAAGTGTAGATGCTTCGATAATTGTAAAGCCTATTTTTAGTACAAGTATTTTCCCGGAAATGGTTTACCTTAATGGAGTTGCTTATTTATTATGGGATTTGCATTTTTGGGAGATATATAAAACAATACTTATCAATGGCTTTTTTCTTTACGAGAATGAAGAATTGTTAGAAAAACCTCATAAATTTTCCTCTAATATGATAAATTGTATTACAAATAGGCATAGACTTATGCTTTTAGATGTGTTAACAAGTAAGCTTGATAAGCATCCCCAAGTGGCTTATAGGCTTGCCCAGGAACAATATTATTACCGAGAATTGTTAAAGAGGGAGAAAGGGTATAATTTTGAGTATTCTTTTGATGAAAAAAAGAGCATTGAAATATCACAAACAATATTTTACTCAAAACTATTTGTTTTAATGCATGAAATACATCATGATTACTTCAAAAAGGATAAAAAGTATCATTCAGATGCCATACTATTTCAACAAACGGTTGCAGAAGTATTTATGGATAATGTAGATTTTAGAGAAACAACTGTTAACAATCGAACCATAAAATCTTTAAATATGAGAGCATATGAGAATCAGGAAACTCTTGAAGAAAGTGCATGCGATTTGGGCGCTTTTAAATTAGTATATAAGTTTTTATTAATGGTTAATAGCGATTTATCTCCCGAAGTTATTTTAGAATGGCTCTATAATGCATTTGCGACATGTATTTATACGGTGGAAACATTCAACTTTGTAACATTCTTTTGGAGTGAGATGGTAAGCAAATTCAAAGAATACTATCAAGAAGGTGGTTTGATTCTGGATGATGTTATTAAAAAAATAGAAACTTATGAAGCGAATGCTCAGAATAGATTAACATTTCTGTCATTTGCAATTTATGCAGATTTATTTCACACAGGTGTTGAGGTTTCAAAAAATTTATTTAGAAAAGGTGATAAGATATCACGATTTATTTCTGTATTTGCAAAAGACTTTTTGGATAGTAAATATGTAGCAGTAATTCACCATGAAGCTCAAAATTTAAAAACTAAAAAAAGTTCTCCTAAATTTTTTAGGGAATCTATCAACTTGATATTAGGAAATCCATATGAATAAATAATAAGGAGAGATTAATAAAATGGTAGTTTTTGAGTTTTCAAAAGAAAAAAGGCAGTGTGCTCTTGAATTAAATAATGAATATGAGGATGCTTTATTAATTGACGTAAACTCGTTATCAGGAAATGATATCATACAAGTGATAATTCCATTAACAACCTTGGTCGCTACATTGGCGCCAATAGCTATAAAGCTTATAGAATCTAAAACATGTACAATTAAATATGATGGTATTGAAATATCGGGATTATCTGCTGATAAAGCTATGGATGTTATTAAGCGGATAGAAGACTTAAAAAATGAAAAAGATCGATAGAAATTATTAAAGCAATTTGGTAAAAGTCAAAAATTAGGGGCGATAACTTTGGCACCCAGAGGTGTCTCCTTCCCCGGCAGATACAGACACGGAAAGCCGATAAAGCCCGTAAACACGGCACTTTCGGTACTACATAGGTTTCAAAATTGCATTATTTCCGTGTGCTTTTAGGGGCATTTTTACATTTGCGAGGGTGCGAACCTTTGTTCTGAGGTTCTTTTGCCTGATAGTGTATACTCGTAGGCAAAAGTCGGTTATTATCACGGAAACTCGGATACTCGCAGGCAAAACTCGATACTATCAGGCAAAAGTCGATACTCGCAGGCAAAACCTATATACAAACACGGAAACTGTCTGTACGATCACGGAAACAGGTTGGGAGTTTTTGTGATAATATAAGGGTTTCCGTGATAGTATGCAGAGTTTCCGTGTTTGTATATGGGCAAAGCGGCAAAAATTGAATGAAATAGTAAAAAGGGCTGGATGACGGCTCTTTTTTGCTTTCCACTCCCGAAAAATAGTCATTTCGTGCCATCGGGTGAAAAATAGAAAATTTTTATGGTATAATTCTGAGGATGTTTTTGCTTTAGCGGAAACGGTTTTCTGCCGAAGTAATAGAAAGAACACAAGAATCAAATAGAAGGATATGGAGGCTGGATAGTCAATGAGCAATATTGTTATTTTGGTTGGGAGCATGAGAAAAGGCGGCAATACAGACTTGCTTGCGCAGGCATTTGCAGAAGGAGCCCGTGAAAATAATTCTGTGGATATTGTATCTGTTGTCGATTACAAGGTCAATCCATGTATTGGCTGTAATTCATGTTTTATGAGGGAGGGGAATAAGTGCTTTCAAAATGATGACATGGATGGGATATATGAAAAGTTGAAAGTGGCTGATATGGTGGTGGTGGCATCGCCGGTATATTTTTATGGCATTAGTGCAGAACTAAAAGCGGTAATTGACAGACTGCATACGCCTATGAGAAATGAGTTTTCAATCAAAAAACTTGCTTTACTTCTGGTTGGGGCGGCAGAACTGCCAGAATTGTTTGATGCAATAAAATTGCAATATCAGCTTGTGCTTAATTTCTTCCATTTGGAAGATGCGGGTATGGTGCTTGTGAGGGGAGTTAAGGATAAAGGGGATATCAAAGGAAATGCGGCACTGAAGGAAGCATACGATTTGGGTTTGTCGATTAAATGATGAGATTTGGAATAACTCAAAGATTTGTTAAAGAACAATAAGAACCGGCAGGAGTATAAGAAGTATGCGCTATTATCAATGCGATAAGTATCCAATCGAATTTGTGGTGTCAGAGAATATTGATAAGTATTTTGATCTCCATAACCATGTAGGGCATTATGTCATATCAGTGGTCACGCAGGGAACGGTGACAGTTTGCTTGGAAAACGGAGAAGTGGAGTACCGCAGAGGCGATGTGTTTACCATTCTGCCTTATGCTGTACATTCCGTGCGTCAGGGGAGGGATGCGTGTCTGCTGTCTATGTGTGTAGGAACTGCTTTTATTGAGGAGACAGATTCAGAAACAGCAGAGGGTATTGTGCAGGAGTTGTTAATGGAGGCAATGGGGCAGGGAATTTTTGGAAAAGAGCAGGGGGAGAAATTTCTGATTTCTGTGAAGGAAGTTTACCGTCTTCGGGATAACGGATCAAAAGACATGGATGCTGACATAAAAATTCTGACTGATAAAATCACCAGCCACCCGGAACAGGAGCTGCTTATAGAAACATTGGCGGCGGATATTTTTGTCAGCAAATATTATCTCATAAGGAAATTTAAAAGCAGTATCGGGATGACACCGCATCAGTTCTGTATCCAGAACCGAATACGAAAATCACAAGGGCTGCTGGATGAGGAAAAGACAGTCAGCAGGATTGCTGCGGAAATGGGATTTTATGATCAGAGCCATTTTGACAAGGCGTTCCAGAGGATCGTTGGGATATCCCCATCAGAATATATCCATTCTAAAAAACTGATAAGGCAGAGTACATAGGGCAATTTTTTACAAGACATGATTGTTTCCGGGGAATATGATTGAAACGTAAGACAGATAACATATTTTATCGGAGGTGCAGAATGGATACATTTGAATTGTTTAACAATGGAAAACTAGTTTTGCCGGAAAAAGAGACTGGCTTTGCAGGGACTGAATGGTCAAAGCATCCGACTTTTAAGGGTGTCGAACTGAAACACATCATTACGGCAAAGGACACAGACGGGAAGTTCAGTTACCATTTAGTGCGGATTGCTCCCGGTTGCAGTATTGGGAACCATACCCATGAAACCCAGTTGGAAACGCATGAGGTGATAAAGGGGAGCGGGAGATGTGTGAATGCAGGCAGCACTATTCCGTATGAGGCCGGTACGATATCCATCATGCAGACAGGCGTACCGCATGAAGTCACTGCAGGTTCAGAGGGGTTATATCTGTTTGCCAAATTTATGCCTGCATTATGTTGAACTGAATAATAAGGATAATAAGCAAGACCGCCGCACGATGGCCATCATCCGCCATATGCGGCGGTCTGCCTTTTCCGCAGGCAGGCCGGGCGGCCTGATAAGGGAA
>CAJUSR010000054.1 GCA_910588855.1 uncultured Kineothrix sp. | reverse complement strand
AAAACCTTGATTTTCCAGTGTTTTCAAAAGTATCGTTATCTAACGTCAGCTTTCCTCCGCCCTTCCTTTCAGGAGATGATAAGCGATATGGAAGCGGGAAAGATTAATCTCATTATTGTGAAGGATCTTTCCCGTTTTGGCAGGGAGTATATAGAGGCAGGGAGGTATTTGCAGAAGATATTCCCGGCGGCAGGAGTGCGGTTTATTGCAGTTACCGACCATTATGATTCTCTGACCGCAGGGCGGACGGAGAAAAACATTGTCGTTCCGGTAAAGAATTTTGTCAATGATGCTTATAGCGCCGACCTTTCGGTGAAAATAAAGAGCCATCTGGAGAGCAAGCGGGGAAATGGGGAGTATACGGGGGCATATGTTTCTTATGGCTTCCTTAAGGACGGTGACAACCATAACAGGATAAGGATTGACCCGGTGGCAGGGGAAAATGTGAAGCGTATTTTCTGGTGGAAGCTGGAGGGCATGAGCAACCGACGGATTGCGGAAAGGCTGAACGCCTTGGGGGTACTGGCCCCGGCGGATTATAAGAGGAGCCTTGGTATCCATTATAAGAGCGGATTCCAGAAAAACCTTACTTCAGGCTGGAGTGCGGCAGCGGTAGGGAGGATACTTTCCAACCCTTTATGCAAAGGGCTGGTGGTGCAGGGGAAGCAGAGGCGCATTAACCATAAGATGAAAAAGATGGTGGCAAAGCCGGAATCGGAACAGAGCCGGTTTATGCAGGAGGATTTGGTTCTGATAGGGGAGAAACAGTTCGAGATTATGCAGGGATTACTGAAAAAGGATACAAGGATAATGCCGGACCGGGATAGGGCTTATCTTTTCAGCGGCATCCTTTTCTGTTCCGACTGCGGCAGACCGATGATACGGCGGAAAACGGTCTATAAGGGGAAGCAGACGGTTTTTTATATCTGTAAAACATATAATATAGAAAAAAACTGTACAAGGCACAGCATCAAAGAGGAGGAGCTGCTTGCCCTGGTGACTGAGGCGGTAAATGTGCAGGTTGGGATGGTGGCAGATGGGGAGGAAATTTGGAAAGCGGCGGAAGGTGCCATAGAAAGGGTAGGAACGGTATCTTTTTTGGACAGCCGTTTGCCGGAGCTGGAAAAAGAGCTTGTGGAAAATGGGGATATGCTTTCCGGGCTTTATGGGGACTGGATGGAGGGGATACTTTCAGAGGAAGAGTACAGGGAAATGAAAGCATTTTATGCCGGGCGGTGTGAGGAACTAAGGAGGCAAATCCGGGAACGGAAGGACCGGGCGGGGAGGGTAGGAGAAGCTGCCGCGGAAGCGAGGCAATGGCTTGCTAAATGGAAAGAGATAAAAAGATGGGCGCCGCATCGGGGAGGGGAAATCCCACGAAGCCTGGTCTGTTCCCTTTTTGAAAGAATATGGGTATACGAAGGGAAATGCATAGAACTTTCTTTTCTCTATCAGGATAGGTTAGCCAGAGTATACGCCCTCTGCGATATGTGGAAGGAAGGGGCGGCAGTGCCAAAGGAGCCCCTTCGCGAAAAGGGGGCGGTATAAAATGGCACGGAGAAAGGACCGGACAAGGCAGGAATGCGGGATGGCGGCCTCTATTGGGGAGCCTGGGGACCGTATGGAGGATTCGGGGCGTGCAGGGGCGGTTGTTCCTATCTTTCGGACTGCCACTTATGCAAGGCTTTCCGTATCCGGGGGATGGACGGAAAGCGATTCCATTTCCAGCCAGCAGATGTTGATGCGCAATTATATCCGGGGGAAGGAAGAATTTTTTCTTGTAAAAGAATATCAGGATGACGGGGCAAGCGGCACAGGATTTGACCGCCGGGCGTTTGGCTGTCTGCTTGAGGAAGTGCGGAAGGGGAACATCAACTGTATTGTGGTAAAGGATTTTTCCCGGTTCGGGAGGAATCATATCGAGGTAGGCGATTATCTGGAAAGAATCTTCCCTTTCCTTGGGGTGCGCTTTATTTCCATTAATGACGGCTATGACAGCTTTGACAGGGAATGTGTGGATAAAAAGCTGGCTGTTATCTTGAAAAACCTTGTGAATGAATATGTGTCAAAGGATACTTCCCTTAAAGTAGCTTCCAGCTATACCGCAAAACAGGAAAACGGAGAATATGACGGCGGGTCGGCTCCTTATGGGTTTGCTTTTGCGGATGGGAGGAAGACGGGATTTGTGGTGGATGAAAAACCGGCGGGGATTGTAAGGGATATTTTTGCGTGGACAATGCAGGGGGATTCTGCCCTTGCAATCGTAAAGCGGCTGACGGAGAGGAAGATTAATCCGCCGAAAGCGTATCAGGGCACCGGGGAGTTTTACCGGCAGGAAAAAGGGCGTTGTTACTGGAACGAGTTTACGGTAAATGCCATCCTGCGGAATGTGGCATACGCAGGGCATATGGCGCTCCATCGATGGAAAGAGTCCAAGGCCGATGGAATCCGCCGGTACAGGCTGGATGAATCGGAGTGGAAGGTAACGAGGGATACCCATAAAGCTATTGTGCCGGAACAGGATTTCCGGCTGGTGCAGGAAATCTTAAGGACAAGGAAAGCATATTATAAAACCCGCTGTGCGATGGATGAAAGCATTGTCCGCCCGGAAAACCTTCTGAAGGGGAAAGTTTTCTGCGGGGATTGCCGTAAACCCGTTTCCCGGATGGGAACAAACTACGAAAGGAAGGACAGGAAAGTCCGCGTTTTCCGTTACCGCTGCCGCACTTACCGGGAAAAAGGGGCGCAGGAATGCACTTCCAAATCCATTGGGGAAAAGGAGCTGGAAGGGCTCGTTTATCGGGCAGTCATGGCGTTTATTTATCAGATTGGGCGGTTGGACGATGTGGTTTTGGGCTTCCGTGGAGAATTTTTTAAGAAAATGCAAAAGAATATGGAAAAAGAAAGGCGCATAGCGGAGGCAGGGATTTGCCAGGGGAAAAAAGAAAAGATACTGCTGTATCAGCAATATAGCAGAAAGGAACATTCTGACAGTAATAAAGAATGGTATTTCAAAGAAAAACAGAAAAAGGAGGAAGAAATCCGTTGCCATGAAAAACGGAAAATAGAGCTGGAAGAGAAAATGGCGTTGTTGGAACGTATGGAAAGGGAGCAGAGGGGATGGATGGGGGAAGTTTTGGCTGACAGGGATATATGCTTTTGGAAAACGGAGGGGAGACTGACCAGGCAGATGGTTTCCTTCTTCGTAAATCAAGTATTCTTATATGATGGGAAAAAGGTGGAAATCGTGTTGAACTTTAAGGATGTATATGAAAATTTATATTTTAGCATGGAGTAGATGGAAAAATCATGCCGATGCACTAGTTTTTCAATTGATAATTTTGGTCAGAGCTTCCTATATGTTTTGTGTTTTGATTGCAGTGGGAAATTTGGGATTTGCTGACGCGTATCATCGCAGTAAACTGCTCAGACATGAGGGGGAGTGTGAGAAATGCTTCTAATATGCGGCAGCAAAGGTCACCTCGTTAAGAAGTACAAAGTTTCCATATTAATTTGAGATTCTGCAGAGAGGAATCAAGGAGGTTAGCGTGAGAAGAACTTCTAACCACTCACAGCAGAGGCTGTTTCGTGGAGAAGTTCTAAATCTCACGCAGGAGAATGCCTAAAATACGGCATTCTCCGTACCGATTTGAGTCACAGCGAAGATGTGACATGGAGGTTAGTGTGAATAAAAGGGCAGTTGCTTTATATATGAGGCTTTCAAGGGAAGACGGTAAAGCTGGCGGGGATGGTTTCAAAAGGGATGAAAGCAACAGTATCGGCAACCAGAGGAAGCTGTTGCTTGATTTTTTGAAGAAGGGGCAGGAGTTTGCCGGGAGCCCTGTTGCCCAATATGTGGACGATGGTTTTTCCGGTACCGGATTTGAAAGGCCAGGCTTTTTACGAATGATAGAGGACGTAAAAAAAGGGGGGATACAGTGCGTTATAGTCAAAGATTTTTCCCGTTTTGGCAGGGATTACATCGAATTGGGAGACTATATCGAGCATATTTTCCCTTTTATGCAAGTGCGGTTTATCTCCGTCAATGACGGTTATGACAGCGAAGACTATCAGGGGAAAACCCCGGACATAGATGTGCCTTTCCGAAACCTTGCTTATTCCCTTTACAGCCAGGATATTTCGGACAAGGTGAAGTCATCTCTCTCGGCGCGGAGGAAAAAGGGGCTGTATATCGGCTCGATTCCTCCTTATGGTTACCGAAGGGATAGGAACGGATTGTTGGAGCCGGATGAAGAGGCAAGAGCTGTGGTACAGAGGATATACAGGGAATATCTGGATGGAACGGGGCTTACGGAATTGGCGAGGAAGCTGAATAGGGAAGGGGTATTATCCCCGAAACAGTACAAGATAAACAAAGGGGTTCTACGAGGGGGAAAGGAAAAAGGCATGGAAGGGAAAATTTATTTCTGGGTGCCGACTACTCTCCGGCAGATTTTGCGCAATGAAATTTATACGGGCGTATTATCTGCCGGCGCATATAGAAACGGCCCGCTGGGGAGCGGGAAACGTGTTTTTGTGCCGGAAGGGGAACGGATTCATGTGGAGGATGCCCATCCGGCGATTATAGAAAAAGATACTTTCCGGGAAGTGCAGGAAAAAATGGGGACAAAAAAGAAAGGGGAAGTGTGCCCGTTTCTGTTGAAAGGGCTTGTGAGGTGCGGAGAGTGCGGACGGCTTATGGTAAGGAAAAAAGGGTTGTTCCGATGTAAATACCAGGAGTTTACGGAGCATAGGGATATGGGGAGCTTTCCGGAACAGGAACTGGAAGGGATTGTGTGGAAAGCGGTGCATGTTCAACTGTGGTTTTTGGAAGAAAAAGAGGAAGTATTAAAGCGGGAAAGGGAGCTGTGCGAAAAGCGGCGGAAAGAACTGGACGCGGAGATTAAGAGGAAGAGACGGCAGACGGAGAAAAAGAAGGAAGAGTGGAAAACGCTTTATCAGCAGTATCGGAAGGGGGAGATGGAAAAAACGGAATACCTTGCGCGGAAGAAATGGGAAAGGAACCGGGCGGAGGAGATGGAAAAGGGATTGGAAGGGATGGAAGCGGAAATGGAAAGTCTGGGGAAGAGGATGGAGGAGAGAGATGGGGATGAGGTTTGTATAGGAGGATGGTTGGGAGATGAGAGGAATAAGGGGGAGCTGTTGCTGTGTATGGTGGAAGGGGTGGATGTGTATGTAGGTAAAAGGGTTACTATTATATGGAAGTTTCAGGATATTTTAAAACGGCATTTATAAAAAGAGAACAGAGGATGGACAGAACGTAATAGAAAATAATTCTGCGGTTTTCTATTGCGTTCTCTTTATGGTATAATATTTATATAGAAAGTAGGTGAATAAGTGGCTTTATGTATTGATGATTTGAGAAGGCAATGTACAAATAATGCGATTATAATGACTGCACATGTAATAAAACGCTGTAGGGAGAGGAATATTGATTCCGACAGCATTATTCATGTTATTATGAATGGTGAAATTATAAGGCAATATGAAGATGACAAACCGTTTCCAAGCTGTCTTCTTTTGGGAATGCTGATGAAAGATAAATATTTACATGTAGTTGTGGCGAGCGATAATATTCATCTGCATATAATAACAGCGTATTATCCAAATGAAGATGAATGGGAACCGGATTTTAAGACGAGAAAGGGGTGCTGAATATGAATTGTTTTACTTGCGGCAGTCACTATATGGTTGAGGCAACAACAATCTATGTAGATAAATTAGAGAGTGGTATTTTGATTGTCAAAAATGTACCATGTAAAAAATGTACACAATGCGGCGAGGAATTTTTCTCTATGGAAGTTATGAAGGAAATCGAAAAGTTAAGTAAAATGGCGGAAAAGATGATTAGTGAAGTGATGATTATTGATTATAATAGGGCGGCATAAAGACATGGTGATTTCTTGTGTCATCACCATAACACAAGCAGGCCATCTCATCGGTAACCACACTTACAGCCACATCCAGCTTAAATCGGGCAATAAAGAAGCTTTTAAGGAAGAGTTGATTAAAACCAACGAAATTATCACAGGCATCACCGGGGAGGAAGTCCTTTATGTGCGCCCCCCTTACGGGAGCTGGGATAAATCTTTTGAAACGGAATTGAATATGTTCCCCATATTTTGGACGATAGACCCCTTGGACTGGTGTTCTACAAATGTAGAGCGTATTGAGCAGAAAATCATATCCAAAGTGGGGGAAAATGATATTATTTTGATGCACGATTATTATCCGTCCACAGTGACGGCAGCACTGGAGGTAGTGGATGAGCTGCAAAAGGAAGGGTATGAATTTGTGACAGTGGATGAAATTTTGTTTGATTAAAGGGCTTCAATGCAGTGCTGCAAGTTTGATACCCCGTTGCTTGCAGCGGGGTCTTTGATTCCACACTCTTGGAATTAAGATAAAATAGAAGAAGCAGAATGATAAATCGGAGGATGGGGAGCAGTATCATGGAGGAGTTGTTAGTTTATGCGATTTTGCTTTATGAAGGTTTCGTAACAGAAAACGAGTACAGTAAGCGGCTTGATGAATTATTTCTAAGTGATTCCGAAAATGATGATTTGCTCTACTTGGAATGGGAAACGGACATAAAAAAAGCGATTATTTATATAAGGGCACATATTGATTGCAATCATCTTGATTTTGAACGGTTTGGCAGGATTTTAATGAGTAAATTAAAGGTGGCCTATATAAATTGTTCGGATATAAAATATTATGCAAGCCGAATGTATAGTTTATGGGAAAGCCTGCCTGGGAACATTCAGGGCATAGAACCATTTTGGATGCTATGCTATGGGGATGAGCCTTTATCATGGGGCGATGAAGAACAGACCAGAAACATTTATGAGCATATGTTGGACTACTATGAGGACTAAACCAATATATGGAGAAGACTGTATTTGGGGAGTTGTTTGACGGAATATAGATATGCCGAACATCTATTTATGGGGCAGAAAAGGGGAGTACATGGAATCATCCAAGCACGTTTGTGTGTTAAATGGGGTGCTGACCATTTGGATATCTTCACAGTAAACACGCGCTATGCCATCCTGAATGGGGCATAGCGCTTTTTGCTGTCAGTGGCCCGTTTCACGGTATGTCTGTAGCTTCTTGTTAACTGTCCTAAATCCATGATGAAATGGTTCCTGCATACCTATATAGTCAAATCGGATAAAGAAAACAGAGACAGATGACAGGGCAATTTCCGGTAGATTTTATCATGAAAAAGGGCAACAATTACATGTAATAGAAACCAATGTTTGAAAGGAGGAAGAAAGGCGGTAGAAAGACGGTAGAAAGGCGGCAGCCGGAAAGAATGTAGGTTTGTCAAACATATGTTACACCGACCGTAAATAATCCCTTAATACCTGA
>CAJUSR010000053.1 GCA_910588855.1 uncultured Kineothrix sp. | reverse complement strand
TTTCCGGATGGCTCTGAAGCGGGAAACTGGTGGCTCCCAAGGGGGATAATATTCACAATACCTGTTCCTTTCATACCAGTGGTTTAAATGCAGGGCTGTAACTCCCGCAAAGAAAGCCCATCCCGGCAAAATGCCTTTTAACCCGCAGACCGGGAAATACCGCAGCCTCCGGGCGCTGTCCCGTCCAGCAGGAAAATAGGTTCCTTATCCACCCGGAACAGGAATACAGCCTGGCGGGGCATTTCCTCCGCCGGATACTGTAAATCCCGGAAGGATGGCAGGCTCCTGCACCCATCCTCCCCTTCCCGTAAAAGTACCTTATCTCCCCTGAAGGAAAAAACGCAGTCATCCAAGGCCGGGACTGTTTCACGGTATGCGTTATCCAGCCTGCAGGGTGAGATATCCTGTATCATCCCTGCCCCCTTTACAGATGCCGCAGGTTCTCACGGTATCTGCGCAGCTCCTTCTCATCCACGGAGCCGATGACCTCATCCAGCCACTTTATCATTTTTTTCTTATCCTTCGGCAGGTGGCCTTCCACATTGACGCAGTTCGATGCGCCCATTGTGGCAAAATAGGTGTCAATGTCAAGTTTTTCAATCAGCGTCCTCAGTTCATACAGCTTTTCTATCTCCGTTTCCTCCGTCCAGTTTCCTGCCTGGATCTCCTGGTACAGTTCCGAAGTCGGGTAGATGGTCAGCATGGAGGAAACGATGATCTTCGGGTGGAGCCTGTTGAACACCTCCGCCGTGTTCTTCACCCCGTCCTCCATATGCCCGGAGCCGTATATCCCGGCAAGGTAAAAGAAATTATAATCCATGCCCACTTCATCCAGCCTGCCGCACTCTTCTATGACCTCCTTTACCCCGAACCCTTTATGCATGAAGGACAAGGATTCCTCATCCCCCGCCTCCACGCCGATGGTAAGGCTGTTGTACCCAAGCTCCCGCAGTTCCCTTAGCTGCTCCGTGGTCTTTGGCGTGATGTCGGTAATGCGGGCAAAGCAGCCGATGGACTCTGCCTTCGAGTAATATTTCCTTACAAGTTCTGCCAGCGTTTTCAGCTTGTCAAAACTTAAGACGAACGGGTTTGCCCCGGTAAAGAATACCCTCTTTGCGTTCCTGTAGTAGCGGCTCATTTCCTTCAGGTCCGCCTCCACCTCTGATAAGGGCGACATGCGGAACTTAAACGGCACGTCCTCATAAAGCGTGCAGAATTTACATTTGTGGTGTGTGCATCCTGCCGTCACCTGGATCAGCGCACTGCATGCCTCGTAAGGCGGCCTCCATATGGTTCCTGTGTAATGCATAAGTCATTTCTCCTTCCTGTTGACGATACCCCTGATCTCCTGCAGGTCCGTGATACCGTTTTCCTCCATGTACTTTTCCAGTCCCTCGATGATCTCCGGCATGGCGCAAGGGTTCCTGAAATTTGCCGTCCCGACTGCCACCGCCGCGGCTCCGGCCATGATGAACTCCAGGGCATCCTCCGCCGACTGGATTCCTCCCATCCCGATGACCGGGATGCTTACCGCCCGGCAGGTCTGCCATACCATCCGCAGCGCAACCGGTTTTATTGCAGGCCCGGACAGCCCGCCCGTCTTATTCGCCACGCTGAATGTCCTTTTCTTCACGTCAATCCTCATGCCCGTGATGGTATTGATCAGTGAGAGCGCATCCGCTCCCCCTGCCTCTGCCGCTTTCGCAATCTCCGTTATATCCGTGACATTCGGTGTCAGCTTCATGGAAACGGGCTGCGCCGCTTTCTTTTTTATCTCCTTCGTGATGTACTCCACCATGCCCGGTTCCTGCCCGAAAGCTATCCCGCCATGCTCCACGTTCGGGCAGGAAATATTGATCTCCAGCATGTCTATCCCCTGCCCGGCCAGCCGTTCCACGGCTCTCAGATAATCCGCCACGGTACTGCCGCAGACATTGACAATGACTTTCGTGTCAAACTGTCTGAGGAAAGGAAGGTCCCTCTCGATAAGGACATCAATCCCCGGATTCTGCAGCCCCACCGCGTTTATCATGCCGCTGGCCGTTTCCATGATCCTTGGTGTGGGATTCCCCTCCCACGGGACAAGGGACACGCCTTTTGTGACCACTGCCCCTAACCGGTTCAGGTCTATAAACCCGCTGTATTCCTGCCCGGAGCCGAATGTCCCGGACGCAGGCATCACCGGGTTCTTCAATGTGATGCCCGCTATATCCACTGATGTGTTTATCCCGTCCGCCTCCTTTCTTGAATCACATTATAACAACTGGCAGAAAAAAGAAAAGTACTGTCTTTTTTCGTTTATAGTGTGAAAAATGATACCGGTATCAAAAAACATAGTACCTTGAATTGAAAGAGCGGATATAGTATAATGCTGGCAAAAGGAGGGAACCACATGAGCAATATGAAAGCGCCGCTGCCCCAATGTGCGGCTATGGTCAGAGTACAGAACATCCTGAGCGGGAAATGGAAGATAACGATATTATGGTACATCGCGGAATATGAAGTGCAGAGGTTCGGGGAACTGAGGCGGAGGCTTGGGGACATCACGCAGTCCACCCTTACCAAGCAGCTCCGGGAACTGGAACAGGACGGCTTTATCTCCCGCTATATCTATCAGGAAGTGCCTCCGAAGGTGGAGTATTCCCTGGCTGACCTTGGAAAAAGTTTCATCCCTATTTTGAGAGACATGAAAAAATGGAGCGACACGCATTTAATGTGATGCCGGGAAGTCCCTGCCTGTCCAGGGGCATAACAGTGGAAATGGGGTGAAAAAAGAAGTGAAAAAAAGATTTTCTCCAAAAAAGACAGCCGCATTCTGCACGGTATCCGTGCTGCTGGCTCTGATCATATGGACAGTATGGGGGAACACTGCGCTGATGGTAGGCACCGCTGCCATTTCCAGCAGCCGGATCCCTCCTGCCTTTTCCGGGTTCCGTATCGCACAGGTATCCGACCTTCATAATGCCGAATTTGGAAAGGATAACTCCACGCTGCTGCGGATGCTGTCCGAGAGCGGGCCGGACATTATTGTGATAACCGGGGACCTTGTAGATTCTACACATACAGACATAGACACAGCCCTTTCCTTTGCAAAAGAGGCCGTCCAGATCGCACCCGTCTACTATGTGACAGGCAACCACGAAGCCCGCCTGACAGAGTATGGGCGGCTCAGAACCGGCCTTGAAACGGCTGGCGTGACTGTTCTTGAGGATAAAACAGTATGGCTGGAACGGGATGGTGGAAAGATTATGCTTATCGGGCTTTCCGATCCCGATTTTACAGTTAAGGGTGATATGTTCGGGGAAGTGCCTTCTATGGTCGGTACAAAATTAGAATCCCTGGCCGGCAGCGAAGGCAGCTACACAATCCTGCTCTCCCACCGCCCGGAGCTGTTTGAAACTTATGCAGACTGCGGTATTGGTTTAGTCTTAAGCGGCCATGCACATGGCGGCCAGTTCCGCCTGCCCCTCATCGGCGGGCTGATTGCACCCAATCAGGGACTGTTCCCCAAATTTGATGCAGGGCTGTATACGGATGGCAGCACGGACATGGTCGTCAGCCGCGGCATTGGCAACAGCATCATACCGTTCCGCTTCAATAACCGTCCGGAGATTGTATTGGTAGAGCTTTGCGCTGAATAAAAATGTTTTTAAGCAAAAACAGTTTTGCAAGATATTTTTATCATTTTTATGTGTACTATCACGGAAACCCTTATATTATCACGAAAACTCATAGGCAGTTTCCGTGTCCGTATCTGCCGGAAACTAAGACACCATAGGAAACCAGAGATATATCTCCCACTTTTTTACTATTGAATTATTGCTTATTTTAAACATGAAATATTAAAAGTAATCAACAATTCAATAACGACCTTCTCAAAAATTTCATTTATACCTTTTATTAATTCTCTCGCCTCAGAAGGAATACTTCCATAATTATGAAAAACTAAACATCTTACCGAATATAAACTATCTCCAACATCAACTTTTTCTTTTTTAGACGCCTCTTTTAATATTTCATTACAAACATCCATTAACTTGTCTTTTAGTATTCTATCAATTCGAGAATATGTATTAAATAATTCCTTTACCCTATATTTTTCACCTGTTAGTTTTTGTAACTCGTCCTTTAAATCAAATAGATTATTAGTATCCTCACTTATCTTTTTACTAAAACTTGTAAATTCATATGAAAAAATATCTCCTATTAACAACTCTATTATTTGGTATAACATATGGAATTTTGCAAGTGGTAAAAGATCAGTTTGTACAAGCAGACTTTTAAACACTTCCCCAATAAATATCTTTTCTTTTACATCTTTAGAAATTCTCCGTATATTAATCCGCTTTTCTACATAAACATCTTTCTCACCCATAGCAGAATATGGCAAACATGAATAACCATGCCCAAATAAATCTACAATATAATCCTCATAACAAAAATCATTTATTTGCTTACAATTGCTTTTGCATAAAACAAAAATTATAGCATCCTCTGAATAAAAATCTGTTATTTTTAAAACTTCACTACTTTTTCGCACATTCTCTTCATCAATATTATTCAAAAGTAAATAAATTGCGATATAGGCATATTTCAAAAAGAAAGTATTTTCGGCATAATCATGTTCATCAGACAATAAAGCTTGGATTGGAAATATCCATCCCAATCTTACATTTGCTTGCTTATCATAAACCTGAAATATATCATTCTCTCTATTTAATATATCCGTATTTAATATGTTAAAGCAATAGTCCTCTACATCTTCTTCAACATTTAGTTTTAAGTAGTTCTCGCATTTCAAACGTACATTCTTGGAGCTAATTACGCAAAAGCATTTCTCCTCTGCATCATATTTTACATGAGAATAAACCTCATCATCATCACTAAATTTTAGGTACATATAATTACACCTGACTCCTGTACTTTTGAAAACTGTTTGTGGCGGCATTATACAAATTAAGATAAGAGTCACTTTCTGAATTAAACAACTCTCTAAAAAAATACTGGAAAAACATTCTTTGACCATTACCAATCTTTTTTGATTCAGCCCTAACTTTCTCTAAACCTATAAGAAGTTCAATAAACCATTCATTTTGCTCATCTCCTCCTGTCGAAATTTTGCTAAATAAGGAGTTTAGAACATTAAATGAAGATAATTTTCCAAAATCTCTCAAACGACCAATTGCAGCACCAAAGCCAGTTAATGCCTGAGAACCATTAAATACTTTAATAATATTTTTTCCAAATGGTTCACTCCTAAAATCGTATTCATCAAATTCCAATTCATCTATATCAACAGATTTTTCAAGTTTTTCCATAAGCATGACATAAGAGCAAATAAATTCCTTAAATAAATCTATTTGTGTATTTTCACGAGATAAATTTTCTAACATTTTTATATTATCTAGCAAATCCTGCCTATCTATTGGCAATTCATCCCTATATATATATGAATTGAAACCTTCTACTGCATCCTTAAATTTAAGTTCATGAATAGATGGTTTCACTTTTCCCTCCGTCTCCGTAACTAACCTAATACCATCTATATCTGTATCAACCAAATTCTTATACAAGATCTCTATTTGATGTCTTGTTGACATAGGTGTCTGACCTGTATTCAATGTCAACATTCTATATAATATCCCAAACTTATTAATACCAGTATATATTTCTAACCTCAGTTTTTGGTTCAAAAAATTGCTAAGAACTTTGGGATCATTCTCCTTTTCAAGTTCTTCCTTTGCTGCAATCATTGTATAAGTTCTCTGCAGACCATCTAATATCATTAAATTTTTTGGGTTTTCGCTTATATACTCCTGTATTTTATCGTTGGAAGTATTTTCATCTATGATACCAGACTCTGTTAAAGCTAAAACCAATGGTGGAATGACACATCCCCTTTTCAAATCTGTTTTAAGCAATGAGTATACTGATTTCGAAGATTTCACCTTTTTTCTTTGCATATCATTATTTTCTAAAATATCCATAGCAAACTTAAGGTAATCACCAATCGTAATTTCCACAAAAATATTCCAACTTGTAATTCTTTTATCTTCTATCCTTGACAAAACCTTCATCTACTTTCGTTTCCTTTCTTTTAGTATATCGTATTTTTCCGTTCTATATTCAAATATTATATACCACTTTTACCTACGTTTCTACTAAAACATTCTCCCACATCAATATATTTCAACAGCATTTGCATACAAACAGGCAAAACTCCATATTATCACGAAAACTCAAAGCAGTTTCCGTGTTTGTATCATATCCCCCGTTTTTCAACAGCATTTTCCGTCAAGCTAATACACCTTTCAGCCAAAACCACCAATATCCTACTCCTTTTTATCTTTCCGCTTTATACTATCACGGAAACCCCCGACTTTTGCGTGAAAATATACTTTTGCCTGATAGTACGATTTTTTCTCCTATCGCCATACTATCAGCGGCATCTAAAAACACGAAAAAATGGGGTCCACCACCCACCGTGATGAACCCCACCAAGCCTAAAAAACCTTGATTTTAAGCCATTCTTCAATACTTTTGCCTGCGAGTACCCAAATTCCTATGGCATCATTTGGAAATAGCCGCCTGTGCCGCTGTTATACTTTGATGACTTTTACCCCTCTTTACCCCATTTACCCCACCCAATTCGACATTCGACAAACGGGATTCGACAAAATCCCCTTGCTTTTATGCGAAATCCGGCATAAAATGATTTCAGCGGAATTTTTCATTTTTATTGACATATTTCCCGCAAAAACGTATAATAATATCAGAGATGGGAAACCATCGTCAGGAGAGTTCCTGCCAGACAGTGGAAAACTTTATATTCAGGAGAGTTCCTGCCAGATAGTGGAAAACTTTATTAATCAGGAGATTCCCTGCCAGACAGTGGGAAACTTTAAAATCAAAGGGTGATCGCTATGATCGCCCTTTTCTTTGCAGGAGATACCAATGAGCGAATTAAAACTATATGAAATATCTGAGGAATACATCTCATATATCAGTACCGTTGAAAAAAATGTTTTTTCCTCAAAGGAGAATGATCGGAACCATACACGGAAGTATCTGGGCATTGTATACAGCATTAACGGGTATAACTATTACATCCCCCTTTCCTCGCCTAAAAATTCTGATTACCGAATGGAAAATGGAGTACAAAAAATCCGCGGAAGTATTGTTCCCATCATCCGCATCACTTCCCAATCCTCATCCGGGGAATTGGAATTAAAGGGAACATTGAAACTGAGTAATATGATTCCAGTTCCTGCATCGGAATTAACCTTGTATGATATGGAGCATGAACCAGACTTATTCTATAAGGCTCTCATACATAAAGAAATGCTTTTTATCCGTAAAAATAAAAACAAAATTATCCAGAATGCAAAAATTCTCTATAAGCAGAAAAAGGAGAACAACCCTGCCATTGGATACCTGAAAAGCACCGTTGATTTTTCATTACTCGAACAGATGCATGATAAATTTATAGAAAAGAAAAACAATTAGCCAAAAAGTCGGACGCTACAAGCGGTTTTCCGGCTTTTTTATTTTCCCACTTGCAATCCCGCCAAAACAGAGGTAAGC
>CAJUSR010000052.1 GCA_910588855.1 uncultured Kineothrix sp. | reverse complement strand
CGCATACCTTTTTCCGGCTCTCCTTGCGTCCTGTCCGTGCCGCCTTGATTGCCGCCCCAAAAGCCTTGAAATCGTATTGTGGTACTGGTCTTTTCGCCATAATTATTCACCCTATTACATTTTACTGTTCACCTTTCCTTTTGGATATGTCTACACAGTTCTATTGATTAGCTTAAATAAGACATTGTAACTGTTATACCGTTTTTCGGAAAAATGATATTTGGGTGAGTGTTCTGTAAATTTTGGCTCTTGCTACTTGCTGTCTTGTGTGTTATACTGTTATGCACAATAGCATAACAGTATAAGCAGTTAGGAGGGTGATTGTGAAACTCATTATTTCAAATATATCGGGTATACCGATATATGAGCAAATTAAGCAGCAGGTGAAATCTGCTATTATGTCCGGCGATTTACAAGCGGACGAAACACTTCCCTCATTACGGACACTTGCTAAGGAATTGAAAATTAGTGTTTTGACTGTAACGAGGGCGTATACAGAATTAGAACAGGAGGGATTTGTAAAGAATATTCAAGGACGGGGTTGTTTTGTCTTAGGACAGGGTTCTGAACTTTTGAGAGAACAGCTAATCTGCAAAATTGAAAACAACTTATCGGAAGCAATAAGCGCGGCGCGTGTTGCTAATCTTTCCGAAGAAGAATTACATCATCTTTTGAGTATTTTAATGGAGGAAAAAACAGATGAATGATTATTTAGAAGTAAGAAACCTGTCAAAGTCTTTTGAGGGTTTCCAGCTACACAACATTACCTTTACTTTGCCCAAAGGGTATATTATGGGGCTGATCGGTCCGAATGGCTCTGGAAAAACCACCACGATCAAACTCATATTGAATATGTTAAAACGCACAAGCGGAGAAGTGAAAATTTTAGGATTTGACAATATTGCCAGCGAACAGGAAGCAAAAAGAAATTTAGGCGTTGTTTTTGATTCCAATTATTTTAGTGATGAATGGAAAATCTCACAGGTTGAAAAGTCTGTATCAGCTTTTTATGAAAACTGGAATACGCAAAAATTTTCGGAAACACTGAAAAGATTTCATATCCAGCCCTCTAAAAAGGTAAAGGAGCTTTCCAAAGGTATGCAGATGAAACTTATGCTTGCCTGCGCTTTTTCGTATGACGCAAAATTATTGATATTAGATGAACCTACCAGCGGGCTTGACCCTGTTTCAAGAGATGAACTTCTTCATATTTTGTCGGAATACATTGAAGATGGCGAGCATAGTGTTTTGTTCTCTACCCATATTACCGGGGATTTGGAACGTGCTGCTGACTACATTACCTATATCAGTTATGGGGAATTGTTTTTCAGTGGCGGTAAAGATGAATTTATAGATAGTTTTAGGATAGTCAAAGGCGGGTGTGAAGAACTGTCTACGGATTTGGGTAAAAAAATGCTTGGTATCAGAAATTTTTCAACTGGATTTGAAGCTCTTGTCAAAACCGAGGATTTGAAACAGTTTGCACACTTAAATGTGGAACCGGCAACCATTGACGATATTGTGGTATTTACCAGCAAGAGAGGTGAACAGTATGAGTAATATTTGGAAATCAGCAAAACTGGATTTTTCTTTAGTAAAGCCCTATGTGAAAACAATATGTTTCACAATGGTATTGCCTGTTGTATTTGCCGCTATCAACCGTTCCTTACTGACAGGAATTTCATTTGCCATGTGCTTTATTGCCATGACAACGGGATATACCTTTTCGATTACAGAAAAGAACTCTATGGAACGGCTTTACGGTATTTTACCAATCCGAAAAAGTGACATGGTTATTGGGCGATATATTTTTATTATTATCATGGGCTTAACTGCACTGATATTTTCCTTAATTGCTCATCCTGTCATATTAACTATTTTGGGAGAAAGCATTAGCATATTCGATTATATAAGTGCTGCTGTCACAGGAATATTCCTTTTTGCTCTTTATACAGTTTTTCAACTGCCCGGATATTATAGATTTGGCTCTATCAAAGGCAGGGTATTTATGTATATCCCGGTTGCAGGATTTTTAATAACCTTGCTGCTCATTACAAAAAGTCCTGTTGGCGAAAGTAAGCTGCTTTTTACAGTTATCAATTCCCCTATTCTGCTAATGTTATTAGCTGTCATTTTTGTTATTGCAATGTATATTGTTTCCATATTGGTATCTATTAAGATATTGAAAAATAAAGAAATGTGAGGTGAGAACATGGATTTTACTGTTTTGATCGTGGGGCTTTTGATTGGTGTTGGAATACCGCTTAGAAACAAGGTTATCAAAGAATATAGGAAAAAAAGGGACAGGGACAACAATCCTCAGAACCAAACGAGGGACAAAAATGAATAAAATATTATTGTTGGAAGATGATTTGAGCCTGATTAACGGACTGACATTCGCTTTTCAAAAGGCGGGATTTGAATTAGACATTGCGCGGACAATAAAAGAAGCTGATACCGCATGGACGGAGGGAAAGTATGATTTACTGATTTTAGACGTTTCTCTCCCTGACGGTTCCGGCTTTGAAATTTGCCGGAAAGTCCGGCAGACATCAAAAGTGCCAATCATATTTTTGACGGTTTCGGACGAGGAAATCAATGTGATTATGGGATTGGATATAGGCGGTGACGACTATATAACGAAACCATTTAAGGTTAGCGTGTTAATGTCGCGGATCAACGCCCTGCTTCGCCGGGCAAATGACTTTGGCTCTGCCAATACAGAGCTTCATTCAAATGGTATTAAAGTTTTGCTCCTGCAAGGACAGGCATATAAAAACGGGGAACTGTTAGACCTGACAGCAGCGGAATATAAATTGCTTTGCCTGTTCATGCAAAATCCTAACGTCCTGTTGTCTAAAGAGCAGATATTACAGAAATTATGGGACGGTGACGGAAATTATGTTGACAGTAATACACTGACTGTTTATATCCGCAGACTGCGTATCAAAATTGAGGACAATCCCAGCGAGCCGCAAATGCTTCTCAATATCAGGCGTATGGGGTATAAATGGAACATTATTTGTTGAGGTGGAGCATGGAATTGTTTACAAACAAAGATACCAAATTTTTATTTACAGGGATAACCGTTTTTATAGTTGGCTTTTTACTATTGTCGCAGATAGGGATATGGGTATTCCGTGATAGCTGCATACTGTTCATTTCCGTTCTTTCTGTTATATCGGGAAGCGGCATAGCGGCTGTTTGTTTTTGGTATTTTTATCAGCAGCATAAATTGATCGGGGTAGCTGTATCAGCAATCGACAAATATCTGAAAGGCGATACCAACGCCCGCATTGCTTGTGACAGGGAGGGTGAATTATATAAACTGTTCCATTCGGTGAACACTTTGGCTGCTGTATTAAACGCCCATGCTGAAAATGAATTGCGCTCAAAGGAATTTTTAAGGGATACCATATCGGATATTTCACATCAGCTCAAAACGCCTATTGCCGCATTGAGTATCTATAACGAAATGGTGCAGGGAGAAGCGGAAAAACTACCTGAAATAAAGAAATTTACCATATTATCAGAGCAGGAGTTAAACAGAATTGAAACGCTGGTACAAAATCTGCTGGAAATTACGAAATTAGACGCTGGCACTATCATCATAGAAAAAAGCGTTGAAAACGTAGCTGATATGGTAAAAGATATTGAATTACATTTTGCATACCGGGCTAAGCAGGAAAGAAAAGAAATTATTTTATCCGGGGCTGATAACATCACGCTTTTTTGTGACCGTGACTGGATTATCGAAGCAATCAGCAACATTGTGAAAAATGCTTTAGACCATACAGACACAGGTGACCGGGTTGTGATTGATTGGAAAGGGCTTCCTGATCTGACGCAGATTACAATAAAAGATACTGGCAGCGGTATTCACCCGGAAGATATACATTACATTTTCAAACGCTTTTACCGCAGCCGTTTTTCTAAAGACACACAGGGGATAGGGCTTGGTCTGCCGCTTGCCAAAGCGATCATAGAAGCCCACGACGGAAACATTACCGTAGACAGCGAGTTAGGCAAGGGAAGTGTTTTCAATATCACTTTTCTAAATTCAGATAAAATTACAAAATTGTAAGTTTCAATTCACTTGGGAGTAGGAAATAGATGTTATTCTTCTTGTAGAACGAAAGGAGGATAACATCTATGACTTTTTTACAATTCAAAAAGATTGCAAGGTGGTCTGGTTTACGGGCTGCTTTACTTGGGGCTATGGGGCTTGTAACGCTTCTGTTCCCGGAATTTCTACAAGGCAGCATAATCTATGCGGTTGCGGCTTATGCCATTTTGAATGGCGCATTAGGTATCTTAGACTTTCTTTCCGGCAGGGACAGGGAGGAAAAGCATATTGCATACTTAAATCTTTTCATAACGGCTGCGGCAATCCTGTTTGGGATTTTAAGCATTGTTTATTTCCGTTACCTGATTCGTATTATGCCCGTTTTTTCGGGCGTATTGCTGCTGATTGAAAGTGTCGTATACTTTATAGCTGCCTTGTGTGCGGAAAGCAGACTGAAAGCTCTATTAGTCATTCTTTCCCTGCTTGTTGCGGGCGGCGGCATGGCACTTGTGATATTCACTTTTGGATTTGGCGGCTTAGAGCCATTTGCAAAAATTTTCAGTGGTCTATTATTTTTATCATGCGTAATTGAATTACTGCTTGGACTGATTTATAGAAACAAGAACAATGGAGGTACAAAATGAACTTATTGGAAGTAAATTCTATCTGTAAAACCTATGGCGAGGGGGAAACCGCCGTTCACGCACTCAAAGAGGTAAATTTTTCTGTTTCTAAGGGTGAGTTTGTTGCAGTTGTCGGAGAGTCCGGCTCTGGAAAAAGCACGCTTCTCAATATGATCGGTGCGCTGGATACGCCGACTTCGGGCAAAGTGTTTATTGACGGAAAAGAAATATTTACATTGGAAGATGAAGAACTTACAATTTTTCGCCGCAGGAATATCGGGTTTATTTTTCAGGCGTTTAATCTCATACCTGAATTGAATGTTGAACAAAATATTACATTCCCTTTGCTGCTTGACTATAAGAAGCCTGATCTTGCTTATTTAGAGGAAATATTAACCGTACTGAATTTACAGGAACGGCGGTATCATCTCCCCCGGCAGTTATCAGGCGGACAACAGCAGCGTGTGGCAATCGGCAGGGCATTGATTACCCGCCCTATGCTGATCTTAGCGGACGAACCGACCGGGAACCTTGACACACAGAACAGTAATGAAGTCATTGCACTTTTGAAAAATGCGTCCAAACGGTATGAACAGACAATCATTATGATTACGCATAACAGGAGCATTGCTTCTACCGCTGACCGGGTACTGCAAGTGTCGGACGGTATCATAACAGATTTCGGGAGGTGCGGCGAATGAAAGGCTATCTTGGTCTTGTTTCAGAATATGCAAAAGTCCATAAGAAGAAAAACCGCCTTACCATTATCTGCATTGCTATTTCTGTCATGCTGGTAACGGCAATTTTCGGAATGGCAGATATGAGCCTGAAAGCCCAAAAAGAGGAAGCCATACGGCGGTATGGAAACTGGCATACGATTATTTCCAATATCCCTTTAGAAACAGCGGACGCTATCAGCAACCGAAAAGACGTGTCTGTTTCCGGCTTTTTGGGTATGGCTTCCAGCACAACCTATCAGGGAAAAGAATTGATTATCCAAAGCAGCAGCGAGGAACTTGCGAAACAAATGAATTTATCAGTTACCGAGGGACATTACCCTGTTTCGGAAACGGAAGCATTGTTAGACAGGCAGGGCTTGGAGCAATTCGGGCTGTCTATTGGAGATACGATTGAAATTGTATATAGTGACGGGCAGACAAGGCAATATCAGATTTCAGGCACTTATGGCGATTTTTCCAGTTTGCAGGGAACAGACGCACACGGATTACAACTGGCAGAGGGTGGGCTGCGCTTCCTGCCGGAAACAGAATATCAGGAATATAATTATATCCAATTTAAGAACGGAACCAATATCAACCGTGCAAATGAAGAAATAAAAGCTGAATTTTCCCTGATAGATGAACAGATTTCTACAAATGTTATGCTTCTTGGCTTAATGGGGCAAAGCAAAGACACTACCATGCTGGAAGTCTACCTTACTGCGGCAGTTCTTTTTGTCCTTGTTGCCATGACTGGAACATTTATGATTGCCAGCAGCTTTAATATGAGCATTTTGGAGAGGACACAGTTTTTCGGCTTATTGCGCTGTCTTGGAGCTACAAAACGGCAGATTAAACGGTATATCCGCAGGGAGGGATTATTATACTGCCTGAAAGCAATTCCCGTCGGGTTACTTTCGGGGAGTGTCATTCTATGGATTGCTGTTTATGTATTAAATGCGATTAACTCACAATATCTCCCGGAAATGCCGCAGTTTCAATTCAGCTTCCCCGGCATATTAGCGGGGACGGTAATAGGTGTTTTTGTTGTGATGATTGCGTCAAGTTCCCCGGCTAAAAATGCCGCAAAGGTATCTCCGCAAACAGCCGTAACAGGAAATATCAATCAGACTGCTCACCAAAACTTCAAAAAAGCGTCCAATACAAAAGCATTTCATGTAGATACGGCTATGGGACTGCGCCATGCCTTTTCTAACAAGAAAAGCATGATTTTGATTGCGGGTTCTTTTGCGATCAGTATTACCCTGTTTTTGTGTTTTACCATATTGATTACGTTTATGAACCACGCGTTAAGCCCCTTGAAGCCTTATGCGCCGGATTTGACGGTAGAGGGAAATGAACCACATATTTCTCTGCCCCATTCCCTGAAAGAAGAAATAGAACAGCTTCCGGGAACGGAAAAAGTATATGGGAGAATGTTTTGCACGGACATTCCCGCAAATGATAAAAAAGGCTCCAACAGGGCAACTTTAGTTTCTTATGATGAACCTCAATTTTCATGGGCAAGTGATGTGTTGATTTCCGGGGATATTGAAAATGTTCAGAATGGAAACGGCGTTTTAGTGGATTATGGCTATTCACAGGAATTTCATTGGGAGATTGGCGACATTATCACGTTGGATATAAACGGCACAACGCATGAAGCGACGGTTTCCGGCATTGTGTCTGACGTTCCGCTGGATTCTGGGAATGGGGAGTGGATTATTGTCTGTTCCGAAAATACGTTTACCGCTTTAACGGGTATTACTGATTATAAGATTATCGAAGTTCAGGCAAGTACAGACATATCCGGGCAGATCAGGAACCTGATTACTCCTGATATGAAACTGCTTGATATGCGGCAGCACAACGAGGAAGTACGCACCGGGTATTTTGCTATGGCGGTCTTTGTCTATGGATTTCTGATCGTGATTGCGCTGGTGGCTTTAATCAATATTATCAACACGGTCAATGCAAGCGTTTCCAGCAGGATCAATCATTATGGTGTCATGCGGGCAGTCGGAATGTCGGGGAAACAAATTCAAAAGGTAATACGGGCAGAAGCCGCAGCTTACGCTATCACTGGCAGCATTGCCGGGGCTGTATCAGGGTTATTCCTGCACCGCTTTTTCTTTGAAATGCTTATTACTTCTAATTGGGGGCAGGAATGGGAACCGCCGTTATTGGTTCTTGCCGTAGTAATTTCAGCGGCAATCCTGACTACATTTATTGCTGTCATTGCACCGTCCCGGAAGATTAAAAAGACAAGCATTGTCAATGTAGTAAATGCGGGGTGACTGACCATGAAAAAAATCTTAATCGTAGATGATTACCCTGATATTTTAGAGGGATTAAGCTATATTCTGAAAAACCATTATGAAGTAACGACCGCTGGCAGTCTGACAGAAGCCAAAAAGGAAGTGTCAACCACTGTATTTGACGTGATTTGCTCTGACTATGCTATGCCGGACGGAACCGGGCTTGAACTGTTAGAATTTTGCAGACAGGAAAAGTTTTCTATGCTGTTTATCCTTATGTCTGCTATGCGGGAAGAACGTATTGTTATGGAAGCAAAATTGCATGGTGCGGTGTTTATGGAAAAAACGGACAGCGATCTGATTTCGTTTCTTCGAGAAAATGCCAACTAAAAAATTCATATATAATTATATTCCCTGCCGCACGACGGCAAAAGAAAAAAAGCCGTCGTACAGCAGAGGTATTTTCACA
>CAJUSR010000051.1:3905-8497 GCA_910588855.1 uncultured Kineothrix sp. | reverse complement strand
GGCAGTCGCCAAATGTCTGCAAGCAGCCACTTGGCTCGTTGCTCGCGGGAATAAAGATATTTGTCCAACTTTGGAGGAAATCGGGGAGTTTATCAGAAACCCTGTTTTTCAGGAATTTTGTTGGGCGGTTAAAGAAAAATATAGATGCAGCGAAAAAATTGAGTTCAGTGCTTGCAGTACGGAAAGCGGATGGAATGTAAAGTTCAAAAAATCGGGAAAAAAAGAAAAGCAGCTTTTTGAATCCATTTTGCCGGACTGCACTCCGCAATTAAAAGAGATTTATGGGCGGACGAAAGAAGGAGACGGGCAAAGATGGCTTATGGTCGATTTGGAAGATGCAGATGATTTGTACCGTGATGTTTTCCGTATAATGGAAATCCGTGCGGCAAAATAAGGGGGAGCAGAGAAGGAGGAGTAAGGGAATGTGGATATGCCCTAAATGTGGACGTATTTTTAAAAACCAGAATCAAGGCCATTATTGTGGAAAGGCGCCGGAGACGATAGAGGAATATATAGCGGCACAGCCGGAAAAGGCGCAGCAGTATTTGAGGGAGATTAGGTATGCCGTCCGTGCGGTGCTGCCGGAAGCGGAAGAGAAGATTTCATGGAGTATGCCGACTTTCCGTAAAAAATTTAATATTATTCAATTTGCTGCCCATAAAAACCATATTGGATTGTATGCAGGTACGGAAGCGGTGGTGGAGTTTGGCGGGCGGCTGGAAGGCTATAAAACCAGCAAGGGAACAATACAGCTTCCCTATGACAAGCCGCTCCCTCTGGAATTGATTGCCGAAATTGCAAAGTGGTGTGAGGAAACAGGGAATCACCCTTAAGGGCAGATGCATGTTGGAAAAGATGTGTATTGGAAAAGAGGTATGTATGGAAAATGAGAAAGTATATCGGATGAATTTTTCAAAGATTTATCCTCTTCTTGTAAACAAAGCGGTAAAGAAGGGGAGGGCAAAGGAAGAAGTGGATGAAGTAATCCGTTGGTTGACTGGGTATAGCCAGACGGAGCTAGAAGAAATGTCGGAAAAGGAGATTACTTATGGGGATTTTTTCCGAAATGCCCCGCAGATGAATGAAAAGAGGGATTTGATAAAGGGGGTAGTCTGCGGCATAAGGGTAGAAGACATAAAAGAACCGCTGATGCAGGAAATACGTCGTTTGGATAAAATGGTGGATGAACTTGCAAAAGGAAAGCCGATGGACAAAATACTGAGAAAATAAAAAGTATTATTTTCGCTGGCATATGGAAGCTGTTTGCATCATATTTTTCCAGCCGTTTGCCAAGCAATGCTGTTTGACAGGGGGTTAGAATACGAATATTGTTTTGTAGCTTTTAGTTGGAAATAGTAACAGGTTAAGCATCTTGGTTCACGTATTTGTGTTCATGCATCTTGGCTTACGTGTTTTGGTTCATGTATCTTGATTCACGTATTTGTGTTCATGCATCTTGGTTTACGTGTTTGAGTTCACGTATTTGGGTTTATGTATCTGTATCTGGAGTTCATGTATCTGGACGTGGAATATAAAATGCTTGCGGCAGAATAACCGCAGGAAGGGAGAAAAGGCAATGGGGAGAAGAAGAAGGCTTTGGGCGGTTCTGGGGGTAATATGTTTGAGTCTGTTGAGTGCCGCCTGCCAAGGAGGGGATGGCAATCCGGCTTCCGGAAAGGGATTATCGAAGGCATCGGCAGAAGGGAATGCCAATGAAGGCGATGGAAAAACGGATGCCGGAACAAAGAATGGCATACGTGATAGTAAGGAGCCGGAAAAGGAAGCAAATCCACCGGTAAAACGGCAGAAGGGCGAAGAAAAAGATTCTTCGGACATAGCGGAAACAGGGGAAGGAAGCAGCTTTCCGGGAAGCTATACGATTCCTGTCGGCTGGGTTCAGGCAAAGCAGTATTCTAATGAAGAGATAACTTTTTATGTAGAAGAGGGGCATGAAGAAGACGGTTTTCCTGATAATATTTCCGTTTCTATAGGAACAAACCGCTATTCTGCAGAAGAGCATGAATCTTTCCGGAAGGCAATTATGAACCAAATTGCGGCTCAAATAAAGGGGCAGCAGGGGATTGCACTATATGGGGACGGTACATACACGGAACAGGGATATATGCTTTATGTTTTTACGATTGAGGAGGAAGCGGAAGAGATTACAACCAAACAATATTATATTATAGACGATTATCGTTATTGTCTGGTTCAATTGACGAATTTTACAAATTCGGAGGCGGCGGATAAGGCGGCTCAGGAGATAGTGGATAGTTTTGTATGGGAGACAGATGGAACGGATGAGGGCTAAGGCATACGTTATGGTTTTTAACCCGATTATATAAATTGCAGCACAACATTTCCGGTTCCTAATATACTATCTTATAAGATAGATTAGGAGATAGGAAAAGTGGAAGAAAAAAGAAAACCTTTGGCCAATACATGCAGTTTCTCGGGGATAAGGCCGATTATGACAGATTTGCCTTACCCGCCGATTCAGGTTGATGGAAAAAACCAGGTTTATGCAGATTTGCTCAGTGTGGATTATTGCGGCGCTGTTTCTGAATTATCCGCCATTACCCAATATATCAATAACGAAAACCGCTTGTCTTGTGAAAATTGTTCTATGGCGAAGACTCTTTTGGGCATTGCAGTGGCGGAAATGATGCATTTGCAGAAATTGGGGGAACTCATAGTCCTGCTGGGCGGTAATATTGATTTTACGGTGAAACAAAGGAACGGAAGAAGAAAAATGTGGACACCGGAATATTTGGAAATACCGGAGAATGCAGGAAGAATGCTGATGGCGGATATAGAGGCGGAGAAAGCGGCCATCCGCCAATATGAGATGCATATAAAGATGATAGACGACCGTTGCGTGGACGCGGTATTGGAGAGGATTATCCAAGATGAGGAATATCATATCATGCTTCTTAGAACGCTTATGCAGGAAATCCATTGATGCATAGTCCGATTGTTTTTGCTGGAACTACGATGAAGCTGTTGGAACTATGATGGAATGATGTTGGAACAGCGATGGAATGGTGCCAGAATTGTGTTGGAACTGTGATAAAGCAGTGAAGAAACAGTGCTGGAATCACAATGGAACAGCGATGGAACTGTGCTGAAACGGTGCGGGAATTGTGCTGAAACCACGATAGAACGGTGATAGAATAGTGCTGAAATGGTGCTGGAATTGCGAGGAAACCAAGCTGGAACAGTGTTGGAACGGTCTTGAAACCACGCTCGCGATGCAATTGTGGTATAGCCGTGCTGAAATGCTGAAAATAAGATAGTATATTAGGGGTATACAAAATGCTCAAAAATGTATGCCTCTTTTTATGGGAAATTACAAGGCAAATAACATTGACTTCTGTTCTGGATTATGATATTATTTGGTTAATTCGGGATGGTGATTGTAAAAGCAAGCCAAACCTATATGTAGAAGTATTTCTTGGAATGAAAATTCAAGGTTTATTTGTGCATATAGGTTTTTTTGTGCAAAATTTTTGATATCCGTGGGCAGAAAGAAAAAGGATGTACTTACAGAGTGATGGGATAGACGCCTGTTGCTTGCGGCAGGGAATTGGTTTTCGTGGGCAATATGCTAAGCGCTGTGTTTGCAGTATGGTATTTTACTTTATGGACGGGAGAAGGCTATGAGGATTTTTAAGATTTTGAACAATAATGTAGCGGTAGTGATGGACGAAAACGGGCAGGAAAAAATTGTCATGGGAAGAGGTATTTGCTATAAGAAAAAGCCGGGGGACGCCATTTTGGAAGAAGAGATAGATAAAACGTTCTTCCTGTCTGCTGCAGATATCAGCAACAAATTTCAAGAGCTGATTCAGGATATTCCAATAGAGCATATGGCGGTGGGGGAAGAAATTATTGCCGAGGCGGAACGGCGGCTTGACAAGAAGCTGAATGATACCGTTTACATTTCATTGATTGACCATGTACATACTTCCATTGTCCGCTTTTTGGAAGGTGTGACGGTAAAAAATGTTTTGCTGTGGGACATCCGGAGATTTTATAAAGAGGAATTTAAAATCGGGCTATGGGCATTGGAATTAATTCAGGAAAAATGTAAAGTGATGCTTCCCGAGGACGAGGCCGGATTTATAGCCCTTCATCTTGCAAATGCACAGATGGACCAAGAAAGTATGCATAATATGTATGAAATTACAAGGATTATCCAGGAAGTGGTAAATCTTGTAAAGTATTATTTCAAAATAGATTTTCATGAAGACGATGTATATTATTTCCGGTTTATTACCCACCTGAAATTTTTTGCCCAACGGTTGGTGGAGCAGAAAGTATATACGGAGGACGACATTGAGGATTTATGGGCGGTTATCCGGGGGAAATATCCGAAATCGTTTGATTGTGTGGAAAGGATTACGAAATTTATTGAGTCAAAATATAAATATCATTTGTCAAAAGAGGAGCAGCTTTATCTGACAATTCATATCGAGCGTGTTGTTAGTAAAAACAGGAATTGACAACGGGCAGTGAGCAGTGATAGCCTGCATTGGCAAAGAGCAAAGAGCAAAGAGCAAAGAGCAAAGAGCAAAGAGCAAAGAGCAAAG
>CAJUSR010000051.1:0-3805 GCA_910588855.1 uncultured Kineothrix sp. | reverse complement strand
CAAAGAGCAAAGAGCAAAGAGCAAAGAGCAAAGAGCAAAGAGCAAAGAGCAAAGAGCAAAGACAGCGGGCAGTGGCAACAGGTCTTGAAAAATAGGATGCTGAAAGGGTTATAATTCATGTATGCCAGGATGGTGACATTTAGTTGGCCAAACCTTCATAAAAATATAAATTTTAATTGGAGGAAGAAAGAATGGGTAAGTATGGAGAACTGGCAAAAGAAATCGTAAAGAATGTGGGGGGGAAAGAAAACGTCAGCAGTTTGACACATTGTATTACAAGGCTTCGCTTTAAGTTGAAGGACGAGGGGAAGGCGAAGGACGATGTTATTAAAAACATGGACGGGGTAGTAACTGTCATGAAAAGCGGCGGTCAGTATCAGGTAGTTATTGGGAACCATGTGCCGGAAGTTTATGCGGATGTCATGCCGTTGCTGGGGATAGATGAGGGCGGCAACGACCAGGATGAGGAGGCGCCAAAGGGGAGCCTTTTTAACCGGGCGATAGATGCTATCTCTGGGATTTTCCAGCCGATACTTGGAATTATGGCAGCATGTGGTATGGTGAAAGGGCTAAATGCGCTGTTTGTTGCAATCGGGCTGTATACGGACGCCGGGGGCGGGTATTTGCTGTTGAATGCAATTGGCGACGGGTTGTTTCATTTTATGCCTCTGTTCTTAGGGTATACGGCGGCAAAAAAGTTTCAGTTGAAACCGATGATTGGTCTGGTCATAGGGGCTATTATGTGCTATCCGACGGTACAAAACAGCGCATTGTCACAAAGCGGTGATGCCCTATATACGCTGTTTGCAGGAACAATGTTCGAGTCTGCAGTTTATACGGAGTTTTTCCGGATTCCGATGATTGCTATGGACTATACGGGAACGGTAATACCGGTTATTTTCGTAGTGTATTTTGCTTCCAAATGTGAAAAATTTTTCAGTAAATACATTCCTGATTTAGTAAAATTTTTCTTCGTACCGATGCTTACTTTATTGGTGGCAATCCCGGCAGGCTTTTTACTGATAGGACCGCTTGCTTCCTTTGGTTCGGCAGTGGTTGCAAAAGGTGTAATGACAGTCCGCAGTGTCAGCCCTATGCTGGCTGGTGCGATTGTGGGTCTGACATGGCAGATTTTGGTTATTTTTGGGCTTCATTGGGGTTTTATCCCGGTTTATATCAACAATATCCTGACAAATGGTTACGATAATGTTATGATGCCGTTCTTTGCATGTACGTTTGCTACATCGGCGGTTGTATTGGCGATATTCTTTAAAACAAAAAACAAACAGCTTAAAGAAATGGCTCTCCCCAATTTTATTTCCGGTATTTTTGGTGTAACGGAACCGGCTATCTATGGTATACTGCTTCCCTTGAAGAAACCGTTTATTATAAGCTGTATCGCAGGCGGTATCGGCGGCGGTTTTTATGGGGCTTTCAATTTCCGTAAGTTTATGATGGGCGGTATGGGGATTTTTGAATTTCCGGCAATGATTGAGCCGGACGGAGGCATGGGGAACTTGATTGTGGCGGTTTCCGGTGTGGCGATTACGATGGTAATTGCTTTCGTGGCAACTATGATTTTATATAAAGAGAAGGAAGTGGAAACCGGGAAGGGGTTGCCGGAGTCAGGAAAAGGGGGAAGAGAAGAAAAAGAGGAAAAAGGTACGGTGCAGGATTCTTCTATGCTGAAAAAACTGGAAATCGCAAGCCCAATCAAAGGGAAGGCAATGAAGCTGGCATCTATCAAGGATGATGCTTTTGCATCCGGGGTGCTTGGAAAAGGGGCTGCGGTATTGCCGGAAGAAGGGAAAGTGTTTGCGCCGGCAGATGGGGAAGTGACGGCATTATTCCCTACTTTACATGCAATCGGAATGAAGACAGAAGAGGATGTGGAAATATTGATTCACATTGGGCTGGATACAGTGCAGCTGAACGGGGAAGGCTTTGAAGCTATGGTCCAGTGCGGCGATAAGGTGAAAAAAGGGCAGCTTTTAATTGCTTTTGATAAAGAATTGATAGAAGGAAAAGGATATTGTCTGGAAACTCCGGTAATCATTACTAATTCCGATGACTTTTTGGATGTGGTGGAAACGGCAGAAGGGGAAGTGGAGCCGGGGAACAGTTTAGTGAAAATATTGAAATAATTAAGGACGGAGGCATGGTGATGGGATTTTCAAAAGATTTTCTCTGGGGAGGCGCTTCGGCGGCAAACCAGTGTGAAGGCGGCATAGAGGAAGGCGGAAGAGGGCTGGCAAATGTAGATGTCTGTCCGGCAGGGGAAGATAGGAGCGCAGTCATTACCGGGCATAAAAAAATGTTGCGGATGGACGGATATCATAAGTATCCGGCGGCGGAGGCGGTTGATTTTTATCACCGCTTCCGGGAAGATATCCGGTTGTTTGGGGAAATGGGGTTTAAAGTTTACCGGATGAGTATTGCATGGACGAGGATATTCCCCAATGGGGATGAAGAAACACCAAGGGAAGAGGGGCTCCGTTTTTATGAAGATGTTTTTAAGGAGTGTCAGAAGTACGGTATCCAGCCGTTGGTAACCATTTCCCATTTCGACTGCCCGGTATATTTGATTGAGCAATACGGTGGATGGAGAAATCGGAAAATGATTGATTTCTATCTGCGTTTATGCCAAACGTTATTTACCCGGTATAAAGATTATGTGACGAATTGGCTGACTTTTAACGAGATTAATATGATATTGCATGCGCCGTTTATGGGGGCAGGGCTTTGTTTTGAAGAAGGGGAAGACGAGGAAAAGGTAAAGTATCAGGCGGCACATCATGAATTGGTGGCCAGTGCGCTTGCTACTAAGCTGGCTCATGAGGTAAATCCGGAAAATAAAGTGGGATGTATGTTTGCGGCGGGCAGCGCTTATCCGTATTCATGTAAACCGGAGGATGTTTGGGAAGCTTTGCAGACAGACCAGGAGAATTATTTTTTTGTGGATGTGCAGGCGAGAGGGTATTACCCGTCTTATGCCGTGAAACGGTTGGAAAGGAAAGGGGTATTCCCGCAAATGCAGCCTGAAGACCAAGAAATACTGAGGCGATATCCGGTGGACTTTATCTCTTTTTCATATTACAACAGCAGATGTATCGCGGCATCCGAAGAGCAGGAGAAGGCGGAAGGGAACTTGTTCCAGTCGGCGAAAAACCCCTATTTAAAATTCAGCGATTGGGGGTGGCCGATTGACCCGCTGGGACTTAGGATAACGCTGAATGAAATTTACGACCGCTACCAGAAGCCTATGTTCGTTGTAGAAAATGGGCTGGGAGCTGTAGATTGTCCGGATGGAGAAGGTTATGTAGAGGACGATTACCGGATTGACTATCTGCGGGAACATATCCGGGCGATGCGTGCAGCCGTGGAGGAAGACGGTGTAGAATTGATGGGCTATACATCATGGGCGCCTATTGATTTAATCAGCGCAGGAACCGGCGAGATGAAAAAGCGGTATGGGTTTGTCTATGTGGATAAGCAGGAAGACGGAAGCGGAACTCTGGATAGGATAAAGAAAAAATCCTTTTACTGGTATCAGAAAGTGATTAAAACGAATGGAGAGGAGCTGTAGAGGACGAAACTGATTGAAGACAGGACGGATAGAGGACTGGGCAGATAGAAGATAGAGTGGATAGAAAATAGAGCGGATAGAAGGGCAATGGCCGCCGGGATTGCCCGAAGTATACCACTAAGGCTGGCGGATGAGATAGTGACGAGTAGGGAGGGACTCCCTACTCCAATGTCATTTAGTTAACGGTACCGGACGCCGTGAGGAACATAAAATGCTCCG
>CAJUSR010000050.1 GCA_910588855.1 uncultured Kineothrix sp. | reverse complement strand
CCTGCGACCTCCTGGTCCCAAACCAGGCGCTCTAGCCAAGCTGAGCCACACCCCGGAATGCCATCCCACTTCGTCACAACGCAAGACATATTATATTATAACATTCGTTTTATGTCAACACATTTTTCCAATTTTATTCTCCATTATCTATAAAACTCAAATATAAAAATCCATTCTACCGTATGCCCGCAAAGTAACAGAAAATATTAGACAGACAGCCCCCAAACCATAAAAAAATGCTAAAAATGCGGGAACCGCTGTTAAACAGACTCTTTGGGCAGCAAATATTTATAAATAGCAAATGGAAAAATGTGCTTCACCATCCTCATCCAATTCCATTAGGATATAAGAAGGCCGACGGTTGGACTGCCTTGGATAGGTCAGGCTGCCAGGATTTATGACTGTCAGACCACCAGATGTGTCCACCACAGGTTTATGGGTATGCCCGAACATAACAATGTCCACACCCCTGGCACGCGCTTCTTCCTTCAACGTTTCGTTTCCCATCGCAACATAATAATTGTGCCCATGAGTCAGCCACACGCGGTATTTCCCTATTTCAAATTCTTTTTCCCTTGGAAGCTCAGAAAAATAGTCATTATTCCCAGCCACCATCTCCACCGGGCATCCGGCACTTTCGCTGATGACATATTCGCTTCCTTCCACATCCCCGCAATGGATAACCATATCTACCGGCTCTACCTTGCCCAAAGCTTTCAGGTAATTTTTATTTTGACGGTGTGTATCGCTCACTATCAATATCCGCATATTTCCCCTAACCTCTTCCTCAGTTCCTCTTTCATTTTGCGCAATGCTTTCCCTCTGTGGCTAACACTGTTCTTTTCTTCATCGCTCAGTTCTGCCGTCGTCCTGCCAAATTGCGGAACATAGAAAATAGGGTCATAGCCAAATCCGTTATTACCCTTTTCCTTATAATCTATCCGCCCCTCAATCTCCCCACAGGTAACTACTTCCGCCCCGTCAGTGAAAACCGCAGCAATCGCACAGCAAAACCGCGCCGTCCTCTTTTCATCCGGTACTCCTTCCAGGCGCTCTATTATGTTGGCATTTTTTACACTATAAGGAGTGTCTTCCCCCATATACCTTGCCGAATAAATCCCCGGCTCTTTATTCAGGTAATCCACTTCCAGCCCCGAGTCGTCCGCCAATACGATTTCTCCGCACACTTTGGCTACTTCCCTCGCTTTTATGGCAGCATTTTCTTCAAATGTCGTTCCGTTTTCTTCAATTGCTATGTCTACTCCAATTTCTTTCATGGAAACGACTTCCAAATCCAAATCCGATAAAATCTCCCTGATTTCCTTCATTTTACCGGCATTCCCTGTGGCAAAAACAATCTTTCGTTTCATTCCCTGCCCTCCGTCTTCGGCCTTGCAGGCGGCTTCGGACCTATGTATTGATAATAATAGGTTTTCATCATACCGTTATAAATCTTTCGGTTTTTATCCGCTTTCCTGCCCATATCCCGCTCTACATTCTCATAAGAAGTAATCATGTAAAGGGACCACGAATCCAGCATGGAAAAACGTTGCCCAAGCGTGGCATATAAAGAAGGCAAATCCGCTTCTTCCATCCTCTCACCGTAAGGTGGATTGGTAATGACAAAACCGTACTTCTTCGCATGGCTTAACATATCCACCCCTCTTTTCTGGAAATGGATGAGGTTTTCCACCCCGGCAAGACGGGCATTCCCTCTGGCCGCTTCTAATGCATTTTCATCGATATCAAAACCCTGAATATCGGTTTCTACCGTCAAATCCACCATTTCACGGGCTTCTTCCAAAGTATTGTACCAAATCCGTTTCCCCGCGATATGCTCCCAATCCATAGCCGAAAAATCCCGGTTCATCCCCGGAGCTATATTGGCCGCCATCATAGCAGCCTCTATCGGAAAAGTACCGCTGCCGCAGAACGGGTCTACTAAAATCCGGTTCCCCTTCCACGGTGTCAGCATAATCAATGCAGCCGCCAGATTCTCCGCAATCGGAGCCTGTACGGAAAGTTTCCTATATCCCCGTTTATGAAGGGATTCCCCGGTAGCATCCAATCCTACCGTGACCTCATCCTTCAGCAAAAAGACCCTCAAAGGAAAAGCTTCCCCGTCCTCTGCAAACCAGCTTTGGCGGTAAACCCTCTTTAGCCTTTCCACCATTGCTTTCTTCATCACCGATTGTATATCCGAAGGGCTAAACAGTTTGCTCTTCACGCTCCCTGCCTTTGCCACCCAGAATTTGCCATTTTTAGAGATATACTCCTCCCAGGGAAGGTTAGCCGTTCCCTGAAAAAGCTCCTCAAATGTTTCCGCATGGAAACTTCCTATTTTAATCAGGATCCTTTCCGCTGTCCGCAAGAATATATTTGCCCGGCATATTGCTTCCTCATCCCCAAGGAATGTCACCCTGCCGTCTTCCACTTTGCTGATATCATAACCTAAATCAATAATTTCCCTTTTCAAAACTGCTTCCAGACCAAAATGGCAAGGTGCAATCAATTCATACCGCTTCATTTTTTTTGTAGCCATACTTTTTCCAATCCTATTTTTTCAATCTAAACTTTGTCCACCGATACATGTAGCTTTATATTAAAGCCTACCCAGCCTTTTTGTCAATCATTTATGTAAATACCTGCCGTTACTGTTTATACGGTATCATTTTCTATCCTAAGTTTTAACAAGTCCTGTCCTGCAAAAAATATTAGGCTGCGCATCAAATCCCGATGCGCAGCCTTTGCCAGAATCCCACTTAGAAGTTGTTGTTGTTCTTCTGATTGCTGTTGGAACAGTTATTGTTGTTGTTGCTGTTTTTCTGGTTCTGTTTTTCATTGTTGCTGTTATTGTACTTGTTTTCCTGGTTCTGTTTCTCATTCTGGTTATAATCGTTTTTAGACATTTTGCATTCCTCCTGATTTGTTTTTGTTACAGGAATAGTATGTCTTGTACAAAGAAAAAGTATTCATCTCCTTTTATAGGACTTTAGTACCGTTTTTTTATTTATTTTGCACAGAAAATGCCTTAGGACTTTAGTACTATTTACGTATTGCATTTTATAAAAACGGTGCTATAATAACATTATAAATAGAAATAACCCTTCATCGTTTCTATTTATAGACCCTTATATTAATTATTTATACTCCCCTCATTAGAGCGCCAGACCCTTTCTGGCGCTCTATTCATTTTATCGGCAATTGATTTTATCCGCACTCGCGCCCTGTTCAGTTTATGAGTAATGGCTTTCGCCCGTTCGGGCGCACCCATGTCGTACAAACCCAAAAAAGAGTTAGCCTGACAGGCAACTCTTTTTTCTACAAAACTATCTCCAAAACTACGGCGCAACTCCCCTTTCCCTTCAGCTTCCTTTCCGAAGCATCCTCACAATAAGCACAACACAAAAGACAGGTATAATTATAGGAAGAAGCATGGATACTACCGAGCTTAATACACTGATTACCACAAACGCTACAACCAATACAATTATAAGCAAAAGCCACCCCGGCATACGGTAGATTTTGGGGGAATCCCCCCTGCCATTCCGGCTATCATCCTGTGAACCATCTTCGTATACTTCATCGTATTCCTGGTTGCTGAAATTCTGCGCCTGGTATTTTGATGCCTGAATAATCGTTTTCGCCAACAGCCTTGGATCCCCAAGCCCGGCAATAATTTCTTCCTCGCTTTGCCCCGAACGAATCTGGGTATCAAAATACTCCTCATAGTAACGCATATTCTCATTTACCGTGCTGCTTGTCAGGCTTCCCGCTAAAGCCCTATGCAAGCTGTCCATAAACTCACTTCTGGTCATAGTTCCTCTCTTCCTCTTTTAAAACGCATTCTAAAACCCGTTCCCAAATATCCTTTAAAGCCTATCCATTCCCCGGCCTTCCCTCAGCCGTTTCAAATATTCTTCCGGATTTTTCATTAGTTCTATCATTGTACGGAAAGAACGCAGTACCATTGTCTCCTTATTGCACTCCGCTGTATTCTTCCCCAAGTCTTTGATTAAATTATACCGGTTCATCTGCCATACATATAAATCAATCAGAGAATAGCCTTCATATTGAAAATGGTCTTTGTAATCGTGATGTTCCAAATAATAAACCAATTCTTCATATAAAGAAGGAATGCCCAGCAAATCCACCCACAGCGTTTCCGTCCACTCCCTTGTCTGTCCTGCATATTCCCCTAAAGCAAGCAATTTTTCGTAAACCTGTACTTTTCTTCCGTCATATAATATCTCTGGCAATTTCCATCACTTCTTTTCCGTATTCTCTCGTCTATCCTTTATCCTGCAACAGCCCTGTTTATGTCAGAGGCCCCACCAGACGAAGCACACGCCCCATCAGCCGGTTTAAAATGTTTATCCGTTTATAATATCTCATATCCACTTCCATGCACTGTTCCAAAGTTTCCTGAAAGTCTTTTTCCACATCAGCCACAGCTTCGTTCCGGTACAAATACGCGGCACACTCAAAATGATGGTACAAGCTCCGGTAATCCATATTGACGGTTCCCACCACTGCCGTCTCGTCATCGGATACAAATACTTTGGCATGGATAAATCCCGGTGTATACTCATACACCTTTATCCCTGCTGCCAGCAAATCCGGATAATATGTTCTGGACATGGCAAAAATTGGCTTTTTGTCCGGTATATGAGGAATGATAATCCGCACATCCACCCCTCTTCGTGCCGCATACTGGAGCGCATCCAGCATCGCATTATCCACGATAAAATACGGTGTCATAATATGCACATACCGGACGGCATGATGGATAATATCCAAATATACCGTTTCCGCCACATTTTCGGGAGTGGTTGGCCCATCCCCATAAGGGATGACAAAGCCATGACTGCTGCCATCCACTTTCCAATCCGACCTGATATATCGGGCATAATCCTCCTGCCCCCACTCAGAGCTGTTCCACATCTGCAGGAACATAATGGTAAAGCTTTTCACCGCATCGCCTTCCACTTTGATTGCAGTATCTTTCCAATGCCCGAATTTCATTTTTTCATTAATATATTCATCTGCCAGATTTACCCCGCCGGTGTAGGCCACACGCCCATCGATTACCAAAATCTTCCTGTGATCCCTGTTGTTTTGGGATGTAGACATCAGGGGCCGTATAGGGGCGAACATTTTGGCTTTAATTCCCATCGCCCGAAGCTTTTTCGGATAAGAATATGGAAGCAAAAGGATGGAACACATGCCGTCATACATAAAACGGACTTCTACTCCTTCTTTCACTTTCCGCTTTAAAATCTCCAAAATGCTGTTCCACATTTTTCCCCGCTCTACAATAAAATATTCAAGGAAAATAAATTCTTCTGCTTTTTCAAGCTCTGCGAGCAAATCCTGATACTTGGCTTCTCCGGTGGGGAAATAAGTCACCGGGCTGTTCCGGTATGTCGGGAAGCCGCCGATTTCTTCCAAATAGTGGCCAACTCCTGCCATATGGGAATCCATTCCTTGTATCTCCTGCTTCGTTTTCCCATCCGTATGCATAAAAGGCCCTGTTTCTTTCAGCCTTCTATCCAGCCCCTTCTTCAGCCCTATATTCCCCCAATTCCCAACGATAAACAGATAAAGCAACGCGCCGAATACCGGCGCGGCGCATATTGGTATAACCCATGCCAGTTTAAATTCCGGCGTTTCATCCTTATTCACAATATAAACAAGCAGTACTGCACTGAGGGTCAGCATAAACAGCAGAGACAGCTCCGAATATTCCCCCAGCCACTTAAACCCGGCAAACAGCCAAAACACCTGCACCAGCAACAGGGCAAATGTAATCATTGTCCGGCTGAAAACTATTTTAAAAAGTACACTCCAATATTTCTTCAATCCCAATCCAGCTTTCCCTTTAGCAACTCCCTTTTCCAAAAAGTGTCCCCATTACATAAAGCCTGAAATATACTGCTTATTTTCCAATAAAACTTTACTGCTTTTCTGTCTGGTCTTATTCAGTATAATCATCATATGTACTTTACCACTTCTGGTTTTATATACCCGATTACAAACTATCTGCCTACTACATGCGGCGCCTACTTATAAGCCCATTTGGGGTACATCATTCCGGAAAAGAAATTTAATAATTTTCCGCTTTCACATGAAAATAAGACTGAGGGTGCGCACATACCGGACATGTTTCCGGAGCTTTCTTTCCTACGCATACATGGCCACAGTTTGCACACTGCCAAACCACATCCCCTTCCTTGGAAAATACCAAATCCCCGTCAATATTCGCCAAAAGCTTGCGGTATCTCTCCTCGTGTTCCTTTTCTATAGCAGCAACCCCTTCAAATAAATCCGCAATTTCCGGAAACCCTTCTTCCCTCGCTTCTTTTGCAAACTCTGCATACATATCTGTCCATTCAAAGTTCTCGCCTTCTGCCGCTGCTTTCAAATTCTCCACCGTACTGCCGATGCCGCCGTGCAGAAGCTTGTACCACATTTTCGCATGTTCTTTTTCATTATTTGCCGTCTCTTCAAAAATTGCAGCAATTTGTACATAACCGTCTTTTTTCGCTTTGGATGCGAAATAGGAATATTTATTCCTTGCCTGTGATTCCCCGGCAAATGCCGCCTGTAAATTCGCCTCTGTTTTTGTTCCTTTTAAATTCATCTTATTATTGTTCTCCTTCCTTTTATAGTTGAAAGAATACAATTCCATCAACTTTTCTCTCTGGTTTTCCGGCCCTTAATATTCATCGTGTAAAAAATTCATTTCCCTCTGTCCGGCAATGCCGCTTAGAAGATGGCACAAAAATTTGTTATAAAAACTGTCTTGTTCCATTCCATCTATGTTGCATTCCGATGAGCCCCTTAAGGCATAATGAGTTACCCCAGCGGCCAACTTTTTCCGGTCATTTCACAATGCTGCGGTGTTTTCTCCTGCTTAGGTAAAATGAGTTGACCCGGTGCCCAATTCTTTCCGTTTTTTTCACAACGCTGTGGCGTTTTCTCCTGCTTAGGTAGAATAAGTTGACCAGGCGGCCAACTCTTGCTGGTTTCTCCAACGTTGTAATTTAATATGAAAAATATTTTCAGATATACAGTAGTTTATCATATAATTTTTCAATTGGAAATTAAATAAATATAAAGTTTTATATTTTCAGTCTTCCCACTGCCTAATCCTGTAAGTTACCCCAAGCTTGTCGCAAATCTGCAGGCACTTTTCCTCTTCTTCCCTCGTAATCGTCGTTTCCACTGTAGTTAATACAACTTTCGGCACATATTTTTTTACATTTTCCGCGAATCTAAGCATCCCATCGAATGACTCCTCGCCGAACTTATTCCTTGTCAAACGGTAATATTCCTCCTTGTCCGGCGTATTTAAGCTGATGGAAACAATATCTACCTTCCCTGCAAACATAGGCGTTGTATCTTTTCCATGAATCAAATCCGACAATCCATTTGTATTGACCCGGACAACCATACCGTATTGTGCCTTCACATAAGCGGCAATCGCAAGCAAATCTTCCAGACGTTCCGTAGGTTCGCCAAAACCGCAGAATACTACTTCTTTATATTTCCCCATATCAAATTTGCCAAATTCCTTTTCCACTTCTTCCACGGAAGGTTCCCTCTCCAGCCATAAACTGCCGGAATGGTTCATTTCATCTTTCGTCTGCCGCAGACAAAAAGTACACGCACATGGGCAACGGTTCGTTAAGTTCACATATAAATTATCATGCAATTCATATAATATTGTCATATCACCCTCCATGCCGCTTTTGGGCGGCTCTCTCAATCCCGTTTTAATGTATACAAAATTTCTTCAAAGCATACCCCGTCCGTAGAGGGAATGTCCAATTCTACCGATTTCAAAATCCCTTCCCTTACGAAATCCGAAGCTTTCCTCACCGAATCTTCAAAACCTACCCCATTGATTGCATCCGCAGCTATAATAGAAGCGAAAACATCTCCTGTGCCGGAACGCTCCGTACCTGCTTTATGCACCTGTATCATTTTCGGTTCCTTCCCCTTTTCCACCGCATAGCTGGCTATAAAATCCCCCTGTAAAATCCCTGTAATAACCACTTTCTCCGGCCCCTGCCCAAGCAGTTTCCCCGCCATCCCATACAGTTCCTCTTCTTCCCATCCCTCTTCCTTATAAACCGTATCCGTCAGACGGCAACATTCCGTCAGATTTGGCGTAATGATATTCGCATATTCTATTAATCGCCGCATTTCCCCACACATCTCTTCGGTATAGGTGGCATATATCCTGCCATTATCCCCCATGACCGGATCGATGACCACCTTCGTCTGCCCTCCGCCAAACTCTCTGATAAACCGGATGACTGTCTCAATCTGCTCCTTAGAGCCAAGGAATCCTGAAGTAATCCCTTCAAATTTAAGCCCCAGTTTCCGCCACTTTCCAATATATTCTTCCATCCGGCCAGTATAATCATCGAAAAAAAACTCCTCAAACCCCATATGGTTGGAAAGGATAGAGGTGGGGATTGGGCAACATTGGATACCGAGATATGAAATAATCGGCAAAGACACCGTAAGGGAACACCGCCCAAACCCGGACAAGTCATTAATTACGGCTATTTTTTTCTGATTATTATGAGACATTTCTTTCCCTCCTATGCCAGCCAAATACCAAACCATCCTTATTCACAAAGCCATTATATGTTTTCGCCATAATACTGTCAATAAAATAAAAAAGAATCCTGCTTGCAGGATTCTCCGCCTGCGGCGGGTCGCGGCAGCGACATGCTTCCCCTCCGCCGCAGTGTGATGATTGCTTTTTGCCATATAGGAAATTCGGAGAACTTTCCTATTCGGAGAACTTTACTATATGGATTCGGGTGTCAAAAGGTCTGCCCGGCAGTGCCGCTTGGCAGATGGCACAAAAGAATATTGTGCAAGTGGCTTTTGTACG
>CAJUSR010000049.1 GCA_910588855.1 uncultured Kineothrix sp. | reverse complement strand
GGGAGCTGGCTTTATGGCAAAGGTATAGGTGGGCCTGCAGGTGGATGCCTGCAGGTTTTTTCTATGCGTAGTTTCGTAAATGAGGATATGTTGCTATACGGTGTGTAGGTGGCGCGCGAGTAGGAGGAAAAGAAGTTTTTTCTACTCAATTGCAAGTGCCTACAGTGGAAAATGGATGCCGAACTCCATCCGGGTATGCTGGCGATTAGGGGGTTGTTCCGCCCCGCAATATTGCTGAAGGTTTGGCTCTATGTTTGAACACGTAGCCTGTGATATAGCAAGGACGTAGTGCATTCGTGTGGGTGACTTCTGGCGCAGCCATGCTTTGGAAGGTGCATCCTGTAACCTTTTATTTATAAATTTAAAATGAAAATTAATATTTTGGGAAAAAATATGAAAAAATATCTTGCCAAAAGGTGAAGAATATGGTATTATAGCATTCGTTGAGGCTATTCGGTTAGTATTAGTCGGATAAGATATAATTTTTAGATATCTTTCGGATGTATAGTATAGGAGTTGTTTCATAATTTTCGGCTCCGTGGTCAAGCGGTTAAGACATCGCCCTTTCACGGCGGTAACACGGGTTCGATTCCCGTCGGAGTCATTAAAAATATTTTAATGAAGGATATTATTAAACCAGCAGAGTGATTACTGCTGGTTTTTTTACTATATAGGAAAGTTCTCCGAATTTCCCATATGGGAAAAAATTTAATTCTCTTATAGACTTATGTAAGTAGAATCGAATCTTATAGGTTCCATTTATTTGCAGCCGGGATTTCTTTTAGGGTTATTTCGTAAGCCTGGCTTTCTGTTTTCGCTACACCGGGAGATGGATGACCATTTATTTTTTTGCAGTAACTATTTTTCTCTTAGTATATTTTCTTTAATATTTGCAATTTTTTGCAGGATATAAGTTAAATATGCTTCACTATTTATCATTTTAAGCGCTTTTTTAATTTCCAATATTAAAAAAATCAATGAGTGGAAAAGTTTGATTAACTGCGTTTTTTAAAAATCATTCTTGTCATAATATTGATACAAAGTATTTTGCCGCGCTATGATGGCTTGAGCATACCTTGTCCATCATAGCAGCGTAGTACGTAGTGCCTTAACAGTTAGACTGGATATTTTTGAAAATTGGCTAATCTGATGCATTTATAGCTCCTTGCTAAGCATATGAACAATCCCCCTGTGGAGGAGAGTCGAGAGGATTATATAGTATTTGTTGCGGTTACTCAATGCCGGTAAGACAATTTCCGGTACATAAACTAATTAGTGAATGTAGGAATGGGAGGGATTTCATATGTTTTCTGGAAAAAAGTACAGAGGAAATTGTGTTGACATTCTACCCTCATATGTGTATAATAAGTTTAACAAAATAGATTTGCAAAAGTATTTTGCAAAAGTTAATCCGATAAGGCAGAGACGGAGAAAAAGAATATTTTGGATAAAAAATGGTTAACCATAGGAAAGAAGGATGCGGACAGACTGCCAGCCGTAATTCAAGACCGATAGGAGGGTGCTTATGAAGAAGATGTATAGGAAAAAGGTTACATGTGGTTTATGCCGGAAGATGTTAGGAGTGATGCTAGCTATTGTGATGATGATGGGGCTTGTAGCCTGCGGAAGCGGGGATAGCAATCAGGCAGAAAACAATGCAGGCAATGAGGGGAATGTTTCTAACGAAGAAAATGCTTCTAATGAAAACAGTGCTGCTGATGAAAGCAATGCTGCTACAGAAAATGGTGAAGAACAGGAAAGTGATGGTTATTTAATTGGCTATTCCTTAAATTCTATGGATTCTACGATGAAGACTATGGCGGATTATTTTGAAGGTGTCGCAAAAGAACGCGGATGGGAAGCTGTTTTGCAGAATGCCAACGGAGATGTGACAACGGAATTGAATAATATGGAAGCACTTATGAATATGGGCTGCGATGCTGTTGTCATAATGGGCTGCGATACGGAAGGGTCTGCGGCTGCGGTAGAAGAATTAGGGGCTGCAGGGATTCCGGTTATTATTGCAGGGCGTTCCATTGCAGCCAGCGAAGAAGGGTATTATACGTATGTGGCAGGGGACCATCGGGAAGCAGGAAAAGTTCAGGGTGATTACCTTAACGGGCTTTTGGAGGCAGATGAAAACCTCACTTTGGAAATTGCATTTTTATATGGACAATCAGGGTCTTCTTCCGTTGAACAGCGTTACGAAGGATTTGAAGAGAACTGTCTGAATGGAACATATTCTGACCGTGTCAATCTGGTTGCAAGCCAATATGCGGAGTTCGATACGCAAAAAGCTTATGACATTACAAGCGATATGCTGACTACTTATCCTGAAATTAATTGTTTTGTTACCCAGTCGGACGAGCAGGCGGCAGGTATTATTAATGCTATTAAAGCAAAAGGAGAATCTGTAGACGACTACATTATTGTTTCTATTGACTGTTCCGTAACCGGGCAATCTTATTTAAAGAGCGGGGAACTGGATGCTACGGTTTTGATGGCGATGAAGCAATTGGCGGTATCTTCTGCGGATTACGTACAGGAAGCGTTGGATGGGAACAGCGTGGAGAAAACGAATCAAGTAGAAGGGTATTATCAGCTTGTAACACCGGATACTTATGTATCGGTAATGGAAGCAAACGGTATGACGGCAGAAGAATAATAAGCTGTTGTCCGATGCCTGCCGCCCTGTGATATAAGGTTTATAAACCGGGGGCAGGCATTTGGCTGTATAAAAAGCAGAAAGGCGGTATGAGGATTGAAAATTTTAGAGGTGAAAGGCATCAGTAAAAATTTTTATCAGACGCACGCTTTGACAGACGTAAGTTTTGAACTCAACAAAGGAGAAGTATTGGCGTTGGCCGGAGAAAATGGGGCCGGAAAGTCAACGATGATGAACATATTATTAGGGAGTTTTCCGCCGACAAAAGGTACAATGACCTTGAACGGGAAACCGTATGAGCCTAAAAGCCCAAGTGACGCTTTGCAAAAAGGGATATCTATGATACATCAGGAACTGTGCCTTGTTCCCAGTATGACGGTGGCGGATAATGTCTGGATTGGACGGTGCAGGCAGTTCGCAAAAGGTGGGATATATATGCCTTCTTTATGTGAAGAACGGACGCAAAAGTTGTTTGACGATTATGAAATGGATTTGAATCCCCGGGAAACCGTAAAAAATCTGAGTACCGCCCAGATGCAAATGGTGGAGATAGCGAGGGCAATTTCCTATGGTTCGCAGATTGTAATTATGGATGAGCCAACCAGCGCCTTGTCGGATAAAGAGGTGAAAGTGCTTTATAAGATTATCCGTAGATTAACAAAAGAGGGGGTTTCCGTCCTGTTTATCAGTCATAAACTGGAGGAAGTATTTGAATTGGCCGATAGGGTGACGATTTTCCGTGATGGTCATATGGTAGAGGAATGCAATGTGGAAGGACTAACTATGGAAGGGCTGATTAATGGCATTGCAGGACGTAAAGTAGAGAACTTATATCCAAAGCTTTCAATGGAGCCGGGAAACGTACTGCTTGAAGTGAAGAACTTGGGAAGGGATGGCGTGTTTGAAGATGTCAGCTTTCAGGTTAGGGCAGGTGAGATTCTTGGTTTTGCAGGGTTGGTCGGTGCCGGAAGGACGGAAATTATGCAAGGGATATACGGCATTGCGCCGGCAAACCGGGGTGAAATCTATGTGGAAGGGGAAAAGGTGGAAAACCGGTCTCCACGCCAGGGGTTGAATCATGGTATTGCTATGGTTACGGAAGACCGTTTACGTCAGGGTGTAGTCAAAAAGATGAATGTCCAGATGAACATGACACTTGCTTATTTTTATAAAATATGTAAGGGGGGATTAATAAATACAAATAAAGAAGATAAAGATACAGATGAAATGGTGAAGGAACTACACGTTAAGACGGCGGGAAGCAAAATGCCGATATGGTCGCTTTCAGGAGGCAACCAGCAGAAAGTAATGATTGGGCGGGCTTTGATGACGGCGCCGAAAGTCTTAATTATGGATGAACCGACCAGAGGGGTTGACGTAGGGGCGAAAAGCGAGATTTACGGATATTGCAATAAACTTGCCGGACAGGGGATGGCAATTCTTTTGATATCCAGTGATTTACCGGAGGTAATGGGGATGAGCGACCGGGTATTAGTTGTCCGCAAAGGACGCATTGTGGCAGAACATAAACGCGGGGAAGCTACGGCAGAAGAGATTATGGGTGAAATGTTTGGCCTGATGAACACAAAGGAAACGGAGGGATAGGATATGCAGCAGAAAAGAAAGAAAAAATGGTCAAAGGATACGGTACTTATCTTTTTTCTGAAAAACAGGGCTTTCCTGCTGGTAATTTTGTTTTTTATTATGCTTATGCTGACAACGGATACATTTTTGACCGGAAGCAATTTGATGAGTTTGGCACGACAGATTGCAGCAAATGGGATTATCGGCGTAGGGTATACTTTTTTGCTGGCGTCCGATAGCGTGGATTTATCTGCCGGGTATATGATGTGTATGATTGGCATAATCAGCGGTCTGTTGAGCCAGACAGCGTTGCCTTTTCCGCTTATACTGATAATTTGTATTGCTGTGGGGATGTTTTGCAGCAGTATGAATGCGGTAATTGAAAATAAGTTTAATCTGCCGCCGTTTCTCGTAACATTAGCAATGCAGCAGATTTTCAGGGGAACGCTTATGCTGCTTTCAAACGGCTCTCCAATCAGCAATTTGAATGAAGGTATTATTTTTATGGGGCAGGGCTATATTGGACCGATTCCGTTTTCTGTTTTGCTTATGGTAGTATTTATTGTGATTGGGCAGATTATTTTCAGCCGTACCCAATTCGGGCGGAATGTAATTGCAGTGGGCGGTAATCCGGAAGCAGCCCGGGTTTCCGGCATTAATGTAGAACGTACCCGTGTTTATGTATCAGCGCTTTTAGGTTTTACAATTGCTATTATGGCCGTCGTATCATGCGGAAGGGTAGCTTCGGCACAGACAACGCTGGGCGGAGATACCGTTATGGATATTATTGCAGCGGTTGTTATTGGCGGAACGCCTATGGGCGGTGGTTCAGGAACGGTTGGGGGAACTTTGTTCGGATGCCTTGTCATCGGATTAATCAGCAATGGGCTTAATTTGCTTAAGGTATCGAGCTACTGGCAAATGGTGTCAAAAGGTGTCATTATATTGGTTGCAGTAGTTTTGGATGTTTATAGCGAGCGTATTTATGAACGCATGCGCAATAAGGAGTAAGGCGATATGGTAGATTTGAAAGGAAAACCTTTTTATCTTGGGGAGGAAGAGTGCCGCTGGGTAGAAGAAACTTTGAAGGGTATGTCGGAGAAGGAAAAAGTGGGTCAGCTTTTCTGTGAAATCTTATGGGACAGACCGGGAGATGGACCGGAAATGTTGTTGGACGGTTTGGAGCCGGGCGGGGTAATGTACCGGCCTTTTCCGGGGAAAAAGATGTGGGAGTATACTAAGAGGCTTCAGGAGAAGGCAAAAATCCCGCTGTTGATTGCCTGCAACCTGGAACGGGGAGGGTCAGGAGGAAACGGCGGACTGACAGATGGTACATATATTTCCAGCCCGATGGGATGTGCGGCTACCGATGATCCGCAGGCCGCTTATAAATTGGCCGAAGTAGCTTGCCGGGAGGGCGGTGCAGGCGGTGTAAACTGGACATTCGAGCCAATTGTGGATATTGACTTCAACCCGGAGAACCCGATAACGAATGTAAGGACATACGGAAGCAGCCCAGAGAGGATTTTGCGTATGGCAAAAGGCTACATAGATGCATGCCGGGATTATGATGTGATAAGTACAATCAAACATTTCCCGGGCGATGGCGTAGATTATCGGGATCAACATTTGATGAGCAGTGTCAACAGCCTGCCGGCGGAAGAGTGGTATGAAACTTATGGGAAAGTTTATCAGGAGCTGATAGATTATGGTGCGCCTACCGTTATGTGCGCCCATATAAAGCAGCCCGCCTTGTGCAGGGAAATCAATCCGGAAATAAAAGATGAAGAAATTATGCCTGCTTCCCTGAGTGAAGAATTGATGCAAGGAATATTGCGGAAAAAGATGGGATTTAACGGGCTGATTGTGACGGATGCCACGCAAATGGTAGGATTTACGTGCAGCATGCCGCGCCATCTGGCAGTGCCTGCCGCAATTGAAAGAGGGGCAGATATGTTTCTTTTTACAATTAACAGGAAAGAAGATATGGGCTACATGCTGAATGGGCTGGAAAAAGGGTTATTGAGCCGGAATCGTCTGGACGAGGCGGTTACCCGTATTCTGGCGTTGAAAGCCAGCATAGGGTTGGGAAAAAAGAGTGCGGTTCCCCAGATGGAGAGGCTTTCCTGCCTGCGCTGCCCGGAACATTTGGCAGTAGCAAAGGATGTGGCGGAACGCAGCATTACATTGGTCAAAGACAGGGAAGGGATTCTCCCTCTTGATGCAAAACGTATCAGGAAGATAAAGATGGTTCAGATTACAAATGAAACATTGCCGGAGAACGGGCTGCTTCCCGAAATAGAATTATTTAAAAAGCTGTTGGAACAGGAAGGGTTTGAAGTATCCTATTTTAAGGATGGCAAGTACCCGGGGGAAAACTACAGCTTGGCGGAGTATAAAAAGGAAACTGACCTTATGATTTATTTTGCCAATATGAAGGTCAGCAGCAACCAGACCACAATCCGGATTGTATGGGACGATTTTTTAGGCGAGGATTCACCGAAGTATACAAAGGATATTCCTGTTTTGTTTTTGTCCTTTTCCAATCCATATCATTTGGCGGATGTGCCGATGGTAGGCACATATGTTAATGCATACGCATGCAACGAAACCACAGTGGCGGCTATGATAGAAAAAATAATGGGCCGCAGCAGTTTTCAGGGAATCAGTCCGGTAGACCCGTTTGCAGGCTTGTGGGATGCCCGGCTATAGGAGGGGGAAATGTCGGTATTGGAAGTTCTTATGATTGTATGCTTTGGGCTTGCGTGGCCGCTGAATCTTTATAACAGTATAAAGAGCCAGTCCACGGAAGGGAAAAATCTGCTTTTTATGACGTTTATTTTACTGGCTTATATATTCGGTATTTTGAATAAAGTTTTTGTGTCAAGAGACGCAGCGGTTTATTTTTATTTATTAAATGAGGCAATGGTAGTGGCGGATTTTTTCGTGTATTTTAAGAACCGCAGACGGGAAATCAGAGAGGGGGTTTGCAGCGGGTATTTGGCTGCAATCCGCCATTCTGCATAAGACCGGACAAGGGTAAAAGAATACTATACAAAGAAGGGAAATAATGTTATCCTATATTCAAAAGGTGGAAGGAATACAAAAGCATGGAAGCAGAACTCAAAACCCAACAGCCATTCAGCAATGTATCGGTACGTGCGATTAACCGTGAAAGGGTACTTCAGCTTCTGTTTAAAGAAGGGAGTATGACACAACTGGAAATCAAAAACCGTCTAAATCTGAGCGGACCGACGGTAACCCAGATATTGCATTTTTTTAAGGAAATTGGTTTAATGCGGGAAGGGGAGGAAATCCCTTCTTCAGGCGGGCGCAAACCAAGGCCAATTGAATTTTGCTATCAGGCATTCCATGTTGCCGGTGTGGAAATCAGGCGGCATCATGTAGACGTACAGATATTGGATTTGAAGGGGAATGTGGCAGAAGGGACTGTAAGGCGCCTGAATTTTGAGGACAGCGATGCTTATTGGAGCCAGGTGAACCGTATAGTACATGAAGCGGCGGATTCCTGCGGGCAGGTACAGCATATACTCGGGGTAGGGATTGCGTTTCCGGGGGAAATTTCCCCCAGAGGGAATATAGTATCCCGCTCTACTGTATTGGGGCTTAAAAATTTCCCCTTGGATCAAATCCAGAAGAATTTTGCTTATCCGGTTCATGTAGAATATGGAGCAAATGCGGCCGGGTTTGGCAATGTATGGCGCAGCCGGGAATTAAAGGACGCGGTATATGTAGTTGTGACGGATAATGGCGTGGCTGGTTCTGTCATATTGGACAATCGGATTTATAGGGGGAAAAACAGCAAATCCGGCGCGTTCGGGCATATTGTATTGAACCCGGATGGGCGGAAGTGCTTTTGTGGAGGCAGGGGCTGCTGGTCGGCTTACTGTGCGCTTACAACGCTGACGGGTAATGAAGAGCCGGATTTGAAATCCTTTTTTCAAATGCTGGAAGATGGGAATCAGGAGTGTGCAAAGCGCTGGAAGGAATATCTGGAGTATTTTGCCCAGGCGTTGGCAAATATCCGGTTAAGTTTTGATACGGAAATTATTATAGGAGGGAAATTGGCTCCATATCTCTTGCCAAAGGTGGAAGAATTAAAAAGCATGGTGGCAAGCTATCCGGCATTGGCGGAAGATGATTTAGATATCCGGGTGGATACAGAGGCGGTGAATCCTATGGCAGAGGGAGCGGCTCTTATGATTGTATCCAGTTTTTTGGATGGCTCTTTGGAAGGGTTTTCTTTAGAGCAGAGGTAATGGGCTATTGTACATTGCCGTTTGAAAGCGAGGTGAAAAAGGCGGAAAATAATATTCTTTTGTTGTTTTTAGGAATTGTTAAATTTTTACTTGCAAAATGTTTGTTAATATGATATCATGCTAGTTGTTGAGGCCGTTGCTGGTCTGGCAAATAAATATGTGGCGCAGTAGCCAAGCGGTAAGGCGTGGGTCTGCAACACCCTGATTCACCGGTTCAAATCCGGTCTGCGCCTCTTCGGAGACCTCGAAAAACGTTGATTTTTCGGGGTTTTTCCTTTGTCTTGATTTTTGACATGACACTTTTACACCCTTGCCTCTGGTCAGTTCTTTCCTCATTTTCATTAAATTTTCAAAATTTTGATGCTCCGTTTAAAATCGTTGAATATTATCCTCCTTGGGAGCCACCAGTTTCCCGCTTGAGAACCACCCGAAAT
>CAJUSR010000048.1 GCA_910588855.1 uncultured Kineothrix sp. | reverse complement strand
GCGAGGCAGCCGAAACTGTCTCGCTAATAAAGTCTAACTTTAAGGGGTCACCTCAGATTGCCTGAAGTGGGGTGTTCTTCCTATTGTAGGTTGGTGCCGCTGGGGGCAGCATGGGGATTAAAATTAAAATCTTAAGGCTTGACTTTATCCTGAAGCAGAAATAGGGCGAGTACGTTGGGAAATATCATAATGGCATTGATGAAATCCGTGCATTCCCATACTAAGTCCAGAGGGATAACGGCGCCTATGTAAATCATAACGATATAGAGCAGTTTGTAGACACCGATATTTTTATCGCCCCATAAGAAGGCAAAGGCTTTTTCTCCGAAATAAGACCAGCCGATTAACGTGGTGATAGCAAAAGCGGCGAGGGCAAGGGAAAGAAACTGGTTGCCTCCGAAAGGGAGATAAAAGAAAGCAGCGTCGGCAAGCCCGGATTCGTTTACACCGGCTAATGAATCCGGGTGTTTCAGCATATTGGCAACGATAACGAGGCCGGATAAAAGGCACATAACTACCGTATCCCAGAAAACGGCAGTCATGGAAACATAAGCCTGTCTGGAAGGGCTTTTGGCGCCGGAAGCGGCTGCCGGGATGGCGGAGGTGCCGATTCCGGCTTCGTTGGTAAATAAACCTCTGGCAATGCCGTATCTTGCCGCCTGTTTCAGGGAATATCCGGTAATGCCTCCCAAAATGGCACGGGGCATAAGGGCGTGTTCTAAGATGACAAGCACGGAGCCGGCGAGGACATCCCTGTTGATAAACAGCAGCACAAAGCAACTGCCGATGTAAAGGATGCCCAAAGCAGGAACGGTTTTCATGCAGATATTTCCAATGGAACGGATGCCGCCTAAAATAACAAGGCCTGTGACGAAGGCGGCAGCCATGCCTACCAGATGGGGGGAAAGGCCCCACGTGGAGGAAGTGGTCTGGGTGAGGGAATTGGACTGTGTGGTGCAGCCCACCCCAAAAGCAGCACATACGGTGCAGAAGGCATAGAATTTTGCCAGCCCTTTGCTGTGCAACCCGTTTTTCAGCACATACATCGGGCCGCCCACAAAAAAGCCGTCTGCATTTTTTTCACGGAAAAGAACGCTTAGATAACATTCCGCATAGGAGGTTGCCATACCAAGGATGCCTGTGAGCCAGCACCAGAAAACGGCGCCTGGCCCGCCCAGGGCAACGGCAGTGGAAACGCCAATGATATTGCCCGTACCAAGAGTGGCGGCCAGAGTGGTTGCAAGGGCACCGAAGGCGGAAAGGTTTTTGGAGGGGCTCGATGCACTTTGCCTGTCAGGGGTAATGGAAAGGCGCAGGGCCCTTCCGATATGCCGCTGTGGAATGTGGAGTTTTAAGGTAAAGAAAAGGTGGGTTCCCATCAGCAGGAATAAGAGCGGACGGTTCCAAAGGAAATCGTTGATAAAGGATAATATTTTCAAAGCAGGGCACCTAAGTTACTGTTTTGGCAGCAGCCAATCATGGAAACCGTAACTGTCTGAAGATTTACTTATTTCTAATATATAAGAGTGGCTTGTAATATATGTTTCCTTTTGCTATTATGATAAGAAGGGTTTGTCTATAAGGATTCGGGTGTCAAAAGGTCTGTCCGGGGAGCATTTTGGAATAGAGTTTATGGGATGAAGGGCGATGGAGATATTGGACAAAGGGAAGATAAAGGAAGCGGTAAGAAAATTGGGGATGGCGGCCGGAGAGAGCAGAGGATTCCTCGAAGAACTGGAGGCCGGGCTGTTGGCTGCCCCCGGGATAGGGGAGGAGTTTCTTTTTTATGCAGAAAAAGGGGATTTTTCTTGTAAAACGAAAATAAAGGGTTATACGGTTCTGGATATTTTAGTTTGGCAGATAGACTATTTTAAAGCGGCGATGGACAGAGGAAGGCCAGGCATGGGGGATAATGGAAGCAAGATGGCGCTTAGGGCTTTTGACACGTTGCTGAAAATGGAAAAAGAACCGGAAAAATATATACAGCGGATGCAGTCCGAGACGGGAACGGATTATCCGGAAAAATATTGAAAGGGCTGCCGGAGGGTAGTATATGAGCATAATTAAAAGTCAGAATGTAAATGAGATTATTCGGAAGACATTGGGCATTATCAATCCGAAGATTATTGTACACGGCGAAATTGTGGGTTATATGCTTTATAAGATGCTGGAGTGCGATGGACGCTACAGCGAGCAGGAACTGTTGGATTACACAATGTTGGGGATATTGCATGATATCGGGTTATACCGGGAAGACGGGTTAAGCAATGTGGCGGATTTCGAGACGGCGGGAAGCCCGTGGCCCCATTCCATTTATGGTTTCCTGTTCTTGAAGTATTTATCCCCGATTGGGGATCAGGCGGAGGTTGTACTTTATCATCATTTGGACTATAATCGGTATGGGATGGTGAAAAGCAAGTATGCCCATATTACGGAATGTCTGGCATTGGCGGATAAAATGGATAATTTTATGCGCTGTAAGCATACGAAGATAAAGGACGATTACTTTTCCCAATACCGGAATATCCGGTTTTCCGGGAATGCTTTAGACCTATTCCATAGGGCGGAAAAAGAATATGGGATAATGGCAAAGCTGGCCAGCGGGGAGTACCGGAACGAATTGGATGAGATTATGTCCCACAGCGTGTTTTCCGAAAAATATAAAAGAGGTTTTCTGGAGATGCTTGTTTATAGCATTGATTTCAGAAGCGAACATACGGTGGTACATACCATGTCTACGGTGCATTTTGCCATGCAGCTTGGACGGCTGATGAAAGTTGGGGCAAAGGACTTACATAATATGTATTATGGGGCGCTTTTGCACGATTTGGGGAAAGTAGCGATTCCGCTTGATATTTTGGAATCCCCAGGGCGACTGGGAGAGGAAGAAATGAGGGTAATGAGGGCGCATGTGAGGATTACGGAGATGATTCTTTCCGATTTGGTGGACGAAGATGTCTTGCAGATTGCGGCAAGGCATCATGAGAAACTGGACGGGACAGGATACCACAGAGGGCTTTCGGAAAAAGATTTGACCCTTCCCCAACAGATTGTGGCGGTGGCGGATATGTTGAGCGCTTTGTACGGGAAAAGGAGTTACAAGGATTCTTTCGACAGTTCCAAAATAAAGAGTATTCTGCAGGAGGATGCTGAAAAGCATAAAATCAGCAAACCGACGGTAGATTGCTTGATGGAGCATTACGATGCGGTGGTAAAAGAATATGAGGAACAGAAGGATGAAACCATAGGGCTGTATCTTAGGATTAAACAGCAGTATGAAGAAATCGGTAAAAAACTAGAAGAGATAGTGCCTTAGGAGGGTTATGTTGCTATGCAGATTATTATTGTTGGTTGTGGTAACGTTGGCTCTACGATTGTGGAGAAACTAAGCAAAGAAGGGCATAATATAACGGTAATTGATACGAAAAGCGACGCCATTAAAAATGTGACGATTAATTTTGATGTGATGGGTATGGTGGGGAATGGGGCAGGTTACACGATACAGAAAGAAGCAGGGATAGAAGATGCTGACTTGATGATTGCGGTAACAGGTTCGGATGAGCTGAACCTGTTGTGCTGCCTGATTGCGAAGAAAGCGGGCGGCTGCCATACGATTGCCCGTGTACGGAATCCCGTTTACAGCAGGGAAATTAGTTTTATTAAAGAAGAGCTGGGACTGTCTATGGTTATCAACCCGGAAGATGCGGCGGCCTTGGAAATAGCCCGGGTGCTGAAGTTTCCTTCCGCGATTAAAATAGATACTTTTGCAAAGGGAAGGATAGAATTGGTTAAATACCGGATAGAGGAAAATTCTATCCTTTGTGACCAATCGCTGAAAAATATTTCTGCAAAATTGAAATGTGATGTGCTTGTCTGTATGGTGGAAAGAGGGGAGGACGTATATATCCCGGACGGTAATTTTATACTGCGGGCAAAGGATGAGATTTCCGTAGTAGGTTCCGTAAAAAACAGCGTACAGTTTTTTTAAAAGTTAGGCGTTCCGACAACAAGGGCGAAGAACGCATTTATTGTAGGGGGCGGGGAGACCGCCTATTATTTGGCAAAACAGTTGATTTCCATTGGGATAGCCGTCAAAATTGTGGAAAAGGATAAGGCGAGATGTGAAGAATTGAGCGAACTTCTGCCGCAGGCTATGATGATTTACGGGGATGGAACGGACAGGAACCTTTTGATGGAGGAGGGGCTGCCCTCGGCGGAATCTTTTGTGGCGCTCACTAATTTTGACGAGGAGAATATTATGCTCTCCCTTTTTGTAAAGAGCATATCCAAAGCCAAGCTGATTACGAAGGTGCATAGGATTTCCTACGATGAGATTATCGGCGGGATGGAATTGGGCAGCTTGATTTATCCGAAATATATTACGGCGGAATCCATTGTCAAGCACGTCCGTGCATTACAAAATTCCATAGGAAGCAATATAGAAACGCTTTACCGTATGAGTAGTGACAGGGTGGAAGCCTTAGAGTTTATTGTAAAGGAGGATTCCCCCGTTATCGGGATTCCGTTGCAGGAACTGCGCTTGAAACCGAATATGCTTATCTGCAGCATTAACCATAAGGGGAATATTATTACCCCCGGCGGGCAAAGCAGGATTGCCGTAGGCGATACGGTGGTTATCGTGACGACACTGACAGGGCTGCACGATATTAAAGATATACTTAAGTCTTGAATGAGGATAATGCAAAGTAGAGGGAAGAGGTATGAATTATTCGGTGATTCGCTATATTTTATGCAGAGTTTTGGAGTTTGCCGCGCTGTTTATGACATTGCCTTTGCTGGTAGGGGTGCTATATAGGGAAAAAAGCGCACTTTGCTTTTTGTATGTGATTGCAGGCTGCCTGATAGTCAGCCTGATTGGCAGACGGTTTAAGCCGAAAAGCCAGGTGTTTTATGCCAAGGAAGGGTTTGTAACAGTGTCCCTAAGCTGGATTATTCTGAGCTTAATCGGAGCGCTGCCTTTTTACCTGAGTGGGGAATTTCCTACGTATACAGATGCCCTGTTTGAAACCATATCCGGTTTGACGACAACAGGGGCTACGATACTGACCGATGTGGAGGGGCTTTCCAGATGCATCCAGTTTTGGCGGTGCTTTACCCACTGGATTGGGGGCATGGGCGTGTTGGTGCTGATACTGGCGGTGCTTCCTTTGTCGGGAAGCTATAATATGCATTTGATGCGGGCGGAAAGCCCGGGTCCGAGCGTGGGTAAATTAGTACCTAAGATAAAAAATACGGCAATGATACTTTATGGGATTTATCTGGCGATTACACTGATTGAAATAACTGCTTTGATGTTGGCAGGGCTTAACTTGTATGAAGCGGCGACCCTGTCTTTTTCCACCACCGGAACGGGGGGCTTTGGGCTGTTGAATACCAGCATCGGAAGTTATTCCACCACAATACAGGTTATTTTTATTGTTTTTATGCTTTTATGCGGAATCAATTTCCAAATATTTTATTTGCTTCTGATTAAAAAGCCGAAGGAAGCCCTTGGAAGCGAGGAATTAAGGTATTATCTTGGGATTGTGCTGGCCGCATCCATTTTGATTACCATTAATGTGCGGGGATTTTTTGCCGATGGGTTTCAGGCATTCCACCATTCTTTGTTTCAGGTAGTATCGGTGATGACAACCACTGGTTTTGCTACGCTGGATTATAATGTATGGCCGGAATTTTCCAGGTCTATCATTTTCCTGCTTACCTTGCTGGGGGCATGTGCAGGAAGCACCGGCGGCGGCTTTAAGGTATCCAGGCTGATTGTGCTTTTGCGCTCCATTAAGAACGAAATATTTTCCGTGGTGCATCCAAGGAGCATTAAAAAAATACATATGGACGGGCATATTGTGGAGGATGGGGTAATTAAGTCCATCCAAGTGTATACAATGATTTATGCTATAATTTTTTTAGGTTCCTTTGTGCTGGTTTCATTGAACGAATTTGACTTTGTGACCAATATTACGGCGGTTGCAACGACTTTCAATAATGTGGGGCCGGGATTCAATATGGTAGGGCCGGCGGGGAATTACGCGGCTTTTTCCGGGTTTTCCAAATTTGTGCTGATGTTTGATATGCTGGCGGGGAGGCTGGAACTGCTTCCCATATTGGTGTTGGTTTCCCCAAGGACTTGGAAAAGATGTTAGCAGCCATTGGTTTGCAAGTATCCTGAGGAGGATTGGGATAGAAGGAGTAAGGGTTAAGGATGGTTAAAGAAGAGATTCGTATAAAGAAAGCGATTGTACATATTTTGGACTCGACGATTGGAATGCCGGTTTTGTCGGATGCGGAGCTGGATTTTGGGTCGGAGTTTGCCGATTTTCTGAAGGAGCATATTGCAAAGATTTCTTCCGGGGATGACGGGAAAAGCTGTCAATTTTATAAAGAAGAGTCGGAGGTCTACCGGATGCTGACGCAGTATTCGGATGATTTTTTTGTAGATGTCAGCAAGGACATGGCGGATTTTTTGTACAGTATCATGAACAGCAATATCGATATCCCGCCGGCGGATTTGATTGTGGTACGCTTCCGGTATGGGGAAGAGGAATACCTGGGGCTGTTGAAAATGAACTACAAGTCTTTGTATACCCATAGGACGCTGGCTTCGGAAGAAGGGGGCAATACAAATGAAATTATCAGGCATAAGTCTATCCTGCCGCCGGAATCCCAACGACTGAGTGAGGCTGCTATTATAGGGTTGAGCGATTTGTCGGTGCAGGTAGTGGAGCGGAAATATGATGTGAACGGGGAAAAAACGAACTATTTTTCTTATCTTTTTTTAAAATGCTCCGGTAGGATGTCCCATAAGTCAAAGCTATCCATTGTGACAAAGGCGGTGGAAGCGGTGCAAAAGGACGGATACGGGGATTTGGGGCAGTATGAGGCGCAGATGAAGGCGAAACGGATTATCCAGGAGGAATTGGAGGAAAAGGGAGGGTTCGTAGTAGAGGAAATTGCGGAAAAGATTTTTGAAGAAAAACCGGAATTGAAGACGGCTTTTCAGGATAAAATGGAAAAGTACGATATGGTAAAAGAAGAAGTCCTGCCGCAGAGCGAGGCGACGACGCGGAAATACCAGAAACAGCATTTATTTACGGACACGGGGATTGAAATCAAAATACCGATGGAACAGTATAAAAATCCGGGAAGCGTGGAATTTATCACGAATCCGGACGGTACGGTTTCGGTGCTGATTAAAAATATCGGGCATTTGGAAGCACGGTGGTGAAGATATGGGAACGATATTGGATTATTTAAAAGATTATGGGGACTATACGTTTTCGGAAAAGCCGCTGAATGAGGTGGACAGCCTTGTTTTGTGCCAGTTCTCCTATTTGAAATTCGACGGCATGGTACCGCCCATAGAAGAAAGGGGGGAACCTGTTTCCATCCAATATCTGGACAGGCTTCCTGATAAGGAAAAACTTTTTGCGGATGAAAGATACCGGGAGAATAATACGGCTTTATTTCAAAGGATGCTGGACAGCGTCCGTTTTTCCAGTTTGCGGATGAATTATTATGTAAACCGGGTGGATACGGAAAAAGAGACGCAGTTTTCGGCGGTTACGTTTTTTCTGGAAGACGGGAGCATATATGTGGCTTACCGCGGAACGGACGAAACGATTATAGGGTGGAAAGAGGATTTTAACCTGGCGTTTTCCGAACCGGTTCCAGGGCAGATTCACAGTGTGGAATATTTGAACGAGACAGCAGCTTTTTTTGACAGGCATTTTTTTGTGGGAGGGCATTCCAAAGGGGGGAATTTTGCAGCCTTTGCGGCGATGAACTGCGAGGAAGGGGTGCAGGACCGGATTATAAAGATATACAGCCACGATGGACCGGGATTCCGTCCGGAGATAAGGGAAGCCGGGCATTATGAACGGATTGCGGACAGGGTTGTTAAAATCATCCCCCACTCTTCTTTGGTAGGGATGCTTTTGGAATCCCATGCGGCAGGCTATATGGTGGTGGAGAGCAAATCTTTTGGTTTGCTGCAGCATGACCCTTATACCTGGCTGGTAAAAGAGGACAGATTTGTCAGGGTAAAGGATATTTATAAAAGAAGGAAGTTTATGGATGAAACATTGAACGAGTGGATTTTATCTATGGACGAGGAGCATATCCATTCCTTTGTGGATACTTTGTATGAAGTGGTTTCAGCATCTAAGGCGGCTACTTTAATTGATTTTACTGCGGATTGGAAAAAAAATATGACAGCCGTGGTTGCTGCGCTGAAGGAATTGGACAAAGAAACGGCTTCCATGATAAAGAGAATTATAGTGTCCTTATTCGAGCTGACCGGAGAGCGGGCAAAGGAAGAAATCAAAGAGGGGATTCAGGAACGGGCAGAGGAAGGCAGGATGAGGCTGGAAGAAGGGCGGCAGAAGATGGAGGAAAGCCGTCTGCGCAAGGAGGAAAAAAAGAAGAGGAGGTTCTCTTCTCATGAGGGGGAACATAAAGACAGAAAATAAGAAAATAAGATTTTCCCGTCAGCCGGTTCATCGGCCGGTTCCTTAACCTGCGGGTAGCAGGCAGAGTCAAAAAACTGCCTTTCCGGGTGCCATTGCACACCGAGGATGGGCAATCTTTCATGAGCAATCCCTTCAATAATACCATCTTGGGCAGTCTGTACGACGCAAAGGCAGCGTCCGATGCTGCCCAGGGCTTGATGATGGGCGCTGTTGGTGATCATATGTTTTCCGTACAATGTTTCCAGAAAAGAATTGGCGGCAATAGAGGTAGCATGTCTTTTGTCACCGTTATCCCATGCGTGCCTTGGGGATTCTTTAATATGCTGTATAATGGTGCCGCCGAAAAAAACATTGATGATTTGCATTCCCTTGCAGATGCCAAGGACGGGGCGTTCCTGTTTGACAAAAACATCCAGGGCCTGTAACTGGGTAATATCTAATTCGATATCAATATTTTTTGAACCATGATTTTTCTGTCCAAAGAACGCAGGGGTGATATCGCCCCCACCGGGGAGCAATAAGGCATCATAATCAGGAAGCTTCCCCAAGTCCATAGTGACTATATAGCCTACGTCCATAGCCTGCAGGGCTTTTTCATAATTAACGGTATCTTTGCACCTCCCTACGATGGCAACTTTCAAATCGGGGGAATAGCTGTAATATTGGCACATGCGGTAATCCTTTCAATTTAATCTATTATTCAATATATATTTAAATTTTATGTAGTGTTGGCAGAATAAATGCGGAGGAATTTATATGGGGATTGATTTTGTAGCTTTTGCTAAAAGGTATCAATTTTACTTGTGGAATGGTTCAAGCTTAGGGGGAAACCGCCACAGATGGCAGATTCTTATTTTTGTAGGTTTGTCAAACATATGTTACACCGACCGTAAATAATCCCTTAATACC
>CAJUSR010000047.1 GCA_910588855.1 uncultured Kineothrix sp. | reverse complement strand
CGGAGCATTTTATGTTCCTCACGGCGTCCGGTACCGTTAACTAAATGACATTGCCGCTTCTATTCCTGTTTTTATTCTTTTTTTACAATATTTCACCTTCCTTTCATTGACACATTACCGCAGGACAGCTATGATTAATGCGGTGATTGGAAATAGCAGCCCGGCATCCGGCCAGGCAATTATCAATTTATCATTTATCTATTTATCAAAGAATTACCAAGCGGTTATTTAAAAAATAATAGGTAAAAATACGGAGGGTATATATCATGGCGATGAAAGACGAAGTCAAAGAGCAGCAGCAAAAACTGAAAGGGAAAACGGCCCGAGAAAAACTTGAGTATTTCTGGGATTACTATAAAGTCCATACCATCGTTGCCCTGTTTGTCGTTTTTACCGCCGGTATTTTTATTAAAGATATGATAAGCAGCAAAGACACCGCTTTTTCTGCCGTTGTCCTAAATTCTTATGGTTTTGAAACACAGGAAGACTTCCAAGCGGATTTTTCGGCATATGCAGGCATTGACACCAATGCCTATCACTGCTTAATCGATGCTACCTCTACCCTTTCCCTCGAATCCATGACCCAGATTGACTTTGCTTTTTCCCAACGTCTTGCCGGAATGGTACAGACCAATGGCTTGGATGCTTTTGTCAGCGACCCCCTTGTTTTTGGCCACTATGCAGAAGAAATGTTGTTCCGTGATTTGCGAAAAGAGCTTTCCAATGAAGAATATTTAAAATACGAGCCTTATTTTTACTATATTGATGCGGCTGCCATTGAAGAAAAAAATAAGATAGACGAAGCTATGGCAGATGTTTCTTCAGAAATATCTGCAACCCAGACGGACCCGGCCAACCCCTCCGCCATGACCGACCCTATACCTGTCGGTATTTATCTGGATGATTCCACAAAGCTTGCGGAATGGAATTGCTATGCCAATATGGAGGAGACGCCCATCTTCGGATTTGTAGAAACTTCCAACCGTATGGATATCAGCCATCTTTTCCTTCAATATCTGACAGACTAGGCAACAGTTGTAGCAATTGCTCCAACTGTTGCTATTGCCATTCCCCAACGCTCCTATTTACTGCCGCTTTATATCAAAATTTCACGCCCTGTTTCATGCTCTGCAGCAGAAACCGCCATAAACGGCGGTTTCCGGAAGCATTGGGCGCCAACCCCCTCGCCCTTCTTTTTCGCAGGCCCTTTTCTTTCTGCAGCCTGCCTATTGTTTAAAGCTGCAATTCTACAAAAATCTTATAAACTGCACGGATTGCATTTTCAAAATCGTCGTCGGATACGCCAATGATAATATTCAATTCGCTGGAGCCCTGGTCTATCATCCTGACATTTACGTTAGCATGCGCCAATGCGGAAAAAATCCTCCCTGCCGTTCCCCTTGTAGATTTCATGCCGCGCCCTACGACTGCAATCAACGCCAAATCCGACTCGATATCGATAGTATCCGGGTCTGCCAGCCTGTGAATGGCAGATACTACCTTCTGCTCTTTATCCATAAATTCATCCTGGTGGACAAAAACCGTCATCGTGTCAATGCCAGAAGGAACATGTTCAAAAGAAATCCCGTAATCTTCAAATGCCTGAAGCACCTTCCTTCCAAATCCAATCTCCGCATTCATCATATCTTTTTCAATATTCACGGAGCAGAAGCCTTTCTTTCCCGCAATGCCTGTGATAACATATTTCGACTTTTGGCAAGTGCTTTCCACAATCCATGTTCCCTTCGCTTCCGGGCAATTGGTATTGCGTATATTGATGGGGATGCCTTCCCGCCTTACAGGGAAAATGGCGTCTTCATGCAGCACACTGGCCCCCATATAGGAAAGCTCCCTCAATTCCCTATAAGTAATAGTTTCAATTCCCGGCGGGTTATCTATAATCTTCGGGTCTGCCAGCAAAAACCCTGATACATCGGTCCAGTTCTCGTATACATCCGCCTTCACTGCCCTCGATAAGATGGAACCTGTAATATCGGAGCCCCCTCTGGAAAAAGTTTTTATCCGGCCATCCTCGTATGCCCCATAGAATCCCGGCACCACTGCCCGCTCTATATGACTTAACCGCTCTGCCAAAACCTCATTCGTCTTCTCCGATGCAAATTCCCCTTTGGAATCAAAAAATATAACCGTTGCCGCATCAATAAATTCATAGCCCAGATATGCCGCCATAATAATGCCGTTTAAATACTCCCCACGGGAGGCAGCATAATCAGCCCCTGCTTTCTTCCTGAAATTTTTCTCTATTGCCTTAAATTCATCGTCCAAAGACAGCTCCAATTTTAAGCCGTTTATAATCTCCTCATAGCGTTCTTGTATCTTCTTTAAATCCTCTTTAAAATCCTCTTCCGCTTCTGCCTTTGCATAGCAGCTATAAAGCATATCCGTAACCTTTGTATCCTTGTCGTGGCGTTTTCCCGGAGCGGATGGCACCACGTACCTCCGCTCTGCATCGCTGCGGATAATATCCCCCGCTTTCCCAAACTGTTCCGCGCTGGCCAAAGAACTGCCGCCGAATTTTACTACTTTTTTCATAATATTTTCTCCGTTCTGTTTTTCTGCTCTTATTATCTAAAATATGATTGCCGCCCGCCGTGGACTTCACTTATTTTATGGAATGCGTTTTTTCATTGCTTATGAAATAAATACTCTATCAGTTGATAGCCCTGCTCCACAGATTTTCCGCTATCCCTGCCTGTCTTCTCATTATAAATCCAGTCTTTGGCAAGAGGGGCTGTGCTGTCATACAACATATAGGGAACGCTGTCCGCAGTATGTGTCCGTACACGTATCGGTGTGGGATGATCCGGCAATACCAACAGGCGGTAATCAATCCCTTCCCTGTCCAGCTTCTCCGTCAAAGGTTTTATCACCCTGCCGTCCAAATATTCAATGGCCTGCACTTTCTTTTCCACACTTCCCTGATGTCCCATTTCATCCGGCGCTTCCACATGGATATATGCAAAGTCATAACCATCTTCCAGCAACGCTTTCAGGGCCGCCTCCACTTTTCCTTCATAATTTGTATGCAAGCCGCCATTTGCGCCTTCCACCTGGCAGACGCCCATCCCGGCTCCCACCGCAATCCCTTTTAACAAATCCACCGCCGAAACCATCATCCCCCGTTTCCCCGTTTTTTCCTCGAAGGAATCCAGCCCCGGCTTCGTTCCCGCCCCCCAGAACCAACAGCAGTTAGCCGGATTCAGCCCTTTCTTTTTCCTCTCTATATTCAATGGATGATTTACGAGGATATCGTAGCTCCTTTTCATCATCCTTGCTAAAGCCTCATCCTCCGGAAGATACTGCCCAATCACCTGCCCCAGCACATCATGGGGAGGTGTCAGTTCCACCACGCTTCCGTTCTCCCAGATAAGGCAATGCCGATAGCTTGTTCCTACATAAAAACGATAAACCTCTGTTTCCAGCTCTTTCCTGACCGCTTCCAGCAGCACCGCACAGTCCTCCGTACTGATTTCCCCGGAACTATGGTCAAGAATCCTTTTTTCCTCAAAGGGTACATTTTCTTCCGACAATGTAACGATGTTACAGCGCAGCGCAATATCCGTCTCTTTCATCGGCACCCCGATGCTGAGTGCCTCCAAAGGGGAACGCCCCGAATAATAAACTTTCGGATTATAGCCAAGCACCGCCAGATTTGCCGTATCCGAACCCGGCTTCATCCCGTCAGGTATCGTATGCACCATCCCAATCTCCGACATCTTGCTCAACCGGTCCATCTCCGGTGTCGATGCATAAGCAAGAGGAGTCTTGTTTCCCAACGCTTCTATCTCTTCATCCGCCATCCCATCGCCTAAAACAACAATATACTTCATCCCCTCACCTTCCTTCTTGTCCAAAATTTATTATCCTTCCAATCGAATCCTGTTCAAAACGCAGCCCAGCTTTTCCGCTTTCCCGTTGAACTCTTTTTCGCTCATTTCTTCCGTAATAAACGCATATTCGCCCTCTACATCGGCTACCACTACCCTGACCAGCCCAAAAATATCCACCGCATCCTTCTCAAGCTCCGCCTTCGTCCGTACGAAAAACCGGTGTTTGATATTATCCACATTGGTCTGCTTCACATCTTCGTCATCCCAGAAACACATAATCGTTTTCCCGATATGTCTTGCACAGTCCACCACATCCGAAACCACAGCGCTCGCCGTAGGCAGCTTGCCCGCGCCTCTCCCATAATACATGGAATCCCCCAGCATATTGCCGTGGACAAACACAGCGTTAAACACACCGCTCACACTATAAAGCGGATGGCTCACAGGAATCATAAACGGTGCAACCATTGCATAAAAGCTGCCGTCCTCACATTCCCTGCTCATGGCCAACAATTTAATGGAACGCTCCAACGCTTTGGCATAAACAAAATCCGTTGCCGTAACCTTGGTAATCCCTTCCGTATAAATATCTTCATATTTTACATTTTTGCCTGTCATCAACGAAGAAAGGATGGCGATTTTACGGCATGCGTCATATCCTTCTACGTCTGCTTCCGGATTGCGTTCCGCATAGCCTTTTTCCTGCGCCTCTTTCAGCGTTTCTTCAAAATCAGCCCCTTCCGCTGCCATCTTAGATAAAATATAGTTCGTCGTACCGTTCAATATACCTGTTATCCCATCAATCTTTTCAGCCGTTAAGGAATAATTGATAGGACGGATAATCGGAATCCCGCCGCCCACGCTCGCTTCAAATAAATAATTGCACTTATGCTCTTTTGCCAGACGGATTAATTCAGGCCCGTGGTTCGCTACCAGCTCTTTATTGGAAGTACAGACACTCTTCCCCATCATCAAAGCCCTTTTGGAAAACTCATATGCCGGATGGATACCCCCCATCGTTTCGCAAATCACCTGGACTTCCGGATCGTTCATAATCAGCTCCACATCATGTACCACTTTATTTTCATAAGGGTCCCCGGGGAAATCCCGCAAGTCAAGAATATACTTAATGCTCAGTTTTTCCCCTGACTTTTTATTGATTTCTTCTTTGTTCTTTTCAATGACTTCTACCACACCGCTTCCTACCGTACCGTATCCCAGCACTGCTACATTTATCATCTTTCTTTCCTCCTGTTCAAGCTATTTTACAGCTCCTTTTTATTTCTTTCACTGCCCTCCCTGACCGACACAGCCAATTCCCTTTCCGTCCGGCCGAAACTGCAGCTTCTTTACTCCTTTGCCAAAACTTTCACATAGTGGACGCCTTCTTGTTGTTCCAAAAGTTCCAGCATCCGCGACATATCCCCGGTCGCCGGCAATACCTGTACGCTGATGCTAAGAGACGCAATCCCGTTAATCGGAATGCTTTGATGAATCGTTAAGATATTTGCCTTAAAATCCGCAATCACCTTCAGCACATCCGATAAAAGTCCCGGCTCATCGTTCATCTGCAATGTAAGCGTAATCGTCGTTCCCTGAGAATTGTCATGGAACGGGAAAATATCGTCCTTATATTTATAAAAAGAACTCCGGCTGACACCCAGCCTTTCCGTCGCTTCATGGACACTGGCCACTTTACCAGTCTCCAAAAGCCTCTTGGCTTCCACTACTTTCAACAGCACTTCCGGCACCGCTTTTTTCCTTACAACAAAATAACTGCCCGTTGTATCCATGCAAAACACCTATATTTCTTTTCCTTCCTTGTTTCCCTGTTGCGTACATCTGTATGCCACCGATGGATATTGTAGCATAACATAAAATATATGGCAACCATAAATATTATAATGATAGGATTTGGCTGGCAAAAGGTTTGTCAGGTTACCCAATCCAGCCAAAAAGCAGGGCGGAACGCCCATCTGCGCTGCTTTGTTTTCCGGCTGGATTTTTCCAAATTAAAGGGCGGACAGGTGTTGAGTAACCGGCAGCAGTTGTGATAGTATAGAAAGCAGATAATAAACAGGGCCCAACGTCTAAACCTCTTCTCTGCACCATTCTTCGGCGCCCCAATCCAAATCAAAGGCCCCGCGGCAAGCAACGGGGTATCAAACTTGCAGCGCTGCCAAGCAGCGGGGTATTTGACCCTCGCGGCAGTCTTGCTCGCGGGAATAAAAAAGAACAGGTAGAAATAACAAATGAAAAATTTAAGAAAAGTAGCAGGAATAACAATTTTTTTTATACTTATTTTTATGGTGATTGCATTATTCCAATACCAGTCGAAAGAAGAAATGCCTCTCCTGCAGGATCGGATTGAGTATTATTTTAACGAAGATTGGACTGTGGTTTCCGTGGATGCCGACCAGGCAGCGGGGGAACTGGCCCAAAATTATGTGGGTATTCCACAGGAAGTTGAAAAAGCTGTCGCTATAGAAGGGAAATTTCAGAAAGTGGATTTGCCCTATACCGGTAAAAGCAATGCCTCCGATATCATTGTATTTATGAATATGCTTCCGCAGGAATGGGCCGGGCTGACGATGGATTTTTCCTCTGCCTATGCCAATGTGTACGTATTTCTGGATAACGAAATCATTTATCAATATCATCCGGAAGAAAGCCACGCCACCGAAACGAACAGCAAAAGCCATGAACATTTTATCAACCTGCCAAATGTAATACAAGACGGGGAGTTGCTGATTATGCTGACATCGCCTTACCCGGATGCGGCAGCATTGCTCGGCGATGTCAAAATCGAAACGCGAGATATGGTAGTAATCGGAGTGATGGGAAACAATATAGCCGATATCGGCTGCTGCCTTCTCATTATTATCGCTGCCATTATTATGTTCGTCCTTGCGATGATACGATTGTATACAAACCAGCCCAGCCGAAGTGAAATATTTTTAGGCTTGGCCGGGCTTGCTGCAGGCATCTATTGCTTTATCGGCACAGATACGTTAAACATCTTTTACAATATACAAAAAGCCTATGAGATGCAGGAATACTTAGTGCTGCTGCTCCCCTTGTTTTTGACCTTATATTTTGAGCGGAATCTGCATACCCGGTACCCACACCGTTTTTCCATTCTATTGTTTTGTGTCAGCGTCCATGCGGCCGTGCAGATTTTTTTGCAGATATCCGGCATATGCAATTTAAAGGATATGATAAATATATCCGCAGCCGCGGTGGGCATCGTCTGCTTAACGGCTATCGTCACCCTCATACAGTACGATTATAAAACCAAACGCTACCAGACATTGTTGTCCGTCTTATCCATGCTGATATTACTGTCGGGCGGAATTGCCAACGTCATCATGAATACTGTATTTAGAAATCCAATGGGCAATACAGCAGGACAATACAGTATGACTGTTTTCAGCATTATGATGGCGGTCATGCATGTTTTGCAGCTTTCCAAAGAATACCGCGCCAACGCAGAAGAAAAAGCAAAAGCTGCACAACAACAAAATATGCAGTTGATACAGGCAAAAAAAGATGCGGACGCGGCAAGGCACGAAGCTATGGCCGCCAACGAGGCAAAAGGGAAATTTCTGGCACATATGTCCCATGAAATCCGCACCCCGATTAACGCGGTGCTTGGCATGGACGAAATGATTCTGCGGGAAACGCGGGAAGACAATATCAAAGAATACGCTATGGATATCTACATGGCAGGGCAAACGCTGCTGTCGCTGATTAACGATATTCTGGACTTTTCCAAAATCGACTCCGGTAAAATGGAGATTGTTCCGGTAGAATATGATACCAGCAGCCTAATCCACGATTTATCCACCATGGCCTCACAGCGGGCAAAGGATAAAAATATTGGGTTTGAAGTGGAAATCGACCATACGATTCCTTCCCGGCTATACGGAGACGATGTCCGTATCCGCCAGGTATTGACCAATATCCTAACCAATGCGGTAAAATACACCCATGAGGGAACCGTGTGGCTACGGATTCAAAGCAAACAGGCAGAAGAAAACGTTTGGCTTTCCTTTGAAGTGGAAGATACGGGCATCGGCATCAAACAGGAAGACCTCCCCAAACTTTCCGCAGAATTTGAGCGGATTGAAGAAGACAGGAACCGTCATATTGAAGGCACCGGCCTTGGTATGAACATCACCATCCAGCTCCTTGCCCTATTAGGCAGCAAGCTGCAAGTGGAAAGCGTCTATGGAAAAGGCTCCAAGTTCTATTTTACGCTGGAACAAAAAATCATTGACCACACACCGATTGGGGATTTTGAATCCCGGGTGCAGCAAATTGCAGAAAATTATAGTTACAGCACAAAGCTTTACGCACCCGATGCCCAATTATTGGTTGTAGACGATAATGCCGTCAACCGCAAAGTGCTGCGGAACCTTTTGAAAGAAACCCAGATTCAAATAACGGATGCGGAAAGCGGCATAGAGTGCCTGAATCTGGTACAGGAAAACCGTTATGACCTGATTTTCCTGGATCATATGATGCCCGGGATGGATGGCGTGGAAACCCTCCACCGTATAAAAGCCCTCTCCGGCTGCCCATGCCAGAATACCCCCATTGTTGTACTGACCGCCAATGCCGTATCAGGGGCACGGGAAAAATACTTATCCGAAGGCTTTGATGATTTCTTATCCAAGCCAATTGTTCCTGAAAAACTGGAAAATATGATAAAGCATATGCTTCCTGCAAAATTGCAGCAGGCGAATCCAAAACTGCAAAACCCCATACCGGAAGTGCCCGATAACAAGCAGGAAACAGCTCCGCCGGAAGAATCCTTGGAAAACCTCCCTTTCGTAGACGGGTTGGACTGGCATTATGCATGGCTACATCTGCCGGATATGGAACTGTTAGAATATACAGTCAAAGAATTTTATGCCCAAATCCATTCTGCCGCAGACCGTTTGGAACAGGCATACCATCAAATTTCCGAACCGGCACAGTTGGAACAGTACAGGATTCAAGTACACGCCATGAAAAGCCTTGCTGCAACCATAGGAATTATCCCTCTGTCCGGCATTGCAAAGATATTGGAATATGCGGCAAAAGATGGTAAAATAGATGTGATTGATTCCTTAACCTCCCCCTTTTTAGAAGAATGGCGCAGCTATTCCCAAAAATTGGAAGGTGTATTTGGCATAGAAGCCCCGGCCGAAAAAAAGACAGCCGATTTTTCTATTATACAAGCCCTTTTAGAAATGATAAATACCAGCATGGAAGAAATGGACATCGACCAGGCCGACCAATCAGTCCGGCAATTGCAGGCATATGAATATCCGGAGGAAATCAGGCAGAATATCCAAAAGCTGGCAGAAGCTGTAACCAATCTGGATTTGGAGGAAACCGGCCTCCTTACCGGGCTGCTAACCGGGCAAATGAAAGAATGGGCGGCAACATAGGGAAATTTGATTGAAAAATGCAGCTCTTCAATCCAAGTTTGCGTCTACGTGGCATTCACAAACTTGAAAGCCAGAGAATTGGCTTTGTGCAGCAAAGCCGCGTAGAAATGAGGTAAACGATGAAAAAAATATTATTAGTGGGGAAACTGAATACCGTAATGAAGGAAACGAATAAATTTTTGTCACAGTTTTTCCATGTACAGCTTTGTTCGGAAAATGCCAGCGTTTTGGAAGGGATGTTGAAAATCATAAACCCTGACTTGGTTATCATCAGCCTAATTGGCGCATACGATATTGACACCTCCATATTTTTTATGTTAAGCGACCAATATTCCAAAATCCCTGTTCTGACAATCGGCACAAAGGAAGAAAGCGAAGCCTTTTTTAAATATTATGAAAGCAGACAGTTTGAAAACCTTATCCGTCCTGTGGAAAATACTATTATTATGTCCGCCATATGCAAAAAGCTAGGGCTGAACGAAAAGAAAGTGGAAAAGGACGCTGCAGACGAAAGAAGGGAACACTCGGGAAAGAAGCGGATTTTAGTCGTCGACGACAACGGAACGGCGCTCCGAACAATGAAAGCTATGCTGGAAGAATACTACGATGTGGCCTTAGCCATTTCCGGCGCACAGGCAATGACTTCCATTGGAAAAAAGAGACCGGATTTAATTCTGCTGGATTATGAAATGCCTGTCTGTGATGGGAAAATGACGCTTGAAATGATACGTGCTGACGACGATATGAAAAGCATCCCCGTTGTTTTCCTGACCGCCATCAATGACAGGACCAATATCGAAGCGGTGCTAAAGCTAAAACCGGCAGGATACTTCCTGAAACCTCCGATTAAAGACCGGCTGCTTGCGGAAATTGACCGGATACTGAATACCGCCCCCGATTCCCCCTGACAGCAAATAAAAAAGAATTGGCCCAGCGGCCAATTCCAAAGAATGCTTCGCATTCTTTTCTGGCGATTTACAACGCTGTGGCGTAATTTCCTATAGTATAAAAAAGTGTCTTCGACACTTCAATTTATTTCCTTCTGGCGAAGGAATTTCCTATATGGTAAAAAACCGCCTGCGGCGGGTCGCGGCAGCAACATGTTTCCCCTCCGCCGCAGTGCGATAATAAAAGATTCGGGAGTCAAAAGGTCTTCCCGGCAGTGCCGCTTGGCAGATGGCACAAAAAAATGGTGCGCGTTTGGTTGTACGGAGCATTCCGATGAGCCTCTTAAGGCGAAAATCGTG
>CAJUSR010000046.1:6889-11472 GCA_910588855.1 uncultured Kineothrix sp. | reverse complement strand
CGCCCCATACACCCACGCCTGCTCCGATTGCTGTTACGACTGTCTTTAATCCTGTAAACACCGAATAAAGTGATATTTACAGCGAAATTGTTCTGTAAATTGGGATTTTCAGTTAAGAATTGTTTATTTCCCCGCCCCATCCGACAGACTACCGATGAAACGGTAATGAATTTCAATAGACTGGACTTTCTCACCATCGACCTTGCGGACATCGCCCACATAAATCTTGGTAATCAGTTCCCTTATGATGCCTGCCGTCAGTTCCTGCAGGTCACTGTACTGGCGGATCAGCGCAACCCACTTTTCAGCGTTCTGTGCTGTTTCCCTCTGTTCGTTGCTTTCCTCTTGGAACAATGCGAGCTGCTCTTTCAGCTCCCCCTGCTCTTTTCTGTACTTGGGCAGGAGTAAGTCAATCTCGTCCGCCCCTGCCTTGCCTAAAGCGTAATCCTCATAGAGCTTGGCAATGACCTTCTCGACCTCTCCCAGACGCTTTTCAAGGGAAAACTTTTTCTCAATGGCTGCGCCAGTGTCAGCTTTGTTCCTGTTTTCATGTTCCATAACTTTGGTAAGGACTGCCTTCTCGTCCTTCAGCGCCAGCTTCGCCCACTCCCGTATGTCCTTTAAGACTGCATCATGCAAGTCCTGCTCGTAGATACGGTGCGGCGTGCATCCCTGCCTGCCAATCTTGCGGTACTCCATGCAGGAGCCTACATAAATCTTCTCCGCCCTCTCCGGCACAAAGGATATGCGCCGGTTGCAGGTATCACAGAATACCATCCCCGAAAAGATGCTTGCCCTGCCTGTCCGCTTGCGTGACCTTGTGGGATTGGCAAAACTTTCCTGTACCCTCTCCCACAGTTCCCTCTCCACAAGCGGCTCAAACACATCCTCGACAACCACCCATTCCTCCCTCGGTCTTACAAAGGATTTGCCGACCTTGAAGATGTGTGTCTGCCTCTGCGCCACAAGGTTCCCGATATAGACCTCATGCTGGAGAATGGAACGCACCGTTGTGTCAAACCAGCGGTAGTTTGCCGCATTCCCCTCGCCCTTGTAGCCCTGCCATGCCCTCTCGCCCCGTACATGGTGCCAGTATGCCGGAATCGGTATCTTTTCCGCCCTTAAATAATTGGCGATTGCCGCCGGTCCCCTGCCCGATGCGGACAGTTCGTACATCTTGATGACAATCGGGGCTGTTTCCTCGTCACGCAGCAGCATATGGCTGTCGGCAGGCGATTTTCTATAGCCGAACGGCGGCACTGTACTGTGGTAGATGCCCGCCCTCGCCTTAGTGGTAAGGGTGCTGCGGATTTTTTTTGATATGTCACGAGCGTAAAAATCATTGAACAGATTTTTGAAAGGAGCCATCTCGTTATATCCTGTGCTTGTGTCGATACCGTCGCTGATCGCTATGTAGCGTACCCTCTTGCTTGGGAAATACATATCGGTGTAATACCCTGTCTGCAAGTAGTCACGCCCAAGACGTGAGAGGTCTTTTGTAATGACCGTGTTGATTTTCCCGCTTTCAATATCCGCAATCATGCGCTTAAAATCCGGTCTTTCAAAATTCGTACCGCTCCATCCGTCATCAACGTAGGTTTCGACAATCTCTATGCCGTGGTATTCCGCAAACTGTGTCAGCATCTGCTTCTGGCTCGTTATGGAATTGCTTTCACGGTCAACGTATCCGTCGTCAACCGATAAACGGGTATATAACCCTGCCTTTGGTGTGCCTCTGTATGTTGTCCTGCTCATCCTGTTCTCCCTTCTTCATCTGAATCCGGTTGAATGCAGATAAGCCCTCTGTCCTCTATTATACTTTCGTTGCCCGGAACCTGCAAGGTTTTTTCGTATTTATCTGAATTTAATATCGCCCTAACAAATGCATCCTGTGGTGTGCGCTCACTGTCAAAAACCCTTGTCACTATCAGTTTCGCTTTATTCAAATATATTCCCTCCAATCAATCCAGTATCAGACGCTCTCTGCGTCCTGCCCTGCAAAATAAAAGCCCGACAAGGTGTTAATTTTCCCCTGCCGGGTATCAGACGCTTTGAAAGGACGCAGCAAAGACGCTTCCAAAATGCCCTCAAACCCTTATGTTTCCTATGCTTAGACGCTAAGACACTTCTTTTTCAAGTTAGAAAATAAAAATTATAATATATAAGAAACAGGCTCCTGCATAAGCGTATGCATATATAAAAAAGGATTTCGGATTTTGCCCGTCTTTGCGTCTTATGCGCCTTAACGCCTGTTCTCCCCTGTCCGCACCTTTACATGGATTCCCTTAAATCCCCTCGCTGTTTTTCCTGCCCCGACTGAGATATTATGGGTATAGTCCAGCCCATACTGCTTCTCGTTCTGCCGCAGGTAATTGGAAAAACTGCGCTCCCCTAACGGCTTTTCGAGGTTGTCCTCGCACCACTGGCTGTATGCGCTGTAAAGCTGCTTTGACGTGGCGTGTGTGCCTTTCTCAAGCCTGATATAGCCCTCCGACTGCATGAACACGATGATGTTGTTCCCGTCCTGCATGGCTTTTGTCAGGTTGTCCTCCGCCCGTTTGCTTATGGTAAAGCTGTACCCGTTGTCAATCAGGCGGTGCAGCCCCTCAAGACACCATAAAAATATGCCCTCCGCTTCAGCAATCAGCTTCTCGCCGAGGAACGGATCGTCTTTCCTGTCCGGCTTACGCTCTTTTACGGTGAGTACAATCTGCCGCCGGAAAAATCCGTAGGAACGGTCATACAGCGAACCAAGGTTTCCATTCCCAAAACAGATAAACCTCACGCATAAATACCCTTGCTCGCTCTGTTTCCCCTTGCGCTCCAAGTCCATTTTATCTTCCAGTGTCACTATGGACTTGATATTATTGGTCTGCGGCAGTGCCTCCAGTTTCATGTCATCGTCAAGCATCAGGAGTTTCCATTCAAGGTCTGCCCGTGCGAAGCGGTCAACCTCCACCTTCTGTATGCTGCCCGTGTTCATGCTGTCGCCAAGCAATGCCCTCAGCACCCTGCCGATGCGTGACTTGCCCTCCCCGCCTTTGCCTATGACAATCATCATTTTCTGCCCTTTCGTTGTCGGTAACAGCACATAGCCCATGAACTCCTGCAACGTAATAATGTCCTCCGGCTCCAATAACTGCCCTACAAAGGAAAGCCACTGTTCTGGTTTTGGCGCATCCGGCGTATACCTCACCGGGAGCCTGTTCATGCAGAAATCTTTCTGTGCGGAGAAGCCCTTTGATAAGAAGTATGTGCCGTTTGCCACATGGATACGGTCTGTCTGGAACGGCAGCGGCGGCGAGTAGCTCCTGATCCGCAGCGCATCAAGGAGTGATGTAGCCTTTTTTGCGATGCCTGATGTGACATACGGCGCAATCTTGTAATATATCTCCGCCTTAATCTGCTCCGCATCCCCGATTGCCCCGTTTACGTCAAAAAAAGTGCCGTGTATGCACTTCATAGGGTGTCCTGCGAGGAAATCCTCACAGAAAAGCACGTCATTGACTTTGCTCCCGTCAAACCATGTTTCTGGCTGTGACGCCTGCTCCATTTTCTCCATTGTCTTTTCCAGCGCCGCCCTCTGCTCCGGCGGCACACTGTTCCAGTCTTCTTTCAATTTTCAACACTTCCTCTCCATAATCCGCTACTAACTGCACACGCTCCGATAGCGGAGCGTACAATAACACATCAAGCAGATACTCAATATAGTCTTTCTTTTCCAACGCTTCACAGAATAACGGGTTCCATTCCCCGTCCGGCTCCTGCGGCGCATACTGTTCTTTCCACTGCCTTAAACAGCACAGGTAATCGGAAAGCACACGAAAGCATCCCTTTTCCGCCCTCTCAAACCTCTGCTCCGGTGATAATCTCCGCTTACGTTTTGGCGGCGGTTTCCTGCCCCTGTTATCCTCAAAACTGATACCGAAATCCGACGCAATCTGCAGCGCCGCTTCCTTCTTCCCAAGCCCGCAATACTTCGCCACAAAATCAATGGCATCGCCCTTTTCCCCGCATCCGAAACAGTAATAGCGGTTATCAATCTTCATGCTCGGATTTTTGTCCTTATGGAACGGGCAGACCGCCATACCGCTGCGGTTTATTTTTATCCCGCAATGCTCCGCCGCCTGCCTTGCGGTAATGCCGTTTTCCCTTATCGCTTCAAATACATTCATACAGCCCTCCATCCAAAATCTCCGCAACGCAAAAAGAGCAGCTATAAACCTATCTCCAATAGGTTCATAACTGCCCTGCCGCTGTGTATTGCCTTATTTAAAAATCTAAAAACTGTCTATATAGGTATGCCTGCACCCGTCCACCCAGTTCCCGATCAATGCATAGTATAATGGGATAACATGGCTGTTGTCCTCCGCAGCCTTTACGCCGACATACCCGTTATGTGCGCTGAATGTTTCAAAACAGAGCGCAACATCATCAAGCTGCTCCGAGCCAACTATATCCTCCGAGAGATAGACCATGCCGCTTTTTGTCACCCTTATCTGGTTGTTGTGCCTGTCATTCCCGCAGGCAATCAGCATACGGAACTGCTCAAGGGTAATTGTCCTGATGTTATACGCTTTTAT
>CAJUSR010000046.1:0-6789 GCA_910588855.1 uncultured Kineothrix sp. | reverse complement strand
CAATCAGCATACGGAACTGCTCAAGGGTAATTGTCCTGATGTTATACGCTTTTATTCTCTGCCCGTTCAAAATAATAGATTTTCCCTTCTGTATGGGAAACATTTCCTCTTGTATCATCCGCCAATATAAATCCCCGTTTTTACAAAATTTTATATCCTGCAAGTAGCTTCTGGGAGAGAAGCCCACATTGGAATCGCACCATCATCTCTATGACCGCTTTACGGAAGTATCATTATCAGGAAACAGTGTCATGGCGCAAGGTTCCCACACCTTGTTTGCTTTAAAACATCTCTCGCTCTTGCCTGTCCAGTACAGGCAGTCATGGCGTGCTTTGGCACAGCTCGGCTGTTTCATACGTCTTGCAGGATTGTCCATATTCAGTTGTCAGCAAATGATGCTTTTCAAAACCGCACCAGCAATAAAACGTATCGGTTTTTCTAGTTAAATTTCCAGCTTGTCCGCCCCGTATTTACGGATAATCCGGAACAGGATTTCCTTCTCTTTTCCCTCCGCTTTTCCGTATAGCCTGCACAGTGTTTCAAGTTCTGTTTCTGTGAGGGTATTGGTATAGGGCTTGTAGTTATCCGTGATAAAAACCCCACCGCCACAACCCGGCTTTGTATAAATCGGGTAATCAAAAGTCAATGCGAAAATATCATGGTGTATCGTGCGTATCGTAACGCCCAATTCCCACGCAAGCTCCCTTGCCGTTATATGCCCTTTGACAGACAAAATGCTGATGATTTCCATTCTTCGGTGTGCCGTGTCCATGCCCCTGCCCCCTTTCATTTCCGGCTTGAAAAACCTTTAAGATTGCCAGCCCTAAAAGCACATAAAACACCCAAGAATCCTTTATATGCTTTATAAGAATGGCAACCGTTTTCTATGTAAGTTTGCCGCAGTACGGTCCGAATTCATGTATGATTGACAGAATGGTTTTCCTGTCCTCCGCCGTACACAAAACAGCGACTTTCTCCAAGCATTCCAGCTGTTCCTGTGATAGCGTGTTCTGGTTCTTCCCAACGCCGTCCATCAGGAAGTAGCCGCCGTTATATCCCTTTTTTGAAATGACCGGGAGTTCCTCTCCTATGACTTCAAAATCCCTGCTGATTGACTTCCTGCCTACGCAGTATCTGCCCATAAGTTCCGCCACGGTCAGCTTCTTTCCTGCCAGCAGCATACGCTCAATCTCCCTGCGCCGCTGGAATGCATGGTCTAACATTTTTTCACCTCCTTTCACCGCTGTTTCTGATGTTAATTGTAGATAAAGTAATACCCCCTCTATGGGGGCATTGCCTGGAAAAATTTATAATTTTTTCCGCAATGCCGGAAAAGGTTGGAACCTTTTCCGTGAAGAATAGCAAGCACTGCCTGTGTTCCCTCACAGGCTCCATTTTTTCAAATTTCCCCAAAGCGGAAACTTAAAAAAATTGCTTGTAGGGGGAAGTTTCCCCCTAGCCCCCTTTGCGTTCAAAAAATCACAAAATGTCCTGCCGGAATTTTTGATTTTTTTCACTTATTTTTTGCACGAACATCCCCCATAACGGGATAGAAGATTGTGTAAAATTCGTTCAACAACCCATTACAGAAAGGACGTCAAAAATGGCAAACAGAGAACGCAAAAACGAGTTGAAAATATATCTAAGTGATGATGAACAATACATACTAGAGCAGAAAGTCAAAGCCTCCGGCATGAGGGATAAATCATCTTTCCTGCGGCATCAGATTTTGTATGGCTATGTCTATGACATTGACTATTCAGAGCTTCGGGAATACAACGCTGCACTCGGAAGAATCGGGAACAATCTGAACCAGATAGCAAAACGCATGAACGCCACAGGAAACGTCTATGCAGCCGATGTAAAAGAAGTAAAAGAGCTGATGAAACAAGTATGGGATACTCAAAAAGCCATGCTCTCAAAACAGCCATACTTGAAGCACTAAATTAATCAAGACAGTATCAGCCAAATCTTCGCAAATTTCCAAAAGCAAAACTGCAACAAAATCTATAATCAGACAAATTTCGCACCATCAAAAAAGGTGTATCGCAAGTAAGTTTCATTCTTCATTGCGATACACCTTGATGTGTAAAATCGTCTGTAATTCTTTTTTTCCTTTTGAGAGTATTCCATATATCCAATTCTCTTTTACGCATGATTTATCTCCTGCTCCAGCTCATTTACCTTCAATTTATTTCAATAAAAAACAGCAGCTTTGGTTTTCTCAAAGCCACCATAATATAAATGTACTAAAATATGACTGCTGAACGACGGCTTTTTTTCTTTTGCCATCGTTCGGCAGATTATTATTCTATATCTATTTCCTCAATTCCCTATAAAACTATTTCCAGCGATACCAATAAAATTTATGCTTTCTGGTAATGTTATTGTTTCTGAATAACTGTTATTTGTTTAAGCAAAATTACCGAATCATCCTTGCTAAAATTATCCCGTAACCTGATGTCTTTTTGATGTACTCTTTGTCAACATATAGAACATCAGGACTACACCTACGTTAAAGATAACCATAACAATTGGCTGTGCAACACCCATGTATGTTTTCATAGCAGCAAATACACCATTAATATGAAGCATAAAGATTGGACAAATCTCTTGTACTTTTTGCAGTAGCGGCACGCTATCCGAAAAATCAAACAAAACAGGCAAAAAGCATACACCGCATGAAGTAATGAGTGCTGAAACAGGAGTATTCATTTTTGCGCTAAGGAACAGTGTAATAATAGTCAATGCTGCTATTCCCAAAATATTTAATACAACTGAGCACAAAAACATTTGTAAAAAAGTCAGATTATATGTTGATGAAGCGTAGTGCAAAGAAGATTGAATATTTACGTTCCATCCCTGTAATCCATAAGTACCCCCATATAGAACAAAATTAAATATTAAAAAGATGACATACATCCCTATCACTGCCTCCAGAGAAGCAATCACTTTTGCGGTCACTAACTTAGTTCTTCCATAACGGGCAGAATAAATTACACTATCTGTATGATGCGAATATTCTTCGGCAAAGACAGGTGATAGCGTAATTACAACGAATACACATATTAGTAAGGATATAACGCTACCCATTCCGGATAATAATTTATCCCATCCGTCACAATATCCCAAAATAATAGAATGACTATTGGGATATGCTTCATCAAATGATTTTAAGCTTCCATCTGGATTTGTCATATACTCTAGGATTGCAGCCTGATCCCGATAAACATGAGTCGCAGAAAAGACTGCATTTTCATCCTGTCCGGCTGTTATAGTTTTTACATCAGCTATTTTTTGCTTTATCATAGATAAAGTACTTTCGGACAATTCCCCCTCAAAAAGTGCTGCTGTTTCTTTTCTTTGTTTAATCGCATCAAATCCACTCACTAAATCCATTTCTCCACTATCATAATTGTAAAACGCAGAATTATAGTTGAACTGAAAGAAGAAAAAATTGGCAACAATAAGGACAATCCCCATAATAAAAAGGAATCTTGTCGGCTTTCTTGAAAGGATTTTTTCTCTTTCCACTTTAATCATATCATTCATGTTCAGATACCTCCGCAAAGTAATATAAATACAAATCTTCTAATGTTGGTTCCACATTCCATGCATTCTCACAAGGACAATCTTCCGATATAATCCGCAAGCGTTCCGCACCATTACTATGTTTAAGATTAGCTGTAATAAAATTTGCTTCCAGCATTTCGGCTTCTTTCCTAGATACTTCGCATTCCCATACATAGTTTTCTATCGGTTTTAAAATTGCTTCCGGTGAACCCTGATGAACTAACTCGCCTTTTTTCATAATCAAAATTTCTTTTGCAATATACTCAACATCAGATACAATATGAGTAGACAGAATAACAATTCGATTTTCCGCCAGAGCACTAATCAAATTCCTAAACCGTACACGTTCTTTAGGGTCAAGCCCTGCTGTGGGTTCATCCAATATCAAAATTTTAGGATCATTCAAAAGTGCCTGTGCAATGCCCAAACGCTGCTTCATACCGCCGGAAAAGTTTTTGATTTTTTCGTTTTTCTGTTCAATCAGGGCTACCTTTTCCAATAATTCCAAAGACCGTTTGTGTGCCTTTATATGGGGCAACCCTTTAATTGCAGCAATATACATAAGAAACTTATAAGCTGTAAAATTCGGATAATATCCAAACTGTTGTGGCAGGTATCCTAAAACGTTACGGTACTGCTCACCCAAATCATGGATGTTTTTCCCATTTAACATGATAGCTCCTTTTGTCTCTGTTTGAACGTCACAAATCATACGCATCAAAGTAGTCTTACCTGCACCGTTCGCACCCAATAATCCATAAACTCCATTCGTCAATTTCGCACTAAAATGACGAACAGCTTTCTTGCTTCCATATTCTTTTGAAAGTTCATTTATTGTAAGTTCCATTCCAATTCTCCAATCATCTTTTCATGCTTCAAATACTTCTGGACAGCCTTTCCTAATAAAATAACGGATAGTAAATAAAAAGTACCCCAACCCCAAAGCATAGAAGCTTCAAATAAAAACTTCTGTTTCAACACAAATGAAAATGCAACCATCAGACAAATCATACAGGCAATCAAATGATATGAAATTTGCCCTTTTTCGTTTTTTATAATTGTAAATAGATAACTGATACAAGAGATGTTAAAGGGAACCATCCCATATAAAATCATTCCAATTATGGATTGCTGGTAGTAACAACTCATTCCAATTAAAATTACAGTTACAATAAACATGTCAAGCAAGCCAATAATCAGCATACGGCAGGCAATAATTTTCACCAATTGACTTCTGCTGGATTGCTCAATTTCCCACATATCATAGATATTGCTTTTTGAAATCTCTCTTACCCCCAATAGTACAAGCAGAGGAATTGTAATCGAAAGTATAGTTAAGGGATAATAGAACGGAACCTGCCAATAGCCTAACAGGCAGACCAGCATTATCGTCATTGCCACCAATGTCGTTTGAACCACCCAAAACGAAAGCGGAAGATACTGCAACTGATTCAACAACATATTCCACAAAGAATTTTTATTGAAGTCCGAACTATTTATGTAGTCTTTTCCAATAAAAATCAGGTTTTCTATTCTTTTTTCGGATACAGGGGGAACACTGTAAATTTGCAGCCATTCCTCCATATTGTTTCGCTCTTCATTCATATGCTTTCGCCTCCTTTAAAATCATTTAAATAGCGTTGAAGTTTTTTTAGTCCTTGTTGAAGCCGAGACTTTACAGTGGGGACACTGGACTGTGTAATTTTCGCAATTTCCCTTATTTTCAATTCATGATAGAAACGCAGGATGATAACCTCCTTTTGATAGTCAGGCAAGGCATCTATTGCCCGACGAACCTCCAATTTATTTTCATCCTCTATCATTTTTTCAAATGAGCTATCTGTACCATCTGTAATCTCAAGGGATTCTAAATCTGTGTATGTAGGTTTTGCTTTTTTGAAATAATTGTTACAAGTATTTACAGCAATCGTAAGCAAGTAGTTTTGAAATTTCCCTAATAGCCGGACTGCCTGAATATTTTCCAGTAATTTCAAAAATACTTCTTGCGTAATATCTGCTGCTGTGTTTGCATCTCCATTCAACCGACGGTAACAAAACTGATAAATAGCACTATAATATTTACGGACTAATACATCAAATGCTTCTGCGTCACCCGCTTGAATTTTTTTGATTAGTGCAAAATCTTCGATGTCATATCACCGCCTTTCCTACTTCCTGTGTAAAACGTCTTACACTTTATATACAACTGAACCCTCCAAAAGGATTTAAATGCAAAAAATATTTTTCTGTAAAACTCCCTGTTTTGCTAACGAGCAAAGTTTTTATTATCATCTACAACCAAAATTCTGTTTATGGTTGATGTTCCTATATTTATTAAATTGCACATTTTATACTGAAAACACATTCACACTATAATTATACGTGTGGATTTAAACCATGACAAGCACATGAGAATGCATTATGGAAAAGTGCATAACTGGCTATTCCGCTGTGGATAACCCTGTTCACAGCACATGGAAAAGCAAAGTACAACTTTCCCACGTCCTGCAAACAGGGTTACCCACAACTCCATAAGATAGCCAGTTATACACTTTTCCACGATGCGGCTACGCCTGCGGAATCCCCCTTCATTCTATCTTTTTATCTAAAAACACAATCAAGAAAAGCCCTGCATTACACAGAGCCTTTCTATCCTTTGATTCACCGCCAATTACCGTTCAATTTCCCCACAAGAGCACTATTACAGGTATATCCCCGCCGCTTTCGCAAAATCAGCTTTTCTCCCGATAAGTTCCGACTGTTTTTCTTCCGGCAGACTCTCAAACACACTCTTGTATCCCTTTCCCAATAACGGAGTACCTTTTGCCATAAGATACAGCGTCATATTGAGCCATTCCTGCCATAATTCCTCAAATAATGAAATACTGTCCGTAAACGTCACATCTTCCTCAAAGCCATGCGACGGCATATAATATTTCAATTCCACAAAACCGTATCTCCCAACATCAACCACCACAATATCTACCATGTCATACAGTTCCGCAAACGCACCAGCCACTTTTTGGCATCTCCCATGTTCTTCCTGTGTAATATAAACCTGTTTTTCCATATTGCTTTACCTCGTTTCTTAATAGTATTTTATCACTTTTATGCTATGAGGGCTATCTACATACAACGGATTTTTCATTTTGCTTATTCTTCCCATTTTTCACTTTACTCACAATTCACACCTGTTACCGCTGTTGTAAAAAATGC
>CAJUSR010000045.1 GCA_910588855.1 uncultured Kineothrix sp. | reverse complement strand
CTCTCATTGAACTAGATGGATTTTTTTCATCCACTTTTACTTTGATGGTCACTGTATCCCCGGCTTTTACCATTTGTTCATTTTTATCAATGGTAATACTCTTAATTACCGGTTTATCTTCATCATAACCATCATTGATAACCGTAAACTTTAAGTCTTTATCCGGTTCAATCTGATTCGGATAAAAATACTGATATCCATTCTGTACATATATCCGAATATAACTTAAGTTCCATTCTGACGGATAAGTATCATTTGCAATCTCATAAGTGCCTGCCAATGTTTTGGTTGCTGCATCATAGGTCATCCTTACAGATTTTGAAGCCTGGGAGCTATTCTTTATCGCATACAAATACATATTTATATCACTTGTGGGATTCATCCCTTCAAATTCTACATGAGCTGTATATGTTACCGTATCTCCCACCCTTAACTTCCCATCTGAACCGGAAGCATTTTTTTGAATTTGAAAATCTGTAACAGATACTTTTCCACTCTTTTTGATTGTAAATGTATAAAGACGTTGTCCATTTTCCGTAATAGCTTTTTCGGCGTAATTATTCCTACTATCCACCAGTCTAATTTTAGAAATGTAATACTTGCCCTCATAATCTATAATCCTACTGCAAGAAAGAGTTCCTGTATACATTTTTCCTTCACTATGTTTTAATATAATTGTTTCCGTATTGCTATAGCCACTTTCCCTTGATATTTCAACGATAGCTTTGGTAATATCACCATCCGCATCATAGGCTTGCATCTTGAAGTGAAGGGTTCCATTTTGGTCTAATGTTTGCCCATTCTCCTCAAATTCAAACCCTTCAATAACAGGCTGGTTAATATCATAATCAGCCGGCATAATCAAAGAGTCGTCTGAGAGCAATATATTGCCGGAAACTGTGTTCAACAACTCCCCTGCCGCATTTGGGTTTTCCGGCAGCCCTTTTGACGTTTCGCCTTCTCCCGGAGTCTTTATCCCTGTTCCCGGCAATGCTCCCTGCGTTTCCATTCCTTCATCCTTTTGCGCCTCACTTTTCACTTCACGGTCAATCCCTTCTGCCGCCGTACCCTGCATTGGAAATACCGTCGCTGTTATTATGGACGCTGTCAGCAAAATCCCTAACAATTTTCTTCTGGACTGTTTCATCCATGATACCTCCTTTGTAAAATACATCATTTGAAATCGAGTAAGGAGGATTCCCCCTTACTTGCCGCGCGAAGTACATATCCTTTAACAGACGCTTATTCTATGTACCTCTTTACGCCATAAAAAGTGTATGTTTTGATAAGTATCCATATCAAAACAGTGTTGTGGCATAATGCCTTCATTGTATAAAAAAAGAAACAAATGCGGATAAATCCTCACATGTTTCCAGCGCAATCCCCTCTTCCCCCCCCTTTCTATTTAAAATAGTAAATCCATACGTTATAATTATACTTTGTTTTCATAAAATTGGAAATACTTTCCAAACTTTTTCTTGTTATTTTAATATTATTTTTTTAAATATTTTAGAATTAATATTTTTTAACCAGCATAGAAATTAAATTCTATAAATTTTCATTTCACTTAAGCAAATCTATTTTTAAAAATAATACTATTCATGCTAATAAATTATATAGCTGCATAACAAAATGGTAAATAACCCATCGGATTTTCCAGTTTGGAGAAAACCGACAAATTATTTACCATTTATTTTTCGCTTCTAATATTGGTTACATATATATTTTTACATCTGCCATTTTTCTGTCATCTTTTTAACATAAAGCCAGGTAAACACCCCAAAACCAGGCTTTTTTGAAACACAACCCCGCTTTTCCTATGGAGGTTCGTATGTAAGTCTATCCAAAAGTTCATCCGATACATTATTATATACAGTACTCTTAGCATTCCTCCCTGCCTTTATCAAGGGTTCCGTCTATTGACCAGGTATTCCAACATTCTTCTGGCCCTATTCAAAACATCCTCCCCATTTTCCCCAAAAAGCTCATCGGCCCAGATTCTATCCACTTTTCTAATTTCCGGGGCAGCAAGGTTTAAAAATTTTATTGCATCGCATTCCGCAGCCAAAGCATTTATCGTTTCTTGTGTTACCGTATCCAAAGACGGCACATATGTCTTTTCAATATCAGAAACCTCCATTTTCCTCATGCCTTCCTGGTCTTTTGAAGACACCTCGCATATTAGCTGATAAAAAATCGTACTCATCCATGTTGACAACATGATTGCCTTATCCAAAGACGGCAGTGAACAAACAACAAAATTTGTCGAAACAAATACCGGATTTTGGGATAAGTAACTCCTTCCTGTTGTCCTAATAGCTCTGGGAATCAACACTGAATTTGCAGGGAATTTCCCTTTGCTTTCTTTATTTAATATTTTCTTCCACTCTTGATTTGTTTTTCTTATGCGCTGCTGCCTTCCTTCTCTGTCCGGAAGGGCATTATACGCATCAATAATGGCATCTACAATATCCTCTGCATTATCCGAAACATCCAAAAAGCCGCTGTCTCCAAAACCAATGTTAAAGCTGTCCAACTTGGCATTACGCATCCCAACAGAAAGGACAATATCCTGTCCTTCAAACTGTTCATATAAATCCGCCCTTGAATTGAAATACATAATATCGCTGCCGCCATTGTTTCCGGCTTTTCCCCGCTTAATGGGATAGCCAAGTCCGGCTAACTCCATAAAATGCCCGGAACCCTGGAAGTTCTCTTTCACAAAAGTAACAGCATCCGCCATTTCGCTATGAAACATCCGCCAGCCATCTTCCACCTTATCGGCAAGCTCCTGTGCCGGAATTTTCCTTACTACAATCCCCGGCATCATTGGGGAAAAATTTTCGGAAGCATCATTGGGCAATGTTTTTGCAAATCTGTGGATGTCGATATTGGGGATTTTATCGTAACTGGATACCACTTTCACATAGTCGGATGGCACTCCGACTTTGCCCACAAGGACACAAGTGTCCTTTGTCACATCATCAAATATTTCATCCCCCGGATAGGTAAACACTAAATGAAGGCCGAATGGATTCTGCAGCAATCTCCTTATCGCTCTGGCCTCTTGCCCCCGCCCCATTAAATGGGTTTTAGGAAATACACAGGATATGGTTGTACCGGGTTGCACAAGTTCAATAACCAGCTCAAGAAAGACGGCTTCCAATGGCATTTGACCGATGTTAGTCCTTGCATCGTTGCCCGTCAGCCTTCTAATGCTTCTATACAACGGCGGTTTGCGCGCAACACAATTAATCCCGGCCGAAAATGGAGGATTCATTACGACAGCCTTTACATTTTGAAAAAATATGGGTTCTACATCCGATATATTATAGTTGCAAATGGCAGGGGAGTTCCCCAAACTTATGGTTTCTGCATAATGCAAACCAATTCTCAGAGACAATAATTCCAGCAATTTGCTATTGACATCATTAGCAACAATTTGTGCAGGCACCAAATTAAATGCAGGTATGGCAGCGCTTATCAGATTTCCGCTTCCGGCAGCCGGGTCACACACCCTATCCGTATCAGACAATTCACCACAACTGTATTTCGCCAATTCTGCCACAATCCTTGCCAGTTCCAAATCCGTAGGAACCTCTCCATCATGTTCATGCCCCTCGGATACGATAGCGTGAAGAATACCTGCTATCGAATCACCATTCACGTTTTGGTTTCCAAAATCGTACAAATCAACCAAGACACTATTGTCGATATCCACTGTTCGTTCAAATGCCTCATCCGAATAATGGAAAATATCCTTAAAGTTTATGCGGGCGGCCTCATTACAGATTTTCGCCACATCATTGCTAAAAAGCCTGATATCCCTCAACTCATTTCGATTGATAAAAGTAAACGCCCCTCTGATATATTCATACAAAAGGACAGCCAAATGAGTTTTCCACCTCCTTGGCTCTTCCTTGATTTGCTCCATATGATTGGCAAATTCTTCGAGGGTAACCAAATATTTATAAGAATCATTCATATAATCCGTTAAGCACTTGCTAAAATACCCTGCCAGTTTCCCAACAAAAATATCTTCTTCATCCGTTTCAAAGCTTCCGATATGAGACAGGCCCGGCTCAAGCATCTGTTGGAAAACACCAGACCTGGCAGCATCATACCGGAACGAAAAAGCATATTCTAAGTTAGTCAAAATATAGAACGGTTTCTCTGACTGCCCCGCATTCATCTGTACATATGACATCGCCTGAAATTGATATCTCACACTATGCACATCAGCCGGGGTTCTTTTCACCTCAACAACGCACAGATATTTGCCGGTCGCTATGTTCTGTATCACATAGTCCATCTCAAGAGGTCCTGTGTATCGATGGTGCAGCACTCTATATTGCTTTTCTTTCCCAATCATCCCTAATGCATCGTTTAATGCACGTTCACATATTGGATGAAACCGGTTCACTTCAGAATCCGAATATGATACCCACATAGTTTATTCCTCTTCGATATAATGCTTCAGCTCATGGGCAATAACGCCAGCCAGCATTGGAGGTACGGCATTTCCCACAATTAGGTTTCTGCCTTGTTTACTGCTGGAAACAATCACATAGTCATCCGGAAAAGACTGCAACCTTAATGCTTCCCGTACCGTTATCAGCCTGTCCGCTTTATAATGAATGTTACATCCAACATTCGGGCGGTTAAAATAAGTGTTAATGGTATAAGATGGTTTATCCGGGGATAATCTGCCATAGCAGGTCGTATGCCCACCGTCTCTTTGCAAACGTTTTATCCTGCTGGAATTGACATCCGCAGGAATATCCCTATAATTCCCGCCCGGTTTCACATGGCTTACGATATATTCATCCAGCTCACTCATTTGAGGCATAAAATGTTCCGTAACTTTAACGCTGCGCCTTACATACCGTTGGTACTCGTTCTGAGGCGGCATAGAATATTCCACATGGCCGCTTTCATCCCTTATGGCTTCCGGCAAGTCTCCCAATGCTTCTTCAACGCTTACATAACGTTTTAAATGAATGCCATCTTCACTATGTGTCGGTTTTGGAAATACAAATTTCTTATCCTTCAATCCGACAATTATAACCCTCTTTCTTCTCTGGGGAATCCCATAGTCTGCCGCATTCATAACCTGTTGCTCTATAGTATAGCCAATGTTTTTAAAAGCAACTTTTAACAGCTCGATTATTTTTTCCCCCTGTGCATTTTTAGCAGAAAGCAATCCTGTAACATTTTCAAAAACAAATGCCTTTGGCTTAACCTGCTCTATTATATGAATATATTTCCAGACAAGCTGCCCACGTTCGTCTTCCACATTCCTGTTGCCCGCCAATGAAAACGACTGGCATGGCGGTCCGCCAATTACCACATCGGCATGCGGTATTTTACTGATATCCATCCGGTTAATATCAGCGCATATAATATGATTTCCGATATTGGTTTTATAAGTTTCGACTGCATTCCTGTTGTTATCGATGGCCCAAATAACATTGTAACCTTCCGATACAAACCCCAAGTCCAAACCTCCGCCACCGGAAAATAAACTGACCACATTTATCCCCACTTCAATTAACCTCCAACCGGCTTGCTTTAACAGCAAAATATCTTTCTGTGATTTCGTCATAGTCCACACCGCTATGCTTGGATACCAGCTTTGTTATCTCCCCCACATAAGTTGAATCGCCCGTATCGATCAGCTTACGGCTTAATATTTCCATTTCCTTTTTATCTTCCCTTGAAATAAGCCCATATTCCGGAAATGTCAGTTCCTCTATGTCATATCTCTGCAATTTCAACAATCCTGCGCCATACCTTTTCCCGCTTAATTCCAACTGGTAATACGTATAATAATTGTTTAACAACGCAAATAGCACCCACTTGTCTACTTTGGGTTTGATAACATAAAAATTGTCACGTGCGAAAGCACTCGTCTCATTCATTACAAATTTCATATCATTACGGACAAAATAACTAAATAAAATGCCTTCACCGCATATTTCGCGCAGTTCATACCATTTTTCACTGCTGTTTACTTTTAAATATAACGTTTTTGGTTTCTGTTCTTTCATTATTTTATGTTTCCAAAAATCCAAGTATTTTTCTATCTCGTTTGACATCGCATCATCCGTTGGAAAAAACAATTTGTCCAGACGGGCATTCAATGCCGTATATCCTTCGATGCTTTTGGGCGAAGAAATGATGGGCTTAAAGCACTTATCATTGTCACAGGACAAATCAGGGTTAATATACATCTCATTGCAGCCTGTTGTCAGCCCTCTTTTTATAGTTGCTAATTCGGAAAACGGATAAGAAAACATCTGAAATGCCTTTTTTTCATTTACCGGAACTACGGCAAGTTTTCCGTTTTTTGATTCCAAAAATTCTTCATCCGCAATCAAATCCAGCCGACCCTTTATCAGCTTGAGTATAACAACTTCAACCAGCGCCCCTCTCTCAAATACATCTCCATAAATATGTATTTTTTTTTCTAATCCACATTCTGAAAGCATTAGCTCCTGAAACTCTGCCCCTGTTTTGGCATTCATCCAGCTACTTGGGAAAATCACAGTCAACTGGCCATTTTCCTTAAGCAAATCAATGGCTTTCATTATGAAATACATATACATATTTGCCGTGCTGGGAAGCCCTGCAAAAATGGGAATGCAACGTAGTTTTTCCTTTGTTATCCCAAAGCTTTCCAGCCCGTCAATTTTCTCCTGGCGGATGTACGGCGGGTTCATAATAATACCATCATATTTTTCAGCTCCATCATATTTAAGAAAGTCCGCATTGAAAAGCCGGTATTGGGGATACTTGCTTTTCGTTGCTTCATATAGCCCTTTATCTATCTCACAGGCAGTAACATTTATAAATCCATGCAGCATAAGGGCATCCAAAAAAGAGCCTGTTCCAAAACATGGCTCCATTATATTGGCATATTTGGGCAAATCAAATAAGGAAACCATATAATGGGCAACATTGCCCTTTGTAAATACTTGACCTAATTCCGCCATGTTTATGTTCCTCCTGTCCGATAGCCCTTTGCCTGCTTTTTACCCAGATATTCCATTCCCTGCCTTTATTTTGCAGGAAAATTTGATAATTTCCCAATGCCGGTTTCCAACCGAAAAATAATCATATCAAATGCCCTTTGTACCATTCAATCACAGCGTCCCTGCTGGTCTCCGAAAACTGCGTAGAAATGTAAATATCAGAATCATCAAACCGTAACGGTTTAGCCCTATATCTCTTGCAAGCGGAGTTGCCCATATTGCCTGTCCTGTGGTTTGCAACTGCCGGATAATCTGTGCCACAGAATAATGATTTGGTGTATTCTTTTGTTTTCAGTTCTTCAAGTTCGGCTTTAGTAATCTTTGATTTATTGATAAGATCTTCCATCAAATTATAAAATAATTTCCCAACCGGCACAAACCCTTCTGACCAGGTATTTTCATCGTTGATATCAAAAAGTGTATCTGACAGGGAGAAACTGAAATCTTCAATTTCTAATTTCATCTTTAACAGCAAATCTTTAATAAATGAAATGATATTATTTGCTGACAGATTGGTCTCATAAAAAATACCACTATTGCCAATTTGCCTGGCTTTTCGGAGTTTTCTTTCATCATTGCTTATATATACTCTGTCTGCATTTGAAATCGAATAGTCCTTTTCCGCCAAGTCATGAAATGTTTCCATATCCCAATCATAAGCAATATTAATGAACTTGGCGAGTAAATCAATCCAGCTTAATACTTTAACATATTCACCAACGAATGAAAATTCCTCCGGCTTAGTTTTCGTAAAATTAATGCCACTATTGACTCCAAAGCTCAATTCATTTGTTTCGATAACATCAGCATGTTTCTCAATATATTCAAATTCGCCAATTAAAATATTAGATAGCGTCTTTGCTCTCTTTAAAATTGACTCTTCATCCCATTTATCTGCCGATAAAACTTCCTTATTCAACACATTAGCCTTTGAATTATCACGAATGATTTTCTTTTTGTCGTTAAATGGTTTCGTTCCCAATTCACTGTTATGCCCTGTAATCGTTAAATTCCCAAGTGTATGCAGGTACTTATCATATACTTTACCATAATTACCGCCAACTTCTTTTTTCCATACTGCAGAATTTGCTTTCTGTGGTAAAATATGTTCTATGGTAAGATTGCCGACATCAAGATGCTCTTTCGTTGAGTTCTCAATTACACAAAGCACAAACTTGCAAATCGGCTTCTTATAAAGCGGTTTATAAATAAGTGCATCCCCAAATTCCTTATCGGTAGGCATGCGGTCATTTGTCTTTGAATCATTAAGAAAGATGACAAATTTTTCATAGTAATTGTCATAATTCCCGTCAATTACCCTATCATACATGGATTTCATAAATTTTGACAAATTCTTGTTAATTTCACAAGCAGTTATTCTGACAAGATATGTAAGTAAATATTTCAACACTTTGCAAAGGGTTTCTTCGTCAATATTCTTATCCTCAAAGTCGTCAAACATCCTGAACAAAAGAGGAACAATTGTTGTTTGCTTAATAGTAATAGAAAGCTCCCAGATAGGCTGAAACTTCCTCACTATAAAAATTATTTTCACCTATAAAAGCTCCATAATATTTCGATGTCCTCCGCAATTTTTTCAACATATCTTCGTGGTTTAGATTATTCCCTTCACAATGTTCCGTAAATAAACGATATGCATTTTTGCCGTTTACAGACTTACTTATCTGAGAGTTCATCCTGGTTTTCATCATCCATAAGCAGGTAATTTCTAACCAAATCTGCCAAACTTAATTCCAGCCCGGTTGAATTGATGGACTCAAAAATTTTCTGTGGTTCGTCGCCCTGCGATTTATCCAGGACGATTTCTACCATTTCAAGCTTTTTAATACCATTAAGGATATCGCTCAACTCTAAGCCCGATGTGCATGTATCCTGAATCAAATTACTGAAAGTAACATAATTTTTATAGATATTAGAATTTCTATCCATTTCATCAATTTTATCTTTAATCAGAAGCTGCAATTGCTTATTATCCGATTTCACCGGTTTCAATTTCAGCTTATATTTTTCACCGCAGTTTCTATTAAACATTACTTCTTCTATTTCGGTTTCTATTCTGACTGATACCCCTTTTGCAGCATCGTAAAGCGCCTTTAAAAGAATATACACAGTAGTAAAACGTTGCTGTCCGTCTATAATCAATACTTCGTTTAAGTTGCTGCCATCATGGCCCACAATATAGACAATTGTTCCTGTAAAATGCTTGTGGTCCTGTTCATTTGCCTTCATAATATCCTGATAAAGTTTTTCACACTGGATATTAGACCAGTCATAATTGCGTTGATATACTGGTATTTTAAATACTCTTTTGTTTTTTTCGATTAAATCCGAAAATACCCATACCTTAAAAGGTTGCATAATTTTATCTCCTTTATCTTTAGCGATTTCCCCATAAACAGCTTCGCTCTTTATTGTTGTCAAACCAAGCTCGTCCATGCCTAGTTTCACATGGGTATGTTTATTTGGTTAAGTGTAGGTAATAAATGGAATATTTCCACATGTATTGACACTGCTTAATGAACATGTTTCAGCCGCCATCACCCTGTCAATGATGCCCTAAAAACAGCACGGTCAAATCTGTCAAGCACTTCTTCCTTCAAAAATATGTTCCGCAATTCCGGCATCTGCCTGTTGCTATCCTTCTATGTACAGATGCCGTCCTCACGGAGTAATTTTCTCCCAGCAAATTTATGTGGCTTCCTTGTTAGTTCCTCCCGTTTCTGCCCGTACACCTTTTTCGTTATTGTACCATCTATCAGCATATCTGTCATTCGTGATTTTTTGGTTCCAGCACAACCATGCCCTTATCCACCTATCCACCTGCTATTTTCTTCTGATATTTTCCTTGCTGTCTGCCAGCTCTTCCACATATGATAGTACGATATCCAGCACACCCTCAAAGTTATTTATGTGCCAGCAACTAAAACGCATTCTTAAAAGCCAATGTCATTTAGTTAGTGCCTTGATTCAGCCGTGAGGAACATAAAATGCTCAAGGAACCCGTTAAAAAACGTCGGCACTTAACGAGGTTCCTCACGAGTTTAGTGTCCGTTACGCTTTTTACCGAGCGGAAGCGTGGTGACGGAGCATTTTCTGTTCCTCACGGCGTCCGGTACCGTTAACTAAATGACATTGCTTAAAAGCCCCTCCTTCTTTTTTGTTTTCCACCCCAAGCTGATTTTTTACACTTTCTAATTATACATCTTAGTCTCCATTCCGGAGCGTTTACGCGACGGGTTCATCAGGGCTTATTTGTGACGCTCCGGTACAAATAGCCATGTGATAAAATCAGCTATCAATCTGACTTTTCACACTATACATCCGGAAATATCCACCGTTCTATCCGCATTCTATTTCGTTTTGAAAAGCTGGTAAACTTAGTTATCCCAACTTTTTTCTCATCCCAGCCCTCGATTATATAAACAAAAAGTTGAGCTAATTGGGATTATCTAAAATGATTAACAATCGGAGTAAGCACTGCCTATACCATGACACATAGACCAAATAATACCAAGTTTATTCATGTATTGTATATAGTCTTCAATTGAGTTATTATAGTATTAATACTATCAATAAAATTAATATTATAGTAACTCAATGCTGTAATCGTTGTTCTTATTAAAGGAAGTTTTAAATGCGAAAAAATTTTTTAATAATACTCTTAATATTATTTATACTCCAATCTATAACCCGGCTCGTTCCGTTTGCAGAAAATAAAGAACTCCCGGATTTAAAGAAATCGGAATCGGAACAGGAAGCCTCTATTCCTATTCCACAGGAAAACCCTTCGGACGAAACGCAGCATATATATTGCCCTTCCGAGGATAATGCGGATGATATAACCAATGCCGACCACGAATGGATTTACCTGAATTAAGCCACATTGGGGCTTTATTTGCCGATTGGGGAACTTAGTAAAGTGGTGTTTAGGCTTTTATGGGGATATCACCCTCACCATTAACCTAAGAAGATAATGCACCATTTGCAAGTACTAAACCGATTTTAACATCGTGTGCCATTTCTGCGATGAGGCGGAAGCCTTTTTCAAAACGATAGTGTCAAGATTTTTTCGCGGTTATCCCATTCTCCCTCACTGCTTCAAGTACATTCATAAATCCCTCCATACGCGCCAAAAGGACAAGTGCCGTCAAAAAGTGCAATACCTATATCAAAAATGCTAGCAAAAAGTAGTGGCATACTCAAAATAGGATATCGGAATTTTTTGGAGAAGAAAAAAGGCGACGGCAGAAATAGAAAATGAAGGCAGAAAGTGCTGGCATTTCTAAAATATGCCGTTCCGCAACCCTCCAGATACATGTCATAAACCATGTGGACACCTCTGGCCTCTTCCTCTTTGACGGTTATGCTCTTATCCCCGGCATAGTAGTCATACCCATAGCATCCATTGAAGCCAACGAATCTGTCCGGTTTTGCCCCCTGTGCCACAGACCTTGGCAAAGTTAGGATTAATGACAGTGCCTATTATCCATCCCAACATGGCATTATTATACAATTATAATGACAGCATAATATAATGAACAAAAATAAAATTTGGAGGAGATATACATGGAAACAGCACAGAAATGGATAATGCTAATCTGGAACTGGAATCGCTCTATGGGAAACTGAGCATCATGTACGAGGAACGCTTACCGGAATAGAAGCAGTATAAATAGATCATAGAATCAGCGAAAAACTTCAAGGTGAATGGGTCGCTCTATGCACCACCTGGCTTGTATGATATAATATATATATTTAGCACTAATCTTTATTTCAAAGGAGGTCGTTCCTATGGAACTTCAGATTCATCATACCTGTAATCAGAACGGCAGCGCTATGTTCGAGGTAATCCGCAGCATGGATATGAAGCGCACTACGGCGGTCGTCTTGCCAGATCCCGCAAAGTTTCCTGTGGAAGGGCATCCTGCAAAACAATTCCTTCCTGAACTGCGCTGGTATCTAGAAAACTATCTGCAGAGCCCCTTTGGCGTATACCCCCAATTGGCAGAGTGCGTCGCAAAGACTATGCAGGTATGGGGCGCCATGCTCTTCGACACGCTGTTTACCGGATACGCGCGGGACTGGTACCAAGATGCAAAAAGGCGGAATTTTCAAGGTTTCCGCATTAAGATTACAAGCGATTCGCCCGAAATCATGTCCTGGCCCTGGGAGGCCCTGTACAGCAGGGATGACGGCTGGCTGGCTCTGCGCTGCTGTATTGACCGGCAACTCTCCAGCATCGGCGACCCGCCGCCCCTGCCGTCCACTCCGACCCAGGAGGCTATCCATATTTTATATGTCATTCCCCGTCCTTACGGGGAAAACGATGTCAGCTATAATATACTGGCCAACAGTCTTGTAGAGTACATCAGCCAAAACAGACTGCCCGTCACTATGGACATCCTGCGTCCGCCGACCTTTGATCAACTGAGGAAGGTGCTTTACGACCACCCCGGCCACTACCATATTGTACATTTTGACGGTCATGGCGGTTACGGCGCGGTCATGGACGCACCTGCTGGGAACCTGTATGCCGCCCCTGAAGGCCAGCTTATTTTTGAAACAGACAGCAGCGGACCTGATCCGGTTGACACAAGGCTGCTTGCCCAGCTGCTTGCGGAATATAACATCCCATTTATGGTAGTGAACGCATGCCAGTCCGGCATGATTGATGACCAGGCACAGGACCCTTTTGCCAGCGTAGCAGCAGGACTGATCAAGGCTGGCGTCCGCAGCGTGGTGGCTATGGGATACTCCCTCTATGTAAGCGGCGCAAAAGCGTTCATTCCGGCATTTTATGAGCGTCTGTTTTCCACCGGCAAAGTATCCGAAGCAGTACGCGCCGGCCGGGGAAAAATGCTACGGCAGTCCGCACGGGACTGCATTGTGGGGCAGCTGCCCCTGCAGGACTGGGTCGTTCCAGTCCTATACCAGCAACTATCTTCTGAAAGCGCGGTTTTACCGCGGCTTCGTTCCACAGAGGGAGCAGGCGGAGAAGCTTCCGTACTGCCAAAGGGCGCAAGGGTGGACGGTGATTACGGCTTTATCGGTAGAGGACGCGATATCCAGAGGCTGGAGCGCGCCATGCTCCGCCAGCCCCAGACTGCAATCCTGATACATGGTCAGACCGGAGTCGGCAAGACCAGTCTGGCAAAAGGCTTCCTGCGCTGGTTGAGCCAGACCGGCGGGCTGCGGGAGAACGTTTTCTGGTTCAACTTCCAGAAAATCCATTCCGCCGAGTATGTTATCAACCAGCTGCTGGACGAACTGGCGAACACTTCTTCCTTGGCAAAGCCAAAAGAGGAAAAGCAGAAAATCCTGACGCAGCTGCTGCGGAACAGGTCCTGCCTGCTGGTGTGGGATAACTTTGAATCCGCTTCCGGCATTGATGGAACGGAGATTCAGCCCCAACTCAGCGCAGAGGACCGGGATATCCTGGCCCGACTGCTGAAAGAACTCCGTGCAGGCAAAACGAAGGTGCTGCTCACAAGCAGAAACGAGGAATCCTGGCTACCGGTATCATCCTGCTACCGGCTTCCTTTGGTCGGTCTGGCTGGTGAAGACCTTTGGGAATACTGCAATGCTGTCGTAAGAGATCTTGGCCTGACACTGGACCGAAGCAACGAGACCTACGCTGCAATTCTTGACAGGCTGTGTGGCAATCCCCTGGCCATCCGGTCCATATTGCTACGGCTTCAACATTGCTCCGCCAGACAGCTACTGACTGACCTGAAAAGCAGCTTTGAGGGGATGGAGGGGGACGAGAGTACCCGGCGGCTGCAGGCTGCTTATGCCGTATTCGGCAGCAGCCTTACAGAACGGTATCTCCCCGTATTGCAGGTGACCGGCCTGCATGACTTTCACGTAGATGCGGACTATGTGAAAGCAATGCTGAATGCGACAGGATATCCTGTGGAACCGGATATGGTCAACGCATGCTATCATATCTTGGAAAATGCCGGTTTCTGCACCCATATAGGACAGAATGTCTACCAGCTCCACCCTGCCCTGCGGGGATATCTGCTACGGCAGACGCCTGCCCCGGAGCCCCTGCAGATAAGTTTTGCGGATATTATGGGAAGACTTGCAGACGCTTTGACCGGTAAGCCGCTGTATCAGGTAAAGACTGTCTACGAGAGGAATATTGAGAATTTTTACTATGCAAGACGACTGGCGGAAGCCCGGGATATGGATATATATTATATGGCCTTAACCCAAAGCCTTGCATATCATGCGAAAGAAATGCGCCGGTTTGCAGAAGCGAATAAGTTGTATTCGGCACTTGCAGAAAAAGCCGAAACTTCTAATGATTGGGAACCTATGGCCAGCGCCTACCATCAGCTGGGCAGAATTGCCCAAGAACAACGCGATTTTGCGGCAGCAGAAG
>CAJUSR010000044.1 GCA_910588855.1 uncultured Kineothrix sp. | reverse complement strand
ATATCTTAGCTACTGACAGAATCACATCAACAAATACATCTGCTCTCCAGATTAATTGCGCTTTCATATATGCCCTAGCAATTCCCAAATATTTCTTCACGTTTTACACCCCCTTATAGATACGCTCTACTACAGAGCCTATTTCTTCTTCCTCAATTCCAATATCCCGGATCGGATAATGACCTATATACGATTCCAGAACTTTTTCTGTATTTTGTTTTGGTATTTCAAGCACCAGTTTGTCATTTGTTTTTTCTAATATCCTGCAATGTTCCGGAACATCAGGCTCTACGCTATGCTCAAAGTATATAGTCATTTTCTTGCTCTTCTGGTATTGTTCAAATAACATATCCGTATCGCCGTCATATATTTTTCTGCCGTAATTTACTACAATAGAGCGTTTGCATAATGCCTTAATATCCTCCATATAATGTGAAGTTAGCAGGATGGTCGTTCCTCTCGATTCATTTATATTTTTCAAGAAAGTCCGAATCTGTTTACTTGCCACAGCATCCAACCCAATTGTCGGCTCGTCTAAAAACAGTATTTTGGGATTATGAAGCAATGCAACAATCAATTCCATTTTCATCCTTTCTCCTAATGATAATGTCCTTACCTGTACATCCATAAGCTCCTGCACCTGAAACAACTCCACAAAAAAGTTCTTATTTTTCCTATACTCATCTTCTGGAATACGATATATTTCTTTAAACAGTCTCAGCGTATCCTCCGCTGTCAGCTCAAAGAACAACTGGCTTTTCTGCCCCATAACTACCGCATATTGATGCTTAAATGCCTTCTCCAGCTTATTAGGATAAAATCCCATGACCTGAATTTCACCGCCTGTTGGCGCAATAATACCAGTCAGCATCTTCACTAAGGTAGTTTTACCCGCTCCATTGGCTCCAATCAATCCTATAAACTCACCCTTATCCACATCCATGTTAAAGGCATCTACCGCAATTTTTTCTTCATATTCTCTATGGAACAGACCCTTAATGCTTCCTATCACTCCCTCCTGCTTCTTATACCGTTTATACTTTTTCGTTATATTTTCTGTCCGTATCATTTTCATGTTTAAATCCTCCAAATGAAATATATTTTAGTTCAAGACACAAAAAAACGTGGTTTCTGCCTATCATAAATAGACTGAAACCACGAATCCATATGTCTCAAATTGACGTAGTAAAACAAGGCTTTCCATGAAAGGATACCCGCAATGTCTGAAAACTTGCACTCCATTTCATAGTTGGTCTAAAACAAAAAAAGCATGACCTCTACAGTCATACTTTCCCTTTTTCTCATTCATCAAAACAAGACAATAATTCCCAGTGTATGCAGTATTCTGTAAGGCAGAAACAACCAGCATTCAACAATGCTGAAAAGGGTACCACAAACGAAACACTATCTTTAGTGCTTACCACTCGCAATGCTTACCCTCTTTATCAAATTTAGTTGTTCTTTGTCATTACAGATGCCACCAACATATAGTATATCTACCTTTTCTTTAAAATATGAACCTATATTAACTTATAACTTTTCCAGTGTCAATATTTATTTAATAAATATTTTAATTCCCGGTTTTCTATTTGTAGACAAACATACCCTTGTTTTTTGATAATTATTTTTTTCGGCGATCCATGATTGTGCAAGTTCCCCCAATAATGAATATCTATGACTGCCATCCTCAGAAGTATTATCAATCGAAACAAGATCGCCAAATGTTAATGTATTGTCTAATCGTGTATGTTTTACTTGAACAAATAGCTTTTCTCCACCTTCATAGGTTACCACCACATCACCCAATCCCAATTTAACATTAGCTTGTAATTCCACACATTTTATATTATTATCGGGATTAAGCATATCAATAATATATTGTTGCCCAACAGACCACCCATACCAATATGGATCTCCCATCCCTGGTTTTGTTTTCGCTGAATATTTCATATAACCCTCTCCAAGCTGAATTATAATTAAATGCCATATTCGTATATCACTTTTCACTCAATCAATTTTATCTGTTCTGCCGCATTGAGAATGTTCAACTGATACTCTGCAATGTCTTTCAAAATCTGAAATCTTTCTGTCTTATTTCTGCCCTCACGGAGCATTTGCGCATTATGTGTTTCTAAATTAGATAAAACTGTAAGTTCGTTAATGGAGGCAAAGTCTCTCACATTATTCTTTTTTGCCAATTCAGGGTTTTCATCCCGCCATGCTTTCACGGTAAATCCGAATAACGCAACATTCAAAACATCTGCTTCCACTGCATATGCCAGCCACTCTAAGTTTTCTTTATAATTTCCTGATGGGATTAAATATTTTTTAACTGCGTCTGTTTGAATCAAATAGTTATTTTTAGACAGAAATCTTTTTGCATCCCATTCAATTTTCTTTGCATCATTCTCCGCTTCTTTCAGCCTTTGAAATTCTTTGATCAAATATAGTTTAAAAACAGGGCTGATCGCGGAGGCAAATTCAAATGCAATATCTTTATGTGCATACGTTCCTCCATGTTTTCCACGTTTTACAAATAGTCCTATCGCTTCTGTCTTTTCAATCCATTCTGAAACACTCAGTACAAATGTATGCAAACCTGCTTCGCTTTTAAAGTGGTCGAATTCGACCACTTTAAAAGCAGGATTATATATCTGTTCCCATGTGCCCAAAAATTCCAATGTCACTCTATTTCGCATCCAGTTTTTGATAACATCTGCTCCTCTGGACTCTCCAGCTTTGGCTTTTGCAATATCAGTAATACAAATATAATCGTCAAAATTTTCCTCTGAAACAGTAATATTGATGTTTTGTACCACAATTACTTTGTTTTTTGCCATCCATTTCCTCCCGTACAGTACTAATCAAAATCTTATTTTCTATATAAAAGCATATCATATTACCGCTGTTTCTTCAATCGTTTTCTCGAACATAGGTTCTTTTAATTACTTAGTTACTTCATAAATTTTCTTTGTTTAAAAAATCATCATTCATTTTTTGCTCAATTAACTATCAATATAACATCAAAGCAATGCATAATAAGCACTTTATTCGACACAATATACCACAAAATAAAGTGCTTATTATCCCAAAATCCCCCTCAATTCTACCTCGGCAAACTATCTCGCCTCAAGTCGGAAGACTTGAGGCTACACACAGCGCCCCATACCCCGCGTATGTCAAGTTAATGTCACAAACTTTTTTCGCTTTTTTGAGCGAAAATCGCTAAAACCCGCATAACTTCGTGGGGCGTATGGTTCGCTAATGCTAAGTTGGAGCAAAATTGATGGTGAATTAGTGTCAAGTTATTATATCTTCAAATTCCCTATACTTTATAAATCTTTCGTTCTTTTAAGAATTTGCTCCTTTTTCCGATACCTTTATTACCCAAAACCATACAAATGCCTTTTCTACTTCTCATAACCATTCATAAAACGCCCAATGTATTATTTCCTTCTTTTATATATTTACCCCTCAAATTTTTCGTTAAGAAATTTACTCCATTTTAATAATGCATTTCCATACCTCAACTTAGAAGACTCCAACCAATTCCTATGGAATTTATCATTCAATTTTTCGCCCACTTCAAGACTTTTTATGCTATCTTTTTCGTCCAACAATTCCTTAACATAACAAATTGTATCACTCTCATTTATAGTCTTAAAAACCTCATTTAAACTCTTCAAAATGACTAATTTATCACCGTTCCGTTGCACACTAACAGTAGTCGTTAATATTTCTAATGCATTTCTATAACCTTTATTTTTCAATTCTACATAATTATTTTTTCCACTTTTAATCATCTCCCAAACTTCAACTACTTTTTCTGGTGAAGTCTGTCCCCAAAATAATCCTGTTGTTGATACACTATACCTGCTTCTACTTCTTCGTCTTTCACTATCGAATTTAATATTCGATAATTCTGGCGCTTTTATAAAGTACCCCCCGTCCTTCTCCACAAAAAAATTTAATTTTATAAACCAATCAAATATTTTACTAGAGTATGTATTCCTTGTTTTATCGTTTAATAATTTTTCATTATATGTTTTAACAAATAACGCTCTAAAATCTGAATATGTGAAACCATTTTTGAGTTCTTTTTGGCTTTCGATATATAAAATATGGCGTTTAAAAAAATCCCATAATAATTCTATACTTCTATCTAAGCTATCAACCAACAGATATATTTTCTCGCTTTCCCGTTTTGCCAGCCCAAACATAACCATATCAATCATAACATTATCAATGGTGGAACTTGTAAGTCCAACTCTATTGCATAACTCATCATAAGACAAAACATTTTCTTTTTCTAATAACACCATGATAACTTTACATATAGTCGAAAACATATATTGTGGAATATAATCTAACGTAATAGTTGGTGTCGTTCCATTTACAATATAATCTCTAAATATATCCCAATAAAGCGTAAGTTTAGATCCACGATGTATCACAATCCTCTTATTAATTAATAATTGTAAGACATTATTTCCATATAAATCAAGTATACGATTGTAGTCCGCCGGAGTATCTTTTGCAATATCCTTCAAACATGCATGTTCCTCACCTGTTAATTCGGATATATCTTTATCAAATAATTCTGTTATTTCTAATTTTCTTCCTATTACATTTTCTTGTGAACTTCCCTCTTTAATTAATTCAAATACATGAATACACAATTTCTTCAAAAGCCATGGATATCCTTGACATTGATTTACCAAGTAATTTCTCAAAACGGGGTTGATTGGATTCCCTAACTGATTACCGAAAACATTAATAGCGCTTCTAATTTCACTTACACTAAATGGTAAAATACCAAATTCCTTTCTTCTGTCCCTCAAATCAGACCACATGGCATATGCAGGATGATCAAGCGGAACAAATGAATCAGTCTTCCACGCAAACCCTAAAATAAAATTCTCCTTCTCTGCATCAATCATATTGCTCAAATTTCGAATAGAATCAAAAAGTCCCCACAACTCTTTTTTCGAAAATAACTCTTCAAATTGATCAAATATCAGAACAATACATTTTTCTTCTATTTTCAAATCATCCATCATTTTCGAAATATAACCCTCTTCAAAAATCTGCTCAATAGAACTCCATTCTATATCTTTTCTATCATCATCTAATTTTATAAAATTCTCTTTTTGCGCACTATTAAGGCATGCTCGTAAAGCAAATTCCGCATATCGCTGTGACATTGCAGTTCTTACATCAACAGAATATATAAAATATTTTCTATTCTTTTTTGCTCTATTGGCCATTGCTGATACTTTAGAAATCAGAGAACTCTTCCCCATTCCAGATGGTGCTTTAATTGCAAATAGTCGAGTATCCGTTTTTCCACCTATAACAGCTTCAAAAAAGCTAAATATTTCTTTAATACTTTGCTTTCTACCCACAAAATCTTCTGGTCTTGCCGGTCTATAATCATTCCATGCGTCTCCTGTAATGACAGGTACAACACTTCTATACTCATTTAGCAGTTCTTTAGCTACCTTATCATCTTTTTGCTTGTCTAAAATCCATTCATATTCACTATACTTATTTTTTCTACTCTTAAGTTCTTCTATAACTTTTGTATCTACAATGCGTTCTCCTGTATTAGCATCAAATACCATCACAGATGTAATCAATCCCGAATTTTTAATCGCTACTGGAACAATCCAATACCTCCCAATATCTGTTATAAATAATAATTCTATTTCACCCTGTTCATATCCGCCCTGTAAATCTATATTTGAAAGAATACATTTTCTGATCAGTTTAGTATCCAATAATAGCTCAATTATTCTTTCCGCAGTATAGAACGAAAGCATCTGCCTTCTTGCATTATCCTCCCTTTCCCATTCTTCTTGTGCCCCCTTTGCATCTTTTGATAATGCTCCTGTTGTAATAAGCCATCCTCCATCAGCATTTTTCATAACTACATTCCCTAATAATTTTGTAATTACATCTGCTGGCAAAGTACCATCCCATGCTTTGCATTCAACAAAAATTGTAGAATTACTAATTTTATGTCTGGCAAGCAAATCTATTTCCATCCCGGTAATCCGGACAGTCTCTGTTACTCTATATTGTTGCACTTCAAGAATTTCTCTGGCAAGCTTTTCCAGTAAATTGCCCTTAAAAGTTGTCGAATCTCCTTCTTTAGTACATACTGCAATCTCATATTTCATAGTATTTTCCCTTCCTAATTTTTCGTTAGTTTTTACTTATTATCCTTCAATTTCATCTAACCGTCTTGCTATCTCTTCTGGCTCAGGTAATAATTCACGCATGTTTATTGGTAATTCATTGCTAATTTTATAAGTTGCCACTCCCATTGGCACCGTTGCACTTTTTAATGCATATTCAACTACAGTCCTATTCTTACTTCGGCATATAATAATTCCAATAGATTCATTCTCCTCAGGGAGTTTTTCCTGTTCATTTAACGCTGTCAAATAAAACTGTAATTGCCCCATATCAGATGGTTCGAATTTACCTATTTTCAATTCTATTGCCACTAAGATCATAATCCACCAACAATTTTATAAATATCGTTAAACTATTAAAATCAGTATAACATGCTAACCTATTTCATACAACGCATAACAAACACTTTATTCGACACTATATACTATAAAATAACATACACTTTATCCCAAAATCCCCCACATTTCTACCTCGGCAGACTATTTTCGACACAAATCGACCCATAACCCGCGTATGTCAAGTTAATGTCACAAACTTTTTTCACTTTTTTTGAGTGAAAATCGCTGAAACCCGCATAACTTCGTGGGGCGTATGGTTCGCTAATGCTAAGTTAGGGCAAAATTGACGGTGAATTAGTGTCAAGTTGTTATTGCCACCTGATCCGGATTGCCCACCCTCATGTATATTACTGCTTTCATTCTGTCTCCTTTCCATTTTCGCGGAAGTTCCACACAATTTCAACTCTTTTGTCTTTGTAAACGTATATTTTCTTAATAAATATATCAGCCACTTCCTGTGTCAGCGTTTCTAAATGGGAATACCGTATGACCTGCTTCATATCTTCCTCTGTCCTGCGGTATTCTTCCCGAAGCTGTTCCAGTTCTTTCCCATATTTTTCTTCCTCTGCTGATAAGGAAACGATCTGCTCTATTATACCGTCCGCCTTCTGTCTGTAGGATGTGGCCTGAACCGAACCAAACGCATAGCTTTCATATAAGGCATCCGCCTCTGCCTGGAGCTGCTTTTTCCTGCCCCGGCACTCTGCTATCTTCTTTTCCAGCCTTGCCATACAAGACTTCTGGAAAGAAACAAGACTCTGGTTCTCCTTTGCGGCATCCCCGCGTACCATCAGTTCCCTGTTCAACATAGTCAGCACGGCTTCCTCTAACAAGTCAGCAGAAAAATAGGTACAGCACTCCGGTATCTGCAAAACAGCATGTTTCCGGCACTCAAACCTGCGGTATTTATTCTTCCCCCGTATGGGTTTATACGTCATGGAATAACCGCACCCGCCGCAGAACAGTTTCCCTACAAGGGGGTTTTTCTCCCCTTTTCTGGCAGTGTCCGCTCCTTTACGGAACAGGCACACCTTTTCGTAATCTTCCAATGAAACAAGCGGCTCATGGTGGTCTGGTATCACTTTCCAGTCCTCAGCCGGCACAGCGATACCGCCTTTACTGCCCACATACTTCCGCTTCGACTTCCCATAGGCCATCTCACCTAAGTAAAAGCGGTTATTCAGGACAGCCCGGACAGACACGTTATCCCATGCCTGCATCCTGCCGCTTTTCTCTGCCCTCTCAGGATGGCGCATCTGTGTTTTGGTCGGTATCCCCTTTTCATTGAGAATCCTTGCGATCTGTGTGCTGCCGTTCCCATCAAGGGCAAGGGCAAAGATGTAACGCACAATCTCCGCTTCCTTCTCATTTACCACAACCGCATTTTTGATTTCCTTATCTTTTTCATACCCAAAGGGAACCTGTCCGAAAACATATTCCCCACCCGCGCATTTATTTTCAACCGAAGTTTTGACCTTTACGGATATATCTTTGCTGTATAAATCATACAAAAGTGTCTGGAAAGCCGTGTCGATCGGGGTAGTGCTTCCTGCATGGTCACGGCTGTCATAATGGTCATTTACCGCGATAAACCGCACCCCCATGAATGGGAATATCTGGTTCATATAGGTTCCAAGCTCGATATAGTCCCTTGAGAAACGGGACATATCCTTGACAAGCACACATCCTATCTTATTGTCCCTGATCTCTTTTAGGAGCCTCTGCATCCCCGGCCTTTCCATGCTTGTGCCGGAATAGCCGTCATCACAAAACTCGGAAACCTCTTTATCCCTCAATTCACCGTTACCGCGTATGTAAGCGTGAAGCATAGCCCTCTGGCTGCTGATACTGTTGCTCTCGTCCTTATCGTCCGCATCTTCCAGGGAAAGCCGCAGATAAATTGCAAGTTTATCCATTTATAAGCACCCCCTCCAGCAGTTCATTTGTATAGGCGAACTCCACTTCTATCCGCTTCCCCGGATAGACATAAATCTTCTGGATCAGGGATTCTACCATTTCCCTTGTCAGTTCCCTGCCGCTTTTTAACCGGAGCAGGGCACGGGCCGCCGCAAGGTATTTCCCCGATACAGTATTAAGGTTCTTCCTTTCTGCTTCCAGTTCCTCCCTCTGCCGGCTTAAGTCTTTTAACCTCCCCTCCTGCCGCATCTTATAAGCAACATACTCGCTCTGGGGGATAATGCCCTCACGGTATTCCACATATTTTGTCCGTTCCTCCTCTTTTGCCGAGGAGGTCTCCCTTTCTGCTTTCTTGATTTTTGTATCAACCACTGTCCCGGCTGTCCTGAGCTGCTCTTTTACAACCTCCGTATACTGCTTTGGTTTTCCTAAATACACGGAAAACTCCATTCTAAGGAGAGGTAACAGGATATCCACCAGTTCCGCCTTTGAAATACGGTTTGATGCAGGGCAGCTCTCCACTTTTGTCTGCCCGCCGTTTAAGCAGAAATAACCGTCCAGTCTTGCCTTCCTGCCATCCGCATAGGTTTTCACATAACTGTGCCGCGTCATTTTCCTGCCGCACACGCCGCAGTAAAGCACACTGTCAAAAATATTCTCCCCAATCGGGCATCCTTTTGTCGGATGGTCATGGGATTTCGTCCTTTCATGGAGCCTTTCCCTTACTTTTGCCGCTTCTGCAAACACCGCCGCATCAATAACAGGTTCATGGGCATTTTCTTTGACTACCCATTCTTCCTCCGCTTTGTGGATACGGTTTTTCTCGTCCCTTACAGTGATGGAAGTCCGTCCCTGCACCAGCTTCCCGGTGTATGTCTCACTTTTCACGATACGCTCCACAGAGCCTTTATCCCAGCCTTTGTATTCTCCCTGTTCCGGGTCAAAAAAGACTTTTCCGGTTTTCTTATACACAGACGGCGGGTTGCACTTTTTCCTGTTCAGGTCATCCGCCACCGCCGTGAAGCTGCCCGTTTCAATAAACAGCCTGAAAATATGCTTCACAATCCCCGCAGTATTTTCATCCGGCGTTAGTTTCCGTATTTTCTTGTCCCACGCGGCTTTGTAACCGTAGGGCGGCGGTCCTCCCACATAGGAGCCTTCCTGCCGTCTTTGCTTTAGATGCTGCTTTGCTTTTACGGAAAAGTCCTTTGCATACATATCGTTGACAAGATTTTTTATCTCCGTTGCCATCTGCTTTGTATCGCTTCCGCGGTGTCCCGTATCAAGGCCGTCAGCAACCGCAATAAATCGGACGCCCAGGAACGGGAAGATTTTCTCAATATAATTTCCCGCTTCCAGATAGTTCCGTCCAAACCGGGAAAGGTCTTTGACCACTACGCAGTCAATGTCGCCCAGCCGTATGTCCTGCATAAGCCTCTGAAACTCGTCACGTTCAAAATTGCTCCCCGTTTTCCCCAGGTCTGTATAACGGTCTATGATCTCTATCCGCTCTGTCCCTTCCCGGTTCAGTTCTTCGATATGCTTTTCCGCAATCTTTACCTGCACTTCTACGGATTCGTTCTTTTTCCTGTCCTGGTCTGATGAAAGCCTTGCATAAATGCCTGCTTTGTAACATGTTCTCGTTTTTTTATCCGCCACAGCAGGGGCGGAAGTCCTCTTTGACACTCTGCCCATGCTATGCGCTCCTTTCCGCCGTTTGTGCTTTCGCTGCCTGGTCTGTCAGAACCTTCCGGCCAATGCCTGCCATGACAGCAAACGTATCCATAAAGTAAAAGTCGATCACGACCTGCCTGTTTTCATATACATCAATCCGCCTTACAAGGCTGCTCAGCGTATGCCGGTCTATCTCCCTCAACTCCACACAGTCCTGGAACGTTTTCAGTCGCCCCGCAGAAAGCGCCCCTTTTTTGAACATATCTTTAATGAGCTGTTCCTGTTTCTGCATGGCAGCTTCCAGTTCCTTCCCTTTCTGCGAGAAGCCGCTGTGCAGGCGCTCAAATTCCTCCTTTGTGACAACGCCCTCCCGTAAATCTTCATACAGGCCGGAGCAGAGGGAGTAATATTTATCCTGTTCCTTTTTCAGCCGCCCGATCTCCCTGTCATACCGTGCAACCGCCTCAAAGTTGGTCTCATACTGCACCGCCCGGTCAAAAAGCTCCTTTTCTTTCAGGAAGGAATTTGCAAACTTCCGGATACTCTCACAGACGATCCCTTTCAGCACACTTTCCTCTATGCTGTGCCTGCTGCACCCTTCCCCACGGTTCTTTGTAGAGCAGATGTAATAAACTTTTGCCGTATCTTTATAACGTATTACCCGCCTCACCATCTGTTCACCACAGTCGCCACAGAACAGTATCCCCATGAAAGGGCTGGGTGTTCCCGAATCCGGGCTTTTGCGCCCGTCTGCCTTGAGCAGGTGCTGTACTACCGCAAAATCATCGGCAGAAACGATTGCTTCATGGGTATTCTCCACCTTTACCCATTCCCCTTCCGGTTTTGCGGTATGCTTCTTCACTTTATAGTTTACCTTTTCCGTTTTTCCCTGAACCATATGCCCCAGGTAAACTTCATTTGTCAGTATCCGCTTTATTGTTGTGCCTCCCCATCCGCTTCTGCCTGTTCCTGAAAAGCCGCCATTATAGGAAAGCCCCATAGACTTTTTATATTCTTTTGGGGAAAGGATACCGAGGCTGTTCAGTTTTTCCGCAATCGCGGACAATGCCAGCCCTTCGATTTTCCATGCGAAGATCCGCCGCACGTTCTCCGCCGCGTATTCATCAATAACAAGCCTGTTTTTATCTGTGTCACTTTTTCTGTACCCGTAAGCGGCAAAAGCGGCAATACACTCCCCATTTTTATACTTTACCGCAAACTGGCTCTTTACCTTTGTGGAAATATCCCGGCAGTAGGAATCGTTTATGAAATTTTTTACCGGCAAGACGATGGAGCTTTCCCCCGTATCCGCCGATATGCTGTCAAAGTGGTCGGTAAGCGCAATAAAGCGCACGGAAAGAGCCGGGAAAACCTTTTGTATATATCTCCCGGATTCAATGTAATCGCGCCCGAAACGGGACAGGTCTTTCACTACCACGCAGTTCACCCTGCCTGCCTCAATGTCGCCGATCATCCTCTTAAATTCTGGCCTGTCGAAATTGCTCCCTGAAAAGCCGTCGTCCACATAGATATCGTAAAGCTCTATGTCCGGCTGCTCCCTTAAGAATGATTTGATGAGTTCCCTCTGATTTCCGATGCTGTTGCTCTCGGACTTATTTAAACTGCCCCTGTCCTCGTCATCCTTTGAAAGACGGAGGTACATGGCCGCATAGAATTGTTTTTCTTTCAACTGTATCACCCCTGACTTTTTATTAGCTAACAAGGATAGCCGTTATCCCGCTCATATCTAAAAGCCAGGGCTTCCACTGAATCAAGTCCTGACTTTAGATTAACATAACTTTTCCGTTCTTTCAAGAACAAACTCCTTTTATTCCGGCTAAATATGTATCTCCGCAAGCCTTCTTAAATATTCTTCCATCTTATCATCAATGGTCGGCCCTTCCTTCATAAAACGGACTTTCACGATATAGTCCCCGATCCGGTGGACGTATACGTTATTGGTCTGCGCTGCAAATGAAGCCAGCTTCTGGGCGACAGGCTTTTTCGTGTCTACCACAATATCCCTTAAATCCGTCAGGCTGTTAATATCCACATCCCGTATATCCACAGCCGCCATCTCCTGTAACTTTTCCCTTGTCAGTTCCATATCCTGCCCCTTGACCGCCTTTCTATATTCTATTTCCCGTTAAGGTTGTCTTATCACAAAAAATCTGTTCCCCCTGTATACCAGCGGGATGGAACACCTTGCGCCGCAAACGCCGCCCATTCATCAAAACGCATCGAAAAAAGGCTTGCGGTGCCAGGTCTTACATCCCGTAAGAAATCCGGCAGATGCTTTTTCACACCTGCCGGAGATAGGAAAGGGAAAACCGCCCGGACAGACACGTTATATCCTCCCTGTCCGGTGCCGGTTCCCATAAAAATCAAAAAATCCTGTCTTGTGCCGTATTGTCAGGCAGCCGGACTGCCTTACTGCTCACCCCCGGCACGGGAATATCCAAGCCGCCTGCAGCTCCATAAGCGCCATGATACCAACAGCAGGTGGCGGCAGGTGACTAAGCTGCCCAGGCCATGCCCTCAGTATCCCCCTTTCACCCTGCGGTACGGGAATATGCTGGTTCTCCTTTACTGGCGGCTCATGGCGGTCCCGGCGCTGCCACACGCCGGTCACAGGCCCTCCGGGTTGCCGCTCGTGCCTTTGAAGTCATCTTGTTTGACGGGGCAGGCCAGGCAGGAAGGGGAAAACAGCTTCCCTCCTTTATCCTCCCCGCGCCCGCAGGCAGTCATCGCGCCCGTGCCTGGGCCGCTTGCTTTACAGCCCCGCACAGCAGGAGAAACTTGAATACTGGTTATGAACAGAGATTCACCCTGTTATTTTCCAATGTCCGTAAGAGGGAGCAGAACCCCCTCATAATGTAAGGGACTAAAACCGCATCCTGATAGAAAAGAATTTGATTATTTTTCCATCATTTTTCTCAGCTTGTCCAAAAGCCTGTTTTTCCGGTAATGGATGGTATTCTGTGAGACGGCATACATCCCAGCCACTTCCCGCTCCGTCTTTTCCAGATAGAACAGTTCGTTAAGCAATGCCAGTTCCTCTGCGGAAAGGCTTTGCAATACAGCCTGCAATTTCTCCATCATTGCGGCCCTGACCACCCTGTCCTCCACGGAATCGCCGGATGCGGTAAACTGCCAGTCCTGCTCCGCAAGCTGCTCATAGGACAGTTCCCGGCTGGGGATGTATTGTATTTCCTGTGTTTCCGGGTTGACTTTTGTACGCCCTTTTTTCAGCTTCCCCATAAAATAACGTTCCTTGTCCTCGGCGCGGTAATATTCCCGGTACACTTCCCTGCTCACCGGTACAGGCTGCCCATCTATGTATAAATAAAAATCTTTTTCCTGCATGGTTTCCCTCCGAAATCCTGAAAATGAATAAGTTCCAGAATCCCGGAGGGCGGGGAACGGCACCGTGGGAAAGCGACACCACACGGCAAAAAAAGACATAAAAAAAGCCGCGCCCGGAAGATACCAGGCACGGCGGGATGCTTTTTGTATTTTATTGGTATTTCATAAATATGCAGGGGGGTTTTTGTCGATAACAGAAGCGCCGCAATCCCCGTAAGGACTGCGGCGCTTCTATGTAACTGTTTCGTTTCTGTTTCTTTCCCCGGACTTCCCAATATATTCCCCTTACCAACGGGAAATGATATTAGTTCCTAAAGTTTTCGCTGATTTCCCTGCTTATTTGTAATAAAAGGAATTATAAACGGTGATTTTGTCAACAGATAATCGCCGGGTTATCAAAAGATAAGCAGATAACGCAAATTGCGACAAAAAAACGGCATAACCGAAAGGGTTATACCATTTTTGTCTTATATAGTATCCTGAATAAACCGGTAGCCTACGCCGCGTATGTTTTCAATCCGGCAGGAGGTACAGCCTGCATCCTCCAGTTTCCTGCGTATCCGGTTCAGGCAGGAGTGGAGCCCATTGTCGGCATCCCGCAGGTAATCTTCACCCCATACGTCACGGTAAAGCTGCTCATTTGTAAATACCCGCCCCGGACTGGATGCAAGCAGGCAGAGCAGGTTAAACTCATACCGGGGGAATTCCGTTTCCTGTGAATTGATGATAACCTCGTGGTAATCCACGTTGATAAACAGATTCCCCCTTGAAATAATGCTGGATGCCTGCTGCTTTGTCTGGTTCAGTTCCGTATAGCGGCGGATCAGCGCAAGGCCGCTGGCAATGGTTTCCTCCAGATAACTGTCTGTCCACTTAATGTATTCATCCGCTCCTGCTTTAATCGCAGCCGTTTTTTCTGTACTGTCATACTGCCGGTCTAAGATCAGGATCGGGGCTTTTATCAATCCCCTTATAATCTTTAACGGCGGTAAGTATTGCCGTCCGTCTGAAAATATAATAACCAGCAGATAATCCGTATTCCCTGACAGTTCGCCGGCTGCTTCCCCCGCATCCTGGACGATGCGGGCGGATATGCCTTTTTTCTGCCATTCTCCCTGAAGGTCAGCCAACTGTGGTCTTTCATGGCATACTATCAATATCCATCGTTCCATAATTGCCCCCTTCTATCGTTATCACAATATAAATGTTTCTGTTCTGCCACCTTTCTGTCCTATTTGGAACCAGATTCTGTTACTCCATGTACGGTTCAGGGATATCATCAATTGTCTTCCTCTTTCTTCTTCACCACAAAGAATACACCGATCCCCATGATGACCACCAGCGCGCCGACCACGATAAGCCACCACGGTCTCCACGCCTGCGGGCTTTCTTCTGCCTGCCCGGTGCTGTCTTTATCCGGGGTATCCGGCTGTTCAGGCTCGGTGGCATTGCCGCTTTCTTCCTCC
>CAJUSR010000043.1 GCA_910588855.1 uncultured Kineothrix sp. | reverse complement strand
GACGGAGCATTTTATGTTCCTCACGGCGTCCGGTACCGTTAACTAAATGATATTGGTGGAGGGGGAGTATGTCGCTGCCAAAGGAAATCTTACAGAATTGTAAGGGAAATCAATAGAAATCCGATACAAGAGCCTTTGTTTCCGATGTATGATAGGTCTATCAGAAAAGGAGGCAATATTGTTACATGGCTATTTTCATCGGAGCGTCACAAATAAGCCATGATGAAAGCCTCCGGAATGGAGATAAATATGTTACAGGTGAAAAATGTTGAAAAATATTATGGGAGTAAAAATAATGTTACGAAGGCGCTTGACCGTGTCAGCTTTGATGTGGAGGATGGGGAGTTTATCGCAATCATGGGGGCGTCGGGCAGCGGAAAAACTACGTTGCTCAACTGTATTTCCACTATTGACACCGTCAGTGCCGGGTGTATTCTGTTGGACGGGAAAGACATTACGGAACTCCCTTCCCGGGAATTGGCCAAATTCCGCAGGGAACGGCTTGGCTTTGTGTTCCAGGATTTCAATTTGCTGGATACTCTGACAATTGAAGAGAACATTGGTTTGACACTTGTGTTGAACCATTATAATGCTGCAGCCGTTTTGGATAAAGTGAAGGAAACTGCAGGGAAATTGGGAATCAGCGATATTTTGGATAAATTCCCTTATCAGATATCCGGCGGTCAGAAACAACGGGCGGCCTGTGCCCGTGCAATGGTGGCGGGGCAGTCGCTGCTATTGGCCGATGAGCCTACCGGGGCGCTGGATTCCAAGGCATCTAAAAACTTGCTGGAGATTATGACGCAGATGAACCAATCAATGGGAGCTACTATTCTCATGGTAACTCATGACGCTTACAGCGCCAGTTATGCGAAACGGGTGGTATTTCTAAAGGACGGGCGTATTTTTAACGAACTGCTTCGGGGAGGGCGGGTACGCTCTGTTTTCTATCATGAGATTTTGGCTGTGTTGGCTGCGCTGGGAGGTGATGTCAGTGACGTTATTTAAATTATCTTTACGCAATGCCCGCCGGCAGGCGAGGGATTATCTGGTTTACTTCGTCTCTGTCGTTATGGCAGCCGCTTTGCTTTATGCTTTTAACGGCCTGGTATTTTCACAGGAAATCCTCAATCTGTCCAGACGGATGGCTCAGATGCCGTCCATCATTGTATTGGCCAGTATCGTGGTGGTATGTGTTTTTGGATGGTTAGTGTCTTATACGACTAATTTTATGCTTTCCCGCCGGAGCCGGGAATTGGGTACTTATATTCTTATCGGATTGGAAAACAGGCAAGTGGCGCGGTTGTTTTTTCTTGAGAATCTTGCGGTGGGCGGATGTGCGCTGCTGTCAGGGCTTTTGGTGGGGAACTTGCTTTTTCAGGCATTGAGGGCCATTGTGCTTTCTTTGTTCGGGATGCCGTATGGTTTTTCTTTTACTTTTTCCCTTCCGACCGTCGGTCTGACAGCCGTTTACTTTGTTTTAATTTATTTGTATGCTTTGCGAAGGAGCCGTAAACGTATCAAAAAAATGAAAATATATGATTTGATTTATTTTGACAGACTGAATGAAGGTGTGGTTATCCAGACGGGGCAGAAACGCCGCAGACTTTTTACAGTTTCCATCGTATTGGGTGTTGCAGGGACTTTCCTTATTATGGCAGGAAACTTTCTTCTGGGTATTCTTGGTGCAGGAAGTTTAATTGTTTGTTTATATGGGTTTTTCCCTAGTTTTGCTTCCAGTGTTCCGGCATTTTTTGACAGGCATCCGGCACGGAAATACAAAGGGCAGAATCTTCTTGTATTTCGGACTCTGGCCGCCAAGTTGGCTACTATGGGTGTGCTGATGGCCACCATATCCATGATTTTCACGGCTACTCTTATTTCTGAGGGAACAGGGATGGTGTTTCATGGGACTTTTGCAGGAAGAGCAGCGGAAAATGCCTGTTTTGACTTGTACATCGGAATGGAGGATACCGACCGGCTCCGTACGGAATATGCGGATTATATCGAAAAGAATATTCCTGTGGAAAAATCTTTGCAATATAAAGTGTACTGCGGGGAAAATACTCAGGTTATGGATTACCTGAATAAGAATACATCTTATTATAGCTATGGTTATGAGCGGGATTCGGTGATGCGTTACAGCGATTATGCTGCATTGCGTGAGATTGCAGGCTATCCGGCAGTCCATTTGCAACCCGGGCAGTACCTTATTCATTGTATGGATTATCTGGAAGGCGTTTTGAAAAGCTATCAACAGCCGCTTGCTTTAGGGGATGATGTCTTGGATTGGGGAGGTGTTTATACAGAGCATATGATACAAGATGATGGATTAGGTAATGGAGTGGGATTTGTTTTGGTTGTTCCGGATGAGTTAGCCAAAGATTTGCCGTTCCATCATTTGGGGTATGCTGCCAAGACGGTACATCCGGTGGTTGAGGAGCAGTTTTATGACTTATACGATATTCATTATGAAATCCACTATAAAATGGATATGCAATCCGATACTTATGATACGATATATACAAAGGCGTCCGAAGAGGCCGATATGGCAGTGATGACTGCTGCCATTGTATTCCCTCTTTATTTTCTGGCTTTGGCATTGACCATAACTGCGGCAACTATCCTTACCGTTCAGCAACTTAGCGAATCGGAGCGGTATAAGCGCCAGTTTGAGATGCTTCATAAACTAGGCATGGATTGGAGGGAGATGGCAAAGGCGCTGCGGTGGCAATTTGCCATTTATTATATAATGCCGGCTGTACCGCCTGTGCTAATCGGCCTGCCTTTTATCCTGAATCTGGCTAAGATGCCGGAGCCGGGCGTAATGGTGGGGTTAAATAGCCCGGCTGCCATTACGGGCATTGCGTTTGGCTTGTTTGTTCTGATTTATACCCTTTACATCCTATTGGCCTACACGAACTTAAAACGTAATGTGCTGCCGGAGAGGGGATATTAGTGAAAAAGCCAAAATTTTTATAAAAACATTTTATCAAAATATTTTAGCAAAACATCCCCTTGACTTTAAAAATAATTCCTGATACACTTTGTGCTAACAACCGGTTGAGACCCTTCCCGTATGCAAGGCTATATTTTGCATACGGGATTTTTTTACTTTATAGGATTCGGGTGTCAAAAGGTCTTCTCGGCAGTGTGCTTGGCAGACTGCACAAAAGAATATTGTGCAAGTGGCTTTTGTACGATGGAGAGGAGACTCTAAAATCGTGGAAGCCAATGCTGAACACGATTTTGCCTTAAAAGGATTATCGGAATACTAAGGGGTCAGTGCGGTGGAACCGGTTGGCAAGTGGTACAAAAATATTGGGTAAGTGAGGGTAAGAGAAATGGTTAAGAGATTTTTGAAATATGTAGCGCAAAGCGTAGCCGGAATGTTGGGGATTTCCGTCTATATCCTTGCGGATACTTTTTTTATTTCAAAGAGCGCAGGCGCGGACGGGCTTACGGTGCTTAATCTGGAACTGCCGGTTTATGGGCTGATTTATGCGATTGGCTCTATGATTGGCATTGGTTCTGCAACAAGATATGCGATTAAAAAAGCACAGGGGGAAAAGGAGATAGATTATTATTTTATGCAGTCTCTTTTTTGGTGCGTTGTTATAAGTATTCCGTTTATCCTGCTCGGTCTGTTTATGCCAGAGCAAATGCTTCGTTTTATGGGGGCGGATAAGGATATTGCAGAGTTAGGGAAAGATTATCTTAGGATTATTTTATTCGGCGCCCCTCTTTTTATGATGAATTTTACGTTTACAGCGTTTGTAAGGAATGACAATGCGCCGGCTATAGCAATGATTGGCGCACTTTTCGGAAGTGTGTTTAATATTGTTTTTGATTATATTTTAATGTTCCCGATGGGGTTAGGGCTGACGGGGGCTGCTTTGGCGACAGCGATATCTCCTATGGTGACTATGTTGATATGCGGTGTTCATTATTTGGGGAAACATAATCATGTGGGGTTTGGATGGAAACTCCCGTCTGTTAAGCATTTGTTGTCTTGTTGCCAGTTTGGGGTAGCTGCATTTGTAGGGGAAATTTCGTCTGCCATTACAACGATAGCATTTAATACGTTGATACTTGGCATAGCGGGTAATACAGGTATAGCGGCCTACGGGGTGATTGCCAATATATCGCTAGTAGCTATATCCATTTTTAACGGTATCTCACAAGGAACGCAGCCGTTAATCAGCAGTGCTTATGGAAGCGGGGAAAGAAAAGATACGGGAACATTATTAAAGGCCAGCCTTGTGGTTACCCTTGCCGTACAGGCAATGATTATTATAGGTATTTGGGGATGCACCGACTGGCTGATTGGGGTATTCAATAGCGAAGGGAATGATATGCTTTTGCTTTACGCCCATAACGGTATGCGGCTTTACTTTTTCGGTTATCTTGTGGCTGGCGTCAATATTATGCTGGCAGGTTATTTTTCGGCAACGGATAGGGCAGCAAAGGCTTTTGTGGTATCGGTTTTAAGGGGGGTTTTTGCAATTGTAGGCTGCGCTATCCTTATGTCAAAGATTTGGGGGCTAAATGGGGTATGGTTGTCTTTTCCTGCAGCGGAAGCGATTACATTTTTAGTGGTATTGGCGATGGGTGGATTGTTTGACAAGGAGGGCAGGAGGGAATAATCTAAAAGTGGAAAATACCAAAACGGGTAGGAAGAGGCAGAAGTTTTTATCGGGAGGAAGATGATTACTGTTGTTTTCTAAAACTTGACATTACCGGAAAACAAGTGCAAAATACAAAGGTGTAGATAGTTTGGAATGCATTTTGGAAAGGAGCAGATGCGGCGATGACGAAAATTGATATCGTATCCGGTTTTTTGGGAGCCGGGAAAACAACGTTGATAAAGAAGCTTTTAAAGGAGGCTTTGGCAGATACGAAAGTAGTGCTGATAGAAAATGAATTTGGTGAAATCGGTATTGACGGCGGTTTCTTAAAAGAAGCGGGGATAGAAATCAAAGAGATGAATTCCGGCTGCATCTGTTGTTCGCTGGTAGGGGATTTTGGGGCTTCGCTGAAAGAAGTATTGGATACTTATGCGCCGGAGCGGATATTGATAGAGCCGTCAGGGGTCGGGAAACTTTCCGATGTCATGAAAGCGGTAGAGGGTGTGGTGTCCGAAGAAGAGGTGCAGCTTAACAGTGCCGTGGCAGTAGTGGATGCCATGAAATGTAAAATGTATATGAAAAATTTCGGGGAATTTTTTACAAATCAGATTGAACATGCAGGAACAATTATTTTAAGCCGGACAGGGAAAATCAGCGGGCAAAAGCTGGAGGCATGTTTGGCAATGATAAGTGAGCATAACCGGAAAGCGACCATTGTTACAACTCCTTGGGAAGAACTGGACGGCAGGGATATTTTAGAGACAATAGAAGGCGCAAAAGATTTGGAAGCGGAATTGATGGAAGAAGTGCGCAGGAAACATGAAAATGAACATCATCACGATCACGGCCCGGACTGCACATGCGGCTGTCATGGCCACCATCATGGAGAACAGGACGGGGAATGCGGTCACGGCCATGGACACCACCACGGAGAAGAAGACGGGGAGTGCTGCCACGGACATGGGCATCATCATGGAGAAGAAGGAGAAGAGTGCTGTCATGGACATGGTCACCACCACGGGGAACACGACGGGGAATGCAATCATGGATATGACCACCATCATGGGGAAGAGGGCGAAGAGTGTTGCCACGGTCATGAACACCACCACGGAGAACACGACGGAGAATGCGGTCACAGCCACCACCACGGAGAACATGGCGGAGAATGCAACCACAATCATAGCCACGGGCACCACGACCACGATGGGCATCACCACCATGCGGACGAAGTATTTACCAGTTGGGGAATGGAGACACCTGCCGCTTACACGGAAGAGGAAATCCAAAAACTGTTAGAAGAACTGGAACAGGAAAAAGAATATGGATTTGTCCTTCGTGCAAAGGGGATGGTTCCTTCCGGGAATGGAAGCTGGGTATATTTCGATTATGTGCCGGGTGAATGCGATATCAGGGAAGGGAAGCCGGATGTGACAGGGAAAATTTGTGTAATCGGTTCAAAGCTTGTAGAGGACAACCTGAAAAAACTATTCCAAAAATAATCCATATCGGAAGAAAAGAAGGAAACGGCAGTGATTGGAAAGAAAGGAAGGTCATAGATGAAACCGGTTTATGTTATCAACGGATTTTTGGAAAGCGGTAAGACGGAATTTATCGCTTATACATTGGAACAGCCGTATTTTCAGGTAAAGGGGAAAACCCTCCTGATTCTTTGCGAAGAAGGGGAAAGCGAGTACGGCGAAACGTTATTGAAGGTAAGCAGGACAGAACTGGAGCTAATAGAAAACGAAGAGGATTTTACCCCTTCCCATCTCATAGAGCTTGAGAAAAAGCATAAGCCGGAGCGAATCATTATAGAGTATAACGGCATGTGGAACTATAAAAATATGAAGCTGCCCTGGCATTGGACGATAGAGCAGCAGGTGACAACGATTGACGCTTCTACATTCCCGATGTATTTTAACAATATGAAAACGCTGCTGGCGGAGATGGTGCGGAAGTCGGAGCTGATTATTTTTAACCGTTGCGACGGCATTGAAGATTTAAACAGTTATAAAAGGAATATCAAGGCGATTAACCAAAAGGCGGATATTGTATTTGAAACTTCCGAGGGGGAAGTCGACGAAATTATGGAGGACGACCTTCCCTATTGTCTGGACGACGAAATTATTGCATTGGATAATCAGGGGTTCGGCATATGGTACTTGGATTCTTTGGATCATTTGGAGCGGTATGTCGGAAAAAAAGTGAAGTTTACGGCTATGGTGCTGAAGCCGAAAAATTTCCCGAAAGGTTTTTTTGTGCCGGGAAGGATGGCTATGACCTGCTGTGCGGAAGATATGGCTTTCCTTGGCTTTGCCTGCGCCTATGGGGATACGGATTCTTTGGAAGAAAAGCAGTGGGTGGAAGTTACTGCAGTGGTGAAGCAAGAGTATTTTGCGGATTACAATGGAGAAGGGCCGGTGCTTAATGCAATCAGCGTAAAGAAAACCACAGCGCCGGAGGAAGAGATTATCAGTTTTCTATGAGGCGGGGAACAGGGAAGGCGCTTGTTCCGGCCCAATGAAGAAAAGGGAAAAGATATGGCGGCGGAGAGCGAGAAGGAATTACAACAGTTGAAAAAGCGGCTGGCAGAGCTTGCAAGAAAGTCTTATGAACATAATATTTATACTTACACCGGTTTTTTGGGCATGGCGGAACAGGATGCTTTTTATAGTATGCCATCCAGGGAAATGGCGGCGGGGTTTATGCTGTACGGCGGCAGGGAAGGCTGTGAAAGGCAGATGCTTCGGTTTGGGGATTCGGAAAATATTGGTTATGAAGAAGATTTCCCCATTGCCTGCCTGTCCATAAGGCCGCTGATGGAAAAATTTGCGGATACCCTGACTCATCGGGATTTCCTTGGGGCGTTGATGAACCTTGGCATAGACAGGGGCGCCGTGGGGGATATCCTTATGGAGGGGAAATCCGCTTATGTATTTTGTACGGAAAAGATTGCTCCATATATTATGGAAAGTTTGGAAAAGGTAAAGCATACGAATGTAAAATGCATTTTGGCGGATGCAAGCAAAGAGCTTCCGGTAAAAGAGCCGGAAAGGGTATGCTTTACCGTAGCCTCGGAAAGGGCGGACGGGATGATTGCAAAAGTTTTCCGGTTATCCAGAAACCAAAGTTTAGAGCTGTTTATAGGGAAAAAAGTGTATGTAAACGGCAGGCTGAACGAAAACAACAGTTATATCCTGAAAAGCGGCGATATAGTTTCCGTACGAGGTCATGGCCGTTTTATCTATTACGGCGCAGGGCACGAAACGAAAAAAGGCAAATGGAGCGTTTCGGCAGGTATATACAAATAGATGGCTTTTACAGGTTTTGCACATTGCTTTTGCTTGTGCGGAAGCTATTTGCATAATTTTTTTGTGTTGTTTGCCAAGCGGCGATGCGGGGCAGACTTTATACAAAGGAGGATTCTATGTATTCGTATACTATGGTACAATGGCTGTTTTTCTTTTATTTTTATTGTCTTTTCGGTTGGTGCTTTGAGTCTTCTTATGTTTCTCTGAAAAAGAGGAAATTGGTAAACCGGGGATTTATGCGGGGACCGTTTTTACCTTTGTACGGAAGCGGGGCTATCATGATGTTGGTGGTTTCCATGCCATTCCAGCACAATATACTGCTTACTTATATTGCCGGGTGTATTGGGGCCACAGCTTTGGAATATGTGACAGGCGTTGTGATGGAAGCATTATTTAAAGTAAGATATTGGGACTATTCCAACCAGAAATTTAATTTTCAGGGGCAAATTTGTTTAAGTTCCACGTTGGCGTGGGGCGGGCTGACTATCCTTATGACAAGGGTAGTCCATAAACCGGTAGAACAGCTTATGCTTGCCATCCCGGGCGGAGCCCTTACAGTGATGACCTATGTATTGACGGTATACATTGTGGCGGACTTTACCTTATCCTTCAAGACAGCTATCGATTTGCGGGATATCCTTGTTAAGATGGAAGCAGCAAGAGAAGAGCTGGAACGGGTGCAAAAACGTTTGGATGTAATTATTGCAGTGTCCAATGAGGAACGTGAGATAAAAAGGCAGGAGCGCAGCCAGAGGATTGATGAGTTGATTGACGGTATTGAGGAGCGGCTTGGCGGCTTAAAGGAGAAAATACAAAACGAGGTTTCCTTATATCCTGACGGAATCAAAGAAGAGATTCAGGAATTGCGTATGAAATATCGGATAAATGTAGAAAATAGGATACAGCTCAGGTCGATAAAAGATTTTTATAAAAGGCAGATGATTAAAGGGAACCCCACAATGGTTTCCAAACGGTTTAGAGATACCCTTCAGGAATTGAAAGAAACGGTAGAAGGCTGGAATAAGGAGTGATATGGAATAAAAGAACAGCTCCTTCAAAGATGTACTATAAAAAGCTGCAGTATAAAAAGCTGCAGTATAAAAAGATGCACTATAAAAAGCTGTACTATAGAAAGACGCACTATATATAGATGTATCATAAAAATGTAACTTAATAGATTAACAAATATTCATAAATAAGGCTGTCTCAATGAATTAACATTTATCCATCGAGGCAGCCTTATTTTACCTTCATTTATTCTGACATTTCATTTTTTATTCCCGCGAGCAACGAGCCAAGTGGCTGCTTGCAGACATTTGGCGACTGCCGCGAGGGTCAAATACCCCGTTGCTTGCAGCGGGGTATTTGATTGCCAGGTTGTGCCAAATATTGCCACACGTGCTATTGCCGTACGTACATTGCCACACGTGTTATTGCTGTACGTATATTGCTACACGTGTTATTGCCGTACGTACATTGCCATACGTATTTATCTCTGCAATGAGGAACACAGCAGACAAAGAATCAGGCGCCCTTTTGGTGGGAGTAGGAATGCAGGAAAGAACCGGATGCCCGGCGCTTGAGGAAGAAATGCCGGCGGGCAGAGCGGTATCCATATAGGTTGTTTTCCTTTAGTTCCACCTGACGTTTATGTCGCTTATACAATGCCAGAAATTTGTTGTAGAACCAAAAAGAATAGACAAGAACGTCGTTCATCCGTCCGATACGCTGTTTGGTTGTGAACATATATCGTTCCCCGCCGGAACTTACAGCTGTTTCGGAGCGGAGGGCATGTATCAAATCGGTTTCGTCTTTGATTTCGGCATCAATCATCGTATATCCCATACCGGCGCATAGCTCCTTATGGGAATCGCTTCCACCGATTCCAGGTTTTCCGAAACGTTCTGCCAAATCTGCGGCAGCCTGGTTGGATTCGGGCGATTCGCAGGCGTTATAAGTCTCAATAAAATCGAAACGAGCGGTCAAATTTCGGCTTTTTCTGCCCCTTCTGGTATTCATGAGGCTTAAATATTTTTCGCCGCAAGGATGTGCGGGCCCTAAAATGCCGCCGAAATGGTGGACAATGTCGATGAGCGGATTGACAGGGAGCCCACGCAGTTCCAAAAGGGGCAGTTTTACCCCTGTGGGCATAATGACAATAATATGCCCGGCATCAATGGTGTCGTATTCAATGCCTTTGAGGACAGTAAAGTCTTCCAGTTCCTTGTAGCGGCCTTTTATGTTCTTTTCATAATGGCGGTATGCCTTGTAGGAGTTGTGGTCTGTAATCAACATACCTTGATATCCTTTTTCGCGCAGCGAGAGGATTGTTTCATAAAGGGTGATTTTACCGTCCAGGGAACCTTCTTTTGTGTGGCAGTGCATATCCAGTTTCACATTATACCTTCTTTCTATGTTGGTTTTACAGCCGTTTGCCGTATTTTTCTTCACAATATTTGCAGCGGTAAATCTCTTTCTTTTCATCGGAGAGGACAAAAATGTGGGGCAGCTCCTGCTCGATGGAAGTGATGCAACGCGGGTTCTTGCATTTGATAATATTACGGATTTCCTTTGGGAGGGTAAGTTCTTTTTTGTCCACGATTTCCCCGTCTTTTATGACATTGACGGTGATATTGTGGTCGATAAATGCCAAAACGTCTAAATCAAGGGTATTAATGTCGCATTCCACTTTCAAAATGTCTTTTTTCCCCTTTTTGTTGCTCCTTGCATTTTTAATAATGGCAACCGGGCAATCCAATTTGTCCAGCTGCAAATGATGATAGAGGGAAAGGCTTTTGCCCGCTTCGATATGGTCTAAAACAAAGCCTTCTTCAATTTTTCCTACATTTAACATAGTATAAGTATACCTCCTTTGCCGGCTTTCCATTCCGGGATGGATTTTTGGATATTTTAAAATGACAGTTCCGCTTCCGAATGCATGGCAATATACATAGCAACGCTTTAAGCATATTCCAGCAAAGTGAGAATCAGCGCCATCCGTACATAGACACCGTATTGCACTTGCTTGAAATAAGCGGCTCTTGGGTCATTATCGACTTCCACGGAGATTTCGTTTACCCTTGGAAGGGGATGAAGGACGAGCATATCTTTTTTTGCCAAATCCATTTTATCTTTGTTCAATATGTAAAAGTCCTTTAAACGGACATAGTCTTCTTCGTTAAAGAAACGTTCTTTTTGTACCCTTGTCATATAAAGGAAGTCAAGACGGGGCATAATTTCTTCCAACCGGATTACTTCTTCATAAGGGATGCCTTTTTCCTTCAGCATTTCGATAATATAATCCGGAACTCGCAGTTCCTGAGGTGAAATGAAGATGAAATGAACATCCGGGTAGCGGACGAGGGCATTAATTAAGGAATGGACTGTCCTGCCGAACTTTAAATCGCCGCAAAGGCCGATTGTAAAGTGTCCAAGGGAGCCTTTTAGGGAACGGATAGTAAGCAAGTCCGTTAAAGTCTGTGTAGGATGCTGGTGCCCGCCGTCTCCGGCATTAATGACCGGGATGGTAGATTTTTCCGCCGCAACCATTGGGGCGCCTTCTTTGTGATGGCGCATAGCACAGATGTCCGCAAAGCAGGAAATGACACGGATAGTGTCGGAGACGCTTTCGCCTTTGGAGGCGGAAGAGGAGCCTGCGTCGGAAAAGCCGATAACGCTGCCTCCCAGATTCAACATTGCGGATTCAAAGCTTAACCTTGTCCTCGTACTTGGCTCGTAAAAACAGGTGGCAAGCTTTTTGCCTTCACACATTTTTGCATATTTTTGCATATTGTTTTCAATATCGTTGGCGAGGTCGAAAAGTTTATCCAATTCTTCCACCGTAAAATCGAGGGGACTCATTAAATGCCTCATGAAAAATATTCCTTTCTATTCTATGTTCTATATATTTGGAAAAATGCAATTGAGCGTTGCGGGAACACCCAATTTGCTGTCCAATGTCATTTAGTTAGCGTCTTGACTGCGCCGTGAGGAACATAAAATGCTCAAGGAACCCGTTAAAAAGCGTCGGCACTTAACGAGGTTCCTCACGAGTTTAGTGTCCGCTACGTTTTTTACCGAGCGAAAGCGTGGTGACGGAGCATTTTATGCTCCTCACGGCGTCCGGTACCGTTAACTAAATGACATTGATTTGCTGCTAACCGCCCGTAAATCCTGTATGGCGGCTTATCGTAACAAAATCGAAGAGAAAATGGATTCTCTTCGATTTGTATTTTGTTTTTTGCTTACATATAAGATAATAAATCCTCTACCGGCTTACGTCTTGGTGCAGCCGGTTCCTCTGCGGGATATCCGATGGGAATAAGGGCAATGACTTCCCTGTCTTCAGGAAGCTGGAGAAGCCGGCCTGTTTTTTCATCGTCAAAAATGCCTTCAATCACGCTGCCGATGCCTTGTTCATAAGCGGCGAGGCAGAAAGACTGGGATGCGATGCCGGCATCGAACATTTGCCAGGAATCCCCTCTTCTGGTGGTAAAGGAACCATCCCTTTCATAGCCGCATCTGTTTTTAATGGCAGTTACGACAATCAGCATAGGAGCGCCTTTGATAATAGCTCCGTTATTGGGGAATGCGGAAGTGCATTCATCGGCAATTTTATCTTTTAATTCGCCTTCTACTGCAATATAACGTGTAATCTGTGTATTCTTCCAGCTAGGGGAGTAGGATGCCGTTTCAATAATTTCCGCAAGCAAGGAATGGTCGATAGGCTGTGCCGTAAATTTGCGGATGCTCCTGCGTCCTTTGATACATTCTTTTGCTGTCATTCTTTACCTCCTTTAAGCCGCTGTCCGTCCATTGGCGGTGTTGGTGCAATATGTACCCCGGATTGTTTTTGGTACAAATCTGTTTTTGTTGGGCATGTTTCTTTTATGATAACATAATGGAATGGCGCTTTCAACTTGAAAAAAGCGTTTTTATAAAATTTTGAAGAAGGATTTGTTTTTCGATGGGGGATGTTGTAAAATAGAAACAGTTCCTCTGCCTGCGGATGGATATGAATAATAGAAAATAGAATGGAACGCAAAAGGATGATATGAGGGTATATTAAAATAAGGGAGGACTGGATGGCAAAGAAAAAGTTTTATGCAGTCAGGAAAGGGATGCAGACAGGGATATTTGAAAGCTGGCCGGAGTGCCAGAAGATGATTTTAGGATATCACAATGCAGAGTATAAGAGCTTTTCGACGAAAGAAGAAGCGGAGCAGTACGTAGGGGGAACAAAGACAGGTCTGGTGGAGCCTGCGTTGGAGGAAAGGTTTGAATTAAGCCCTGAGAAAATTATCGCTTATGTGGACGGAAGTTATGACCATAAGCTGAAAAAATATTCCTTTGGGTGTATCTTGCTGATGCCGTCCGGGGATATCATAGAAAAATCCGGGAATGGGGATAATCCGGCATCGCTGGCAATCAGGAATGTTGCCGGGGAAATGCTGGGGGCCATGTATGCCGTGAAGTGGGCGATGGTCAATGGCTATCAGGAAGTTGAACTCCGATACGATTATGCCGGTATTGAAAAATGGGTGCAGGGAGAATGGAAGGCAAAAAATGAACTCGCCCTAAAATATGCGGCAGCGATGAACGAGTGGAAGAAATCCATCCGCATCTCTTTTTTGAAAATTGCCGCCCATACAAACAATAAATATAACGATATGGCGGACGAACTGGCAAAAGCAGCCCTTATAAACGGGAACGGGATTCCTAAAATCCAGAAAGAGTGCGATGGGTGAAAAAGGACGGATGATATAAGCCGAAAAGATTGGCAGGTATTAGCTGAGGAAGATGAATGATATAAGCCAAAAAGATTGACAGGCATTAGCTGAGGAAGATGAATAATATAAGCCGAAAGAGATTCGCGATATTAACTAAGAAGGACGAATGATATAAATCAAAAGGGGTTCTCGATAAAAGGCAAATAGGATTCATATTAAATGGGATTCATATTATAGAAAAGAACGATAGAAGAGAGGAGAAATGAAATGGAATATGTAGAAAGAAAACGGCTGCTGTTTTTCGGTTTGCCTTGGACATTCACGAAATATACAGTGAGGGAAGAGGATGTGGTGATAAACAGCGGATTATTGAAAACGTATGAAAACAACTGTTATATGTATAAGATTCAGGATGTGGAACTTCAAATATCGCTGGCGGAGAGGATATTCGGGCTTGGAACGATAGTATGCTATACCGGTGATACGACTCATCCGAAATTAATGCTGGAAAGGATTAAGAATGCCAAGGAAATCAAGGATTATATTTTGAAAGCATCAGAGGATGCGCGGAGGAAACGCAGGACGTTAAACACATTGGATATCGGTTCCGACGGAATAGACGCTTCGGATTTTGATTTGGATGATTGAGAGGCAGTTGACTCTTCTGAAAAATAAGCTTTTATGCGAAATAGGCCTTCCATTTATTTTGGGAGGGCTATTTTTCGTATAATTAGAATTTTGGTGTCAAATGGCATTGTTGGAAAAGCTTCTCTGCTCAAAAACACTAAAATTTATAATACAAAATATTCAGACCATTTACCGATTAAATTTGCAATTAGTTAGAGGAGGAATAGGATGAAATTGGATTTATGGCAGTTTGATGAAAAATCACTAAGAAAGATGACACAGGAGTTGCCAAATAGTATTTTAAAGGAACAAGCAGATAGGCTGTCGGAAAAAACCGGGGGTGTTATTTACGGAAAAGTAACTAACATGAAATTTTATCCTCAGGATAAAGGAATAGAATATAATCTGGCTACCGTGTTTGAGGTTGTGGTGCCACAGTTGGATAATTACAACTATACGTTGTTGGTTATTTATTCAAGGCCTGAAAAAGATTATCCGGTTGCAATTACGGTAGGAAGCAATACAATTGATGATGCAGAAAAGTTTAGGCCAAAGTATACATGCCGGAATAGGGATGAATTTATAGAGGCATTGAAGTCTATTTTATCGTCGGATGATGTAAATAAAAATATCAGTATTTTGTATTCAAAAGCAAATCTTTAACCGTTACCGGAAAAGTCGGATTGTTGGTTATTCACAACAATGTGGAGTAATCTACTGTTAGATTCTCCACTCCATCGTATAAAACGTATAAAAGTCACTTGCTCAATTTTTTTATGAAATCTACCATGCGGTGATATATGTGAATATTATCCTGCTTGGGAGCCACCAGTTTACTGCTTGAGAGCCATCCGGAA
>CAJUSR010000042.1 GCA_910588855.1 uncultured Kineothrix sp. | reverse complement strand
GAAGGTAAAGCACTGATGAAATGCTTTATCTCTTACACTTATATGGTACTAAAAAGCATATAAGCTTCTGTTTCATAGCCCATACGCTTTTTTTTCTGTTAACCTCTTAATCACCCGTCAGAAATAATGATTCCGCCATTTTCCATTAATTTTTAAAGCTATGGATAGGCGCCGGAATCCTTCCTCCCCTGTTGACAAACGCGTCGCAGGAAAAACCGTTTACAGGCATAATCGGTGCATACCCGAGCAAACCTCCAAATTCTACCTTTTCCCCTACCGTTTTGCCGATAACCGGGATAATCCTGACGGCAGTTGTTTTTTGGTTCACCATACCGATTGCCATCTCGTCCGCTATTATACCGGAAATCGTCGTTGCCTTCGTATCCCCCGGAACAGCTATCATATCCAGCCCTACGGAACATACGCAGGTCATCGCTTCCAATTTTTCCAACGTAAGGGCGCCGGCCGTTACCGCGTCAATCATTCCCTGGTCTTCGCTGACCGGAATAAAAGCGCCGCTCAGTCCTCCCACATAGGAAGAAGCCATAACCCCACCTTTTTTCACCTGATCGTTCAGGAGCGCCAGCGCCGCCGTCGTTCCGGGCGCACCCGCATATTCCAAACCAATTTCACACAAAATATCCGCCACGCTGTCACCGATGGCAGGCGTAGGCGCTAAAGACAAATCTACAATGCCGAAAGGCACATTCATCCTTTTGGAAGCTTCCTGCGCCACAAGCTGCCCTACCCTGGTCACTTTAAAAGCGGTTTTCTTAATCGTCTCGCAAAGTACTTCAAAATTTTCGCCTCGTACTTTGCTCAAAGCAGTTTTCACCACTCCCGGCCCGCTGACCCCTACATTAATAACCTTATCGCTTTCCGTCACGCCATGAAACGCCCCTGCCATAAACGGATTGTCATCCGGCGCATTGCAAAATACCACCAGTTTGGCACAGCCAAGGGAATCCGCTTCCTTTGTATATTCTGCCGTCTGCCTGACAATTTCCCCCATTAGTTTTACCGCATCCATATTGATGCCTGTCTTAGTAGAACCAAGGTTTACGGAACTGCAGACTCTTTCTGTGGAAGAAAGCGCAAGCGGGATAGAGCCAATTAACAGGCGGTCCGCTTCCGTCATCCCTTTGGAAACCAATGCTGAATACCCTCCAATAAAATTCACGCCCACCTCATGGGCCACTTTATCCAAAGTCTTTGCAATCTCTGCAAAATCTTTCTCCGTTTTACACGCAGCCCCTCCCACAAGAGCGATAGGTGTTACGGAAATCCTTTTATTAACAATCGGTATTCCAAATTCTCTGGAAATCTCTTCCCCGGTCTTTACCAAATCCTTGGACGCTTCATAGATTTTATGGTATATTTTCTCTTTCAGCCTTTCCAAATCCGCATCTATGCAGTCCAACAGGCTGATTCCCAATGTTATCGTCCTTACATCCAGATTTTCTTTCTCAATCATCTGATTCGTTTCTGCCACTTCGTATATATTAATCATAATTCCTCTCATTCCTTATATTCTATGCATTTTGTCGAAAATCTCTTCCTTTTGGCACTTGATGATAACGCCTATTTCTTCCCCCAGCGCCACTAATTCGTCTACGATATCCCCAAAATGCTTATCTGTCTGGCAGGTATCTACTATCATCATCATATTAAAATACCCTTGCACAATTGTCTGCGTAATGTCCAGGATATTGATTTTGTTGTCTGCCAGATAAGTGCATACCTTTGCGATAATGCCTACGGTATCTTTGCCAACTACGGTAATTATTGTCTTTTTCATCATTTACTCCCATTCTGCGTCTTTTCCTGCGACGCCATTATGCAATTTCTATAATCTCCGAAACTTCACTCCGGTTTGCCACCCGTATCGGGAAATCATTTGCCTTATATTCGTTGTCTGCCATTGCAATTTCCACCCTGACCGTTTCATAAGCCAGCTCTGGCAGATTATTTTCTTTACTTAGATGCCCCAATACAATCGTCTGCATCCCGTCATTCAGCAAACGGCAAAGGAGCTGACCGGAAAGTTCATTGGAAAGGTGCCCTCTATCCCCCGCAATCCGTTTTTTTAGATAGTAAGGATATGGCCCTACCTGAAGCATGTTTGCATCATGGTTTGCCTCAATCAATAACGCATTCATCCCTCTTAGGCATTCCACCGTATAATCGTTATAACAGCCTAAATCCGTGATAATCCCCAGTTTTTGCCTTCCATGACTGATACGGTAAGCTACCGGCTCTGCCGCATCATGGGAAATCCTCATAGGGCTCAACGTCAAATCCTTGACGATAATTTTATTGTCCGCTTCTATTTCCTGAAAGAGCCCGTCGTCAATCTCTCCAACGGAAGAAGAACAACGGATGGCTTTCAAAGTTCCCTTTGTCCCGTAGATGGGAACCCCATATTTCCTTGCCATTACCCCTAATCCGCTAATATGATCCGCATGTTCATGGGTAATAAATATCCCGTCCAATTCCTCCGCTTTTACTCCCAGCTTTTCCAGCCCTTCTTTTGTTTTTTTGCCGCTGATTCCTACATCCACCAATAGGTGGGTGGTATCGGAACCTACATAAATGCAGTTTCCGCTGCTCCCGCTGGCAATGCTGCACATCCGCATATCCCTATCCAGCCTTTCTCTTTTAATCTACCCAATAGACTTCCAAAACGTCGCCGTTTTCCACTATGCCCATATACCGCGATATCTGCCCGTTCCGTTTGGTTACCACGCGCGCACCCTGCGGCTTGGACAAATCAAAATCTATATAATCAAAAACATCCACGAAGACATACGAAGCTTTCCCGGTCATCGTCACCGGCATACCATTGACCGAGACGGTAATTGTCACGGACTCTTCTTCAATTTTTCCGCCTTTTCGTTTATCCGGCACTTCATCCCCGCTTCCGCCTTTTTCTACCTCTTCTTCCACTTCCAGCTCTGCGTAACTTTCCGGCATCGGAACATCTTCTACAGGCTCCGGCATCCGATTCCTCTCAATAGCCGCCATAGCTGCCCTTTCCTGAGCCGTCAGCCATGTGTCCGCGTCCGTTCCCTTCATTGCCCATGATACGGTAAAATTCTCATATACACAAGTGTCCATATCTGCCAATTGATTATTGACATACATGTTCAACCTGTAGTCTACCATTACATCCATAAAATCGGCAATCTGTTTTACTGTATAGTAGTTAAGCATTTCTATCACATCATGGTTTTTGATGTCGTAATAGCCCGACTGCAGTTGGCCGTTGACTCTGGCGAACTTAGGCAGCTCAACCACCTTATCGTTTACAGTCACTCTTATGACATCGCCAAACTCATGCAACGCCCCTAATTCCATCGCGGCCGGTTCTCCTGCCGTAGACGGAATGACCTGAATTTTATCTCCGCCATGAATCGGCGTATGTATATCCGCTTCTTCCCCATTCACGCGGATAACTGCCGCTTCCCCTAATTGCCCGCGGACAATCCTTGCTTTCCCGTTCACCGTAAAATCCAGTTCCTTCCCCCTTCTTGGGAACAGCCCTTCTTTTGCAAACTCCGCCTGCATGGCAGCATCCACCACCGCCAGCATATTGTTGTCATACAACTTTATCCTCTGACCGTTAAAGTCCACAAAAATAAAGTTATTGCTCTGTTCATAAAAACTAAGGCAAATACCGATTGGCGTAACTAAAAGGGAATCTTTGACAATATTTTCTTCCAAAAACTCTACCGCCTGCAGCACTTCCCCGCCGCGTACGGCAACCCTTTCCTTCTGTATCCCCAATTCTTCGGCTAAACGGTCGGTGTACCCTTCCATTTTCCCGCCTCCGCCTACCACAAAAACAGCGCTGACGGATTTCCCACCGTTCAATTCCTTTATTTTATCCGCTACCCCTACTGCCATCGACTGTATCACAGGATCCAATACCTCCAGCAGTTCATCTTTGACAATGCTTTGCTGCAGCCCCATAATATCTTTATATGTCACTTCTTTCATCAATCCTGCGTCTTTTTTTATCTGTTCTGCCGTACCAAAGTCCACCAGGCAATGTTTCGCGATTGTTTCCGTCAAGGCATCCCCGGCCATAGGGAGCATCCCAAATGCAATAATGCTTCCATCCTTCGTAATGGAAATATCCGAAGTCCCTGCACCCACATCCACTAAAGCGATATTCAGCATCCTATACATCTCCGGAATGGCGACCTGGATAGCCGCAATCGGTTCCAACGTCATATTGGCCACATGAAGCCCTGCCAATTCCACTGCCTTATGCAATCCGTCCACCACATCATCCGGCAAAAATGTGGCAATCATTTCCGCACTTAATATTTTGGTCTTATGCCCTTCCGGATTGGAAATCGGGTAACGATTGATATAATAATGGATTACCGAATGGCCTACGCAGTAAAAACGCATATCCGTATCGTTTTCTTCCTGAAACATTTCATATGCCTTTTCCACACCAAGGGATGTTAAGGCGTACATGTCCTCCTGGGTTATTTCTTTATCATAACCAAATTCCGTATCTACCGTTACATTGACTGTACGCAATACACGCCCCGCAGCAGCAATACAAGCTTCTGTCAAATTCCGTCCAATGGCTTTTTCCAGTTCTTCCTTTACCTGGCGGACGGTTTCCCCTACCTTACGGATATCATGAATCTGCCCGTCCAGCATAGCACGGGTTTCATGTTCCTTTACCCGCTGCGCCACTGCATAAAACCGGTTGTTATTCCGGTATCCTACCGTACCTACGATACTTCTTGTTCCAATATCCAATCCAAAAACCAATTGCCCCGAATAATTCTTTCCTTCTGTCACAGATATTCCTCCAATTTCCTATCAATCTGTCCGTATGTATCCGCAAGGGCGCCGCTGTTATCAATTACTGTTTGGCAATGGCTCCTAAACTCCTCTTCCGTAAGCTGGCGCCTCAATATCCCTGCTATTTTTTCTTCGCTGTAATGCCTTGAAGCCTTTAGCCTTTGCCGCCGTGTACCCTCTCCGGCATGGATATACCACAGTTCATCCACAATATCCGCATAACCGTCCTCTATCAATAACGCGGCCTCTATCAATAAGAAATCTATTTTTCCTTCTTCCTTGTGTAACCTTATTTTTTCCAAAATATATTCTTTGACCATAGGATGCATCAAACCGTTGACTTTCTCCAATAAATCTTTATCCCCGAAAATCTTTTCCGCCATTTTCCCTTTGTCTATTTTCCCATCCGGGGCGAGTACGCCCTGTCCTAGCAAATCCACCAAAGCGCTATAGCATCTTTCCCCTGGCTCTTTTATTTTATGTGCCACCTCGTCTGCCAATATCACTTCACAGTTATACTTATCCTTTATATATGCCAGCACTTTTGTTTTGCCGGAGCCTACCCCTCCGGTAATGCCAATCGTCCTCATGCTCCCTCTCGTCCCCCTCTGCTGTCTGCTTTCCCTGCATCCCGCCCCTTAGCCTCTTAGGTTAGGCTGGTTCTATTTCGCTTCATACCAATTCTGTCCCGTATGCATATCTATTTCCAATGTTACGGATAAATCGGCGGCAGCTTTCATCTCCTCTTCAAGGATTTTTTTAACCTCTTCTTCTTCATCCTTAGCTGTCTCAATTAAAAGTTCATCATGGACTTGAAGGATAAGCCTGGATTTCAAGTTTTCCGTTTTCAGCCTTTTCCATACACGAATCATAGCTATTTTTATGATATCCGCCGCCGTCCCCTGTATTGGCGAATTCATTGCCACTCTCTCCCCAAAAGACCGCTGCATATAATTGCTGGAAGAAAGTTCCGGTACCGGTCTCCGGCGCCCAAACATCGTCGTTACATATCCGTCTTTCTTGGCATTTTCCACCTGTTTATCCAAAAACTTTTTTACATCTGGGTAAGTGGCAAAATATTGTTCAATATATTCTGCCGCCTCTTTCCTTGAAATGCTCAAATCCTGACTCAGCCCAAATGAACTGATTCCGTACACGATGCCGAAATTCACCGCTTTCGCATTCCTCCTTTGCAAATCCGTTACTTCTTCAAAAGGGGTATGGAATACTTTCGATGCCGTAATTTTATGGATATCTTCATCCATCTTATATGCTTCAATTAGCTGCCCGTCCTCAGACATATGCGCCAACACACGAAGCTCTATCTGGGAATAGTCCGCATCCGTAAACAAAAAGCCTTCCTTTGGGATAAATACTTTCCGAATCATTCTCCCCAACTCCATCCTCATAGGGATATTTTGTAAGTTCGGCTCCGTAGAACTAATCCTCCCTGTTGCCGTAATCGTCTGGTTAAAGGTACTGTGTATCCGGTCTTTATCATCAATATATACGGCCAGCCCTTCCGCATACGTAGATTTTAATTTGGTCAGCCCCCGGTATTCCAAAATCTCTTCTACAATCGGATAGTCCGGAGCAAGCTTATCCAAAACATCTGCCGCTGTGGAATATCCGGTTTTTGTCTTTTTTCCTCCCGGAATCCCCATTTGTTCAAATAATATTTCCCCAAGCTGTTTTGGCGAATTGATGTTGAAATCACAGCCTGCTTTTTCATGAATACTCTTTTCCAGTTCGCCGATGCGCCCATTCAACTTTTCCCCGTAAGCCCGCAATTCATCCGGCTTTACCATAATCCCTTCCTTTTCCATATCATAAAGGACATAAGACAAGGGCATTTCCATCTCCGCCATTAGCCGTTCCATCCCTGTTTCCTTCAGCCTGTCCGCCAAAACAGGCGCCGCCATCCACTCCGCATAGGCTAGGAAACAGGCATATTCCATCACTTGGCGACCCTTTTCCTTAACCGCTTCCCGAAAAGGAGTCTTCCCAAAAAGCTGTGTCCGCCCAGGTATCAGTAAACCGAGATATTCTGAAGCAATGTCTGCCGGTTCATAATCATTTTTTAAGGGATTCAGCAAATAAGCGGCAATCAATATGTCGAACAGGCCATCCGTCCGGTTTGTCTTAATATATTCATATTTTCTTTTTATATCGAAGGTCACAAGGCAATTTCCCCTGCCTTCACAGCTTTTTGCCGCCTCGGCAAGTTTTCCGAGCAGATACTCTTTCCTTAGGAATCCTTCCGGCTTCAGGAAATAAATCTCCTTTTCCCCAAAAGCTAATGCCATACCTACAAAATCTTCCTCTTTACGGCTGTCCTCTATAATTTCAAAAGCAGCCCTTTCCCCTGTTTTTAAGTTCTCCAATCTTTGGAAGAGACTTTCTGCCTCCCCGAAATCAACCACTTCTTTAAAATATTCGGTCTGCTTGTTCTTTGCCCCATTCTCTTCAAAACGGTTCATCATATTCTTAAACCCTAACCGTTTAAAAATCTTGTAAGCTTCATCGGTATAAAAATTTCTTACTTCAGCCTCTTCATAAGAAAACTCAACCTCACCATCCACTTTAATCGTTGCCAATATCTTGCTCAAATCCGCAAGCTCCTTATTTGCAAGCAATGATTCCCTAATCGACCTTTTGGTGACCTCTTCAATATGTTCATATATCCCGTCTAAAGAGCCAAACCGGACCATTAGCTCCGTAGCCGTTTTCTCTCCGACTTTCGGCACTCCCGGTATATTATCCGCCGTATCGCCCATCAACGCTTTTAAATCAATAAACTGCTTCGGGTTTACCTGATACCTGTTTTCCACATCCGAAGCATAATAATCCTCTATCTCCGTTTTTCCCCCTTTTGTCTTGGGGATTCTAATCTTGATATGGGAAGATGCAATCTGAAGCAAATCCCTGTCGCCGGAAATCAGGGAAACTTCCATCCCTTCTTTTTCGGCTCTTGTTGCCAGCGTTCCAAGGATATCGTCCGCTTCCAATCCCGACTTCTCTACGGTTTTTATCCCCATAGCCTTAAGCACTTCTTTCATAACCGGAACCTGTTCCCGCAGTTCCTCCGGCATCGGCTTCCTCGTCCCTTTATATTCTTTATAAATTTCATGGCGGAAAGTCGGGGCATGTACATCGAATGCCACCGTTAAATATTCCGGCTTTTCTTCATCCAAAATTTTAAACATAATATTTAAGAACCCGTAAACCGCATTCGTGTGAAGACCTTCGGCATTGCTCAAATCCGGCACCCCGTAGAATGCCCTGTGTAAAATACTATGTCCGTCGATTAATACTATTTTGCTCATAAATTCCCTGTCTCCGTCCTTCTTATAATACGACAATTAAAACGATAATCGCTATAATTGTTATAATCGCCAGAATTTCCACACCATATACAAGAATACTCAGTATCCGCAAAAACTGCATCCGCCTTTTTGCATCTTCCATCATCTTGTCAAACTCATTCTGCAAATCGAATGTATTCCCCTCTTCCAACCTCGCCATCCCTTCAAGGACAAGAAATTGGATGCTAAGTTCTTCCCTGCACTCTTTGCACTCCTCAATGTGCTTTAAAAACGCCCGCAATTCCTTACCGCTTAATTCATTATCCAAAAAATCCGGTATCATCTTTATTACTTCTTTACATTCCATAGCAGCTCCCCGGCATCCTCATAAGTACATTTCTTTATCTTATGCCCCAACATATTCCCACGATATACCCATACATAATTTACTATACACTAAAACTTGTCTTTTTTAAAGTATCCATTGGAAATTAATTGCAAATAACACTGCAATAAAGCATTACTGTAAAAGTGTATTCGGCACTGCCGGGAAGAACTTTTGACACCCGAATCTTATTATGCAAAAATATAGCGCCACTCGGATGCGCTCCCGCACAGCCAAATGGCACTATGATTGGTTCAACTTATTTTACGAGGGATAATGCCGCTTCATCTGCCACTACTGTTACATTTGGATGAAGCTGCAAAACAGATGCCTGTACCTTAGGGGTAATCGGCCCGAAAAAGGCATCCCTTACAATTGCTGCCTTATCTTCTCCGCTGACAACTACAAGCACTGCCTTTGCCTGCATAATGGTTTTAATACCCATTGTATATGCCTGTTTCGGCACATCGTCATAAGAAGCAAAAAACCGCTTATTCGCTTCAATGGTAGAGGGCGTCAAATCTACACAATGTGTTTCAGGGATAAATTCATCCGCCGGCTCGTTAAAGCCAATATGACCGTTATGCCCAAGCCCTAATAACTGCAAATCAATGCCGCCAACCGATTCAATCACTTTATTATAGTCAGAACATGCTTTATCGCTGTCCGGTTCCGTTCCATCCGGAAGATGGGTGTTGTTTTTATCTATGTTAACCTTACTGAAAAGGTGTTCATTCATAAAATAATAGTAACTCTGGTCATTATCTTTGGTAAGGCCTTTGTATTCGTCAAGGTTTACCGATGTTACTTTTGAAAAATCCAAATCGCCCTTATTGTACCAATCCACAAGCTGCTCATAAGTTCCAATAGGCGTAGATCCCGTTGCCAGCCCTAAAACACATTCCGGCTTGGTAATTACCTGGGCCGAAATAATATTTGCAGCTTTCCTGCTCATATCCTTGTAATCCTTCGCTTTAATTATCCTCATTCCTGCTCCTATCCGCGTATTTGCCACGCTTACCTTATATTTCCCTGTTTTTCCGTTGGCTCCAAAAAAGCATCCCACTATATCTCAATCTACCATTTTCTCAAGCCTAAATATCGGAAGCCCCAATGGGCTTCCGATATTACACATCTATAAATTTATAAATTCTCTTCAAAGAACTTCTTGAGAGCCGCAATTGCCTCTACTTCGTCAGGACCTTCTGCGCTGCAAGTCACATTCGTACCTTTCTTAGCTCCAGCCCCCATAAGAGCCATAATTTTTTTTGCGTCTGCCTTTTTCGACCCGGTATCTACTGTAATCGTGCTTTTAAAAGGTGCAGCTAACTTTACCAGCAGCCCTGCCGGCCTTGCATGAATTCCCAACTCGTCTTTGATTGTGTACTTGAACTCCTGCATAATACAATTCTCCTTTCTTTCTTTCCCTTTGCAAGGATTCTATAGCAATTTTCCATTACTACCCTTCTCAGATTCTGTCATAACTGCCCAAATTATTTGGGTATATAATAACAATTTATACAATTTCTGTCAAGTCAATAAAATGTCTTTTTGTATTTCTTGTCAGTTATCCGATTTTTTTGCCTGATATTATTATGCATTTTATATATTCAGAAAACAGTTTTTCAAATTCTTGCTTTGTTCTCCATTATTCTGCTAAAACAAAATGCCTTTATCAGCCACTATTTCTTTGATATGCCCAGTATGCTTCCCTACAAATCCTATGATACAAAAAAATCTGAAAATCCAATCAATGGATTTTCAGATTTTTAATGCCGGCGATGGGACTTGAACCCATACGTGGTTGCCCACAACAGATTTTGAGTCTGCCTCGTCTGCCATTCCGACACGCCGGCGAAACCTATATAATTGTCATTTGCTGCTGTCTTTCACTCTTTTGTCAATCTCTAACAGCCGAGTTATATAATACCATACTCGGCTGTTATTGGCAAGTGTTTTTTTTAAATTCTTTTTCTAAATTTTTAAAAATTTCCAAATTGTCAAATGTTGCAAAGTAATCTTTCGGTGTTTCCGCCCTCCGTATCAACTGTATTTCGCCGTTTTCTTTCAACAAAAGTTCCGCGGATTTTAACTTTCCATTATAATTGTATCCCATAGAAAACCCGTGTGCGCCCGTATCATGAATAACAAGATAATCCCCTTTCTCAATTTCCGGCAACATCCTGTCTACGGCAAATTTATCATTGTTTTCACACAAGGAACCTACCACATCATATTTACGGCTGCAGGGCGCGTCCTCTTTCCCAAGCACCGTAATATGGTGATATGCGCCATACATCGCCGGACGCATCAAATGGACAGCGCAGGCATCTACACCGATATATTCCTTGTGGGTATGTTTTTCGTGGATTGCCTTTGTCACCAATTCACCATAAGGTCCCATCATAAATCGGCCCATTTCCGTATAAATGGCAACATCATCCATCCCTGCAGATACAAGCACTTCTTCGTATACCCTCTTTACGCCTTCCCCGATGGCACGGATATCGTTCCCTGTCTGTCCCGGCTGATAAGGGATTCCCACTCCGCCGGAAAGGTTAATAAAACGAATATCCGCCCCAGTCTCCTCCTTGAGCCGGACAGCCACCTCAAACAACTGTTTTGCTAAAATCGGGTAATACTCGTTAGTCACCGTATTGCTCGCCAAAAATGCATGAATCCCGAAGTTTTTCACACCTTTGTTCTTTAAAATCCTGAACCCCTCAAATAATTGTTCTGTCGTAAAACCATATTTTGCATCCCCTGGATTGTCCATAATCCCGTTGCTCATTGTAAATACACCGCCAGGGTTATACCGGCAGCTCATAGTTTCCGGAAGCTTTCCCAAAATGCCTTCTAAAAAATCAATATGAGTAATATCATCCAAGTTAATAATCGCCCCCAATTTGGCGGCATAAGCATATTCTTCCGCCGGGGTTTCATTAGAGGAAAACATAATATCGCTCCCTTTCACCCCTATCGCCTTACTAAGCATTAATTCCGTCATAGAGGAACAGTCACACCCGCAGCCATATTCCTTAAGAATCTGCATTAAATATGGATTTGGGGTCGCTTTTACGGCAAAATATTCTTTAAATCCTTTATTCCATGCAAAAGCTTCTTTTACTGCCTGCGCATTTTCACGGATTCCCTTCTCATCATAAATGTGAAAAGGGGTAGGATAGTCTTTCACTATCTTCTCTATCATTTCTTTTGTCACAAATGCTTTTTTATTCATTTTCATCTTCTCCTTTGGCTATCTCAATTAACTTTATCTCATTTCTGAGGGCTTCCTTAAAGACATTGACAAAGTTCCTTTGTCCGGAAAATAGGCACGTATCCGTCTTTTCTCCCGCCAAATCTCCAGTCAATACATATAAGGAATCGACTATTAGACGTATCTGCATCTCTTTTTTATCTGTAAGGTGTAAAAAAACATGCTCTATACCCATTTCCTTATCCGTAATCAAAACAAGTTTCATCCTACGCCTTACCACATTTTCCAGCTCTTTCCTGATACTTTCCAAATATATCCCTGGTGCGGAAAGGTATATCCGGCATTTTGCTTTTTCCAGCATAGCGATTACTTTATTCCTGATATTAGCCGCCCCCGTAATCGTAATATATCCGTCTGAGGCTTTCGCTACCATAGGCATATTTTCAATCAAAAACTCCCTATCCTTCACCATTTCCCTGATTTTGCCGCTGCAAAACTCATCTACCGGAACAGCAATATATTTTTTTGAGCTGCCCTCCATTAAGTAGACCGCTCCGGCCTTAGTCAAACCGGATAATCCTCCATACACGTTTGATCGGGAAATTCCAGTCTGTTTCGCCACTTCGTATCCTGTCTGCTCTCCATTTTTGTAAAGGCACAGGTAAATCAGGGATTCCTGCCTTGTCATCCCAAACCCCATCAATTTTTCCAATATATATAACTCATCCATCCGTTTCCTACCACTAGTGTTCCTTTCCAGAACTACTATAATATCTGTTTTTCCTCTTGTCAAGCACAATCTTGCTATAAATATAAATAGAATATAAACAAGAATCCTGCTTGCAGGATTCTCCGCCTGCGGAGGGTCGCGCCAGCGACATACTCCCCCTCTGCCGCAGTGCGATAATTGCTTTTTACCATATGAAAAAAACATCAATATTTAAGCGCCAAATATCAGCACTTAAATATTGATGTTATAAAAATTCTATGATAAAATAATCTTTTCTTTCATTCAGATGTCATCAATCTGCCAGTCTACAGAATCAATTCCATGCTCGGTTAAAAATTCATTCGCTTTGCTGAAATGCCTGCAGCCAAAAAATCCCCGGTAAGCAGACAACGGGCTTGGATGAGGCGCCTTTAAAATCAAATGCTTTGGATTCGTGAGCATTGACATTTTATTTTGTGCAGGCCTCCCCCACAAAAAGTAAACAATTGGGCGGTCTTGGGCATTTACAGCCTCAATAACAGCATCCGTAAACATTTCCCATCCTTTACCTTGGTGGGAATTTGCCTGATGCGCCCTAACCGTCAACACGGTATTCAAAAGCAATACCCCTTGGTCTGCCCATTTCTTCAAATATCCATTATTAGGCACACGACAGCCCATGTCGTCGTGTAATTCCTGATAAATATTCTGCAATGAAGGAGGAATGTCCTTTTGCTCCGGCAGTACGGAAAAGCTTAAGCCATGAGCCTGATTTACATTGTGGTAAGGGTCTTGCCCTAACAAAAGCACTTTTACCTTACTCAATGGCGTAAAATGGAATGCATTAAAAATATCGTCTGCAGGCGGGTAAATCACTGCCTTGCTGTACTCATTCTGCACAAATTCAAAAAGCTGCTTATAATATGGCTTGGAAAATTCAGGTTTCAATGCATCCAGCCAATCATTCTGAATCATTGCCATCTTTTGTACCTCTTTTCTTTCTTTATTCCCTTATTGGCACCCCTTGCTCCTTTAAAAAGTCTTTTACTTCACATATTTCCAGCTCTTTATAATGGAATAACGAAGCTGCCAATGCTGCATCCGCTTTTCCCTCTGTCAAGGCTTTATAAAAATCTTCTTTTTTTCCGGCACCTCCCGATGCAATAACGGGGATGGATACATTCTCCGCAATTATCTTTGTCAATTCTATATCATATCCAGCCTTTGTTCCGTCACAATCCATACTTGTCAAAAGGATTTCACCGGCTCCTAATTTATCCGCTTTCATTGCCCATTCTACGGCATCAATCCCTACATCTATCCTGCCGCCGTTTTTATAAATATTCCAGCCGGAACCATCCGATCTTCTTTTTGCATCAATTGCTACCACTACGCATTGGCTTCCAAACTTCTCTGCCGCTTCACTAATCAAGGAAGGATTGTTGATTGCAGATGAATTAATGGATATTTTATCTGCCCCTTCCCTCAAAATCACTTTGAAGTCATCCACTGTACGGATTCCACCGCCTACTGTAAAAGGGATAAAAACCTTCTCCGCCACGCGCCTGACCATATCCACCACGGTTGCCCGGGCGTCAGAAGATGCGGTGATATCCAAAAAGACCAGTTCATCTGCCCCCGCTTTATCGTAAGCTGACGCAATCTCCACCGGATCGCCGGCATCTTTTAAGTTGACGAAATTCACACCTTTTACTACTCTTCCCCCACGAACATCCAAGCAAGGGATAATACGCTTTGTATGCATCTATTTCCCCTCCCTTTGTATTTGAATAAAGTTTCGGAGGATATGCAATCCTGTTTCAGAACTTTTTTCCGGGTGAAACTGGCAGGCAAAAACATTGTCCTTTTCTACCGCCGCATGGATTAAAGTATTATATTCCGTGGTGGCAGCAACAATTTTTTCATCCTCCGCTTTCAAATAATAAGAATGGACAAAATATACATATGAATCTTCAGCAATACCGGCAAACAGTCTGCTATGATTAGGATATTTCAAAGAATTCCATCCTATCTGCGGTACTTTTCCTTCCTCTTTTTCCGGGATTTTCAAAATTTCCCCCTTCAAAATGCCTAATCCCTTTGCTCCATCACATTCATCGCTGCGCTCAAACAAAAGCTGAAGCCCAAGGCAAATGCCGAGGAATGGGGTTCCACGGTTTACCACCTCTTTAATAACCGCTTCCAAGCCATACCCTCGGATTTTTTCCATCGCCTTTCCAAAAGAACCCACCCCTGGCAAAATCACTTTCTCTGCGCTGAGGATTTCCTCTCTCTCCCGCGTCACGCAAGTTTCTTCCCCAAGAAAAAGAAGGGCTTTTTCTACGCTTTTTATGTTCCCTGCATCATAATCGATTATCGCTATCATATCCTGCCGCTTTCTGTCGATATTAATTTCCGTGTATTTCTATGCCAATCGGCTGACGGATACCTTGAATCTGTTCGCCCTGGCTTCCGAAACCGCTATCTTCCGTCCATGTAGAAACATCTTCCCCCAAAGAAGAGGATTGTGTCTGTCCGGCTGTTTCCTCTGGCACTGCTTCCTGCTCCGCCGGCTGTTGTTCTTCCACAGGCTGCTGTTCTTCTATATCCTGCTCCTGCGGATTTTCTCCGGATGTATCATTTTCTTCAGTTTCCATTGGAAATTCATCCTGTTCGCTACCTTGTTCAGCCATACCGGCCTCTTCACCTGCCGTACCTGTTTCCGCCTCCGCTGCTTCCTCCTCTTCCATCAAAGCTCTTTCTTCCGGAAGGATATCTTCCGCAGGGCTTTCCTGTTGTGTCTCAGGCAATACAAACGGAGTATTATAAACAAGGGACTCCAACCTTCTCGTATAAGTCACATCATCATATTCAATAATCGTTTGGGCTAGCGCCTCTGTCAAACTATATTTATCGTTTAATATAGTTAATATCGTTTCATAAATCGCATTGACTTCCTGAACAACACGAAATTCTTCCGCCTGCCTCAATATTTCAGGATAACTCTGGACAGCGGACATAAGAGCATCCAATGCCTGCACTTCTTTTCCGATTGCCATATAATTGTGGTAAGAATCCAGCTTCCGCCTCATTTCCAAAATCGTTTTTGATTTATGATATATCATATCATCGTTTTCGTCTCTTTCCTTACCATAAAGCAATTCATAAGATTTCGTATAATTTGATTCATAGAACGCATCCCTTGCTGCCCTTTTATCAAAAAATGCAGGGATAATGCTACACATAACGATAATCATTGCTGTCATAGTCAGGCATAGCCCGGCAATTACAATCATGCTTTTTACCGAAACCCTCTTTCCTTTCTTGGTTTCGCCTGCCAGCTCTGATTCAGGGTTCGGTTCTGGTTTTTCCTTTTTCTTCTTCTCTTTTTTCTCTTTCTTTTCCTTTTTCTTTTTTCCTTTTCCGCCCTCTTCGTCTTCTCCCTGTTTGCCTTTTACTTTTTTCTTCTTTTTCTTTTTGTCCTCGTCGTCCAATTCCTTCAGTATATTTTTATTTTCGTCGGAAGGCTCTAAACCATTTGCAGTTTCCCCTTCTTCCATCTCATCGTCTGCTTCCGTCAAGAACGCTATCAATCTGCCGAAAAAGCCTTTCTGTTTTTCCTCTCCCTCCGGCGATTCACCTTCTGCTTCTTCAGATTCCTTTTCCTCTTCTTCCCCTTCCGGCTCCTGACCTTTCTTTTTCTTGCCAAACAATGATTTTTTCTCTTTTTTGGCTTTCTTTTCCTTCTTTTTCTTTTTCTTTGACGTTTCTTCTTCCCTGTCTTCGCCTACTGCTTCTTCCTGTACAGCATCAGGAATATCCCCCGTTTCTTCGCTTTCCTCTTCCGGCATACTATCCAAGAAGGCAAACATATCATCCTTTTTCGTTTCTGCCTCATGGATATCTTCATCGGAACCCAAGCTTTCCGCCGTCTCAAACAACGCATCGACATCATCCGGAGAAATCAGCCCTTCCTGTTCGCCTTCCATATCTTCATCAAGTTGAAAATCAGATATCCCCATATCATCGGGAAGCAGTTCTTCTTCCCCTAAATCTTCCAACGCAAAATCATCCAGCGAAAAATCATCCTCTTCTTCGCTGGTTTCTTCTCCCACTGCATTAGCTGCTTCCTCTTCCGGTTCTCCTACCATATCCAAATCTTCGGATATGGTAGGAGAACCGGATTCCAAATCCTCAGCCCCAAGATCTTCCAGTGCAAAATTATCCGATTCCAAACCATCAGATATAAAGCTATCCGCACCTAAATCATCCAAGACAAAATCATCGGCACCTAAATCTTCAGACACGAAATCACCGACATCTATATCTTCTGCCGGTAAATCCTCCATATTAAAATCTTCTGCCGCAAATTCTAAATCTTCCGGCAGCATCCCTTCACCAAATCCCAAGTCTTCTGCCGCTCCCTCATCTTCCGGCAAAAAACCATCTCCTTCTTCTCCTTCCACAAGGGAATTAAGCAAATCATCTAAGTATTCTTCATCTGGACTCATGAAACACCCTCACATTTTATTATGTATTAATATTCATCACTTTAGTTTAACATAGATATGGCTATTAGACAAACCAATTTATTAGAAAATCCATCGGTTTTTTTTCTATTTTATATCCTCTGTCTTTAATTTCTTCCGTCAACTGATATAACTTGCTATGTATCCTAAAGATATTTGACTTTTGATTAAAATATACCACCTTCTCAAAAGGCCACCTGATTACCGTAGGATAAAGCATACCGACCCCCAACTCCAACACGCATAATTTACGGTTTACCGTTCCTTGCAGCCATTTCATATACTTTTCCCACTGCTCCAAATATTCTTCTTCCACATATCCTTCAGATAGAATATTATTGAAAATCAAATCTTTACCACAATCCGGGCATAGGGGACGTTTTATCTCATCCAGGCTTGTTCCTTCCATAAAATATCCATATACATTATCCGGGATACTTCTGTCCGATTCATATAACCGTTTCCCACATCCGTCTGCACAATGACAAAACCGATAACCGCCGCAAGGAGCTACTATCCTTTCTTTCAAAAGATTTGTCTGATAAATATAATCATCTATGCGGGTAGAAACAATGAAATAATTTTTATCCTTTAATAAATTTTCCAATACCGCATATGCTTTTTTTGCAGTTTCCGCCCTATTCAAATCATCATACTTCTTTTTTAAATGCGGAAGCATCCATTTTATATCTTCATTTTTTTCAATTTGATTTATGGCAGATGCAAACGACGGAACATCTTCCATTTTAGGTATATTATTTTCAAATTCCTCGCCAATCCCTACCAATACCAAATCAGCCTCATTTATTTTTTCAAGCAAAATATCCTTTATTTCTTTCATAATCCCCTATCTCATGAAACAAAGCCGGGAGTAATTCCCGGCTTTGCAGTCATATTCTATTGAAGCAAATCATCCACTATGTGTACCAAATTGCCGATTTCCGGCTTAGACAACTGTGCATCAGCCCCCAAAGCCTTGCCTTTCCTCTTCATTTCATCATTAACTAAGGAGGAGAAAATAACAACCGGTATGTGTTTTGTTTCTTCATCATCTTTAATCAGCTTCGTTAAACGGTGACCATCCATCTCCGGCATCTCAATATCTGTAATAACACACTGAACATGCTCTCTCAGAGTACCATCTGCTTTGCATTGTTGAATGACATCGTATGCTTGCCTACCATTTTCTGTATGGATTAAATTAGTATATCCAGCCTGCTTTAAGGAATTAACAATTAATTTGTTCAATAATGGTGAGTCTTCTGCAATTAAAATCGGCGTATCCCTTATCGACCTTTCACCTAAAGCTTCTATTTCTGATAATTTCAATCCTGTCTCCGGATTAATATCCGTAACAATCTTTTCAAAATCCAAAATAATAATCAATACGCCATTAATTTTTACAATACCTGTAGAAACACCATCCTCACTAGTGGAAACTGTATTTCCTGGTTTAATGATGTTGTTCCACGAAACTCTATGTATCCCAAGGACAGCATCTACATGGAAAGCAATATCCAACTTATTGAAATTTGTAACAATAAATAAAGAAGAGGCTTTTTCACTTTCTTCATAATCCCGCAATTGCAGGCAATTCCTTAAGTTTATCGCTGTAATCATGGTATCCCTTGGCATAAAAATCCCTTCAATACTAGGATGTGCATTGGGAACTGGAGTGACATCCTGATAAGCAATAATTTCTCTTATTTTTGCGACATTTATACCATAATGACGCCCCTCAAGCAAAAATTCCAATACTTCCAATTCATTGGTACCATTTTCCAGCAAAATATTTGTATCCATACCTAATCCACCTCACACCATTTATTCGTAAGCTTTTCCTAACCACACTCAACTATAGCCATTATAACATAGTTTGGTAAAGGTGTCAAAAGATAATGAAAAAACTAACGTAAAGGCAAAATAGTATACAAAAAAGCTATCCTTTACGAATAGCTTCTAATTCCATCTTATATATTTACGGACATGCCCTCAAAACCGAACACCATACACAAGAACCCAACCTGCACCACCCCAGCCTCCGGTGGGTAAGCCCTCGGCCTATTAGTACGC
>CAJUSR010000041.1 GCA_910588855.1 uncultured Kineothrix sp. | reverse complement strand
CACGATTTTAGAGTCTCCTCTCCATCGTACAAAAGCCACTTGCACAATATTTTTTGTGCCATATGCCAAGCGGCACTGCCGGGAAGACCTTTTGACATCCCAATCCTTATAGGAAAGTCCTTCGCCAGAAGGACGTAGATTGAGGAAGAGCCGAAGGTTCTTTATGGAATATCGAAGACACTTATTTATATAATAGGAAATTGCACCATAATACCCTATTATATCAAACCCCTTTGGGAGGTAATGTCATTTAGTTAGTGCCTTGATTCAGCCGTGAGGAACATAAAATGCGCAAGGAACCCGTTAAAAAACGTCGGCACTTAACGAGGTTCCTCACGAGTTTAGTGTCCGTTACGCTTTTTACCGAGCGAAAGCGTGGTGACGGAGCATTTTATGTTCCTCACGGCGGCGTCCGCAGTGTGTAGGGAAAGATGAATGTCAAATATTAAAATGTGAATAAAACACAAATAAATAAAAGATAAACTAAAATAATAAGAAAAATGCGGATAAGAACATTGACATATGTGAATAATACACAATATAATTAAATATAACAATTGTGATAGAAGAGAAAGAGGGTAAGAAAATGTTGGTAGGGTTTTCTGTAAGTAACTATAAGTCATTTAAGGAGACGCAAAGTATTTCTTTTGTTGCAAGCAAAATTACCAGACATAAAGAACACGTTGTAATCAAAAAAAATAGAAGGATTTTAAAGAGCGGGTTAATATTTGGTGCTAATGCTGGTGGTAAAAGCAACTTTGTAAAGGCAATTCGCTTTTCCAGAGAAATTATAGTAAACGGACTGGATCATGTTAATTTAAGTAAAAGCTATTTCAGAATTATAAATGAAATGTACACAATACCAGGCGTATTTGAATATAGAATTATGATTGGAGACATGGAATATTCTTATGGATTAGCTATTTCCTATGTTGATAAACGGATATTGAGTGAATGGCTGGTAAAAATTGATGTGACAGGAGAGGAGACATACTTGCTGAATCGTGAAGTGGGGGATGATAATATAAGCTATGCCACAAGCGAAGCTGGCTTTGCAAATATATCTGAAGAACATAAAATGAATTTTTATTTGGAGGGATTTGGTGAAAATATTTCCGATGCATATGAGAAAAAAACTATGCTCAACGATATTGCATTGCGAACCAATGAAAAGGAAGGTGTTTTTTCAGAAATAAAAAGAGTATATGAATGGATTGACGATATGATAATTCTGTTCCCATCTTCAAAGTATAATGGCCTGAACGAAGTGGCGGCAGATGAAAATAAAAAGAAGTTTTTCTCCACATTAATGAAATACTTTGATACAGGAATTGATTCTGTTGAGGGAGAAGGCCAGCAGATGGATTTTGACAAAATTCTATCTAATATTTCGAGAAATGATGCTGAAAAAATAAAGATTGATATTTCTAATGCAGCAAATAAGAGGCCAATAATGTTTAGAGTGAATGAACAAGTATTTGAGCTCCATAAAGACGAAAATGGAAATATTGTATATAATAAGCTGCTGTTAGATCATGGAAATCCGGATGATAAGTTTGAATATTCAGACGAATCGGACGGAACAAAGCGATTATTTGACCTTATACCACTGTACTATGAAAATAGAAAGGTAAGTGTGATTTTAATTGACGAAATTGACAGAAGCTTTCACACTAACTTAGCAAGAAAATTCCTTGAACTGTTTTATGATTTTACAGAGGGGAGGGGTTGCCAGTTGATTGCGACCACCCATGACTCAAACCTATTGGATTTGGATTTGCTTAGACAGGATGAAATTTGGTTTGTAGAACGGCAAGAAGATCATTCTTCAAAAGTATTTTCTCTAAATTTATTTAAACAAAGATTTGATAAGAAAATTGAGAAAGATTATTTGCTGGGCAGATATGGTGCAATTCCAATATTTGAAGACAAGAATATGTTGAGGGGGAAGTATGAAGAACCGGTATAGATTACGATCTACAGTATTTGAAAGGGAAGAAGAAAAGGATAAAATTAAGCCCCAAAAAATATTCTTTTTGTCAGTAGAGGGTAATGCAACGGAAAAAGAGTATTTTAATGGAGTGTCTGCACACAGAGTACATTTAGGTATCAATGCAATAGTTGGAAACTTAAGCTCACGAAACATTAGAGGCTATTTACAAGAAGTATAAACTTTGCTTTGCAACTGGACGGAAGGATGAGGGAACCGAATGATTTATATTGGAATTGTAGCAATGATTTTTATCGGTGATTGTCTGATAAAAAATTATATGGAAGAAACATTGGCGGAAGGGGAAGAAAAAGAGAAGTGGAATGGTTTTATCCGTTTGAGGATGCATCATAATAAGGGTGCGTTTTTGAATGCCGGGCAAAAAAGCAGGGCAGCAGTGGCAACTTTGTCGCTTTTGCTGACAATAGGAGTTACGGCAGCTTTTGCTTTACTGCTGGGGAAACAAGGGAACAAGATGCTAAAAACCGGTTTTTCCCTATTGCTGGGCGGCGCATTCAGTAATACTTATGACAGGTTGAAACGGAAATATGTAGTAGATTATTTCAGCTTTCATGTACGGTGGAAATGGCTTTCACGCGTGATTTTCAATTTATCGGATTTTGGGATTATCTTAGGGGCATTGCTGGTTGCGCTTTCAGCCGGGGCTGGGAAGCGGTAATGGATGCCGGAGTGGAAACATGTCTCTGCCACGACCCGCCGCAGGCGGAGAATCCTGTAAACAGGATTCTTTTGAATTTTCTCTACTCGATTCTGGATTTAGGGGAGGATAACAGTTCCGGCTTTGCCCTTTAAAGCGTCTTTCACGTTGGCAAGGGATGTAATCAATACGCTTCCTTGCGGGCATACATTCAGGTAAGCGATGGCGGCTTCTATTTTAGGGAGCATGTTGCCGTCGCCGAATTGATGTCCTTTGATATGCCCTATGGCTTCTGCGATTGTCAGGGAACGGAGTTCTTCTTGAAGATTGGTGCCGAAATTTTTATATACGCAGGGAACACTGGTGAGTATCATAAGCTGGTCTGCCTTCAAGTCGGCTGCCAGTTTTCCGGCGATGGCATCCTTTTCAATAACGGCAGAAGCGCCTTTTAATGCATGGTTTTGCTCAATTACAGGGATGCCCCCTCCGCCGCAGGCGATGACTACCTGCCCGGCATCGGCAAGCGCCCGGATAGCTTCAATTTCTACGATATCAATGGGCTGGGGAGCCGCAACTACCCGGCGGAAGCCTTTGCCCGGCTCCTCTACTACATAATTCCCTTTTTTTATTTCTATTTCCGCATCGTCTTTTGACATATAACGTCCGATGATTTTAGTCGGCTCATAAAATGCTTCGTCATAAGGGTCTACCGTAACCATTGTAAGGATTGTGCTGACGGTTTTTGAGATGCCGCGGCCAAGAAGTTCCGCCCGTAGGGAATTTTGGATATCATATCCAACATACCCTTGGCTCATGGCAGAGCAGACGCACATGGGCGCTGGGGTATAGTCAATATAAACCCGGCGCAGTTCCGTCATTGCTTTGTGAATCATACTTACCTGGGGACCGTTGCTGTGGGTGATGGTAAGCTGGTAACCGGCTTCCACCAAGTCGGCAAGCGCCCTGGAAGTAATTTGCACAGCATCCCGTTGTTCCAATGTGGTATAACCTAAAGCTTGATGTCCAAGAGATACGACGACCTTTTTTTTCATAATCTAATCCATATTCCTTTCTAAAGCGGAAGATATGTAAGCCTTCCGGTTTTTGCTTTTGCATTTATATTCGGTTTCCTTGAAACGGCAGTTACGGACGGACGAAAAATGAAGGAAGGTCGCAGTTGCCCGTTTTTTGCCGTGTGCTTGCATTGAATAAAAGGATTATATCAAAAGAGGGAGGGTTTGTATAGTTAATTGCCTGCATTTGGGAGGGGAGTGGTGTTTAGGGGAGGGTTTGCTATAGGTGGCTTTGGGTTAGTGGTTTTTGGTGGGCAGCTTTCGGTTCCCGTTGCGTCAGGTTTTTTGACTAGGCTAAAAAACAGATTTTACTAATGAAATGGAGGCGTGGTTGATGACGGACGGGTCAGAAGCAACGGGCATCCGTGCCCTGTGCTTCTTGAAACCGCCATCCGTGGCGGTTTCACCCTGGATATGGACCATTTCATAAGTAAAATTGCTGTTTTTTAGCAATTGCCAAAAAAACTGACGCAACGGGAGCCGAAAGCTGCTTGCCGAAAGTTATCTGCCAAAAGCAGCCCATAAAAAGTTATTCGTAGGAAGCAGTCTGTCGAAAGTAGCTCACCGAAAGTTGTGTGCAAAAGGTTACATACTGAAATCCGCCTGTCAAATTTTGTCTGCCAAAAGTTGCTCACAAAAAGTTGCGCGCCATAAGTTACGAGTCAAAGTCTAATCATCCAAAGTTTCATTCGGAAAGGTGTTTCTGCTGCATAAAGCCTAAAGTATAATGTATATCCCTGCATTAAATTACTAATTTTGCACTTATTTAGCATCCCTGTAAATCGGAAATTATATGAGTTGATTTCCGTCAAAATCTATTTCATAGTAGTTGTCTTCAAAGTCGTACAAGCAAATTGAGTTTTCGCGTATTGTAAATGGTTCTTTGTTTGAAATAGTAACAAATATATCCCTTCCGGAAAATGACCATTGTTTTATTAAATCAAAATTCAACATTATTATTTCGATTTCGCCATGTATAATATACCCATTTTTAAATTTATAAATTGCAAAGTTACAACCAAAACAGTTTAGCAGGACATGGCGAATGATGGAGGTGTTGGTAATTTTTATCTGTGTTATCATGTCGTCTTGCAGAACTGTAAGGATATCATCTTCCAGGACGGCGCAATCCGAATTATATGAATGGTACGGTCCAATCAATGCTATTTGATATTCTTTTGAATATAAGCTAATATGAATTGCCAGCGTTTTTGATAAATCGTTGTGCCGATAATCTCTTGGATTCAGTGTTGCATCATAGTGGCGATTATCTGCCGAGCCAACGGTATATGTTTCATCGATGTTGATTTCAATGTGGCATATCTCATTTTGTAAAATCATGGTAACACCTTGTATAATGAACTCATAGGGAGGAACACTGTACATTTTCCTTTCTGATATTTTTCTATATAATTATTTTCTATATAATCAAATGTAAGCGCTGTAAATTAGTTTTACACCTCCAAAAGGCGATTTATATATTTGATTATAAAATATTTGCCTGCCACCCTCAATGTATATTTATAGCATCCATTTTCATGAGTACACGATTCCGGGCAGAGCTTTTAGAACCCGAATCGAAATAACAAAAAACAAACTGGAACTAGGAAAATATTTTCTGCAGGAAAGGCAGCCGCAAGATGCATTGGTTGGCGTGTTGTCCTTGGAGTCTGGCTTGGGTGTACGGAAAAAAAGGTTGACATATGATTTTTGCAGTGCTACATTTATTTTGTGATATTCCTACTAATGTGCTAGGAATTTGGCGGGAAGACAGGATAATCAAATAGAATAAAGAATTGATTGTAGTAGAGCCGGATGGTTACAGCGATGCGGAAATGAGGTTAGCGTGAGAAGAACTTCTAACGATCGCAGCAAAGGCTGCTTCGCGAGGAAGTTCTAAGTCTCACGCCAGAGAATGCACAGAAAACGGGCATTCTCCGCACAGATTTGCGTCGCGTAAACGCTCCGGAATGGAGGTTAAAATGGCAAATATTAAGAAAAGTGCAACGGAATTAATTGGGAAGACCCCTTTGTTGGAAGTAAGGAATTTTTCCAAGGCAGAGGGAATAGATGGTGTGTCGCTTTTGGCAAAGTTGGAATATTTGAATCCGGCGGGGAGCGTAAAAGACCGGGTAGCTTTGGCAATGATTGAGGATGCAGAGAAAAAAGGGATTTTAAAGGAAGGGGCAACTATCATAGAGCCGACTTCCGGGAATACAGGGATTGGGCTGGCTGCTGTGGCGGCGGCAAGGGGGTACCGCACTATCCTTACCCTGCCCGATACAATGAGCGTAGAGCGAAGGAACCTTTTAAAAGCCTATGGGGCAAAACTGGTTTTGACCGAAGGGGCAAAGGGGATGAAAGGCGCGATTGAAAAAGCGGAGGAGCTGAAAGAAAGCATATCCGGGGCAGTTATTTTAGGGCAGTTTGACAATCCGGCAAATCCGGCTGTCCATGCGGCTTCTACCGGCCCTGAAATTTGGGAAGATACGGATGGGAAAGTGGATATTTTTGTTGCTGGCGTAGGAACCGGCGGCACCATTACAGGAGTAGGGGCATATTTAAAACTGAAAAACCCTAATATAAAAATAATCGCGGTGGAACCGGAATCTTCCCCGGTACTTTCCGGGGGGAATCCGGGGCCCCATAAAATACAGGGAATCGGCGCCGGGTTTGTGCCCTCCGTATTAAATACAAACGTTTACGATGAAATCCTTCCGATTAAAAATGAAGATGCTTTTGATGCAGGAAGGGAAATTGCGGTGAAAGAGGGGATTTTGGTAGGCATTTCATCTGGTGCGGCTTTAGCTGCCGCAGTACAGTTGGCAAGACGGGAAGAAAATGCCGGAAAAACAATAGTTGCCCTGTTGCCTGATTCCGGAGACAGATATTTATCGACAGAAATGTTTTGTCAGGAGTAAACAAATTGGAGAAGGTTAAAACCAGATGCAGCATAAGTAAGAAAAACCGGCAGAATGCACGGCCCGCTGTGTTGCTCCTAAAAGTTGATTTCTGTGCAATAACCCGAACATAACCTTGCAGAAATTGTCAGTCTGTGGTATGATACGGACGATATTAGATAAATAAAAAGAGCTTATTGGGAACAGGGATGAGGCGGCAATGGATACGATAATACAAGTAAAGGATGTCAGCAAAACATTCGTTGGAAAAGCAAATACGGTTGAGGCGTTGCGGGGAATTAATCTGGAGATTCATAAAGGTGAAATTTACGGTGTTATTGGTATGAGCGGCGCAGGGAAAAGTACCTTGGTAAGGTGCCTGAATTTTTTGGAAAAGCCGACGGAGGGAACCGTGCTGGTAGAAGGGAAAGACCTTTCGGTTCTGTCGGATAAGGAGCTGCGGCAGATGCGTACGCAGATAGCAATGATTTTCCAACATTTTAATCTGCTGATGCAGCGTACGGTATTAGATAATATCTGTTTCCCGCTGGAAATCATTGGGCGGAAGAAAAAGGAGGCAAGGGAAAAAGCGAAGGAGCTGTTGGAGATTGTAGGGCTTTCGGAAAAAGCGGATGCTTATCCGGCGCAGCTTTCCGGCGGGCAGAAGCAAAGGGTGGCGATTGCAAGGGCGCTTGCGACAAACCCGAAAATCCTGCTTTGCGATGAAGCCACCAGTGCGCTGGACCCGACGACGACAAAATCAATTTTGGCTTTGCTTAAAGATATCAATGAAAAATATGGGATTACAATTATCATAATTACACATGAAATGGCGGTAGTCCAGGAAATATGTACCCATGTGGCGATTATCGACGGGGGCAGCCTGGCGGAGACCGGAACGGTAGAGGAAGTATTTGCCAGACCCAAAACTGCCGCAGCGAAGAAACTGGTATTCCAGAACGGCGGCAATTATGAAGAAATGAAAGGGAAGCATTGCATCCGTATTGTATTTAAGGAAAATTCTTCTTTTGAGCCGGTAATCGGCAATATGGTTCTGGAATGCAAAGCGCCGGCCAATATCCTGTTGGCGGATACGAAGGATATCGGCGGTGTAGCGCATGGACAGATGATTTTGCAGCTTCCGGAAGATGAGATTACGGCGGGCAAGATGATAAATTATCTGAAAGACAGGAAATTGGAAGTGGAGGAACTGGATAATTATGTGGGATAGCGCTACGGTTATGATGCTGGTCAAGGAAACCGGCACGACTTTATATATGACATTGACATCGACAATACTTGCTTATGTCATTGGGCTGCCGATGGGGGTTTGTTTGGTGATAACGGCAAAGGACGGGTTAAGGCCTATTGCGGTGGTTTACAAAATTTTAGATGTGGTGGCCAATGTGGTAAGGTCAATCCCATTCCTGATTCTGTTAATGCTTCTGATTCCGTTTACGCGGTTTGTAGTTGGAAAAAGCTATGGCGCTACGGCAACCATTGTTCCCCTGACAATAGCAGCGGCTCCTTTTATTGCAAGGTTGGTGGAATCTTCCCTTTTGGAAGTGGACAAGGGGGTTATCGAGGCGGCGCAGAGCATGGGGGCAGGGACAGGAACGATTGTCTGGAAAGTGCTGCTGGCGGAGGCAAGGACTTCTTTGATTGTGGGGGCTACGATTGCTTTAGGCACCATACTGGGCTATTCGGCTATGGCCGGGGCAGTCGGAGGCGGAGGGCTTGGCGATGTGGCAATCCGTTACGGCTATTACCGTTATCAGGCGGATATTATGATAGTTACGGTTGTCCTGCTTGTCATCTTAGTACAGATTCTTCAGATTATCGGCACGAAGCTTTCTAAGAAACTGGACAAAAGGATTACCGGTTGATTTTCAAGAATTTTTTCAGGGATCCAAGGGCGAAGCATTGAGGCTGTCTGGCAATGCGAAGACGCCTTAAAGCAGAGCTTTGTGATTATAGAAAAAACTGCGTTGGCAGGCACATCAATGGCTGTCCGGCAGGGATAGACGGCGGATGGTATTGCATTGCCGGTTAGTGCCGGTTGCTGTCGGTTAATGTGGTAAATTAAAATTGGAGGAGGAATATATTATGAAAAAGAGAATTGTATCGGCTTTATTTGCAGCGATGCTTGCAGCATGTGCATTAACGGCTTGCGGTTCCGGCAGCGGCAGCTCGAAGGGAACGATTACCGTTGCGGCGACGGAAGTTCCCCATTCGGAAATTTTAGAGGCGGCAAAACCGATTCTGGCAGAAAAAGGATGGGATCTTCAGATAACGGTGTTTAACGATTATGTACAGCCGAATGAAGTAGTGGAAGCAGGGGATTTTGACTGTAATTATTTCCAGCATACCCCGTATTTGGATAGCTTTAATGCGGAAAAGGGCACCCACCTTGTAAATGTAGGGGAAATCCATTATGAGCCTCTTGGCATTTACGGTGGTACGGAGTCCGATTTGGCCAATATTTCCGACGGGGCTACGATAGCGGTTCCTAACGATACAACCAATGAAGCGAGGGCACTCCTTCTTTTGCAGGATAACGGTATTATTACGCTGAAAGACGGCGCAGGGATGGAAGCGACAAAAAATGATATTGCAGAAAACCCCCACAATGTAGAAATCGTTGAACTGGAAGCGGCACAGGTGGCAAGGGTTATTGACGAAACTTCTTTTGTTGTCCTGAACGGCAACTATGCATTACAGGCAGGGCTGAATGCGCAGACGGATGCTTTGGCATATGAGACTGCAGATTCTGAGGCGGCGAAGACTTATGTAAATGTTGTGGTTGTAAAAGAAGGGAATGAAAGCAGCGAAGGTGTGAAAGCGTTGGTAGAGGTATTAAAATCCGACGAAATCAGCGATTTTATGAGTGAAAAATATCAAGGTTCCGTAGTTCCGTTTAAGTAAAGGAAGCAATTGATACATAGAGGATATGAGGGTGTGAAAAAAGACGGTGCCCCATGTGGCACGCCTTTTTGCCGCACCCTCATTTTCTAGGCGTTTGCAGATTTATAAATTGTGAGAGTATTCTGGCAATATGTGCAGCAAAATTATCGGTTTGATAGTTGTTTCAATATATTTTTGCGGGAAAGGAGCAGAATATGAAGTACATTTTTTTGGATATTGACGGAACTTTGTTTGACCATAAGGAATATGCCATTCCTGAAAGTGCATATCGTGCGGTGGATTTGGCGCGCAAGGCAGGGAATAAGGTTTTTATCTGTACCGGACGTTCTTGCTGCCTGTTGGACCATGTAAAGGATATTTCCTTTGACGGGGTGGTGGCGGCGGCAGGCGCCTATGTGCAGGCACAGGATGAAGTGATATACGAGGATGCCATACCGGATGAAGAATTGCAGGAGATTATGGAGTTTTGCGTAAAAAACGATGTTTCCTATGTTTTAGAAGGGAAAAAAGGGATTTATATGCATTCTATGGTACGAAAATATTTTTTGGAGGGGGAGGGAAGGAAACGCCCGGGCCACGAGTTTTTTAAGCAAAAGACGGTGCATGGTATGGAGGATTACAATCCGGAGAATGAAATAATTTATAAATTTTGCATTTACACCATGCGGGAAGAGGGACTGCGCGAAGTGGAAAAAAGGTATGGGAGGGATTACCAGTTTATCCGCAGCATATCGGGTGAAGGGTCTTTGATTTGTATTGAGGTTATGTCGGTGAGGAATAATAAGGCAAAAGGAATCCATAAAATTTTGGAGTATTATGGGGGCGGCATGGAAGATACGGTTGCGGTTGGGGACAGTTTGAATGATTTGGAGATGATTCAGGAATGTGCCGTTGGGATTGTGATGGGCAACGGGAACGAGAAACTGAAGGCTTGCGCAGATTATATTACGGCCGATATCGGTGAAGATGGGGTTTATCAGGCTTTGGAGCATTATGGGCTGCTTGGGTAAAAAGTATGGAATAAGGTGGAAAAAGAAATACTTTATCACGGAGTTTGTGTTGGCGCGGCGCCACAAACTTGTAAATGCAATTAACTTAATGTAACAAGTCCGCGCAGAAACGGGGTTAAAGATGGAAAGAGAAAGATTAGGCTCCCGCTTGGGATTTATTTTGCTTTCGGCAGGCTGTGCCATAGGGATTGGGAACGTATGGAGGTTCCCTTATGTAGCGGGGAGATACGGCGGAGGGGCTTTTGTATTATTTTATCTGTTCTTCCTCATTATTATGGGCCTACCGGTTATGACTATGGAGTTTGCAGTAGGGCGTGCCAGCAAAAAAAGTATTATAAAAAGCTTTGCGCAGTTGGAAAAAGAGGGGACAAAGTGGCATTTGCACGGCTATGCCGGTTTGGTGGGCAATTACTGCCTGATGATGTTTTATACTACGGTAGCGGGCTGGATGCTGTACTATTTTTACTTGATGCTGACCGGGCGGTTTACCGGAGCCGATGCGGCGGCAGTGGGGCAGATATTCGGCGATATGTTGGCAAAACCGGGAGTTATGGCAGGGTTGATGCTTTTAGTGGTTGCGGTCGGTTTTGGAATCTGTTCCGTCGGTTTGCAGAGCGGTGTGGAACGTATGACCAAGGGGATGATGGTAGCGCTTCTGGGGATTATGCTTCTGCTGGCTTTCCATAGTGTGACGATGGAAGGAGGGGCAGAGGGGATTTCTTTTTACCTGAAACCGGATTTTGAAAGGATGATGGAAGTAGGAATTGGGGAAACTATGGTTGGAGCCATGAACCAGGCATTTTTTACACTAAGTTTGGGAATCGGATCTATGGCGATTTTCGGGAGCTATATCGGCAAGGAACATGCCCTTTTAAAGGAATCGGTGAACATTGCCGTATTGGACACTTGCGTTGCCGTTGTAGCAGGGCTGATTATTTTTCCGGCTTGTTTTTCCTTTGGGATTAACCCGGACAGCGGCCCGTCGCTTATCTTTGTTACTTTGCCCAATGTATTCAATAGTATGGCCGGGGGCAGGGTTTGGGGAACGCTTTTCTTCGTATTTATGTCTTTTGCCGCGTTTTCTACCGTATTGGCGGTATTTGAAAATATTATTTCGTGCTGCATGGATATGTGGGGGATATCTCGTAAGAAGGCTTGCTTGATTAATTTTATCCTGTTGGGGCTCCTTTCCCTTCCGTGTGTACTTGGTTTCAACCTTTGGTCCGGCTTTATGCCTTTTGGGGAGGGCAGCAATGTACTGGACCTGGAAGACTTTATTGTCAGCAATTTGATGCTTCCTATCGGCTCTTTTATATATTTGCTGTTCTGCGTGTCAAAGATAGGCTGGGGATTCGACAATTATCTGAAGGAAGCAAATACAGGGAAGGGGATGAAAGTGCCGAGGTTTCTAAAGCCTTATTTGCAGTTTATCCTTCCCGCCATGATATTGTTCATTTTTATCAAAGGGATTATTGATAAATTTTAATTGGGGGACTTAGATGAAGATTTCAACGAAAGGGCGCTATGCGGTCAGGGTGATGATTGACTTGGCGGTTCACAATACCGGGGAATATATTAAAGTAAAACAGATTGCGGAGCGTCAGGGAATATCGGAAAAATATTTGGAACAAATTATTTCTATCCTAAATAAAGCGGGGTATGTGAAAAGCGCAAGGGGCGCCCAAGGGGGCTACCGTATTGCAGGAGACCCCGCGGATTATACGGTAGGTATGGTTTTGCGCCTAACCGAAGGAAGCCTTTGCCCGGTAGCATGTCTGGAAGATGAAACCAACCAATGCGGACGCAGCGCCACCTGTGAAACTTTGTCTGTCTGGAAGGAGCTGGATGAAGCCATTAACCATGTGGTGGATGGGGTGACGATTGCGGAGCTATCGAAGAGGGAAGGGGGAGGAGAGGATGCCCCGTACAGATGATGGCTGTTAGAAAGCGCGATTTCGCTCGACAAAAAACGCAGCGGTGCTAAGGCGGCAAAGGAGCATTCTGCATAAAATTTCAATTTTACAGTTTACTTCTTCACCAATATGCATTAAACTTAGTAATAAGAGAAATGATACAATAATATCGTGGTAAGGAGGATTCTCATGACGGAGTTTAAGGGAAAGTCAGTTTTTTCCGGTATTGCCATCGGTAAGATTGCAATACTGAAAAAAGACAATCAAAGTGTAAAAAGGACGCATGTAGAGGATACGGCTGGAGAGATTGCGAGAGTAGATGCGGCAAAGGAAAAGGCGATAGAGCAGCTCAAAGCTCTGTACGAAAAGGCGGTAAAAGAAGTTGGGGAATCGGGTGCTATGATTTTTGATGTCCATCAGATGATGTTGGATGATCAGGATTATCTTGATTCGATTACCAATATGATTGAGACGCAGAACATTAATGCGGAATATGCGGTTGCGGTGACGGGCGATAATTTTGCAAAGATGTTTGCCGAGATGGACGATGATTACATGAAAGCAAGGGCGGCGGATGTAAAGGACATTTCGGAGCGTTTAATCCGTGTTCTGCAGGGAATTAGCGGCGATGGGCTGGATACGAACGAAGCGACGATTGTTGTTGCGGAGGATTTGGCACCGAGCGAGACCGTCCAGATGGACAAGAGCAAGGTGCTGGCTTTTGTGACAAGATTCGGGTCTTCCAACTCCCATACGGCGATATTGGCAAGGACGATGAACATTCCGGCACTTATCAGCGTGGATTATAACGAAGAAATAGATGGAAAAATGGCTGTTGTAGACGGTTTTGAAGGAAAGCTTATCGTAGAGCCTGAAGAAGATATACTGGAAGCTTACCGGAAAAAGCATCAGGAAGAAGTAGAGAAGCGTCAGCTGCTGCAGGAGCTAAAGGGTAAGGAGAATGTTACAAAGAGCGGGAAGAAGATAAACATATATGCAAATATCGGAAAGGTTTCCGATGTGGCGAATGTGCTTCAGAACGATGCAGGGGGCATTGGCCTGTTCCGGAGCGAGTTCCTTTACTTGGAAAAGGATACATTCCCTACAGAAGAAGAGCAGTATCAGGCATATAAGCAAGTTGCGGAGACGATGGCCGGCAAGAAGGTAATTATCCGTACACTTGATATTGGTGCGGACAAACAGGCGGATTATTTCGGTCTGGATCATGAGGAAAACCCGGCAATGGGTTACCGCGCTATCCGTATTTGCTTAAATCAGCCGGACATTTTCAAAACACAGTTACGTGCTTTATTCCGGGCAAGTATTTTCGGCACGATTTCCATTATGTATCCGATGATTATTTCGGTAAAAGAAGTAAGGCAGATAAAGGAAATTGTGGAAGAAGTGAAGAAAGAACTGACGGAGGAGGGGCTTCCTTTTGCAGATGTGGAGCAAGGGATTATGATAGAGACGCCTGCGGCAGTAATGATTAGTGATTTGCTGGCGAAGGAAGTGGATTTCTTCAGCATCGGCACAAACGATTTGACCCAGTATACGCTGGCGATAGACAGGCAGAATGCAAAGCTGGATAATATCTACGATTCCCATCATGAAGCAGTCCTGCGCATGATAAAGATGGTAGTGGACAATGCCCATAAGGAAGGCATTTGGGCAGGTATTTGTGGAGAATTGGGCGCAGATACCACTTTGACGGAAGAGTTTGTGAAGATGGGCCTGGACGAACTGTCCGTAACACCGACCTTTGTACTTCCCGTTAGGAAGATTGTACGCGAAATGGAATAAGAAAGATAAGAGGGATAAGGGGGATAGGAGAGGCGGATAGATGCCGCCTTTAGGAGGAATATTGGGAGTGAGGATAGTGTTATCAGTGCCGGTAACGGCACTGGTAACATTATTTGTGTGAAAAAATTTATGGAGGGCATAAACGGCATAGGGGAAATGCATATTGCTGCCCGTCAAATATAGGAGATGAAATATTATGGCAAAGGATACAACGAGGGACATGACACAAGGGTCGCCGATGAAACTCATTTTGGGTTTTTCGGTGCCGCTGTTGTTCGGTTTTTTATTCCAGCAGTTCTATAGCGTGGTGGATACTATTATTGTAGGTCGCTTTCTTGGCGTCCATGCGTTAGCGGGTGTAGGAAGCACGGGGTCTTTAAATTTCCTTATCATCGGGTTTTGCATGGGGGTATGCAACGGGTTTTCCATTCCGTTGGCGCATAAATTCGGGGCGAAGGACTATTCAGGGATGCGGCAGTTTATGGCTAACAGTATGTGGCTGTCCATTATTTTTTCGGTGGTTATGACAATTATCACAACAGTTTTTTGTGGGCAGATGTTGACAGCGATGAAGACGCCAGAGGATATTTACCGATTCGCGTACCAATACATATTTATTATATTTTTAGGGATTCCGGCGACTTATCTGTATAACATGCTTTCGGGGATTATACGCGCGATGGGGGACAGCAAAACTCCGCTGGCGTTTCTGACACTGTCGTCGTTTTTAAATATAGCATTGGATTTGATATGTATTATAAATTTGAACATGGGAGTAGCCGGTGCGGCAGTGGCAACGGTAGTTTCACAGGCCGTTTCCGGTGTGCTTTGCCTGATTTATATGATAAAAAAATTCCCCTTGCTCCGGGTGGAGAAGGGGGAATGGAAGATGCATCTGCCTTATATGGGAACCTTGTGTGGAATGGGGGTGCCTATGGGGTTGCAGTATTCTATTACGGCAATCGGCAGCGTTATCCTGCAGGCAGCAGTAAATACGCTGGGCGCTTCGGCGGTGGCTTCCGTCACGGCCGCCGGCAAGGTAGGGATGTTTTTTTGCTGCCCATACGATGCGATGGGCTCCACGATGGCGACCTACGGCGGACAGAATGTGGGTGCGAAAAAGTCGGAACGCCTGGGGCAGGGGATAAAAGCCTGCATGATAATTGCAGTCATATATTCGGCTATCGCTTTTGTGGTATTGTATCTGTCCGGCGCAGAACTGTCGTCCCTTTTTATGGATGGGGCGGATGAAACGCTTTTGGCGAATGCAAGGCTGCTTTTAGTGATAAACAGCATTTTCTTTATTCCTCTGGCCATTGTAAATATTGTCCGCTTCCTTATCCAGGGGATGGGGTTTGGCACCTTTGCCATTTTGGCCGGGGTATGCGAAATGGTGGCAAGGAGTTTGGCCGGAATGTTTCTTGTTCCACGGTTTGGCTTTATCGGTGTCTGCTTTGCCAGCCCGTTGGCATGGATTTTTGCGGATGCTTTTCTGATACCCGCTTATCTGCATGTACGGAAAAAGCTGGATAAAATATATGCGGCGGAATAAAACTTATTTTAAAATCTGGATAGAGTCGTCTGCTTCCATTGTGGTAGTGATGGGGTTTTTGCGTATATCCAAAAACTCCAGATATTCCAGTTGGTTAAGCGGCGTCAATTCGGTGATATAATTGTCGTTAAGGCTCAAACGTTTTAAGTTGCTTAAGGAGGATGCGAACTGGATTTCGGTAATCTGGTTCTTATCCAAGCGCAATACTTCCAGTGCCGGATATTTGGTTAGGAAATCAAGGTTTTCATTTAAAGATACGTCATCGTACCATATGTCCATCATACCGTTGTAACATTCCACATAGAAGTTTTCTTTCAGGGAAATCTCTTTCATTTCCAAATGTTTTAAGGTTGGGTTTTCTATAAGTTTATCAAAATCAATGGCAAACTGGCAACTGTTTAATACTAACTTTTCCAATCCCGGATGGTTAAAGACATTGGAGATATCCCCATAAATTTCCGTCTGATGACGATAAAAGTCCCATTCATCGCTTCCATTATTGCCGCTGAAATCAAGGGCTTTTAAATTGGGCATAGCGTCGATAAACCGTACATCTGTAAGGGGCACCGCATAAGTCCATACAGAGTAACAGGTAAAACTTTCCAATCCGGTAAGGCCGGAAACAAATGAAATTTCATCCAAATTACAGCTATGAATGAAAAGTTGTTTCAGATTGTCCATGCCGTTTAAAAAAGATACGGACATGAAACCGCAAATGTCGAGGTATTCCAGTTGACGCAATGAAGACAAGTCGGGGTCGGGCTGGGATGTACTTTTGTCCAGGACGAGTGTTCTTAGATTGATAAGGTCTTCCAAAACAGTATAATCCTGAAGGGAGTTGTTGTCTGTAAGGTTCAAAACAGTTAGTTGTACCATATCCCTCAACGGCTCCAGGCTGATAGATTCCGTTTCTGCAATGGATAAATCGGCAAGGTTTACCAGAGGTTTTAAAAAGCCAAAATCCCGGATGGAGGAGGAAGAAAGAGCCAGCTTTTCTAACCCGGTCAGGGCGGAAAGGGGAGAATAATCGGTCCAAGATGATGTATCTTCCGAATCGGAAAAAGAATCTTCTTCGTCTTCCTGGATGGATAAGCTTTTTAGATGTTTTAAAGGAACCAATTGTTTCAAATCCGGTGTGTAGAGGCTTTCTAAAGAAAGGATTTCTATATTCTCAAAGGCAGAAAGGCCATTTATGCTGCCCGGGTCGTCCAAAGAAAGCTCCAGAATTTGTTCCGGGAACGGAAGAAGTTCGGCAATGTATTCCGGTGCCACGTCTCTGCAGGAAATCCCTTTTAACTCTGTTAAGTCTTCAAACGGAACCTTTTCTATGCCTAAATAAGTTAAGTCTATTTTTTCAAGACCTTTAAGGGCAGAAAAATCCACGCTGCTCCATTGGAGTGATTCTAATACCATTGTTTCCGTTTGAAAGGAAGTATCCTCATAAGGGCTTTGGAAACTATATTCTATGGTGCTGGAATCCGTATCCACATCGATGCAGATATACTTTATTTTCCTCAAATCTGATTCAGTAACTAGCGATGCTTCTTTTTTGAAGAGGGTTTCTACGAAAGAGCTGAACAAATCGCTGTATTCAGAAGGAAGCTCTTCTTCCTCTATCTCTGCTGTGAGTTCCGCAGGCATGGTATATGTAGAGGGGGAATGGGAGCTTTTTTTGGTTGTGCTTTGAAGGTTGCCGATGATGACAAGGAGGATGCACATCATAAGGCTACCAGCAATGATAAAACCGGAAGACAGAGAACTGTTTTTGTCATTGTTGCCTGTAGTGCCCATAGTTTGGGCAGAGGAAGGCTGGTGGATATGGTAATTGACAGTAACATTATTATCTACCATGCATTGCTTGCCGCAATATTCACAGACCATAATCTGTGGGTTTCCTTTCATCGGTTTTAATTTTCCCCCACAGGAAGGGCATTCTAAACTGGTTATATTCATAGCACTGTTTACCTTTAATCAGATTTATCTGTAGGTATGCCGGTTAAGGCAAGGTTTACGGTTCCTTTTTGCTTGCAGTATGCTTTTGGACTGGTTTGCCGGAGCTTCTTTTCGATATCAGCTTACAAACTTTTCTGTCGTATGTGAGCAGCCCGTTCATCTCTTCTTCTACATCGGATAGCTGTGTATAGACGGCGCCGCACAATCCTTTTTTGATGAGCGGTTTTAAGTCTTTTTGGATTAGACTGCGGTATGCTTTGGAAAATTCCGCCCTTGTGGCGAATTTTTTATAGCCGTATATACGTTCTACGCTGGAATGGCCCTGAATGCGGCAGGCATAGCCGCCGTATTCGGAAAGGACAAAAGCGCGGGGGTCTTTGACGATGTTTAACTTGCGGAAATAGTTATGGACGCTTTTAAAATCACCGCCGCCCTGGTCAAACCATCCGCTGGTCTGGTCGATAAGACGGGTAGGATCTTTTTCCCGGATTAAACCGGTAATCCGGTTGGCATCGAATTGGCCCCAGCCTTCGTTAAAGGGAACCCATACGGCGATGGAAGGGGTATTGTATAAGTAGTCAATGGTGTCCAGACATTCTTTTGTCCAGGATTCCCGCCCTTTTTTGGACAGCCGGCCAAACAGTTTGTAGTTGTTGTCCTTTAAGTGGCCGGAAACCTTAGGGAAGAGGGTGGGCAAATAGCAGACAAGTGGCAGGGAATAGGTAGAGCCTCCGCTAACCATGTCCTGCCATACAATCATCCCCAGCCGATCGCAGTGGTAATACCAGCGGCAGGATTCAATTTTAATATGCTTGCGTATCATATTGAAACCGAGTTTTTGCATGGAACGGATATCGGAAACCAATGCCTGGTCGGAAGGGGCGGTATAAAGGCCGTCCGGCCAATAGCCTTGGTCTAATACACCATGAAGGAAGAGGGGCTTATGGTTCAGGCAGAAACGCATAATCCCTGTTTCGTCCGGTTCCACGGTAAAAGTACGCATGGCAAAATAGCTTTCTACGGAATCGCTGCCGAACTGTATGTTTAAAGTATATAAATACGGGTCGTCGGGATGCCAAGGGTGTATTTCGCTTAAAGGGGCACAAAGGGAAAGGCTGTAAAAATCCTTTTTGCCGGGCTGTTCATAAGAAGTATTAAAAATGCAGCAGGAGCCGGAAAAAATCTGTATTTGGGCAGGGGCAGCCCCTGCGGTAAGTATACGGATATGAACTTCTCCCTTATCGTAATCAGGGGTCAAATAAAGTTTGCGGATATAGGTTTTGGGAACCCATTCCATCCATACCGTCTGCCATATTCCGCTTTGCGCCGTGTAGAACATGCCGCCCCGCTTCAGCGTTTGTTTTCCCCTCGTATGGTAAGAGGTATCGCTGGTGTCCTGTACGCATACGGACAGGGAATTATTCCCCTCCCTGAGGAATGGGGTAATATCTGCTTCAAAAGGCAGATAACCGCCCGAATGCGTACACACAGTCTTCCCGTTCAGATAGACGTGGGCAATCTGGTCAACAGCCCCAAAATGAAGGATTAACCGTTTAGAGGACGGGGAATGCCCGCAGGCAAGGGGCAGGGAAGTATATTCTTCAGCAGAAATAAAAATGCTGCGCTCATACCATAAATACTCCTCCGGCTGCAGTTGTTTTTCCACACCGGAAAGGATGCTTTCCGGCGAAAAGGGTACAAGGATTTTCCCATCGTAGGCTTCCGGGATATCGGGGGTCCGGGTAATGGCATAGTTCCAATAACCGTTAAGGATTGTATAATTATCCCGCTTTAGCTGAGGGCGGGGATATTCTTCCAAAACATGCTCTGGGTTTAGATTCTCTCCCCAAACGGTAGTCAGTCTGGCAAGCACATCGTTTTCGTGCGATTGATTAATATTAAGTGCAGCGTTTAAAATATCCATAATTTATTCCTTTATGATTAATTGAGTGTTTGGGGTACTTTGTATTGTCAGAATATATGGTAAGGCTATTTTTGTGGTAATAAGCCAAGCGGACATGTCTAACAAGTTTTATAAATTTTATTATAATATAAATCGGGATGTTGTCAAATAGGAACATAGCGTTAGGTTATACGAAAATTTATTTTTATGGGCCACATAGCCGAATCATACACCAGAACCGTATGTCTGAACAATGTGCTTGGATTATATGCTCGAACCATGCACCGGAATCGTGTGCCGGAACCATGTGTCTAAATTATGCATTCGAACCGTATAGCAGAATCATATACAAAGATACGCCGCCATTTTATGTGGCAGCGTATCTTAAAATAAGGGGGTATAAAGAAAATCTATATATAATTCAACAACCAAATATCGGTGTTGAAGGATTTTTGATTCTTATAGGAAAGCTCTTCCAGAAAAGAATCATGCAGCGCGGAGTATTTGCTCCAATTATCGTCTGCGGGGATGATATCCGAAAGGGATATCGGAGTAACCTCTTTATGCATTTGTTTTCCTCCTTTGGATAAATTTAGTATAAGACTTAAATATGAACGATATGTGTTAAAACTCTTAAGGATGCCTTATCTTTCTTAGGAAAGAATGAGGGATTTCTTAATTAAGTATAAAGTGTATCTCTTGTCAATTGCTGTTATGGCATGGTAAACTATAAAAACAGGGGAAAAGCGGACTACAAATATATGTTATGAAAAAAGGGCGGATTTTATGCCTGTTTTTTACGTTATAGGATTTGGGTGTGGAAAATGAAATATATGAAACAATTTGGAATTGTATTGGTGATTACGCTGGTGGCTGAATTTATGGAAAAATGGATTCCGCTGCCGGTTCCGGCCAGTATATATGGGTTGGGTATTATGCTCGCTTTGTTGGTAAGCGGCCGTTTGAAAGTGGAAGAGGTGAAAGGCTGCGCGGATTTTTTAATTGAAATTATGCCGTTAATGTTTATCCCTGCGGCGGTCGGATTGATGGATTCCTATCATGAATTGGAAGGCATTTTATTGCCGATTATTGCAATAGTGGTGGTTACGACAGTGGTGGTGATGGCAGTGACCGGGAAATGTGCGCAGGGGATAATAAGGAAAAAGGGGAATCGGGGGAACCGGTAGGCTTTTGGCTTTATGCAGTCAGCTTATGGAACGGCGGCATAAGGTAGGGGATAAGAAGTAGAAGCAGGAAAGGATAAGGCAGTTATCTATGGCAGAATTTTTTGGAATGTCTTTATTTTTTGGAACAACAATAAGTGTGATAGGGTATGAAATCGGGCTGAAATTGAAAAAAAAGCTGAAAAGCCCACTGTGCAATCCGCTTCTTATAGCAATTGTATTCGTAATAGCAGTATTGGGCGCCTTTAAGATAGACTATAGCGATTATTATGAAGGCGGGAAATATTTGAGTTACCTGTTGACCCCTGCCACGGTATGTCTGGCGGTCCCTCTTTACCAGCAGTTGGAATTATTGAAAAAGAACTGGATAGCGGTGATGGCTGCCATTTTTTCAGGGGTATTTTCCAGTTTGGTGACAGTTTTCCTTATGTCAAAATTGTTCGGGTTTACCCATGCGCAGTATGTAACGCTTTTGCCCAAATCCATCACGACGGCAATCGGGATGGGGGTATCCGAAAAGCTGGGCGGGATTGTAACATTGACCGTTATTATTATTATTATAACAGGCATCTTGGGCAATGTGATTGCTGAAAGCGTATTCAAGATACTGCATATCCAGGAACCCATTGCAAAAGGGCTTGCATTAGGCACATCATCCCACGCTATTGGAACGGCCAAGGCGATGGAACTGGGGGAAATCGAAGGGGCGATGAGCAGCCTTTCCATTGTCGTATCCGGAATCCTGACCGTTATCGCCGCCTCTTTCTTTGCCCCATTGATGTAAATTCCTATTTATTTATAATTTATAACGGATTGCCCCAAATCATTTTTGGTAAAATTCTTCTGGTGTGGCCTTCCCTTGCCAGTTGTGATATCCGATTCAATGGGAAAGTATGCGGGAAAGGGCAAAAACCAGCCCCACAATCAAAAGCGTAGCAACAAACACACCAGCCATCCCCTGCCCCATAATTTTCGCTGCAATAAAAACATTTTCGCTCATATATTACCTTTCCTTTCTTCTGAAATATGCCACAATATATTTCTTGTCATATATTTATCGTAAATATCCCTTACAGCCAGTAGAGGATTCCTCAATGTCATTTAGTTAGCGCCTTGATTCAGCCGTGAGGAACATAAAATGCTCAAG
>CAJUSR010000040.1 GCA_910588855.1 uncultured Kineothrix sp. | reverse complement strand
AATAAACCAACCTCCAATCGTTAGATTTTTGGTCTAACTTTTGGGGGTCGGTTCAGGTTGGGATGCTTATTTCTCTTTATGATTGTCTATATAAGACAATGCCGCAAAAACAACAAGCAATAATGTCAAAACTTCCATTATACTCATGGGCATCACCCTCTTTCGTAAGACTAGAGGGCATCTAGAAATCGCATCCTTCCTTCTTTTCAATTATGCCTCCCTATTATAGCATGAATATATCTGTTGCTCATTCTAAAAGAATGGTGGAAAGCTGATAGATACAACTGAAAAAGAAATACAGGAATGGTATAAAATAAGCAAATTAGATGCTGCAAATAAAATAATAAAACAACTAAAAAAGAACCCTACATAAATGCCGGATTCCTCAAAAAATAAAATTATAATCAAAGAAAGAAAATCCATCTTCCCCTACTTGCTGCGCGCCCATACGCCCCATAGCAGCATATTTCCTCTGCACAGGACTGTGCATAGAAAAGTGTCTTCGACACTTCAATCTACGTCATTCTGGCAAAGGACTTTTCTATAAAATAAAAAGAGCGCGAGACGGGACTCGAACCCGCGGCCTCGACCTTGGCAAGGTCGCGCTCCACCAACTGAGCCACTCGCGCTTATTAACTACTTATTTTGATTTCCTGTATACTTGTATATCTTGTTAATCGCGCCTAACGAATACCTAACGCATCAACATTAGTTATTCTATACTATTATTTTCTGATTGTCAACTATTATTTTTAATTCCACTGGAAAATATTGGTTGGCGGAATCTCTTTCTTATCCTTTATGACAATCCTTTTTCTATCCATCTACTCTGCCGCCTGTTCCTACCCACCTTCTGTAACTGTGCCTTCCTGTCCTTCTGTGGCTGTACCATCCTGACTTTCTACGTTTGCGGCTGCACCTTCCTATCCTTCTGCAACTGTACCTTCTTGCCTTCTGCAGTTATACCTTCCTGTCCTTCTACGGCTCCGGCTACACCTTCCTATCCTTCTGCAACTGTACCTTCTTGACCTTCTCCGGCTTCGCCCTCCTGACCTTCTCCAGCTGTACCTTCTTGACCTTCTACGGCTACGCCCTCTTGTCCTTCCCCTTCCACAGGCGCTTGCTGTCCTGATATATTGTCCACTACATTCCCGTCCTGGTCAATACGGTCCCTATATTTCACACGGTAAATCCTCCGCAACGACTCATTGATTTGTTCCTCGGTAATCACCCCATCCCTTACCGCAGTCAAAACACTTTCATACGCAGCCTCAAAGTCTTCCGGCATCAAAACCATATCTGCACCGGCTTTCAATGCCATCACGGCAGCTTCGCCCGAATCATAATATTCGGTAATTGCCGACATATCCATTGCATCCGTAATGACTATCCCGTTATACCCCAGCTCTCCCCGTAGAAGGTTCGTAATCACTTCCGCCGATAAAGAGCAAGGCGTATTATCCCCTGTCAAATTAGGTGCTGACACATGCCCCACCATAACCAGATGCGCTCCGGCATCCATCCCTGCCTTAAAAGGCACAAATTCCGACGCCCTTAAATCATCGGCTGTCTTTTCCAGCGTTGCCATCCCTTCATGGGTATCTTCCGTGGCTGCCCCTATCCCCGGGAAATGTTTCAGGCAAGAACTAACCCCTGTGTCCTGAAGCCCGCCTACCGCCGCGGAAACCATGCCTCCTACTGCTGCAGGGTCGCCCCCGAACGACCGCTTTCCTATGGCCGAAGATGAAGCATCCGCTACAATATCCGCCACCGGTGCAAAGTCCAAATTAAAACCAAGCTCATAAAGATAAGACGCGATTTCAGCCCCTGCATTATAAGCTGCCATCGCATCTCCACCAGCACCTATATCCGCCATGTCTCCCACTTGCGCTACTTCTATGCTGCTTCCCACACGCCTAACCGAGCCGCCTTCCTCATCTACCGCAAGGAAAATCGGATATCTGCTCATACTGGCGGTTTTGGACAACATTTCTTTGACCTGTTCCTTATCCACGATATTCTGGGCAAAATAAACCAGCCCGCCTACTGCATATTTCCCCAAAGCTTCCTGCGTTGCATCCCCGGCTGTAATCACCTTGCCCACTCCTGTAATACTCTCCGGTTTCACCACAAACAGCCCGGCCACCTTATCCTCTAAGGGCATCGCTGCAATTGCAGACTCCACGATTTCCTCCAGCCAGTCCACCTCTTCCACCGCCGCTTCCTCTATCGGCTCCGGCGGTTCCACTACGGCATTTTCACTGTCCGGCTGTTGCATCTCTTCCAACTGCCGTTCCATTTCCGCTGCTTGCCTGCGCTCTGCAATTATCTCCATCAGTTTCCGGACGCCTATCACAGCGCCCACTACAATTGCTACAAAAAAAATCCCTACTGTTATGTACGCAATAATCTGGTTCCGTATCCTTCTTCTTCTTCTGTATAGCCGTCTTTCGTCAAATTCCCTGTCTCTTTTTTCTTTCATATCCTACCCCGTAAAAACAATATATAAATCATCATAACCTATCCCTGCCAAAATTTCCACACCTATTTCCGCCTTTCCCAGAAACGATACAAAATCCACCCCAAAACTGCACCAAAGCAGTTCAATAGAATATCGTCTACATCGAATGCTCCGAACGCACTAAATAATTGAAACACTTCTATCCCAAGGACAAAAAGAAAGGCATTCAAAACCAATACCGGCAATTTCCTGCTTTTTTCCTGTATATATGGAAGCAGAAAGCCAAAGGGAACGAATACGACTACGTTCCCTACCAAATTTTCAAAACTGTTAAGCTTATACGAATAATTGATATACATTTTTATCGTTTTAAACAACGTAAAGTTGGCGGTATCCAATCCTTCCAGAATAACACCTTTTTCCCATGTATCCATAATTGCTTTCAAATCTTCCCACGGGTATTTAAATATAATTACTTTAATGACTATAGCAATATAGATATAAAACACAATTTTTATGCGTTTTGACTTATTCACGAATAAAAAACCTCCACCAAAGCTAATCCCTTGGCAGGCGCCAAATAACCAGCATCTTCCCTTGTTCCTTCTTTAAACAATTCGATTATCTGCGCCGTGTCTCGTTTGTGCATCCCTACTTCCAGCAAAGTTCCCATCATAATACGTACCATATGATACAAGAAGCCATTTCCCTTAAATGTAAAACGGATTTCATCCCCTTTTTTTTCTATTGTAATAGAATCTACCGTACGGACTGTAGATTTCCGGCTTCTTTTGTTAGATGTAAATGCCCGGAAATCATGGGTACCGCATAACAGACCTGCCGCCTGTTCCATTGCCTCCATATCCAGCTTTTCTTCCACTACATAAGTATACCTTCTATCAAATATATGTGGAACTTTACCGTTTATCACCCGGTAAACATAAGTTTTCCCTTTTGCATTCAGCCTACTGTGAAAGCGTTCTGACATTTCCTTAATATCAATTACGGCAATGTCTTCCGGCAGATAACGGTTCATATAATCCATGATTTCCTGCAGGCTCATCTCCGATTCAATATGGAAATTAGCTACCTGCCCATACGAATGTACCCCGGCATCTGTCCTGCCGGAACCAATCACTTCCACTTTTTCGCCGCACATTTTTGTAAGCAAGGTCTCCAACTTCCCCTGAATGGTATTTTCTGTCTTATCCTGCCTCTGCCAGCCCTGATATTTTGTTCCTTCATATTGAAGTATTACTTTTATGTTCCTCAATTATACGACCTCCCAAGGATTTTTCCTCTGTTTTCCCTCTCCACTGCCATCGGGGTTTGTATTCCCTTCCATAAAAATCTTACAGCCTTCCAAAGAGTCCCTCACTACTGTTTTCACGCACTCATCCGTATAAAATGCCATATGATGCGTTACCGTTACATTTGGGAACCCTCTTAAAACTGCCAATTCCCGGTTATGCAGTACATCCGATTTCCTGTCATAATAATACAAATCAAATTCATTTTCCACTACATCCAGCCCAGCCGCGCCGACTTTGCCCGATTCTATCCCGGCAATCAATGCTTCGGAATCAATCAAAGCGCCTCTTGCCGTATTGATAATGACTACGCCATCCTTCATCTTCGCAATCGTATCTTCCCCTATCATATGGAAACTCTCTCCGGTAAGGGGCGCATGCAGCGTAATAATATCCGCCTGTTTCCATATTTCTTCCAGTGTAACATATTCCGCGTATTTTTTCACCTCTTCATTTTCCATTAAATCATAAGCCAGAAGTTTGGAACCGAAACCGGATAAATTGCTTATCACTGTCCTGCCAATCCTTCCCGTACCGATGACCCCTATCGTCATATCTTTCAGTTCACGGCCCTGCGCCCCTTTCAATGTATAATCCTGAATATTGGTACGCTCGATAATCCGCTTCATCTTCCGGATGGACATCAGGATAAGCATCACTGCATAATCCGCCACCCCGTGGGGCCCATATGGCGCATTTGCTACTGTAATCCCCAGTTTTTTTGCCGCTTTTATATCTATATGGTCATAGCCTATGGTACGGGTCACCAAATAACGGACGCCTGCTTCCCGGAATGCCCCAAGCAGCTCTTCCGTCATGGGAGTTGTCAGGATATCCATACAATCGCTTCCCTTTGCCAACGCCACATTTTGAAAGCTCGGCGCATCCGGGCACAAAACAAGCTCTAAACCCAACTCTTTCCCATATTGGATAAACAATTCCTTTTCATCAAACTCCCTGCAGCTATATACTGTTACTTTCATTCCCTATCCTTCTTTCCACTTTTATCGGCCTCCCTCGATGCGCCGATTTTTTCCCTCTGGTATTTTTCATACTCCTTTACTACCGCCATATCCTCTTCTTCCAGCCGCCTGAAATTATTCACACCGGCCAGCAATATCCGTATACTGTTTTTCGTCGTATCAAATACACCTTCTTCATACATATTTGCAAAAATAATACCGATAGGCACGGCGATAATCATGCCGAAAACCCCTGCCGCCTTATAGCCGATAAACAACAAGAACAAAGTAGGTATGGGCGCTACCCCAATAGAATCCCCCACAATCTTAGGCTGAATGAGCTGGCGCGCCAACTGCCCCCCGCACCATATAATCAATAGCCCTATTGCCATCTTATAATCCGCACTGAGGATTTTAATCACAGCCCAGGGCATCAGTACCGTTCCCGTACCGAATACCGGCAGAAAATCCAAAAAAGCAATCCCCAAAGCAATTAAAAAAGCATAATTCACTTTCAAAAACCAAAGCCCAGCCACCAGAAGGAAATACATCCAAATCTCGATTTTAAACTGTGCCTTAAAATATCCCCCCACGGCCCGCTTAAAACTGCGTGTCATCATATTCCACCGGTAGACCACCGCCTCCGGCATATAATCCTTTACATGCACCGATAGATATTCCCTTTCCGCAACAAAGAAATACGCGGACAAAAGGCACATAATAATCCCGATGAGAATTGTCGGAAGATTCTTGGCAAAATTCCCCACCGCCTCAATAGTCGGCGTTCCCACACGGCCTACGACTTCGCCTACAAACCCTTCCATCTTTTCCCCCATGCCTGCAATGGCATTGCGCACATCCTCCGGGAAACGGCTATACAAAACATCCAGATTTTTGCCGATGGTACGGAAATCTTCCTCTAAGGCATCCCACATTTGGGGCAGCTCATTTACCAGGCCTACGGCTTCATTCACTACCTTAGCCCCTATCAAATATCCTGCCAGCACGACCAGCGCAATTACCGAAATAATGACAAAAGCGGTTCCTGCTTTCCTCCGCACTTTCAATTTATCTTCAAAAAAATGGACAAGGGGATTGGCAATCAATGCAATCACCCATCCGATTACAAAAGGCATAAAAAATACAATGACTCTCGGCAGCAGGAAAACCAGAAGCAATAGCAATATTACCGCAATCCCCAGATTTAGCACTGCCTTCAGATACGTTTTAGGCAATGGTCTCATAAAATCCCTGTTCCTTCTTCCTCTAAATATTTATCCAGAAGCGCATAAATCTCCTCCCTTCCTTCCTTCGTCATAGAAGAATAAGGGACTACTACCGTATCTGCTTTTGTCTGCAATCCGGTCTTTATCATCTTCATATGCTTCTGTACCTGGCTCTTTTTAATCTTATCCAGCTTTGTGGCGATAATAATCGGTTGAAAACCATAATGAACCATCCAATCATACATCGTCTTATCATTGGCGGAAGGTTCATGCCGGATATCCACTAAAAGGAAGATAGCCTTCAGCATTTTGGTTTTATGCAGGTAACGCTCTACCATCTTCCCCCACTGCTCCTTCACCTTTACGCTCGCCGTGGTATAGCCATAACCGGGCAAATCCACAAAATAGCACTGGTTATTGATATTATAATAATTGATGGTCTGTGTCTTCCCCGGCTGGGCGCTTATCCTTGCCAACGACTTCCGGTTCATCAAACCGTTAATTAAAGACGACTTCCCTACATTGCTCTTACCTGCAAAAGCAAATTCCATGTAAGGGCTTTGGGGTATCTTGCTTGTAATACCACAGACCGTTTCCAAATTGACATTCTTAATTACCATATTCTCCTCATTTCTGCGTCGTCTTCTTCGCCTTCTTCCCTTTTGACGGCTTTGCCTTTGCCGGCGGCTTTTCCGTCAAAGCATAGTTCAATACTGCGTCCATATTTTCCACGAAATGAATATCCAATCCCGCTTTGATTTCATTTGCTATTTCTTCTATATCTTTTTCATTCTTCTTCGGTACAAGCACCGTTTTGATGCCCGCCGTTTTTGCCGCCAGGATTTTTTCTTTCAGCCCCCCGATAGGAAGCACACGCCCCCGCAAGGTGATTTCCCCAGTCATTGCCAAATTTGCCCTGACTGGTATTTGCGTCACCACCGACAAAAGCGCGGTTGCCATTGTAATGCCTGCGCTTGGTCCATCTTTCGGCACGGCGCCTTCCGGGATATGTATATGAAAATCATTTTCTTTAAAGACATCTTTGGGAATTTCATATTGCCCGCTGACCGAACGGACATAGCTCAATCCGGCAATTGCCGATTCCTTCATGACATCCCCCATCTGTCCGGTCAAGTCAATTTCTCCTTTTCCCGGCATCATATTCACTTCTACCTGCAAGGTTTCGCCGCCTACGCTCGTCCATGCCAATCCCCTTACAATCCCAATTTCATCCTTTTCGTTGACCATATTGGTACTGTATTTTTCTTTTCCAAGATATTTGCCGAGGTTTGAGGCGGTTACCTTGATGCCTGCCTTTTTCTTCTGTAGGATTTCCTTCGCCGCTTTCCGGCAAATGCTTCCAATCTTCCGTTCCAAATCTCGGACACCCGCTTCCCTTGTATAACATTCTATCATCTTTTTCAACGCACTGTCGCTGATGGACAGCTGCCCGTTTGTCAAACCGTTTTTCTCAAACTGTTTTGCTGCCAAATGCTCCTTGGCAATATGGAACTTCTCATTGGCCGTATAGCTGCTAACTTCAATCAGCTCCATACGATCTAACAAAGGTCTGGGAATAGCGCTTGTGGAATTGGCCGTGGCAATAAAAAGCACTTCCGACAAATCCACCGGAACTTCCACATAATGATCCCGGAATTTATGGTTTTGCTCCACATCCAACACTTCCAATAATGCCGAAGAAGTATCCCCTTTATAGTCGCTGCTGACCTTGTCGATTTCATCTAACAGCATCAATGGGTTTTTTACCCCCGCCTGTCTCAAGCCGGCAATAATCCGCCCCGGCATAGCGCCTACATAGGTTCTTCTATGCCCTCTGATTTCCGCCTCATCCCGGACACCGCCCAAACTGATTCTAACATATTTTTTGTCCATCGCCTCCGCCACACTTTTGGCAATCGATGTTTTCCCCGTTCCCGGAGGGCCTACCAGACAGATAACCGGAGGCTGCCCCTGTTTTGTCAAACAGCGTACAGCCAAAGCTTCCAATACCCTTTCTTTCACCTGTTTCAATCCGTAATGATCCCGTTCTAATATGGATTCTGCCTTACTAATATCCATATTATCCTTCGTCCGTTTATCCCACGGCAATTCCAGCAAAGTCTCAATATACCCCCTTTCCACCGCGCTTTCCGAACTATTCTGTGAAAGCCTTCGGTAACGGGCAATCTCCTTGCTGATTTTCTCCTTTACTTCTTTATCCGCTTTCAGCTTTCCCAGCTCTTCTTCAAACTGCTGTACATCGGAAAGAGGATTGTCCTCCCCCAATTCTTCCCTGATAAACTGAAGCTGTTCCCTCAAAAGATACTCTTTCTGGTTCTTTTCAACTCTTCCCCTTATCTTCTCGGAAAGCTCCGTCTTAATTTTGGCTACTTCTGTTTCATTGGACAGTATTCCCGCAAGGACATCATAACGCTCCTCCAAATCCACTGCTGAAAGCACGTTTTGTTTGCTTTCATAGTAGATAGGCATATTGATGGTTATCTGATCCAGCAAACAGCCCAGCTCCGAAATATCCTGAATATGGCGCTCCAAGGCAGCCCCTGTTTTCGGATAAAATACCGCATATCCGGCAAACAGTTCTTTCATCTGCCTTACCATAGCCTCTTCCTGTACGGTTCCGGTCAAGTTGGAAGGCTCTTCGATTTCTTCTACCTCCCCTTCCAGATACTCTTCCTTTTCCGTGAAACAGTGTAATCCCCCTCTGGAAAGCCCTTCTACCATAACACGTACAATATGGTTCGGCATCTTGATAATCTGCTTTACAAGGGCAATGGTACCTATATGATAAACATCCTCATACTCAGGATCGCTTTTTTCCGCTTCTTTCTGTGTAATAAGAAAAATCTTTTGGCTTTCCACCATAGCTTGTTCTACAGCCGAAATTGACTTTTTCCGGCTCAAATCAAAATGAATAATTGTATGGGGCAGTATCGTCATTCCCCGCAATGCCACTGTGGGCATATTCTGCTTCATGTCTGTCCTCTCCATTCAAACTCCTTATTATACAGGAAACGCCGCCTTTTGGGGCGACGTTTCTTTTCTTTCACATAAGGATGACCCACGAAACGTGGCATCCGTCGTTTTTCTATCGCTATTTGGCCGGGCGCATCGCTTCCCTATGGATAATCAAAGGTTCGCTTGTACCATCTACCGCCCCTTTTGTCACCACACATTTAATAATGGACTCATCGGAAGGTATCCGATACATTACATCCATCATAACGTCCTCCATAATCGAACGAAGTCCTCTTGCACCGGTCTTACGCTCCAAAGCCCTGTCTGCAATCGCTTCGATTGCATCTTCTTCAAAGTCCAACCTTACTCCGTCGAACTCGAAAAGCTTTTTGTACTGCTTAATCAATGCACTCTTGGGCTCTTTCAGTATTTTTACAAGGGCATCTTTATCCAGCCCCTGAAGGGTCACATTAATCGGCACACGCCCTACAAACTCCGGAATCAACCCGAATTTGACCAAATCCTGAGGCGTCACTTTCTTTAACAGTTCCCCGATTTCCCTCGTCTGCTTGGATGCAATCTCCGCATTAAAGCCGATACTGCTTCTATCCAAACGCGACTCGACGATTTTTTCCAAACCATCAAAAGCTCCCCCACAGATAAACAGGATATTGGTCGTATCAATCTGGATAAGCTCCTGATGAGGATGTTTCCTGCCTCCTTGAGGCGGTACGCTCGCAACCGTGCCTTCTACGATTTTCAACAATGCCTGCTGTACGCCCTCCCCGGAAACATCCCGGGTAATGGATACGTTCTCGCTCTTTTTCGTAATCTTATCGATTTCATCAATATAAACAATACCGTACTGGGCACGTTCCACGTCGTAGTCCGCCGCCTGTATCAATTTCAGCAAAATATTTTCTACATCCTCGCCTACATAGCCTGCCTCCGTCAAGGTCGTGGCATCTGCAATGGCGAACGGCACATTAATAATCTTAGCCAAAGTCTGGGCCAGAAATGTCTTGCCGGAACCGGTCGGTCCAACCATAATAATATTGCTCTTCTGAAGCTCAATGTCATCGTCATCCTTTGGTGCCATTACTCTTTTGTAATGATTATAAACGGATACGGCAAGCACTTTCTTGGCTTCCTCCTGCCCGATTACATAATCATCCAAAAACTCTTTGATTTCTACCGGTTTTAAAAGATTAATATCAAATTCTTCTTCTACCGGCTCTTCTTCGTACTCTTCCTCAATAATATCCGAACATATCTCTACGCATTCGTCACAGATGTATACGCCAGCCGGACCTGCAATTAACTTTTTAACTTGTTCCTGTCTCTTATTGCAAAAAGAGCATCTGATATCATCAGAATTTTTCCCCGCCATGTCTTCTCCTTGCTTTTACTGCATTTTCATGCTGTTATTTCACTCTTTTCCAAAGCTGCTATGGTTCTCGATAATCTTATCGATAAGGCCATAGTTCAGTGCCTCTTCGGCGGTCTTCCAGTTATCCCTTTCCGTATCCGCCATAATCACTTCAAAATCCTGCCCTGTGTTCTGTGCCATAATCCTTGCCATCCTTTCCTTTGTCGCAAGAATATGTTTCGCCGTAATCTCGATTTCCGTCGCCTGCCCCTGCGCTCCGCCTGCCGGCTGATGAATCATAACTTCCGCATTGGGAAGCGCAAAACGTTTGCCCTTTGCCCCGCCGGCAAGAAGGAATGCCCCCATGCTGGCAGCCATACCGATACAAACAGTAGACACATCACATTTGACAAAGTTCATCGTATCATAAATTGCCATCCCGGCCGTAATCACGCCGCCCGGGCTGTTAATGTACAAATGGATATCCTTTTCCGGGTCTTCCGATTCCAGAAACAAAAGCTGCGCAACTATAATGCTGGCAGAAGTATCGTTTACTTCTTCCCCCAGAAAAATAATCCTGTCTTTTAAAAGCCTTGAATAAATATCATAAGACCTTTCGCCCCTGCTCGTCTGCTCAATGACATAAGGCACTAAACTCATACTGATTCCTCCTTGCCGAACTATCCGGCTTTGCTTTGCCGGAATTGCCTTAATCATAGTCCATAAGCATCGCTTTTGCAATAAAACGGACTCTGAATTAAGAGAATTTTTATTATTTGATTAGTATTTATTTCTCCACCGCATTTTCTACTACAAATTCTACCGCTTTCTGTATTGCCAAATCCTGCATAATTTCCTTTTTTTCTTTTTCGCCCAGCATTTCCCTTACTTTTTCCACTTCCATCTGATAAACTTCTGCCATTCTTTCCGTTTCTTTCCCGTATTCTTCCTCAGACGCTTCAATATTTTCCTTTGCCACTACAGCTTCCAATACCAGCCTCGACTTAATCCGTTTCTCCGCCTGCGGTTTCACCTGCTCAAGCAATGCATCGTAATTGGTTCCTGTCAGTTGGAAATACTGTTCCATTTTGATGCCCTGCATCTGTATCCTCTGTGCGAAGTCATCCACCATCTGCTTTTGCTGCGCCTCTATCATCGCATCCGGTATTTCCATATCGGAGTCATTGATAATCGCATCAATTACCGCATCCTCCTTCTGGTTTTTCGCATCTTTCTCCTTTTTCTCCGCCAGATTCTTCTTTATGTCTTCTTTGTATTCTGCCAGAGTATCAAATTCGGAAACTTCGCTTGCAAATTCATCGTCTAATTCAGGAAGTTCCTTTTCCTTGATTTCCTTTACCGTACATTTAAAGACAGCTGCTTTCCCTTTCAATTCTTCTGCCTGGTAATTCTCCGGGAAAGTAACGTTCACTTCCACTTCTTTACCGATTTCCGCACCTACAAGCTGCTCTTCAAAACCAGGGATAAACGCACCGGAACCGATAGTAAGAGGATAATTTTCCCCTTTGCCTCCTTCAAAAGCAACGCCATCCACGAACCCTTCAAAATCGAGCATCGTCATATCGCCGTCTTTCACCGGACGGTCTTCCACTGCGATATTCCTTGCATTGTTCCCACGTTCCTTCTCAAGTTCTGCAGCTACTTCTTCTTCTGTAACTTCCACATCTATTTTATCAACTTTTACACCTTTGTATTTGCCAATCCTTACTTCCGGCTTCAATGCCACTTCCGCCGTAAAAATAAATGGTTTGCCGGCTTCTATCTGCTCTACGTCAATCTTAGGGGAAGAAACGATTTCCTCTTCACATTCCTCCAATGCCTTTTCATAAGCCCCTGGAATCAACTCATTGATTGCATCTTCGTAAAAAATTTCCTTTCCGTACATTTTTTCTATCATCTGACGCGGAACTTTCCCTTTCCTGAAACCGGGAACACTGATTTTTTTCCTGTTTTTCCGGTAAGCATTGTCAATCGCTTTTTCCAGTTCTTCGGCAGGCACTTCAATTGTCAGCTTTGCCATATTTTTCTCTAATTTTTCTACCTGTAAGCTCATTTCTATTCGTTTCCTCCTTATATTAGGCATTATCCGCTGTTCCCTATCACTGCGGGTTCTTTTGACTAAAAAAGCACATAATTGCAGTCATTTTAGGATTATAGCACATCAATATGGAAAATTCCAGTATTTCTTTTTAAAAATCATAGAAACCATTAGTAAAAATCGACTTTCTAATGCCAAATAACGCAAAAGAACGACAACCGCATACCCTGCCTGCAGAAAAAGCCCTGCTTTCAGGCTATTTTTCCATCGGAAATTCCACTTGTGAAATGATTGATATCCAGAATAAAACCGCTATTATTTAACCATTTCATTAGTGAAATCCGTAGAAAACTTTAGCCTGAAAACAGGGCTTTTTGCCGGCAGGGCATATGGCTGCCATCCCCTGTGCCATTTGACATTTGTGTGTTGTTTGGTATTTCTGTGCTGTTTGGCATTTCTGTGCTGTCTGGTATTTTGTTCTGTCTGGTATTTCTGTGCTGTTTAGCATTTGAAGGTTGATTTTCACAGCCAGCCAAGGCTCCTCGCTATCCAATAACCAAGTCCCAGCGCCCAGCTTGTAAATATCCCGTACAAAATCACCGGACCTGCAATTGTAAATATCTTGCAGCCAATGCCGAATACCTGCCCTTCCTTTTTAAATTCGATGGCCGGCGCCGCCACGGAATTGGCAAAACCAGTAATCGGCACCAACGCCCCAGCCCCTCCAAACTTTACAATGGAAGGATATATATTAAAACCGGTCAATAATATGCTTGCCAATATCAACAGCAAGGAACACCAGCTTCCTGCCGTTTCTTTATCCAATCCCATTGTATTTGTGCAGTAATTCAATATAAACTGCCCGATAACACAGATTATCCCTCCTACCAGAAATGCCTTCAGCATCTGAATCCAAAGATTATGGGTAGGGGTAACTTCCTTTACATATTCCTGATATTCCTGTTTTACTTGTTCGTCCATTCTTCCTCATTTCTGCGCGGCTTATTATGCAAAGCAAATCCTGCCGGCAAGTTCGCAAATGCCGCACTGACACAAACTTACCGGTTGAATCTTTTCACATGAAATACTTTCATTTTGAAACGCTTTGATTGTAAAGTACCTTCATTCGGAAACGCTTTTATTATGCAACATTTTCATTGTAAAAAAGTGTCTTCGACACTTCATGAAGAACCTTCGGTTCTTCCTCAATTTATTTCCTTCTGGCGAAGGATTTTCCTATAAGGTAAAAAAGAATCCTGCTTGCAGGATTCTCCGCCTGCGGCGGGTCGCGACAGCGACATGTCCCCCTCCGCCGCAGTGCAATAATTGCTTTTTACCATATGGGAAATTCGGAGAACTTTCCTATATGGTAAAAAAATTAACCCAGCGGCCGACTCCTGTTGGTTTCTCATAGTGCTGTGGCATATTTTCATATTATATGGTCTGTTTCTCTTTGCATCTCTTATTTCTTGTTTTATTTGCTTTATTTATTTCTTTTTTGCATTTGTTTATTATGGTATTTGCTTATAGTATTTGAATATAAGGGAAAGTTTATACAAGGCATAATATCCATTCCTTTATTTCTTATTTCTTTCTCTCTTATTCGTTTTTCCTCTTATGCTTTATTCCCTGTTTTTCTTTACTCCTTCTTTTTCTTTATTCCCTCTTTTTCATTATTCCTTCTTTTTCATTATTCCTTCTTTTTCATTATTCCTTCTTTTCCTTCATTATTCCTTCTTCTATCTTCATAGTCTGCACTTATATTCCCCCATGCAGGTAAACCGCTTTCGCAAAATAAAGGATACTTCCCGCCGCCTTCCCTAGCGCCATCGCCAGCACAGCGATGCCGAGCCCGTGGCGGAAGCCTATCCTTCTGGAAAAAATAGGGATAGTATCCAGCATTTCCGCAATGGCAAGAGCCAGACATCCTACAAAAATTCCGGCAAAAAAACCGAAAACTATAATTATCCCTGTTCCAGCCACATGCCAGATGATTTCCGTCTTTCCGTTTCCGAAGATTTGGCTTTTTACCACCCAATCCCCGATGCATCCAAACCTTTCAAACACGCTAAGGAAATCCCCCGCCAGCGTACCTAGTACCACCGCTTCTTCAAACAGGAATACTTTTTTGCTGACGTGCATTTTTCCTGCAAAACGTGGAATCAGTCCTACGGATATCAGCACGGTGAAAACGCCCCCTGCTGCAAAGATGCCAAAACTTGTTCCAACAATCCCTAAAAATATTTGCTTAAGAAACGTCAATTGTCTTCCCCTCCCTATCCGCAGTCTCAATCAGCGCATCATTCACATCTTTTTCGTAGACACGCATTTCTACCTCAATAGGAGTAGGGTCTTTCGTAATCCGCCTGCCGCCGATATGATTAAAGAATACAATAATCCCCACTGCCAGACCAATAGAATAGGTGACTTCCAATATGGAATATCCCGGAGAAGGCTGTCCCATCACTAATTCATATACCTTGCCGAATACTTTGGTAATCCCCACATCATTATGGAAAGCCATAATCGTAAAGGCCGTTCCAAAAAAACTGATGCAGGCCACAAAAATAATTTTCAACAACTGTAGCATACCTTTGTGTCTGTCCACATCCACCCGCTCCACAAGCACATCGGTTTCCCCCAGATTTTCTACTGTCACATTAGGGCATGTCTGCTGAATCATTTCAATCAGCTTCAAAATGCTAAACACCTGGCGTTTTTGTTCTTCCGCAGAAAAACGATGTACCCTGATGGCTTTTATCTTTGCCGCAATATGATTATCGGCACAATAAATTTTCGCCATATCCTTTAAGAGTACATCGTCTTCCATAACCTCTACATTCCGCTCCGCCTTCAAATAAACTACTTCCCCTGCCATCTTCCCGACTGCTCCTTCCGCTTTTGCATATTCATATCTTATTATGGCAATGAGGAAATAAATTATACGCGGAATTTTTTATATTTTATTTTGACATATTTGCAGGGTGTTGAGGTATATCATGGCGTACATAATTCAACGGTATTACATCTTTCCCACAAAACTTTCCTTACCTGCTTGTTTCTTCTACATATATAATTCGGATGTCAAAAGGTCTTCCCAGCAGTGCCGCTTGGCAGATGGCACAAAAGAATATTGTGCAAGTGGCTTTTGTACGATGGAGAGGAGACTCTAAAATCGTGGAAGCCAATGCTGAACACGATTTTCGCCTTAAGAGGCTCATCGGAATGTTCCGTACAATGGAACGCGTACAATTTTTTTGTGCTATCTGCCAAGCGGCACTGCCGGGAAAACCTTTTGACACCTGAATCACATATATAATAGTAAACTTCCTTATATATGCCGTCTTTATTTGCCCATGCATGTTTATTCATGTACATCGAACTGCCACAAATGGAACATTTCAAAACACCTGTTAAAAGATGTGCCCTATCTTTGCCAACCTTTGACGGTTGCTTAATTCCTGTTGCTTTCCGCTTCGCATGAACTTTCTACCAGAGTTCCTCGCCGACAATTCCCTCATGCTACCCGTCCTCGTATAATAAGCGTATAACCAATAGGAGCAAATAGTTATGCACTTATCCTTTCTATAAATCTATATCTATTAAAGTTACCCTTTTCTTTGAAAAACATATCAATATCTTTTTAAAAATCAGCTTGACTTATCACCAGATTGCTCCATTATTTTTAATATTGCAGCTCCTCTGTCGGTCAGAACCACCCCTGCTCTCTCGGTATAAGTCCGAGCGGTTAATTACCCTATAAATACATTGCACCTAACTTCCCCAATCAAATCCCATACCGGACTTCACCCCTTCCAAATAATCCCCGGCAGGGGCGCATGGTTTTTGCACCTCCGCGGAATAAGATGTAAAGATTATATCTTCATGTCCAGCGTGCTGCCCAAAGACGTTTTCTTCACAAGCGTATTGCCGCTTTTCATAAGTGTGCTTTCCACGGATTCCCTTGTAACACTGTCCAGTATTCCGGGATTAAACGGCTGTTCCGGCTCCCACTTCGGATTTGCCGCCTTGACCGCCGCATACATCGCAGAACGGTATTTCCCCTCATACTGCTGCAAAGTCCATGTTCCTTTTGCACGGTCTTCTTTCTTTACGCTTAACTGGTATTCCCTGAATATTTTAGACCTTCTTGTGGTATCGCCATTGGAAATACCATTCTCCTGAATGAACTCCCTTTTCACATTGTCGAACATCTTCTGACGTGCATCATCAGAAACATCTATCAACTGCTGCCATGCCGAACGGTCTACAGCGCCATCCCTTCCATGATACATTCCGGGAACTACAACTCCACCCGACCCCACAAAATCCCCGTTAGAATTAAAGTTGCCCATCACATTTCTCATATGCGCTTCCCGTCCTCCAAGCAGTTCATACAGCATTTTCTGCTCAGGTGTCATCATGTCCTCTTCCGCGATAACATCTGCTAAGTATTCATCCGCTGCCGCTCTGTACTGTTTACTGTTTGTGCCGATGCCTTTGTAAGAATAATTGTTACTTGTACCAAATCCACTAATGTGCATTGCCATAAATATCATCCTCCTTGATAAAAGATAAAATTTTCCTGAAATATCCCGCCTCATAAAATCCATCGGCAGATACACACGCATTTCAAACCACGATTGCACCAGATGACTATAAATTGCACGAAATGACCATAAAGTTTATAACATCACCACCACATTGAACTTTTCTCCATCGCAGGAAACGGCAAAATCGCCTCCGTATTTATCTGCCACAGCCTTCACATTCGACAAGCCGGTGCCTTCCGTGACCTGCACTTTTTCTGCCACTGGATTCCTTACGAAGAAGATCAGCTTCCTGCCCACTTTGAAAAACATACTGGCAGCCCCTCTGTCATTCGGAGCCGCCCATGCCCCCTTATGGTAAATCCGGGCATCATGCCTGCATTCAGCCAAGCAATGAATCTCCGCCTGCCTTTATATTCAATCTACCTGTATCATCTTCACGTCAATAGTATATCTTGCACTGAATCCTCTCAGCAGACTGTTTCCATGCATCTTTTCATAATTCTTGATTGCAAGTATGTCTGCCCTGTAATCAATTTATGTCTGATTCTGCCCCGGATCATTAAACAATTTGTCAAGGGGCATATCCAGCCCTTTTATCCTGCCATTTTCCACTGTGATATCTGACAGTGCCACTTTGCCGCCCGTTGCCATTGTCCTGCCCAATCCCAACCTGATTCCCGTCTCCATCATACAGGACAAGGTCATAATCACAGCCCTCCGGGATGTAATCAAGGGGCACTGTTACGCCAAGGTTATGCTTGTCGGAAACTGTCCCTAAAATCCTATACTCCGCTATGTTGAACTGATAATAGTCAACATCGTCCACATCTGACAGCCTCCCCTGCAGGTATCCGTCCGGCTTGTTGATAAGCGAAGTCAGGTCAAGTGCCCTCCCAAAACAATCCACACCTTCAGACTTATTGCTTTTCCAGCAATAATTATTGGAAACCTTTTCATTCTCCCGGATAATCTTATGGAAATTCTGGCTCACGGCAAAATCCTTCGTATTCCAATGGGGTATTTTGTTTGATAATGATACGTTATTCATTTTACTTTACCTCACCGACTGCCAATGTTTCCGTCATTACATTCGCTTCATAAGCACTGGAAACCCTCGCCATCTGCTGCTTACTGCCCCATGCCCTTGCCAGCCTGTCCCTCTCCAATTCCTGCTTGACAATCTTTTCGTCCAACGCCTCCTGCTGAAATTCCCCTTGCTTTGTCACGGGGACCTTCCACTGGCAGGCTTTTTTTGGGCGGCAAAGGAAGATGGGCTTGTCCTGTCCGCATACCGTTTGCCATATACTTGGGGGGGGTACCGGGTGCCTTGCTGTCCCTGCTCTGTTATAATAGATAAATACAAGATGGCCGTTAAATTTGGCTTCCACCTTGCATCCGATATACCTGAATGGAACGGGATACTGGCCTTTGTCCCGCCATATATGGGGGTGCTGCCGGCTTTATGCCCATAAGGCCATCCACAGGCTTCATAGGGGATAGGCGGCAGGGCCCCCAGGTATGGTTTCCCTTCCGTTTCAAAGGTGCCCCGGCGGCTTCCGGGGCACTTCTGGGAAGGCTTGCCATTGGATTCTTTTGCCGCTTTTCGGATTCCGGCATTTCATGCGGCTAATGATGGGAAGGTATCATTTCTGGGTTTTGCGGTGACAGCCGTGGCAATCTTGCCCGCACCCCCTTCCACACTTGCTTCCTGCTTCGGCTTTTCGACGCCTGCTGGCATGGCAGCGACAGGGTAATACCCGCCAGGGGAAAGATATGCCCCATTTAGTATGGCCCCACCCCTTTTAGGATGTGGGGCCACCCCGGTTTTTAAGTTATCGCAGACGACTTTTACCGGTGTCCCGCCAAAAAAACGGGACATGTCCACATGGCAGGAAAGCCATGCCCTTCCATCCATACCGGCTGCGACCCCCACATAGCTTACCTGGCTGTAGGGCATAGTTGCAGCAAACAGGTATGCGGGCTCCGCATAGCCCATTGCAGGACCGGGCCTGCCGCCATCCCATCCGGGAATATCATCCCACGGTCTGCCTGGCTGTAAAGACAATGCCTGGACCCCGGCAACGGTGTCTCTGGGTACACCTAAAACTTTTGACACCCCCCTTGCGTTTAGATTTTTTCCCAGAAGTTCCAGAATGCTTCTGGCTATTGTCTTCTTAGGCATAAAAAGGCCTCCTTATAGATTATTTGGTGGTACTGCATTTGCAGTCCTCCGGAAATAACTATAAGGAGATCCATAATAAAATCAAATATACATGGTTACATGGTGGCACAATATGCTGTGGTGGCTCTGAAGGTGGAAAATATCAATCCCGGGTGGCTCCCAAGGAGGATAATATTCACTGTATCCTTGATGCCACTCCCCCTCACCTTCCTTCCCCACGAAAAAAAGGAGCCGGTCAAGACTCCGTTAAAAAATGCAAAAAATAGACACCTGCTGTGATGGCAAGTGCCTATGTAAAAAATTTATTCTGTTTTATCTACTGATGCAGCAATCCCTGCAAGCTGAAATTTATTTGCATAATATCCTGATAAGATTTTTATATCTTTCAGTTTGGTTATCAATATCTTCCTGCGTTACTCCATAATATTTATACAGGCGTTTCATCATCTCATCCAGGTCTTTTACCGCCTTATCCCCGCTAGCTCCTCCACCGATATATCCATACTTCGTTTCAATTACAACATCCAACCTTTCATTTATATCCGAATATTCTTTAATATACTTATGCATATCAATATCAAACAGCTCTTTCGGAACAGCCATAGCTTGACGTAATTGCTCTTTGCATTTTTCTAAGTATTCCATTACTGCTTCCGGCTCTTCACTTTCAAACGGAGGGCGCTTAGCATATTCTCCAAGTAATTCCGGCTTATATTGCAAAATGAAAGATGCCCGTAACTGTTTATATTCTTCCATCACCTCAACCGAATCCCTGTCAAGTTCTGCTAAGCCACATTCATTTACCGCAAATGCAAGCACATCCTCCATAGAACGATAACTCTCTCCTGTAATCATTTTTTCAATACGTCTTTTCTTGCAATTGTATTTGATTTTATGAAATTGTTGTTTAAGAGTGCGATTTTTTGTATTCTTAAGTATAAAAACAGATGTTGATCCATCTTCACCATTAATCTGATATGTTTTATTCCTTTTTTTCATTTTTCACCTTTTTCAAACTATATTCGCAAAAGCCTGTCATCTGTAAATATTGATTTTTACAGCCTTTTTCTACCGCTAATCATAGCAGAAAAAGGCTGTTTTTTCAATTAAAATAAGTCGAAATCCTCCTGTGTAGCAAGTGTTGCATAGGAGCAGGAGTCGTTCCTGCTCTCGGCATACATATCATTGATAAGGCCGATGGAAAGCAGGTCAAAGTCTGCTATCGAAAGCCCTAACTGGATGCACCGGAGCAGAAATAAGGGCGTTGTCATTTCCCGCTCAGTTGGGCGAAGTTTTTTTAGCTTCCACATCCGTCTTTACATTCAATCCCCACAGTTCTATCAATTGTGGCAATACTTGGTAGATGGAAAATGTGTTGAAACCATCCAGCACTCATCCACCTCGTTTGGAATCTGTGGGTTGGCGTGTTTTGCCATCGTGTAAGCGATAATCTCGAACATCTCCAATGAGAACAGATCGAGGTTGGAGTTTTCCTCATCACCCTCACCGATACTCTTCTCCAGAATCCGCAAATCCTTATAAATGTCCCTCTGAAATTTCAGCCTGTAGATGCGCGGAATCGCCGCTGACGCCAAGAACACCGGAAATCCCCCGGTCACTTAGATTTTTTTGAAGCAGCTCTATAATCTGCCTCACTTTTGTTTTCTTGAGCATAAAGAAAACCTCCTACTACAATGTATTTATGGTTGATATTCCTAACAACCAGCTAGGATGTTATCCATCTTGTTGCTTAAGCTGTTAGAATGAGTAAGCAATCGGTCTGGCCATTAACTCTGAGGACCCAGCGTCCGTGAATCAGTCAGCCAACCAGCCCTCATTCGCTGCGTTCGTTTTACGCAGGTTGAACCCTCTGGCGTCCGTGTGAAATTCCCAGTAGATTGAACAGGCAATGAGAAAACTGGTAACGACCCTTGCCAATACATTCCAAAGGAGTATTTTCATGAACGCAGTTGGTATTGATGTCTCAAAAGGTAAAAGCACTGTCACTATCCTCAGACCGGGAAACGAGGTGCTTCTGCCTCCCTGTGATTTCCCACACACGCAATCCTGTATTAACGGGCTGATCGAGCAGATCAAAAGCCTTGGCGGCGAAACAAAGGTCTGCATGGAACATACCGGAAGATATTACGAGCCGGTTGCCTCATGGCTCTCTGATGCCGGTATTTTTGTCAGTGCGGTCAATCCCATCCTTATTAAGGAGTTTGGCGATGATTCCCTGCGCACGCCTAAAACCGATAAGGCCGATGCAAAGAAAATCGCCCGGTATACTCTTGACCGCTGGACAAATTTAAAGCAATATAACCATATGGATGAAATTCGCAGCCAGCTTAAAACCATGAACCGGCAGTTCGGCTTCTACATGGACCATAAGACCGCAATGAAAAACAACCTCATCGCACTCCTTGACCAGACCTATCCCGGCGCCAATGGCTTCTTTGACAGCCCTGCCCGCAGTGACGGCAGCCAGAAATGGGTGGATTTTGTCTACACCTACTGGCATGTGGACTGTGTCCGGGGACGGTCGCCTGAAGCCTTTGCTCAACATTATCAGGACTGGTGCAGGCGGAAAGGTTATAACTTCAGCGCCAGCAAGGCGGAGACAATATACAGCAGATCTTCTGACCTGATCGCTGTATTCCCGAAGGATAACACTACAAAAATGTTGATACGGCAGACTGTGGCAATGCTCAATGCCGCATCCGCAACCGTAGAATCCCTCCGCCAGAAGATGGATGAGACCGCTTCTGCCCTCCCGGAATACCCTGTTGTCATGGCAATACACGGCGTCGGCCCCACTCTCGGCCCACAGCTTATGGCTGAGATCGGTGACGTTACACGTTTTACGCACCGCGAGGCGCTGACTGCTTTCGCCGGTGTTGACCCCGGTTCCAGACAGTCCGGGAAACATAAGCAGAAAAGCGTACGCACTTCAAAGAAAGGGTCTCCGACCCTGCACAAGACACTCTTCCAGATCATGGCCGGGCTTCTCAAACGTTCCCCTGCTGACGACCCAGTTTATGCCTTCATGGATAAAAAACGGGCACATGGTAAGCCTTATTACGTTTACATGACCGCCGGCGCAAATAAGTTCCTCCGCATTTATTATGGCCGCGTAAAGGAATACCTTTCTACGGACACAGAAGCTGACAACGCCTAAAATAATGGTCTATCCCTCTTACCAGACCAGCGTTCTACGGTGGTCTTTTTGGGATACGTATTATTATCCCATTCGAAATTTTTAAAGTTTATCATTTTGGGGCTTGACTTTTTATTTGCAGACTGTTTTGGCGGGTTGGCAAGTGGGAAAATAAGTTATAAAAAATTCATAAAAGATTTGTTGCGTTAACCGATATAAAATAATAAAATAGAGATAGAAAAGTATGAATTGAAACGGAAGAACCATACTAACAAAGGAGGTGTTTATTATGGCAACTTCAAGTATCACAAAGAATTTTGTCATTTCCGGCAAGGAACAGGTGGAGATGTTCATCAATGCGATTGAAGAATCTGCCAAGAACCGTCCTGTGCGTACTCCTGTGGCTGCAAGGCAGATTAAAGGGGAAGAAGAACTGAGAAAATTCATGAAAGAATGGGAGAAAGCGAATGCAGATCAATGATAAGTTTTTTTATATCAACATTCGTGATTATCTGGCATTAGGAAATGATGATAAAGCCGGAGAGCCAATGCTTGCCAGAGTGCTTTCCGGTTTTTCTTGTCCGAAGAATCAGGATGTGGCGAATTTTTTAAAGAAGAACGCGGTGGAATTTACCAAAAAGAGTCAGTCAGTTACATACCTTGTGTTTTCCGTGGAAAGCAAGGAACTGCTTGGATATTTTACCCTTGCATTAAAGCCGTTGTCAGTCAGGGGTGAAACGGTAAGCAAGACCACGAAAAGGAAACTGCTACGTATCAGTGAACTGGACGAGAAATCAGATACATACACCATGTCAGCCTATCTGATTGCCCAGCTTGGAAAAAATTATACGAATGGTGCAAATGAAAAGATTACGGGAAAAGAGCTTGTCGAATTAGCATGGACTGTGATAGAGGATGCGCAATATATGCTTGGTGGCATAGTGACATTTTTGGAAGCTGAAAATGAGGAAAAGCTGTTATCATTTTACCGTGACAATCGTTTTTCACAGTTTGATACAAGGCAGACCGCATCAGATGCGGAGGAGTCGCATGAGTTGGTACAGCTTTTAAGGCTACTCTAATGCGGCTGCTCTGCACTGGAAAGCATGGATTTTGCCGGTAAAGGAGCAATTTGTCGAATCCCGTTTGTCGAATGTCGAATTGGGTGGGGTAAATGGGGTAAAGAGGGGTAAAAGTCATCAGAATCTAACAGCGGCACAGGCGGCTATTCAAAAATAATGCCATAGGATTTTGGAATGATTTGGATAAGTATAAGAAAATGGCTTGAAATCGAGGGATTTCGGGCTTGGAGGGGTTCACCGGGGTGACTGGTGAGCCTCTCTTTTTGTGGGTTTTTGATGCCGCTGATAATATGGCGATTGATACAATTTGGCAAAAGTATAATAATATCAGAGATGGGAAACCATCGTAAGGAGAGTTCCTGCCAGATAGTGGAAAACTTTATCAATCAGGAGATTCCCTGCCAGACAGTGGGAAACTTTAAAATCGAAGGGTGATTGCCATGATTGCCCTTTTCTCTGTAGGAGATACCAATGAGCGAATTAAAATTATATGAAGTATCTGAGGAATACATCTCGTATATCAGCACCGTTGAAAAAAATGTTTTCTCTTCAAAAGAAAATGACAGAAAACATACCCGGAAGTATCTGGGCATTGTGTACAGCATTAACGGGTATAACTAATACATTCCCCTTTCCTCCCCTAAAAATTCTGATTACCGATTGGAAAACGGAGTGCAGAAAATCCGCGGGAGCATTATCCCTATTATCCGCATTACATCCCAATCCTCATCCGGGGAACTGGAATTAAAGGGAACTTTGAAACTGAGCAATATGATTCCTGTTCCTGCATCGGAATTAACCCTATATGATGTGGAGCATGAACAAGATTTATTTTATAAGGCTCTCATACATAAGGAAATGCTTTTTATCCGTAAAAACAAAAACAAGATTGTCCAGAATGCAAAAATTCTGTATAAACAGAAAAAGGAAAACAATCCTGCCATCGGATATCTGAAAAGCACGGTTGATTTTACATTGCTTGAACAGATGCAT
>CAJUSR010000039.1 GCA_910588855.1 uncultured Kineothrix sp. | reverse complement strand
CGGAGCATTTTATGTTCCTCACGGCGTCCGGTACCGTTAACTAAATGACATTGCTCCTGCCCCACACCTTTTTTCAACGACGCCCTTTTATTCCAAAAGTATACCATAACCGGTTGCATTGTCAATGTTCCTATGGGGTCTGCGCCAGTTGGCAAATGTACATGCAGGCATCCCCGCCCGACCTATTGCCTGCGCAATTCCATTCCGAAAAATGGTATGCACCTTGACTGCCTGAAAATATTTCCATATAATTTCATTATCTAACAGGATTAGGATGTCAGAAGGCCTGTCCGGCGGCATCCACTGACAAGCTTTTTGATACCAAAATCCTATACACAGCAAAATATAGAAAGGAACACCCATATTATGCAGCAAACAAAAAAGTTATATGACGACAATCCTTACCAAACTTCGTTTGATGCCTCCGTGCTTTCCTGTGAGCCTTACACGGCCCCTGAAAAAAAAGCAGAGCAAGGAACCCCTCTCTACGACGTTATTTTTGACCAGACTATCTTCTTCCCGGAAGAAGGCGGGCAAAATGCAGATACCGGAACCATCGGTTCCCATCCTGTTCTTGATGTACAAATCAAAGACGGGGTTATCCATCATATTATGAATGTGCCTTTTGTTCCCGGGCAAAAGATTTCCGGCAAGATAGATTGGCAGCCCCGCTATTCCAATATGCAACAACATTCCGGAGAGCATATTATGTCCGGGCTGATACATTCCCATTTTGGATATGACAATGTAGGGTTTCATCTTGGGGTCAAAAATGTCACTTTGGATTTCAACGGTTTCCTTACACCGGAGCAATTGGATACAATAGAGTCCCTTGCCAACGAAGCCGTTTACAAAAACCTCGCCATCCTTGCCTCCTATCCACCCAAAGACCAGTTAGACGCTATGGAATACCGGAGCAAAATAGAATTAACCGGTCCGGTACGCATTGTCACTATCCCCGGCTATGATATCTGCGCCTGCTGCGCTCCTCATGTAAAAAATACAGGGGAAATCGGCATGATAAAAATTACCGATGCCATAAAATACAAAGGCGGTATCCGTATCAGTATCCAATGCGGCAGCCGGGCATTGGACGACTACCGGATGAAACAACGGCAAATATTTGCATTATCCGCTTTGCTTTCGGCAAAACAAGAAGCGGTTGCCGATGCCGCTGCCAAACTGAAAGAGGATAATTTTTCCTTAAAAGGCAGGATTATCGCTCTTCAAAACAGCTTAATTGAGCTAAAGGCTTCTGCCATCCCGGCGGATATAGAAAACCTCTGCCTAATCGAGAACCATTTAGAGCCCGCTGCCCATAAAAATTATGTCAATCTCCTAACCGAAAAATGTTCCGGCATTTGTGCCGTATTCTCCGGCAGCGATGCTGACGGCTACCGCTATATCATAGCCTCCAAATCCCAAGACGTCCGCCCCCTTAACAACCGTCTGAAAACAGAACTCCAAGCTAAAGGCGGGGGAAGCCGCGAAATGGTACAAGGCTCTTATTCCGGGCAAAAAGAACATCTGCTCCCCATATTCCAGGCAGATTTCCGGGTTTTATAAATTTAGCAGGGGCATCTGGTTTTGATGCCTCTGCCAATTCTACTCCTACTTCATCTGATACTGGCACAATCTTTTCCAACCGTTTCTTTCCATTGTGCCTCTGTTCGCCTACTCCTTTAGCATCCAGAATATACCGCTTTCATCACAATATAAATTGCTCTGCTTATGCTTCACCCCGCCGTTGGTATCCATACCATAATCTCATCCTATATCTTCAAATCCAGATTTGCGCCTGCCATATTTGCATTATTACTCTGCTTTTTAGCCGCCTGTATTTCTTCCTGTTCCCTTACTGCCTCAATGACTATCTGCATATCGTCATTATCAAGCAATACTCTTCCGTCCTCTGCCTTTTCTAATTTATCTGCTAACAGTTTTTCCGCTTTTTCACGGGCTTTTTCCCTTAATTTCTCAATTTGTTCTTCGGCATTTTTCTGCGCTTCTTTACGAAGCCTTTCGTTCAGTTCATCTTTTCTTATTGAAATGGAAAAATTAGAAAAATTACCATTTTCGTCCACATAACCATGTCTGACAATTACAGTAGAGCCCATTGATTTCTTATAATTATCCACCCATTTCGTGGCTGCTTCAATATCTTTTAACCGCTGTGTATATTCCTTCGCTGCTTTCGGGTCGTTTTGCATCTTCTCCAAGAGCTTGGGGTTCACGTCCAAAACGTTCACTTTACCATCATTATTTGTGTTAATCCCATATCCGATTTGCAACCTCATATACGGAACTTGCTTCTGCAAACTTTTGAGATATTCCTCATTACTGCTTTTCTTTACCGCTTCAGCGCTTTTTTCATAACCGCTGTTTCTTTTGTTTCCTCTTTCTTTACCGCTTCCTTTTTTGATAAAGCGTATGTATTTTCATAAATACTGTTATAACTGCCTACTCCTGTAATCGCCATAAATATGTCCTCCTTGATATTCTTTTTTGAAATCCTTTTCACTTATAATTTTTCACTTGTCTTTTTTCATTTATCACTTCTTCATTCATTACTTTTTCATTCATATTTTTTTCACTTATAATATTTTAAACAATGCCTCCATCCACCCATTCATCTGTTTTTCATAAGGAATCCTGACTACTTCAGCATCTGCATCTGAACCTGCTTTATATAAACAGGACTCTCCCCCGCTTGAAAAACCTGGAAGTTTATTCAGACCTCCAAAAACGATAAAAACATCTCCGCCCGTATTATTTTTCGCGCAAAAATCTTCAAATGCCTCCCGTTTTACATAAACATAGCTGTCATCATAAGAAATCATTTGATGAAGACTGACATCATTATTTGAAATGATAGTTCCTTTTCCATCAGCATATTCATATATCAATATGTTTTCATCTTCTTCGTATCTGGCATAGGAATGGGTATGTACCACAAACAGCATCGCTGCAATTACCAGAAAGGCTACGGCTGCCATGCCCACACACATCCTTTTTTTGTATGGCCGGAAACCGGCAATTTCCCCTATCCTCCTTTTCAAGTCTGCAAATTCCCTTTCCCCCACATATGTAAGAGCAGGCGGCATATCCTCCGATTTGGAGCGCAGCAGTTTCACGGTTTTCAGCAGTACCAGACCATATGCATGTGCCGTCCTCCCACTGCTTTGTATGCATACCCGGTCACAAATATCCTCCATATCCGCCCGAAACTGTTTCTGGAAAATTGTCAAAAACGGGTTTACCCACAAAAGGCACCGCAAGATATCCCATGCAAACCCGAACCACAAATGCCCCAGCCGGATGTGGGTCTGCTCATGCTGTACCACAACCGCTAATTCCTCCCTTCCATAGCTCTCCAGCAGCACTTTGGGAATGACAATCTTCGGTTTCAGCAACCCCACTATAAACGGCGTGACATTCATATCCGTAACATTGACCGGAATATTATCCAGAAAAACCTCTCCCATCCCGGCAACCGTCTTCCGTAGGCGCAGCCGTTTCCCGAATATACAGACAGCAGCTACAAAAATACCCGCCATATAAATACGACCAATCCAAATCCATGACATAGTTGCCTTCGTCAGCCACCACGTTACATGAAAGACAAGCTTACTTTCATAAAACAACTTCAGCCTTCCGAGAAAAGGAATAATCAGGAATGATGACCATAGCAGTCCCCTCTGAAAAATCCGTTCTGAAAAAAACACCTTCCGGAGCAGCATCACAAACCCGGCCAGCAAAAAGGAAAAAGCCGCACACCGCACAAGCTGGGTAGTGTAATATATTGCACAGAAATCCATAAGGCTGATAAACTGTGACCAGTCAGACATGGAACCCACCCTCTATATCCGTAGATTCCGTGCCCCGGCTTCTGCTTTTCTCCAGAATTTCCTCCAGCTCCTTTATCTGCTCGTCTGTCAAAGCAAAGCTCTGTAACATCGCCGCCACCGCATTTGTTCCATTGCCGGAAAAATAGCTATCCACAAACTTCCTGCTTTTTTCCTTCACGCATTCCTCCCTTGATTTCTGCACATAATAGTGATAAACCCTCGAATCACGCTCATCCACTATATAGCCAAGGACATTCTTCTGATTCAGGCGGTTCATCAACACCCGCACCATCCGCATCGACATATCCACATTTCCCTGCATTCTTTTGTAAACCTCGGAAGATGTCAGGGGTTCCCCACATTCCCACAGCACTTCCATAATCTGCCATTCGCTTGGCGTAATCTCTTCCTTTGCCATACCGCTTCCTTCCTTTCCATATATCTCTTCATATACCTCTTCATATGTCTTTTATCTCTTCAATTTATTTATCGGTCAATTATTATTAACAATTAATAGTCGTTGACGTTTTTTGTAAGGAAGACCGATGCAGTATGGCTCGAATATAACATATGGCTGTCCTTCCGGCATAAGAGACGGATGCCCCAAAAGGCAGCATATCGCCGATAAGCGAAAACGGGAACCGCCGCATATGGCGTGATCCCATTGCGGCGGTTGTCCTTTTATGCATTCATACATTTGTGCATTCATATATCTGTACATTTATACATTTGTGCATTTATATATTGTCCATTCTGTTACCCTAAAGATTTCAGGCTTCTACGGTACTCCGTCATTTCTTCCTCGCTTACCGTACTCATAATATGCTGCAGCTCACTAACTATAAAACCCCTCTCCTTCGGCAGGTAGGCAGTAACAGGGTAAAAGTTTGAACTTGAATTGGCAAACAAGTGTGTCCTAATCTGCAAATTATTAATAAATACCTGCAGCTCTTCCAGACGTTCCTTCTCCCCGGCGGGAACAAACTTCCCTTCCCGCTCCATGCGGTACAGTTCCGTATCCGGAAACAGGGTGAGTGAATCCACAGAAATGAAATACGGATTTAACTGGCTAAACAGTTTTGCACTGTTAATCGCATTCCAATATCCTTTTCCCTTCCCTGCAAGCCCGGTCATATAAACAAAATAATATTCTATCCCCGCCTCGTCCAGCTTACGGCACTGCTCCAGGATATCAGCCGCCGTATATCCCTTGCCTGCCAGGGCAAGCGTGCCATCATCACCGCTCTCTGTTCCGATGGTCAGCCCGTTTATCCCCATTGCCCGGAGTTTCTTAAGCTGCCACACTTCCTTGTTCCTGATATCCCGGATACTGGCAAACATGGACATCGTCTGGCATTTGATTAAATAATCCCGTACCGTCAGCGCACGGAGTTTTAGGTGCTCATAACTCATTGCAAACGGGTTCGCCCCGGTCCAGAAGATGCGCCTTGCATATGGTTGGCAGCTTTTAATCTCCGCTAAATCTTCCTCGAACTCCTCCATCGGCGACATACGGAAACACTCCTCCTTGTACAGGCTGCAAAAACCGCATTTCCGGTAAGTACAGCCGGAAGTTGCCTGTATAATGACAGAATGGGCCTCATAGGGCGGTCTCCACGTCCTTCCCGTAAAATGCAATTTGAACCACCTCCTCACTGCATATCCTCTTTTAAACCTTTCCATTCTTCCCTGTCCATTTCATAAATTCCTAGCTAAAGCTTTCCTATATATTATCTGCCATCTTCCATATAATCATAAATGGACTGGGTAACCGGTAAAACCATTTATGTCTATAGCCCTAACAACCGTTATTTCTTCTGCATCCGGCAGTCCGCCACATCCCATAACCAACATGGCAATCATGACAAAGCAAATCATCAAACTCCTTTTTTCATCACATGTCTCCTAAAGGTGATGAAGATTTCTGCGGTACTCCCGCAGGTCATTTTCTTTTACAGTTCCGATTATCCTGTCAATTGTTGCAATAAGGGTTGGCTTATCTTCCGGTAAAACGCCATAAAGCTGGAAGGCATTGGAAGCACCAAGCGCGGCAAACTCTGTCGGAATTTCCAATCCTTCTATCAGCGCCCGGACTTCCCTGTACTTTTCTGTCTCACTCTCCTCCTTCCAGTTCCCCCGCTGGATTTCCCCATACAGTTTTGAATCCGGATAAATGGTCAGCATATTGGCGCCAATCAAAGCCGGATGGAGCTTATTGCATACAGCGGCAGTGGCCTTTGCCCCATCCGCCCCGCGCCCTGCCCCGGAAATACCAGCCAGATAAAAAAAGCTGTAGCGGATGCCCGCTTTATCAAGCCGCCCGCACTGTACCAAAATATCTGCTGCCAGATATCCTTTATCCATAAACAGCAACGCCTCGTCATCCGCTGTCTCGATGCCGATTGTCAGCCCGTCATAACCCGCCTCGCGCAGGGCAGCCAGTTCCTTATCCGTTTTCAAGGTAACATCGGTCACCCTTGCAAAGCTTCCAATGGTTTCCATTTCCGGGAAATATTTGTGTACCAATTCCGCTATCTCCATCAGTTTTTCATATTTCATTACGAACGGATTCGCCCCGGTCAGGAAAGTCCTGATTGCTTTCCTGCCGCCAAAAGAGCGGTACATCTTCTGTGCCTCTTTTAAGTCCGCCTCTATATCCTCCATCGGCGACATCCTGAACCCGAAGGGCAGATCAGCATAAAGCGTGCAGAATTTGCATCTGTGGTGCGTACAGCCTGCGGTAACTTCCAATAACAGGGAAGATGCCTCATAGGGCGGCCTCCATATGGTTCCTGTATAGTGCATCATTCATTCCTCCTCGTTTCTTTACTCAGTGGATATCCTCTTTTGCACTAAATTACATCTAAAAACCAATAAAATCAAGTACGGTCTTTTTTTGTCGGTAGTTCACTTTTTCATACCATTAACAAAAACGGACAAACGGATATAGTACCTATATGCCGGCTTTGGGCGGTTGTTCCATATTCTGGTTGTTATTCCAGATTTCTTCCATTGCCCATCTTTTGGCAGCTGTTCCGGATTTTAGCCCCCACTGGAAAATAACAGCAGGGGAATACCTGCCAGAGGAGAGACCGATTATTCTCCATATACAGCCCTATCCTAAACATTTATATCAAACTTAGGATAATACCCATCTTCCAGCCTTTCTTTCTGCATCATCGCTTTCGCCTCCAACCCGGATTCTACTTTCACATACTTGACAATAATCTCCTGCTCTTCCTTTCCTATTTCCTGCCCTGCCTTTTCTTCTGCTTTTTCTTCTGCCTTTTCCTCTTTTTGTTCCTTTACTTTTTCTTCCTCCTCTTTCTTATCTTTCTGCTTCTCCAGCCGCTCATCCATATTTTTCTTCATTCTTTCCGCATTGGTCATCTCTGTTTCCGTCACGGAATATACGGTACTCTGTATGCTGCCATCCCTACCTATCGACCAGGTTTGTTGGTAATAGGTCACGGTTCCGCCCAAACCACGGTTCTGTGCGGAAAGCTGTTCGTATCCCCGCTTTTCCAATTCCGGTATCCTTTTTAGGAAATCTTCCAGTTCCTTCGCCTTTTGGGAGTCTCCCGAACACTTCCTCAGATACTCGCCGGATATCGTCACATTTCCTTTGGACATACAGTCATAATTCTTCTGCAAGTAAGAATAATAGTCCGATACCGCCTTTTCCCCATCATCCCTCATGTTTCCTGTTTGTACGGACATGGTATCCTTTGGTTCTGTTTGTTTTAATGCCTCATTTTTCCGTGTTCCATATGCACCCTCGTACACATTGTTGTAGTTGTTTCCAATTCCTGAAATTGCCATAATTTTACCCTCCTTTAAATTTTATATTAAAATATAAGATAACAAAAATACTTCCTTTATGCCCTGCCAACCTTGCCTGCCGCTTTTACTTGGCAATCCTGCCTGCCCCCTTCACCTGCCTCTCTAAAGTCTATCTCCATTTCTCCCTTCATTTTTCATCATTACGGATAAAACGAACACCCTATCCTTAACCTTAAAGTCCATAGTTCCCTGATATTTCTCCGCCGTACTTTTGATGTTGGCAAGCCCTATCCCATGATTGTTCCTATCCGCTTTATCCGTCATGGGGAACTCTTTCTGCGCATCCCTTACCAGCCTCCCGTCAAAGCTGTTTTCTATTTTCAGGAAATACAACTCCCTCCTTTGGGATGAACTGATACGGATAAAAGTTTTTGCATCCGGCTCCTTTTCTTTCAGTTTTCGGCAAGCCTCCATCGCATTATCCAATGCATTTCCAAGAATAATGCCAACATCATAGCCTTGGATAAATAATTTTTCCGGGAACTGCATCCCTTCCACATCCATCTGTAAATCTGGAATTATGTTGATAATTTCATGATATTTCATATTCAGCAGAGTATCTACAATCGTATTCCCTGTCTTATAACGAAATTCCAATCTGTCCATCGTCCGGTTTAGCTCTTCCACATAGGCTTGCAATTCTTCCTCCTTGCCAATCGAAAGCTGCATGATGACAGAGATTGTATTTTTCATATCGTGCTTCATCCCCCGTATCCCGGAATAGACGCGCTCCATTTCCCCTATATGTTCCTGCAGGCTGCCAAGCTGCTTTTCTAAGATAATCCGGCTGCTCTTTTCCCTGTTCTGGTAAACCATGCTCTGAAAAAGCCTTACCCCAAACACAATGGAAAGCAATGACAGAATTAGGATGGCAGGCACTATAACGATGAATGCCGGGTATCTGTCGTAAATCTGTTTTGGCACTCCATCTTCCATTGTGAGCAAAATCAATCTAAGCAGGCTGCATATCAACACCCCTATCAGGCTGGGTGTAATAAGAAACAGTAGCTCTATATTGCCAATCCTGTAACTTTTTTCCCCAAATGCCTTCACCACACCTTTCAGCAGACAATACATTACAATAGCGGAAAGTATAAATACCAAAACATTGGTTCCAATCACTGTTACATGGACAAGGGCGGAAAGCACGCTGACCGATGTAATATACTCTTTCTCCACGCACCAGCCCCACAGGATTATCAGCCCATTCCCAATCTGACCAAAAGTATATGCGAGGAATACACTGATTTCACTTGCCGCCATAAAAACAGCTATCAGGAAAAACCGTATCTTTCCTCCGTCCCTATAAAAAGCATAAGCTGATAAAGCGATAACGCCTATTGACAGTGCCATCCTTATGAAAACCCCAAAGCCTCCATTGCCTTGGGGCATCATAGTTCCTACCGCCAGCCGCAAAATCCCATACAGCACTGCGGCTGCCAGCCTGTTTATCCGCCCGTTCCTTATTCTGTTTTCCAGAAAGCTCCCGCAAAAATACTGTAGGCAGTACCCCTGGAACATGGCAGAAAATATTTCCAACAGACCGCTCACCACTTCATACACAGGAAACCCCTCCATTCTGTAAATACCACATATACGCTTTTACAAACTCATTGCGCTTCTTCCTTGTCAAATAGACCCTCTCCCCATTGGAAAGGTAGATACTGTCATTGTCATATCTTGCTATATGCGCCATATTTACCAGATACCCCCTGTGGCATCGGTAAAAACCGCCCCCAAGCTGTCCTTCCAGTTCATCCATCGTGGCATATGATTCTATGATGCCCTCCATGTCTGTAGTATGGATTTCCACCTTCTTCCCTCTGCTCTCAACATACAGGAGGCTGCTTAAGTTAAGCGTATACCCCTGGTTCTTTGTTCTTATAAATATCTGCCGTTCCTTCTGTTCCTTCCTTTTTCCGGCTTCTTTTACTGCCCTGCCAAGCACCTCCATGAATTTCTGCTCCTCAACCGGCTTTAACAAATAGTGGAATGCAGACACGTCAAAAGCCTCAAACACATACTCCTTCATTCCCGTAATAAATACCAATACCGCGTCTGCATTTCGTTGCCGCAAGTTCCGCGCTGCCGCTATTCCTCCCATGCCATCCATCTGTATGTCAAGGAAAATAATGTCAAATTCCCTCCCAGCCATAAGCAATTCCTCCCCCGCAGCAAAATCACTTACATGAAAAGCGGGATCCTGTTTTTTTATAAGACCATGTATCTGATGCCGGATAACTTCCTCGTCATCAACTACTGCTATATCCATAATTTATCACCTCGGACTCTGTTTATATTTATACCATCATTTAATTTCATCACTCTATCACTTAATTTATCGGCAGATTTTCTGTCCTTTGGGGATACAGGGAATGAAAGGCATACAAAATGGAGCGAAAGGCATACTTCATATGTAAAAAATCCCAAATCAAGTCTAATAAATTTCACTTTTCGTACGATAACGTTCCTGTATTTTGCCTCTGCCTTTCCTGCTTTCCTTGCCTTCCCCGCCTTCCTTGCTTCCCTACCCTCCCTGCTTTTCCTTGCCTTCCCTGCCCTTCTTGTTTTCCCTGTCTTTCTTTGCCTTCTCTACCCTCCTTGCTTTCCTTGCCCTCTCTACCTTCCCTGCTTTCTTTGCCTTCCCTGTTTTTCTTGCCTTCCCTGCCTTTCTTGTCTTCCTTGCCTTCCCTACCTTTCTTGCTTTCCCTATCTTTCTTGTTTTCCCTGTCTTTTTTGCTTTTCCTGCCTTCCCTGTCTTCCCTGTCTCCCCTGCCTTTCAAGCCATTTCCATATTTGCCCATCCATCCTGCCGGTAGAAATAACGTACCGCCGCATATGGAATAAAACCATAGCGGCGGTTAACCTTTATGTATTCTCTTCTATCGCGGTATGGACTCGCCCATCCTGCTATATTGTTTCATAAAAAACCAGTTCTTCCACCGGGATTCTGGTCTGCGCATGACGTTCCGGGTCTGCTGCTTCCTCGTCCGAATACCCGACTGCAAGGATATTAATCGGCTCCAAATTATCCGGCAGGCCAAACTCCCTGCTTATCACATCCGGCTTAAAATAGCATATCCACACAGAATCAAGTCCTAACTCCGTTGCCTGCAGCATCATATGGTCTGTCAGTATGGATGCATCTATGTCGGCAGTTTGTTTTTTATCAAACGGACGCACCCATGCCTTTCCGTGGTCTGCGCAGACGATAATCGCAAGCGGCGCCCCATAAAGATTGGCACCTTTCCCTATCTTGGCAAGACCCCCACTGCCCCTGATAACCAGCAGGCGGATAGGCTGAAGGTTGGCTGCTGTCGGCGCAACATGGGCGGCATCCAGAATCTTTTGCAGCTTTTCCTCCTCCACCTTTTTTCCCTTATAGCTTCGGGCAGAGTAACGCTTCTTTGCAATTTCGATAAAATCCATAGTAGAAAATCCTCTCTTTCTGTTATATACTAAACGTGTTAATTAACTGTTGTCCCCATTTTAGCAGGACACAAAAATTCCGCAAGTACGCACTTTTTGGGCAGATACTTCCCAAAAGGGTAGCTATTAAAAATTGGAGGTATGTCATGGAATATTCCAAAGACCAGTTCGACTGTCCGGTTGAAGCCACACTGTTTTTAATCGGCGGGAAATACAAGCCGCTCATCCTATGGTATCTGATAGAAAAACCGCTCCACTACATGGAGCTGCAGCGCATCATCCCGAAAGCAACACCCAAGATGCTTTCCCAACAATTACGCGACCTGGAAGAATGCGGGATGCTGCATCGGGAAGTCATCCCGGATAAACCGCCAAGAACCCTGTACTCCCTCACTGCATTTGGACGGAGCATTATTCCCGTGCTGGATGCCATGTGTAATTGGGGCGCAGACTTTTTAGACGGGCTGGGTATCCAGCCCCCCTGCAACGCAAAAAAATCAGCAGGAGAACCCTAATTGGTTTTCCTGCTGTCCTTTTCCTAATAATAGGCAGCTAATCTTAATTTTTTCCGCTATCCCCATGCTTCTTTTCTGCATCTTCAATACTTTTATAGCCATAAAACTTTGTTTCGTTTTCAATAATCTGTTTTTCCATATTCGTGCCGTTTTTATAAGCTTCCTTTACTTGCGCCAAGAGCAAGGCAACCGTCTTATCCGAATAAGTCAGCAGTTCCCCCCGCAAATAGCTTTCCGTCGAAGAACCGTTCCTTACCGAATCCTCCTCCGTCGTCATTACCCGTCCCTGTGCCCGTAAATTCGGATAATGCTCTGCCATATATCTGTCCCACTCCATATGAATCCTGACAATTTCCTCTGCCATCTCTTTCTTTTCCGGGCTAACTGCAGGCAAGTGTTCTTTCACCTTTTCATATTCCTCCGGATAGGTCACTTCCATCATCCTGGCATATTTTTCAAACAGGAGGTTTCTCCCCTCTTTATACGCCAAGCGGATGTCCTCCACATAACTTTCCAAAACTTCATCCTCATAAACCATCCATTGGCTCATCCTCATCTTGAAAAAAGTATCCGGATCCTCCTGGCAAGATGCCCTCCCCCCGGTATTGTACACATTTTGGAACATATCCCATTCCGCTTGCACAATATCAAATATCATCTGCTCCTTCGCCGTAACCTCACCCATCTTATTTCCTCCGTTTCTTTTCTATTTCGATTCGGGCATCAAAAAGTTTTTCATTTATCTTCATATGCCATTTGGGTGTAAAAAATATACCCATACCTTCTACACCGTCACATCAATGTTCCCGCCTTCCAGCGCAGCAGGAATCTCCACTGCCGCAGTTGACACCTCTATCCCGGCCAGCTCCAAAGATACACCGTTTTGGTTATCCTGTTTTTCCTTTTCCAATTCGTTAAACAAAGCTTTCAGATATTCCATATCCGCTTCCGTAATCTTCCGAAGTTCCTTCGCCCTATGTTTCTTTTTTAGCATCTCCAAATCTTCCGGATCCATATCATCATATGACGCAGCGGAAAGCTCCTCCAATTCTTCCAAGTCTTCCATTTCTTCCAGCGTTTCCTCCAGCTCCTCCATGAGTTCTTCCATTTCCTGGCTGTCTGCTTCTACGCTTTCTGCAATCTCCCGGCTCTCCATACGGATATCTTCGCCGTTTCCCCTATCCTCTTCCATTTCCGCCTCGCAGGCGCCTCCTCTTTTCCCCCGTTCCTCTTCCTGCAAATGCTTTACTTTTTTTCTGGCCACTTGGGCAATCTGCTCCGCATGGATAATCGCCCTCCTTACCTTATTTTCATCATAATCGCCGCTTCTTAATTGCCGGTATAATGTGAACACCTTTTGAAATGCCCTTGCAGCCACTTGCTTCGCGCTAACCGATGTCTTTGCCCGGATAAGCTGCCCCGATATTTCCCTATGATTATATACCAGTTTTTTCTTCTTTTTCTTTTTCGACTGTGAAACCCTTTGCGTCCTCGTCGCAGTTCCTTCTGCTCTATTCGAGACGCCCGTTCCCATGCCAGTTCCTCCGATTCCCATTATACTCATACCGTCATCCTCCCTGATTCCCTTGAGCTGCCTATTCACTTATCATTTCCCATGCTTGCTTCGGATGCCAGGCACTGTTCCCAGACAGGCTTTTTTGGCACCAAAATCCTATATTTATATATCGGCACTTTTTTCCTATTTAATAAGATTCGGGTGGCAAAAGGTCTGTCCGGAAGTGCCATCTGCCAAGCGGCACTTCCGGACAGCCTTTTGGGCACCCGAATTTATTTAATAAAGAAAAGGGGGTATAAAAAAACTTCCTAAATAGAAAAAACGCCAAGGTCGTGAGACTTCAGCGTTTTTTTATAATTAATTTTGCGACTAACTAATATTACCAGCGACAATTATACTCCACGTCAGCCGTCTTCTCTGATACGTTCCACAACGCTTTGCCTCTCTACCGATTTTAACATTGCTCCGGGTATCGTTATGCCTAAAATGAATAAAACCGGAATAATTATCGCAAGCGGCAGTAAAGTAAAACGATAGCTATAAAACCACAAATTGGAGAGCATCTGCCCTGCAACCAGAAAGGACATCACGCTTCCAAGGACGAGGGCTGCCGCACTTGCAGCCGCCGTATAGAGAAGCCCTTCTGTCACCAGCATCCTCCTAAGCTGCCCTGACGTCATACCGATAGACTGCAGTACCGCAAATTCCCTGCGTCTTGCGATAATGCTCGTCAGCATGGAATTGATAAAGTTCAGTATGCCGACCAGCCCAATAATAAAGCTAAGCGAACTCCCTATTAAAAGTATCATATTCCTCAATCCTTCAAATTCTGCCAGGCTGGTTTCCTTTGAACTATAGTTCATGAGCGGCTCCTCATTCTCCGTATAGCTTTTCAGGAAGGTTTCCATTTCTTTCTCCGCCCCATCTTTTACATTATATATAAAACTCATAATCCCCGGCCGCGCTGTCATCTGCACATAGGCTTCTGCCGGAAGGTAGAACGTATAATCGAAAGTAACCCTACAGGAGCTGGTATAATATCCCACTTTCACCTTTGCCATCACTTCATACTCATAAGTCATATATTCATTCTCATTCCGCACATCGGAAATTCCCTTATAGTTGTGAAGGATAACCTTGTCGCCAATATCATAATGGGAAGTTTCCCAATACGGGTTCCCGTCATCGTCACAGGTAATACCCTCCAATATATACTTTCCGGTTTTCAGCTTTTCCATATCAATCTCACCTTCAATCACTTCCAGATTTTCAAACGGAAAATCTTCCATACCGTAGACAACGCAGCCCATCGTTCCATCCGACAGCCTGTTCCCCTGATATCGCACATCCTCCTTCGTTCCCGGCTCTGCCGTAAAAAATTCCGTATCCCTGATATTACTGTATATCCTGCCGTTTTCCTCTACCGCAGGGTTCTTCAAAATATCTTCTATCATACTTTCCGGAATGGATTCCTCAATGCCGGAATACCTGTAGTTAAAATAAGCAGAATGCGCAACCAGAAAATCGCTCTCCAAAAATTTAGAAAGATATTTGTCCATATCGAAACCAATGCTGAATGTATAAATAGTATTGAATAGCACAAGGCTAAGGGCCATAGATAAGACGACAAGCAACGTCCGTTTTTTATCCCTTCCAAGATTTGCCGCCGCCATAGAAGACATCTTGGAGCGGAAAAATATCCGTTTTTTCCCGCCGGTCCTATTTTCCCCTTTCACTGCCCTATGCCCTTCCGGCTTTCCTTCCTTTTTATTTGCGGCAGCATCCGTCCTTCCCTTTTTCAACCTGACTCTTCTTCCTCCGTTCCCTTCCGTAAAGCGTACCGCTTCTACCGGCGATACCCTTGCCGCTATTTTCCCTGGTTTTTCCGTACTAATCCCTACCGTAAGGAAAGAAAAGATTGCACTCCCTATAAAAATCAATGGGTTTGCCGAGGTTGATGCCACATAGGCTTCGCCATCTATCAAAATAGATTTTGTGATGACAGGCACCAACCCGCAGCCAATCAGGTATCCGGCAATCAATCCGATGGGAATACCAATACATGCCAACAGTAATGCCTGTCTGCGTATCAGCTTTTTAATTTGTTTCCCTGTCGTTCCTATCGTCTTTAATAAACCGTAAAACCGAATATCCCTTACTACGGAAATCTGGAAAATATTATAAATAATTAAATATCCCGTCAATATAATAAGAAGAAGCGCGGCCCCAATCCCCACTATTGTATTAAAATCCATACTGAAATTAGCCGCAATATACGACCAATTTACATTACTTCCTATAAAATTATCGTCATTTTCATCCATAGAAAAACCGCTTTCCACAATCACACGCTCTAGTTTTTTATCCAGATTCAAGGAATTACGGAACATAAGGTAGCTGTTAATTACCCCTGTCAACTCATAATTTTCTTTATAGCTGTTATAAAGCTCATCAATATGCGCATCTACATAAGCCCTTGAAGTTACCATTATGGACACATTAAAGACAGGGTCTGCCTCCCACCAGCCGGAAAGCACAAAATCCCGGCTCACACTCTTCCCGTGGACAAACAAATCCAATGTAACCTTTTCCCCTACTTTTTGCTCTATGCCAAGCATCCGGATAGTCTTTGTATCCATTATAATTTCATTTTCCGCCTCCGGTTTATGCCCCTCTTCCGGCTCGCAAAAACCAAGTTTCATCCCCACGTCATCCATATAGTAAAGTTCTCCATGCCGCTTGAGCAATTCCTCGTTCTCTACCGCATCGCATAATAAACGGTTATAGGAAATCTCTTCAATTAATTCATGGTCTTTCATTTTCTCATATTCTTCATCCGTGATATATTTCAATACCCCCATACCGTCACCGCCTGCCTGACGCATGGTCTGGCGTTGGAAGTTCTCCATCACACCGCTTCCGGTTGTAAACAGTGCCGTAAATAAAACCGAAGTTAGGGCAATCGCAATAACTGCAATAATATTCCTCGTCCGATTGGCCACAAAGCTTTTGTCGGCAATCCGCCGGATAACCTTTTTATTTTTCACTTTAAACATAACGTTACATCAGCTCCTTTTCTTCCACTGCTGCCAGACAATTATTTATTGTTTCTATCTGCCGGTTCCCACTTTCCATCTCTTCCTGCAATTTTCCCATCCTCAATCCGGATAATCCGGTCTGCCATCTGGGCAATTTCTTCGTTATGGGTTATCATCACAATTGTCTGCTTGAATTTTTCGCTGGTGACTTTTAGAAACCCCATTACATCCTGGCTCGTCTTGCTATCTAAATTCCCGGTGGGCTCATCTGCCAATATAATGGCTGGTTTGGAAGCCAACGCCCGGGCAATCGCCACCCTCTGCTGCTGTCCGCCGGAAAGCTGGTTCGGCCGGCTATCTACCCTCTCTTCCAGCCCAAGCGTATGGATAATCTGTTCCATATAGCTTTCATCCACCTGCTTCCCGTCCAGTTCCACCGGCAAGGCAATATTTTCATAAACGTTCAATACCGGAACAAGGTTAAAGCTTTGGAAAATAAACCCTATTTTCCTTCGTCTGAAGATAGTAAGGGCATCGTCTTTCAGGGAAAAGATATCCTTCCCTGCCACTTCCACATATCCCGCCGTTGGCCTATCCAAACCTCCAATCATATGCAAAAGCGTAGATTTTCCGCTGCCAGAAGTTCCTACAATCGCTACAAACTCCCCATTCTCAACCGAAAAATCCACACCGTCCAATGCCTTTACCACCGTATCGCCGTTTCCGTAATATTTTTTTAAATCCTTTGTTCTTAATATTTCCATAGAAATCCCTTCCTTTCTTTCATGCCATCCATATTCGCGCCAAAATATAGCCACGCTAACAGCCTTTTTCCTTTCATGCACAGTGCGCATTCCCCTAACAGCTTTTTCCTTTCACGTCCAGTGCGCATTTTCCTAACGCCCTTTTCCCTCGCACATAACGCACATCATTCTAACAAGCTTTTCCCTTCGCACACAGTGCCCATCCTCCCGAGGGATTTTAATACCATTGGGGATTGGGGAACAATTTCTCAAAATACAAAAAAGGTGCATGTTTTTTACATACACCAATATACCCAACTATTCTTTCCAGATTCTTTCTCAAATCTTACAGTTATGAAAGAATTCCTTCCACACTCCACCGCAGTACACATCCCCTGAAGGAATTTCCTATAAAGTAAAAAAGGCAGCAGCCTAAAGCGCTGCCGCCCCTTCTAAAACCACATATCAGAAAGATGCCTCACATCCCTGCTGCAATCACTAATGCCTGATACGGCTGCAATATCACCTTTCCGCCTTCTATCTCCACCCCACTGTAATTCCCCAGCAAAGGTTTCTTTCCGAAAGCATCTCCCAAAACCTTCCTGCACAGTCCCGGTTCCAGGGCTGCTTTCCTGTTCTGCAGATTCACAAGTACAATCAATGCTTTATCCTCATGGTTCCTTTTATAAGCAATCACCCCTTGTTCCTTCTCCAGCAGCGGGATAAATCCCCCTTCTTGCATAATTCCTGCAAAAGCCTCTTCCTTGCGCAGCCTGATTAACTTTTTATAATAGGAAAGCAAAGAATTTTCTTCTTCCCATTGTTTCTTTACATTCACTTCCCTATAATCATCCCGCACTTTCAGCCACGGATTCCCCACAGTGAAGCCTGCATTTTCCTCGTCATTCCATTGCATAGGGGTTCTGGCATTATCCCTCCCCCAATCATTGAAATACTTCAAAAGTTTTTCGCCGTCTTCTCCCTGTTCCAGTTTTTCTTTCCAGGTAATCTTAGCCCTCGTATCAGCCAGCTCCTCCACGCTGTTCCACACCGTATTTTCCATACCGATTTCCTGCCCCTGATAAATATACGGAGTTCCGTGAAGGAAAAAATAAAACGTAGCCAATGCCGATGCGCTATAATAATTCCTGTCCTTTTTTTCTAAATACCGGTTCAGGCAGCGGGCCTGGTCATGATTCTCCAGAAAAACACCGCACCATCCATGCCCATTTACAAACTGCTGGCTGTCGAATAATTTCTTTTTCAGCCTTTCCACCGCTTCCAAAGACGACTTATCCTTTTCCCCCTCCATGCTTTCCCACGAAAAGTCAAAAATCATGGAGAAAAAGCCATCCTCGCCTGCGTATTTACAAAAATCATCCTGCTCTACCCCCGGTGCTTCCGCCACGGTAAAACAGTCATACCGGTCAAAAGTTTCCCTTTTCAGCTCTGTCAGGAAATCGCCTATCCCCGGGTAATTCTCAAAATTTTCCACCGGATACCGCTTCTTGCCCTCCGTTTCCACCGACGCAAAAGACAAATCCTTTTTGATAAAAGTAATCGCATCTATCCGGAACCCGGCAATCCCTTTATCCAGCCACCAATTGACCATCTTGTATATTTCCTTGCGTAATACAGGATTTTCCCAATTCAGGTCCGGCTGTTTCGGTGAAAAAGTATGGTAATACCATCTACCATCCTCTAACTGGCTCCATACACTCCCACCGAAATTGGAACGCCAGTTATTAGGTTCCTTGCCATCCGCTGTCCTTTTAAAGTAAAAATACTCCGCCTCTTTACTATTTTCATCTTCACAAGCGCGTTGGAACCATTCATGTTCATCCGAACAATGATTTACTACCAAATCCAGAATAATCTTAATCCCCCGTTTTCCGGCTTCCGCAATCAGCCTGTACATATCCTCATTTGTTCCGAATATGGGATCCACCTTATAATAGTCTGAAATATCATATCCGTTATCATCCATGGGAGATTGGAACATGGGGCTGATCCAGATTACATCAATCCCCAATTCTTGCAAATAGGGAAGCCTTTCCTCGATTCCCTTCAGATCACCAATCCCATCCCCGTCGCTATCCTGAAAGCTCCTGAGATAAACCTGATATACCACCGCATTCTTCCACCATTGCACTTTCCCTGTCATCTTGCCTTTTCCTTCCTTTTACTTGATAGCTCCATCCGTAATTCCTTTTACAATGTATTTCTGGCAGAATAGATAAAAGATAACAATCGGAATCATACACATAATCAAACCAGACGAAGCCAAATCCCACCGCTTTGCAAACTGTCCGAAAAACAGGTATGTCTTTAACGGCAGCGTCTGCCATCCCACCTTATTGATAATCAGGGAAGGGAGCAGATAATCGTTCCATATCCACATAACATTCAGCACGGCTACCGTAACCAATATTGTCCGCATCAGTGGAATTACAATGATAAAGAAAAGCTGTACACTGTTGCAGCCGTCAATGGTGGCCGCCTCTTCCAGTTCTTCCGGAATATTTTTGATGAAACCATGAAACATTACAATCGCCATACTCGTTCCAAAGCCCATATACATAAAGACCAGCCCGGCAGGATTCATAAGATGAATCCTGCTGGCAAATCCTACTAAAGGAAGCATAACGCATTGGAATGGTATCAACATGGCCGCTGCAAAAAGAAGGAATATAAATTTGCTCGCTTTTGTTTTATATCTCACCAGCACCCACGCAGCCATCGACGAAATCAAAAGAATTAACAACGTACTTATTACCGTAATCCAGAGGGAATTGCCGAAAGACCGTATGTAATCCAACGCTTCAAAAGCATTCGGGTAATTTTGGCTTGTAAACGTAGCCGCATCAGGGAACCCAATCACATCCGTAAAAATCCCCTTGGTATTTTTAAAAGAGTTCAATACAAGGATATAAATCGGAAACAGGAACAGGCATCCCAGAAAAACCCCGGTCAAAGTATACACTATTTTCCGTGTCTGCTTTCCGCTCTTTCTTTTCGTTGCCGTCTTCATTACATTTCCACCTCCTTCTTTTTCGTTATAATAAGCTGTGTTACACCTATACCCGCCACCAGAATCATAAATACGATAGCTTTTGCCTGGGCAAAGCCAAATTCATTGGCTCCAAATGCCGAATTATAAATATTCAACGCCAACATCTCCGTAGATTTGTAAGGCCCGCCCTGAGTCAATGCCAGGTTCTGGTCAAACATCTTGAACGAATTGGATATGGATAAAAACAATCCAATTGTAAATGCCGGCATCATCAACGGAAGAATAATCCCTTTTAACATTTCCCATCCGTTGGCGCCGTCAATCCGCGCCGCCTCTTTTACCGACTCCGGAATCTGCTGAATCTGTGCGATATAGACAATCATCATATATCCCGAAAGCTGCCATACCGTCAAGATAAGCAATCCGATAAACCCCGTCTCCGGGTTAGAAAGCCAGCCGCTTAGGAATGACCAGCCGGTGGATTTGGATAATGCTTCAAAAATGGATACAAATATAAACTGCCATGTAAAACCAAGCAGCAAACCGCCAATCAGATTCGGCATAAAAAAGATTCCTCTCAGTAAAGTGGCTCCCTTAAACTGCTGCGTAACAAGCAAAGCCAGCAAAAACCCTACCAGATTCACCAAAGCCACCGCGCATATGGAAAATGATGCCGTAAATCCGAATGCATGCAGGAACGAGTTATCTCTTGTAAAAATATCTATAAAGTTCTGGACACCTACAAAATTTATCCCGCTCCCTACAATGCCGTTCCAGTCCGTGAAGGCATAGAAAAAGCCTATCAGCATAGGTATTAACACTACAACTGCAAAAGAAATTAATGCCGGCAGCAAAAACAACCAAAATCTCCATTTACTTTTTTTCATGCCATATCACCATCCTTATCACTATTTTTGCGATGTACGCATGCTTGCCCACTGTTCGATGCTGCTCTGAGTCACCTCTTCCCATGTTGCCTCACCAGCCAGATATTTCTGAACCATTACGCCTGCTGCCTGCTGGCCCCAAGTATTGGGAGCGCCGCTGTATACCCAGCCGTCCATAGTGCTTCCTGCACTGTTTGCATCCATGATTCTCTGTGCCAAAGGATCGGTTGCTTTCAAATCGCCGAAATTATCATAAGGAGGGATAAATTTACAGTTTTCCACTACAATTTTCTGTCCTTCCGGATCCGTATAAAGCCAGTTGATAAATTCCTTTGCAGCTTTTTTCTGTTCGTCGCTGGCCTTGTTACAGATTGCCCAATAACCGGAAACGCCTACAAAATACTTTCCATCCGAATATCCGGATATGGAGTAAGGAAGCATATCCAATTTAGCAAGAACTTCCGGATCCGTAGTTTCTACTGCGGGAGCCACCCAGTTCCCCTGCTTGATTGCTGCCACGCGCTCGATTGCCAATCCACCTTCCAAAGAAGTGGTATAATCCACTGAATTTAGATTTGCCGTATTGTCTGCATTGGTTGTATAGCTTGCCTGGAAATCCACCATAGTCTTATAGTCTTCAAACCCTGTTCCGGGAAGCGTATCCGCATCATAAGCTTCTTTTGCCGATGAAAAATCATGGGTCAAAGCTACGTTCACATCATGGTCTCCTGCAATCCAGAGTTCTTTGGTCGGATATTCCATTACGGCTTCCAGTATCGGATATTTTTCCTTCATTTCCCCCGAATCAATCTTTGCTTTCAATGTATCGAAGCCAGCTTTCATTCCTTCATATGTCATCATGCTGTCGAAATCAACACCGGCATCCTCAAACATCTGCCTATTTACTACAAAACCGTACCCTTCCATATAAAGCGGAATGGCCAGCACCCTTCCGTCCTCCATAGTGAACATATCCGTTGTGCCTGGAAGCGCATGTTCTAAAATCGGCTGATCCGACAAGTCTTCCAAAATATCGCTATAGTCCTTTAAGTCCTGGAATCCCCCTACGGAAAAAATCGTTGGCGGATCTGACTGCATTTTCGCCTTCAGGGAAGCCGAAAAGTCATTGCCCGTTACCGCTTCAAGATTAATCGTTACTTCCGGGTGAAGCGTCTGATATGTCTCAATTGCTTTCTTATACCCCTCGTTAGCCTCAATCTTGCTTTGGTAAATCGTAATCGTTACTTTTTCACCGGACGCACTTCCACTTTCCGTACTGCCTCCTTGTGAACCGCATCCTGCCAGCAAAGATATTGTCGTTGCCATTGCCATCACAAATGCTACTGCTTTTTTCATCTTTTCTTTTCCTCCTTTTATGGAACTGTTCCATGTTGGGGTAAAAAAAATTCCCTTATGGTAAATTCCTCTTTTTATTTATATGTGGAACTGTTTCATGTCATTAATATATAATTATACGGGCATATAAGTCAATATAATTAGCTTATTTTTCTTAAAATCATTGCTTTTAACAAATTTACTTTTCCTATTTTGTACAATATGCATACATTTCCTCTTAATTAGCAAGAAAAATGAATTGAAAAATATAAGCAATCAAAGACCCCGCTGCAAGCAACGGGGTATCAAACTTGCAGCGCTGCAGAGCAGCGGGGTATTTGACCCTCGCGGCAGTCTTGCTCGCGGGAATAAAAAAAGAAGCAAACTCCCCTATTCAATCGCTTACCTCTTTTTATACCCCACTATTAAATTCCTACAGGCAATGATACCCCCACAGCAATAAATCAAGCCCTCCGTTTAGAATCCACTTCCCATTGGTCGAACCCATTATTTATGGCATTTCTACAAAGTATCGCCTTCCTTAAAATAAACCGGCACGTATACTTCCTTTTTTACCAAAGGTTGATGATTAATCAGCTTCAAAAGCACCTCTACCGCATTTTGGGCAATGCTCTCCATGTTCTGTACAATCGTGGATAAGGTACGGTAATTAAAATCTGTTATGAAGGTTCCGTCATAGGATAATATTTTCAGCTCATCCGGCACACTTATACCCATTTCATAAGAGATTTTCAAAAAAGCTGCCGCACATAAATCATTTGCCAGGATTCCATCCAGCCCCGGATAGGCAGCCAATACCGCCCGTGCCCTTTCCATCGCTTTCGGGTAATGAATCACTTCGTTCCATGTAAAGCTTTCTGTAATTACCTCCGCCCCGTTATCCTCCATTTTCCGTATAAATTCTTTTCCCGCTTTGGAAGAAGATATTGTTTTTGCTTCCGGGTCGGACAACTGAAGCACTTTACGGCATCCGGCCTCTGCCATTTTCTCCGCCGCAATCCTCCCCCCCTGTTCGTGATCCGACGTGACCAGTGGGATTCCCGGAATAATACGATCCAATGAAATCATAGGTTTCTCCATTTCCGTATAGTTCTCATCCGGAAGGAATGCTGCACCGATAATCATACCGTCAAAAAGATTCCTTTTCAAAGTGTCCAGGTATTCCCTTTCTATGAGCGGGTCCCCGCTGGTATTACACAGCATCATATTATACCCATGCCTATGAAGTTCGTTTTCCAGATAACTCCACAATACTGAAAAATATGGATGTATCAGCTCCGGCGCCAGTACGCCGATAATCCCCGTTTTCTTCCTATAAAGGTTCCTTATCCACTGATTCGGCACATAATCCAGTTCGGAGACTGCCTCCCTAATCTTCTCTTTCGTTTCTTCGGCTACATAACCGCTTCCGTTCAAAGCCCGCGATACCGTGCTGGGCGCCACCTGTGCCAACCTCGCAACCTCTCTGATGCTCGCCATATAACTGATTCCTCCTGCTTTGAATGTTTCTCTCCCATGTTCTTTTGTTTCTGTTATTTATATTACATTTGTTGCTGTTATTGTTTTTGTTGTTTTTGCCGCTTTTATTATTTTTGCTGCTTTTGTTGCTTCTGCCGCTTTTATTATTTTGCTGCTTTTGTTGCTTTTGCCGTTTTTATTATTTTGCTGCTTTTGTTGCTTTTACCTCTTTTATTATTTTGCCGCTTCTATTTTTCATTACTTCTATTATTTTTGTGGCTTCTATATTTTTTGTCGCTTATATTATTTTTTGTTGTCTCTAATATTTTTCGTTATCTCTATTCTTTTTTCTATTTACGCAACTTTCCATTTTGCCCTGTTTATTGACTACAGTATACTATTAGCAGGAAATGATTTCAAGATTGGCAGCCCATTTTCTTTACACATAAAACACATCAACTTGACTCATTGCCAACAGGAATCAAAGACCCCGCTGCAAGCAACGGGGTATCAAACTTGCAGCGCTGCAGAGCAGCGGGGTATTTGACCCTCGCGGCAGTCGCCAAATGTCTGCAAGCAGCCACTTGGCTCGTTGCTCGCGGGAATAAACCGTTTTGGCAAAAAAACGGAAAACCGTGAGCCTTTCCCCAAGCGGGAATCCACCTTAATGTAGCCGCCCTCCCGGCTCAGGATTTCTCTGGCAAGATACAACCCAATCCCTACCCCCGCTTCCCCGCTGACTGCAGGTGAACGATAAAACCGTGCAAATATCTTTGCCATCTCCCCCTCTTCCATTCCGATGCCTGTATCCTCAATATCAACCCGCGCAAACATTTCATAATCCTTTGCAGTAACCGTAACCGCCCCGCCCTCCGGCGTATATTTAATGGCATTGTCCACAATATTGGACAACGCTTCCAATGTCCACTTTAAGTCAAAACATGCCGCAACTCCCGGCGCTTCCTCTACAAAAAAGGAAATCCCCTTTTGCTTTGCCGCCATACTATAATCCAGCTTACACAGCAAGTCGTCTATCCCACGATATTCCGGCCAAACTTCCAGCATACCGCTTTCCAGACGGGAGGTTTTTATCAGGGATTGGATAAGAAAGTTAAGCTTTTTTGTCTGTTCCTCTATCTGCAGCACCAGATGCCCTGCATTTTCATCCAAACTTTCATTTTCTTCCAAAAGCTGCGTATATAACAGCATATTGGCAATGGGGGTTTTCGTCTGGTGGGAAATATCGCTTACCAGAATTTTTATCTTTTCCCTTTCCTCTTCTACCTGCGCCCTTGCTGTCTGTCCGTAGGAAAGGTATTGGAACATTTGGGATTCCAGACGGGAAAACCGCCCTTCATCATAATCCGTTTCCGAAAAATCACCGGTCTTTGCCGCCTCTATCATATGCTCTATCCCTTTCCAGGTCCGTTCCGTCCTATAAAAGAAAACGCCTGTGGCAATGATAAGCCCTACAACAGCCGCAACGCAAAAAACAATTATTCCCATACTGCACCTTTCATCCCTTCCCCCACACATATCCAATCCCGTACACCGTCTTAATCGGCGCCCCGGGAAGTTTGGCACGCAGACGGTTCATAGTCACCGACAGTGCATTCTCTTCCACAAATTCCGCACCATCCGACCAGATGCGGTCAATCAGCATATCGCGGGAAAGCGTATTTCCGCAATTGGAAACGAGCAGCCTCAACAACTTTTGTTCTGTCTTGCTAAGTTCTACCGTTTCCCCTTCCGCCGTAAAAACCATTTGTTCAAAATCAAAGGAAAAACCATTCTGCCGGAAACAATTCTGCTGCATGCCGCCCTGTTTCCCATCCTCCGCTGCCGTTTTCCTCCGCTGGATGGCATTTACCCTCGCCCGGAGTACCATAAGGGAAAAAGGCTTCGTAATATAATCATCCGCCCCCATCTCCAATCCCGTCACAATATCAATCTCCATATCGTTGGCTGTCAGAAAAATAATCGCCGTTTTGCTCCCCTGCCGTACTTCCCTGCAATAGTCCAAACCGCTCCCGTCCGGAAGGTTAATATCCAATATGATAAGATCAATGCTTTCATCAAACATCCTGCGTGCCTGGGCAATGCTGAACGCCTGAAGGATTTCTTCCCCCTGCAGCGAAAGCGCTATGCCGTTATTCAAAGCGCGGTCATCCTCAACAATAAGAATTTTCATTTTTACCTCATTCCTTCGCATTTTTTACACATAGCAAGTTTTTCTTTATTTTTACAGCATATCACAGGACGGGCAAAAAATGCAAAATGAAACATCCATCCATTTAAAATTTCTCCGGTTACCGATAACAATAATAAGATTTTATTCATAAAAAGGGGGATTGCCATGCTACAAATAGCCATATGCTTTCATTTCCATCCTTTTTATCGCTGCAATCATGCCAATCCGATACCATGCAAGCATCAACCAAGCCATTTTCCTATCCATTGGTTATTATGGGCTTATTATCTGCATTGATGGGATTATGTTGACTTCCATACAAAATATATGCGTTCCTAAAAACCCCGACTTTTGGGCAAGCCCGACCAGAAGCACAATTTCCATATTGCTATGCAAGACAATGCTATTTTTATGTATTTTGTTTTTAGAGCGAAAGTTAAAGAAAACCGGAGGTTTCCATCTGCTTTCCAACAAAGAGTGGCTGCGTTTTTTACTCTTCCCGGCCATAACTATTTTTTGTATGATTGCCTTTGTCTCTGAAAACGGTCAAAATGCAAAGATTCCTTTAATTGTCTCCTTTTCCTTATCCCTATTAAATTTTTTTGTATTTTACCTCATTCAAGATATTGTCGCCCGGGAACAGAAAATACTGGAAATGCGATTGTCAAAAGAACGCAGCCTGCACCAGGAAGAAATGCATCAATATATGGAAAAAGTTTATCATGAGCAGCAGGAGAAAGTACATGAATTTAAGAACCATATTAATTGTATCCAATCTTCCGGACAATGCCATTGAAGCATGTGAAAAAACAGACATGGAACAACGCCTTATCAAAGTGAAGCTACATACGGAATTTAATCGGATTACTATCTCCGTACGAAATCCTGCTGCAGAAGCCCCTATAAAAAATGGAGAGAAATTTGAAACAACAAAAAGCGATAAAAAAGAACACGGAATCGGTTTAATGAACGTAGAACAAACTGTAATGAAGTATGGCGGCGAATGCATTAGCAGCCATAGCAAAGGTTTTTTTACATATAGTATTGTTATCCCACTCTAAGGGGGTGCCGCAAAATCATCAAATCAGATGATTGAGCGATACCCTTGCTCTATTTCTACTAACTAAAAATCCAGCGTTTTCTTGTTTCAAGAAAATCTGCTGGATTTTGGCGTACTTTAATAACGGTTCCTGTTTTCATGGGTTTAAGCTGTTCCTTTTATTGCAAACAGATGACTTCCTGTCCGTTCTTTTTGTATTTTTTCATGTAGCTTATTTATGTTATATCCTAAGCAGGGCAAAAGAATTTTTAGTTTTGCCTTTGTTTTCCCACGAAGCAGGAACCTTTGGAATCCATAGTCATTTTTCAGAACACCAAATGCACCTTCTACTTGGATGGAACGGTTTATCCGATATTTGATTCCTGTTTCACTCAGGATGTTTTCATAAGATTCCTGCCGCTTTTCCAAAAAACTTTTTGACAGGTACAGCCGCTTGTTCCCTCTGGCTTTTGTACATTTCCTTTTGTAAGGGCAGCCGCCGCAGTCTTCACACTCATAAACGGTCACTTCTGTTTCATATCCACTTTTACTTTTCTGTTTCCTGATATAAAGCGGGGGAAGAAGTTTCCCGGCATGGCAGGTGTATGTGTCAGCTTTTTCATCATATCCCATGTTTTCACGTTCGCTGATATCTTTTTTAAAGCTGCGCTTTTTCCATTTCTCATAGACCTGCGGTTTGATATAAGGTTTCTGTCTGTTTTCCCTTAAAAAGCTGTAACCTTCTTCACTTTCGTAGCCTGAATCCGCTGTTACACTTGGGTATCGTAATCCCAGTTTCCCTTCCATTGTCTTCAGAAATGGGATCAGTGTCCATACATCGTTTCTGTCTTGGAAAATACCAGCTGCCACGATATATTCACTGTCCACGGCAATCTGTACATTATATCCCGGTTTTAACTGGGCATTACGCATATGATCATCCTTCATATGCATAAAGGTGGCATCCGGATCTGTCTTGCAATAATTATTCCTGCCCTGAAAACTTGCCGTATGCCAGTCATAGTCCCTCTGGCGTTCAAGAAACCTGCGGAACATTTCCAGATACCTCTGGTTCCTGTCCTTCCTTTTACCTCGTCCATAAACAAAGACGGTTTCGTCTGCCCTGCATTTTCCTTCCAGAAACCTGGATATCTTTTGCAGATCCTGCGTCCTTGTTTGGGCACCAACCGAAAAGTCCTGTATGTATTCATGATTCAGCAGATGTACTGCTTCCTGTATCTTCCGGAACATCGTTTCTTCCCATTTCCCAACAGGCCTTTTCCACACAAAAGTATACAATATGAGAACCATCGTCAAATTCATCATCAGTTTCTTCAAAATGTCGATTTACTGTATAAATAGGTAATCCGTGACCAAATATATCTGTCTGCATAATAAACACCATATAGGAATCCCGAAGTTCCAAAAAATCTTGTCCTTCTTTTAACATTCTGGAATCCATCATACTGCTATTAAACCTGGCCCGTCGTATATGTGCTCCCTCCGGTTTCCTCTGCACTTCAATATTATAATACTTTCCTGTACTATCTTGTGCTAAAATATCCAAACGAATATTCCGACCACCCACAATAGGACTTTGAAACTCTCTCTGCCCAACAACACTTATTATTTCTATATCATCTCGTTTCAGAATAATCTTTAGCAAAAGTCCAGTAGCTTCATTATTACCATCAAAAACCATAGACATCAGATCATCATCAAATAAGTTCATATCATCAACAATCTGCTCTACTGTTTTATTATCCTGCAGTATTTCTTACTCTGTCATCTTCTCACCACCTTAACACCTATCCCTTTATTTATGTATCCATTGAAGCCCCGCGCCTGCCATAACAAGAGAATATTTTGATTCACCACACTCCTCCCGTTCTTTACACGACCGTTTCAACATAGCTTCAGCAAATCTTACACCTTCATCCAATGTAAAATGAGGAACCTCTGATTCATCGACTATTTTTCCACCTATGTCTAGCTTTTCACTGTTGCGAATGATATTTTTTGATATATCTCTTTGCCCATCCCATACAACACATATTGTAGGTACGCCCAACTTTGGATTCATGTTTTTATGCGTAACAACACCATCTACAACTTGTGCATTTCCACACCACAATATACCTATATCTCTATCACCAAACCGAAAAATTTTCTTGATTCCATCTTTATGTGATACTTCTTGCCGCCCATCTGGATAAGTTTTTGTTAGAGTAGTCCGACTGTCTGCTGCCATGACAATGCCGTCATACAAACAAAATGTAACAATTACTGACATTCTATCTCTCCTCGTTTCATCTTCCTATCTTTTATTATAGCAGGATACCAAATAATTTACACTATCGTTTTCTGTAACCATTTCCCGCGCTGAACTGTGTTACTTTCACCGCTGCCTTCTCGACGAATCATGGTTACTGGCATACACTGTTCATACAGTTCCTGCGCCCCATTAGACCGCTATATATAGACAACGATTGTTTAAAACCACCTATATATTGTATTCAAATAGCTGTAGTAATAGTAGGACACAAAGTATTCCACTGCGTTACTCGGAAAATACTCTTTGAACTCACCATAGAGCTGTGCCG
>CAJUSR010000038.1 GCA_910588855.1 uncultured Kineothrix sp. | reverse complement strand
CAGGCATATAGCATATTTTCTCAAATTGTTTTAGTAACACATGGAATAGCCAGTCTGCTTGCCAACAATGCAATGGTTTATGATGAAGCATATTGTGTAAACACATTGTCTAATGCCTATTTTGGAATAATGTATCTGATAAAAGAAAGAGGCTTATTATGAAAAAAACAACACAAATATTTTTTCAGTAAGGAAGCAAGAAATTAAAATGAGCAAAAGTGAAAATTGGATATTGTGTCCTGTATGTGAAAATAGAACGAGATTACAGATACGGACAGATACAGAGCAGAAAAACTTTTCACTTTACTGCCCGAAGTGCAGGCAGGAAAGTTTGATTGACGCAAAGGATTTACAGGTAACAGTGATTAAAAGGCTTGAAGTAAAATGCAAATCTGATTAACAAAGCGACGAACCAGAATTTGAACGGGAGATGAGTTTATGAATTTAATTGTTTCAGCACTTAAGAAAGATGATTTATATAATAAAAAAATAATTGAAAGAATACAACAAAACATAAATAATGTTGAAATTATTTATGCAGAAGATATGGATATAAATGGTTGCATAGGTTGTAATCGTTGTTGGCTTGTAACACCAGGAGTATGCACTATAAAAGATGATTATGAAAAATTGCTTATAAAATTTTTACAATCAAAACAAGTTATTTTTATATCAGATTTAAAATTAGGTTTTGTATCTTATAAGTTAAAAAATATTATTGATAGATTATTACCTCTTGCGACAATGAATGTACGATTTAAAAATGGACAAATGAGGCATTACCTTAGATATAAAAAACATTATAAAATGGGGTTAATATATAAAGGAAATGGGAATCAAGAATTTTTAGAAAAATGGTTAGAAAGAGTAATGATAAATTTTGATGGAACATCAATTGGAACATATAATATTGAGAATGAGGAGGAAATTTTAAATGAACTTATTAATTATTAGTTGTACTCCTAGAATTAAAGAAAAAAGTAATACAGATAAAATATTAGATGAATTTAAAAAAGGATATGAATCATACGGAAATACAACAGAGACATTATATTTATATAAAAGAAATGAATGGGAAACTATTAGAAAAAAATTTTATGAAAATGATAATATTTTATTTGCTTTACCGCTATATGTAGAGTGTATTCCAGGAATTATGGCAGAATATCTAGAATCATTAAAGCCAAAACAAAAGAATAATACCAAAATAGGATTTTTATTACAAGGTGGGTTTGGAGGGGCATCCCAATTAAGGTGTTGTGAATCATATTTAGAAACATTACCATCTTTATTAGGATGTGAGTATAATGGAACTTTATTAAAAGGGAATATGTTTGCAGTTAGCTTTATGGATGGTAAAATCAGAAAAAAAATGGTAGAACCTTTTTATAATATGGGAAAATATTATGCTCAAAACAACTACTTTAATAAAGAAGTGGTAAATGACTTTGCTAAACCAGAATATTTTTCTAAAAAAGTAATCTTTCTGAACAATATATTAAGTCCATTAAACAAATTCTTCATTAAAGTATTTGCTAAAAAATTAGGCTGTAAAGGATCACTTAATGATAAGCCATATCAAAATTATGTTAAAAGATAATTCAAATTCCCATTTGTAGGTGAGAACAAATACATCATCAAAGAGCCAGATGCAAAGGCGCAGAACTGATGAACCAGTGGGCAATCACAGTTTATCAGTTCTATTTCATTTCATAAGATTGTAAGGCAAACGTATTATGTAAGGAAAACCGCATTTTTTTCGCTTTGCTATGATAAGAATGACGAAATGGGAAAGCTATGCGGAACTTAAAAAAAATGCGTTCTATTTTGGAAAGCAATTATCGTGAAATGTGGCGACAAATGGATGATAGAAAAAACTAAATGCAGCTTTTTCCCATAATCTGCGGACACTGCTTACTATTTTGGAAGGGCATTTAAGTATGCTTCAAAAATATGTGCCAGAGGGGAAATTAAGCATAGATGGGGCTATTGATACTCACAAAATTTCTCATATAAATGAGATGCCAATACCATTGTCCGTTCCTTTTTTTCATTCCAGTCCAACGGATTTTCAGAAAGTATAGGTAATGTATTGATGATTTGAATTAAGTCCTGATATTCTTGAATCATTCCCTCTAAATATATGATTTTGTCCTTAAAAAAGTCTCTTGCTTCATGTACTAAATCGTCAGTTGGATTTGTCGAGTATATCGTTCCACGACTTCTTTTACTTCCTGAATGGAAAAGCCAAATTTCCGCATAATTGAAATTAGAATCAAGTCATTACAATCTTCCTCGGAATAGCATCTATAATTGTTTTCTCCCCGCTTTGGTGTAACCAGCCCTACTCTCTCATAATAATGAAGCGTTGATATAGGTAAAGATAATTTTTTGCTAACTTCTTTAATTTTCATTTCCGACTGCCTCCTTTTCATTTGTGTATATAGTATAACGCTAAACCTAGGTTTAATGTCAATGTTACGACTTGACTCTGAACTTAGGTTCAGTGATATAGTTACCGTATAAAGAAAAATTAACGAAATGTCAAGGGTCAAGGAGAGCAGAGGGTGAAAGCAGTAATTATTTATATATCCGTACCGTACATTATGGAAACACAAAAAAAGTAGTGAACGAAATGGCAGAAATTTTAGATGCAGATTCGTTTGACTTTACAAAGCAAGAAGTTGATATGGCCAAGTATGATGTAATTGGCTTTGCCTCTGGCTGTTTTTATCGTAACATGCACGAAAGGATTATAAAGTTTGCCGCAGAAACTGACTTTTTGCAAAGGCAGCGTGTATTTCTGATTTGTACTTGTGGAATTGCATATCGGGACTATACAAAAAGTACAAAAGAGAAGTTTTGTTTAAGTAACATAAGAATTTTAAACAAGACAGGGGTTGAAGGTATAGGAAGTTTCCAGCGTAGAGATTTTGACACTTTTGGACCATTTGAAAAAATTGGAGGGGTTGCAAAGGGACATCCTAATGAAAAAGATTTGTTGAAGGCCAGAGAATGGATAGGACTTAAAATACAGGTCCCAAGAAGGCTGTTTAGCAAAGTAAAATTGAGGAGGAAAATATGATTGGCATATATGATTATACTGTTATTTTGACATATGCAAATCTTATATTTGGAGTAATGGGAATTTTTATATCCTTTACTGGTAATCTATCGTATAGTTTTCTGTTGCTTATATTGGCAGGAATATGTGATATGTTTGACGGAGTAGTAGCAAAACCAAAAAGAATCGTACATGGAAAGAAAAGAATTACGGTATACAAATTGATTCTCTTGCTGATTTAGTAAGTTTTTGTGTATTGCCGACAATTATTGGCTTTGTATTGGAGTGTCATATGATTTTTGCTTATTGCTTTTTTATCCTTGCGGGCTTGATTAGATTGGCACATTTTAATGTGACAGAATTAGAACGGTGCAGCACAACTACAGATTCCAGAAAATATTATGAAGGATTGCCAGTAACCAGTTCGGCAATAATACTCCCAATTATTTCCGCTGTATGTTACTTTTTACACTTAGAAATAGCAAGCATTCTTCCTGCTGTATTTTTTGTAACTGGCTTTATGTTTCTGCTGAAAATAAAAATCCCTAAAATAGACGTAACTAAAACTTTTTCCCACTATTTTAAAAGGAGACGATTAGTTGGAAGAATGTCAGTTAAAAATGACTAATATGGGCAATAGAGAACCAAATCTAATGCTGCGATTTTTATATACTACTATTTTGGGCAGAAGTCTTTTGAAAGTATTGATACAACCTTTCTTTTCAAAAATTATTGGCTTTATTTTAGAAACGCCTATATCAAAAGTAATCATTAGTCCTTTTATCAAATGGAATAAACTTGATATAAGTAGATATAAGACGGAGAAATATAGGTCTTTTAATGATTTTTTTAAAAGAAGATTATTAGTTCCACCAGATCCTCAAACATTAGATAGGAAATATCTGTACGCCCCATGTGACGGGAAAGTATCTGTATATCCAATACAGCAAGAAAGCGTATTTTCTATAAAACACTCTCTTTATAAACTGGAGGAATGGTTAGAAGATACGGATTTGGCAAAAGAATATGAGGGTGGAACCATATGGATTTTTAGACTGACACCCAACGATTACCATAAGTATTATTTCATTGACAATGGGGACATCATCTTGTTTAAACACATACCCGGGATATTACATACTGTACAGCCCATCGCATTTGATTATGAGAAGATTTTTATAAAAAACAGCAGGGAAGTATCCGTTATGAATACTTCTTATTGGGGAAAGGTTGTACAAATAGAAGTTGGCGCACTATTTATCATTACTTGTTTATATCCCAATTTTAATTTTAACATTATCAAGTTTGGTTGCCTATTTAGAGCCTACAAAGAATTGGAAAATAATAGGAACAATCGGGATCTATTGGTTTGGATTTGTAATACTGGCTTTTATCATATTGGGAATGACTGATATACTGCTCTTTCTAATAAGTCATATTACTAAAAGTAATTTTTCAGTTAATGTATTACTCATTTTTCGGATTATAAATGCAATTATTATTTTAATGCTATATGCAATAGGAATACATACAGCAAACCGCATAGCAATTACTCCATATGAAGTCAATACCAATTCCACCAATCATGCAGGCACATTTAAAATTGCAATGTTTTCAGACTTGCATTTAGGGTATATTAATGGCACAGACAGGTTAGAAGAAATTGTTGTAAAAATAAATAGCACTAATCCTGATATTGTTGTTATCCCTGGCGATTTTTTTGACGGAAACTATCATGCAGTTCAAGAAACAAAAGAAATTACTGTTAATTTGAAATGATTGATGTAATTAAAAGTTTTAAAGTGAATATTGGTAAATGCTTTGTTGGGAGCCAAATAAAAAAATGGTCCCTTACAACAAGGCTTAAATGTATTGCACCTGTAATTTGCCGTGAGGAGAGTTATGGGTGTTTTTATTTTATAGTTTAAGATTGGGTTTTGTATGACACAATCTGGTGTATTTGCAGGTAGCTACTTTTTGCCTTTAAGTGAGGGAACAGGTGAGGGAGATAAAAAATCCTTTGCCTGATTTCCTGTTTTATGCATATGGATTTTGTGCATGGAGGGATGCCCGAAGGGTGTCTCCGTTATGCGGTGGATGGGTTTGTGCGTTGAAACTTTCATACCCATTCACCAAGCATATTCCTGTTGTTATTGTGATGAGCGTAAGCCACGTTAGCAGGTACGCCATGAGCTGGATGGAGATAGAGGCAACGGAATTGCACAGATAGAAAGAAAATGGTTTGCGATTGTCCTATTCCCATTTAAGGAGCGGGAAATACCGGGCTATAACTATCAATTTGCCACTGGTAAGGCGATGTGCAAAGCTGTTTTTTGAATCCACAGGGCATTTCATCCAGAGAAAAGATAAAAATCAGAAATTGAAGGAAACCTGTATGTTCTGCAATGTCAGACAAGGGTATGACTATTATATAAGGAAGAAATACAGCTATCAGTAGCGGCAGCAGGGAAGGAGAAATATAAATGGAAGACAGTAAAATTTTATTGAATGAAAAATGTTATTTTTATGGGGAAACCAGCAAATATCTCAATTTCAAGGAGGACGGCATTATGGCAAAGATAAAATTACCCAGATGACTTTAAATAAATGGTTTGAAGAATGGTTTACCGATGGGAAAGCGCATAAAGCAAAAGAAACAAGTATTAGTTCCATGAAAAAGAATTTTAAGAGAACATTTGGCTTCTATATTGGTACAAGGAAAATTGAAGATATTAAGCCGATGGACGTACAGAAGGCAATCAATGCAATGGAAAAAGATGGGATGTCTAACAGCGCAATGTGGGAAGTTTACACCCACGTATTGGACAAGAAAATGGAGGAGGAGCTTCAGAAGTTCGGTTCGGCGAAAACGCAGGAACGGGAGGCATATGCCGGACTTGATGTGAAAAAGGTGAAAATCACTGCTTTGAGCCATTGTTGAGTAATTTTGGGGGAAGAATTTTATCCCCCAATATCCCCCAAATGGAAAATGGCTATTCCCCAAATTTGAAAAATACGAAACAAGAAATTTTAGAAAGCAAAAAGAATTTTCCCTCAAAATATAATTTGGGGGATGCAGTTGAAAAGGCATAGATATAGGACAGTTAAAAATTACTGGAAAGCCAGTAAAATACATAGTTTCGGGGATATATGACCGGAACATGAAAAGGGGAAAGCTTTCAAAACAGATGCGTTAGTGAACTTTGCGGCGAAATATATAACGAAATGAAAAGAATCTATGGGCAAATGCACATAGGTTCTTTTTTGGAACTTTATGTATTAAAATATTGAAAGTTAAAGTATAATAAAAATAAAATAAAAATTTGAGAAGGTGAATATAGATACATTTTCTGTGGAGTGCATTAGAAATACTGGGATAGTGAATTTGGCAGTGAATGCTGCAAATCCTTATTTAATTACACGGTTAACAGGATTAAGTTTGGGAAGACTGGACGTATTATTGCGTAGATTTGAAGTTAATATAGATGAACAAAGCAATATTGGCAAAATGATAAATCGGGAAATTAGTCAGTTTCAATTCTATCAGGATATATAAATAGTTTTGATTTAGTGATGATATTAAATTTGTCAGACAGTGTCTGACAAATTTAAGGGAGGTAATGTATGGGTGAAATAAAATTAAATACAGTATTGGAAGATTTAATTTTAAACATTGAGGAAATCGTAAAAAGAGCAAAAGAGAACTTGGCAGGTGTTGTTAATAGCACTATGACAGAAACCTATTGGCTGATTGGGAAATATATTGTGGAATCAGAACAGAATGGCAATATTAAAGCAGCTTATGGAAGTAAGTTACTTATTACGCTTTCTAAAGAATTGACGTTGCGTTTAGGTAAAGGATATAGCCGACCTAATCTGAATAATATGAGAAAGTTTTATTTAAGGTATCCAGATTATCATTTAGTATCTGATAAATTGAGTTGGTCACATATCTGTGAACTGATAAAAATTGATGATGATTTGGAAAGGAGTTTTTACGAAAAAGAAGCGGTTAGTGAAAAGTGGGGTGTTAGGGAATTGCAACGTCAGATGGAATCTGCACTTTTTCTTCGGCTGGCAGTAAGCCGTGATAAAGAAGGGATTTTATCATTGGCACAGGAAGGAATAGAAATTCAAACACCCGAAGATGTTATTAAAAACACTTATACTTTAGAATTTTTAAATATTCCGGAATTGAAACAATATTCGGAAGGCGATTTGGAACAAAGGATTATTGATAATCTTCAGATATTTTTGTTAGAACTTGGAAAAGGTTTTACCTTTGTTGGACGGCAATATAAAATTACTGTGAATAATATTCACTATCATGTGTATTTAGTATTCTACCATCGTATCCTAAAATGTTTTGTGTTAATTGATTTAAAAAAGAACTCAGTGAAACATGAGGATATAGGACAAATGAACATGTATCTTGGATATTTTGCGATAGAAGAGAATATGCCTGATGACAATGCGCCTATTGGGATTATTTTAAGTAAAAATAAAGATGAGTTGCTTGTTGAATATGCTACTTATGGGATGGATAGTAATCTATTTGTTTCAAAATGCGAATTGTATTTACCCAACAGGAAAGAATTAGAGAAGTTAGTTTACAATATTCTGCATGATGACATATAGGATATACCTAAATAACCATATAATTCAGAAGAAAGAAGCAGATATAAATAAATATTGGAAAGATTAGCGGTAAGTGCAGTAATAGATGTAATAGCCAGAACAGCTGTCATTTTAAAAAACAATATACCAAGATATCTTGTCATAGACTTTAGCAAAGCGGATAATGATGTAGTTGCACCAAGTGAAGATGTGATGATCATATCAAAAAGATTAATTGAGAAAAATAGAAAAGCCTATGAGGTGCTTGCAAAATGATAAAGATGATGCAGAAAGAGTTATCAGACTTAATATTAGATGTAGCAGCAAATAGGAAACAATACGAAGATATTTTATAATGGTTGTTGACACATCAGATGTAAGTCAAGCGATTTGTAATATCATCGGATAAACAGCTATAGATATTAGGATTATAAATATTGAAAAACCAGAGCCGGTATTAGGAGGTATTTCAATAGAGTATTCTGATTGTTTTGATATTGAAAAGGATGCCACATTTGTATTATATAGGATGAACCAATATGCTTGGGAGAAGGTATCGATTGAATAAGTGAAAAAAATGATTTCCTAATAGTTAGATGAACTTTGGAAAGTGCATCCGCATTGAGACAATGGCGTTATAATTGGAACGTGCGAGTGTTTCTGATATTGAAAATAAAAAATATTTTGTTGGAGGAAAACAAAGACTTGAAACAAAATATTGTAAATGTGAAATTTGCATTTTTTAGTTCAAATGAAGTTTTCATAAGTATTTATAGAAAAGAAAAAAATGGAATTGAATAAATATGAAATTCCATTTTTTTATGCCACTCCTGGAATGCATTCTTGCTAAATCTTATGAAAATATTAAATTTTTTTTATAAAAATAGAATGAATAAATATTCATAAAATAAGTATATTTATAAAATTATTTTAATTTGGTAAAGAGTTAAAGAATATTCATGCACGAAAATGTAATATATTGTAAAAAGATGAATAATTTAACGTTAATGCATAGTATAAAATGCAATTGACAAAGCAATGTATTTTTTGATAAAATAACAAACGTGTGATAAGGAACGATAGGTTTTTTAGCATAAATAAACATTATGGTTCTATTTTTATAAGAAAAGTCGTTGTTTATGTAAGAAGTACAGGCATTAAAAAACAAGCGGAAGAGGAGCGGAAAGTATGTTAAAGTATATTGCAAAACGTATTGGTTTGGCAATTGTAACCATTTGGGCGGTTGCGACCATTACCTTCTTTTTAATGAATATGGTGCCGGGCGGGCCGTTTTTGTCAGAGAAAGCAATTAGCCCACAGGCCCAGGCAGCTTTGGAGGCAAAATATGGCTTGGATAAGCCGCTTTTTGAGCAGTATATTACATATCTTACAGACGCAGTCCACGGTGATTTCGGTGACAGCCTGAAACAGAGGGGGCGCACCGTAATGTCCATCATAAAAACAAAATTCCCTGTTTCGGCCAAAGTTGGCGGGATTTCCGTCTTGGTGGCTTTATGTATCGGGGTTCCTTTAGGCTGTATCGCCGCCATCCGCAGAGGGAAATTTATAGATAGTTTTATCAGTGTCGTTGCGACCTGTGGAATTGCAGTACCAAGTTTTGTTATCTGTACCGTGCTGATGTATTTCTTCGGGGTTAAGTTAAAATGGTTGCCTACATTGGGGCTTACATCGTGGAAAAATTACATTATGCCAGTTATCTCCCTTTCTTTTTACCCGACAGCGTATATTATGCGGTTGACCAGGTCTTCCATGTTGGACGTGCTGGGGCAGGATTATATGCGTACTGCCAGGGCAAAGGGATTGTCTCAGGTAGTCAGTATTTTTAAACATGCACTCAGGAATGCTATATTGCCTGTTGTAACCTATGTGGGACCGATGTTGGCTTATACATTGTCAGGAAGTTTTGTTGTAGAGAAAATCTTTACTATCCCGGGTCTTGGAGGGGAATTTATCGGATCTATCACAAGCCGCGACTATACAGTTATTATGGGAACCACTATTTTCCTCGCTACATTAATTGTTGTGATGAATGTGATTGTTGACATTATTTATAAAATAGTAGACCCTAGAATTAAACTAAAGTAAGGAAGAGAGAAGAAGAGAATGAAACAGAATCCAATCAGTTTTCAGTTAAAGCTTAATCCGGAAGATTTCCTTCCGGCGACGGAGGAAGAAAAGGAAAGCCTTGTTATAATGCGGGAGAGCGTTAGCTTCTGGAAAGATGGTTTTAGACGTCTCATGAAAAATAAAGTGGCTATGGTGAGCATCGTAGTTATCCTTATTATCATGGTGTTTTCGTTTATCGTACCTTCGTTTTATCCTTATTCCTATAAAGAGCAGATTAAAGGGGCGAATAATTTAAAGCCGATGGAGTATTCCGAAAAAGAGCAGGAAGCGATAGCGGCGGGAGAAAAAGTATTCCCTCATATTTTCGGAACGGACAAATTAGGGCGTGATTATGCCATCCGTGTAATGATGGGAAGCAGGATTTCCCTGTTAGTTGGATTGATTGCCACGGCGATTATTTTGCTCATTGGTTCGGCATATGGTTCCATTGCCGCTTTTTTCGGTGGATGGGTGGATTTGGTGATGATGCGTGTTGTGGATATTATATATACCATACCGGATATTCTCTTGATTGTACTTTTGTCCTTTGCGTTAAAGGAGCCATTACAAAATTTGACAAATGTTCCAGGGTTTGGCTGGGTGAGGACTGTAGGGCAGAACCTGATTAGTATTTTCATCGTATTTGCATTGCTTTACTGGGTCGGAATGGCAAGGATGGTAAGAAGCCAGGTGCTTATGTTGAAGGAGAGCGAATATGTGACTGCAGCAAGGGCATTAGGTGTAGGCGACGGGAAAATTATTAGAAAACATTTATTGACAAACTGTATCGGCACGCTGATTGTTACAACCACGCTTCAAATACCTTCCTCCATATTTACGGAAAGTTTTTTGAGCTTTTTGGGGTTAGGCGTTGCGGTTCCGCTTCCTTCTCTTGGGAGTTTGGCCAGCGAGGCGATTAACGGGCTGAATACTTATCCGTATCTGCTGTTCATTCCGGCAGCGTTGATAAGTTTGATTATTTTGAGCTTTAACTTGTTAGGAGACGGCCTTAGGGATGCATTTGACCCTAAATTAAAAAATTAGGAAAGGCAGCGTATAAAAATGGCAGAAGGACAAAATGTCAGGAAATTAGTAGATATTAAGAATGAAAGGCTTTCTTTCTTTACCCCCGCAGGGGAAGTGAAGGCATTAAATGATGTTTCCATTATGCTTAATGAAGGGGAAGTGCTTGGAATCGTAGGGGAAAGCGGTTCCGGCAAATCTGTAACGGCATATAGTTTAATGGGGCTTACGGCTCATCCGGGCAAACTTCTGGATGGTACGCTTTGGTTTAACGGGCACCAGATTGAAACAATGACAGAAAAAGAAATGCGGAAAATCAGGGGGAATGAGGTATCCATTATTTTTCAGGATCCAATGACAAGTTTGAACCCTGTTTATACGATAGGGAACCAAATAGAAGAAGTTATCCTGCTTCATACGGATAAGAAGAAAAAGGAAGCTTATGAAAGGGCAAAGGAACTGCTGGATTTGGTAGGTATCAATGAGCCGGAAAAAAGATTGAAGCAGTATCCGCATGAATTGTCCGGCGGTATGCGGCAGCGTGTAATGATAGCCATTGCGTTGGCATGTGAACCAAAGCTTTTGATTGCAGATGAACCGACGACGGCTTTGGACGTAACGATTCAGGCTCAGATTCTGGAGCTGATGATGAAGTTAAAAGAGAAATTAGGCATGGCGATTATCATGATTACCCATGATTTGGGCGTTGTGGCGAGTATGTGTGAGAAAATAGCGGTTATGTATGCCGGAAAGATTATAGAATATGGTACGACGGATGACATCTTTTATCATCCAAAACACCAGTATACAAAAGGTTTGATTCGGAGTATTCCACGATTGGATACAAAAGAGCATGAGCGGTTGGTACCTATTGAGGGAACGCCGGTGGATATGCTGAATCCTCCGAAGGGCTGTCCTTTTGCACCACGTTGTGAAGAGTGTATGAAAATTTGCTTAAGGGAAATGCCTCCGGTAACGAATTTTGGCGATACCCATTATACGCAATGTTGGTTGAACCAGAAGGAAGAGATGGAAGGAGGAGCGGAAAATGGGTGATAAGTTAGTACAAATAGAACATTTACGTCAATACTTCCCGGCAGGTGGATATGGTAAGAAAAAAAAATATATCCAGGCGGTGGATGATGTATCCTTTTATATTGAAAAGGGAGAGACGCTGGGGCTGGTAGGGGAATCGGGCTGTGGGAAAACTACTACAGGACGTACTATTTTAAAGCTGTATGAGCCTACCGGGGGAAAGTTTACTTATGACGGAAAAGTGATTTTTGATATAGAGAATAAGGTATCGGTAGATATGTTGCCGTACCGTAAACGGATGCAGATTGTTTTTCAAGATCCTTATGCCAGTCTGGATCCCCGTATGACAGTAGGGGATATTGTCGGGGAAGCGATTGATGTCCATAAACTGGCATCCAATAAGCAGGAAAGATATGAAATCATTATAGAAATGCTGCGGAGGGTAGGGCTTAATTCAGAGCATGCCAACCGCTATCCGCATGAATTTTCCGGCGGTCAGAGGCAGAGGGTTGGTATTGCTAGGGCATTGGCAGTCAATCCGGAATTTATCGTATGCGATGAGCCGATTTCAGCGCTGGATGTTTCCATTCAGGCGCAGGTTATCAATATGTTTGAAGATTTGCAGGAGGAAATGGGTTTAACCTATTTGTTTATTGCCCATGACCTTTCCGTAGTAAAGCATATATCTAACCGGATTGGCGTTATGTATTTGGGGCGTTTGGTAGAGTTGGCGGACAGTTATGAATTGACGACAAACAGCCTCCATCCATATACCAAAAGCTTAATTTCGGCAATTCCGATTGCTGATCCTAAAGTAGCAAGGGAGAGCAAACGTATTGTTTTGGAAGGGGATGTTCCAAGCCCTTTGAATCCGCCTTCCGGGTGCCGTTTCAGGACGAGATGCCCTTATGCGGATGAAAGGTGTGCGGCAGAGGTGCCGGAGTGGCGTGAAGTGTCAAGCGGCCATTATGTAGCCTGCCACCATATTGAAAGATGCCGGTAGGCATAAGAGCTTTGATAGGCAATTACAAATATCAAGGTATTTGATAGGCGTAATGTTTATAAATTATCTATTAATCCAATTTTAAAGAGGAGGAAAAACTATGAAAAAGAGAGTTATTGCACTCTTGATGGCAGCGGCTATGGTTGCTGGTTTGACAGCCTGCGGTTCAGGCAGTGAAACAAGCCCGGCGCAGGAGCCAGCAGCAGAGGCACCGGCAGCAGATGACGCGACAGAAGCGCCTGCAGCAGAAGATGCAGCGGAAGCACCTGCAGCATCTACAGGAGACAAGATTTTAAAGGTACAGATTGGTCCTGATCCGGAAACTGTAGATCCTGCTTTAAACAGTGCAGTAGACGGCGGCAATATGCTGCTTCATGCATTTGAATGTCTGCTGGTTGTAGATCAGGAAGGGAAGCTTGCTCCCGGACAGGCAGAAAGCTGGGAAGTTTCTGAAGACGGTCTGACATGGACATTCCATTTAAGAGAAGGTCTGAAATGGTCAGACGGCAGTGATTTGACAGCGAATGATTTCGTATACAGTTGGAAGAGAGTGTGCGATCCTTTGGTAGCTGCTCCTTATGCTGAAACTGTTCTTAGCATGGTAGCTGGTTATGAAGATGCGATTGGCGGAAATCTGGATGCTTTGCAGGTAGTGGCGACAGACGATAGGACATTGTCGGTTACATTGAACGCACCTTGCTTTTATTTCGGAAGCCTTGCTGCATTTGCTACTTTGAGCCCGGTACAGCAGGCAACGGTTGAAGCAAACGGCGATGAATGGGCAATTGCTCCGGAAACTTATGTTTCTAACGGACCTTTCTATATGACAGAATGGGAACCTGGTTCTCATATTTTGTTCAGCAAAAATCCGAATTACTGGAATGCGGACGCTGTTAAGCTTGATGGTATCCGGTTTGCATTGATTGAGGATTCCAATGCTGCATATAGTGCATATCAGACAGGCGAAGTCCTTATGATTAAAGATGTTCCTACGGAAGAAATCCCTAGCCTTTCCGGTAATGCTGATTTCTATGTAGATCCGATTATCGGTACGTATTATATTAGTTTGAACCTGAATAACGATGCATTCAAAGATGCAAAAGTGCGTCGGGCACTCAGCTTGGCTATTGACCGTGACTATGTTGCAAATACTTTGATGCAGGGAACTTATTCCCCGGCAAGCAACTTTATGGGTCCTGGTTGGATTGATACGGATGGTTCCCAGTTTATGGACAATGCAAACGGCGGAACTCCGTACATTGATATAACAGATTTTGAAGCAAATCTGGAAGAAGCGAAAGCATTGATGGAAGAGGCAGGATATCCGAATGGGGAAGGTTTCCCGGCTATCGAATATACAACTAACGAAGCAGGCTACCATGTAGTATTGGCTGAGTATTTACAGCAGGCATGGGCAGAACTTGGTGTGAACCTTGATGTGAATAAAGTAGAGTGGTCCAGCTTTACACCTATGCGCCGCAACGGTGAATACGATGTAGCACGTAATGGTTGGGTTGGTGATTATAGCGATCCTTCCAATATGTTGGATTTGTTATATTCCTCAAACGGCAACAACGATGGTAAGTTCAGCAATTCCGAATATGATGCAGCTATGGATATATCCAGGACGACTTTGGATGCAACAGAGCGTTCGGAAGCTCTTCACAAAGCAGAAGATATTTTGATGAGCGAAACAGGTTGTATCCCGGTTGCTTACTACAACGACTTCTGGCTGCAGAGCGATAAGATTACAGGTTCTTGGCATTCACCTTATGGATACTGGTTCTTCATGTATGCGGATATCGTAGAATAATTGAAACAGGAAAATATTATTGAATGAGAAAAGAGGATGGCTTTGGCTGTCCTCTTTTTTTACCATATAGGATTCGGGTGTCAAAAGGTCTTCGCAGAAGGATGTAAATTGATGGAGTGTCGAAGACACTTTTTCCCATATTGTAAAAAGCAATTATCGCACTGCGGCAGAGGGGGAGTATGTTGCTGTCGCGACCCGCCGCAGGCGGAGAATCCTGCAAGCAGGATTCTTTTTTACACAATAGGAACAAATGCCAAAGCATTGTGAGAAACAAAAAAGAATTACGGAGCAACTCTTTTTTATGCCAACCCTGTGCAGAGGAAACATGCCGCTAGGCGATGTACGGGGTGCGCAGCTGGTAAGGGAAGATGAATCTTCTCTACTCGATTTTTATAGACTTTACTGTTTGGCTATGTTACAATAAATAAACAGTTGTATAAACAGTAAATCTGCCGGATGTTTTTACAATTTAATGTTTTACAATGTTGGGTTATAAGAAATTCATGAAAGGAGGCGAGGACGATATGGATTATGAAAGTAAAGAAGCCCTTGGAAAAATTTTAGACAGGTTGGATAAGATAGACAGTAGACTGGATAAAATGGATAGCAGGCTGGACAAGATAGATAGCAGGCTGGACAAGATAGATAACAGGCTGGACAAGATAGATAACAGGCTGGATATAATGGAAATCAGACAAAATAAGATGGCAGAGCAGATAACGGAATTGCAGCTTGCGCAAAAAGTATTTGAATTGAATGCAAACAAAAAGTTTACAAGGCTTCAGGATGGTATGGATGCGGTTGAGGAGATTCTCAGAATGAATGAGTTGATTCGGTAGTGGGCTGCTTTTAAGAATTTTTATTATGTAAAAAAATATTATTTAACTGAGTATCATAATTTAGTGCCGATAATATCTATTATTTGGCATATATTCTCACTTTCAGATTTTTCTTAACTTCTGATTAATCTAAATAATTCATGAAACAAATGATTTTCCAAAATATTTTATAATGAATGATTTTCCGTAAATGTTTTATTTTGTAAAATTGATTTCTATGCCATACTTATTTAAAATGTTGACAAGGAAATGTTATTATAGTACGCTTAATGGATAGAAATAACAAATATATAAAGAGGGTATTTATTTAAATTTAGAAAGGAAATGGGTCATGGATAAAGAACTGAGAGAAAAACTGGTGGAAAGCGGATTTGAAGTGGATATGACATTGCAGCGTTTTATGGGAAATGAAGCATTGTACTTTAAGTTTTTGAAAAAATTGCCGGCAGACCAGAATTATAAGGCGTTTGTAGAGGCCGTGGAAAAGAAAGACTGCGAGTCGGCATTTAAAAGCGGGCATACTTTGAAGGGTGTAATGTCTAATTTAGGAGTGGACGGTGCTTTGCAGGCATTGCTTCCAATGGTGGAGAAGTTTCGCGCCAATGAGACAGAAGGGCTGGAAGGGGAATTGGAGGAATTTAAAGCAAAATATGAAAAAGCCCTTACTTTGATTCAGGGATTATAGATAGTTTTACTTTCCGTAAAGGAATAGATGTGTTACAATATACAAAAACGGACAGGGAGAGCCATATGCGGAGAATATTGTTAAAACTCAGCGGGGAAGCGCTGGCAGGCAGCAAGAAAATGGGATTTGATGAGGAAACGGTGCAGAGGGTAGCATTACAGGTAAAAGAATTAACGGAAGATACCCAGATTGGGATTGTCATTGGAGGTGGCAACTTCTGGCGTGGCCGTTCCAGTGAAAATATCGACAGGACAAAAGCGGATCAAATCGGTATGCTGGCAACAGTGATGAATTGTATTTATGTGTCTGAGATATTCCGGTCAGTGGGGATGGAAACGGAAATATTGACTCCGTTTATATGCGGTTCTTTTACAAAGCTGTTCCAAAAGGATAAAGCGAATAAATATTTTACACAAGGGAAAGTAGTGTTTTTTGCAGGAGGGACAGGACATCCTTATTTTTCTACGGATACAGGAGTAGTGCTTCGTGCCGTAGAAGTAGAAGCGGATGTGATATTGCTGGCGAAGGCTGTGGATGGTGTCTATGACGACGATCCGAGATCGAATCCGGAGGCAAAGAAATATGATGAAGTTTCTATTGAGGAAGTAATTGCAAAAAACCTTCAAGTGGTGGATATGACGGCATCGATTTTAGCCAGGGACAACAAAATGCCGATGTGGGTTTTTGGTTTAGGGGAAGAAAACAGTATTGTCAATACGATAAAAGGAAAGTTTACCGGAACGAAAGTAACGGTTTAAAAGAGACGTTGCGGGAGGATTTTATAATGGATGAAAGATTGAAAGTATATGATGAGAAAATGAAAAAAGCGCTTGATTTTTTGGCTTCCGATTATGCGACAATCCGTGCAGGGAGGGCGAACCCCCATGTATTGGATAAACTGAAAGTGAATTATTACGGAACGCCTACACCGATACAGCAAGTGGGGAATATTACGGTGCCGGAACCAAGGATGATACAGATAGCTCCTTGGGAAAAATCGTTGATAAAAGAAATAGAAAAAGCAATTATGACTTCCGATATAGGCATTAACCCGTCTAATGACGGTGCGGTTATCCGCCTCGTATTCCCGGAATTGACCGAGGAGCGTAGGAAGGACTTGGTGAAGGAAGTAAAGAAAAAAGGGGAAGAAAGCAAAGTAGCAGTTCGCAATATCCGCAGGGATGGGAACGATGCATTTAAGAAGTTGGCAAAAGAAGATGTGTCGGAAGACCAGATTAAGCAATTAGGGGAGGAACTGCAGAAGATGACGGATAAATTTGTCAAAGAGATTGACAAATTAGTAGAAGAAAAATCAAAAGAGATTCTTACAGTATAGGTTATAGCAAAGCAGGGACAGTCGATGCCAATCGTATTGTCCCTTTTGACCGTTAACAGCGGGCAAGACGGCTGATTTCAGAGAAAGGGCATGGACAGTGAAAATGCTGGAAAATTTAAAGGTTCCAAATCATGTGGCAATTATTCTGGACGGAAACGGCAGATGGGCAAAAAGTAAGGGGATGCCAAGGAATTATGGGCATGTGCAAGGCGCAAAAGCGGTAGAGGTGATTTGCGAAGAGGCATATAAAATGGGGATTCAATATTTAACCGTGTATGCCTTTTCTACGGAGAACTGGAAGCGTCCAAAAGATGAAGTGGATGCTTTGATGAAGCTATTGCGCAATTACTTAAAGACGTGCCTAAAGACTGCGGAAAAAAACAGGATGTGCGTAAGGATATTGGGGGATAAGGCTGGTTTGGACAATGATATCCGCGCAAGAATTGAGGAATTGGAAAAGGCCACTAAAAATAATGACGGGCTGCATTTTCAAATCGCATTGAATTATGGGGGCAGGGATGAGATTGTCCGTGCCGTAAGGAAAGCGGCTGCCCTTGCAGCGCAGGGCGGGATTAACGGGGAAGAGATAACGGAAGAAGTATTTGGCAGCCTTTTGGATACTGGCAGTTTGCCCGATCCGGATTTGCTTATCCGTACTTGCAATGAGCAGAGGATATCCAATTTCCTTTTATGGCAATTGGCATATACGGAATTTTATTTCACGGAAGTGCCTTGGCCGGATTTTTCAAAAGAAGAATTGATAAAAGCCATAGAAGCATATAATAAAAGGGATAGAAGATATGGCTTGGTGAAGAATGATTAGGAGGAAAAGCATATGTTTTTGACTCGTTTGTTCAGTAGTGTGGTGTTGGTGATTATTGCACTTGTGACATTGCTGCAGGGAAGCTATTTATTGGCGGCCGTACTTTTATTCATATCTCTGGTAGCCTATAACGAATTGAGCAAGGCATGCAAAATCCATACGGAAGGGCAGTATTTGAATGCTTTGGAGATAATGGGGGCAATAGGGATTTTTGTTTATTACGGGATGGTCGTATTTAGCGAATCGCAGGCAGCACAGATGCTTTCGGTTCTATTTGTGCTAATTGGTTTTATGTTTGTGTATGTATTTACCTTCCCAAAATATCATGCGCCCCAAGTAATGTCAGCTTTTTTCAGCTTTGCCTATGCGCCCGTAATGTTTTCTTTTATATATCAGACGAGGGAATTGAAATATGGCATTTATCTTGTGTGGATGATTTTTATCAGTTCTTGGGTGTGTGATAGCTGCGCTTATTTGACCGGTATGTTAATCGGGAAACATAAAATGACCCCTAAGCTCAGCCCTAAAAAATCCATAGAAGGGGCGATAGGAGGCATGATTGGTTCCGCTTTGGCAGGAGGGCTTTTCGGTTATTTTGTCGTGGAAAAGGTTGTACAAGAACAGAGGATTACATGGGTGTTTGCCGTAATCGGTGCGGTGGGGGCAATGATATCCCAGATAGGGGATTTGGCGGCCTCAGCCATCAAAAGGAATTATGAAATTAAAGATTATGGCCATCTTATACCGGGGCATGGAGGAATTATGGACCGCTTCGACAGCGTAATCTTTACCGCACCGATGATTTATGGGCTAGCGCTTCTCTTAATAAAATAACTGCGTTACCAATAATTTATGAGCTGGCGCTTCTTTTAAAAATAATTATGTTACGAATGCATTATGGGCTGGCGTTTTTTTAAACAAATAATTACGTTTGAAAAATCATGGAATGTTCACATTTTATGGATAGAATGGAGGCACGGATGAAAAAAATAGCAGTTCTGGGATCTACCGGTTCCATTGGAACACAGACATTGGAGATTGTGAGGGCGAATAAAGATTTGGAAGTGGTTGCCCTTGCAGCAGGAAGCAATGTGGAACGGATGGAAGAGCAAATCCGCGAATTTTCTCCCCGTGTGGCAGCGATGTGGAGCGAGAAAGCATGTAAAGACTTACAGGCAAGGGTAAAAGATATAAATGTAAAAATACTTTGTGGTATGGAAGGGCTTTTGGAAATTGCCGTTATGGAAGAGATGGAAGTATTGGTAACGGCGATTGTGGGCATGATTGGAATAAGGCCGACGATAGCGGCAATCGAAAACGGAAAAACAATAGCGCTTGCGAATAAAGAAACTTTGGTGACAGCCGGGCATATTATTATGCCTTTGGCAGAAAAAAAGGGGGTATCTATCCTGCCAGTGGACAGCGAGCATAGTGCGATTTACCAGTCCATCAACGGGGAAAATACCAAACGGGTGGAAAAGATATTATTGACCGCTTCCGGCGGACCGTTCCGGGGAAAAACGAAGGAAGAACTTAAGACAATGAAGGTGGAGGAAGCCTTAAAGCACCCGAATTGGGCAATGGGGAAGAAAATTACCATTGATTCCGCGACTATGGTAAATAAGGGACTGGAAGTAATGGAAGCGAAATGGCTTTTTGGTGTTGACTTGGACAGAATAGAGGTGGTTGTCCATCCTCAAAGCATTATCCACTCTATGGTGGAATATGCGGACGGTGCGGTTATGGCACAATTGGGGATGCCGGACATGAAGCTGCCCATTGCATACGCTTTGTTTTATCCGGACAGAAGGCCTCTGGAGGGAAAAAGGGTAGATTTTTTTGAGTTGGGAACCCTTACGTTTGAAAGGCCGGATTTGGAAACTTTTACAGGGTTAAAGTTAGCTTTCAAAGCGGCAGAACAGGGAGGCAGCATGCCTACGGTATATAATGCGGCAAATGAAAAGGCCGTGAGTTTATTTTTGGAAAGGAAGATTGGATTCATGCAAATTCCGGAACTGATAGGGGCTTCTATGGAAAAGCACCGGAAAATAGATTTTCCCGGGGTAGAAGAAATCCTTCAGGCAGAGCAGGAAACGTATGATTTCATAGGGCAGGTGGTAAATTGATTATAACGGTTATTTTATTTATACTAATATTTGGATTAATTGTGATTTCCCATGAGTTTGGGCATTTTCTGCTGGCGAAATTAAATGGGATACATGTGGTGGAATTTGCGGTAGGTATGGGACCCACCTTATTTCATTTCCAGAAAGGGGAAACAAAATATAGTTTGAAAGCGCTTCCGATTGGAGGGGCATGCATGTTTGAAGGGGAAGATGGATTGGCATCCAAAGAGGAGGCATCGTCGGAAGGGTCTTTTCTTTCCGCAAGCGTTTGGGCAAGGATTTCTGCAGTAATCGCAGGGCCCTTGTTTAATTTGATTTTGGCTTATATCCTTTGTTTAATTGTGGTGTCCTTTGACGGTTCTACTCGTCCGGTCATCCAAAATATAGTGCCGGGCAGTGCGGCAGAAGCAGCCGGGATGCAAAGCGGAGATAGGATTACGAAAATTAATGGGGAAAAAATCCATTTAGGGGATCAAGTATTTTTGATTTCGGCTTTGAACCGGGGGGAAGACCTTACGGTTGAGTATGTCAGGAATGGGGAAAAGGGCAGCGTGACTATAACGCCGGTTTATGACAGTGGAGCCGGACGGTACTATATGGGGTTTGCCGGGGTGAGCGAATATTTTAAATGCAAAGGTTTTGAAGTATTCCAACATGGATTTTACAAATTGGAATATTGGGTAAGCTCCACCTTCAAAAGCCTAGGGATGCTTTTCTCCGGCAAGGTAACTAAGGACGATGTAGCTGGACCGGTAGGTATCGCCCAATTGGTAGGGGATACCTATGAAGAGGCGAAACCTTATGGGATAAGCAGCGTTATTCTTTCTATGATGAATATTGCGGTTTTGCTTTCCGTTAACTTAGGGATTTTGAATCTATTGCCTGTTCCTGCATTGGACGGTGGTCGACTGGTCTTTCTCTTTATTGAAGCCGTGAGAGGGAAACCGGTTCCGCCGGAAAAAGAAGGGATGGTTCATCTGGCAGGGATGGCAGCGTTAATGGTTTTGATGGTGATGGTGTTGTTTAATGATATAGCACGGATTTTTTCTTAAATGTAAGATAGCTGCCTATTGGAATGATTTTGCTTCCGGCATCCGTTGTGGGTGCCGGTTTTTTACCATATGGTAAAAAAGCAATTATCGCACTGCGGCAGAGGGGGAACATGTGGCTGCCGCGACCCGCCGCAGGCGGAGAATGCTGCAAGCAGGATTCTTTTTTATTTTATAGAAAACTTCCCCGTTAGAAGGATATAAACTAAGGAAGAACCGAAGATTCTTCATGATTCGCTTGCATCTTGCTTTTAAATCATATATAATATTGCCATAGAAACATAATATTCGTTTCCTATAGCAAATCATATTTTATTATTCAAGTCTATAATCAAAGTTACAATTTCTGTAACGGATTCAATGAAGAGAAAAATTGAAAATTGAAAAATCGAAAAAGGAGGAAGGATGAGGTTTCTTTCGGAGGTGTATTGGGATAAAGGGGGAAGGTGCGTAAATCAGGATTCCATTTCCTTGCAGGAGGTCAGGATGAAGGGGGAAAAAGTGGTTTTCGCTTTGATTTGTGATGGGATTGGGGGATTGGATGGCGGAGAGATTGCCAGCGGCTTTGTGGCGGAGAGGATGACGGAGTGGTTTTATAAAGAGGCCTTAAATTTGTTAAGAAGGCATAAAGGAAGAAAGAAAATAGAAAAATCAGGACTCCGGGTTTTGTATGGCTGTAATGGGGAGATGGTGCGGTTAGGCAGGAAGAGTGGAATGAAATTGGGAACTACAGTGACAGCCATGCTTTTTGCTGGCAGACGTTATTTTTTATGGCACAGCGGGGATACACGGGCGTACCGGGTGTCTATGGGGAGGAATGGTTCCGGGAAGATGAAGCAACTGACACAAGACCATACGTTGAATGTGCATACATTGCTTCGTTGTATTGGAAGTTTCGAGTGGAAAATGCCGCAGGCGAGAAGTGGGTATTGGATACGGAAAGCTACGGTTTTACTTTGTTCGGATGGGTTTCGGAATAAGGTGGAGGAAGAGAAAATCATGCAGGCAATGCTGCCTGAATTGCTGTGCGGGCAGGAGCAGATTTATAAGCATTTAAAAGAGATGGCGGAGTATGTGAAAGGGCATGGGGAGATGGATAATATTTCGGCAATTGCTGTGCGGATGGGGTAGTGAATAGCCGGTGGAGAAGCCATAAGCGTGGAAATTGTGGGAAATGGATAGGTTTTGTAGTTGCCGCCGTTATTGGTTCGGCCATCAAAGGGTTTGCTTTACGATATTGGGCAGGTTTTTTGACGTCCGAATCCTATATGAAATAAAGAGAAAGAAGAGGTTTTGGAATGGAAGGAATAGAGAAAGGAAAGTATATTTTGTATGAAGAGCTGGGGAGCGGTGGGAGCGGGAAGGTTTACCGTGCGTTTGACAGGCATTTAGGGTGTAACAGGGCGGTAAAAAAGTTTTGTGCAGAAGAAGGGGTTTGGAGGAAAGAATTGGAGATGTTAAAAGAGCTGCGACACCCTTTGCTTCCTATGATTACGGATTCCATCGAAGAGGGGGAGGATAAATATCTTGTAATGGAATATATTGAGGGGAAAAATTTAGAGGATTACGTGAGGGAGAAGGGGAATATCCGTCAGGAACAAGCCGTGGAGTGGACGCTGGAACTGGCGGATTTTCTGATTTATCTTCATGAAAGGAAAAACCCGGTTATTTATGGGGACATGAAACCGGCCAATATTATAGTGGAACCGGACGGAAAGATAAAACTTGTTGATTTTGGTACGGCTTGGCTGCGCTACCAAGAAGACACAGAAAAGCTTAGTGCGGGAACTTATGGCTATGCGGCACCGGAACAGCTTTTTGCAAATGGATGTGGAGGAGCGGACGAAAGAAGCGACGTTTATGGCCTGGGTGTTACTTTCTATTATATGCTGACAGGGGATGACCCATCGAAGCCGCCGTTTTTACTGCATCCTATCCGCTTCTTTGACAGGAAGCTATCGGTAGAATTGGAGAAGATTATAAAAAAGGCAGTGGAGGTGGAAAAGGGGAAGAGATATCAGACAATGCGTCAATTGAAAGCGGCTATAGAACGTTATAAAAGCGCAGATAAAATAAGAGAACGCGGGGAAAAAATTGGTGAAATCTTATATTATAGTATTTTATTGGGGCTTGGTTTTTATTTTTCACGGCTCTGCGGTACTTCCGGGCAGGAAAAAGGGATACTGGTAACTGCTGTGCTTATTTTTTCCTTTTGCTTGTTGCGGACATTCATCTCCTTTTGTCTGGGAAAGGGAAGACAAAATTTGTGCCGGGAAAGGAGCATTTTATTGACGGAAAAGAGGGGGCGGGGGCTTGTGCTGTTTCTTGTTGTAGGAATTTCATTTCTATTTGCAGTAAAGGTTTCTCCTGTGTCTGCTAAAGAAGAAAATGCCCTTGCTGTAACGGTGCGGAACGGGAAAGGACAGAAAGTTTTAATCCGTTATGATGCCATATATCCGATATCGGATGTATTGAAACTGGAGCTGCCTTTGAAAAATTTTGAAAAAGGGGGGATTTATGAGTTGCGGCTGGAATGTACAAGTTGTGAAACAGAAGAAAAAAGGAGCCGAACTTTCTATTTAAAAAGTCTTGAACAGCAGTAGTAAAATGGGGTATGATATATGAAATCAATAATTGAACATACCCACTGGACTCTTTGCCGGCGAAATTGGAACAGAAGGTAATAGAACAGGCTATGGAATGATTTGGTACATAAGGAGTGATTGGATGAAAACGAAGACAGTACATATCGGAAATAGGGTAATCGGAGGGGGAAACCCTATTTTGATACAGTCTATGACGAATACAAGGACAGAGGATGTAAAAGCGACGGTAGAACAGATACATCGCTTGGAACAGGCAGGGTGCGAAATTATACGCTGTACCATACCGACAATGGAGGCGGCTGCGGTAATCGGAGAAATTAAAAAACAGATATCTATCCCTTTTGTAGCGGACATTCATTTTGATTATAAGATGGCGATTGCAGCTATAGAAAATGGGGCGGACAAGATAAGGATTAACCCGGGCAACATCGGAGGAAGGGGTAAAGTCGCTGCAGTAGTACATGCGGCAAAAGAAAGGAATATACCCATCCGCGTAGGTGTGAACAGCGGTTCTCTGGAAAAAGAACAAATAGAAAAGTATGGTGGAGTTACAGCCCAAGGGCTTGTGGAAAGCGCTTTGGATAAAGTAAAAATGATTGAAGATATTGGCTATGACAATCTGGTTATCAGCATCAAGTCATCCGATGTACTGATGTGCATAAAGGCACATGAAATTTTAGCAAAAGAAACGAATTATCCGCTTCATGTAGGGATTACGGAATCAGGAACGGTTTTTAGCGGCAATGTGAAATCCGGGGTAGGGCTTGGCATTATTCTTTATCAAGGGATTGGAGATACTATCCGCGTATCCTTAACCGGGGATCCGGTGGAGGAAATTAAATCGGCGAAGTTGATATTACGTTCTTTAGGGCTTAGAAAAAGCGGTATTGAAGTAGTATCCTGTCCCACATGTGGAAGGACAAAAATTGATTTAATAGGACTGGCTAACCAGGTAGAGCAGATGGTGGCAGATATTCCGTTGGATATCAAAGTAGCCGTTATGGGGTGTGCAGTAAACGGGCCGGGAGAAGCGAAGGAAGCGGATATAGGGATTGCAGGAGGCATTGGGGAAGGGCTTTTGATAAAAAAAGGGGAGATTATTAAAAAAGTGCCGGAAGAACAGCTTCTTTCCGTTTTGAGAGAAGAATTGCTCCATTGGGGCTGATGGGATAGGACAGGTGGACAGTGAAAAAGTTTTTTGATGTGTTTCCTTCGTTACAAGTAGATGACAAAGTAAAACAGCTTTTGGAAGAAACTATAGTAGAACGGGTTTCTTCCACGAAAAAAAAGGATTTTTTGAGGATATATTTGGTCAGTGACAGGCTGATTGAAAAGGAATACATATGGAAGGCGGAGAAAGGGATAGAGAAAATGCTTGCTTCCTTTCAAGTACAAGCCAGGATTTACGAAAGATATCATCTGTCTTCCCAATATAATCCGGAAAAACTGATGAAGGCATATCGGAATAGTATTTTATTGGAACTTAGAGAATATAGCCCGGTGGAGTATAATCTTTTCAAGAACGGGGATATTTCCTATCCGTCGGAAGACAAAATTGTATTGACGGTAGAGGAATCTGTGCCGGCAAGAAGCCGGGGGGAAGAACTGAGCCGTGTTTTGGAAAAAATATATAATGAAAGGTGCGGCTTTCAGGTAAATGTTGAAATTGCCTATAAAGAAAGCAAAGGAGATAGGCATAAAGAGGATGATGAACGGAAGATAGCAAAGCAAGTGGCGGAAATCAGTGCAAGAGCTATGTCGGGAAGCGCGGCGGAAGAAGTGCAGGCCAGGGAGGATGGTAACAGCAGGAAAGATAACGAAGTTCCCAGGAGGCGGACAAAAGAAGGGGCTCCTTTGGAAGAAAAGAAAGGAAGCATGTTAAGGCAAAAGGACGACATGAACCAGAGGGGCTTCCGGAAGAAGGAATTTGACAAAGGGGACTTTAAGCGTCCGACAAAGCGTTCTGACAATCCCGATGTGTTGTATGGAAGGGATTTTGATGAAGCAACGATGAACATCGAGGATATTATCGGTGAAATGGGGCAGGTAGTCATCCGCGGCAAAATTATCCGGATGGATAAACGGGAAATTAAAAATGAAAAAACTATCTTGCTTTATGACATTACGGATTTTACGGATACCCTTACATTCAAAATATTTGTTAATAACGATCAGGTCGGGGAAATCAGCAAAGATGTATGTCAGGGCGCTTTTGTTAAGATAAAGGGAATGGCTGTTATCGATAAATTCGATAATGAACTTACTATAGGCTCTATAAGCGGTATTAAAAAAATACCGGATTTTACAGTATCACGTTCGGACCATAGCGCACGTAAAAGAGTAGAACTGCATTGCCATACGAAAATGAGCGATATGGATGGGGTATCGGAAGTCAAGGACATTGTAAAGAGGGCATATCAATGGGGGCATCCGGCCATTGCCATTACGGATCATGGGGTAGTGCAGGCTTTTCCGGATGCCAATCATGTATGGGAAGATTTGTGGAAGGCGGAGAGGGCAAAAAGAAAGGAAGCAGGAGACGGGAATCCGGATAAGCAAGATTTCTTTAAAGTAATTTATGGGATGGAAGCTTATCTCGTGGACGATTTGAAGGAGATTGTGACCGGGGATAAAGGGCAGGATTGGGATAGTGTCTTTGTGGTCTTCGATATAGAAACGACAGGTTTTTCGCCGATTCATAACCGGATTATCGAAATCGGGGCAGTAAAAATAGAAAATGGAGAGATGACAGGGAAATTTTCAACATTTGTGAACCCGGATGTACCTATTCCGTTTGAAATTGAAAAACTGACAGGGATTAACGATGAGATGGTAATCGGGGCGCCGATGATAGAGCAGGTGTTGCCTCAATTCATGGAATTTTGCCAGGGCGCCGTGCTGGTAGCCCATAATGCAAATTTTGATATGGGATTTATTATGGAGAACGCGGCAAGGCTTGGGCTGCCAAGGGATTTTACTTATGTGGATACCGTAGGGATTGCTAGGCTGTTGCTGCCTCATCAGGCAAAGCATACGTTGGACGCAGTTGCCAAGACGTTAGGCATATCTTTGGAAAATCATCACCGGGCGGTGGATGATGCACAGGCTACGGCAGAAATTTTTGTAAAATTCATCCCAATGCTTAAAAAAGAAGGGGCGGATTGTTTAAAAGAAATCAATGCTATGGGGGCGTCCAGCCCGGATATTGTAAAAAGGCTGCCTACTTACCATGCGATTTTATTGGCAAAAAATGATACGGGAAGGGTCAATTTATATCGGCTTGTCTCCGAATCCCATCTAACGTATTATAGTAAGCGTCCAAGGGTGCCAAAGAGTCTGTTGATGAAATGTAGGGAAGGATTGATTGTAGGCAGTGCCTGTGAGGCCGGTGAGCTGTACCGGGCGTTGCTGGATGGAAAAGCAGATGAAGAAATCGCTGGAATCGTGAATTTTTATGATTATTTGGAAATCCAGCCTACAGGAAACAATAAATTCATGATTGATTCCGAAAGGGTGCGGAATATTCAGTCAATGGAAGACATTGAAAATATAAATAGAAGGATTGTGGACTTGGGCGAACAGTTTAACAAGCCGGTGGCAGCTACTTGCGATGTTCATTTTCTGGATCCGGGGGATGAGGTGTACCGTCGGATTATTATGGCTGGCAAGGGATTTGCCGATGCGGATAATCAGGCGCCGCTGTACTTAAGGACAACGGAAGAGATGCTGGAGGAGTTTGCTTATTTGGGAAGCGATAAGGCGGAAGAAGTGGTAATTACTAACACGAACCGGATTGCCGATATGGTGGAGACTATATCACCGGTCCGCCCGGATAAATGCCCACCGGTGATTGAGGACAGCGATAGGACGCTGACGGATATCTGTTATAATAAAGCCCATGAGATTTACGGTGAAGAATTGCCGGAAATTGTGGAGCAAAGGCTGAAAAGGGAGTTGCATTCCATCATTAGCAATGGGTTCGCGGTGATGTATATCATTGCCCAGAAACTAGTATGGAAGTCGGTGGAGGACGGGTATCTGGTGGGATCAAGAGGGTCGGTAGGCTCTTCGTTTGTGGCAACTATGGCAGGGATTACGGAAGTAAATCCTTTAAGCCCTCATTATTACTGTGAAAAATGCCATTACAGCGATTTTGATTCCGAAGAGGTAAGAGGATATGCCGGACGGGCGGGCTGCGATATGCCGGATAAGGTATGTCCAGTCTGCGGGGCTTTACTGAAAAAAGATGGGTTTGATATTCCTTTTGAAACTTTCCTTGGATTCAAAGGGGATAAGGAGCCGGATATTGATTTAAACTTTTCCGGGGAGTACCAGAGCAAGGCGCATAAATACACGGAGGTTATTTTTGGCGCCGGACAGACATATCGTGCCGGAACAATCGGTACGTTGGCGGATAAGACCGCATTCGGCTATGTTAAAAGATATTTTGAGGAAAAGGGGGAAGGGAAAAGAACCTGTGAGATAAACCGGATTGTAGTAGGATGTACAGGGATACGCCGAAGCACCGGGCAGCATCCGGGAGGGATTATCGTCCTGCCCTTGGGTGAGGACATTAATTCTTTTACCCCCGTACAGCATCCGGCCAACGATATGACTACGGATACGGTAACGACCCACTTTGACTACCATTCCATAGATCATAATCTATTAAAGCTGGACATCCTTGGGCATGATGATCCGACGATGATACGTATGCTGCAGGACCTTACCGGTATTGATCCGGTAAAAATCCCGTTGGATGATGCCAAGGTAATGTCTTTGTTTAAGAATACGGAAGCCTTGGGAATTACACCGGATCAGATTGGGGGGTGTAGGCTGGGCGCATTAGGGATACCGGAATTTGGTACGGAATTTGCCATGCAGATGTTGATTGATACGAAACCGCAGGCTTTTTCGGATTTGGTGCGTATTGCCGGGCTTGCCCACGGTACGGATGTATGGCTTGGAAATGCCCAGACTTTGATTCAGGAGGGAAAGGCAACAATTTCCACGGCAATCTGTACGAGAGATGATATAATGGTTTACCTGATTGGCATGGGGGTAGAAAGTTCCCTTGCTTTTACCATTATGGAAAGCGTCCGCAAAGGAAAAGGCTTAAAACCGGAAATGGAAGAAGCAATGGTAGCGGCCAGTGTGCCGGACTGGTATATATGGTCTTGTAAAAAAATTAAATATATGTTTCCGAAAGCCCATGCGGCGGCATATGTAATGATGGCTTGGCGTATCGCTTATTGCAAGATTAATTATCCGCTGGCTTTTTATGCGGCATTTTTCAGTATCCGTGCATCGGCATTTTCTTATGAATTGATGTGCCAAGGCAGAGAACATTTGGAAAAAGTGATGGCAGATTATAAACAGAGGATGGATACTTTGTCCAAAAGGGAGCAGGATTCCTATCGGGATATGAAGTTGGTGCAGGAAATGTATGCAAGAGGGTTTGACTTTGTGCCGATTGATATTTTTTCGGCACAATCCAGAAATTTTCAGATTGTGGACGGAAAGCTTATGCCTTCTTTGAGCAGCATTGACGGTTTGGGGGATAAAGCAGCGGATGCTATTGTGGAAGCGGCGAAAGATGGGGCATTTTTATCCAAAGACGATTTCCGCCAAAGGACAAAAGTTTCCAAGACAGTGGTAGATTTGATGGCATCTTTGAATTTGCTTGGAAATTTACCTGAGTCAAATCAAATAAGTTTATTTGATTTTGTTTCATAAATAGACTATAATAGTAATAATTTTATTGAATACGACAGTATAGGGAGGATATGTATGTTTGGTCACATTTTTGGGAGATTCCTTGTAGAGCAGAAAATGCTTTCTCAACAGAAACTGGATGAGGTGTTGGATGTTCAAAAGAGGGTGCAGGTCAAGCTTGGCCTGATTGCAGTCAGCGAAAAGCTTTTATCCAGAGAGCAGGCGGATAAAATTAACGATAGGCAAGCTTTTGAAGATAAGCGTTTTGGCGACATTGCGGTTGAAATGGGCTATTTGACGGAAAGCCAGGTGAGGAGGCTTTTGCAGTTGCAGGGGAACCCCTATTTGACATTTATTCAGGCTATGACAAATTTGGATATTATGTCATTGGAAGAGATTGAGAATGCGTTGGATTTGTACCGTCGTGAGAATGGCTTAACCAATACTGATTTGGAAGCTTTTAAGAGCGGCGATATGGACCGGATGATTCCTCTTTATGTCAGGACGGAGGATCCCTTGTTATCCGGGCTGGTTGGTGTTACAGTCCGTACCATAGCAAGGTTGATTGACAGTGAAATGGCCATTGAACCTTCCTATAGTTCCTATAGCTATGAATTTGAAAATATTGCGGTGCAGGGCGTTGCAGGAGACCATTCTATGATGCTTGGACTTGCCGGAGAGGGGAATAATCTGTTGACGATTGCGGACGTGTTCGCAAAGGAAGAGTTCTCTTCTATGGATTTGTATGCTTTTGATGCGGTATGCGAATTTATTAATTGCATCAATGGTTTGTATGCATCGGCACTCAGCAGCAGAGGTGTGATGGTGGATATGGTTCCGCCTGCTTATTATAGAGCCGGCTGCTTAAGAGCAGAAGATAAACTGTTGATTGTACCGGTATATATCAAAAACCGTAAGGTAAGGATTGTAATAGCGGCAGATACACCTATCCGTGTAGAAGCATAACATAGTAGAAGTATAATAGAAATGTTAGCTTGGCTTGTTGTCCGCAGGAATCAATAAAAAACGAGGAGGAAGAATTTATGGCAAAAATTTTGATTGTGGATGATTCCAGAACATCGCGTAAAATTTTGAGAGGGATTTTGGAAGGCGGAGGGCATGAGATAATTGGTGAGGCATCCAATGGCGAAGAAGGGGTCATCAATTATAAGGAGCTAAAGCCGGATATTGTTACGATGGATATTACGATGCCTACCATGAATGGCTTGGAATCGCTCATGTGCATTAAGAAGGAAGATGGGAATGCCAAAGTCATTATGATAACGGCTGCCGGGCAGAAAGAGAAAATGGTGCAGGCTATCCGGGAAGGGGCGGATGATTTTATTACGAAACCGTTTGATGGAGAACAGATTTTGGGGGCTATCAGGCGCGTGTTGGGAATGAATTTATAAAAAAGTAGAAAAAGTGAAAAAAAGTGCTTGCATTATTTGTCGTTTTATAATAAAATAATCAAGTCGGCAAACGAATAGAAAGGAGAAAAATTTTTATTTGTTTGCGAATATGGCTCGTTGGTCAAGCGGTCAAGACGCCGCCCTCTCACGGCGGAAACAGGGGTTCGATTCCCCTA
>CAJUSR010000037.1 GCA_910588855.1 uncultured Kineothrix sp. | reverse complement strand
TATATATAAATCATTCGGGCTGCTTTGGGATAAAACAGATAACCCCCTATTATCCCTACAACCCCAATTTATCCCTCTGTCCCTTGGTCGATTCTACTACCCCAATCAACGGCCTTGTGTTATCATCAATAGAAAATCCCGAAAAGGAGATAATTACAAATGATAAAATATCAAAATCAACTCCCGTTATATTTACATTATTGTTTGAACAGGAAAGAGCTGGATCCAAAGACAATCAAAGCGTATCGTATTGATTTGACCCAATTTTTCCAGTATCTATCGGAACGTGGTATGGAAATGGACAAAGATGGCATCAACCAATATCTTTTTTATGTCCATGAGAGATATAAGCAGAGGACTGTAAAACGTAAAATAGCCAGCCTTAAGGCGTTTATTGGATATTTGGAATATGAAGAGATTATTGAGGAGAACCCGTTCCGGAAAATCAATACAAAGTTTAAAGAAGAAATCATCTTGCCCAGAACAATTCCACGGGATATCGTAGAGCATCTTTTGCGGAAGATGTACGAAGAAAAAGAAAAGGATATGACAACCAATGAGAAGAAGTTCCTGATTAGGGATATTGCAGTGGTGGAATTTTTGTTTGCTACGGGGCTTAGAGTATCGGAACTTAGCGCATTGCGGAGGGAAGACATGGATTTGCATACCGGGATTTTCCTAATAAAAGGGAAGGGCAGCAAGGAACGTTACATGCAGATAGAAAATAGGGAAGTGCAGAAGGCAATAGAAGAATACTATTCCTTGTTTCAGGATAAAATCGGGCAGCAGGAATATTTTTTCCTGAATAAATGGGGGAACCGTCTGTCAGAACAGGCAGTGCGGATTATGTTGCGGAAACACGTGGAAAAAGCAGGGATTCCGGCGCATTTGACCCCGCATATGTTCCGCCATGCATTTGCGACGCTGCTGCTGGAGGAAGACGTGGATATCAGGTATATACAGAAAATGCTGGGGCATTCTTCCATTGTAACGACACAGATTTATACGTATGTAGCGGTAGAAAAGCAGAAGGAAATCCTCAGGCTGAAACATCCCCGCAATAAAATGCGCATTTGCTGAAGGGGGATGGAACGGCTATTGCAAGTATTTTACGGCTGTTCCCATAAATTGGAATATACATATATGAATATTATGTAAAGTATTTATTATAATTTAGCATATATGATTGACTAAAAAAGGATTATTATATAAAATATTATTATTAAACATAATCACAAATATTTTCAAATGTTTGTACGAATATTCCTTAGCCTCATTTCTCCATCCCCTATTGAAGAAAAAAATTTTTTCCAATTATACATATTTTTCCAAAAAAAATTCAATAGGGGTCTTTTTTATTATTAAAAATTTTGGTAGAATTATAAAATATTCTTAAGTTTTCGTATACATTTAAAAAAGTCAATGACGTAAAAACGTGCATGTGCTATAATGTAAATGTCTGGGCAACCGGAACAGGAGATAATTGGTTGATACGGATTAGTAAGAAAAATGGAAACAAGAGCAGTAGGAGGAAGTATAAGTATGACAAAAGCAGAGATTTTAAAGAGGGAAATTTTATCACAGTACAAAAGTGTGCGCCAATTTGCACTCGAGATGCAGATACCATACAGCACGCTGGTTACTGCATTGGATAGGGGAATTGAGGGGATGGCATATGGCACAGTGATTAAGATGTGCGATAAACTGAACCTTAATCCGGTAGACTTTACCTCTTTGGAGAAGGGGGCAAGTCTTGGGGAAAAGATTTTAGAAAACCGTGTTATGCAATATTACGTCAAGCTGAACAAGACAGGACGTAAAAAAATCCTCGAAATGATGGATGATTATGTACAGTTAGAGAAATACCAGATTAAGGAATAAGACAGGAAAGGATTTGGGTTCATGTATTTTGACTATCTGATTGTAGGTGCCGGGCTGTTCGGTTCCGTTTTTGCATGTGAAATGAAAAAAAAAGGCAGGGCTTGTCTGGTTATAGATAGACGGGAACATATCGCAGGCAATATCTATACGGAAGAAATTTTAGGGATTCAAGTTCATAAATATGGGGCACATATTTTTCATACATCGAACAAAACCGTGTGGGAATATATCAACCAATATGCGGTGTTTAACCGGTTTGTCAATTCCCCGATAGCGGTGTATAAGGATGAGCTGTACAACCTGCCCTTTAACATGAACACGTTCAGCCGGATGTGGAATATCCGGACTCCGGCAGAGGCGAGGGCGATTATTGATAAGCAGATACAGGAACTTGGCATTTCAAACCCGCAGAATCTGGAAGAACAGGCACTATCTTTGGCAGGAAAAGATGTATATGAAAAATTGATAAAAGGATATACGGAAAAACAGTGGGGGCGTTCCTGCAAGGAGCTTCCGGCTTTCATCATTAAGAGGGTGCCGCTCCGCTTTACTTATGATAATAATTACTTCAACGATTTGTATCAGGGCATCCCTGTTGGGGGGTATACGGCAATCGTAAATAAAATGCTGGACGGAATAGAAGTACGAACCGGTATGGAATATAAACAATTTTTAAAGCAGTGTCAGAATGAAGGCATTACATTTGGCAAAACACTTTATACAGGCATGATTGATGAATATTTTGATTATAAAATAGGCGCTTTAGAATACCGTTCCTTAAAGTTTGAACAGGAGCAGATGCCGGATTGCGTCAACTATCAAGGCAATGCAGTGGTAAACTATACAGAACACAGGATACCATATACAAGGATTATCGAACACAAACATTTTGAATTTGGCAGACAACCCGGAACGGTTATTACCAAAGAGTACCCTGCCAAGTGGCAGCCGGGCGATGAGCCATACTACCCAGTCAATGATGAACGCAATGAAAAACTATTTCAAGAATATAGTAAACTGGCGGAAAAGGAAGAAAATGTCCTTTTTGGAGGCAGGTTAGGGCAATACAAATATTACGATATGGATAAAGTAATTGCCGCCGCCCTCGATATGGCCGCCGCCCAACCTTGAGGCCGGACGGGCAAATCAAGATAGGGCAACAACTGAAAACCTGATGAATTTTATAACCAACCGATACCAGATATAGCTTTCACCCCAATTAAAGCTTTATCTGGTATTTTTATTTGGAAAATTTCCATTCCTCCCCTGCAAAATCCCCTTGCAAAAATTTTCATCTATGATATAATCATACCATATAATTTGAATATCAAAATATTTAAAATTCAAAACATTAAATGAGTTTGTGTATTTATGGTATCTACAAACCGAATATATGCCAAAGATGCGCAGAAACGGGGTTAAATATGAAATGGGATGAAGCGATAAAGGAATTGGATAAACGCCGCGACAAAGCAAAGTTGGGCGGAGGGATAGCAAAGATTGAAAAGCAGCATGCTGGAGGGAAAATGACGGCGAGGGAAAGAATTGATATGCTGCTGGATAAGGATACATTCGTAGAGGTGGATGGATTTATTGAATCCCGAATCGACGATTTTGATTTGGATAAGCGCCGTGTAGCCGGCGACGGTGTAGTGACGGGATACGGTGAGATAGACGGAAGACTGGTATTTGTAGCCAGCGAGGATTTTACAGTAATCGGCGGTACGCTTGGGGAATATCATTCTTTTAAAATTTGCCGCATTCAGGATATGGCGATGGAAATGAAAGCTCCCCTTATTTGCATGAATGACAGCGGCGGGGCAAGGATAGAAGAGGGCATTTCTTCATTGAGCGGCTATAGCGGAATGTTTTTAAGGCATACCAGGGCTTCAGGGGTTATCCCTCAGATTGCGGTTATCCTTGGTCCATGTTCCGGCGGCGCATGTTATGCCCCGGCAATCTGCGATTTCATTTTTATGGTAAAGGATATTTCCAAAATGTTTATTACCGGCCCAAATGTGGTGAAAACGGTGATTAATGAGGAAGTAACGGCAGAAGAGCTGGGGGGCGCGGAGGTTCATGCAAAAAGGAGCGGTGTTTCCCATTTTTCTTACGAGACGGAAGGGGAGTGTTTGATGGGGGTAAGAAAATTACTTTCTTATCTTCCGGCGAACTATAAAGAAAAGGCGCCTGTGGTAAAACCGATTAGGGAAAAGCAGTCTTTCCTTTTTGCGGTAAACAGGATGCTGGGGAGGACGTCGAGCCTGAATAAAATCCTCATGCAGGAGGAAAAGGGGAAGGCGCAGCGGATTCGGGAAATCGTGCCGGATAATTCGCGAAAAGCATATGATGTAAAAGAAGTGATAGAGTGTATTGTAGATACGGGAAGTTTTTTTGAAGTCCAGAAGGAATTTGCAACGAATGCGGTGATTGGATGGGGGCGCATGGAAGGGGAGGTAATTGGTTTCGTGGCAAATCAGCCGGGAAGCATGGGAGGCTCCCTGGATTATCATGCCTCTGATAAAATTGCCCGTTTTATACGGTTTTGCGATTGCTTTAATATCCCCCTTGTAACCTTGGTGGATGTGCCGGCGTTTCTGCCGGGAACGCAGCAGGAACATAGCGGGATTATCCGGCATGGGGCAAAAGTATTGTATGCATATTCGGAAGCGACAGTTCCGAAGATAACTGTTATTATGAGGAAAGCATACGGCGGGGCTTATATTGCCATGAACTCCAAAGAAATGGGGGCGGATATGGTATTTGCATGGCCGATTGCCGAAATTGCGGTGATGGGGGCGGAAGGTGCAGTCAATATTGCATTTAAGCGCAAGATTAAAGCAGCCGTTGACCCACAGGCAATGAGGGAACAATGCAGGCGCGAATATGAGGAGCGGTTTTTGAATCCTTATGTGGCGGCGGCAAGAGGGTTTGTCAATGAAGTGATTAAACCGGAAGAGACGAGGGAGAAGCTTTTAAAGGCATTGAAAGCCCTTAGAAACAAGTCGGCAGACGCTCCTGGAAAAAAACATGGGAATATTCCATTATAAAGTTACCTTCCAAGAATTATTAAAATTATTAAAGTTATAAAAGTTACTAAAACTATTAAAGTTATTGAAGTTACTAAAATTATTAAATTATAAAAACATAAAAACATAAAAATATAAAAGAGAAAGAACCGATATTTATCGTACGGCTCTTTCTCTTTATTTACATAAACATAAACAATGGAAGCAGATGATGCGCCAGTGCAGGCATTTGACAGATGATGCCAACCATTTGTTTGAAGTAAGGTGCCAATAAATCAGCAATAGAAGTTAAACAGCATTCCGCTGTATGCACTTGTGATATAAGGCGACGGAAAGTTTTTCCCTGGATTTTTGTATGCAACAATCGTCTTATCTACATAGTCCATCGGGTTTATGGATATCTGATTCATCTTGCGTACCAACGAATTGGCAAAATTGCGGACAGATGAAAAATCTTCCTTCGCATATTGGGATAAAGCGGCTTGCTTTAACTCATTTGTATCAATTTCCAAAGTGCCGTTTTCCTGCAGGTTCAGACCGATGACATCCAATTCGCTGCGGTAGCGGTTGATTATCCCGTTCATTTCCCTAAGAAGCTTCTGGCTGCCGGAGAAATTATCCCGGTAGGCTGCCATACTATTGATAAAGCTATTGTAACCTCCCGTCAGAGTGCTAATATTTTCCGCTAAGGACTCCACGTCCGTTTTCAGCCCGAATGTAGTCTTGCTGCCTTCCATAGAACTGATGCCTTTTAAAGTGACATCGAACATTTTATCAATGGTGAAACGATTGGAAGCCGAGGCCATCCTTTCGCCGTTTAGAGAAAATTCCGCATTGGAAGCAGGGCGGGCGAGATAATCTAGCCCGAAATAAGCCACCGAGCCGGGCTGCTTACTTGTATGCTCGTCGGAAATTATGAAAAGCGGAGTGTCATTATTCTTCATCCCTTCGGAAACGGAACGGAGCCGGATGGAAGTATTGCCTTTCCCATCTTCAATGACATCTGCGTGCAGACCGATTTCTGCCGAATTGACAAGCTTTGTCAGCCTCTCGTGGATATCCCGGTTGGTTTCGCCTTCCCGTATATTGTACTGGAACTCATAATTCAAATCGTTTATCAAAACATCGAAAGAATAAGTATCCGGCGGCAGGGCAGGTTTTGTATTAGGAAGGAATGTTCCCATATTCACCTGACCGGACGCAAGGGAATAAACTTCGATTTCATAAGTAGGTATTTCGGAATTATCCGGATTGTTGCCAATGTAATTTACAGAGACAATATCTTCATTGCTGGAAAAAGAAGCCTTTTTGTTCAGGATTTTCTCTTCGTCCAGACCGCCAAGGGAAGCAATGACATTACGCAATTCCCTGGCATCTTCTTTAATCCCTACTGCAAAGCTTTTGGATGCTTTGCTTGTATCCATCTTATATAAAGGCGCGTCTTTGTTCAGCTTTACGATAGAATTGTAAATACTGCGAAGCTCGCTCTTCTTATGGGTATCATAGCGGGTCGAAGTCTTCGGAGAATAAGTTGTCATATAATAGTTATAGACATTATTAAGAATAGCATTATTGTATGCCATGATACGCCCCTCCTTTCTTCCTTGAAAATACATCCGCAGGAATCTATTCCTGCGTGGCAGCTTACTAAAACTGCCGCGTATGGGGTATGCTTTTTATATATTATGCTATCGCACGAATCCGGTAGACATATTTAGATGTTTCTATTATAACATATTTATCGGAAGAGGGAAGGGGAAAAATAATAGGAATTGGAAATAAAAGTTAGGAATTTAGTACCTTGATGGCACTTCTCGCTTTGTGACCCGTTCCTTTTTGGGCCATTATGATAAGATTTTTTCAAGAAGGAGGGCTTTTTACATGAATCAGGAGCAGATTGGAAAATGGATTGCCCTGTTGCGGAAAGAAAAAAGGATGACACAGGAACAGCTTGCAGAACGTCTGGGCGTCAGCAACCGGAGCGTCTCCAGATGGGAGAACGGCCGCTGTATGCCGGATTTTTCTCTTCTATGGGATATTGCCGATAAACTGGATGTAAGTGTATCGGAACTTCTGAATGGAAAGAGGGCAGAAGGGGATATGGGAAGCTGTTACAAAACTGCTTTTGCGGAAGTGGAAAAATGCTTGGAAGAAGGCGAGTCTGCTGCTTTTGCGGGACAGGCGAAGGATATTATAGAAATGAGCTGACGATGATGTGGCATGCGGTTTTGGCAGTTACGGGAAAAAGGCTGCTCATTGGCGGGGATAGGATGAAAGGGCTGATAATGGTCCGCTACAATGTGGAGAGCTTTCCATTAAAAGATGTTACCCGGGTGGAACAGGTAGGGGCATTAGTTGTTATTCAGGCCGGAGGGATGGAATTAAAAATAGAAGAAGGGGATTATGATGCCGCCTCCGAAATCGCACAAGGGCTAAAGAAGGCGATAGGGGTAAAGGGCTAAGTTGGGAAACAAGGGGCATTATGCCCCTGTGGAATATTCCAAAAACCAGTTGACGAAGCCGCAATTTTATGGTATTGTAGTCACACAAGATTCGATTAGGTCTTTTTTTTATGCTCAAAAATTGGAGGGAAAATAAATGCGTACAAGAATTACATTAGCATGCACAGAGTGCAAACAGCGTAACTACAATACAACAAAAGACAAGAAAGCGCATCCGGAAAGAATGGAGACAAAGAAATATTGCAAATTCTGCAGAACTCATACTTTGCATAAAGAAACGAAATAGGATTGGCTGCAGTTGTTGAAAGGAGTAGCACATGGGAGGTTCCACAAAGACAGATAAGACACCGAAACCGAGCTTTTTTAAAGGTGTGAAAACTGAATTTAAGAAGATTGCCTGGCCGGACAAGGATTCGCTTTTGAAACAGTCCGTTGCGGTTGTCTGCATCTCGGTTGTGGCAGGAGTAATTATTGCGGTGCTGGACTTTTTGTTCCAATACGGCATAGATTTCTTGACAACATTGTAGAGTGAGGGTAAATGAATGGCAGAGGCAAACTGGTATGTAGTGCATACTTATTCCGGGTATGAAAATAAAGTCAAAGCCAATATTGAAAAGACAATCGAGAACAGGCATCTGGAAGAGGAAATCCTCGAAGTCCGCGTTCCCATGCAGGACGTGGTGGAAATGAAAAACGGGGCGAAGAAAAATGTCCAGAAGAAGCTGTTCCCGGGTTATGTCCTTATTAATATGGTAATGAATGACGATACATGGTATGTAGTCAGAAATACAAGAGGCGTTACCGGGTTCGTTGGGCCGGGAAGCAAGCCGGTGCCGCTTACGGAAGCAGAGATGAAGCCGCTTGGCATTAAGGTGGAGAACATTACCGTGGACTTTGCCGAAGGCGATACCATTGCAGTTGTTGCAGGCGTATGGAAAGATACCATCGGGATGGTACAGAAGATGGATTACAATAAACAGACGGCGACAATAAATGTGGATTTGTTCGGCAGGGAGACTCCGGTTGAAATAGGATTTGCGGAAGTAAGGAAGATGAGTTAAGGGAATAACGATATTTTTGCCGGTTTTCCGGCTTAAATATAAAGAGGCGGCCGCAGATGGCAATCCATAGGCGGTATGTCTGCAACGAAGGAAAAGCTCCGGGTAAGTGTGCCGGGGCAGTGGGAGCATCGCCGGTTCGGGCGTATGCGCCATACCACAATATTTTAGGAGGTAGCCAAGATGGCAAAGAAAGTAGAAGGATACATTAAATTACAGATTCCTGCCGGCAAAGCAACACCGGCTCCACCGGTTGGTCCTGCACTTGGACAGCATGGTGTAAATATCGTTGAATTTACAAAACAGTTCAACGCAAGGACAGCGGATAAGGGTGATACTATCATCCCTGTCGTTATCACAGTATATGCAGACAGAAGTTTCAGTTTTGTGACGAAGACTCCTCCTGCTGCAGTGCTTTTGAAAAAAGCATGCAATATTAAATCTGGTTCCGCAGTACCAAATAAAACGAAGGTTGCAACGGTTTCCAAAGATAAATTAAGGGAAATTGCAGAAATGAAAATGCCGGATTTGAATGCAGCATCCGTAGAAGCAGCGATGAGCATGATTGCAGGAACGGCAAGAAGTATGGGAATCACGGTAGAAGAATAATAACCAGTATAAAATTGGGAGGCAGCCGCAAAGAGGTATTCCCTCTGGCAGGATTGCCGGTTGAACCATAGGAGGAATTTAGAATGAAACGTGGAAAGAAATATAACGAAGCGGCAAAACAAGTAGACCGTTCCGTTCAGTATGAACCTTTGGAAGCGATTGCACTTGCGAAAAAAACAGCAACAGCAAAATTTGACGAAACGATTGAAGCACACATCAGGACAGGATGTGACGGACGCCATGCGGATCAGCAGATTCGTGGCGCTGTTGTACTCCCGAACGGCACAGGAAAAGAAGTAAAAGTATTGGTATTTGCCAAAGGGGACAAGCTTGCGGAAGCAGAAGCAGCAGGAGCTGATTTTGTAGGCGGCGACGAATTGATTCCGAAGATTCAGAATGAAGGATGGTTAGAGTTTGACGTTGTGGTAGCAACTCCTGATATGATGGGTGTTGTAGGTCGCCTTGGTAAGACTTTGGGCCCGAAGGGCTTGATGCCAAACCCGAAGGCAGGAACGGTAACGATGGATGTAACAAAAGCAGTGAAAGATATCAAAGCCGGTAAGATTGAGTATAGGCTGGATAAATCCAACATCATCCATGTTCCGATTGGAAAAGCTTCCTTTGCGGAAGAGCAGATTGAGGAGAACTTCAATGCCCTTATGGAAGCTATTGTAAAAGCAAGGCCTTCAGCAGTAAAGGGCCAGTTCTTAAGAAGCATTACATTGTCTTCTACGATGGGACCCGGTGTAAAGGTAAGCGTTGCAAAGTTCTAATGGAGCATTTATAAAAAGACAAACGTTAAGACCATCTGTATGGGTAACCTTACAGGTGGTCTTTGTAATTAATATAAGGATGCTGTCTGGGCAATGGGAGCGGATGTATGAAGAAAAAGAGAAGAAAGAAGAAAAAAAATCATTTTTTGAATATACTTCTGACCTTTTGGGGTGTTTTCGGCGGCGTAATGATTCTCGGCATTTTATCGTTTCTGCTGTATCAACATCTGGGGAAAACGGAAACGGAAGAAAAAGAGGGGACGGATACGATAGAAGCCGTTTCCGGAGTTGTGGTGCAGACGATTCCGGAGCCGGAGAAGATTCATGAAAAACCGGAACAGGAACCGGAAGAAATCCAGGAAGAAGCGCCGAAGGGCAAATACGCAGACATTTTGGCGGATCTGCCATATATGAAAGAGAACAATATTTATGCGAAAGAGACGGCAATAGAAAATGAGGTAACAATAGCTTTTGCCGGGGATATTTTGTTCGATCCAAGCTACAGTGTTATGGCGAGCCTGCTGCAAAGGACGAACGGAATTTATGACAGCATTTCCGCAGATTTGCTGGAAGAAATGAATCAGGCGGATATTATGATGGTGAATAATGAATTTCCTTATTCCAGCCGGGGAACGCCTACCGAGGGGAAGCAGTTCACTTTCAGGGCCAGGCCGGAATCCGCTGCTATTTTGGAGGATATGGGAGTGGACATCGTGTCTTTGGCAAACAACCATGCATATGACTTTGGGGAGGATGCATTTGTAGACACGCTCGATACCCTGTCGGCGATGGGGATGCCTTATGTAGGCGCAGGGCGTAATCTGGAAGAGGCGGTAAAGCCGGTTTATTTTATTGCCGGGGATATCAAAATAGCCATTGTATCCGCTACCCAGATTGAACGTATGGATAACCCGGATACAAAAGGTGCAACCGAAACGACCCCCGGAGTATTCCGCTGTTTAAAACCCGACAAGCTGCTGGAAGTGGTAGAAGAAGCCAAGCAGAACAGCGATTTTGTCATTGTGTACATCCATTGGGGAACGGAAAACACCGCGGAACCGGACTGGCTGCAGTTGGATCAGGCGCCAAAAATCGCCGATGCCGGTGCAGACTTGATTATCGGCGATCATTCCCACTGCTTACAACCCATACAATATGTAAACGGGGTGCCGGTTGTTTATAGCTTGGGTAATTTCTGGTTCAATTCCAAAGAATTGGATACTTGCCTGGTCAAAGCAGTCATTGATGAGAATGGACTTCAATCCCTGCAGTTTGTTCCGGCGCTGCAAAAAGGATGCACGACGAAGATGCTGCATGATGGGGAAAAAGAGAGGGTACTCAATTATATGCGCTCGATTTCGCCGAAAGTGGCGATAGACGAGGAGGGGTTTATTTCGGAGAAGTAGTTTAGGCGGGATAAGAGAGCCTATCTCTGCTTTTTAATTACTCAGTTGCAACGCATGTATTGTAATCCGACAAAAAACACTCCCCAAAATCCTTTCGCTCTCTTGACAACACCCCTTTTTTATCGTATAGTAATAAAGGCTATTCCAAAAAGCGATAGCCATGCCGAAGACAGTAGGTGCTGTGATGCCAGCGTAAGAAGAATCGCCTACCGAGGAAAAGAGTTTGCTTATTATGACTTTATGCCCTCCTGTCTTTGGATATGACCAGAGCGGAGGGCTTTTTATATGTACTGATATGAAAACTCCTTTCGGCATAGTGAGGCCAAAGGCCAAACTGAAACGGTTCCGGTGCAGGTCGGTTCCGGATAAATCTATAAGGAGGTAAAGAAAGTGGCAAAAATTGAATTGAAGCAACCCATCGTAGAAGAAATTTCTGCAAGTATTAAGGATGCGCAGTCGATTGTCCTTGTTGATTACCGCGGTCTTACCGTAGAACAAGATACAAGGCTCCGTAAGGAACTCCGTGAAGCAGGAATTACTTACAAAGTTTACAAAAACACGATGATGAATTTCGCGTTTAAAGGAACAGATTACGAAGCATTGACCCAGTATCTGGAAGGGCCCAGCGCAATTGCAATTTCCGACACGGATGCTACGGCTCCGGCAAGGATTATCTGCAAATTTGCAAAGGATGCAAGCAAACTGGAAGTTAAAGGCGGAATGGTTGAGGGTATTGCATACGATGCAGCAGGCATTGCGGATATCGCAAAGATTCCTTCAAGAGAAGAATTGATTTCCAAGCTGCTTGGAAGCTTGCAGTCTCCGATTACCAACTTTGCACGCGTTATCAACCAGGTAGCGGAAAAAGGTGGAGCATCTGCATGTGAAGCGGCAGCAGAAGAAGCAACTCCTGCGGAATAAAGGGATTGTGAAAAGGGCAGGAAATAGCCCGGCAAATTTAGAAACTTAAAATTGAAAACAAATTTTCATTTTAAATCAATTTCAAAACGGAGGTAAATTATAATGGCAAAATTAACAGCTCAGGAACTTATTGATGCTATCAAAGAGTTAACAGTTTTAGAATTAAATGATTTAGTAAAAGCATGTGAAGAAGAATTTGGTGTATCCGCAGCAGCAGGCGTAGTAGTTGCAGCAGCAGCAGACGGCGGCGCAGCAGAAGAAGAGAAGACAGAGTTCGATGTAGAGCTTACAGAAGTTGGCCCGAACAAAGTTAAAGTTATTAAAGTAGTACGTGAAGCTACAGGGCTTGGCTTAAAAGAAGCAAAAGACCTTGTTGATTCCGCTCCTAAGATGGTAAAAGAAGGCGTTTCTAAAGAAGAAGCTGAAGAAGTTAAGACAAAACTTGAAGCTGAAGGCGCTAAAGTTACAGTTAAATAATTGGTGTGGAATGCAGGGGGAGCGGATGGGAGGACGCCCGCCGCAAGGAGGCGTTGGATTCAGGAACGCTCCCGCTTGACAAAAAACGTCAGTGCTAAGGAACCATAATACGGTTCCTAAGCGCTGGCGTTTTTTAACATCCTGAATCCCCCCCCTGCGGCGGACTACGTATCCTCCCCTAACCATCCCTGCCTGGAATTTTCTGGTAATGAATATAAGAAAAGACCGGTCAGGGATTAGCTGCGATTAGCTGATGAAGGAAGCGCAAAGATACACCATATCCTCCACAAGGCGCGAAGGCCGCCCGGATTTTAGCCCGCGGAAAAGCAGGTCAATTATAAGGCCGTTAAAAAACGTCGGTACTTAGGTGCTGTCCTTTAGCGCCTTAGTACCGCTACGTTTTTTGTCGAGCGGAAGCGTGCCTTATGATTGGCCTGCTTTTCCGCGGGCGTTCCCCCCCGCCTCCCCCCCCCTTAAAAAACTCTTGACGTGGGATTTTTTTTGTAGTAAAATGGATGATGCACTATTGTGGTAAGGTGTGCTTACCTTTCATTTTTGTACAAACAAAAATCAGGGTACCAAATTAGGAATCACCGATTAATAGGCTCAAAATCATAAAGAACGGGGTGAAATGTCAATGGAAAAAAACAGAATACGTCCCATTGCCGCAGGCAAAAGTATACGTATGAGTTACTCACGGCAAAAAGAGGTCTTGGAAATGCCAAACCTGATAGAAGTGCAAAAGCGCTCATATCAATGGTTTCTCAAAGAAGGTTTGAAAGAAGTCTTCGATGATATTTCTCCGATTGCGGATTACAGCGACCATTTAAGCTTGGAATTTGTAGACTTCGAGTTATGTGAAGAAGACGTTAAGTATTCAATTGAAAAATGCAAAGAAAGAGATGCGACTTATGCGGCGCCGTTGAAGGTTAAAGTTCGCCTTTATAATAAGGAAAAAGAGGAAATCAGCGAACATGAAATCTTCATGGGGGATCTTCCGTTGATGACCGAGACGGGAACGTTTGTCATTAATGGTGCGGAACGTGTTATCGTTAGCCAGTTGGTGCGTTCGCCGGGCATTTATTATGCGATCGGGCATGATAAAATCGGCAAGAGGCTGTTCTCTTCTACGGTAATACCTAACCGCGGAGCGTGGTTGGAGTATGAAACCGATTCCAATGATGTTTTTTATGTACGTGTAGATAGAACGAGGAAAGTTCCGATTACTGTGTTAATCAGAGCTTTAGGCGTAGGTACGAATGATGAAATCAGGGCGCTTTTTGGCGATGAGCCGAAAATTGAAGCCAGTTTTGGGAAAGACACTGCTGAGAACTACCAGGAGGGTCTTTTAGAGCTGTATAAGAAAATCCGCCCAGGTGAGCCTCTTAGTGTAGAAAGTGCGGAAAGTTTGATTACCGCAATGTTTTTTGACCCCAGAAGATATGATTTGGCGAAAGTCGGAAGATATAAATTCAATAAGAAATTAGCTTTTAGGAATAGAATCCGGGGACATATCCTGGCGGAAGATGTAGTGGATATGACCACCGGGGAAATCCTGGCAGCGGCAGGAACGAAGGTTTCGGCTGAACTGGCGGATGAAATCCAAAATGCGGCAGTACCATACGTATTTTTGCAGACAGAAGAGAAAAATGTAAAGATTCTGTCCAATATGATGGTAGATATTACGAATTTCGTCGATTGCAACCCAAGGGAGCTGGGTATTACGGAATTAGTGTATTATCCGGTACTTGCGCAGATTCTGGAAGAATACAGCGATGACGCGGAGGAATTGGCGGAAGCAATCAGGAAAAATGTACACGAACTGATACCGAAACACATAACAAAGGAAGATATTCTTGCTTCCATTAACTATAATATCCATTTAGAATATGGTATCGGCAACCATGACGATATTGACCACTTGGGTAACCGTCGTATCAGGGCAGTTGGCGAGTTATTGCAGAACCAGTACAGGATAGGTTTGTCCAGATTGGAGAGGGTAGTCCGTGAAAGGATGACGACCCACGATGCGGAGGAAATTTCCCCGCAGATTTTGATTAATATTAAACCGGTACAGGCAGCCGTAAAGGAATTTTTTGGCTCTTCACAGCTTTCACAGTTTATGGATCAGAACAATCCTTTGGGTGAGCTGACGCACAAAAGGCGTCTTTCCGCACTTGGCCCGGGCGGTTTGTCCAGAGACCGTGCAGGGTTTGAGGTCCGTGACGTGCATTATTCCCACTATGGAAGAATGTGCCCGATTGAGACTCCGGAAGGCCCGAACATTGGTCTGATTAACTCATTGGCAAGCTATGCAAGGATTAACGAATACGGTTTTGTAGAAGCACCGTACCGTAAAATTGATAAAACCAATCCGGCAAACCCGCGGGTAACGGATGAAGTTGTATATATGACTGCGGATGAGGAAGATAATTACCACGTAGCGCAGGCGAATGAGGCTTTGGATGAGAACGGGTATTTTGTAAGGAACACGGTATCCGGCCGTTACAAGGATGAAACTTCCGAGTATCCGAAGGCAATGTTTGATTATATGGACGTATCGCCGAAGATGGTATTTTCGGTAGCTACGGCATTGATACCTTTCTTGGAGAACGATGATGCGAACCGTGCCCTGATGGGCTCTAACATGCAGCGTCAGGCAGTGCCGCTTCTGGATACGGAAGCGCCCGTTGTGGGAACAGGTATGGAACCGAAGGCGGCGGTGGACTCCGGCGTTTGCGTGGTGGCGAGGAAATCCGGAACAATTAGTTATGTTTCCTCAAGAATCATAAAAATCAATTACGATGACGGGGAAAGGGACGAATACCGTCTGACTAAGTTTTCGAGAAGTAACCAGTCCAACTGCTATAACCAAAAGCCGATTGTGCTGAAAGGCGACCATGTGGAAAAAGGCCAGGTAATTGCGGATGGTCCGTCCACTTCCGACGGTGAACTGGCTTTGGGCAAGAACCCGCTTATCGGCTTTATGACGTGGGAAGGCTATAATTATGAGGATGCTGTCCTTTTAAGCGAAAGGCTGGTACAGGAGGATGTGTATACATCCGTTCATATAGAGGAATACGAAGCAGAGGCGCGCGATACGAAGCTGGGACCGGAAGAGATTACAAGGGATGTTCCGGGTGTAGGCGATGATGCGTTGAAGGATTTGGATGAAAGAGGCATTATCCGTATTGGTGCGGAAGTGCGCGCAGGCGATATTCTGGTAGGTAAGGTAACGCCTAAGGGCGAAACGGAGCTGACTGCAGAGGAAAGGCTTCTACGGGCTATTTTCGGCGAAAAGGCAAGAGAAGTAAGGGATACTTCCTTAAAGGTACCGCATGGGGAATATGGGATTGTGGTAGATGCAAAAGTATTTACGAGGGAAAACGGCGATGAACTGTCTCCTGGGGTAAATCAGGCAGTCCGCATTTATATTGCCCAGAAAAGGAAGATTTCCGTCGGCGATAAGATGGCAGGCCGTCATGGGAATAAGGGTGTTGTTTCCCGTGTGCTTCCGGTAGAAGATATGCCTTATCTTCCTAACGGACGTCCGCTTGATATTGTATTGAATCCTTTGGGTGTGCCTTCGCGTATGAACATTGGACAGGTATTGGAAATCCACTTGTCCCTGGCAGCGAAAGCGCTTGGCTTTAATGTTGCCACACCGGTATTCGACGGTGCAAACGAAATAGATATTATGGATACTCTTGATCTTGCCAACGACTATGTCAATATGGAATGGGAAGAGTTTGAAAATAAGCATAAAGAGGAGCTTCTACCCGGGGTTATGGATTATTTGTATGAGCATAGGGATCACCGGGAGCTTTGGAAGGGCGTGCCCATTTCAAGAGATGGAAAAGTAAGGCTGCGTGACGGAAGGACCGGGGAATATTTTGACAGCCCGGTAACGATAGGGCATATGCATTACCTGAAGCTGCATCATCTTGTAGATGATAAGATACATGCCCGTTCCACAGGCCCTTATTCACTGGTAACGCAGCAGCCTTTGGGCGGTAAAGCCCAGTTCGGCGGACAGCGGTTCGGGGAAATGGAAGTTTGGGCATTGGAGGCATATGGTGCATCTTACACATTGCAGGAAATTTTAACCGTGAAGTCCGATGATGTTATCGGGCGTGTAAAGACTTATGAGGCGATTATCAAAGGCGACAATATCCCTGAACCGGGTATACCGGAATCCTTTAAGGTGCTTTTGAAAGAATTGCAGTCATTAGGGCTTGATGTACGCGTCCTCCGTGAAGACCATACCGAAGTGGAGATTATGGAGACGATTGATTACGGCGATACCGATTACCGTTACGAAATGGAAGGAGATTCTAAGAATTACAATTATGAGCAGGAGTCTTTGGGTTCTATGGGTTATCAGAAACAGGAATTCGATGAGGACAGCGGAGAATTAGTCAATGCGGATGAAGACGAATTGGAAGATGATTTGGAATTAGCATTGGATGACGAGGCCGAGTATGTGGAATCTTTTGATGAGTAAAAAACAATTGCAGTCCGAAAAGAAAGGAATGTGTGACGATGCCAGAAATTAAACAGGAAGCGTATCAACCAATGACATTTGATGCAATTAAGATTGGGTTAGCATCTCCGGAAAAAATCAGGGAATGGTCCAGAGGCGAAGTGACCAAACCGGAAACGATTAACTACAGGACATTAAAACCGGAAAAAGAAGGTTTGTTCTGTGAAAGGATTTTCGGACCCAGCAAAGACTGGGAATGTCATTGTGGTAAATATAAGAAAATCAGATATAAAGGCGTTGTCTGCGACCGCTGCGGGGTGGAAGTCACCAAGGCGAGCGTGCGGAGGGAACGTATGGGGCACATTGAGCTGGCGGCTCCGGTATCCCATATCTGGTATTTTAAAGGCATCCCCAGCCGTATGGGGCTGATTCTCGATTTATCACCGAGGGTTTTGGAAAAGGTGTTATATTTTGCATCTTATATTGTATTGGATGCGGGCGACACGGAGATGGATTATAAGCAAGTGCTGTCCGAAAAGGAATATCAGGATGCAAGGGAGACTTGGGGGAACCGTTTCCGTGTAGGTATGGGGGCGGAAGCCATCAAGGAACTGTTAGAAGCTATTGATTTGGAAACAGAAGCGTCGGAATTGAAAAAAGGCCTTAGGGAGTCTACCGGGCAGAAGAGGGCAAGGATTATTAAAAGGCTGGAGGTTGTAGAGGCTTTCAGGGAATCCGGCAATCAGCCGGAATGGATGATTATGGATGCTATCCCGGTTATCCCTCCGGATTTGCGCCCTATGGTGCAATTGGACGGCGGACGTTTTGCGACTTCTGATTTGAACGATTTGTATAGAAGGATTATTAACAGGAATAATCGTTTGAAGAGGTTACTGGAATTGGGGGCGCCGGATATCATTGTGCGCAACGAAAAGAGGATGCTGCAGGAAGCGGTAGATGCTCTTATCGACAACGGCAGGAGAGGCCGGCCGGTAACCGGTCCGGGTAACCGGGCGTTGAAATCTTTGTCCGATATGCTGAAAGGAAAGTCCGGGCGGTTTCGTCAGAATCTGCTTGGCAAACGTGTGGATTATTCCGGCCGTTCCGTTATCGTAGTAGGACCGGAGCTGAAGATTTACCAGTGCGGTTTGCCGAAAGAAATGGCAATTGAACTTTTCAAGCCTTTTGTTATGAAAGAATTGGTAGCAAGAGGAATATCGCAAAATATAAAGAATGCCAAGAAATTGGTGGAAAGGTTGGATACGCAGGTATGGGATGTTTTGGAGGAGGTTATCAAAGAACATCCGGTTATGCTTAACCGTGCCCCTACTTTGCACAGGCTGGGGATTCAGGCTTTTGAGCCGATTTTGGTAGAAGGTAAGGCTATCAAGCTGCATCCTCTTGTATGTACGGCTTTTAATGCCGATTTTGACGGAGACCAGATGGCAGTCCATCTTCCGCTCTCCGTGGAAGCACAGGCGGAATGCCGGTTCCTGCTGCTTTCCCCGAATAACCTGTTAAAGCCTTCCGACGGCGGGCCGGTAGCGGTTCCTTCCCAGGATATGGTTCTTGGTATTTATTACCTGACCCAGGAAAGACCCGGGGCAAAGGGCGAAGGGAAATTTTATAAAAATGTAAACGAAGCGATTTTAGCTTATGAAAACGGCTTTTGTACGCTGCATTCCCGGATTACGGTAAGGGTTAGCAAGCAAAATGAAGAAGGTGAAACGATAAGCGGCAATGTAGAATCTACGTTGGGGCGTTTCCTCTTCAATGAAATCCTGCCGCAGGATTTGGGGTTTGTGGATAGGGCCAACCCGGAAAACCTGCTGAAACTGGAAGTGGACTTTCACGTAGGCAAGAAACAGCTGAAACAAATCCTTGAAAAAGTAATTAATACTCACGGAGCATCCAAGACGGCAGAAGTGCTTGACTTGATTAAGGCGACGGGCTATAAATATTCCACGAAGGCGGCGATGACCGTATCCATTTCGGATATGACGGTGCCGGAGCAGAAGCAGGAGATGCTGGATCAGGCACAGATAACAGTAGACAAGATTTCCCAGAACTACAGGCGCGGGCTGATTACAGAGGAAGAAAGATACCGTGCGGTGGTGGAAACATGGAATGAGACGGATAAAGAGCTGACGGATGTGCTTTTGTCTGGACTGGATAAATACAACAATATATTCATGATGGCGGATTCCGGTGCCCGTGGTTCCAACCAGCAGATTAAGCAGTTGGCAGGTATGCGCGGACTTATGGCGGATACGACGGGAAGAACAATCGAATTGCCGATTAAATCCAATTTCCGTGAAGGGTTGGACGTTTTGGAATACTTCATGTCTGCCCACGGTGCGCGGAAAGGTTTGTCCGATACAGCATTGCGTACTGCCGATTCAGGGTATCTGACAAGGCGTATGGTAGACGTTTCCCAGGAATTGATTATACGGGAAGTGGATTGCAGCGAAGGAAGAGACGAAATCCCGGGCATGACCGTAAAGGCCTTTATGGATGGCAAAGAAACGATTGAAGGATTGAAAGACAGAATCAACGGCAGATATTCCTGTGAAGAAATCAGGGATAGGGATGGTAACATTATCGTAAAGAAAAACCACATGATTACACCCAGCCGTGCAGCAAAGATTTTGAGCGTAGGCGTAGACGAAAAAGGCGAGCCCATTGAGAAGGTAAAAATCCGTACGATTCTCGCGTGCCGTTCCCATAATGGTATCTGTGCGAAATGCTACGGTGCGAATATGGCAACAGGTGAAGCGGTTCAGGTAGGTGAAGCGGTCGGCATTATCGCAGCCCAATCGATTGGAGAGCCGGGTACGCAGCTTACGATGCGTACTTTCCATACGGGCGGTGTAGCCGGTGACGATATTACACAAGGTCTTCCCCGTGTAGAGGAGCTTTTTGAAGCGAGAAAGCCGAAAGGTCTTGCAATTATTGCGGAATTTGGCGGCATCGCTACGATTAAAGATACCAAGAAGAAACGTGAGATTGTAATCACTAACGAGGAAACAGGGGAAACGAAGACCTATTTGATTCCTTATGGTTCCAGAATCAAAATCATGGACGGGGTTGTTTTGGAAGCCGGCGATGAATTGACAGAAGGTAGCGTAAATCCTCATGATTTGTTAAAAATAAAAGGTGTGCGCGCAGTGCAGGATTATATGCTGCGTGAAGTACAGAGGGTGTACCGCCTGCAAGGCGTTGATATCAGCGATAAGCATATCGAAGTCATTGTACGCCAGATGCTGAAGAAAGTTCGCATAGAGAACAACGGCGACGCAGAGTTCCTGCCGGGCACGTTGGTAGATATCCTGGAATATGAAGATATGAATGAAAGGCTGATTGCGGAGGGCAAAGAACCTGCCGACGGCAAACAGGTAATGCTGGGTATTACAAAAGCAGCGTTAGCTACCAACTCCTTCCTATCTGCAGCTTCTTTCCAGGAGACGACAAAAGTTCTTACGGAAGCAGCTATCAAGGGAAAAGTAGACCCGCTTATCGGCTTAAAAGAAAATGTTATTATCGGTAAACTTATTCCAGCAGGTACCGGTATGAAGAGATACCGCAATACGGTATTGGATACCGACAATAACCTGATGGGTACGATTTCTTTTGAAGAAGACGAGTTGTACGATGACGGGCTGGACTTCCAGGAAGAACCGGAAGACGATGATATGGAGCTTGGGGCAGAGGAGTTGGATGAAGAAATCGAATTTGAAGAAGATGATGAAAACGAAGACTTCGATGACGCAGAGTTTGCCGAAGATACGGAAGACTTGGAAACATTTGATGAAACCGAATAAAACTAAGTAAAACTGGGTAAAGCCAAGCAAAACAAAGTTAAACTGAGTAAAACTGGGTAAAGCCAAACAAAACTAAGTAAAACCTGAAAATTGCCGTCGGGATGTTCCGGCGGCAATTCTTATGCTAAAGTTGTATGCCAGGGCTGGTGCCTGCTTTGCCTTTTGCAAAGCGAAAATGTATTTTTACAGAAATATTATTTCTGCATTTACGGATGAAAGCAATAAAAACGGCATAAAACCGGCAATGTCAAATTCCGCAAAAAACTATTGACAACACTGCTGCAAACACGTATACTGACGAAGTGTGCATGTAAATGCATTATCTTTTTGTGTGCATGAAAAACTATGAAGCATGGAGATTGCCATTTACAGAGGCATGCAAAGAAAACATTTTATGTAGTTTATACCACAGGAGGTGAAACAGAATGCCAACATTTAATCAGTTAGTAAGAAAAGGACGTCAGACATCCGTTAAGAAGTCGACTGCACCGGCTCTTCAGAAAGGATACAATTCCCTTCACAAGAAAGCAATCGGAACTTCTTCTCCTCAGAAAAGAGGCGTTTGTACGGCTGTTAAGACAGCAACTCCTAAGAAGCCTAACTCAGCACTCAGGAAAATCGCCAGAGTACGCCTTTCCAACGGAATCGAAGTAACGAGCTACATTCCCGGTGAAGGACACAACCTGCAGGAACACAGCGTTGTTCTTATCAGGGGCGGTAGGGTAAAGGATTTACCCGGTACGAGGTATCATGTTATCAGAGGTACACTCGATACGGCAGGAGTAGCTAACAGAAGACAGGCCCGTTCCAAATACGGCGCTAAGAGGCCTAAGGCTGGTAAGTAATTAGGGTTTTGTACCACAATCAGAACTAATTTGTGTTGGAATTCTGCAGTATGGGGCGTGATGCCATGTCACCATGTGTGAAAAAAGGATGCCGCCTATGGCGGCGGCCATATTTGATAGAAAACCGCACGAACACATTAGTAGCGGCTAAAAGCCGCTTATACTGCCGCAAGGTATGTGTATCTCATATGTGAGTACCGTTGAATTATTCAGGTGACGGAAGTCAGGCTAAATGAAGAATCTTCCGGATGGGCATAGCAGGCAATGGAAAAAGCTGTTGGATGGAATGCCGTATAACGGGCGGCAGGATAAATCCCAAAAGGAACCGGTTCGGATTGGAAGCGGCGGAAACGTTACAAATTAATAAGGAGGGAAGAAACGTGCCACGTAAAGGACATATTCAGAAGAGAGATGTATTGGCAGATCCCTTATACGATAACAAGGTAGTTACCAAACTTATCAACAACATTATGTTGGATGGTAAAAAAGGTGTTGCCCAGAAAATCGTATACGGTGCATTTGCAACAGTAGAAGAGAAGTCAGGCAAGCCGGCACTGGAAGTGTTTGAGGAGGCTATGAACAATATCATGCCTGTCCTTGAAGTAAAAGCAAGGCGTATCGGCGGCGCTACCTATCAGGTGCCTATCGAAGTAAGGCCGGATAGGCGTCAGGCTTTGGCTCTCCGCTGGCTGACAATGTTTTCCCGCAAAAGAGGCGAGAAGACGATGAAAGACAGATTGGCAAACGAAATCCTCGATGCAGCGAACAATACAGGTGCTGCTGTGAAGAGGAAAGAAGATATGCACAAGATGGCAGAGGCTAATAAAGCATTTGCGCATTACAGATTCTAAAGGAGGAAAAACCCTTGGCTGGAAGAGAATATCCATTAGAGAGAACCAGAAATATCGGTATTATGGCTCATATTGATGCGGGCAAGACGACTCTTACAGAACGTATCTTGTATTATACCGGTGTTAATTATAAAATTGGTGATACTCATGAAGGAACTGCTACCATGGACTGGATGGAACAGGAGCAGGAGCGAGGAATTACAATTACATCAGCCGCAACAACATGTCACTGGACGGAACAGGAAGAGTGCAAACCGAAACCGGGAGCATTGGAACACCGTATCAATATTATTGACACACCAGGACATGTTGACTTTACGGTGGAAGTTGAGCGTTCACTCCGTGTACTTGATGGCGCAGTAGGCGTATTTTGTGCAAAGGGTGGTGTAGAACCTCAATCGGAAAACGTATGGCGTCAGGCTGACACTTACAATGTACCGAGAATGGCATTTATTAATAAGATGGACATTTTAGGCGCGAACTTTTACGGTGCAGTAGACCAGATTAAAACAAGGCTTGGCAAGAATGCTATCTGCATCCAATTGCCTATCGGCAAAGAAGATGAATTCAAAGGAATCATTGATTTGTTTGAAATGAAGGCATATATTTATAATGATGAAAAAGGCGAAAATATTTCCGTAGTAGAGATTCCGGACGATATGAAGGATGAAGCGGAACTCTACCGTTCGGAGCTGGTGGAAAAAATCAGCGAGTTGGATGATGACTTGATGATGATGTATCTGGAAGGGGAAGAACCTACCAACGAGCAGTTAAAGGCAGCCCTTAGAAAGGCTACTTGCGAGTGTACTGCAATCCCGGTATGCTGTGGTACTGCTTATAGGAATAAAGGGGTTCAGAAGCTTTTGGATGCAATCCTGGAGTTTATGCCTGCACCTACAGATATCCCGGCTATTAAGGGAACTGATTTGGACGGCAATGAAGTAGAAAGGCATTCATCCGATGACGAACCTTTTTCCGCTTTGGCATTTAAAATTATGGCTGACCCGTTTGTGGGCAAGCTGGCATTTTTCAGAGTTTATTCCGGTACGATGAACTCCGGTTCTTATGTACTCAATGCTACGAAAGATAAGAAAGAACGTGTTGGACGTATCCTGCAGATGCATGCGAATAAGAGGGCAGAGCTTGATAAAGTTTATTCCGGTGATATCGCAGCGGCAGTAGGATTTAAAATAACGACAACCGGCGATACTATTTGCGATGAGCAGCATCCGGTTATCCTTGAATCTATGGAGTTCCCGGAACCTGTTATCGAGTTGGCTATCGAGCCGAAGACAAAAGCAGGGCAGGGCAAGATGGGTGAAGCTTTGGCAAAACTGGCAGAAGAAGATCCTACTTTCCGTGCGCATACGGATTCGGAAACAGGACAGACCATCATCGCAGGTATGGGTGAGCTTCACTTGGAAATCATTGTAGACAGGTTGCTGCGTGAATATAAGGTAGAAGCAAATGTAGGCGCACCTCAGGTTGCTTACAAAGAAACCTTTACAAAGCCGGTGGATCAGGAATACAAATACGCAAAACAGTCCGGTGGACGTGGGCAGTACGGTCATTGTAAAGTTAAATTTGAGCCTATGGATCCGAACGGTGAAGAGACATTTAAATATGAATCCACTGTTGTGGGCGGTGCTATTCCGAAGGAATACATCCCTGCAGTCGGAGAAGGTATTGAAGAAGCGACAAAGGCAGGTATCCTTGGCGGCTTCCCGGTACTGGGCGTACATGCGAATGTATATGACGGTTCTTACCATGAGGTCGATTCTTCCGAAATGGCATTCCATATTGCAGGCTCTATGGCATTTAAGGAAGCTATGAAGAAGGGTAATCCGGTACTTCTTGAGCCTATTATGAAGGTGGAAGTTACAATGCCAGAGGAATATATGGGCGATGTTATCGGCGATATCAACTCCCGTCGTGGACGTATCGAAGGTATGGAAGATATCGGCGGAGGCAAGATGGTAAAAGGTTATGTACCGTTAGCTGAAATGTTCGGTTATTCCACCGACTTGCGTTCCAGAACCCAGGGTCGCGGCAACTACTCCATGTTCTTTGAAAAATATGAACAGGTACCGAAGAGCGTACAGGAAAAGGTGCTAGCAGCTAAGGCGAAATAGAGGTTGCAGAACCTTATCCTGCGGAAAAGGTGCTAGCAGCTAAGGCGAAATAGAGGTTGCAGAACCTTATCCTGCGGAAAAGGTGCTAGCAGCTAAGGCGAAATAGAGGCTGCAGAACCTTATCCTGCGGAAAAGGTGCTGGCAGCTAAGGCGAAATAGAGGCTGCAGAACCTTATCCTGCGGAGAAGGTGCTGGCAGCTAAGACGAAATAGAGGCTGCAGAACCTTATCCTGCGGAGAAGGTGCTGGCAGCTAAGACGAAATAAAGGTTGTAGAACCTTATCCTGCGGAGAAGGTATTGGCAGCTAAGACGAAATAGAGGCTGTAAAGCCTTAGTTTGAGAAAAAGGTATTGGCAAGCTAAAGCTAAATAATACTTGAAAAACTTGGCATTATTTAATATAATCAAAGAAGCCGAGACAATCGAAAATTATTGGATTTTAAAACAATTTAAAGGAGGACTTTAGAAATGGCTAAAGCTAAATTTGAAAGAAACAAACCCCATTGTAATATTGGTACCATTGGTCACGTTGATCATGGCAAAACAACTTTGACCGCTGCAATCACAAAAACATTGAATGTAAGATTAGGTACAGGTGAAGCTGTTGCATTTGATATGATTGATAAGGCTCCTGAAGAGAGAGAACGTGGTATCACAATTTCTACAGCTCACGTTGAGTATGAAACAGAAAAGAGACATTATGCACACGTTGACTGCCCTGGGCATGCTGACTATGTAAAGAACATGATTACCGGTGCTGCTCAGATGGATGGCGCTATCCTTGTTGTTGCAGCTACAGATGGTGTTATGGCTCAGACAAAAGAGCATATCCTTCTTTCCCGTCAGGTAGGTGTTCCTTATATCGTAGTATTCATGAACAAATGCGATATGGTAGACGATGAAGAACTGCTTGAACTGGTTGAAATGGAAATCAGGGAATTATTGTCCGAGTATGAATTCCCGGGCGATGACATTCCGGTTATTCAGGGTTCTGCTTTGAAGGCTCTAGAAGATCCAAACAGCGAATGGGGCGACAAAGTTCTTGAGCTGATGAAAGCAGTTGATGACTATGTTCCGGATCCGCAGCGTGACACAGATAAGCCTTTCCTTATGCCTGTTGAGGACGTATTCACAATCACAGGTCGTGGTACGGTTGCTACAGGTCGTGTTGAACGTGGTACACTTCACTTGAATGAAGAAGTTGAAATCGTTGGTATCAAAGAAGAAACAAAGAAAACTGTTGTTACAGGTATTGAAATGTTCCGTAAGATGCTTGACGAAGCTCAGGCTGGTGACAACATTGGTGCGTTGCTTCGTGGTGTTCAGAGAACTGAAATCGAAAGAGGACAGGTTCTTTCCAAACCTGGCTCTGTAACATGCCATAAGAAATTCACAGCTCAGGTTTACGTTTTGACAAAAGATGAAGGTGGACGTCACACCCCTTTCTTCAACAACTATAGACCTCAGTTCTACTTTAGAACAACTGACGTAACTGGCGTATGTAATTTACCGGAAGGTACAGAAATGTGCATGCCTGGTGATAACGTAGAGATGACAATCGAATTGATTCATCCTATCGCTATGGAGCAGGGGCTTACGTTTGCTATTCGTGAGGGTGGTAGAACTGTTGGTTCTGGTCGTGTGGCTACTATCATTGAGTAATTATAATTTATTCAGTAAATTCAAGGCTTTCGGGGATTTCTCCGAAAGCCTTTTTACGTGGAAAACCACTTTAGGGAACTAAAGTGGCTACAAAATGGCTACGATATTTTATTCTTGTTCAGTAATACCCGAATGAATAACACCTTCGTCAATCTTATACATTATCATACTTGCAAACATGAGTTGACGCATTGCATCATCTTGGGACATGTTTAGATTCTCATGCGCAACTGGATTTCTTAATGCAATCATAGCGCCTTCTGCCATTTTCATAAAACCTAATTGAATGTTTTGACCGCTTTCAGTTTGTCTATCACAAAATTCTACTATAGGACTGTTTGAAGAATATACTCTTGTCATTGCAGCGACACCATCTGGAATAGGAGTATTTGGACACGCATTTGCATATATGCGTTTTGTCCGTGCGTTGATTTCTTTAAAAGCATTTTCGGCAGCGTCAGCATAGAATCCAGCGAGATATTGACCTTTAGAAACTTCTTGAATTTTTGGATGTATATAATTCCAAATATTGTTAAATGGTTGATGTTGTTTTTCATATAAAGATTTGATATATCCAAAAATCATTCCGAAAATAGCAGGATGTATACCTGATGGGATAAATAAGCGGTCTTTTAGACGAACAAATTCTTTGCTATAGAAAGTATCAGTTTGATATATATCCTGACTTAATTGATGTAATTCTCGCGTTACAGTAAATATGACTTGTTGCGGAAATTGTAGATTAGGAAACTGAGAGTAACAATTAGTATCTGAAAACCAATTATAAAGATAGTTTAAATGTTCATTCATATGTATATACCTATAACAAATATAGTGTTATCCTTCCTTGATTTATTTATGGATTTAAAGATAATGTTTCGCTATTTTATATCTTTTAAATCGGCGGCTCTTTCGGGAGAAGTATGATTTTTTTTCAGCATTTTTGCATATTCAAACAAATCATGTCTGGTTATATCGTCTAGTACATATAAATCCGCAATCAATTCATCTACCATAGGCAATTCTGTGTAATCAAATTTTTTTAATATGCGGGCGGTACGGTCTGATATATAGGCGTTCTTATGGCTGTTAATATTCCACTTTTCACTGTCAGATGGAAGTGCTGGTAAGGTTTCGATATCGTCATAGGGATTATCTTTGCAGATAGAACTGATGGGGATATCCAATATGTTAGAGATTCTAAGCGCAGTATCAAAACGAATAGCAGTGTCCCGTTGGATAATCGAATAAAGCGTTGTAGGTGCAATTTTTGCCTTTAATGCAAGTTCTTTTACTGTCATGCCCTTGTTGTCTAAAATATCCTTTAAATTCTGACCATAACCCATATAAATACATTCCTTTCTGTTAAATGTTATTTATTTACCTTAATTTTTCAAATATATTTCTATGATAAATTGAAATGTGCATTTGTATTACATTTTAAACTAATCTATATCAAAATAAATATCGCCATATATTATTGCATGGTCTGGAAAACCAATTAATTTTTCCCAATCTGTGAAATCCATATTATCACGATAAACTTGTTTTTCCCAATATATAAATGTTCTGTCATATACGAAATCTTTAATTGCACATCCCTTTGCAACAAAGTGATCCTCTGCAAATTCGAAGTCAGTATTGTTTTTTTCACATTCATATATACTTTGCCCTATGGGAGTGTATCTTTTATATTCCTTTCGACTGCAAGTAATTTCATTTATATTCCAATTCTTTAAATTAGTGCCTCGTCTATAATTATTGAAATCTCCAGCGATAATAACAATAGGATAATTGTCTAATGTAGAATACACATATTCCATTTGCTGCTTTCGCAATGTTGCTTGTTTTTGGTATTCTTTGCTTTCCGTTTCTTTGTCTAATCCTTTAGGAATATTTTTTGCTGTAGTGATTCTTACACCAGCAACTATTATGTTTTTATTGGAGGCTTTATCAGTTAGTAATACTCGTGCATAATTTGGCTTATTATTACTCCATGTAACGATTTCGCTTTGTGAATTTTCAGTATTGTATTTGAAATGTTCGCTACGCCATGCAATCAAAACTTCGTTTTGCCCATTTTTTGTGCTTTGTGTAGCTTCAGTTGGATAGAACTCATAACCTCGCTGTGAAAATGTTTTTTCTAAAAATTCGGTAGCATTATCACAAAAGCAAAATTCTGTTAAAACAATTATGTCGGGATTTTGCAATTTTAACTCTTTTATTAGTATTTCCGGTAATCTATTCTTTCTATCTCTATTTGAAGCTTGATTAATATTCCACTCTAATATTTTGTATCTCATAAGTTTTCCCCCATTAAGTTTCCTCATTTATATGAAAAATAGCTGCTCTGTAAAATATATACGTTTTGACAACTTCTAATTTGTCTCATCTGCAACTTAAATATAAAAGAGATTTTATATATTATAACATTGCACAATGCATTATGCAATTCGTAAATATCAAAAAATAATTTTAAAATAGTATTGACAAAATACGCAACGAGTAATAATATTAGATTAATCCTAATACGAAATACGTAATTGGAGAAAATATAATGCGAAAGGAGAATTGGCATGGCAAAGACAAACTACATGATGACTGTTGATGATGTTGCTCAGGAATTGGGTGTGTCAAAGCAGAAAGGGTATCGCATTATCCGCCAGCTCAATGAGGAATTAGCGGCTGCCGGATATATGACGGTACAGGCAAAAGTACCACGTACCTATTGGAGTGAAAGATTTTACTTCGGAAAAAGGAATATCGTATAAAGAAGGGAGTGATTGAAGAATGGCAGTATCTAAAGATACGGAAAAAGGCACATGGACTTCACAGATATGGGTGGAGGACTGGCAGGGCAAGAAAAAACATAAGAAGAAACGGGGATTTGCGAGTAAAAAAGAAGCCTTGGAATGGGAACGCAATACGCTGTTGGCGTCAAAAACAGATATGAACATGAAACTGACGGATTTTGTAGAGGTATATTTCAGGGATAAAGACGGCGAGTTGAAACAGCGCACGATTCGGAATAAGCGTTACATGATTGAACATCATATTATTCCGTTGTTAGGTAATAAGGCTATGGATGGCATTACACCAGCAGATATTATCCAGTGGCAGAACGAGATACGGTCCAAAGGATTTAAGGAAACCTATCAGCGTATGCTTCAAAATCAAATGACAGCTCTATTTACTCATGCTACAAAGATTTACAACTTGAAAGATAATCCCTGCACGAAAGTAAAGCGCATGGGCAGAGCAGATGCAGATAAAAAGCAGTTACAATTTTGGACATTAGATGAATTTAATTGTTTTATCGAGACTTTTGATTTGGGGAATAAATATCACGTTTTGTTTGATTTGCTGTTTTACAGTGGCTGCAGGATTGGCGAAGCTCTGGCGCTCACTGCATCGGACATTGACACTGCAAACAGGAGGATATCTATTACTAAGACATATTTCCGGCACAAGGGAAAAGACGAGATTACGGAACCTAAAACAAGGGAATCTGTGCGGACGGTAATCATTCCTGAATTTTTGGCGGAAGAACTGAAAGTATATATGGCATCTATGTATAAGCTGCCCGCAGATGAAAGGATTTTTGCAGTTGTGCCGGAGGCAGTACAGCATGTGATGAAACGTCATGCGGATAAAGCGAGAGTCAAATATATCCGTGTCCACGACCTGAGACATTCAAGCTGCGCCTATCTCATACATCTTGGGGTTCAGCCTATGATTATTAAAGAACGTCTCGGACATAAAGATATCCGGATTACACTGAATACCTACGGACATTTATATCCGTCAGAGCAGGAAAAGGTAGCGGATATGCTGGACAAGATGGCAGGAATAAAAGAAAATGCCCCTGCTGGCAACAAGGGCATTTCGGAGTAAGCAAAGCAGAGCCTTACTATACTCATCTTGCAGAATTAGTATAACAAAGGCTCTCCTTGAAGTAAATAATGAATTGCGGAAAGAGGGAAAGGATGGGATATAAAAAGACATTTCGGTATTCAACGGGAAATCCCATTGTGGATGAAGTTGGAACCATGAATTTTACAGGAAATGTAATTCCTATGGTGTGGTTTAAGACAATCAGATACCCGAATGGTGCGCCGCATAATAATGCGATTCACATTTTAGCAGACATCGTATACTGGTATAGACCAAAAGAAGAGCGGGATGAGGAAAGCGGACAGTTAATTGGTATGAAAAAGAAATTCCGTGATGATTACTTACAGCGCAGCTATGACCAAATGGCAGAAACTTTTGGATTATCAAAGAAACAGGCGACGGAGGCAGTAAAGGCTCTTGAAAACATGGGTATTATCAAACGTATTTTCAAGACAATCCAAATAAGAGGGCATATTTTGAATAATGTGCTGTTTATCGAATTAATTCCAAGGAGGCTGCATGAAGTGACATTTCCGGAAGAGATTGAGGAAAATACCCTCTCCCCGCCAAAGGAGATACCTCTATCCGTAGAAGGAGGGAGGGGCATCCCTGAAAAGAGGGGGGGTACCACTTCAAAGGTGACAGGTCTCTCTCTGAAAGGGGAGACAAATACAAAGAATACTATAGAGAATACTAATAAAGATTATCTATCCATCAATCAGGGAGAAACAAATACGGATCAGATGGATGCGATAGAGATTTATACGCAGATTGTGAAAGAAAATATAGATTATGAGATTCTGAAAGCGGATATGAAATATCAGTACGAATTGCTGGACGAGCTGGTAGAAATCATCGTAGATGTGGTGGCAGTTCAAAGAAAAAGTATCCGTATCGGCGGTGCAGAGTATCCATATGAGTTAGTCAAAGGGAAATTCCTAAAGCTGGATTCGGGGCATATCCGTTATGTTCTGGACAGTATGGAGAAGACAACCACCCATATAGCGAATATCAAGGCATATCTGCTGACAGCACTTTATAATGCACCAAACACAATCAGTAATTATTACAGTGCGGAAGTAAATTATTATGAATACGGGAATGGCAGAAACGAAGTATAGTCAACAATATCATATTTTGACTGGAAATATCACAAAGACTGGAGGAATGGATTATGCAGGAATTATATTATAACGGGAAATTGATTTTAGGCGTGGATCATGGATATGGAAACATGAAAACGGCGCACAGGGTTTTTGCAGCCAGCGTGGAAAAAGAGGTGCAGTTGGGAGCGACAGCGTTAGAATACAAAGGAAAAGAATACGGAATCGGCGGCGGTCATAAGGAATTTCAGGTACAGAAGATCAATGATGAGGATTATTGGATTTTAACGCTTGCGGCTGTTGCGGAAGAACTTAAATTCAGAGGAAAGTATGAGGCAGTTCTTCATTTAGCAGCCGGAGTGCCGCTGTTTTGGGTAAAGGAACAGAAAGAAAGTTTTCGGGAGTATCTGCTGTGTGAAAAAGATGTACATTTCAAATATAACGGAGAATCCTATCATGTGGTTATTGCGGATGCCTCCATTCATCCACAGGGGTATGCCGCATTTATCAATTATGATGGAGATATCAGAGGAAATACAGTGTTGGCGGATATCGGCAATGGAACGATGAATGTGGCATTTATGCAGAATGGAAAGCCTTTAGCGGGCAAAATCTTTACAGAACAGTTTGGCGTGTACCAGTGTATGAAAAAGGCAAGAAACGAGGTCATGAGAAACTGTCAGTGCGAGGTTCCGGATCATATTATTGAGGAAATATTCCGCAAAGGAACTG
>CAJUSR010000036.1 GCA_910588855.1 uncultured Kineothrix sp. | reverse complement strand
GTATTAAGGGATTATTTACGGTCGGTGTAACATATGTTTGACAAACCTACAAAACATTAAAGCTCTGAATTTTTGTATGATTTTGCGTAATAAACAGCATTACAAATTGCAAAAAAGGGTTGACAAAGAGAAATTGCAGGTGTATAACTTAGAGCGTAAAGGCAACGGCGTCTTTGAGTGTAAGTACTCGAAGACGCTGTTTTTTTTGTAATCAAAACCAATCTTAAATGTGAAAAGGCAATGACGTCTTTTATGTTGCAGCATTTGTACCTGCAATTAAAGACGTCTTGTTTTTTGCATAGGAAACAGGAACAGTAAAGGAGAATGTGTTATGGAAACGGTAAAAGATTATTTTGGAAGCCTGGTGTTCGATGACAGAGTCATGAAAGCCACTTTATCGGATAAGGTTTATGCGTCCCTCAAAAAGACTATTGACGAGGGTACTGAACTTGATATCGGTGTTGCCCATGCGGTGGCCATAGCAATGAAAGACTGGGCACTGTCTAAAGGCGCTACCCATTTTACGCATTGGTTCCAGCCGTTAACCGGTATTACAGCCGAAAAACACGACAGTTTTATTACACCGTCCCCTGACGGCGGTGTGATTATGGAATTTTCTGGCAGAGAATTGATTAAGGGCGAACCGGATGCATCTTCTTTCCCAAGCGGCGGGCTGAGGGCTACCTTTGAAGCGAGAGGCTATACTGCCTGGGATCCTACGTCATATGCGTTTATCAAAGGTAAAACGCTTTGCATTCCTACGGCATTTTGCTCTTACAGCGGACACGCATTAGATAAAAAAACGCCGCTTCTTCGTTCTATGGAAGCACTAAATAAACAGGCTCTTCGTATCCTTTGTTTGTTCGGCAATGACACCGTAAAGAGAGTAACCAGCTCTGTTGGTCCTGAACAGGAATACTTCCTTGTAACAAAGGAAATGTATGAGCAACGCCCCGACCTTCGCTTTACGGGCCGCACTCTGTTCGGCGCAAAGCCACCGAAGGGTCAGGAAATGGATGACCATTACTTCGGCGTTATCAAGCCCCGTGTTGCCGCTTATATGGATGAGCTAAACGATGAACTCTGGAAACTGGGGATTCTGGCAAAAACTGAGCATAACGAGGTCGCTCCTGCCCAGCACGAGCTAGCGCCGATTCATACCACCACCAATATTGCTACGGACCACAATCAGCTTACAATGGAAATCATGCAGAAAGTAGCTGCAAAGCACGGTCTTGTCTGTCTGCTTCACGAAAAACCGTTTGCAGGAGTTAATGGCAGCGGCAAGCACAACAACTGGTCGATTGCAACAGATAGCGGTCAGAATCTGCTTTCTCCTGGCGCCACGCCTTATGAAAACGCTCAGTTCCTGCTGTTCCTCTGTGCTGTAATGAAAGCGGTGGACGATTATCAGGACTTGCTTCGTATCTCGGTTGCTACGGCTGGAAACGATCACCGGCTTGGTGCGAACGAAGCGCCTCCTGCCGTTGTTTCAATATTCCTCGGTGACGAACTCAATGCAGTTCTGGAGGCAATTGAAAACAATACACCCTATGAGGGAATTGAAAAAACACAAATGAAGCTCGGCGCGGATGTTTTGCCCAAATTCAACCGCGATGCCACGGATCGTAACAGGACATCCCCTTTTGCATTTACCGGCAATAAATTTGAATTCCGTATGCTCGGTTCTTCAAACAGTATTGCTTGTGCCAACATTATGCTGAATACTGCGGTTGCCGAAAGCCTTAGAATCTATGCCGACCGTCTTGAACATGCAGAAGATTTTGAAACTGCACTTCATGAAATGATAAGAAAAACCATCAAAGATCATAAGCATATCATTTTTAACGGAAACGGCTATGATGAAAATTGGATTAGAGAGGCAACGGAAAAACGCGGACTTCTCAACTATCGTACTACTGCCGATGCTGTGCCGCATATTCTTGACAAAAAAAATGTGGATATGCTGACTTCTCATGGTGTATTTACAGAAGCGGAAATCAAATCAAGATATGAAATCACACTTGAAAATTACTGTAAAACTATTGTCATTGAAGCAAATACAATGGTGGATATGGCAAAAACGCAGATTGCGCCTGCTGTCAGCGCCTATGCATTAGAGCTGGCAAAGACATCAGCAGCAAAAAAGGCTTTGGATTCTGCCTTGGCATGCGGTTATGAGACGGATCTTGTCCGGAAACTTTCAATCTTGACAGACAGGATTTATGAGGATGCGGCTGCTGTTGAAAGTTCTGTTTTGTCGCTTACAACTGCCGAGGATATCGGTGCTGAAGCTTCCTTGATTCGCGATGAAGTTTTGGTCAGGATGAGTGAATTAAGGGTGGCATGCGATGAAGCCGAAACCTTAACTGCTAAAAGTTATTGGCCTTATCCCACATATGCAGATTTGCTTTTCAGCGTTCAATAAAGGAGTTTAACGGAGGTATTTTCTTATGTGTTCTATTATGGGTTACTGTGGAAGCGATGCAATTTTTGATGATTTTAAAAAAGGTTTTGACCGTACGGTATCACGCGGTCCGGATGACAGCCGAATTATTGATACAGGCTGCGGTTTGCTTGGCTTTCACCGCCTATCCATTATGGGGCTTGACTCTTCGGGGATGCAGCCCTTTGAACTGGAGGGCAGTTATGTTGTCTGCAACGGTGAACTCTATGGCTTTGAAAAGCAAAAACAAGATTTGATGGATAAAGGATATACATTCAAAAGCGAAAGCGATTGTGAAATCCTGCTACCTTTGTATCGTGAATACGGTATAGATATATTCAAAAAACTGGATGCAGAGTTTGCCTGTATTATTTTCGATGGGGAAACAAATGAATATGTGGCCGCAAGGGATCCCATTGGTATACGTCCCTTGTATTACGGATACGACAAAGCAGGAACGATTATATTTGCAAGCGAGGCTAAAAATCTCGTAGGGCTTACCAGCAAAATTATGCCGTTTCCTCCCGGTCATTTTTATAAGGGCGGCAGATTTGTCTGTTACTGCGATATTGCAGGGGTGGATACGGTTTGCTACGACAATCTGGAGACCGCCTGCAGACACATCCGTGAAAAACTGGTGAAAGGTGTGGAAAAAAGGCTCGTTGCGGATGCAAAAGTGGGTTTTCTGCTTTCCGGAGGGTTGGATTCTTCTCTTGTATGTGCGATTGCCGCAAAAAGATCCGATAAACCGATTAAAACTTTCGCCATTGGTATGAGTGGGGATGCAATCGATTTGAAATATGCCCGTCAAGTCGCCGATTATATTGGCAGCGACCATACGGAAATCCATATGTCTCCCGATGAGGTCATTGCTTCGCTTGACAGACTGATTCAGCTACTGGGAACTTTTGATATTACGACTATTCGTGCCAGTGTAGGTATGTACCTTATCTGTAAAGCCATTCACATGCAGACTGATATTCGTGTACTGCTTACAGGTGAAGTTTCAGACGAACTGTTCGGATACAAATATACGGATTTTGCCCCATCGGCCAAGGACTTTCAAGTTGAGGCCGAGAAGCGTGTCCGGGAACTGCATATGTACGATGTGCTTCGTGCCGACCGCTGTATTTCGGTCAATTCTCTTGAAGCCAGAGTGCCCTTTGGGGATATTGACTTTGTAAAATATGTAATGAGCCTTGACCCCGAAATGAAATTAAACAAATACGGCAAGGGTAAATATTTGCTTCGCCATGCATTTGAAGGTTTAGAGTATCTCCCCGATGAAATACTCTGGCGCGAAAAAGCCGCATTTTCCGATGCGGTTGGCCATTCAATGGTTGATTACCTTAAAGAATATGCCGAACATCAGTATTCGGACGAGGCATTTGAGGCGGGTTGCAATAAATATACCCGCGTGCGTCCTTTCACGAAGGAGTCCCTTCTGTACCGTGATATTTTTGAAGAGCATTATCCCGGTCAGGCAGAAATGATAACCGATTTTTGGATGCCAAACAAAGACTGGGAGGGCTGCGATGTAAGTGATCCTTCCGCCCGTGTACTTTCAAACTACGGTGACAGCGGCAAATAAATGCATACTTCCAAACCGCCTGCAGAGGCGGAATGGGAATGAAGGAGTGGATGAAATGGTCAAATATATATTTGTTACAGGAGGCGTTGTATCGGGGCTTGGCAAGGGCATCACCGCGGCTTCTCTGGGGAGGTTGCTAAAAGCAAGAGGGCTGAAGGTGGCGGCACAAAAGCTTGACCCTTATATCAATGTGGACCCCGGAACAATGAGTCCCTATCAACACGGAGAAGTATATGTAACCGAGGACGGAGCCGAAACAGACCTTGACCTCGGGCATTACGAGCGCTTTATTGACGAAGACTTGAACAAATACTCCAATCTCACCACCGGTAAGGTTTATTGGAATGTGCTGAATAAGGAACGGCGCGGTGAATACCTTGGCTCCACCGTGCAAGTTATTCCTCATATCACAAATGAGATTAAGGAGTTTGTTTACCGTGTGGGAAAGAAAACGAATGCCGATGTGGTTATCACCGAAATTGGAGGAACCATAGGCGATATTGAGTCTCAACCTTTTATAGAGGCAGTAAGGCAAATATCTCTTGAGGTTGGCAGAGAGAACAGTCTGTTTATTCATGTAACATTGGTGCCTTTTTTGCGTGGATCCGATGAACACAAATCAAAACCGACACAGCATTCGGTGAAAGAGCTGCAGGGTATGGGAGTCAACCCGAACATTGTAGTGCTTCGCTGCGATGAGTCTCTTGAGGAGTCTATTTTCAAAAAGATATCCATGTTCTGCAATGTTAAGCCGGACTGTGTTATCGAAAACATTACTTTGCCGAATCTTTATGAAGCGCCGTTGATGCTTGAAAAGTCGGGATTCTCCTCCGTTGTATGCCGGGAACTCGGTATAGAAGCGCCCGCCCCCGAACTTACGGAATGGACAACAATGGTGGAACGCATTAAAGCCAGGCCTCATTATGTGGACATCGGGCTTGTCGGCAAGTACGTGGGATTACACGATGCTTATCTCTCAGTTGCGGAAGCGCTTCTCCATGCAGGTTATTTCCACAATACGCATATCCGCATTCACTGGATGGATTCAGGAGAAATTACGGTAGATACTGTAGAAGAAAAACTTGCAGGATTGGACGGGATTCTTGTTCCTGGGGGCTTCGGCAGCCGCGGCATCGAAGGTATGATTCTGGCAGTGGGGTATGCAAGGGAGAAAGAAATTCCATATTTAGGCATCTGTCTTGGTATGCAGATCGCCGTTATCGAATATGCGAGAAATGTTCTCGGCATGAAGGATGCAAATTCCGGGGAATTTGATGAATTGTGTAAGCATAAGGTAATTGATTTTATGCCGGGCCAAAGTGATAATATTGACAAAGGCGGCTCTCTCCGGCTCGGTGCTTATCCTTGCGATATCAAGGCGGGTACAACAATGGAACGCTGTTATGGTGCCGCAAAAATCAGTGAACGACACAGACACCGTTATGAGTTTAACAATGATTACCGTGAAGCTTTTGAAAAAGCGGAACTTACCATCAGTGGAACCTCTCCTGACGGCAGGCTTGTGGAAGCGGTAGAAATCAGTGACCGTCCATTCCATGTAGGCGTACAGTATCACCCGGAATTTAAGAGCCGGCCGAATAAACCCCATCCTCTGTTCAAGGGCTTTATCGGAGCAGCATTTGAAAAAGCTATGGGAGGTAAGGTATGAGTATCCGTGAAGAATGCGGTGTATTTGGTGTAATGGCTCCTGAGGTTTGCGATGTTGCGGGCATATCCTATTACGGTCTTTATGCACTCCAGCACAGAGGACAGGAAAGCTGTGGAATTGTAGTCAATGATGACGGCTTGTTCGCATCCCATAAGGATCTGGGACTGGTCAGCGAAGTCTTTTCAGGAGATGCTTTGTCTTGTTTGCCGAGAGGAAGAATGGCGGTAGCGCATGTGCGTTATGGCACCACCGGAGGAACGGATCGAAATAATTGCCAGCCCATTGAGGTCAATCATCAAAAAGGCAGAATGGCGTTGGCGCATAATGGAAATCTTTCAAATGCGGTGGAATTGCGCAACGAGCTTGAACTGTCCGGCGCTATTTTTCATACTACAAGCGATACTGAAACTATTGCCTATATCATTACAAAAGAACGCCTGAAAACGACCTCAATAGAGGATGCTGTAAGCAGTGCCATGAACATACTTGACGGTGCCTATTCCTTAATAGTGATGTCGCCGCAAAAGCTGATTTGCGCCAGGGACCCGTATGGATTTCGCCCTCTTTGCTATGGAAAAACAAGTGATGGATTGTATGTGGCAGCCTCTGAGAGCTGTGCTATTAAAGCGGTCGGCGGCGAGGTTATTCGTGATGTGGAACCTGGAGAGATTCTGGTTTTCAGCAAATACGGTGTTATTTCCCGAAAAGAACACTGCAGAAAAAAGCAGAAAAAGCTTTGTGCGTTCGAGTATATCTATTTTGCCCGTTCCGATTCTGTAATCGACGGCGTTTCGGTTCATGCCGCAAGAGCCAGGGCTGGTTCTGTGCTTGCAAAAATGCATCCTGTAGAGGCGGATCTTGTAATCGGCGTGCCGGATTCCGGACTTGACGCAGCGTTGGGATACAGCCAGGCGTCAGGTATTCCTTACGGCATGGGACTTATGAAAAACAAGTATGTCGGCAGAACTTTTATAGATCCGGGAGACCGGATTGATAAAGTGAAAATAAAGCTTTCTGCAATTGAAGATGCCGTAAAGGGCAAGCGGGTGGTGCTAATCGACGATTCCATTGTACGGGGAACCACCAGCGGGCGTATCGTAAAATTACTCAGAGAAGCGGGTGCGAAAGAAGTACATATGAGGGTCTCCTCGCCGCCGTTTCTGCATCCCTGCTACTACGGAACAGATATTGACTCTGAAGAACATTTGATAGCCTGCAAATATACGGTTGCCGATATTGCCGACAGGATAGGTGTAGATTCCCTGGGTTATCTTCCGGTAGAAAAGCTTTCAAGGCTTACTGGTAACTGCAATTACTGTAATGCCTGCTTCAGCGGGGATTACCCGACAAAAATACCCACCGACACCAGAAAAAATCGGTTTGAACAGCGATTATCAGATAGAGGAAGGGGTACCGGTTCCTTTTCCTGACAGCGTGAATGCATAATTAGTACAGAAGGAAAATTAGGGGAGTATTTTGTTGGATTGATATAATGTATTATTTATGATATACTTACAGAAAGGGAACAGTTTAAATTTGGAACAGCCGCTGCTGTTATTGCGCTGGCAAATGTAGTATTATCTAACTCCTTTTTAGCTGGCTTCTTTCCGTGGACGGCGGTCTACCTGATTACTAATGGGAGACGGAGGGAAAATTGTGAAAGATGTTGTTTTGCTATATGATAATTGCTGTATATATGAAATCGTTATTTTGAATTATTTTTTAAAAGCTACGGGCAGTGACGTTGTATTTTGCTCTATAAAAGAGGGGAAGATAGTGGTAATGGAAGGGTATTCCATTCATACGGAGTCTGCTTTAAAGGATATTGATTTATCTCAGGTGCGGAGTTTCATAATTCCGGGCGGGAACATATCGAATATAGACTATGATATTGTATATAATAGTTTAAAAATATTACATAGTTCAGGCACGCTGATTGCCGGCATATGTGCAGGAACAGATATTTTGGAAAAAGCAGGGCTGCTCAAAGGCATCCATTCATCCAGGCAGGAAGAATATGACTGCGTCCGCGATGGGAATATTATCACGGCACGGGCTAATGCCTATGTCGATTTTGCAATTGAGACGGCGAAGGCTCTTGATTTATTTGAAGATGAAGAAGATTTGCAAGAAACAATCGCATTTTGGAAGGAATTTAAAAGGGCTCTTTAGCCAAAACTAGGATATTGATAATATAAATGTCTCTGTGATAAAATAAAAACGCATTAAGGATTGTAACTTCTTAGAAGGCATTACCTCTGCAAATTCATGTGATATGAATTTTGTTTGTAGAGCAGTAATGTTGGATAAGAAGTTTTTTTGTTGTTTGGAGGAAATATGTGGGTCATAAAAAAGATAAACAACAATGTTGCAATGGGGAAAGATTCCAGAAATCGTGAGGTTGTCCTTTTTGGGAAAGGGATTGGCTATGGGGGAAACACATTGCTGCTTTCGCTTCTCGATGAGATTGATGAGGAAATTTGGAACCTGACTTTCCGGATTGTGGATAGGGGTAAAGTGGTGTTGAATACGAATTTGAAATCCAGCTTTACTTTTGTTTTAGCGGATCATTTAAATTTTGCAGTCGAGAGGATAAAGAAAGGTTTGGTTATTTCCAATCCTTTGCAATATGATATTGAACATCTATATGAAAAAGAAATGGAATTGGCAGAATGGGCAATCTCGTTGATTGATAAAAAAATCCGTATAAAGCTTCCTCATGCGGAAGCCGCCAACATTGCCCTTCATTTTGCGGAAGCGGCAGAAGTGGCTTCGCAAATGGAAAACAAAAATGATATAGAATGGGTTATTGAAGATGTCACGAAAATTGTAGAAGAAAGCCTTGGTTTAAAATTAGACCGTAAGGAGTTCAATTACAGTCGGTTTGTTACCCATGTACAATATTTAATTCAGCGTGAAAATTGAAACAGTAAAATTTGTTCTATGAATAGCTTTATGAACAAATGAAAAAAGAATTTCCTAAGGTGTATCAGATTTCAATGGATATCCAAAGGTATTTCAGCGAAAGGATGGGATGGAATCCGGATGAAGGAGAGGTTCTCTATCTTATGTTGCATGTAAATAGGCTGCTTTCCTGTCAAAGACTGTAAAAGAGCCAGGCGCCGGCGATTCCATATAATAAATAAGGGAAAGGGAAAACATATGAAAAACTATGATATGCTTTGTCAAGCTATTTTAAAAGAAATTGGTTCTAAGGACAATGTTTCATTTGTCACTCATTGCATGACTAGATTGCGGATGAACCTGAAGGACGAAGGGCTCGTAGATATGGAAACGGTAAAAAAAATTCCGGAGGTTCTGGGCTGCCAGTTTTCAGGGGAACAATTCCAGATTATCATTGGACCGGAGGTAAGCGAAGTATATCCTGTCTTTTTAAAAAGCGCAGGGATGGAAAATCAGGAAGTTGGCGGGGAAGTGGAGGATAAAGCTTTCTGCTGGAAAAATATACCCAAGAGGGTTATGGATGCGGTTATAGGAAGCGTTACACCGATTTTCCCAATAATCAGTGCGGCAGGTATCATTAAGCTGCTGGCAGCCTTGCTTGGACCGTCCATGCTTGTTATGCTGCCGGTAACATTATGCATGGTAGGGCCGGGGAATTTGATTGGTCAAGGGAGTGCCGATGGGCTCGTATGGATCAACGGGGTAATCGGCCCGTTAGCGGTAGGGTTGGTCGGAGCTTTGTGGTATTTCCTTGTAGCAGCAGGACTCCATCAGGCGTTGGCACCGATTGCTTTTCAGAATATGGCGGCTATCGGATATGATAGTATTATAGCAGTTGGGGCGATTACAGGAACTTATGCGGTTATGGGACTGGCTGTGGCATTGTTCTGCGGGGATCAAAAAAAGACCGGTCTATAGCAGGTACAAATGCCGTAACATATATTGCAGGAGGGATTTCGGAACCCACAATTTTTTCCGTGTTATTATGGTATCGGTCGGCGATGATTTCCCTGTTTTCCGGAGGATTTGTTGGAGGGGTAGTTGGCTCGCTGATTCATGCCAATGTATATTTTTTCTCGTCTACTAATTTCCTGGCAGGCATTTTTTTGGTGTAGACCTTGTGGGTAGAATTATCGCATGTGGAGCGGCATTTATGACATCCTTGATAGTGGGGATTGTTTTAGGTTTTAAAAAAGAAATAGGAGAAGATACACTAGGAGAAACGGTAAATCTTATAAAAAAAGAAGTGTTTTTTTCACTTCCTTCCGGAAAGCAATACGGTTCTGGCGCCTTTTGACGGGGAGGTTGTGGCTTTGTTCCCCCCCAACCATGTGATAGGGTTGAAGAGCGCCGGCGGGGCTGAGGTATTGATTCATATTGGAATTGATACGGTACGTACCAAAGGGGAAGGGTTCACATCTAAAGTTGCAGTAAATGAAAAAGTAAAAAAGGGGCAGGCTATAATTGAATTTGACCTTGAGGGGCTGAAGAGGAAAGGTTATGATTTGACCACAGCGATTTTACTTACCAGCGGAGAAGCAAAAAAGCTGGCATTGGATACGGTAAGGCAGGGGGAACCGCTGTTTGAAGCGAGGATGGAAGATGCAGAAAGGGGGATGCGGTGATGACGGAACAGCCATTTCCGGAGACATTTCCCTGGGGCGGTGCTACTGCCGCCAATCAATATGAAGGGGGATATTTAGAAGGGCATAAAGGCCTGAATACTTCCGATGTGCTTACGAACGGTGAGCATTTGCGGCCGAGAAGGGTGTATTGGAAAAATCCATTGACAGAGGAAGAAGGTTTTGAGGAAATGGGGTTGACGGAACCGGTAAATTTTCCGGAAGGCGTTATTCCTGTTCTGAAAGAGGGGGAGCTGTATCCAAGTCAGGAAGCGACCGATTTTTACCATCATTTTAAAGAAGATATTGCATTAATGGCAGAAATGGGATTTAAGGCTTTCCGGATGTCGATAAGCTGGTCAAGGATTTTCCCAGAGGGCGATGAAGAGGAAGCCAATGAGGAAGGGCTGCAGTTTTATGATCAAGTATTTGATGAATTGTTGAAATATGGAATTGAACCTTTGGTTACATTATCCCATTACGAAATCCCTTTAAACCTTGCTGTGAAATACAATGGCTGGGCAAGTCGGAAAATGATAGATATTTTTGAAAAGTATGCGGTAACCGTGTTCCGGCGATATAAGGGAAAGGTGAAATATTATTTGACTTTTATTGAAATTAATTTGATTGCGGTCAATTCTTTTTTGGAAGCCGGTATTATGCAGACCAGCCCTGAGATTAGGGCACAGGGGGTGCATAACCAATTTGTAGGAAGTGCAAAAGCCGTGAAGGCGGCACATGAAATTGATCCTGATATCCAGGCTGGTATGATGCTTGCATATTACCCCTATTATCCGTATACATGTGACCCGCAGGATCAGATTTCTATCATGGAGCAGCAGGAGAATCTTTTTTATTCGGATGTGCAGGCAGGCGGATATTATCCGGAATATATCCTGTAGACTTTATTTCTTTTTCGTGTTATGGGAGCATTACTTTAACCACGCACGAAGGTGCAGAATACAGCAAAGGAAATTTTTGTATGGGCGTTTCCAATCCGTATTTGTCTTCCAATGCATGGGGATGGAACATTGACCCGACCAGCCTCCGCATTGCAGTGAACGCCCTATATGCCAGATACAGGAAGCCGCTATGGATAGTAGAAAACGGCATCGGCTGGAATGATGTGAAAGAGGAGGATAATAGTATCCATGTTTCCTACCGGATTGATTATTTGCGGATAAATATCCGGTCCATGGCGGATGCAATCCATTTGGACGGCATTCTTTTGATGGGATATACTATGTGGGGATGCGTGGATCTTGTATCTGCCGGTACAGGAGAAATGCGGAAAAGATACGGGTTTATTTATGTAGATAAACATGATGACGGAACGGGGACTTTGGAACGATATAAAAAAGATAGCTTTTACTGGTATCAAAAGATGATTGCATCAAGAGGGGGTGATTTGGAGGATTGATAAAAATCCGGGATGGAACTAGTCTATGTTGCCTAAAAGCCGTTGGAACAAGTTGTGCCATATTTGAAAAGGGGATATGAGAGGGCTGCCAGGGAGAATGGCTGCGGTTGATAGTATGAAAGACACATGCCCCTGCCACAGAAGGCAGAGGCGCTTTTTTGGACAAGGGGTGATTTTTTAACAAGATATGCTTTTTTAAATAATCTGTTGCTTACAAAATTAGCCCGCTGATGGATGGATAGAAAAATGAAAAAATGATGCTGGCCAAAACAAATTCAGACCCTATCCACATAAAGAATGTTCCTGTTTTGTACCGGATGATATTCCTGTATATCATTAGAGTACAATGGAATATGAATAAGTCCTTGGGAGGTTTTGTATTATTCAGCCGGAGGACTGTTTGGGAAAAATATTTATAAAAACAAATCATTTTTACAATGCCCATAAATATGGGGAGGTCATAGAAATCGGCGGTACATGTAGGAAGGGCGATGGATAAAGAAAGGCTTTCGCTTTTAAAAGTTATCTGCGGATTTTTTAATGTATAATAGTTGTGTTTCCGTAAATTTATAATTTCCCTGTCATATCTTTTTAAGAAAGGCCATCGTTTCCATGAGGACATTTCCGGTATTTGTTCATGCAATGCAGAGAGGTTTTCCTGAAAAAGACTGATTTGCTTATTGCAATAAAGGGAAAGGACGGAAATAATGGCGGAGCCGAATGTAGCAAAGATAGAGCCGAGAGGAATGCAGGCAGCTAAAGTGGCTTTTGTAATGCATTTCCTGAAAATGACATAGGTAAGATACATGGTAGCGCCGAAGGTGAAGATTAGCATAAGTAATTCAAAAAAACGGATAAATAGCATGGAGTATGCAATCATTTTATTTTTCCGGCTATTATTTAAAACCAATTCTCCTTCTCGTATAGTGTAATGGCATTCCATTTATGATGTTCTCCTCTTGGCGGTAAATGTTAAATTTGTCAGTGGTCTGAAAGGCTGGGCATTTCTTCTGCTTCAAAAGCATTTTCCAAACAAACAGTTTCACGGTCTTCGACAGCTTTTAAGCTTGCCAGCATTTCCTGATAAAAAGTTTCGTCTGTGTTTTCGCCCATATAGTAATATTCGGTATTCCCCTCTCCGGTATATGTTCCGTTTTCGTCATATATGGCATTATAACTAAATTGTAGTAGAGGGATAGAGTCGTCGGTTAATGTTTCGTTTTTTAATATCTGATAGTAAGATTTCCCGTATCCGCCTTCATCGCCGCCTCCGTTCCACCGGGCGAAGGATGAAATGATGCCTGTCTGCTTAAAGTAAGTCATTTCTACGGTATTTATGGAATCTACCAGACAAAATGGAGAATCTTCCTTTATGGTATAGATGGAATACCAGCCATAATCCATATCGCAAACGACCAGTTCCGGAATATCGTCATCATCCAGATAAATGAAGGAAAATAAAGCATTATCCGTTTGGGCATCGACGATGGGGGTATAAATTTGCCGGTATGGGGAAGATGGGGCAGTGGCGGTGGACATTGTATTTTCCTTGTTTTCGTTGCTGCCGGTTATGCCACAGGCAGATAAAAGCGATAGATATAAGATGCTGATCAAAAGTATGCTGCTGATTTTTGCCATTTCGTTTAAACTCCAAATAATGTAGGATGGTTTAGGAAAACCCCGGCTCGCGGTTTTCCTTTTTGCTTTTTATGGGTAGCCCTTTTAACACATGATTCTTAATCATGAAAAATAAATTGCAAAGGCGCAAGATTATAGTTTAAACTTTAATACTTGCTTGTTCAGCTTTTCGCTGAGATCTACCAAGTTTGTGGTTTCTTGGTTACATCTTTGTACCGTTTCGGAAAGTGTCTGCATGGTGGCGCTGGTTTCTTGTGCAGCTGCTGCGTTTTCTTCCGATACGGCGGCCAGTTGTTCGGTGCTTCGCATAATGACGGACTTGGATTCGTTCAGGTTATCCATGTCTTCATGAATATTAGATGAGACCTCCGCCACTGCATTTATTCCTTCTTTCAGTTGGGTAAATGCGTTGATTGTGCTGCTTAAATCATTTTTCTGTGCGGATGTATCCTGCATAACTGCTTCCATGACAGAGACTGCCATATCGGAATTTTCCAGAAGTTCATTTACAATCCGGCGGATTTCTTCTGCCCCGGCAGAGGATTCGTTGGCCAGTTTTCCTATTTCTTCCGCAACAACGGCAAAACCCTTTCCCGCCTCTCCGGCATGGGCGGCTTCTATTGCCGCATTTAAGGATAAAAGATTGGTTTGCTGGGAAATGCCTTGTATGAGCCCTACAACTTCCTGAATCTTTTCCGCAGAAGTATGGGTGAGGTTGGTTTGTGTAGATACTTTTTCTACATTGGCTGTAGTTTTGTCGCTGGAGATTAAGAGCGTTTCAAGCACTTCCGAAACGTTGGAAGCGGAATCCACCATCTGCTCGCAAGTGGTGTCTAATATTGCTACATTTTCAGAACTGTTTTCTACTACGGTGCCCATATCGATTGTTTGCTGGTTCATGGATGTGATTTCCTGTGCCTGGCAGGTGCTGCCTTGTGCAATCTCCTCCACGGCGATGTTTACACTGTTGATGCCTTCGGAAAGATTGGAAAAATTATCTGCAAAAATATCGCTGGTTTTGACTAAGTGGTCTGCGTGTTGCCGGATATCGGTTAGAATGCTTTTTAAGTTGCTTTGCAGATGCACTACCGCTTCGCCGATATCTCCGATTTCATCTTTGTTTTTTGCATAGTTGGCCAGATTGGTGCTTAAATCCCCGCCGGCCAATGTCTCTACCATTACTTTCGCCTGCTTAATCCTTTTTGAAATCAATCTTGCAAATATGGAAACAATCAGGATACATATCAGCAATGTAAAAAAGCCTAATAATGTCTGCACTAAGATAATACGTTCCAACATTTGGTTGGCTGCGGAATGGGGAGTCCCTGCAAACAGCATACCGGTTTTGGTGGGTATGTAATAGCCAAAGTAGGATTCTCCGTTGATGGTTATATCCGTATCAAAATATTTTTGCCCATTTTTTAAAACTGTTTCGATTACGGCATCTCCGGCTTTCGTTCCTACGGCGTCGTTGATGGAACTGTCTACGCGGGTGTCGCCCTCAAAAACAGTGATGTCGATATTCCTTCCGATATTCCTTAAATATTTCACGTCTCCGTGAAAACCATTTACTGCTACTTCCAGCGTTTCTTCGGTCTGTTGGTTAAATGAGTTGATAGAGACAAAGCAACTGCCTGCTACAAGGACGACAGCTAATAAAAGCATTGTCAAAGTTTCTATAAATATTAATTTTGGCCCAAATCTCATAGAACCGCCTTTCTGTCATAAATGACACATAATCATAAAACATCTTGTTGCATGGGATAACATTTACCCTGAAAATACTAATGTGATTAATATTATAACGGATGATTTTTCAGTTGTATATATAAAATCGGCAATTTGCATATATTTTTCGTGATAATCTATATAAATATTGTCGAATTGTATAAAGAAAATAAAGGGAATAAGAATAGAGAATCAACCATACTGGAAATATATCTTGCGCTGTGCTATATTTTTTATATTCCGGTCATAGGTGCCCGAGGGTTCGCTTCAATATGGGGGGTTATATGTATAAAATATTAATTGTAGAGGATGACAGCATTATTGCAGGGGAAATTAGCAGATATTTAAAAAGATGGGGATATGAAACGGAGACGGCGGACGATTTTGGGGATGTATTGGGAACGTTTGCCCAATTTGCCCCCCAGCTTGTACTGATGGATATTGGGCTGCCTTTTTATAACGGGTATTATTGGTGCGGGGAAATCAGGAAGGTTTCGCAGGTGCCGATTATTTTTATATCTTCTGCATCGGATAACATGAATGTAGTAATGGCAATCAATATGGGCGGCGATGATTTTGTGACAAAGCCATTTGATCTGGAAGTGCTTGCCGCAAAAATACAGGCGGTGCTTCGGCGTGCCTATGCTTTTACCGGGCAGACATCGGTAATGGAGTATAAGGGTATTTTGCTTAATATAACAGATATGTCATTAGAATTTCAAGGAAAAAAGACAGAGCTGTCCAAAAACGAGTTTAAAATTCTTCAAGTGTTATTTGAGAAGGCAGGCGGAACAGTGTCCCGGGAAAACATAATGAAGAAATTATGGGACGACGAATGCTTTGTAGATGATAATACGTTGACCGTAAATATTAACCGGCTGCGGAAGAAGTTGGAAGGGGAAGGCATCCGGGAACTGATTGTTACCAAAAAGGGAGTTGGTTACCAATTGGGGGGAATGGAAGACGGGGATAAGAAGAGATGACAGGGAAAGGAAAATGGCAGAAAAAGGGGGCTGAAAAGGGAAAGGTATTATGGCAGGGGGAGAGCATATTGGGCTGTTACCTCAAGGAGAGGAGTGCGCTGCTATTATGGTTCATTTTTTTTGTATTCCTATTTCTTGCGGTGGCGTCCTTATACGGTTATGACAACAGTGTTGCCAATATGTGGTATGCGGCAGTATTGGCATTGTTTTTCGGGGTATGCGGATGCTTCTTTGATTATTTAAAATACCGTGAAAAATGTATGAAATTGTGGGAAGCCCTCATGAAAAGCGAAGAGAGCGATTATTATTTGCCGAGCCCGTCAGGATTGGTTGAGTCTTTGTACTATGGCATTATATGTGAAGCTGGTAAGGAAAGGAGAAAGCTGATTACCGAACTGGATGAGAAAAAAGAAGATTTAGCAGATTATTATACTATGTGGATTCATCAAATAAAGACGCCGATAGCGGCGCTGCGCCTGCTCCAGCAACGTATGGCGGAAGAGGGTATGGGGGTGGAAGGCGCTTTGAAAGGGCAGGTAAGAAACGATGCAAGGCAGTCTTTGGAGGAACTGTTTAAAATAGAGCAATATGCGGAAATGGCGTTGCATTACGCAAGGCTGGACAGTATATCGGCGGATATGTTGTTTAAAAACTATGACGTCGGTGTTATAATCAGAGGTGCCGTGAAGAAGTATGGGGTGCTTTTTATAGGAAGCGGGCTTTCATTTGCTATGGAAGATTTTGAATGCAGAGCGGTAACGGATGAAAAATGGTTTGGCTTTGTGGTGGAACAGGTCTTGTCAAATGCTTTAAAATATACGGGCAGGGGAGGTATCCGGATTTATGGGGCGGATGCGCACGGCAGAAAACAGGCAGGCAAAGTGGTCTACATCGTAATTGAAGATACAGGAATCGGCATCCGCGAAAGCGATTTGCCCCGGATATTTGAACGGGGATTTACAGGCTACAATGGCAGAATGGGAAAAAAATCCACAGGCATTGGGCTGTATCTTTGTAAAGAAATTATGGATAAGCTTTCCCATACGATAGAAGTGAAATCAAGGGAAGGGGAAGGAACAAAAGTGATTTTGGGATTGAATGGGGATGCGGAATGAGCGTTGAAGATAATCTTGCCGTATAGACGGAGGCAGAGAAGATAGATGTGTGGAGGAACGGAAGGCTGCCGGCAGACAACGGAAAATACGGAATAGTATCGGGGAGAGGATTGCCTGACCGGAGCGAAGAGATAAAGGGGAAGATGTCCGCCTGTGGATTGGAAATGGTCTATGGGCGGACTTTTATTATTCTTCCTTACATAAATGTAAGTTTGCAAAAGAAAATGTAAGAGGGATAAATGGCAGGGGGGCGCATTCTATGCTTACAATAAGGATAGCAAGAGCAAGAAAAGGGATTGGGGAATATTTGGCAAATAAATGGATTTCCCAATTTTTAAGTGCATGTGTGTGGAAAGGAAGGAATAAAAATGGCGTTTTTGGAAGTAAAGAATGTGAGGAAAGTATATACGGCGCGGTTTGGCGCGATGAAAGTACAAGCTTTGAATAATGTGAATTTTTCGGTGGAGGAAGGGGAGTATGTGGCAATTATGGGGGAGTCCGGCTCCGGGAAAACTACTTTGCTGAATATTCTGGCGTCTTTGGATAAGGCAACCAGTGGGCAGGTGTTGCTGAATGGAAGGGATTTATCGGAAATCAAGGCGAAGGAGCTTTGTGCCTTCAGACGGAACCATCTGGGATTCGTATTCCAGGATTTTAACCTGTTGGATACGTTATCGCTGCGGGATAATATTTTTCTGCCTCTCGTGCTGGCAGGAACGGATTATAGGGAAATGGAGAAAAGGCTTGAACCTTTGGCGGCGAAACTGTCCATTGGCAAATTATTGGATAAATATCCTTATGAAGTATCCGGCGGACAGAAACAGCGTGCGGCAGTGTGCCGGGCTTTGATTACCAGACCGGAAATTGTCCTGGCGGATGAGCCGACGGGGGCTTTGGATTCCAAGGCTTCCAGCCGGCTGCTGAAATTGTTTGCGGATATTAACAGAGAGGGGCAGACGATTTTGATGGTGACCCATAGCATTCAGGCGGCAAGCCATGCGGGAAGGATTTTATTTATTAAAGACGGAACGGTATTCCACCAGATATACAGGGGGAACCGGACGGACAATGAAATGTATATTATGATATCCGATGCATTGACGGTAATTCAGACCAATAAAAGAGAAAAGGATGAGGAGGAAGGGAGGGACGGCAATGAATAAAGAGCTGCAGACGGGAAAAAGGATGAATATGTGGAAAACCCTTCCGCAACTGGCATGGAAGGGGATGGTAAAAAATAAAACAGTGTATTACCCGTATCTGGGCGCAGGGATTTTTTCCGTATTTACTTATTTTGTTTTCTCCTCTATCCTCCATAATGATATCGTTGCTACGTTGCCTAAAAGCGGCTATGCAATGGTGTTTTTACAAATAGGGCGCGTGCTTTTGGGAATAATCTTAATCCCATTTTTGTTTTATACAAACAGCTTTTTAATTAAAAGGAGAAAAAAGGAAATTGGCCTGTATAATATTCTGGGGCTTGGGAAAAAGCATATAGGGATGATGATGTTTGTGGAATCGGCGATTACTTATGGGGTGGCAGTGGCAGCAGGGGTTATCAGTGGGGCTGTGCTTTCCAAGCTGTTATTCCTTTTGCTGCTGCGTATGACCGGGCTTCCGGTGGATGTAGAGTTTACCTTTAGCTTCTCGGCTGTCCTGGAAACGGCAATTTTCTTTTTCTGGGTATACGTCATTAACTTTTTTGCCGATTTGATTCAGATAGGGAAGGCAAGACCGTCGGATTTGCTGGCGGGAGGGAAGAAGGGAGAGAAGGAACCCAAGCTTCTATGGTTATGGGCATTGCTGGGGGCTGTTGTCCTTGGGGAGGGGTATTGGCTTGCTGTCAGAAGCGAAGTGGATTCCATGATTTTTATTAATTTTTTTCTGGCAGTATTTTTAGTAGTGGGAGGCACATATTTCCTTTTTACTTCGGGCAGCGTGGCTTGTTTGAAACTATTGAAAAAGAGCAAAGGGTTTTATTATAAACCGTCGAATTTTATAACAGTTTCCGGGATGTTGTATCGGATGAAAAAGAGCGCGGCAAGCCTGGTGAATATCTGTATTTTTTCTACGATGGTAATGATTACGCTGGTTTGCACTTCATCGTTATATTTGGGTCTTGACGGGATGATGGATTTTAATTTCCCTTTTGATGCGGATGTATTTTTGCAGAAAATAAGGGTGCCGGAAGGGGAAATAGAGAAAAAGATGCAGGAGCTTGAGGGGAAATATGGAGTGGAAATAGAAGATTATCTAACCTATGAGAGGATTTCACTAACTTGCGGCAAAGATGGCAAAAACTTTATGGCGCCTTATGGCGCATCGGATACGGATAAGATGAAGAGTTATGAAGTGAACCTTCTTTTGCTGGAAGATTATAATCGGATAGAGGGGGAAAAATCGGAATTGGGGGAAGGGGAGGTATTCATTTTTTCCAGCGGGGAGGATTATGGATATGACGAAGTTGTCTTTTATGGAAATGAACTGAAGGTGAAAGAAGAGCCCGAAGAGTTAAAGATTGCGCCGAAGTCGGAAAACAATCAGCAGCAGGGAGAATTTTTCCTGATTGTAAAGGATGATGGGGTGAAGGAAATGCTGGTAAAAGATTGGGCAAAAGCTAACGGGGTAGAGGATGTGGCAGGGCTTCTGGATGATTGCTATCAGATGGTACGGCTTCACGTGTCGGGGGAAGAAAAGGATAGGGAAGCTTTTATAAGGGAATTTGGGGATTGGTGCCAAAAGGATTTGGGATGCATAAGGTTTGAGGACAATTTGGACTGGCGTTCGGATTGGAAAGCAATGTACGGAGGGTTGTTATTTATTGGGATATTGTTCAGCATTGTTTTTGTGATGTGCCTTTTGCTGATTATGTATTATAAACAGATAGCGGAAGGGTATGAGGATCAGAATGCCTTTTCAATTATGCAGAAAGTAGGGATGAGCGATAAAGAAATCAAAGGAACAATTCACAGGCAGATTCTTCTGGTATTTTTTGTGCCGGTGATAGGGGCAGTAGTCCATACTTGTGCAGGTCTTGTAATGGTAGTGAAGTTGTTTGCAGTCCTCAGCTTTTTTGATACGGGTCTTCTGATTGGATGTGCGGCAGTTGTGACAGCAGTTTTTGCCGTTTTTTATGGGGGGAGCTATGTAGCCACAGCAAAGACTTATTACAGGATTATAAGCAGATAGATTATTTGACTTTTCATCCAATTAAAGTATAGTATATAAGTATAGCATCGGATAAGGGAGTATTGGGATGAGGCATATGCAGAATTTGGCAGTGGCAATGGGCGCTTTGTGTATCTTATATTTTTTGGCAATATGGATAGTTGCGGTTCATGGAACTAATTTTTATTTCATTTGGCTGGTAATCGGCCTGTTTCTTATCGGATGGGCCGTATGTATGAAAAAAGGGGTTTTCATACCGCAAATCCCCATATGGATAAAAAGAGGATTCCTTGTCATGTTTTGTCTGGGCTGCCTGCTGTTTGTGTTTGTGGAAGGGCTGATTTTAAGCGGATTTTCGGCGAAGGGAAAGGAAGGGCTGGATTATATCATTGTGCTTGGGGCGCAGATGAAGGCAAATGGTCCCAGTCGTGTTTTGAAGATGCGGCTGGATACGGCATATGATTATCTGGTGGACAATCCTGATACGGTTGTCATCGTCTCCGGAGGACAGGGCAATGACGAACATGTCAGCGAAGCACAGGGGATGTATGATTATTTAGTGGAGAAGGGGGTTGAACCGGAACGCATTTTAAAAGAAGATAAATCCCGCAATACCAGCCAGAATATTAATTACAGCGGGGAACTTTTGGACAGGGAAAATTGTTCCGTAGGCATTGTGACGAATAATTTCCATATTTTCAGGGCAACGCATATTGCGGAAAAAAGCGGGTATCGGCAAGTATATGGGATTGCGGCGCCATCGGAGCTAATGATGCAGGGAAATAACATGCTGCGGGAGTTTATGGGGGTGATGAAGGATTTTCTCGTGGGCAATATCTGAGCGGTGAAATTTCTTTTTTCATTGCGGACGCCAATGGTTGGATATTGTTATGTTGTCGGACGCAGAGAGTAAAGGATAGGGTGAAAGAATAGGAGGACGGGGATGAATCAGCAAATAGAACAATTGAAAAAGTGGATAGAGGACAGCAGCAATGTGGTTTTCTTCGGCGGGGCAGGGGTATCTACGGAGAGCGGGATACCAGATTTCCGGAGTGTGGACGGATTGTATCATCAAAAATATGATTATCCGCCGGAGACAATATTGAGCCATACTTTTTACCGGAATAAGCCGGAAGAGTTTTACCGGTTTTACAGGGATAAGCTGATTGGGTTTGAGGCAAAACCGAATCAGGCGCATGAAAAACTGGCGCAATGGGAAAAAGAAGGAAAGCTGAAGGCGGTGATTACCCAAAATATAGACGGGCTTCATCAAGCGGCAGGGAGCAAGAAAGTGCTGGAACTTCACGGTTCTACCTTGCGCAACTATTGTGAGGACTGCGGCAAATTTTTTGATGTGGATGATATCCGGCAGGCGGAAGGGGTTCCGGTTTGCGATGTCTGCGGCGGTCCGATAAAACCGGATGTGGTGTTGTATGAGGAAGGGCTGGACCAACAAGTGATATCGGAATCGGTGCAGTTTATTAAGAACGCGGATGTGTTGATTATCGGTGGAACTTCCCTGGTGGTATATCCGGCGGCGGGGCTGATTGATTATTATCAGGGCAATAAGCTCGTGCTGGTGAACAAGACTCCTACGGCAAGGGACAGCGTAGCCGACCTTATTGTACAGGGGGCAATCGGGGAAATCTTTGGGCAGCTATGACAGGAGGGGAAGCATGGACATTCAGGTAGGGGCAGTGGTACGGCTGAAAAAGCAGCATCCCTGCGGCAGCAAAGAATGGGAAGTTCTGCGTGCCGGGGCGGATTTCCGTTTAAAGTGTATGGGATGCGGCCATCAGATTATGATAACGCGTCAGGCATTGGAAAAAAGTGTGAGGGAAATCAAACAAAAACCTTGAAAATATCAGTTCCGTATGGTATCATATTAACTCGTGATATATTTTAATTCCTTGTTCCCGGCAAATCTGGGAGCCAGAGACCAAAAGGAGGTAACGCACATGAACAAATATGAATTAGCCGTTGTTGTCAGTGCAAAAATCGAAGACGAAGAAAGAGCAGCAGTAATTGACAAGTGCAAAGCTCTTGTTGAGAGATTCGGTGGACAAGTTACAGAAGTTGATGAATGGGGTAAGAAGAGATTGGCTTACGAAATTCAGAAAATGAAAGAAGCTTTCTACTATTTCATCCGTTTCGATGCTGAAAGCACTGTTCCGGTAGAAATCGAACACAGAGTTCGTATCATGGACAATGTGATTAGGTATTTATGCGTAAGACAAGACGAGGCATAAAGAACAGGAGAATGTATGAATAAAGTAATACTTATGGGACGTTTAACGAGAGACCCTGAAGTGAGATATGCACAAGGGGAAAGCCCGTTGGCAATTGCCAGATATACACTAGCGGTTGACCGCCGTTTTAACAGGAACGGCGACGATGCCACGGCGGATTTTATCAACTGTGTTGCATTCGGCAGAAGCGGTGAGTTTGCGGAACGCTATTTCCGTAAAGGAATCAAGATTGCAGTTACAGGACGTATCCAGACAGGAAGCTATACAAATAAAGAAGGCGTAAAAGTATATACGACGGAAGTTGTAGTTGAGGATCAGGAATTTGCGGAGAGCAAAAACAGTTCCGGCAGCGACGGGGGTTATGCCGGGAACAACAATTATTCAGGCGGCAGCAGGCCTGCTCCTATGGCGGCGGGTGACGGCTTCATGAATATTCCTGACGGAATCGATGAGGAATTGCCATTTAACTGATAATTTATTTTAGATAGGAGGCATTATTATGGCTTACAATAAAGCAGAGAAGTCTGATTCTCCGGCAAGGAGAAAGGGCGGGATGCGCAGAAGGAAAAAAGTCTGCATATTCTGCGGAAAAGACAATGTTATCGATTATAAAGATGTAAATAAATTAAAAAGATACGTGTCTGAGAGAGGTAAAATCCTCCCCAGAAGAATCACAGGAAACTGTGCAAAGCACCAGAGGGCGCTGACAGTTGCCATTAAGAGGGCACGTCATCTGGCTTTGATGCCTTACGTTCAGGACTAATGTGAGGAAGACGAAAGGTGTTCCTTTCACCTGAATTATCAATTATGAGAAATGGTTTATAGTTTATGAAAACTATCCTCTATGAGCAATAGAGGATAGTTTTTTGTATAGGAAAGTCCTTAGCTACTTTTTTAGGGCTTTGACTTTGGAACGGGAAACGGATATAATGAAAAAAGCCGCTTAGGCTGGAAGAAATACTTTTAATGATTGGTTTTGAGCTGACTAGAGCGGACATAGGGTATTGTTTATGTCTGCGGTGCATCCGCAAATTTGTAATGCACAGAGAAACGCGCGGAAATGGGGTAAAAGATGAAAGAACAGTTGGATGAAAACTATGAGATAGAAAGAAATAACAGGCGGAACCGGCGGATGGAAGAGATGCGGCGGAGGAAAGAGAAGCAGGACATTGCCCGCAGGAGGATGCGGATTGTTGTTCCCATAGCAGCAGTGGTTTTGGTTCTGGCAATTGTAATTGTGGCAGGAATTGGCCGGAAAGGCTCGGGCAAAGGGGAAGCAGGGGAAGTAGGACAGGGAGAGGGAAGCGAAATAAAGGCGGTTTCTCAGGAAATGGGGAAAGAAGAAGGGGGAACCCAGGAAACGTTAGGGGAAGAAAGCAAAAATTTATTGGATAATTTTCTCTTTCAGGAAGGGCAGGAAGAGGAAAAAGAGGTGGAAAAGCCTCTTTATTATGCGGAAGAAACGGAAAATACGCTGCAGCTTGGCGGGGATATCTTAAGCAGCTATGCAGTTTTAATAGATATGGAAAACAAGGCAATTGTATCCGGGAAAAGCGCCAGAGTACGGATGAACCCGGCATCTATGACAAAAGTGCTGACACTCCTTGTAGCGGCGGAGCATATTGAAAATTTGGACGATAGGGTGGAAATTACCCTTGAAATGACGGATTATAGTTTTGTAAATGGCTGCAGCAATGCGGGGTTTGAAAGAGGCGAGACGGTAACGGTAAGGGATTTGATGTACGGAACCATATTGCCCTCCGGCGCGGAAGCGGCGGTAGGGCTTTCGATTTATGTGGCAGGCTCACAGGAAGCGTTTGTGGAAATGATGAACGGGAAACTGGAAGAGCTTGGGCTTTCGGGAAGCGCACATTTTACCAACTGCGTAGGAGTCTATGATGAAAACCATTATTGCACCGCTTATGATATGGCGATGATTATGGAGGCGGCATTGGATAATGAGGTTTGCCGGGAAGTATTGTCATCCCGTACCTATACCACATCCGAAACGGAAAAACACCCGGAAGGGATGATACTGAGCAACTGGTTTTTGCGCCGCATTGAGGATAAAGAGGTAGGCGGAAAAGTAACAAGTGGTAAGACAGGGTTTGTCAAACAGTCGGGAAGCTGTGCGGTCAGTTATGGGATGGATAAGGACGGTAAGGGCTATGTCTGCGTCACCGCCGATGCGGAAAGCCAATGGGCTTGTATTAAAGACCATGCCAAATTATATCAAAGCGTAATGATGCAATAAACGGAATCTGTTTTAGCTTGTTTGCTGCCCGGAATATCTCAGGGAACCTGTTTAGGCGGAAATTATGTTCCGCAGGATGATGGGTTTTGTCAAAACATAGCATATTTATATAATTCATAGCATATTTCGACAGAAAGTACCTGTAAACCGCAAAATAATATGGTGGAACTTCGAGGAAAATAATGCTATACTATAAGCGATATATTTTTTCACATTAGAAACTGCAAAGATACTAGTGTAGAACTTGAGTGGAAAAGGAAGCCGTATGAAAAACAGTATTAAGTTAAAAGGCAGATTAAAGAAGTATTTACAGACATCTATATATTTAGGGATTTTGCTGATTCTTGTAACTTTAGGGATATATGTGATAGATTATAGGGCCGGGTTAATCCTTACCTGTTTTATCATTTTTTATTTTGCAGTAGTTATTTCTTTATTAATGTATAACAAACCGGTTATTATGAATGAACTGGTTAGTTTTGCCACCCAGTACGGGCAGATACAGCGACGGCTGCTCAGAGATTTGGACTTACCTCATGCATTGCTGGATGAGGAAGGGAAGATTATTTGGACAAACATAGCGTTTGAAAGGGCAGTACATAAGGATAAGGGGTACCGCAAGTCCATTACATCGCTGTTCCCAATGGTAACGAGGGAAAAACTTCCGGGAACAGTGGACGAAGTAGAACTGAGTGTAAGCTTTGAGAACAACGATTATGTAGCCAAGATGAAAAAGATTCCTTTAAAGGAAATGGCGCTAAACAGCGATATTATTGAAGAGGAAGACTATGACGGCTATTTAATTGCATTGTATTTATTTGATGAGACAGCGCTGAAAATCGCTTTGCAGGAAGTGGATGACCAGAGCCTTGCCATCGGCTTGGTATATTTGGATAACTATGAAGAAGCGCTGGAAAGCGTGGAGGAAGTAAGGCGTTCTCTTCTGATTGCTTTAATTGACCGGAAAGTCAACAAATATATTGCAGGGATAGACGGTATTTGTAAAAAGATGGAGAAGGACAAGTTCCTTGTCATTATGAGGAAAAAGGCGATTTCCTATTTGGAGGAAAACCGCTTTGATTTGCTGGAAGATGTGAAAACCGTAAATATCGGAAATGAAATGGCGGTTACCATCAGCATTGGCGTAGGTTTGGATGGATTGACTTATGCGCAGAGTTATGAATTTGCAAGGAATGCCATTGATTTGGCTTTGGGCCGGGGTGGCGACCAGGCGGTAGTGAAGACGCCTCATGATACCGTATATTATGGTGGGAAGAGCCAGCAGGTAGAGAAGAACACAAGGGTAAAGGCAAGGGTGAAAGCCCATGCTTTAAAGGAGATTATATCCAGCAAGGACAAAGTTATCGTTATGGGGCATAGAAATGCAGATATTGATAGTTTTGGTGCAGCGGTAGGGATTGCGCGTATTGCTGCGACACTGGAAAGGAAAGCACACATTGTTTTAAGCGATTCTACAACTTCCTTGCAGCCGTTTATTGATATGTTCCGCGATAATCCGGAATATGATGATGACCTGATTGTCAATGGGCAGTATGCGGTGGAACTGGTAGGGAATAATGCAGTTTTGGTTGTGGTCGATGTGAACAAGCCAAGCATAACGGATTGCCCCGAATTGCTGCGGCTTTGTAAGTCTATAGTAGTGTTCGACCATCACAGGCAGGGCACGGAAGTGATTGAAAATGCCACATTGTCGTATGTAGAAGCATATGCATCGTCCACATGTGAAATGGTTTCCGAGATGTTGCAATATATTGGGGACAATATTAAGATTAAAAATATAGAAGCCGATAGCATGTATTCCGGCATTATGATAGACACCAATAACTTTATGACAAAAACCGGTGTTAGGACTTTTGAGGCGGCGGCATTTTTAAGAAGGAACGGTGCAGATGTTATGCGCGTACGCAAGCTGTTCCGGGAAAATGCCACAGAATATAAGGCGAAGGCGGATGCGGTCAGCCAGGCGGAGATATACAGGAATGCCTATGCGATTTCAGTATGTACCAGCGATGAACTGCCTAACCCTACGGTGATAGGCGCGCAGGCGGCGAATGAATTGCTGAATATTAAAGGTATCAAAGCGAGTTTTGTGCTGACAGAATATCAGAACCAGATTTATGTCAGCGCACGTTCGATTGATGAAGTAAATGTACAGATTATTATGGAGAGGCTGGGCGGAGGTGGCCATATCAATACGGCAGGATGCCAAATGGAAAATACGTCCATAGCAGAAGGGATTGGAATTATCAAGCATACACTGGATACGATGATTGGGGAAGGTGCAATTTAGAAGGAAAGGCAAGGTTATCAGGATGAAAGTTATTTTGACAGAAGATGTAAAGAAGCTTGGGAAAAAAGGGGAAATCGTGGATGTGAGCGACGGCTATGCAAGGAATTATGTAATTCCCAAAAAGCTGGGTGTGGAAGCGAATAATAAAAATATGAATGATTTGAAGCTTAAGAAGGCAAACGAAGAAAAAATCGCCAAAGAGCAACTGGAAGCGGCGCAGGCTTTTGCCAAAGAGTTGGAAACGAAAGAGGTTACCGTATCCATTAAGTCGGGCGAAGGAGGGAAAACTTTCGGCTCCGTATCTTCCAAGGAGATTGCAGAAGCGGCAAAGGCGCAATGCGGCATGGAAATTGATAAAAAGAAGATTCAGATGCCGGAAGCCATCAAAAGTCTGGGGGTATATGAGATAGCGGTAAAGCTTCACCCTAAGGTAACGGGAAAACTAAAAGTAAAGGTAGAAGAAGCAAGATAACTTCGATTGTAAGATTCGAGAGGAAATAAAGTGGCAGCAATGGAGGAAGCGTTGCTGAAAAGGGTATTGCCGCACAGCATTGAAGCGGAGCAGTCGGTAATCGGCGCCATGATTATGGATAGGGATGCAATTGTGGCAGCATCGGAAATCGTGGTGCAGGAAGATTTTTACAGCAAACCGTGCGGAACCCTTTTTGAAGCAATGGTAGAGTTGAATGATGAAGGGAAGCCGGTGGATTTAATCACTTTGCAGGACAGGCTGAAAGAAAAGGATGTTCCGCCGGAAGTAAGCAGCCTGGAATATATCAGAGATTTGATTACAGCAGTTCCTACTTCGGCAAATATAAAGCATTATGCCAATATTGTGGCGGAAAAGGCCATGCTTAGGCGATTGATTAAGCTGAATGAAGAAATTGCCAATACATGCTATGTAGGGAAGGAAAGCCTGGAGACCATTTTAGAGGACACGGAAAAGCGGGTTTTTAACCTGATCCAGCGGAGGAATACGGAAGATTTCGTGCCTATCCGCCAAGTGGTTATGAATGCGATGGAGCAAATTGAGAAGGCTTCCAAAAATAAAGGAAGCGTTACGGGAATCGCGACGGGGTTTATTGATTTGGATTACCGTACGGCAGGAATGCAGCCTTCGGATTTGGTGCTGATAGCAGCCAGACCTTCTATGGGGAAAACAGCGTTTGTACTGAATATTGCCCAGCATGTAGCATTTAAGCTGAATCAGCCGGTAGCTATTTTTAGCTTGGAAATGTCAAAAGAACAGTTGGTAAACAGGCTTTTTTCACTGGAATCCAAAGTGGATGCCCAAAAACTGAGGACAGGTAATTTGTCGGACGGTGAATGGGAAAAATTGATAGAATCAGCAGGGGTGATTGGAAAATCCAATTTGATTATTGATGACACACCGGGTATTACCATTGGCGAGATGCGCTCAAAATGCAGAAAATATAAGCTGGAATATGGATTGAATATGATTATTATCGACTATCTTCAGTTGATGTCCGGAAGCGGCAAGAACGATTCCAGACAGCAGGAGATTTCGGATATTTCCCGTTCATTAAAAGCGCTGGCAAGGGAATTGGGGGTTCCGGTGCTTGCCCTCTCCCAGTTAAGCCGTGCGGTAGAGCAACGGCCGGATCATCGTCCGATGCTTTCGGACTTGAGGGAATCCGGGGCGATTGAGCAGGATGCCGATGTAGTAATGTTCATTTACCGTGATGATTACTACAATAAAGATACGGAGAAGAAAGGGATTGCGGAAATTATTGTAGCGAAGCAGAGAAACGGCCCCATTGGCACGATAGAGCTGGTATGGTTACCGGAGTATACAAAATTTGCAAATATGCAGAAGTAAATGAAATAATGAATGATTATTATTACACGAAAGAGGATAAGCTTGGACAAGCTGTCCTCTTTTCGTGCATTTTGGAGACTATTAGACAAAAAGAGAGGAGAAGGAAAGCATGGAACAGACACGGTATTTGATTTCGGATGCGGCGAAACAGGTGGAGGTGGAATCCCATGTCCTCCGCTATTGGGAGGAGGAATTGGATATACCAATTAAGAGGAACGAATTGGGGCATCGGTATTATACATCGGAGGATGTGGAGCGTTTCAGGGAAATTAAAAGGTTAAAGGAGCAGGGACTGCAATTGAAAGCGATTCGCATGGTGTTGAAAGACGGGAAACTGGAAAGGCTGGTGAGTAAAGATATACCGGAAAGTATGATTGTTTACAGAGAAAATTTGGATAACGGAGGTGCAGAAAGAGTGATAAGCGAACAGGAGAAACATATGATAGAAATTATTGGGAAAAGGGAACTTGCGGAAAGAAACCAGGAAAGCAGGGAGGAAAAAAGCATAAGGCTCCAAATGCTATTGCAGCATATCATTATGGAAGCGGTAAAAGAGAGCAATAAGGAGCTATGTGAAGAGATACGCCAATCGGTTTTGAAAGAGATTGATTATCAGTTCCGTCAGCAGGAGGAAAAAGAAGAAGAGCGGGAAAATGAGCGCAGGAAAAGGGAGGAGGAGCATTATAAAAAGGTGGACGAGCTTTTGAGGAGTTATAGCAAAAGGGGAAAAAGGAAAGAAAAAGAAAAGCAACACCGTTTTGGAGCAAAGAAAAAACCTTCCGTCGTTTGATGGAAGGTTTTTGGTATGTTTTATTCTTGTGAAATTGCGCCAACCGGGCAGCCGCCTGCACAGGAACCGCAGTCGATGCATGTGTCCGGATTGATTTCAAATTTGCCGTCACCTTCGCCAATAGCGCCGACCGGGCATTGTCCCTGACAAGCTCCACAGCTTACACAAGCGTCACCAATTACGTATGCCATAACAAAATCCTCCTTTATATGTGTATCATGATTGATAAATTGTTATCAAACTCTGTATTTATTTTAATATAAAACGGGTGCAAATACAAGAGGAACCTTTTAGAAATTCCGACGTTTTTTAATGCCGTCAAGGATTATGCGCTTTTTGTCCAGCACTTTATCTTTGTCCATAGCAGGAACACCGGACAGTTTGTAAGTCATGCCTAATTTCTCATATTTGGTTTCACCCATAGTATGGTAAGGAAGCACATCGAGGGCTTTTAAGTTCTGGAACTGCCCGATAAAATACCCTAAATCAAAAAGATATTTATCATCATCCGTAATGCCGGGAACAACGACATGCCGAATCCACATATCCACATTCCTTTCATTCAGATAGGCAGCGAAAGCGAGGATGCCATCGTTGGGCTGGGCTGTCAGTTCCATATGTTTTTCCGGGTCAATGTGCTTGATGTCCAACATTACGAGATCCGTTAATGCCATTAACTGATCCAGTTTTTTAATCCATTCTGTATTTTCCGGTTTATAGGCGATGCCGGAAGTGTCGATACAGGTGTGAACCTCTTCCTTTTTGGCTATTGTGAATAAGTCGATAAGGAAATCAATTTGCATCAAAGGCTCTCCGCCTGTTACGGTAATCCCGCCGGTTTTGTAAAATGGCTTGTTGCGCCGATACTGCTCAAAAATTTCCTCCGGTTCCATAAGTGTGCCGCCGTCCATAGGCCAAGTATCCGGATTGTGGCAGTAGGCGCAGCGCATAGGGCAGCCTTGTACAAAAACCACAAAACGCGTGCCTGGACCGTCTACTGTTCCGAAACTTTCCAATGAATGTATTCTTCCTTGCATAGATGAAGTCTCCTTTTAGATGAAATCGAGTAGGGAAAAGGTATCTTCCCTACTCGATTTTTTACCGTTTAATTATTAAATAGATTCATGGAATGTACGGGAAATAACATCTGCCTGTTGTTCCGGTGTAAGTTTGATGAAGTTAACTGCATATCCGGAAACACGGATGGTCAACTGAGGGTAATTCTCAGGATGTTTCTGAGCATCCAGAAGCATATCCCTATTCAAAACGTTGACGTTGAGGTGATGCCCACCCTTTGTTGCATATCCATCCAATAAATTTACAAGGTTATCAACCTGTGCTGAACTTGTTGCCATTTTTATTTCCTCCTTTAAATCTTATGATTAGGTTACAGCGGAACCCGCAGGTAAAACTGTAACCTAAATCGTTTTATTTTAGTGGTAATCGTCAAGGCCTTGTTCCAAAGTAGGAACACTGCAGGCCAACGGGGTTCTGGAGCAGTCTGTGCATCCCATGGTCTGAACGCTTTTGGATTCTTCCATAGAATTGTCCGTGTCAACGTTCACATGGCCTACCCCCTGCATCATGCCGGAGTCCAGCATCTTAACGAGATCGTCAATCATTTTATTGTCATCCATAGAAATCCTCCATGCTTTCCCAGCCTGTAGCCAAATCCCTGTGGGGGTATATCCCCGTACAAATTTGGCACCCCACTAGTTTGTCAATTATTTATTCAAATCAACTTCGATATCACCTGCAAATACTTGATCTTCTTTGCCAAGAGCGCCCGGAATGATTGTGAAGGTATTAGAAATACCATCCTGTGCATCTTTGAAAGGCAGTTTGGATACGGAAGACAGGGATGCTACTGCACCGTGGGTATCGCGTCCGTGCATCGGGTTAGCGCCGGGTGCAAAAGGCTGTCCTTTCTTACGTCCGTCAGGTGTGTTGCCTGTAGCCTTACCATAAGTTACGTTGGATGTAATGGTAAGGATGGAAGTGGTAGGGATACCATTCCTGTAGGTGTGGTGTCTCCTGATAGCGGTCATGAATCTGTGTACAACTTCCTGTGCAATGGAGTCAACACGGTCATCATCATTGCCGTATTTCGGGAAATCGCCGGTTGTCTTGAAGTCAACGATAATACCGTCGTCATCTCTTACAACTTCAACTTTTGCATATTTGATAGCTGACAGGGAGTCTGCTACGATAGAAAGCCCTGCAACACCTGTTGCGAAATAACGTTTTACGTCTCTGTCATGAAGTGCCATCTCAGCTCTTTCATAGCAGTATTTGTCATGCATGTAGTGGATGATGTTCAGCGTATTTACATATACGTCTGCCTGCCATTCCATCATGTCGATGAATTTATCCCATACATCGTTAAAGTCAAGGACATCGCCTTCGATGGAGCGGTATTTCGGTCCAACCTGTTTCTTTGTTACTTCGTCTACACCGCCGTTCAAAGCGTAAAGCAGACATTTTGCAAGGTTTGCACGTGCGCCGAAGAACTGCATTTCTTTACCGATTACCATGGAAGATACGCAGCATGCGATACCATAGTCGTCGCCGTGTGTTACTCTCATGAGGTCGTCGTTTTCATACTGGATGGAAGAAGTCTGGATAGACATCTTAGCACAATATCTCTTCCAGTTTTCAGGAAGCCTTGTAGACCAGAGAACAGTTAAGTTCGGCTCCGGAGAAGGACCTAAGTTTGTCAATGTGTGCAGATAACGGAATGAAGTCTTTGTTACCATATGACGTCCATCTACGCCAACGCCGCCCAAAGATTCTGTTACCCAAACCGGGTCGCCAGCGAAAATCTGGTTGTATTCCGGTGTACGTGCGAATTTTACGCAACGTAATTTCATAATGAAGTGGTCAACGAATTCCTGAATCTGCTCTTCTGTGAAGGTTCCGTTTGCCAAATCCCTTTCAGCGAAGCAGTCAATAAACGTAGAAGTACGGCCGAGTGACATAGCAGCGCCGTTCTGCTCTTTTACCGAGCAAAGATATCCGAAATAAGTAGCCTGGATTGCTTCTTTTACGTTAGTGGACGGTTTGGAAATATCGCATCCATAAGAAGCAGCCATTTCTTTCATTAATTTCAATGCAACAATCTGCTCGGAGATTTCTTCACGAAGACGGATTACTTCGTCAGTCATAACGCGTCCTGTGGAATCTTTCTGTGCTTGTTTGTCCTGAATCAGGTAATCGATACCATAAAGGGCAACACGTCTGTAGTCGCCGATGATACGTCCGCGGCCATAAGCATCCGGAAGACCTGTAATGATATGTGCGGAACGGCAAGCCCTCATTTCAGCATTGTATGCATCGAAGCAGCCTGCATTATGTGTTTTCCTGTGTGTGGAGAAAAATTCGCTGATTTCAGGGTCTACTTCGTAGCCGTTGTCAGAGCAAGCTTTTTCTGCCATACGGATACCGCCGTAAGGCTGCAAGGAACGTTTGAAAGGTGCGTCTGTCTGGAAGCCTACGATTGTCTCTTTGCTCTTGTCCAGATAACCCGGGCCGTGGGATGTAATAGTGGAAACTACTTTTGTGTCCATATCAAGGACACCGCCTGCCTCACGTTCTTTTTTCTGCAAATCAAGTACCATAGCCCATAAATCTTTTGTGTTCTGTGTAGCGCCGGCTAAGAAGGATTCATCTCCGTCATAAGGATGATAGTTCCTCTGGATGAAATCACGTACATTGACTTCATTTTCCCATTTGCCGCCTACAAAATCTTTCCATTCTGGTCTCATTTTGAATAAGCCCTCCTATTAATTAAATTATTTTGGTTAAGTGGTTTAAAAGCACTAATCCATTGCAGCTTGACAAAGGCCAAGCCGTAAGACTAATTCTGTATCCTCATTATAGTATTAAGTGGCTTATAACGTCAAGCAACGAAGTGTACTTTTTTCTGTACAAACGGTATGTTTTCGGCATTTTTGTTATTAAATTTTTGTGAAATTTATGAAGAATCAGGAATGGCTTGAAACAAAACGGAGAAAGTATTATACTGATATCAGTTTTTCCGTTGAAATATATGGAAATATTCCACACAAAAGGAGGTTTTTATATGGCAGAGATTACTAAAAATACAACCATCGGCGAGGCGTTGAGGATAAACCCGGATATCGCTCCGGTACTTATGGAGATTGGGATGCACTGTCTTGGATGCCCTTCTGCGCAAGGTGAAACTTTGGAAGAAGCAGCTATGGTGCATGGATTGGATGCGGATGTGCTGATGGAGAAAATTGCAGCAGTATAAAAACAGTATAAAACGATATAAAAACAGGATAAAAATGAGGAAATCCGGGTATTCTCACAGATTACCCGGGCGGTATCCGGCAGCGGTATGTGGATAAGACATGCCGCTGCCGTTTATAATGCGCAGCCCCGTGCGGAGGAAATACGTCTCTATGGGGCGCACGGGGCTCGCGGCGAGTAGCGAGTAGGGGAAGGAGTCTTCTCTGCTCGATTGAAAAGGGAGCAGTGGTTTTGCGGTATGGGCGCCTTTTGGCGGGTAGAAGGGGAGGGCGTTTCCCTACCTGGCTTCCATGCTTTGCATCAACTGTTTAATTGATTCATAAAGATAAGGCTTCAGTTCTTTCACAGGCACCGGGTCTTCATATAAGATACAGCTAAAACATGTGGAATTTACCAGTTCTATTATCATAAATACAAGAATCTCAGGATTTTTATAAGTTTTTCCGGAATGCTCGAAAATAGAAGAGTAAATATTGTAAAAATTGATATCGGCAGCGCCGGAATAAAGCAATTCGTTTTTGAAAACCCCCCAGCTTAGATTTTTGGAGATAAAATTCAATAAAGATTTATTTTCTGTCAGTTGGTCGATGATGTTATCGATCAGGAATATGACCTGATCCTCCAGGCAGGAGATATCTGTCCGATGCAGTGCGTCATCGGCAGCCCGGAAGACCTGGCTGGCTTTTTTCGCAATCAGTTTATTCCGTATATCATATTTGTCTTTAAAATACAAATAAAAAGTCCCTTTGGCAACTCCGGCTTGACTGACAATATCGGAGATGGAAGTTTTGTGTATCCCCTGCCTGGTAAATAGGTCGAAAGCAGTATTTAAAAGGGCATCTTCTTTTTGTTTTTTATTGTTATCTATTTTTCCCATAGCAACTCTCCATGCCGCTTTTGGACGGCTCAAATAGAAATGAAAAATGCAGCTTCTATGAAGCTTTGAGGTGAGGAAATATTGCCGGAAAATATCCGGTAAGCTTATCGGTTTTACGATTTCCGCTGTTGAAAGAAGTACGTACATTATAGGATGGACTTATAAGAAATGCAATAAGAAACCGGAAGCGGAACCGGAAATCATTGTAGGATTACAATACATGTGTTACAACTGAATATTTAAAAAGCAGAGATACT
>CAJUSR010000035.1 GCA_910588855.1 uncultured Kineothrix sp. | reverse complement strand
AATAAACCAACCTCCAATCGTTAGATTTTTGGTCTAACTTTTGGGGGTCGGTTCAATCCCCTGTGTGGGGCTTCGTACTTCTTTACTTTTGCAAAGCAGCCCTTTGCTGTGAGATTTAAAAGCGCTTCTCGCATACATCCTTTTTTTCAAAAAAGGTTACCGTTATCTTCGTTCCCTTGCCCGGCTCGCTTTCCAAAACCATATCCGCATCGTTCTTCGCCACAATATGTTTTACAATCGCCAGACCCAAGCCGGTTCCCCCCGTAAGCTTTGAACGGCTTTTATCCACACGGTAAAAACGCTCAAAGACTCTTTCCTGATGCTCCTTCCCAATTCCAATCCCTGTATCTTCCACACACAGTATGGCCTTGCCTTTTATCGGCTCAACCGATACCCTTACCTTGCCCCCTTCCTTGTTATAACGGATTGCATTGTCACAAAGGTTATACACCAGTTCCTCCAGCATCCGCCTTTCCGAACAAATCGGGCAGAATGTTCCCGAAAATTCCAAGACCACCCTATGGCTTTCCGCATGGATTTGCAGCATATCGACACAAGTTTCCGCTATTTCGCACAAGTCTATCATGGTAAATTCCACATCACATTCCCGTGCATCCAACTCCGACAAACGTATTACATCATCGATTAATGTAAGCAAACGCCTGGAACTTTTATGGATTTCCCCGGCAAATCTCAAGACATCCGCTTCCTTTGCCATCCCGTTTTCAATCAGCTCCGAATAGCCGGATATGACAGCCAAAGGAGTTTTCAATTCATGGGACACGTTGGCGGTAAACTCCTGCCGTATCCCCGCGCTCCGCAAAATATCATTATGCTGCTTCTGAATCGTAGATACCAAAGGGGCCAGTTCCTCATAAGTGTCCATATGGTTCATGTCTTCTATGTTCTGCGCCATTTTTTCTATAGGCTTTAACAAACTTTTTGTCAACAGGCGGGCAATCACCATACATACCAGCACCAAAACCGCCAAAATAAGAAGCGTCACCGGAAGCACTCCGGCAAAAACGCTCCATATACTATCCGCATCCTTTGCCACACGGATAACGCTGCCATCTTGCAGCCTAACCGCAAAATAAAAAGTATTCTTATGCAAAGTGGGGGAATTGCGCACTGCCTGCCCTTCCCCTTCCGCAAAAGCCTGTACAATTTCCGGACGGTCTCCGTGGTTGTTCATCCCCCCTGCATCCGCATTGTTTTCAAACAACACGTTCCCATCCATATCAATCCAAGTCACCCTTAAATGTTCACCGGAAGCGATATAACGGGATTTTAAAAGCCACTCCAAATCGCCGGCTTCTTTTAACAAGCAGGCATCCATTTTCAAATCCGTCAAAAGCTGTCTGCAGAACAACTCATAGCAAATCCCCGACACCAAAAACATCGTAGTAAAAATAGCAGTTACTGCAATGGCCGTCATCTGCAAATTTATTTTTTTCTTCATCCTAATCTCCATGTCAGGGCATTTTACTGCGAGGAAGCGCGCCAAAAATCCCCAATTTCCCAATGCGCTGTCAGAGCATATTCGATGCCCTGGCTCCCATCGCCGGTTGAAAAGCCAGCCGTCCGGCTTGCTTTTAACCTGAACCTTTTCTAAACCGCAAACATATACCCTACATTCCTTATCGTTTTAATCATCGCTCCCGCCCCGTTCAGTTTCCGGCGCAAGGTTTTGATATGCATATCCAAAGTCCTCGATTCCCCCTCAAAATCCGTTCCCCATACCCTTTCCAGTATCATATCCCTTGATGTTACGATGCCTGCCCGGTTCATCAAGAGCCGCAAAAGTTCATATTCTTTATAAGTCAGTTCGCACAGCACTCCATCCACCGTCACTGAATGCTTCTCTATATCCAGGCAGACACTGCCGATATGCAGGCTCTTCTCTTCCCCCGCGCTGCTTCTGCGCAGCAAAGCTTTTACCCGCGATATCAGTTCCATCACGCCAAAAGGTTTTGTCATATAGTCATCGGCTCCCATATCCAGCCCCTTCACTTTGTCGATTTCCGAAGCTTTTGCCGTTACCATAATCACTGGTATCCCCCGTGTTCCTGCTATGGCTCTAAACTTTCTTACAATTTCCAGCCCGTCTTCATCCGGAAGCATAATGTCCAACAGGATAATATCCGGTTTCCTATTTTCCATTTCTTTGTAGAAATCCTTGGCACATTCAAACCCCATAACTTCGTATCCCGTATTTCTCAGTGCGAATGTTTCGATTTCCCTGATATTCCTGTCATCTTCCACAATGTAAACCAATGCCATCCTCTACCTCATTTCCATACCGTTTTACGGCAATACATATTTCTCCCGCAACTTCCTCACATCCTCGCCGAAAGCCGGATTACCCTCTCCCCTAAGCACGTCCAAATACCCGTGGGTACCGTATTCGTCTTCCGTAATCTCCAGTAGATTTACCGCTATATTGGAACAATGATCCGCCACTCTCTCGTAGTTGGTCGTAATATCCGAAAGGATAAACCCCATTTCAATCGTGCATTTCCCTTTCCGCAGCCGCTTGACATGCCTTTTTTTAATTTCGCCGTGAAGAAAATCAATGACCTCCTCCAATGGCTCCACTTTTTTCGCCAATGCTAAATCTTCCCCTCCAAATACTAACAGCGACGTATTGACAATATCCCTTACCGCCCCCTCAAAAACAACCAGCTCTTCCGAAGCCTTATCTGAAAAATGAAGCTTCTTTTCCTTCAACTCTGCTGCCGCCTCTTTCAAGTTCAAAGCATGATCAGAAATCCTTTCAAAATCGCCGATACAATGCAGCAGAAGGGAAAGGGTATGGCTCTCCTTCGCCGACAAATCCTTACTGCTTAATTTTACCAGATAAGTGCCAAGCTCGTCTTCATAACTATCCACTTTCTGCTCCAATTCTTCCACTTTTTTTGCTGCTTCTTTATTATACCTGTGAATCAGCGACATGGAAAGAAAAAGTGCTTCTTTTGCACAATCTGCCATATCTGCTGCTGCCGTACGGCATTGTTCCAAAGCAAACCCGGGAGTGGACAAAAAGCGGGAATCCAGTATTGGCAAAGCCTCCCCCTTCCTATCCTCTTTTTTCTGGCCCTCCCCTTCCCCTTTTATCGTCATGCACGCCAGCCTTTCCAGCCATGAAGAAAAAGGAAGCAGCAACAGGGTTGCAAAAATATTAAATACCGTATGCACTACCGCTATTCCGGCCGCATCAGCGCCGTCATTCATAAAAGCAAACGGCACCACTGCATTTATCGTATAAAATGCCAGCATAAAAACTACCGTACCGATAAGATTAAAATAAAGATGAACCAGCGCTGCACGCCTTGCATTCCGGCTCGCACCAATGCCTGACAGCATGGCCGTGACACACGTACCGATATTCTGCCCCATAATAATCGGCACAGCCGCCCCATAAGATACCGCCCCTGTTGCACACAATGCCTGCAGAATCCCTACCGAAGCCGAAGAAGACTGTATCACTGCAGTAAGGATCATCCCTGCCAACACCCCGAGGATGGGATTGGAAAATGCAGTCAATATACCCGTAAACTCCGGCACATCCGCCAAAGGCTTTACCGCCCCCGACATCGTGTCCATCCCGAACATCAGCACGGCAAAACCAATAAAAATCATCCCGGCATTTTTCAGTTTTTCCTTTTTGGAAAACATCAAAAATACTACGCCAAGCGCCGCCAACACCGGCGAAAAAGAAGAAGGCTTCAACAGGCGCACAAAAAAATTGCTGCTTTCAATCCCTGACAAACTTAAAATCCATGAAGTAACCGTGGTTCCTATGTTCGCCCCCATAATGATACCGATAACCTGCGACAATTTCATAATCCCTGAATTGACAAACCCTACTACCATCACCGTTGTAGCCGAAGAAGACTGTATTACCGCCGTCACCCCTGCCCCTAAAAGAACCGCCCTCCACCGGCTGCTTGTTAACCGCTCCAATAACCGTTCCAGCCGGCCGCCGGAAGCCCTGGACAGCCCGCTCCCCATCACTTCCATCCCATAAAGAAAAAATGCCAATCCGCCAATCATTGTCAAAATCCCAAAAAAGTCCATCCTGCCCTCGCATTCCGCTGCCCGATGCAGCCTTACAATTTCACATTTCATTACTGTTATTTTGCCATGTTTTAATTTTACAATACCCATGTAAAATCAAAAAAAGCTCCGTGTAAAATCTATGTAAAATTGTCATGCAATTTCTATATAAGTTTTTCCCCTTTTATGGTATAATGTCGATAGACATTATACCTGCACCGGTTCGCGTCCGACCAACGGGAGGGCAAATTCCAAAGCGAACCGTGTGCAACCACTGGCAGGGGCATATCCGGAGGATATGCTATAATGTCGATAGACATTATACCTGCACCGGTTCGCGTCCGACCAATGGGAGGACAAATTCCAAAGCGAACCGTGTGCAACCACCAGGAGAGTCGTGTCCGGAGGACATGATATAATATCAATATTCCAAACACGTTAAAGGAGGGTTTACATATGGAAACAAAAATGCAGAAAATTCTTGCGAAAGCTGACCGGCGCATTCGGATGAAGGTGTATACCGGCCATTTCGTTACACCCCACTCCCATATCACGCGATATCTGGATATGACCACACTGAAAACAAGGGCTTCCGAGGCTTCCGCCGTGGCGGAAATGTTGGCGCAAAGATACAGCATGCATACGATTGTAGACACGATTGTCTGCCTTGACAATACAGAAGTTATCGGCGCTTATCTGGCGGACGAGCTAACCAAAACCGGGATTGTATCCATGAACGCCCACCAGACCATTTATGTTATCAAACCGGAAATTATCAGCGGGCAGATTGTATTCCGTGACAACTATAAACCTATGCTGGAAAAGAAAAATGTATTCATCTTAATGGGAACTGCATCCACCGGCGAATCTTTGGAAAACTGTTACCACAGCGTCCTGTACCACGGTGGAAAAGTTGCCGGTATCTCCGCTATCTTCAGCGCTATTACAAAAATGGACGGGATTCCGATAGAATCTATTTTTTCCACTCAGGATGTTCCCAATTATGCCAGCCATAAACCTAACGAATGCCCTCTCTGCAAACAAGGACAGCCTATAGACGCCCTTGTTAATGGGTATGGGTATTCTAAATTATAAAAAAGAGTTGGCCCAGCGGCCAACTCCCCAAGAATTGCTTTGCAATTCTTGTTGGTTTTCCACAACGCTGTGGCGTAATTTCCTATTATGTAAAAAAGAATCCTGCTTGCAGGATTCTCCGCCTGCGGCGGGTCGCGGCAGCGACATACTCCCCCTCCACCGCAGTGCGATAATTATTTTTTACTATATGGGAAAAAATAATTTTGTTTACGCAGAAATGATTGCCCTAATCCACATCGCTGCTTCGACTCTTGCAGCAAACTGGAAATATGACAAAGCCGCTGGAATATAACGTTCCGCGGCTTCATTTCTGTCTTTCTTTTCTATTGCATTATTACATTGTTACATTGCACGGTCCATTGTTACCGTTGTCCGGCCATTGCCTGCTTGCGTGTCAATGCCTATGCTCCTATACGCTTATCACGCTGCCGTTTCTTTTAATGGCATCTTCCATGACGGCCACCGTGATGACCTCTGCCTCTTGAATATGTCTGTGCATTCGCCTGCCTAATCGCTTCCTGATTCACACAATGGTCGCAAATGCCGTTCCCATCATCGTCAATGAAATATTCGCAATGGTCTCCTGTCACGCAAACAGGGTTCCCGTCCGCATCCACGCAAAGGCTGTTGTCGCAGATACCGTCTCCATTTTCATCAATGAAGCAATAACTTCCACCGCAGTTCTGCCCGCCGCAATGATACTGTCCATGATGCGCATATACAGGAAGGGACATTGTAAATACTGTCAAACATGTCATTCCTGCAATGACTGCTTTTTTCATAGTAACCTACCTCCTATTCATATTTTTACATGTTACACCGCTTTTTCCGAAATAATCGGAAATTTCAAGTAATAAAATCAAGTATTATTGCGTTTGGATTTATTATAGCACTTGCATTTATAAAATTCAATTGAAGCTAAGAAATATCTTCCAAATATTAATTGACAACTCTTCCGTATTGGGTTAGTATATCAGTAAACTTTTCACATTGTGAACTATCTTAACCGGAAATCGGGTTATCAAAAACGATGCCAAGGGGCAGGGGGTTTTGGCAACCCGTTCCCAAGAAATAACTAGAAAGGCATTACTTTATGAACGAAGAACTACTGGAAGCATGGCTTAGGCTTTCCACTATTTTATGCAACGACAGGATTGTTTCCGAAATGCCGTACAACGAAGCATTGATTTGCAATATTTTGTATCGGCAGGAAATGCAAAAAGAGGATAAGAAGCTTACCGCTACTGACTTATGCAAGCAAACGAAAATGCTGAAATCCCAAATGAACCGGACATTACAATGTATGGAAGAAAAAAAGATTATCACGAGGCAGCGGTCGGATTTGGACAAACGGCAGGTTTTCATTTCCTTAAATCCGGAAGCAGAATCTTTTCAAGTCCAGCACCGCAAAAGTCTGCAACTCATCGATACATTGGCAAAAAAGGCTGGTCCGGGCAAATCCAAGGAAGCAGTAAAACTATTTACATTTATTGCCGACATGGCAGAAGAAATTATGGAGGAAAACAATGGTTAAAATATTAGTGGATTCTTCTTCCGATTATGAACCGGAAGAAATCAAAGAAAAGGGATTTGAGTTTGTTCCTATCAGCATCACCATTGGGGATACGGATTATATTGATGGCGTTTCTTTGGAAAAAGACGAGTTTTATGAAATACTGAAAGGCACTGAAGATTTCCCGAAAACTTCCCAGCCTTCCCCTCAGGCATTTCTTGATATTTTCAAAGACGCCAAAGAAAAACAGGACACTATTTTCTGTATCCTCCTTTCTTCCGAATTAAGCGGAACATGCCAAAGTGCGCAGCTTGCAAAAAACATGGTGGATTATGAAAGCATTTATATCATTGATTCCCTTTCTGCTACATATATGATTAAAATTCTGGCGGATTATACCTATGAGCTGGTGCAAAAAAATACCCCGGCGGAAGAAATCCTCCAAAAAATAGAAGCATTAAAGCCCAGGGTCACGCTTTTCGCCGGATTGGACACCCTGGAATACCTTTGTAAAGGTGGAAGGCTTTCCAAGTCTGCCGCGGCTATCGGCGAACTTGCCAACATCAAGCCCGTCATCACCGTGACGGAAAAAGGCGCCGTCGGTGTTTTAGGAAAGTGCCTTGGCAAAAACAAAGCCATCGCCCAGGTTTTTAAACATTTGCAAGAATCGGGGCTGGATGACTCTTTCCCCTTATATACCATATATACATACGGAACGGACAATTGCCAGCGGTTAGAAGAAAAATTGGAGGAAAACGGTTACTCAACCAGCAAACGCCTTCAAGTGGGAGCCACTATCGGCAGCCACATCGGACCGGAAGCTTTCGGCGTAGTTTTTGTGAAACAATGATAAAATTTGCCTAAATAGCGATTGCAAGAAGCATAAGGTATGAATGCACATCTTGCATTTTCCTCACCGATTGCAGTATGATAAGAGTAACCTATATTTCTTTCTATTACTTCATCCATACTACATCGGGAGGCATCTCTATGGATAAAATGACGCAGGAACAACGCAGCCGCACTATGAAGCATATCCGGGGCAAAGATACGAAAATCGAACTGGTTTTGCGCAAAGCCTTATGGCATAAGGGCTACCGTTACCGGAAAAACTACAAAGCGCTTCCCGGCTCTCCTGATATTGTTATTACAAAATATAAAATTGCTATATTTTGTGACAGCGAATTTTTTCATGGCTACAATTGGGAAATTAAAAAACAAAAATTTGGGCAAAACAAGGAATATTGGATAAAAAAAATCGAACGGAATATGGCAAGGGACAGGGAATCCGATATAAAACTTATCGCTCTTGGCTGGACGCCTATGCATTTTTGGGGGGAAGATATCCTGAAACATACTGACGCATGTATCAATGCCATTGATGACTTACGGCTTGAGCTGCAGCTTATGGCATATGAAAATGCTTTGCCCGAAAATCTTTCATAGGGTTTCGCCGTCAATCGCCCGAAATAGCTGCTGTATCCGTAATTTTTTCTACATACCATGTAGGTTCCACGTTTCCCTCCAAAGGAAGCACCCGATTGGATAGGTAATGGAACCCCCCATTTTCTAATGGCTCTACTACTACTTCATGGCAAATGGCCTGCTCCATACTTTCTTTCGGCCAAATTGCATCTACTGTCAGTAAAATGGTTCCATCTTCCCTTTCTTCATAAGAAACCACTTCCGGATAAGGGTTATTGGGCGAGCAGGCGCAATCATAAAATCCCCTTGTTCTATATGCGTACGCCTGTTCCTCTTTCAAGTAATTCTTTCCCGCGCGCAGCGTTTCTTTCTCTACCCGGAAATAAGACGTAATAACCTTTTCATATTCCTCTTCCGGTACCCAATACAGTTTTCCGTCTACTGTTGGTTCATAAGGCGTCCGGGTTCTGAAAACATAAGAGTATAACTTTGGAAACAAATCATCGAAATCAAGCAGCTCCAAATTCTCCTGTGACCAGTCCAAAAGAAACATATTGTTGCCTCCATACCCTATCGGCAGAATATATTTCCGGTTCAATTCCCGGCATTTTCCGTCCAAAGGTTTTACCCTGACTGCCGTATATCCCTGCTCCCCGTCATAGCCTTCCGGAATGCTCTCCCGAAAAAATAAGTAGCCGTTCTCCGAATATTTCCATTCGGATACCCGATAACAACTTGTATATCCAACCTCCGGTACTTCTCCATCCCAATGGAGGACATTCCTCGTTACATAAACCTCCCCTTCCAAAGACTCTAAGTCAAAGCAAATCAATCCTCCGTCTTCCATAACCGAAAAAAAAGAAGCATTCCCATTTTTCTTTTCCGCCACTGATAAACAAAATTCCTCTATCTGTTCCGGGTTTGTCATATTCACCTGATTCTGTATTTCGCCGTCCACTGCACAATATCCATGCGCTCCCAGACGTTCTACAATTTTCTGCATTGTTTCCAAATGGCCCAGCTTATTTTCTGCTGCCGCTTTTCCGTAAATATCCTGATAGGACTTTGCTGCTGCTTTTATTTCCTCTAAACGTCTTCTTTTTGCCCCATTCCCTGCTGTATGGCTGCCGCTATACTCGTCCTGCGCTGCATGGTTGACATTTGCATGACTTCCATATCCACTTTCCATTGCATGGTCGGCATTGTACTCATCTTCCATTACATGACTGACATTGTACCCGTCCTCCATTGCATCATCATTACCGCATCCATTCACAACGCTAGTCAGGCAAAAGCAAAAAAGCAACGTCCATCCCTTTCCCGTTTTCAGGATAGCCGCTGATTTTCCATACGGGCGTTCCTGCTCCTTCCGGCACGTTCCCAAGCCAACCTCTCTATTTTCCAAACCAGAGTTCCAGCGCCTTGCTGCTTTTCTCCACCACATAGCCGCTTCCCCCTCTTCCTTTCACATCCTCCACCATGCTCACAATAAGAACCGGTCTTTCGCTATTTTTATCCGGGGTTAACACCGCAAACCATCCAAGTTCCGTTCCTTCCGTGTCCTCTTTGGAATCTTTGATTTCAGCCGTTCCGGTCTTTCCTGCTAACACCATATCTTCCCTATGAGCAGCAAAACCTGTTCCCTCCGGGCTGTTCACCACTTTTTTCATCCCTTCCAGCACCCGCTCCGCCGTTTCCTTAGAAAATGCTTCCGGTATCCACCATTGCGCCTGCGAATCTTCCTGATAAACCAAATATGGCTTTATCATATTGCCCTCGTTGCAAAAGGCAGTATAAATACATGCTAAATGCAGCGGATTCACCAATATCTGCCCTTGCCCATAGCCGCTGTCCGCCAGCTGAACTTCTGTTTCTATCGTCTCCGAATTGGAATACTGGGAAGCGGACATGGATATTTCAAATGGCACTGATTCGCCAAAGCCCAATTTCCGCAGCCCCTCTGCCATATTTTCCGCCCCGATTTTCAGCGCCGCTTTTGCAAAATATATGTTGTCGGAATATATCAACGCATTTTCCAGTATCGCTGGCTCATATTCGTGAAGAGTGGTCACATAATAAGACCCCCACGAACTGTCTTTCTGCCAGCTCAATCCTTCCTTTCCATAATCCTCTTCCGGATTTACTGCGCTAGTCTCCAACCCAACTGCTGCTGTCACCGGCTTGAACGAAGACCCGGGGCACCAAACCTGACGGAAACGGTTATATAAAGGCTGCCTTTCATCCCCATTCAACAAATCCCATTGCGTCTGCGACATCCCTAAAATAAACTGGTTATTGTTATAAGATGGCGTACTGACTAATGCAAGCACCTCCCCGGTATACGGATTCATCGCGACGGAACAACCTTCGTCCTCCTTCAGTCGTTCATATAAAATCAACTGCATCCTCGCATCAATGGTCAATTTCACATCTTTCCCATTCTCTACCTCACGGTTTGCCAGTTCCACCTTCGTATTGCCTTCTTCGTCCGCAATATAAATCCTGCATCCGTTTTCCCCTTTTAATTCCTTTTCAAACAACCCTTCCATCCCACTTCTTCCGATTACACTGTTGGCCGTATATCCTTCTCCCGCATGTTTTTCCAAATCCTCCGCCGTAACATTCTGCACATAGCCAATCAGATGAGCCGCTCCTTTCCCCAGCGGGTACTCCCTCACTTCCGTATCGGAAATCATAACGCCCGGAATCTCCAACAGTTTTTCTTGTCTTTCCCATTCTGCTATCAATTCCTCGGACGGCTCCAGAGCCAGCAGCTCAACTTCCTCTATTTTGGCAATTGTTTTTATCGGAACAAAATAGTCGTCCTTTACCCAAGAGGCAGATAAATTCTTTTCTATCGTTTCCGGCTTTATTTCTAAAAGTTCCGCCATCTCCTGGATTGCGCTCTCTTTATCCTCCAGCTTTCCTGGCACAATCCCCACCGATGAAGCTACTCCTTTCCCGGCTAAAAGTATATCGTTCCTATCAAAAATCTCTCCTCTTTCCGCTTGTGTCACGGATACTTTCACCTTATCCCCCGGCTCCAAATCAGGAAAAACCAACCCGTCTTCCCAAATCAGCCAATACCCATCCTCCCCTTTTATAAAGCAGGCTTCGTTCTCGAAATCAATAGTTCCTGCTGCTGTTTCGCAGGAACTATGGTATTTCACCGTCATCTGTTCCTCGTCATACTCCACTTCATCTATTTTCAAATCCCGCATCTCAATGCCTTCGTAAATCGCCGAATTTCTCTTTACGAAGTCTTCCAGTTGAACATTCCCCGATAATTCCACATCCAGCATGTTATACATCTTCTCATACTCCCCACAGGAAGCATATTCCATATATTCTGCCAAAAGCTCCGGCGGCTTCTTCCATCCTCTTTCCTTATCAAAATACCAAATGCCATAAATAACAGCCCCTGTCAAAAGAACCGCTGCAAACACTGCCACCATCAGAAAAAATATCCTCTGCCCTCTTTGCGCTCTTCTCCCCTTCCCCTTCCTCCTGCTTCTATTCCTTTTTCTCATCTCTATTCCCATACCCTTTCCGTTTGTCGTATCAAAGTCTATCCATTTCTTTTAAATCTTACAACTGTAGTATTATGATGTCAAGTATTTTATCTCCCCCCCATTATCATTCGGTTTTAAAATCCTGCTTGCGGGATTCTACGCCTGCGGCGGGTCGCGGCAGCGACATGCCCCCCACTCCGCCGCAGTGCGATAATTGCTTTTTACCATATGGGAAATTCGGAGAATTTTCCTATATGGTAAAAAAAGCCCTAAGCATGCTTATCCTATTATGGCTAAACACCATAAACGGATAGCTGCTTAGAGCATTTTACCTTCCGAAACCCTATACAATCTACACTAACCCATCAAACTGCCATTTGCCAATTACATGCCAAACATCTTTACTACCATAGAATCATTCTGCATCTTCTTACGCATCACCATCATACGGTAATCCTGCAGCAGCTTATTCCTCTTTTGCTCGGATACTGCTTTCGGGATATCCAAATCTTCAATACGGCTTCGAGCCCCTACCGTTTCCAAAGATGTCCTTGTATTAGAATTATATGCATATTCCATTGCATTCGTCCTAGAACCGGTCGCGCTTCTGGCGGAAATGACTTTATCTATCGCTGATTCAATTCTGCCGATATCAAAATTCCCAGTCACATTATAGCCGTCAATCCCTAACGACTTTAATGTCATATTTTCCATCTGGATTTTCATTCCTGAACCGTCAGCATTGGATGCAATATTCATATCAGCCATACTGCCGTCCATCAATTTCATTTCGTTATACTGGGTTCCTACTGCCGTACTTTCGATATCTTGAAGAATCTGGTCAACCTCATCCTGAATCATCTGTTTCTCAGAATCGCCATATATACTATTCGATGCCTTAATACTGAGTTCATAAATCCGGTGCAGCGAATCCTGCATAGAGTTCAATGCGCCGTCCTTAATATTGGCAACACCAATACCATCCATAATGTTAGAAGCTGCCATATCCAATCCGTTGCTTTGCCGCTTCATCTTCTGCGCAATGGAAAGTCCTGCCGCATCATCCTTCGCTGTCTGGATTCTTCTGCCGCTGGCTATTTTGCCATAAATAGAGTTGGAACTATTAATTGCCGATATTCTCATAACCTCTCCTTCCTGCACAAAGCCCCACATTTCCTTTTATATTCTTAGTATAATACAGCCCCTTGCCAAACGCAACACCTTTAGGAACATTTTCCCAAGAATAAGTATTATTTCCACGGTCTTTTTCTCCCCGTCCATCCCTTTTTCTTCCAATAAGAACAATCAAGTTCATTAAACCCTTTCTTTTGGAAAATATGAAGTGCAAAAAAGAAAGCTTTTGTCTTAAACCCAGGCTGCACCTTTCCGTCACCGCTCCTTATCTTTTCTGCCAAACCGTCCGTGTCCCGTTCTATCCTTGCCCGGATACCCTTTTTTACGCCTTTCCATTCCGTAGCCTGAACTGCCACCCCATATTGATAAATTTTCGGTACTCCCCAGAAAAACAAACTGTCCGCCATATCCTTATTCGTTGACTTCATCCCAGCCCCGGCCGCAGTAGATATACAAACAGCTTGCTTGGTAAACATTTTCTCTTCCGGACGATGGACCATCCAACGGTATCCATAATGGTCCAAAAAAGCTTTCATCTGCCCTGTTGCATGATAGACGTATACCGGGCTTGCCAGAATAATTACATCCGCCTCGTCCATTGCCCTCGTTATGGGCAGCAACTTTTTATAATGCGGGCAGTTTTCCTCCCCTTTCATAAAGCAGCCCGTACATCCCAGGCAAAATTCGCCAAAATCCCTGGGCAGAAAAAATTCCTTCCTTTCCCCGCCTAACTTTTCTGCCAATCGTCTTGCCACATGATAGGTCGATCCTTTATGATTTTGTCCATATATTAATGTAATTTTCATTTTCCGCCTCCCACTTCACACCAAACCCTATGGCCTCCGTTTTCTGCAGACAGCCGCCCGGTTCCAAATTTTTTCCCTTTATTTTTAACCTTTATTTCTGTCCTAAATTTACGCTTCTATTTTACCTATCCTTCATTTTATCTATCTTCTATTTTGCCTATCCTTTATTTTATCTATCTTCTATTTTGCCTATCCTTTATTTTATCTATCTTCTATTTTTCCTATCTTCTACTTTATCTATCTTTTATTTTCTCTACAGCCTCTTTTATTCTTTTCAACGCTTCTTCCAACGTTTTTCTTGGACAAGCGGTATTTACCCTCTGGAATCCGGCTCCGCTTTCCCCAAACATGGTTCCCTTATCCAGCCATACTTTCGCTTTATGTACAATTAAATCTTCCAATTCTTTTTCCGTCAATCCCAAACCGTTAAAGTCCAGCCAAATCAAATAAGTACCTTCATGCTCCGCCATATTCACACCGGGAATATTCTTTTCTACATATTCCTTTGCAAATGCAATATTTCCCCTTATATATTCCAGCATAGCCCGGTACCATTCTTCCCCGTTCCGATACGCTGCCTCGCCGGCAACCAGCCCCATTACATTAATTTCATTATATGCCGTCAGTTCCAACTGTTGGCAGAAAGCTTTTCTCATTTCCGGGTTGCTGATAAAAATGTTCGACAATTGCAGCCCCGCCAAATTAAAGGTTTTGCTGGGGGAAGTACATGTAACCGCAATATCCTCATATTCTTTTTTTAAAGAAGCAAATACACTGTGTTTTCCCTGAAATATAAAATCCGCGTGGATTTCATCGCTCACCACTTTCACATGATGCCGGCAACAAATATCACCCAACTTCATCAATTCCTCCGGAAGCCATACACGCCCTACCGGATTATGGGGATTGCAGAGGATAAACAACGTTATCTTTTCCTTCACGACTTTTTCTTCAAAATCATCAAAATCTATGGAATACTTATTGTCTTTATAAACCAAAGTATTGTTCACTGCTTTCCTTCCGTTTTCTTCTACCACTTTCTTAAAGGGATAATACACCGGCTGTTGTATCAATATATGATCGCCCGGTTTTGTAAAAGCCTTGACCGCCAAAGATAAAGCGAATACAATGCCCGGCGTTTTCACCAGCCATTCTTCGGATACTTCCCAGCCATGATGACGTTCCATCCAGTCTTTTACAATTTCAAAATATTCCCCCTGCACATCGCTATACCCAAAAATCCCATGTTCTACCCGGCTTATCAGCGCCTCCTGAATATAGGATGATACTTGGAAATCCATATCCGCCACCCAGAGCGGCAATACATCCTCCGGCATCCCCATCTTAACGGCAAAGTCATACTTTAACGACTTTGTATTCCTTCTGTCAATTACTTTGTCAAAATCAAGGTTTTTCTCAGCCATATAGCTTTTCCTCCATCCTTAAATACATTTTATCTATCGTAGCATTTTATCAGCCATTATCCAGTCCGGCCGGAAGAACACTTAAGTCAGCAGTTATTATCTCATGCGATGTCATCGCATATAATTGCCTCCCACCCCATCCGGCCAGCTTTGAACTCTTTATAAGAATATATGGAACAAATAATGACGCAATCTCCAATCAGCTCCAGATTTACCAGACTTTTTAACATTCATCCTTCTTTCATTTTACATATATTATAGCATGATTTTCTCTTTTGTCATCTTGAAAATGCTATGCTTGAAAATGCTATGCCCTCAGCAAAACCAAACCCTTACTACCGCCTTCAAAACCTACATCCCCAATTCCTTACAAGAATTGACAACATATGATATAATGTCCATAGACATTATATCGGCGCCGGTTCGTGGGCGACCGAAGGGCGGATCAATTTTTTATTGGAATTTTAGGAGGTATTCAAATGTTTTTGGTAAAAGAACTTGTAGATTACAAATACCAAGAATGTGTCGATTACTTGAATAAAAACTATGAATACTGCTATTTGGATAGTATGCATTATCTTAATGAGCAACAGGAAGCCACTGCGATTATTACCGGGCTCTCCTATGGATTGAACGGAATAGATGCACAGGCGCTGAATACCCCCCGCGCAATTAATCTTTCTATGCATTCACAAGATTTATACTATGATTTTCTCCATGCCAAACGGGCAATATTGAATGGGAAAGGAAAATTCCAAAAATGTTTCATCACTATGGGCTATTATAGCTTATTTTATGATTTATCTTTAAGTCGCTCTAAGTACAAATGCTTCAAAATATATATGCCTCTCTTCCGGGATTCCCATCATGCCCTAAGCACAGATGTAGATTATCTATCCAACCTCGGAGAAAAAACATCAAATAAATTATTCGCGCGTTCTTTTTTCCTTCAGAGCCCCTCTTTTTATGGAGCGGCAGTTCAACGTGAATGGATAGCTGCCGCTTCAAATTGGCAGCAATTATCACCGCAGCAAAAAGCAGAATCTGCCTTTAGTCTGACATGCAAACACAATAAACATATTTTGCATCCTAAGACACTGAAAGATAATATTCTAATTATGAACCAATATATTTCCTTTCTGGAACATCACGATATACAGCCAATCGTACTGGTTTTGCCATTTACAAAAGAATATATGACCTTTATCCGAAAAGAATATAAAGAAATATTGTTACATTCTCTGGAACTACTGCCTTACCGCATTGATTTTTTGGATATGAATGATTTAGATATATTTGATGAAGAAGACTTTGTAGATGCCGACCATTTAAGCGACTGTGGCGCTTTGAAGGCTACGCATATCATTAATGATATTTTTTTATAGTAATTCCCTATTGTGATTCGGGTGTCAAAAGGTCTTCCCGGCAGTGCCGGGAAGACCTTTTGACACCCGAATCCTATTGTATAAAAGTTGTGCAAATTAACGTATGCCTGCGCCGGAGGGCGGCTGTTCCAGCCGCCTGTTCTCTTATATGCGCGTGCATCCTCCCGCCGATTTAGCAGGTTGCACGGCTTCTTCCCCCATTTACCCAAGCACATAATCCGTAATCTGGTAAACATAGTAATTCAGCCAATTGGTATACAAATTGTTGCTGTGGGAACGCCATTGCAGCTTCGGCCGTTCGGTAGGGTCATCATTGGGATAATAGTTTTTCGGTATCTGAATCGGCAATTCTTTTTCTTTATCCCTCATGTATTCGTTATGTAATGTCATACGGTCATATTCGGGATGTCCCATCACGAATATCTGTTTCCCTTCTTCCGCCAGGCAAAGAAGCACTCCGGCTTCCTCGGACTCCGCCAATACCAGCAATTCCTTGCAGCCATAAATAGCATCGGCGGGCACTGCCGTATGGCGGCTGTGGGGAATGAGGAAATCGTCATCAAACCCTCTCACCAACGGAATTTTCCGGTTCATTACCTTATGCTCGTAAATGCCGAACAGTTTTTCCGGCAAAAGCACTTTATCCAAACCAAAATGATAATAAAGCCCGGCCTGCGCCCCCCAGCAGATATGAAGGGTAGAAGTTACATTTTTCTTCGACCATTCCATAATTTCGCACAGTTCATCCCAATAATCTACCTCGTGAAAGGCAATTTGTTCTACCGGTGCGCCGGTAATCATCAAACCATCATAACGTTTCCCCTTCAGCTCATCGAAGGTATGGTAAAATTGGTTCAAATGGTTCATAGGCGTATTGAGGGAACGATGGCTGTTCATTTTCATAAAGGTAACATCTACCTGCAATGGTGTATTGGATAATGCCCTTAATACCTGCAGCTCCGTATCCTGCTTCACTGGCATTAAATTCAAAATACATATCTGCAAAGGACGGATATCCTGGTGTATCGCCCTGTTTTCATCCATAACAAATATATTTTCATTTTCCAATATCCCTTTAGCAGGAAGCCCGTTTTGGGTTTTAATCGGCATCGCTTTGTCCTCCTAAATATTGCTCTATAAACTCTTCTTCAGTTAATATGGGGATTTGCAGTTCCTTTGCTTTCTTATTTTTTGATGAAGAAGAAGTGTTGTCATTATTAATCAGGCAAATTGTCTTAGATGTAACACTCCCCGTCACCTTCCCCCCTTTTTTCTCTATGACCTCTTTCAGTTCATTCCGGCTGGCATACGAGTGCAGGCTTCCCGTTATCACAAAAGCCATACCGGTTAAAGTCTGGCTGCCCTCATCCAGCTCTTCCTTCTCTATTTCCACTTCTTTTAACAAGTTTTCCCACCGGTTTTTATTTTCTTCTTTTTGAAAATATTCATAGAATCCGGTAGCTATCACTTCCCCCACACCGTCTATGGCACTCAAGTCTTCCACATCCGCCGCCAGCATCTCATCCACATTGTTATGGTAATGCCCGCATATCATTTTTGCATTCGCCAGGCCAATATTAGCTATCCCCAGGCTGAAGACCAGCCGGGGCAATGTGGTCTTCCTTGCTTTTTCAATGCTATTTATCAGATTCTGGTAAGATTTTTCCCCAAACCCTTCCATTTCCACAATTTCTTCCCGATAAGGCTCCAGATGGAAAATATCCGCAAACTCATGGATATACCCTTTTGCAATAAACTTTTCCAATGTTGCCTCCGACAGCCCATCTATATTCATCGCATTCCTGCTGACAAAGAGCGTAAAAGACTTAATCCGCTTTGCCTCGCATTCTTCATTCGTGCAATACAAAGACTGCACATCGTTAATCTGGCTAACTTTTGTCCGGCCGCCGCACACCGGGCATAATTCCGGAATCCGGATTGTATCGCTGCCTGTCAGGTTCTCCGCAATTTGCGGGATAATCATATTTGCCTTGTAAACGGTAATCCGATCCCCAATCCCCAGCTTTAAGCCTTTCAGAATGCTTATATTATGCACGGAAGCACGACTCACCGTCGTTCCTTCCAGCTCTACCGGCTCAAAAACCGCTATCGGATTAATCAGCCCTGTCCGGCTGGGGCTCCATTCAATTTCCGTAAGCGTCGTTTCCCTTACTTCATCCGCCCACTTAAATGCGATGGAATCCCTTGGGAATTTGGCCGTCGTGCCAAGAGACTGCCCATAGGCAATATCATCATAAACCAATACCAGACCGTCCGAAGGCACATCGTATCCCTCTATTTTCTGTTCAAACCCGTCTACCGCAGCCACTACGCTACCGCTGTCTACCATTTGATATTCTACCGTTTCAAATCCCAGTTTTTGTAAAAATAAAAACTGCTCTTCCCTGGAATTGTGAAAGTCTACCCCCTCCGCCTTTACTAGTGAAAAAGCAAAAAATTTTACATTTCTGCCTGCCGTCACTTCATTATTTAACTGCCTGACGGATCCGCTGCAAAGGTTTCTGGGGTTTTTGTATTTTGCGTCAGCATCTTCTATCTTCTCATTGATTTTTTGAAAATCCGAATACGTAATGACTGCTTCCCCACGAAGCGCCAATTCCCCCATATAAGAAATGGACACAGGAATATTTTTGAATACTTTCGCATTGTTCGTTACGACTTCCCCTACTTCCCCGTTTCCTCTTGTAACAGCTTTCACCAGCTTCCCGCCGGAATATGTTAAAACAACGGTCAGCCCATCCAGCTTCCAGGACAGCAGCGCTTTTTGCTCTCCTAACCACTCCTGCAGCTCTTCCCTGCTTTTGGTTTTCCCCAAAGAAAGCATCGGCCGTTCATGGCGTTCCTTTGGCAAATCATCCACCGCTTCGTATCCAACCTGCAGCGTAGGGCTATTGGACAGCACAATCCCTGTTTCCTTTTCCAGCTCCGCCAGTTCATCGTAAAGTTTATCATACTCGTAGTTGCTCATTATCTCTACGTCTTCCGCATAATAAGCTTTGGAAGCCCGGTTTAAAAGTTTCACAAGTTCCTTTATCCGTTCCGTTCTCCCATCCTGTTCCTTATTTTGATTCTCCATTTCCTATCCACATCCTTAATCTTATATACTACTGATATTATGCTTCCCCGTTTTCCCCACATTCATCATATAAATTTCGTAATTCCTCCCCCTGTAGTTCCCGGTATTCCCCCGGCCGTAATTCACCTAATGTAATATTCAGCACTCTTGTTCTTTTCAAAGCCCTTACCCTATAGCCGAAGCTTTCCGTCATCCTCCTTATCTGCCGGTTCACCCCCTGGGTCAAGACCATGCTGAAACTATACCTTCCGGTTCGCCTGACTTTGCATTTTCTCGTCGTCATATCCAAGTCTTCCAGATAAACCCCGGATGCCATCCCCTTTAAAAATTCATCTGTTACCACCTTATCCACCCGGACCTGGTATTCCTTCTCGTGGCAGTTTGCCCCCCGCATCATACGGTCGATTAGCTCCCCGTCATTGGTCATAATTAAAAGCCCCTCCGAGTCTTTATCCAAACGTCCTGCATACGTAAGGCGGACCGGATACTTCAATTCGTCGCAAACCTTTCTTTCCGCATGTCTGTCCTTTTCCGTACATGTCACTCCAATCGGCTTGTAATAAGCAAGGACGGCTTTCTCCTTCTTGCCGGACACCTCTTTATGATTTACCATAATCTTTTCCCGGCCACAAACCTGCATCCCTGCCGATGCTGTCTGTCCGTCCACTGTTACCCTGCCTTCCGCTATCAGCCGGTCCGCTTCCCTTCTGGAGCAAATCCCGCAGGATGCCAAATATTTATTTAAACGTTCTTTTTTTTCTTCCATATTAATCTCCATTCCAGAGCGTTTTCTCAATGGGTCTATCAGGGCTGATTTATGACGCTCCGGCACAAACAACCGTGTGACACCCTAATACCTCATTTCCATACGGCCTTCGGGTTTGTCGATGATACACATACACGAACCTGTTTTTCAGCCTATTTGGTCTTTTTGTGATATTCATCATATCATCATTTACCGCAAACTGCAACACACTGCCAGCTTCCATTTCTGGACAAAAAGTCCAATTGCAAATGTTGTCGATACCGTTAATAAAAACATAGGTGTGGCAGAAATCTCCCTATGCAGGAGCCAAACACCAGCTAAAGAAAAAGCTTCCATAAAAAGCGGATGGGAATAATAAGTAAAATCTGCCAATGCCGCACACTTATCGGAAAAATCCCTGTAAGCAGGAAGAGGATTTCTTAGCAATATAAGCAATGTCACTGCTACCAACGGGTACAATCCAAACGTAATGATGATATTGTTTTCCCATCCAAACATACGCACCGCATAAATTTCTGCCAGCCATATTAAAACAATGATACCTGCGCTAAAATATAGTATTTTATCCGCAATAAATCCCCTAATCCGCTCTTCTATTTTATATACGAAATAACCGCATATAAAAAATGGGAACCCCATAAGCAGCACTCGCCGAATCAAATTAAACTGCGAAAAGGAGAACAAGCTGCCAAGCCCCGGCAGTTGAACCGCCAAATTATAATAAGCACATCCAAGACAGCCTATTATATATAAAAAAATACTCAATGGAATCAGCATTTTCCTGCTGCCAACCTTAAACAACAAGGTAGTAAGGCAAACCGAAAAGATAAGCGCCGGAAAAAACCAGAAATGCTCATAACTCCCTGTAACTACAAACCGGTATATACAGCCTTGCAGAAAACTTTTCATATCCGTATGCTCCCTTACCATAAAATCTACCATATCGTAAATTACGCTCCAGATAAAATAAGGTATCAACAATCTTTTTACATATGGGAAAAACGGATTTTGCCCCTTTTCCAGCTTCCGGATATAAAAATATCCTGCTGCTGCAAAAAAGAACGGCACTGCTATCCTTGGAACAATATCGCTGCATATATATCCTACTTTATTATTTAACTCCGAAAGTGGATGTGTATGAATCCCCACCACCATAACCGCACATAGATACCGAAAGATATCAATAGAACAATTCCGCAGCTTCCTCTTATCTTCTGTCATGGCTTCCTCCTCTTACTTCCTATCCGCATTTAAACGTTAAAAGCTTTCCGAAGCCTCATACCTCGAAAAGCCTATACCCCTTCCTATCCATTATCCAAAAAATACTGCCCGCAATCAACGGAATCCAACCGACGTCCTCAACATGGCTCAACTCCATATAAGCCCATCTGTTTAAATTTAGATTCGGGTGTCAAACGGCACTTCCGGACAGACCTTTTGACACCCGAATCTAATTTATTATATATTTTTCTTTTCTATGTGTCAATCCATACCATCCCTTCCCAAACTGCTTTCCGCACAGCAAAGAGTCTTTGCCAAACGGCGGCATGCTGCTTCTACGCCACCTTCCTGCCCAAAACATACAAGCGCGCCTCCTACGAGGATGTCCGCACCTGCCTTTACGCAAAGGCTGCCGTTTTCCAAATCGACGCCACCGTCCACCATAATCCGGAAGCCCAGTCCCTCCCTGCGTCTCCAAGCATCCAGTGCCGCAATCCTCTGATAAGTTTCCTGCAGCATACTTTGCCCGGAAAACCCTGGCTCAACTGCCATCAATAGAACGTATTCTATCCGGCGGGCAAGAGGGAATAACAGCTCCAACGGCTGGGAAGGGTTCCATGCCACACCCGGGCTGATACCCGCCGCCTTCATCCGCTCCAGAAAACGGTACGTAAACGGTGTACTATCCAAATGCACTGCCACACGCTGCGGCTGTAGCCTTACCAGCTCCTCCACCCAGCAAAACGGGTCTGCCACCATCATATGAATATCCATTTCCAAAGAAGGATACGACTCTTTTATCGCCCCTGCCTGTGCGAAACTCATACAAAGATTCGGCACATAACGTCCATCCATAATATCAATATGTACGCCTGCGACGCCTCCCCTCCTGGCTGCCTCGATATCATCCCCAAGGCAAAGAGGATCCGCACAAGCCAATGTCACAGTAAAACCAGCCATATCTGCTCCTTTCACTCCCCCAAACCAGGGATGCTGTAGCGTTATTTCCTTAATTATTATTATGATAATTCAGGTGTTAAAAAGTCTGCCCGGCAACGTCGCTTGGCAGATGACACAAAGGAATATTGGGCAATTGACTTTTGTGTGATGGAGGGAAAACCCTAAAATCGTGGAAGCCAATATGGAACACGATGAAATGAAAGCCATAAATCATGACGGCGCTGCCACCGTCATGATTCTGCCCTGCCAGGTTTGGCAAAATGCCTTACATAAGGTACTCCCCTATTCCAGATATTCGTTATAAACCGTAGCCCAAATATCGTTTTTCAGCTCCGTAAACCGTGCGCTAAGGCGGGTTTTCTGGGTGCGGGGATAGGGAATATCCACATCCACAATTTTATTGATGCGCCCCGGCCTTGCACTCATGACAATGACCCGCTGCGCCAGCAAAACTGCTTCTTCCACATCATGTGTGATAAAAAAACAAGTCTTATTTTCTTCTTCCCAAAGTTCCAGCAAATCGGCCTGAAGCTGTGCCCGCGTCTGTGCATCCAACGCGCCGAAAGGCTCGTCCATCAAAAGCAGAGACGGATTCATTGCATAAGCCCTTGCCAGTGCCACCCTCTGTTTCATGCCGCCGGAAAGTTCCTTGGGGTATGAATCCAAAAAATCTTCCAAAGCCACCATGTGGACATATTTCTCCACCAGCTTATCGATTTCCTCCTTAGGCAGCTTTTTATTATGCAGCCCGTAAGCAATGTTTTTCCTTACCGTAAGCCAGGGAAACAAAGCATATTGTTGAAATACTACACCGCGCTCGCCGCTGGGACCGTTGACAGGCTTCCCTTCTACTAAGACTTCGCCCTCCGTCTGTTTATCCAGCCCTGCCAAAATATTTAAAAGAGTGGATTTCCCGCAGCCGGAAGGGCCTACGACACAGACAAACTCGTTGTTTTTTATTTCCAAATCTATCCCGTTCAATGCGATAACTTCTCCCGAAGCCCCCTGATAGATTTTTTTTACCCCTTTTAGCAAAACTTTACTTTGACTCATTTTTGCCTCACCTCCTGCCATGCCGTAAGCCTCTTTTCAAAAAATGTAACAATTTTTTCAAAAGTGATTCCCACAAGCCCAATCAGTATAATCCCCATCAAAACAACATCCATATTGAAGTAGTTGGAAGCTTCCTGAATCATCTGCCCCAACCCAACCTGGGCGCCTGTAAGCTCCGCAGCAATCAATGTGGTAAGTGAGGAAGAAAGGCCCAGGCGGATGGCTGTGAAAATGTATGGCGTGGATGCCGGCACCACCACTTTGAAAAAGATGGTGCTATCGCTGGAATCCAAAACCCGGGCTGCCTTGATTAGCGTATTGTCAACATTGACAACCCCACCGTAAATCGTAATCACCATTACAAGGAATGCCGCAATAAAAATCACGATAACTTTTGCGTTCTCACCCACTCCTGCACCGACGATTACCAACGGGATAAACGCCAGCGGCGGAATGCATTTCAAAAAACTAATCCACGGCTGGAAGAACCTGCGGAAAGGCTCATACCATCCCATAAGGAAGGCGAACGGCACTGCTGCCACAAAGGCCAGCAAAAAGCCAACTAATACCCTGCCGATAGAATACCCCAAATGTTCCCAAATCTTCCCCGTCTTCACTTTCGCCAGGAACGCCTCCAGCACAGCGGCCGGAGAGGCAAAAACCTTGGCAGATTTCATTCCCGGAGTGGAAACAATACGCCATAGCAGCAATATAACCGCAAGCGATACTAGAACATATAACATATTTACCCAAACTATCTGTTTTGAACGCTGCTGTTTCCCAACAGCCTTACCTTTTTTATCCATTTAGTTTTACTCCTATTTTGACAAAACCGTTCCCTTAAAATCTGCTCTGTGTCCAGCAATATATAAAAAAGTGTCTTCGACACTTCATGAAGAACCTTCGGTTCTTCTTCAATCTACGTCCTTCTGGCGAAGGAATTTCCTATATGGAAAAAAAGAATCCTGCTTGCAGGATTCTCCGCCTGCGGCGGGTCGCAGCAGCGACATGTTTCCCCTCCGCCGCAGTGCGATAATTGCTTTTTACCATATGGGAAATCCGAAGGAATTTCCTATATGGTAACAAACCCTATTGGGTCTCCAAAGCCTTTTGGATTAAATCCAGACGCACATAGTCTGTCACCGATACATCAGCGCCTATCTGATCCTGACCCTGCATATAATTCAACTGCAATTGGAACAGTTCTTCCATATGCCCACTGCTTACCCATTCTTTTTCTTCTTCCAAATTGAAGAACACCAACTGATCCCTCTCCGAATTTAAATCGTCATAGGACACCCCGATGTCCTTCCCTACCGCAAAATCCGCAGCTGCCTGGATGGTTTCGTCCAGATGGGAAGCACGGTAATCATAGCATTTGTTTAAAGCGCGCTGAAAACGCTGTACAATATCCTGGTTTTCTTCGATGTAGTCCGGATTCCCAATCCAGCTTCCCAAAAACGGCACCGAATCAACGAAGTCTTTCGTTTCCACAACCGCAAGCATTTCCTCATCCACATTGTTTTTAATGTTGGTAAGGTCCGGTCCCCATGCAACTACGGCATCCGTGCTTCCGCCGATAAATGCTGCAATGGCATTGCTGATAGGCATATTGATAACTTCGATTTCGTCGCGGGAAACATTGTACTTTTCGCAAGCCATATTAAGGAGTACCTCACCGTTGGTACCAAGTTCCGTGGCTACTTTTTTCCCTTTCAAATCTTCAAAGCTGGCGATACCGGAATCCGCCCTTACCAAAATAGCCTCGGAGTTGGTCAAATGGGAAAGGGAAATGACATCCGCCTGCCCTTCTGCGCAAAGTTTCAAAGCTCCCTGCCCAATATAACCAAACTGCAGGTCGCCGGAAGCCATCGCTGCAATCTCGGGTGCGCCGGACGTAAATTTCAACCATTCCACTTCCAGCCCTTCCTCTGCAAAATATCCCATTTTTGCATCAATGCCGGGTATGCTCATCGGACCAAGGTTGGGGTGGTACGCTGCCCGGATTTTAATCATTTCCACTGGCTGGACCGGCGCCTCTGCCGTTTCTGTTTCCGAAGCCTCTGCCGATGTATCCTCCGCTGCCTCTGTTGCAGCATCCTGGCTGTCGGAAGGAGCCTCTGCCGAAGGAGCATCCGTATTGGAAGATGATGTCTTCCCGCAGCCGGCTATAACCATACAAAGCAACGTAAGCGCCAACAAAATACTGATATTCTTTTTTATAGTATTTCTCTTTTTCATAGTTTTTCTCCTTTTCATCCAATTATTTTTCTTTCATTTTTTCCTGAAACTTTACGCTCTATTACACGTTTTACTTTATCCACAATCGTATCTGCCGTAAGGCTGTAATGCTCCATCAGCCAGTCCATCGGCCCTACCTGCCCAAACCTGTCGCGGATTCCCACCCGCTCCATAGGCACCGGGTACTGCTCTGCCAGAAGTTCCGCCACTGCGCTGCCCATCCCTCCGATAATATTGTGGTTTTCCGCCGTTACAACAGCACCTGTTTCTTTTGCCGCCTCGATAACGGCATGTTCGTCCAACGGTTTGATGCTAAACAAGTCCAAAACTTTTATGCAAATCCCTTCCTTTTTCAGACGGGCCGCCGCTTCCAAAGCCTCATACACTTCAATTCCGCAGGCAAAAACGGCTGCATCCCCCCCTTCCGTCAGCACCTTTGCACTGCCAATGGCAAACTCTTCCCTTTCCGAATATATGGACGGCCTCTGGCGCCGGAACAAGCGCAGATAAGACGGCGTTTCCAATGCTGCCAACTGAGGGATGATTTTTTGCAATGTACAGCTATCCGCCGGCTCCACAATTGTCATTGTCGGGCATGCGCGGAGAATAGCAATATCTTCATTCGGGGCATGGGTGCCGCCGTTCAGCGCGCTTGCCACGCCCGGGTCGCTTCCTACCATACATACCGCGTTGCCTGCATATGCACAGCTCATATAAATCTGGTCGCAGGCCCTGCGGGATGCAAATACACCGAACGTATGGACAAATGGTTTCATCCCCTCTTTTGCCATGCCTGCCGCAAGGCTTACCATATTCGCCTCCTGAATGCCGCAATTATAGATTCTGTCAGGATACTTTTTCCACATCCCTACAATGCCCAGCGGGGTCATCAAATCCGCATCCAAAGCCACAATCCGCGAATCCTTTTGCATACATTGCTCCAAAGCCTCACAGTAAACCTGGCGCATCTCTGTTTTGCCCATCGGAAAGCCCTGCTCTATCTCATACATTATTCTGCCCTCCTCGTTTCAAAATCCTGCGCTCTTCCTCATCCAATTCCCGCATCGCCTCATGGAAATCCTCATCCGTAATAAACATATGGTGGTTCGGTGCATGCATCGCCGCAGGATAGCCCTTCCCTTTCACCGTATCGACTACGATAGCCGTAGGGCCGTCTTTATAAAGGAGGCGCGCCTCCAAGAGCGTCTGATAGATAAGCCCCACATCATGGCCATCCGCTACCGAAACCGCATTCCAGCCGAACGCACGCAGCTTTTCTTCCAAGCTGTCAAGCCCTAATACCTCTTCCGTCCCCCCATCCAACTGATAATGGTTCCTGTCAATCAGGAGGGTTACGTTGTCCAGTTTCTGCGCCGCCGCAAAAAGGATTGCTTCCCACACCTGCCCTTCATCGCATTCGCCGTCTCCTGCAATGATATAAACATGGACATTTTTCCCTTTTATGCGGTTAGCAAGGGCAATTCCTACCCCAGCCGATACCCCTTGCCCAAGGGAACCGGTAGTCATATCCACCCCCGGTGTCTTTCCTGCATCCATGTGGCTTGGGAGCCGTGTGCCGGGCCGGTTCAGGGTATTAAGCATTTCCAAGGGGAAAAAGCCCTTCAACGCCAATGCCGCATAAACGGCAGGGCCTGCATGCCCTTTTGAAACTACCAGTCTATCCCTGTCTTCCCACTGGGGATTTTGCGGGTCCACACGTAAAACCCCTCCATAAAGCGCCGCCAGCAGCTCTACCATAGACATGCACCCGCCCAAATGGCCTGCGCCAAGGTTATGAAGCTCTTCCAACGTCCGCCTGCGAATCTCCAATGCAAAGCGTTCTAACTCCCATATTTGCTTTTCTTTGGCCAAATCTTCCATCATAATTGTTTCACCTCATTCCAGGAGTCTGTAAAAAAGCGGATTCCATAATCAGTAAAAGGATGGTATACGCTGTTTTTCATTATATCCAAAGAACAAGTCACTATATCCGCCCCCATTTTGGCAGCATCGGCAATTACTTTCCCACTGCGCACTGCTGCCACAATGATTTCCGTTTTATAATCATAATTTTTATATATCTGTACAATATCATTCAAATAATCAAAGGTATCTTCCCCGTAATTTTCTTTCCATCCCACAAAGGGAGAAACAAATTTCGCACCCAGCCGCGCTACGGCAATCGCCTGTGACCGCGAGAACACCAACGTAACATTGGTACGTATCCCCTCTTTTTCCAACTTACGGGCTGCAATCAGCCCTTGCTCGGTGCAGGGAATCTTGACGATGAAGCATGGGCTTTGTCCGGCAATGCGCTTCGCTTCCTGATAAATAGCTTCCCATTGGTTTAAATTCGGATCTACTTCAATGGAGACCGGAAACTGTCCGCTGTCCGTAAACCCATGACCGGATGTCCAATCCGCCAGCTCCTTCATCACTTCAGATTCTTTTTTCCCAATCACCTTAAGTTGGCGCGGGTTGGTGGTAACCCCGTCAATCCCAAAATTCTGAAAAGCATATTCCACTTCATTTACATCCGAGCTGTCCAAAAAATACTTCATTTCCTTCCCTCCTTGTTATTCTTCAAAAAAAGCAGCTTCCAGCATAAGGCACAAAGCATGGTAAATCGGCAGATGCATCTCTTGGACACAATATACTTCCCGTTCCGGCGCCGCAATCAAAACATCGCAAAGCCCCTTCATTTTACCTCCATCCCAAGCCGTCATCCCCAATATTTTCATCCGCTGCAAACGGGCTGCGGCAATTGCATTCAATATATTTTCCGCACTGCCCCGCGGACAGATACAGACAAGAACATCCCCCTCTTTGCCAAGCCCCATCAACTGCTGTGCAAAAATCAAATTCGCATCTGTGTCATTGGCTACTGCTGTCATTGCCGCCGTATTGGCGCATAAATTTACTACGGCAAGGCCTTTTTGCAGTTTATTGGAAAGCATTTCCCCTCTCTCCAAATCTATCTTCCGCAAAGCTTCCTTTTCCGTCTCCTGCAACGGCCTTCCCTTGCAAAAGCCTTTTAACAGCTCGCCTGTAATATGGTCACAGTCCGCGCAGCTTCCTCCATTTCCACACAACACCAGTTTCTTTCCCTCTTTGAGACAAGCAAACAGCATTTCAAACGCATCCCAAATAGATTCCCTGCAACCGGAAAGAGCCGGATAACGAGTTATCAGCCCGTCCAAAATTTCCTGCGATTGCCGCATTCTATCTTTTCCTCCTCTCTGTGTAGTATGTGTTCATTATAAATTCCGCAAATGCTTTAGTCAATACTTTTTACTAATATAAATTATTTTCAATCTATTTACTAGTTTTTTGTCTTTATTTTTATTCATTATGCTATTTTTTTTAAAATTTATTGATTTATATTTGTTTCTATATTATAATTGCAAAATCAATGCGATACAGTATTGTAAAATCTTTTTCCTTAATAAGGAAATAAAATGAAATAGCAGGCAGTAAATCCTAAAAATGCCTTATATCAAGGCATAATGGCAAGTTGAAATGCTATTATTTTTATGCTACAATACGAATTGGTTTGGGAAATTATAGATAAAAATTATATTAATAATTGTATTTTTAGAAATTGACTCAATAATAACAGGAGATATTTTATGGGTAATAACGCCGGCATCAGCATCAAAGGTTTAAAGCAAAAAAACCAATCCCTTATTTTAAAGCTTATTGCAACACGGGCAGGGCTCTCCAGGATTGATTTGGCAAAAATTTCCAACCTCACAAAAATGACTGTGAGCAATATTATAGCTGATTTAATGGAGCAGGGCATCGTAGTGGAAGAAGAAAGTTTCTCCGGCAGGATTCAGCCGTCAAACGGCCGTATCCCCACCCCGCTTAAGTTATCCCCCCAAGCCCCTAAAATTATCGGCATACTCATAAAGCGAGGGCTTTATCAGGTGATTTTAGGCGACCTTTCCGGAAACGTACTGGATAAATTTGTAGATAAAACGCCACGGCTCACCGGGGCAGAGCAGCTTCTCCACATTATCTTTACCGGAATCGATACGTTAAAGGCGCGCAACCATTGCCCCCTGCTCGCCATCGGCATCGCCAGCATAGGCCCTTTGGATGCCAAAAACGGCATACTGCTGGACCCGCCTAATTTCTGGGACATCCAAAATCTGCCGATTGTCCAGGAAGTAACAAATTATACGCACCTCCCCGCATTCCTCATCAACGATGGGAATGCCGGTGCATTGAGCGAAAAAATGTACGGTATCGGCAAAGACATCCCTAACTTCCTTTATGTCCATTTAAAATACGGCATCGGGTCAGGGCTCGTCTTACATGAAGAACTATATAACGGCAACAGCGGGCAAAGCGGGGAATTAGGTCATAGTACCATCAATTTCGTCGGTCCCCAATGCCCCTGCGGGAATGTGGGCTGTCTTGAAATGTACGCCAACATTTCCAACGTGCGCAACTACATACAGCAGCAGACACCGCTTTATCCAAATACGCGTATTACCAACCCTCTTGATGTTTCCCTTGTGAACATCATAGACCTTGCTAACCAAAACGACTTGCTGGCGGTATCCGCCTTGAACGAATATTGCAATTATTTGTCCCATGCTATTTTGAACGTATTAAATATATTGGACATTTCCTATCTGATTATGGATTATGAAAGCAATATCCCCGGCTCCGTACTGGAAGAACTGATTTTACGCAAAATCCAGACACGCATCAGCCCAAAACGTTTCAGCACTTTACAAATTCTCCGCTCCCAATCTCATGGGCAGGCACCCCTGATTGGAACGTTAGCATTGGTGGCGGATAATGTTTTCCATGAAAACTTAGATTTCCCGCCTTTGCGTTGAATAAGAAGCAGTTTTCTATTTGGTCGTTCGTATCTTATAGGCAAAATAAAAGCTTTTCAAAGAATGAAATCTTTGAAAAGCTTTTATTTTGCCTTTTGCCAGAGCTGCTAACCAGAATCGAACTGGTGACCTCAACACTACCAATGTTGCGCACTACCGACTGTGCTATAGCAGCTTATTTACAAATTGTCTTTGGTATTCCTACGAACTACCGAATGACATTGTAACATATTCAAATTTGCTTTGTCAATGCATAATTTAAAAAAGCTTCCTGATATATCGGAATTATGTTTGCGCCCTATTTGGCCAGTCTCTTTCGGAACTATTGTATGGAAATACGGAACTGCCGCGCAGACAAAGGATTTCCCTTTGTCTGCGCCGGCAATTAGCGCCGCATGGATAACTGTCTTCTATGCTTTCAGTTTAAATTGCCCAACCAAATCTTCCAGGCTTGTGGATTGTGCGGACAGTTCCTCGCTTGTCGCAGAAGTTTCCTCCGCTGCCGCCGAATTGCTTTGAATCACCTCCGCAATCTGCTCTACGCCCATTTCAAGCTGTTTCATGGCGTCTGCCTGAGACACGGACAACTCGCTGATTTCCTTCGTCGATTCGGCCAACATCTTAATGCCGCCTATTACCGATTCGATAGCCGCCGTCGCTTTTGTGGTAATTTCATTACCGTGTTCAATCTCCTGAATGGAGTTTTCAATCAAGCGTTTTGTATTGATAGCCGAAGCCGCGCTGTCGGCAGCCAGTTTGCCTATCTGATCCGCCACAACGGCAAATCCTTTGCCCGCTTCCCCTGCCCTTGCTGCTTCAATGGATGCATTCAGCGACAGGAGGTTCGTCTGGGAAGCAATATCTTCAATAGCTGCAATAATTTTTGCGATTTCTTTGGAAGTATCGTTGATACGTTCCATCGCCTGATTCAGGCTCTTAATATCTTCATTGCTCTTTTCCGCCTCAATCTCAAACGCTTCCGCATTGCGGTGGGATTCGTCCGCTTTTTCTGAAGAACCTACGACAGCCTCCGTAATATTCTGGATGGTTGCTGTCAGCTCCTCTACGGCCCCTGCCTGATCGGTTGCCCCTTCCGCCAGCGACTGTGCGCTCTCCGCCATCTGGGCAGACCCCAAGGCCACCTGTTCGGATGCCTCCCTAATCTGTCCCAATGTCTGGCTCAAGGAATCTGTAATTTGCACAATAGCCACATCCAATGCCTTAAAATCACCCTTAAACTCCACATCCGTACTAATATTAAAATTCCCGTTGGCAACTTCCCCAAGGCCCCGGCTTAATTCATTGATATACATTTGTAGCGTTTCCGCCGCCTCTTTAAACGAATCCGTCATATCCCCGATTTCATCCGGATACATCCTCTCTAATTTAATGTCCAAATTCCCCTTCGCCAGTTCTGCCGAAGCATTCTTCACCATGATAATCGGTTCCGCAAACAGTTTCGCTACAAATCCTGCAAACCGCATGGAAATAAATGCGGCTACAACAATCACAAGAATCATCACACTAATCAATATATATGTCTGTATCGTCAGGTTGCTCGATACTTCATTTCCCATTTCTACATTCAAATCAATCAAAGCTTCCACTGCATCTGTCAGTTTCTTTAATGTAGGTTTCCCTTCCGCAAGAAGCAGTTCAAAAGCTTCATCATTCCGGTTCGCTATTGCCATCTCTTCTACTTGTTTAAAAATACTACGGTACTGAGGCAATGTCTCTTCTATAATTGCAATAAATTCCTTTTCTTCCGGCGAATTGCAGTTTTGGTACATCACCTCAAACGCGGCATCCGTCTTCGCCTGTATCTCATCCAGTTCCATCTCGGATTCCAGTAAAGCTGCGCTATCCTCCTGCAAAATCATTTCCCTTACAATCGAAGGCTCTTTGTTCAAGTATGTACTGAATATGCCGATTTCCCCCTGGGAAAAACCATTATCCACCAGCGCATTGCTATATTGGATATCGCTGCGCAAAATCATCAACAGCCCTAAAACTCCTGAAATACTGGCTACAAAAATGACCAATGCAAAGCAATATTTCAATTTTTTCTCTACCTTCATCTTCTTAATCTTTTCTAACATAACTACTCCTCTCTCACCTGCAAATATAAAGCAAACACTTCCAAAACCTTAAAATCAACAAAATCTTTTTTACACTTTTGGGTCTGCAGACGCCTGAAATACAAAGTATTCCATTCCTATTTCCAGTTTTTTCTTTTTTGTGTATTGCTGGCACATCATACCATATTCTTATGTCAAGGTTCAGGGCCCTCGTTGCAGGCGACTTGGCACGGTCAGATTCCGTAATCGTGAAGCCACAAGTCGCTTGGAACGGACAGATTCCGCAGCAGCAATGCCGCAGGCAGCTTGGAACACAGATTCCGCAGCAGCAATGCCGCAGGCAGCTTGGAACACAGATTCCGCAGCAACAATGCCGCAGGCAGCTTGGAACACAGATTCCGCAGCAACAATGCCGCAGGTTGAATTGTTACAAATTTCCATTTGAAAAATGAATTTTTCTCTTGACATCGTTTTGCTTATATTAAGTTATAATAGCATTTTCCACAAAAATATACAACCATATTTAACAAACAAAGGCAAATGTACAAAAAAATTCCCAATTCTAATTTTCTGTCAGGAATTTTATCCATTTGCCTCACTGTTTTTACCTTACTTTATTCATTTTCAAATCATTTTAATGCTTTGCACATAGCGTCGCAAACCAGTCTATGCATCTGCTGCCTGCTGCATCCGTTTTTATCATCGTCCGTAATATAAATGATATAAATGAGTACCCGGGAAGCAATCTCCATACTTACATAATCCAAAGGCAGCTCTTTGTTTATATCGCCGTTCTCTATGCCAACCTGAATCATATGGGCAATTACATCTTTCGGCATACATAGTTCCTGATTCCGCTCTTTTATTTTCTTTTGTAAAACCTTGCCGATTAACCCATTGTCAGACAAAAGATGGATGAACTGGACAAGGCAATCCCTTTTTTTGATTTCCTCATCCATGCAGCATAAAAGAAGCTGCATGGTCTTAGGGAAATCCTTCAACTCTTCCAATTTTTCTATCATCTGCCTGCAAATCAAATCAATATGGTACAGCATGGCGCTGCTTATAATTTCTTCTTTATTCCTGAAGTATTCATAAGCAGTGCCTTTCCCGATCCCTGCCCGTTCCGTAATATCGGATACCTTGATTTCTTTCACATCGATATTTTCAAAAATAAGCTCTTCTACCGCTTCGTATAAAGCCTTTACCTTCGGAGACAATTTTTTCTCTGCCTTCATTCCTCCATCTCCTTCTTTTCCCGCATAAATATATCATAAATGCATGGAACTACAACCAAGGTAAGCAATGTACCGTAAACCAATCCGCCTATTGTTACAATCGCCATCGGTTTCCCCATTTCAGAGCCCATATCATGGCTGAATACCATAGTGGAAAGAGCCAGGATAGTCGTCAAAGCTGTCATAAGCACCGGCCGGAGCCTGGTACGGCCCGCTTCGATAATAGCGTCTTTTTTCTCCATCCCTGTTTCCCGCAGCTGGTTCACATAGTCCACCAAAACAATACCGTTATTTACAATAATACCCGAAAGCATAACGAAACCGATTAAGGCAATGACGCTCACTTCGCTCCCGCTGAAATATAAACCGAAAAATCCGCCCGTAAACGCCAGCGGCACGGTAAACATGATAATAAAGGGAGACAGCAGCGACTGGAACTGGGCAACCATAATCAAATACATGAACAGCAGCGCCAGAATAAGCATCAGCGTCACCTGCTCCATCGCATCCTCAATCATCTCATTTTCACCGCTCATCACCAGCGTATAGCCTTCCGGCATTTCATAATCATCCAACTTCTTGCGCAATTCCTGGGATACCAGACCTACATTATATCCGTCGGCGATGGATGCGCTTACGCCTATGTACCGGTTCTGATCCGAACGGTTCACTGCATTGGGCGACTGTTTTATCTCAAAATCCGCAATATCTGCAAGGACAATTTTCTCTTTTGTTCCGTCCTTTTTCGTCACGTCTATCTTTATCCGTTTTATCGTATCCCTCGTAAGGGCAATATCGTTGGCATTCTTTACATAGACATCGTAATCCCTGATTTCCGTCTCCAATGTCGTTGCACTGGAAGCATCCGCTAATTTTGCCGCTATCTGTTGGAAAATCTGAGCCACCGTCAATCCGTGTTCAATTGCCTTATCCCTGTCAATTATAATGCGAAGCTCTTCCGTGGAATCCTCCATACCATCAGAAACTTCCGTTGTTCCTTCGGTATCCCGGACAATTTGGGCAATATCCGCAGCAAGTTCCTGAAGGGTATCTATCTCACGCCCCCTAACCTGAATGGAAATCCCGCTTCCCCCAAGGGCGCTCATATCCATAGAAGACGTATTAATCACCAGCTCTGCCCCTTCGATGTCCGCTGTCATGTCTTCGATTTTCTTCGCCAATTCATCCCCTGTCAGCTCTTTGTCTTCTTTTAACGTGATATAAATTTCCGTAGCATTGTCCGCACTGTTCCCGCTTCCGGTCAGCATCGTCAAGCTCGAAGCGCTTGCCATAGCCCCCACATCCACTACATCATCAAGTGAACGGATTCTTTCTATAATGTCATCCGTCACCGCCGCGGTCTCATCTAACGGCGTTCCTTTGGGCATAGACACGCTTACCGTTATCTGTGTACTCTCCATATCCGGCATAAATGCGGTTCCTCTGGAGATTGCCGCTGCGGCGCTGATTGCCAGCAACCCGAGAGCGCCAATCAAAACGATAGGTTTGAACCTCAATGACAGTTCCAATATCTTTTCATACCCGCTAATCAATACCGCAAAAAATTTATCTTCTTTTTGTTCTTTTGTCTTTGTCAGCACCTTGGACGCCATTGCCGGAACGACGGTCAGCGCAATTACAAGGCTGGCCAGCAGGGAGTAGGCAATGGTCAATCCCATATCCACAAACAACTGTCTGGTAATCCCTTCCGTAAATACAATGGGCAAAAATACGCAAACGGTCGTTAAGGTAGAAGCCATGATTGCCCCCGCAACCTCTTTTGCCCCCTCAATGGAAGCCTCCCGCATACTCTTCCCCTCGCTGCGCATACGGTATATATTTTCAATCACCACAATCGAGTTGTCCACCAGCATACCTACGCCAAGGGCCAAACCGGAAAGGGAAATGATGTTCAGCGTTATCCCACTGAAATACATGCATACCACCGCCGTCACAAGGCTGATAGGGATGGAAAAGGCAATCACCAGGGTAGGGCGCAAATCTTTCAGGAATACAATCAATATGAAAATAGCGAGGACTGCACCAAAAAGCACATTGCTGATTACGGAATCCATAACCATATCAATATAAATCCCCTGATCCATCAAGATAATGATGGAAAGCTCTTCATCCTCCGACGCCATTTTTGGGTTTGTCAAGAAAAGTGTGTAAATTAATTTGATTTTTTTCGGCGGTCTTAA
>CAJUSR010000034.1 GCA_910588855.1 uncultured Kineothrix sp. | reverse complement strand
TTCCGGATGGCTCTGAAGCGGGAAACTGGTGGCTCCCAAGGGGGATAATATTCATACAATTGATTGTGTGACAGGAAAATGGGTGATTTTACGACAGCAGGTGAGGTTGAATCTGTGACAGCTCATGAAGTTATTAACAGGAATAAAACAAAGAAAAACAGGTTTTCCTTACCTGGTTTCCATACGGGCAGGGGGAGCCTGTTTTTTATTCATGACAATAGAAAATCTGAGAAACGTATTTTCCGTTGTATACGTCAACCGGGGCAGCATATCCGGCATAAAGAATTTCTAAAATAACCCACAGTTATCTTTGAAGTTTTGACGGTTCACTGTATAATAGGCGCAGGAACGGAGGAATCTGCGATGTCAAAGAAGAAAAACCGCCCACACGGGCATTGCTGTAAAATATGTGGCGAATACAAGGCAAATGAAAAATTTTCCGGGAAAGGCCACGCAGCCCATATCTGCAAAGCCTGTTCCCGTTTAAGCACTGCGGAAAAAGCGGCGGCAATGGATATGAACCGGTTGATGAGTTTCCCAATGAGGCGGATTTCAGAGGGTGAGAAGAAATGGCTGAAAGCCAAAATGAAGGATGACTGCCCGGAAGTGGCGAAAACGGCACGGGAGGTTTTCAATGCCTGCTTTCCCCATGCGGAGCGAAATGCCATGAAAAAGCAGCTTGTCATCAATACATTGTCTTTTGAAGTGCATACGGAGATTTACGATGGGTACGGCGATATGGAAATGGCTGACTGCCGTTTTACCATTGACCGGAAAAGCCGTGTGCTTACCATGACGGATTTTCAAGCAGAGGGCGAGGGGCAGTCTGTCACGCTGGAGGGCGGACAGATGGCGAAGCTGCTGCGGTATATCGTGCATACATTGGAAATTTTTATGTGGGAACAGAACTATCCCCTGCGTCCTGATGAGGGGATTATGACCCGTTTTTTGATGGGGAAGAGGATTTTTTTATGGAAGATTTGAAGAATGGATTGGAAGTACAGCCAACAAAGGAACCGGAGGGAAATCCGTCATGGCGGGTGCAGGTGGAATACATAAACCATACAGAGCAGGATATTTGCAGCTATGAGGATTGTATGCCAGATCGTCCAGAAGAATTGTATCTTTCCCTGTTGGAATATTGTGAGCCGGAGGATGAGGTCTTTTAATGGGAAAAGCGGAGTATGGTAAAAACTTGAACTAAAAATGTTGAATCGACATGAAGTGGAGGCATCTCATTCAGGCAAATATTTTCCGGATTATTTTAGGTGAAAAAGTTGACAGTATTCTTTAAAACTTTTATAATTAAACCTTGAGTTCAATTATAAGGAGGCAGACAATGGCACGGAGAAAAAAAGAGCCGAAAAGTGTACACCGGGAAAAAATTGCTTCCGCTGCGTCAGTATTGTTCATGGAGAGAGGCATAGAGGCAACATCTATGGACGATATAGCCAAAGCAGCCGGATACAGCAAAGCGACTTTATATGTGTATTTTGAGAACAAAGAGGAAATTGTCGGTATCTTAGTGCTGGACAGCATGAAAAAACTTTATCATTACATCGCTTCTGCACTGGAGCAGCAGCAAACCACAAAAGAACAATACAATTTCATTTGTCGTGGATTGGTTCAGTATCAGGAAGAATTTCCGTTCTACTTCAAAATGGTATTGGATAAAATCAATATTGATTTTGAGCGCCACGATCATCTTCCCGAAGAAAAAGAAACTTATCAAATAGGGGAAGAAATAAACGAAAAGATAAAGGAATTTTTAATATCCGGCATAGATAAAGGCGATTTACGCAGCGATCTGAAAATCATGCCTACTATTTTTGTTTTCTGGGGTATGTTGTCCGGGCTTATTCAGCTTGCAGAAAATAAAGAAGAATATATTAAAAAAGCAATGGGATTATCAAAAGTCCAGTTTTTAGAGCATGGTTTTCATATGTTGTATTGTTCTATTGCAGATAGTGGAGAGTGATGAAATGAAAATATCGAAAAAGAGTACAATATTATTTTCTATAATGTTCCTTTTGCTTGCCGGTTTCGTTTTGGGAATCCTCTACCTTAAAAGTGTTGCGGACTATAGACAGGCAGTAAGGGAAACCACCTTTGAAGATATAAATATTTCTGATATTCCTGACGGAGTTTATGTTGGTGAATATGACGTGGATTTTATATATGCCAAAGTGGAAGTTGCCGTGCAAAATGGAGAAATCACAAATATTAACATTTTGGAGCATAGGCATGAACGTGGAAAGACCGCAGAAGTTATCACTGACAGCATAGTTGATGAACAGAAAATAGATGTAGACGCAATATCGGGCGCGACAAATTCAAGCACTGTCATAAAAAAAGCGGTTGAGAACGCTCTGAAAAGCAGGAAATTGACCACTTTTTGACTTATTTGCAGTATCATATTCTGGGAGAGGAGATTACTATGGCATACAAAATACTCATTGTTGATGATGAAAAAATGCTGACAGAGTTATTGTCAAGTCACTTACAGAAGTGTGGATATGAGGCTTTTGTAGCGGAAAATGCACAGCAGACAATATCCATGCTGAATGTCTATCCGGATTTGATTCTGCTTGACATCAATATGCCGGAAATAGACGGATTGGAGTTATGTAAAATGATCCGCCAGAATGTCGTCTGCCCCATTTTGTTTCTGACAGCCCGGATTACGGAACAGGACAAAATAAACGGCCTGCAGGCTGGCGGTGATGATTACATAACCAAGCCGTTCAGCCTGAAAGAGTTGACTGCAAGAGTGGCGGCTCACCTGCGAAGGGATGAACGGAGCAAGTGTACGCCTAAAATCGTTTCTTCCCAGGGCTTGATCGTAAATCTTGCGGAACGTACTTGTTTTTATGGGGAAAGGCCGCTGAACCTGTCAAACCGTGAGTTTGACATTGTGGAGTTTCTGATGCGTAACGCCAATCAGATATTCGACAGGGAGCGGATTTATGAAGCCGTGTGGGGGCTGAATGCCGAAGGAGATAGTGGAGTCATAAAAGAGCATATCCGAAAGATCAGGAATAAACTGAAGGAAGCTACGGGCAGGGAATATATCGAAACAGTCTGGGGGATGGGTTACAGATGGAAAAAATGAGGAAACCCGGATCAATGAAAAGAGCTTTTATCTGTGCGGTAGCTGCTACAATGTTTCTTGTTTTTGCGGCATCTGTCCTGACGATTTATGGATGCTACCGTATACAAAAAGTGATACTTCCCGATTCTCAGGAAGTCTGGCTGAATACCCGGACGGTCACAGCGGACGGGAGGGTATTAGAGGGAGGGCAGAGGGTTATCCTTGACGAACCTGCCCAGGTGGGTATGCTCGTTCCTACCGGAGTGGATGTAACTTTGGAGAATACGGAATTCGTAATAGAGAAAATTGAGTCCGGCTTCGCGGCGCTTCGCCCAAAGCAAAAGTTCGTATACAGAATGGCAGGCATTTCTATGGTGCTGTTTCCTTTTATCTATTCCATTACAGGTATCATGCTGTGCGCATGGTGGTTTTACAGGAAAGAACTGTCACCGCCCATTCAGGTTCTTGCCGATGCAACAAAACATATTCGGGAGCAAGACCTTGATTTTACGGTTGATTATAACAGGAATGATGAATTAGGAAGGCTCTGCACCGCTTTTGAAGAAATGCGGCAGGTGCTCTATGATAACAACCGTCAGCTATGGAACATGATTGAGCAGCGCAGAATCCTGCAGGCATCAGTGGCACATGACCTCAGAAATCCCATTGCGATTGTTGAGGGATATGTGGAATATATGCAGCAATGCCTGGCAGATGGAAATCTGAATGACGAAGAATTGCGGCATACACTGTCTAACCTTGCGGTAACGGCAAAACGGCTTGAACATTATACAGATTATATCCGTGACCTGAATGCGATTGAAGAAACGGAAACAAAGTATTCCGTAGTTCAATTACCGGACTTTTTAAGAAGAGCTACGGAAAGTCTTTCGTTTCTTGCAGAACAACATAGCCTGGAGATTGCATACCATTCCATCATATCCGAATGTCAGGTGAAGTTAGACGAGCAGATCTTTTACCGTATTGTCGAGAATATCTTTTCTAATGCCATTCGATATGCCAAAAGGAAGGTGAATTTTGGGTACTCCCTTACCGATGGTATGCTTATGATAACCATATCAGACGATGGCAAAGGTTTTTCAAGGGCAATGCTCCGTAAAAAGAACACCTTTCTTTATTCTGAGGATAAAACGGGAGAGCATATGGGCCTGGGATTGGCTACAAGCCGTGTCCTTAGCCAGAAACACGGCGGAAGTTTAGAACTTTCAAATATTGCTCCCAGTGGAGCTTGTGTAACAATTAAACTAGCAGTCCACAAAATGAATTGATATTTTTATTTATTAAAAGTATGGCATTACAGCAGGCGAATACGAATCGCCGCCATTACGGACAGGAAGAATAAATAGCATATGTGCTTGTGTAAGGAGGATTTGCATAAATCCAATGCAGCGTTTAACATTTCAACGGAGCGTTTCTTGTAATATGATATTTCTCTTGATATTATTAAAGATATTATAAAATTGGAAAGAAGGCGAAAATATTGAACGCTCAAAAAGCAGGCAGCCTAATTGCTGCTATCAGAAAAGAACAAAATCGCACGCAGCAGGATTTAGCGAATGAATTGGGGGTATCAGGTGCAGCTGTTTCAAAATGGGAACGAGGTATCGGATTTCCAGATGTATCTCTTATTGAACCATTAGCTGCATCCTTGGGGATTACCATAGCAGAATTATTCAAGGGCGAAAGAACAGAAAACAACGTTGATAACGAATATGAAAGTCTGTTGTCAGATGTTGTAAAAGTATCAGCCAATGAAATAACCAAGAAGAAAAAAATAACGAATTGGATGATTGCTATTACTGTTGCTGTTCTTTATTTGATGATTTCTGCAATATCACACAAGTGGGAAATAACCTGGGTGGTCTGGATTGTATATTGTTTTTATCGGATTTTTACTGAATATATCTATATAAAATATTAGCAATCTACAGAAACGTAAGAAACGGAGGAAAAAATGGTCGATTATTCACAATTTGAGGCAAGTGTAAAATCCGGCATCCATGCAGATGTGAGCCGGATACGGCAGAAAGATGAAATAATAAAAGCCGTCGTCAAAAAGCGGAGAAGCTCCGCGATAATCTGCGTGTGCTTCCTGTGCATGGCAGGAATTTCTTTGTTTAAAAGCTGGATTCCCGCCGTTATCTGTTTCCTTCTTGCATTGTTTTTCCTATGGCGGGCTGTCGGAAAATTTTCTGACGAATATTTACGGGAAATGTACGAGGAGGGGCTTTTGGTTCCCGGCATGATCGTGAAAACGGAACCCCTTACTATCATGGCAATCGCAAACATGACCGCGCGGGATGGTGCGGCAACCGTAAATGGGTGCTACTGTCTGGAGGTGAAGGAGCTTGACGGGGCGCAAAAAATTCTATTTGAAAAAATCCCCTGCTCCTGTTTTTTCTGCTATGAGGGCGGCGATTACCATTCTTCCTTCCAGCCCCATCCTCTCTATTGGGGAACGGCAGATCAGCAGTCTATTCAAGAAGCGTTAAGACAGGTGGAGGAGGACAACAAAGAAAATACAAAAGATGAATGGGAAGTGCTCAAGGAGGTTGCGCGGCAGTTCCCTGATTTGGGAAACGGAAATTTGATTTTATTGGATGAAAATTATGTTCCCTTCGGGAAAAAGAACTACATGGACAGCAACTATAAGCCCCTCAACGAGGAAGCTGACCCCAAGTAATATGTTCCATTTAGGGAAACGCTGATGAAAGCGTTTCCCTCGTCGCAATTCGGGATTGTTTAGGCAGGAGAAAAAATGGAAATTGGAGAGGACTTTTGAAAGATAAGCCTGTGAAATATTGGATTCGGACTGAAATTGAAGAAATAATAAAGGAAAAATCAGTTGACAGAGAACGGTTTTATGAATATTTAAAAACAAACTATCAAAAGATTATAAACAAATTTTATTATGCGTTTATGGATTATAAGAAGTACCCAAAGGTTGAACTAAGTTATTGCTGGCTGTATTTTAGGCAGGAACTGAAAGAGATAGATTGTGTTAGTGAAACGATTGGTTGGGTTTATGAAGGATATATAGATACTATAACAGATGTACTTAATGAAGTTGATGGATTGTTGGAGGATTTTTATATTGTTACTCTGCAATTTGATAAATTTGCAGCATATACGGATGACGGTCAGTGCTTATGTATTTATGAAAAACAGTAATAGTTGTGACGTAGTTCTTGGTACAACAGAAAAATATTGTATTCTACGGAGGTAAAAATGATGAACATTTCGGAAAAAATATTGGCCATAGACTGGCATGACTATGATACTGCCTATGGTAATGCTGCCGAGGATGTTCCCGATTATATATCAGCTAAGGTATGTATACCAAATGTCGCGCAGTCATTGTTAAATCTCTTTTCAGACAATAAAAAGGCAGCATTACAGGCAAGCCATGATTTATGGTGCGATTTGTGCCATCAGCATTCATTTATCTCATCAGCCGCACTACCGGCTTATGATATTTTATTTTATGGATTGCAGAATTTAGATGATGAACTAAAGGTTGAAATATTAGACATTATCATGGGCTTTGCTATCTGTTTGCCCAAAAGCAGCTCAAATATTTCATGGACAGGACAGCTTAGGGCAAAACTGGAAAAGGACAAGTCCTACTTTGAAACGCTAACAGCACATACCAATGAAGATATCGCTGTTTTTGCTCAAAATATAATTGAAGAAATATAATTGTGTCATCGGTATAAGGTACACTTACGGCTTCCGATAGGTCTATAAATGATACAAAGCTCAGACGCAACAGGTTGAACATTTACCTTGCCGACATTGACAGGCAGGCGCAGGAACGCCCCTGCAGGCTTATAGAGGGCATGAAACAAGCATAGGATCACAGAACAGCTAAAGGAAGAAAACACCTTAGAATAAACAGGACGGTTAGGCAACATAAGGGCTTGTGTGAGGGAGAGTGTAAACAAGGAAATTATTTATGCATAACAAAATGGCGACAGGATTATTCTGTCGCTTTTCTGGTTTCTAATTAAGGCAATTTCTATTAAGATAATTTTAAAAAGTTATGTTATATTAAATAGGGAAAGGAGTGTCATATATGAACAATAATACAGTTGTAGAAAAAATAGTAGACTATATAGAAACGCACATTAACGAGGATTTGTCGCTTGATAAAATAGCAGATGCATTAAATTATTCAAAATTCTATATAGCCAGAATTTTTACTGAAGAAACAAAATGTACGGTTTATAAATACATACAGGGGCGTAGGCTGACTTTGGCTGCTCAAAAACTTGTAGAAACAGAGCAGCCCATTGTTGAAATTGCTTATGAAGCACATTATGATTCACAGCAAGCATTCACATTAGCTTTTAAACAGTTATATGAATGCACGCCTAATGTTTATCGAAAAAATGGTGTGTTCTATCCTAAACAATCGAAGATATGCATGATGGGTTCGTTTAATGGATACTCATTTATGTATTATTTAGCAGGAGGTAAATTGGCAGCATGAGTACAATTCCGTATGTTATTGAACAGACAAGCCGAGGAGAACGAAGTTATGATATTTTTTCAAGACTATTGTCCGATAGAATTGTTTTTTTAGGAGAAGAAGTAAGTGATGTTTCAGCAAGTTTGATTATTGCACAAATGCTGTTTTTAGAATCCCAAGACCCAGGAAAAGACATTCAATTATATATAAATAGTCCAGGCGGTTCTGTTTCGGCGGGTTTTGCTATTTATGACACAATACAATATGTCAAATGTGATGTATCAACAATATGTATAGGTCTTGCCGCAAGTTTTGGAGCCTTTTTATTGGCAGGAGGTACAAAGGGAAAACGTCTTGCTTTGCCTAATGCGGAAATTATGATACATCAACCTGCCATTCATGGAAATGGAATTCAGGGACAGGCAACCGATATAAAAATTACATCTGACCATATACAAAAAAGTAAAAGAAGATTAAATACCATTTTGTCAGAAAATACAGGAAAAAGTATTGATGAGGTTGCTATTGCAACCGAACGTGATAATTATATGACAGCAAAAGAAGCAATGGATTTTGGCCTGATTGATAAAATATTAGAGAAGCGTTGATTTTGCTCGTATCGCTGCTTGAAAAGAACAAATACCTCATCAAAGAGCCAGACATACAGATACAGAGCCAACAGACTTGTGAGAAATTACAGTTTGTTGGCTCTCTTTATGTAAAGAACTAAGCTGTTTCTCCGTAAACTTTTTACTATTCCTTGACCACATTTTGACTTTTGGTTTTTATAATGGCATTTAGATAATAGAATCCTGTTTTGGATTCTATTATAGAAGTCGAATCTAAAACAAGTAGGAGGATAGATGATGAGAAAGCGATTCTTATCAATAGCTATGATTTTTGTTTTGCCCTTTGCTGTGGCGGCCTGCGGAAATTATAACATTGCGGACGAGAATGCCCCGCCGCAAAATGTAGAAGAAGACCCATTCGCCGGGGCGCAGGAGGACGGAGATTTAGGGTTTCTCAGCCATGGGGAAGCGGATCCCGCCAGAGCGGATGACCAGAGTGTTTTGCCTTATGAGTATAATGGCGGAGAATTTGTCCTGGACTATCAGTTTTCATCAGAGGGGAAATTGGACAGCATTGGTTTCCTGCTTTTTTTGGACGGAAAGCCGCAAGCCTACAAGGTGAACGACACGGGGGCGGAATATGAGTATCTCCACTGCTTCCGGGCATCAGAAAAGCGCGAAGAGAAATTTTCTTTTGTGTTCACACCGGACACAGGGAAAAAAGGCGATACCCTGAATATGACAGTTGTGAGCGTCACCAGACCCGATTTCCAGCCTGATATGAAAGAAACCTCAAGCTATGGCTGGTATCATCAGAGTTTTGAAAGGGTGCTGAAACTGCATTTTAATGAGGATGCTCCGGAAAGTGACAGCATTAATGGAGAAAGTATAACTGCTTTTCGTGATGTCAGCATTTCAGAGGAAAAAGTCACTTCCTCTTTTATTGAGAATGAGCTTATGAGAGCAGGATGGAATGGCGCTACGATGGATACCCTGGATAACAGTGTCTATTGGACGCTTGACTATGACGGCGAGGTGGTGTATGACAATATCAACCTTACCGGGAAAGATACGCTTACCGTGCGCTACACTCTTTGTGGAACGCCAGGCGCAAGATATGGCATATCATTTTTCTTAAACCATAAGCCAATATCTTTTGATGGAGCGGTTTCCTGTGATGTCACATTAAGCAAAGGAAATGTGTGGATTATTGAAGCAACCATAGATACCGCTAAGCTGGATGGTTTCAATACTTTTTATGCGACAGCCGTTGCAGCGGACGAAAATTCAGTTACGAGTAAAACAGGTTCAATTTTATTATACAAGGAGGACTATGTTTGGAAGTAAACTTCCAAACTAATTATTGATGGCAGTATCGCAAGCTGCGCTTGCGATATGCAGGAGGTGTAAAAAATGAAAACAAAATGGATGTGTATGATACTTATGCTTGCTTTGGCTCTTAATTTGTCGGCCTGTGGAAACAGACAGGAGAATGGGAACCGTTCTGAAAATGGAACCACAAACATTGAGCCGCAATCTGTAGAAGATGATTCATCGGGAAATACCGGAAATGAAAGCAGCGAAATGAACGTGATTGATCTACAGTATAACGGCACAGATAAAAATATTATGGCGGTCAGCACGGTTAAGGATTCCGCTTTTTCAGGAAAGGTCAGCGGCTGCTATTATGCCGATGGAAGCCGGATTATCGTTGCGGCGGATCAGCTTTATCTTTACGATATGGGGAAAGGCGAAACAATCGCAAGCGCGGATATTTCCATGGAAGATTTATACGTACAGACCTTTACAGACGGCTACTTTGTTGTGGGCCAGGGAAAGGCTGGCGGCGGAGGCAGTAACGGTTCATTTGCTGCATCAGAAAGCGGCGGTATCAATGGATACATACTGAATAAGGACTTTGCTATTCAGGATACCATTTCCTTTAGCGGATTATTAAGTGACGATTTTACCTCGCAGGTCGCAGGGATCGCTATTTCACAGGACGGAAAACAAGTTGCTTTCGGCGGACTTCAGGGGCTTTACCTTTATGATGTTTCTTCCCGGAAGGTTCGTACCATTCTGAACTATTCCGAAGAAGGCACGGCAGGTAATATGCAGATTGTAACTATGGACAGCCTTACCTTTACGGGGAACAACACTTTAGTCTATGTAGGCATGGCTACAGATACCTCCATTGGCGGGGATGGGGTCAGTGTTTATGGTACAGTATCCACTGACAGCGCAAATCTCACGATTACCAAAAAGGGGGATTATAAGGTAGATACGGAAGAAGTGCAAAAGGGCGGAAACCTGCTTATTATGCCCCAGAGCTTTGACAAAAATAATGGAACCCTGCTGATGCTTGATACCATATCCAATACAGAAAAAACGATGTCGTTCTCAAGCCGCAGTGAGGGAAAAGACGGTGTTTACTGCTCCGGGCAGGGAAAATATGTGGCTACTGCTATTTTGGAGGAAAGCAGTGTTACAATCAACATTTATGATACGGCATCGGGAAAAAGTATCCATACGGAAACTGTTCAGGACAGCAACAGTACCTATTTCCTGCGTGTTCCACAGATTTTGATTTTGGATGAATCCGGCACCTGTATCGTTGTGCTTGGACGGGGTATTGACGAGGTAAGCACCTTGATAACAACCTTTGGCTTTGTGGGGTAATTCTTGATGAAAATATCATTACGAAATGTTTCAAAGCAGTATAAGGGCAGGGGCGCCTTGGGCAAGTATGCCAAAGGCATATATGCCTTAAAGGATTTTACCACGGAACTTACGGAGGGTGTCTATGGGCTTTTGGGCGCTAACGGTGCGGGAAAGACGACACTGATCAATATAATTGTGGGTATTTTGGGAAGCGATGGCGGAACGGTTTTGATTGACGGACAGGATGCAGGAACTTTGGGTAAGGACTTCCTGTCAAAAATCGGATATATGCCGCAATATCCTGTCTTCTACCGGGATTTTACAGTGATGGATTTTCTGCTGTATATGTGTGCGCTGAAAGGGATCCCTGCCGAACAGGGAAAAAAACGGGCTTTGGAGCTTCTGGACATTGTCAATCTTTCAGATGCTAAAGATAAAAAGATTGGCGCTCTTTCCGGCGGTATGCGGCAGAGGGTCGGCATTGTCCAGGCGATGCTGGGCGATCCTGAAATTCTTATTTTGGATGAGCCGACAGCAGGGCTTGATCCCAGTGAACGTATCCGTTTCCGAAACCTGATCTCAAAATTCGCACGGGGGCGGACAATTTTGCTGGCCACCCATATCGTTTCCGATGTGGAGTGTATCGCAAAGGAGATTATGATCTTAAAGGAAGGCTCCTTAATAACCCAGGGAACTACCGACACATTAGAACAGAATATCTATGGGAAAGTGTGGGAGGTGACAGTAAACGGGGAAGACGCTGCCAGACTTGGCAGCCAATATTATGTCAGCAATATGAAACAGCAGGGGGAACGCTTTTTAGTGAGAATTGTAAGCGATATGTTGCCTGATTCAGACGCAGTAAAGGTTTCCCCTAACCTGGAAGATGTATTTCTGTATTACTTCCGTGGGCAATGAGCCAAGCGGACATGCTTGCATGTCCATTTGGCGAATGCCGCGAGAGTCGCAGGACCCTCCGTGGGCAATGAGTTAAGGGAGAGATAATATGACACGCTTAATCAAATATGAATTTTACAAATTATTCTGCAAGCGGTCAATACTTGTTGTACTCATATTGTTCAGTGTAGTGAACCTGTTCAAAATAAACAGCGAATTCCACTCGTATTCCTACCTGGCGGACGGAAATGACAGCCGCAGCTGGAACAGCGTGTATTGGCAGCTTTATGAGGATTACAGAGGGGAGATCACTGCTGAAAAAATCAATCATCTTCTTTCCATATATCAGCCGTTAGCAGACGCTACGGCTGATATGACAGCAAGCACAGCCAAAGACAATCCGGATATGATGACGGGGAATATATACAGTGACCGGAATATCCTGGAAAAATACTATGTGGAGCCTATGGAATATTTCTATCATTATCGGACTTATGCGCTTCAAGTGGCAGAGAGGGCAAAGGAAAATGCCGCTGTTTACAAAGAACGGGGGCAGACTTATGAAGCACGCAAAAACAGTGTGATCTATCACCTTTATTCCGGGCGGAGCATAAAAGCCTTTGCCTATGAGGAAATGTATAACTATTATCTGAACTATGATTTTTCGGGCATATTGGTTTTATTTCTTTGTCTGTATGGTGTTGTCAGTACCTTTGTCTGCGAAAAGGAAACACAGATGGATATGCTGCTGCTGACAAATCCGGGCGGCGGTAAAAAGACCACATTTGCTAAAATTACTGCGGCTTCTTTGTTTGTGATCAGTGTGGCCATATGGTTTTCTGTTGTGGATTATATTGGCTTTGTGTATTTCTTCGGAACGGCGGAGGGAGGAAATCTTCCGCTGTATGCTGTCAGCAATTTCAGTACGGCTGCGGTAAACTGTAATTTATGGCAATATGCGATTCTGTCCGCAGTGATAAGGGCAGTGGGCGTATGGACGATGAGCATGGTGTTTCTATTGATTTCTTTGTTTGGGCGTAATGCTCTTGTTCCGTTTGTCGCTGATTTTGGAGCAGCCCTGTGTTTCATTATTACAGGTGCGTCGCAGAGCTGTTTCAGTAATGTCTGGCTCAAGATTATAAACCCATATTCGCTGCTTGCTAACCGCATACTATTTGGCAAGACCGAGTTTATTGGTTTTGCAGGATATCCGGTACAGAGTTTCCAGGCAGCAATTATTTTTGCCATAACCGTAGGGGTGGTTTCCATAACGGCAATGATGATGCTTTCTAAAAGGAACTCTTATTGCCGGGAAAGGAGGATAAAATGTCTGGATTTATGTACGAAGTAAAAAAGATTATGCTCTGGCAAAGGGGGCTGTTCTATATTGCCCTTGTCCTGCTCTTTGGCACGGTCTGGCTTGCCTTGTCCGACAACCCTGTAGACATAGCGATGGAGCAGTATAAAAATGAATATGAATGGTATCTGGAAAAGGTAAAAGGATACTGCACCGAGGAATCTTCCCTTTATCTGGAGCAGGAGGCGGAGAGGATTGCAGAAGCGAAGGAGAGGCAGAACAGCCTTTTGGAGAACTACTATGACGGGAAGATCAGTGAAAGTGAATATAAAAAAGAGAGCCGGGAAATAGAGAAGGTTCTGGAGCGTCAAAATGGATTTGAGGTTATCTATCAGCAATATCTCTATATCTGCGAAAATGCGGGGAACCGCTGTTTTCTCCAGACAAACGGATGGATGGGGCTTCTTGGCAAAGGTACGCTTAATTTCATTCTCTTCTTTGGCATTTTGCTGATTGTTACGCCTGTTTTCTGTTCTGAGTACAGCTGCCAGATGGACACCCTGATTCTGACTGCAAGGGAGGGGCGAAAAAGCGCTCTGTATAAGCTGCTCATTATTACCACGGTTGTCCTCTTCCTGTCGCTTTGCATTTCGCTTATTGAATACGGATTTTACAGGTTCAAATACGGACTGCCGGATGGGGATTATCCGATTCAGAGTATCCGTTACTTTGCAGACAGCAGCAAGGGTATGTCGCTGTTGGAGGGATATGTATCTATAGGGCTGTTCCGGATGTTTGGCGGTGTGTTTCTTACGATACTCCTGATGTTCATTTCCGTTTTGGCAAAAAAGTATGCGGTCACCCTGCTTACAGGTGCGGTGTCCGTGATTATTCCCTATATAGGCTTATCGAAAACCAGCATTTACCGTCTGCCTCTGCCGCTGCCGTTTCTGCTTGGAACAGACTTTTTTGCAGGGGATATTGTTATGAGCGATGCCCTGACGGGTGATGAGAAAATTATTTTTGCGGAGGTTGGCACGGTTACGCTATTGACATTGCTCTTTGTATCCGTGCTTTTGTGTACTTTGGCCGTTGTCTGGATTTTACGGCGCAATTCTAACAGATGGCTGAGGAAATCAGGGCAAAAGAAGCGTGGGGCGGCTTTCGTTGTCATGTTTGGCCTGACATTGGCAGTGACGGGATGTTCAGGCCGTGGAAAAACGGGAAGCGTTGTCTATAATTCATCGGCAGGCTATGACTGTATGGGTTATGAAATCATACGGGATGCAGGGAATTTTGATTATTCTCTCAAAAATACTTCCACGGGGGAAACATATCCTTTAGCACGTTCCCCTATGTTTGGGGTATTTTCTGATGAAGAAGAAATAAGCGCGTTTTATGTGTGTCCGCCATATCTGTATTACACCACATCGGTTATGGAAAGCTATGTCAACCGGGTGGGAAACTATAACAGCAATATAACGAAAGTGTCGGTTGTAGAGTTGAATCTGAATACCTTTGAGGAAAAAACAATCTTTGAGCAGATTACAAATTCCGGGCGTTCTCTTTTGGGCATTGACTATGAAACGGGGGATAAATGGAAGTTCCTGGATTTTCAACACGCTTTTTTCCTGAATGACGATAACCTGTTTTTCATTGGCAATGATGGCATAACAAAAGTAAACCGGTATACCAGAAAAATTGTAAAGCTCGACATTCCTGCAAACGGAAATATTTCATTCGATGGGGAAAGTATCTTTTGCAAAAATGAACAGGGGGTTTTAACAAGATATGACGTTTCCAGTAATGAAACTTACACTTATGAAAATATAGTTGCATATGATTTTTGTATGGATAAGCAGTCAATCTATTATGTTTCCAGGACGGACGGCGGATGTCTGTATTCCTGCGGCAAGGACGGGAATAACAAGGAATTGATCAGTCATATACCTGCAATGTCTGTTACCTGTGATATAGGCAATATTTATGTGTTATCAAAAGAAAGTGGTGAGGAAATCGCTTTGCCAAAAAGCCATTGATTCCCGCGAGCAATGAGCCAAGTGGACATGCTTGCATGCACATTTGGCGACTGCCACGAGGGTCAACAGGTAGATGCTGATGAACGTTTATCCTATCATGTGTATGTGTACAGTAAGAATGAGGAAATGTTAAAGATTGTTGCGTAATAACGGATAGTGTGAAAGAAATGAGGTTTCACTAAGGCTGCTAAATACGCAGCCCAAGTGAAACAAAATCATTTCTCGAAAAATGCCTGAAAAGCGGCATTTTTCATCTGGATTTGAGTTACAGCAAAGCTGTGACATGGAGGTTAGTGTGGTTTAGGCATGAGAAAGATAAATAAGCGGTATGATATAAACGGCATTAGCCAGTGCGAAGGAATACCATTGTAAGAACGGCTGGTTTGTGCTACCATAAACACATAAGAAGTTCTGCGGATGAAGAAAGGATGGCTGTGACATGACTCTGATGAAAGAAAAGGCGATTGAGATGATACGGCGTATGCCGGAAGACAATATGACGTATGTGATCAATATTTTGCAGAATCTGGAAGCAATGTCCATAGACAGGAATGAGGATAAAAAGAGGGCAAAAAATGCGCTTGCGGAAATCCTGGATATGGAAAAGAGGCTGCCGGATGACTTTGATCCTGAAAAAGAACTTAGGGAAGCGAGGGCAGAAAAGTATGAGAATATTGGTTGACACAAATATCATACTGGATGTTCTGTTAAAGAGGGAACCCCATAGCAAAGCAGCACAGGTCATAATGACGAAGTGTGCGGACCGGGAGATTATGGGTTATCTGGCAGCGCACAGCATCCCGAATATATTTTATGTGCTGCGGAAAGAGTATTCACAGGAAGAGAGACGGAAGTTTATAAGAAGTCTCTGTGAGATATTTTGGATATCAGACCTGAATACAGAAAAAATCATGTCGGCTATTAACAACGAGCAGTTTTTGGATTTTGAGGATTGTTTGCAGGAAGAATGTGCAACAGCAGAAACGGTGGACTACATTGTGACACGGAATCTGGCTGACTTTAAGCAGTCAAGGGTTAAAGTGATTGGGCCGGAAGAATTTATGAAGTTACTATGAGGAGACTGAAAAGTAAATAAAATAAAGAAGATATGTGGAGCAGGAAGCCTTATCGGAGATAAGACGACCTGTTCTTTTAATACCTGTAAATGAGGTGAACAGGATGAAGAAAAATGGATTGTTGGAGATCATAGCGGCTCACAGGACAATAGCGGATTTGGATGAGATTTTAAAAAAGGATAAATATTATCAGGAGGTAATGGCAGAGGAACAGAGAGCTTCCGATATAATGGAGAGCTTTAATCTTACATCTGAACAGAGAAAAGCTGTAGACAGGGTCATCACTGCATATAATCAATGTGGTGCGGCTTATGGAGCAGCAGCGTACCGCTTCGGGATGGAGGATGGAATCAGGGTTCGGATGGAGATGGAAGAGGTTATGCGCCTTTATCATGAATGCCTGTGCGGTTAAAAAAGCTGTTGCAATTATGATTATAGCTGTAAGCAATGTGTTGCAGATTATGTATTTCATGACGGAATAAGGAAATAAAAGTTGCATATCCGTTATATCTGATTATAGATATGCAACTTTTTTGAGTTAATTTTTTATTTTTGTTGCACGATATATCCTTCCCAATTTGATATATGAATAGCCAGAAGTAATTGATATAAGGACTTCCATATATGAAGCTGATAATATCAAGATGCATGGGAATACATTAATATAATGAAAACAAAAGTATTATATAGGGCGGTGCTTAAACTTTTCGCAATATTCCAGATATCCTTGTACTGTACACAAATTTCCATTCAGAATATTAAATTTCGAAAAATCTTCCATCAGTTCATTAAAATAAGCTCTTAGAAAATTTGGTATATGCTTAATATTCCATTCTCTGGGGATAGTAACAGGGTTGATGTTGAAATCAGCTAATTCATTGAGGGTTTTCTTAAAAGTAATCAGCTCATTGCTTTGATAGAATGCTTTTGCTTTAGCCAGACTGCGGCATTGGCTGACAAATTTTAATGTGTCTATGTAACGTTTTTCTTTTTGGCTGTTGAAATTTTTGGATTGTATAATCCGTACTGCTTCTGGAAGTGAATACCAGTCGCCTTTCCCGATTACCTTTTCATAATAACTGCTGACAATCTCAACACATCTTAAAGGGGCGAGAATATCCTTATACTTATTGACACAGTTATTGCCTGATTCTTCGGCTTTCTTATTGAGGGAGTATGTTTTATGGTATTTGCATTGTACTTCAAAACGGATGATGTTTCGTGAGGCATCAATGATTTCCGGAAGGATTAGCGTAAATCCCTTTTTAACGTTTTCCTGTGAGCTATTTAGTAATTGCAGATATTTACTGTAACAATTTATATTAATAGATTTGCTGCACAGGTAAAAACTTTCAGGTCTGCTCTTCATCCTGTGTGCGGTGTTGTCGTATTCCATCCATTGTTTGTAATGGGATGGTATGTCACTTCTCTTGATGAGATTCACTATCTGTCCGGGGTCACATGTGGGCATAAAATCATTCAGACAGATATTGATACAATAGTCTACCCGTTTTATTCTGTAATCGTTAAATGTTCCTAACAGAGATGAGATTTTTTTGGAGCTGTCGTTAAAATTAATTATGGCAATATTCATATCATAGTAGTTGGCTGCTGTCAGGTAATCAGTTATACCAGCAAGAATTTTAGGATTTATCGTTACTTCAATAATGTATACCATGCCTGAAAAACGATCATCACTGTAGATGTGCCAGTGAATACCCTTATACTTGCCATCAAAATAGATTTTGACATCCGAGGGAAGATAAAATATGTATTGCATTATGTTGATTAATATAATAAAGTATATTTTGGCATTAATATATTTAAATTGATTTATTGTAACTTACATTGCTATCTTATAAATACTATTGTGATCATATAAGGTCATTTATTTATTATTCTTCATATATAGATATTAAATTGTATATTGCATTTGATATTATTAGTAACCTTAATACGCAATATGTGTATAAATGAAATAATATAAATATTTAATCTATAGTATGTATAAAATAGGATAGATATATTATTCAAAGCATATGTAGATATATATAAAGTTATATATGTAATAAATATATATTATGGTTAATATACATAGAATTTGTTCGGGTAATGTAAATTGTTATATCGTGGTTGATAGAGATAAAGCCATATTAATTGATACGGGCAGAAAAAAATATCGGGAAAAGATTTTAGAAAAGTGCAAGGAGTTTCAGGTTGGCTTAATTGTACTCACTCACGGTCATATGGATCATTGTCAGAATGCATCTTATCTTGCCAATGCTTTAAACATTCCGGTTGCAATGAGTAAAAAAGATATTAATATGATACCGGATAATAGGAAACAAAAAATGTCGGCAAAAACTTTTTTGGGGAAAATAGTATTATTAGTATCTTTAAGTAGTTTTGAGAAGGATACCTTGGAGGTATTTGAGCCAATGGTGTATTTACAGGATGGAGACAACTTGGATGAATATGGTGTTGATGCAAAGGTTGTAGAATTGCCGGGGCACACAGAGGGTTCTGTTGGTTTAGAGATAGAAGGTGATAAACTATTTGTGGGAGATGCTTTAATGAATATGTTTTATCCAACCATATCAATGCTGTACACAGATAAAGATAAAATGTTAGAAAGTGCAAAACGCATTGGGGAAATGGGCACGAAAACAATTTATTTTGGACATGGTAAACCAAAACGAAATCGTAAATGGGTGAAATAAAATGGTTAAAAGAATAATGATATTTATTGAAGGAACAACCTTTTATACTAAACTTCCAATATTTCTATTTTCCGAATACAGATATAAGCTGATAGGTAGGGCGATTGAGATTGTTAATAAGTCTTAACAGACCAGGAAACAAAGGATATGATTTGGAGAAAAGGGAACACCAATGTTTTATAGGAAAGGTGCTACGGATCCGGATTATTGTGTTCTGAGATTTACTGCACAGAGTGGCAGATATTATTGTGATTTGAAGACGGAGAGTTTTGAGGTATAAATGGTAGGAATATATTTTAGCGGTACTGGCAATTCGAGATATGCAGTGGAATTTTTTTGTAATGAATATGATGAAACAGTTAAATCCTTTTCAATAGAGGATGATAACATTGTTGAAGCTGTGAGAAATGAAGAAATGTTTGTATTTGCATATCCTGTGCAATATAGTACTGTGCTGAAGATACTGCGTGATTTTATAATTAAGAATAAAGAGTTGTGGAAGAGTAAGAAGGTTTTTGTTATTGCCACAATGGGATTGTTTAGTGGTGATGGAGCAGGAATTTTTGGACGGCTTTTACAGCAATACGGAGCAGAAATAATAGGTGGATTGCATTTGAAAATGCCGGATAGCATAGGCGATGAAAAAGTGTTGAAGCGTCCGCTGAAAAAGAACAAGGAGCTAGTAAAGAAAGCGGAGCAGAAGATTAGCAAGTCGGTTCAGCTTTTGAAATCAGGGAAACCAACCAAGGAAGGGATTGGCATATTATATCGCATGGCGGGTTTCTTTGGTCAAAGATTGTATTTTGGACATAAGACAAAGAACTATTCAGATAAGCTGAGAGTAGATGAAAATAAGTGCATGGGGTGTGGCAAGTGTGAAAAGTTATGCCCTATGAATAATATCAAGATTGTTGATAAAAAAGTGGTACAGAATAACCGGTGTACCATGTGTTATAGGTGTATCAATAATTGCCCGAAGCAAGCTATGACCTTGCTTGGGAAAAAGGTAGTGGAGCAGAGTGTGATTGAGAAATATTTATAATAAGGTAAGTGTAAATGGTATTGTTAGTGGTGGATACACAGAATTTGATAACAAATTCGGATTTATATAATTTTAATGCGTTTGAAAATGCTGTGAAAATGTTAATTGCAGCAGCTAGAGAGAATCATGTTGAAGTTATTTATGTAAGGCACGATGATGGTGCTGGTGCGGAATTAACAAAGGGAACACCCGGATTTGAGATATATGAAGGCTTTGGTATACAGCCGGGTGAGAAGATTTTTGATAAGACTGTAAATAGTTGTTTTAAGGGAACAGGCCTTTTGGAATACTTGGGAGAGAAGAATACCCGGATACATAGTCACATACCAGACCTTTAACGAGGGCAGCATAGACTTAGACCCGCATTATTTCTAGGCGTATCTGCAGCCAGAATTTTCGGAATATGATGCGTGGTTTAACGTGAAGGATGACCTGTTGGTGCTTGGAGTGTCCGTAAAGGATATGGATAAAACCGGATATTATTATGAACGTTTTATTTCTTAAGCATAAATATAGAAAAACTTGACAAAAATATTCGAGATGAGATTGAATCGGATAGAGTTTATGAAGAAGTATACAAAAAAATATGGGATGACGAATTGTATCAGGAGCTTATTGGAGAATTTGGAGAATGGGGTACTATTGATCGAATAGATGATATTACAGTTGAACAACTGGAAACAATAGTAAAGTTACAACATAATATAATACTTGTATATTCCGTTTCATTTTCTACGCAGACGTATTCTACCATGAATTCTATGATAATGGTGGGGAAGAATGTTTCATAAAAGTTGTTGGATATATGAAAGATAATAGATTTATTATTGATAAGGCTGAGTACATGGGATTATCCACTGGATTCAGAGCCTTTAAATTTGATTAAGCTAAGTCATTGTATGATAGTTTATCTGGGTTGTGATGTAGTTGTAGTGTTTTATACTAAATTGACAGTCAAGAGAGCAGAGATTCGAGAGGGTTCCTGCTTTTTTGTGCGCAAAATTAAACCCATCACTTGACAATGTTGCATAGACTTGTATTTGCCTGACATCAATCTGACTGATGGCAGCGGTTTGGAATTGTGCAGAAAAATTCGTGAAACTTCCGAAATACCAATTCTGTTTTTGATAGCCAATGATACCAAATATAAACTGCTTTTAGTTGGACAGCAGGAACGGCAAATCTTTTCGGAAGCAGAGGATACGCTGACAGCCTGTTTGCAGCAACAGCTCTTAAAACTCCGCAATATTCTGACAGCCCAAAATCAGATGTTGGCACAGGAAAAAGAACAGAATATATTGCTACTTTGCAGATGGCACTTGGAAAACCAACCTTTTTGACAAACAGCTTGATTAAAATGTTCCGTCTGGAAAGCGGCATTATCAGCTTAAAACCCGACAAGAACAGTTTGAGCGAGATTGTACTTCAAACCGTAAAAACGGTATATGCAAAAGCAAAGGCATTTTGATTACCTTTGAATGTGGGCAAGTCCTTGAGGCGGTTTTAGACTTTGACTGGACGGCAGAGGCCATCTCAAATGTGATTGGCAATACCGTGAAATATGCGCCAAAGGGAGGCTTTACAGGGGAAAACAATCCCCGCTCAGCTAAAGCATTGTCAGTTTTCCATAAGCAACGAGGTTATGTGATCATATCCTTGCCGCTCCGCCAGTCTTTTAATTCCATCCAATGCTTCCTCTTTAGAGTAATTATGTGCTGCTAGAAAATCACTATCCCTTTCACCTATATATTGGTAAAATAATATTGCCGCAAGAACGTCCTCTTTTTGGGTATAGTCAATGCTTTCCAACAGTATATTTTCCGCTTCATTTATGAGGCCAGCGTCAATCATTTTTTCAAATTCTTCTAATGCCTTACCAGCAACTTCGTATTTATTTTCCTCTGACTGCTCAACAGACTTATATTGTTTTCCTAGCATTAGAGAGAAAAGTACCCTTACCATTTCTTTGATAATACGCATGACATAGTCTTTTTCGTCATTAAAATTCATTTTGCCTTCCTCCAAAGCTATTTCAATCTTTCAACTTATCAGACTTCCTCTGCGAAAGATACGCAAGTCCTCTAAGCAAAAAATATGAGACCAGCGGCAAGCCTTAAATCTTCTTTTCTCATGTGACGCTCTATCAGCGTGTGTCAGAGTGGTTTGTAGCTGATGTGTATTTTTCTTCCTGCCTTTCTGCCCCGGATGGGCGCTTACCCTCATTGTATCAGTTTTCTTGCTAATTCACAAATATTTCTTGATGGCACCACCGGTTCCATCCAAAAAATAAAATAATTCAGCCGATATAATGAGCAGATACTTCTGCGCTATGAAGTGAAATGCCGCATACTGGTAAATATTTATTCCCGCGAGCAACGAGCCAAGTGGATGCTTGCAGACATTTGGCGACTGCCGCGAGGGTCAAATACCCCGCTGCTCTGCAGCGCTGCAAGTTTGATACCCCGTTGCTTGCAGCGGGGTCTTTGATTTTATGATTTGAAGCCGCAAAGCTGCTTGTTTTTTCCGATATTCCAATCCTGGAAATTGCGCTTACTGCGGGATATGAGAGTCAGTAGTCTTTTACGGACAGTTTTAAGGCGATGTATAAAAAGCCGCCCAATCAGTACAGGGAGGAAGAAGAATTTTACCCATTGCAGCTAAGATACATTTTGAATGAGAATCCTGCAAATTTAAAAGGAGGAAGCGGCTGGCAGCAGAAAATTGCCTAAGCAACAGACGCAGACGACACAACGTTTTGTATTACGGGAAGAAGATAGGGAGGGCATGGATTATGAATGAAATACAGGCAGAAGAAAATCCGCTTTCGCAGGACTTTGATATAAAGTCACTGCTGAAATTCGCACTTCCAACGATTGTAATGATGCTGCTCATGAAGAAATATTCAGGCATTGTATATATATGGAATGGTGAACGGATGTGTTTAAAACAGCATTGGGATATTGGGATATAAGCTGTTGTGCAATGAGAAGCCCTTTTCCGTGGCCGTCACCTTTTGTGGTTTGTCCTACATGAATCCCTGTCTGCTGTGTCTGCGGGGTGAGGGGATTTTTAATGATGTAGGAACAGGAAGTGTTATTGTTCCGGATTCCTATTTCAATAATGCCATTTGGGATTTTGGCTGTTTCTTCAATGGTATTGTCAAGAAGAATGCCAAGGATTTGGGTGAGGTCAATAATATCAATTGCAGTTCTAAAGTCTTTCGGCGAAATGCAGACATTTGGAATGAGCTTGTTTGGAGGCGTTGCCCTTTTAAGCGATATTGCCGGCGGGCCTGGATCGGCTTTGGCCTGGGCGCCGGTTTTTCTTGTAGGGATGGCGATTGGGCGATTGGATTTGCATAAAGCAGGAACTGTAATAAAATTTATTGCTGCGGGAGCCAGCATTTTGGTACCAGTGAAATTGGTGGAAATTTTTGTGCTGCCGGGAATTTATCAGTCCTATATGGAATGGGCTTTACTGAATCCGGCGATTGTGAATGCAGAAATTGACGCTTTCGCCATGTGGTCATATAACATACAGCCGATTATGTGGCACATGCTTTTTATTTCTATGCCGCAAGGAGGTTCTGCCTGTGAACTGTTAGCCGGTACAGGAGGTTCACTTATTTTGCTGGGAATTTTTTGCCTGGTGGAAAAGGCATATGGGAGGTTCCTGAAGCCCTTTTGCAACGTGGGAAAGTTGTCACTCACATTGTATGTAATTCAAATTGTAGCTGGGTGGGGATTGCAGATAGCCGGTATAGACAGGTCTTTGATGGATATTGGGGCAATTCCATGCGGGAACGTCATGGTAGCAATATTTGTGATTCTCTTGGGCTGTATTTTTATGCAATTCAAAAGTGGCCCGTTTGAAACCATGATGCGAAAGTTTGAAAAGAAATTTATTTAGAATTTATAAAAAACAGCAACAAAACCATAATAGAAGTGACGAAAGAAAGACTTGGTCCGGCCATATTTACTTTCGGAAAATCTACCCGAAAACATAAAACTATGATACAATTCCAGTTAATATTAAGAGAATCTGCTCATTGCCCGAACCCCATGTCTGGCGTACGATTGACATGGGGTGGAACCTGTGGCGAAAAACGGATATGAGGATATGAAAAGAGGGCATGAAAAGAGGGCATGAAAAGAGGACATGAAAAGAAGATATAAAAACAAATATCAGAAAACCGGTTCTGTAAGTGGAAGAAATGTGCTGATATATTTCTATAAAAAAATGAAATGAAAAATAAAAAATCCCGTTAGAGTGAAAAGAAAAGGTGTAAAGTGGATTCATGGCTAAAATTTTAATAGTGGAAGACGAAAAAAATATGCAGGATATTATTGCAGAATATATGAAAAAAGGCGGGCATACTTGCTTTACTGCTGATGATGGTGTGGATGCTTTGATGGTATTGAAAAATAACCCTATGGATTTGATGATATTGGATATTATGATGCCGCATCTCGATGGCTTTTCGGTCTGCAAAATGGCAAGGGAAATGAGCAGCCTGCCGATTATTATCCTGACAGCAAAAAGCGATGAAGAAAATAAACTGAAAGGCTATGAGTATGGTGCGGACGACTATATGACAAAGCCTTTCAGCCCTAAAATACTGCTTGCAAAGGCAAATGCTTTGCTGCGTCGTTTTTCCGCAAGCCCGGCAGATGCGATTCATGCAGGGAAAATAACGATACTCCCGGCAGCCCATCAAGTATTTCTGGACGGTAGGGAAATCTCTCTGACATATAAAGAATATGAGCTGTTGCATTTCTTTATGGCAAATCCGGAACAGGTTTTTTCCAGGGAACAATTGTTAAACCGGATTTGGGGATATGATTTTGAGGGGAATATGCGGACAGTGGACACCCATATCAAAACCTTACGGCAGAAATTAGGCGGTGAGGGGAAATGCATTGTAACGCTTATCCGTTCAGGATACAAATTTGAGGTGGCAAAATGAAAGAACAGTTTTCACTCCGCACGGTACGGAAAAAAATAGTGATGGCATCCAAAATAGTGGGCATTTTTTTGATTGTTTCCTATATGGTTTCTGCCCGGCTGCCTTTCCGTGAGGATATTTCTTTTTTGATTTGGCTGGTTTTTGTTGTTTTACTTACACTTCTTGTGGATTACCTCTTAGAACGTTTTATTTCAGCCCCGATTTCTGATATCTGTGAGGTGGCCCGCAGAATAGCACAATTAGATTTTACTTCCCGCTGCCAAGTAACGTCAACAGACGAATTTGGCCATCTGGCAGGAAATATCAATAAAATGTCCGAGAATTTGCAGCAGGTGCTTGGAAAACTGGAAACTGCCAATAGGCAGCTTGAAAAGGATGTGTGGCAGGAAAAGCAGTTATTGGAGGAACGGAAGGAGCTGGTAGACCGCCTGTCCCATGAAATGAAAACGCCTTTAGGGATTATCCGTGCCTATGCCGAGGGGATACAGGATGAAACGGATGAGGGAAAAAGACAAAAATATTCCGAAATTATCTTGTCGGAAACCGAACGGATGAATGACCTTATTATCACTTTATTGGACTTGTCCGCATTGGAAACCGGAGCCGTTTCGCTGGAGCCGGAACGATTTGATTTTGTGGAATTTTTGGAGACGGCAGCAGGGCGGCTATTGCTCGATGTGGGTGAAATTGATTTTGAATTGCAGTATGAACTGCCGGAACATAAGGTTTATGTCTATACGGACAGGCTGCGTATGGAACAGGTTCTCAATAATTTGATTCTCAATGCCAAAAAGAATGTATTGCCAAAAGGGATTTTAAAATTGTCGTTAGTTGAACGGGGAAACGAATTGTATTTTTCTATTTATAACCAAGGTATTCCTATAGAAACTGATAAACTGCCTAAAGTCTGGGAAAAGTTTTACCGGGATAAAAATGCAAAATATAGCGGTTCCGGGTTAGGGCTGGCAATCGTTGCACAAATTTTGTCCATGCAAGATTTGGAATATGGGGTAAGAAATTTGCCAAATGGCGTGGAGTTTTTCTTTTTTATCCCCATCATAAAATAATGTATCATGCTTCCATATTTTTAGGTATGAAAGGGCTGTCCGGGCACTATTGTCCGGGCGGCCTGTTTTTGCCTGAATTTTTCACATCAATTTCACATCGGCCACACTTTGATTTCACCGCGTTCTTTTATTTTTAAGGAAATAAATAATAGAAAATATGATTGCAGATTTTCTATGGATAGGGTGAAAAAGGAGGAGCGGTATATGTTTTTAGGAATGGAATGGTATTGGTGGATTGTGCTTGTTATAGCGGTAGGGGTTTTAATCCCATTGAAGTTAAAGTTTATGCATGAATGGAGCAAGCGCCGGCAGGAAAAAAAGAAGGAACAGCGAGGAAAATGGGGGGATGAGGAATGATAGAGGTAAAAGATTTGGCTTTTTCCTACGGAAAGGATAAACAGGCATTGCGTGGGCTTAATTTTACTGTGGAAGATGGAGAAATCTTTGGATTTTTGGGACCAAACGGCTCCGGAAAATCGACAACCCAAAAGATATTGACAGGGATATTAAAAGGGCATAAGGGGAAAGTATGGCTGTTTGGGCAAGACATTTCGGTGATGCATACGCAGGAGTTTTTTCAAAAGATTGGGGTTTTGTTTGAGTTTCCCTATCTGTATGCCAATTTGAGCGCTGTGGACAACCTGAAATATTTTTCATCGTTTTACCCTAAGGCGCAGTTGCGGGATGTGGATGAATTGCTGGAAAAGTTGGAATTTAAGAAGGATTTCCTGAAAAAACCGGTATCTTCTTACTCAAAGGGAATGCGCCAGCGTGTGAGTATGGCAAGGGCGTTAATAAGCAATCCGAAACTGCTGTTTTTGGACGAGCCGACCAGTGGGCTGGACCCTTCCGGCGCTGTCCTGTTCCGTAAAATCATTGAGGAAGAGAGGAGGAAAGGAACAACGGTATTTCTAACTACCCATAATATGCTGGATGCCGATTTGCTGTGTGACCGTGTGGCTTTTATTGCAAATGGGGAGATTGCAGCGTTGGATACCCCTAAAAACCTGAAAGAACAAAACAGCAATCAACATGTCTTGATTACCTATCTGTATCAGGGGAAACGGGAAGAAAAGACGATAGGGACTTCGGAATTGGAAATGGGGATTCCTTTTTTGCATGACGGGATTGTCAGTATCCATTCACAGGAGCCGACGTTGGAGGATATATTTATCCGATATACGGGAAGGGGGCTGGGATGATGAAGGGTTTTTGTTCCTTGCTCAAGAAAGATGTGGGGCTTATGGCATCGGGGAAATTTTTCCTTATGTCGTTGGGGTTTTTGATTCTCTATACGTTGTATGTGAATTTCGGATATGTCAGATTCGTAAATGCCCAGTTGTTTCATGTGTATCTATATGACCCGGCAGGAACACAGGAGACAGTTTCTCCCCAGGTTCGGATGGTTTCAGGCAAAGAAGGGATTTATACAGCGCTGCGGGATGACGATGCCGGCATTGGTATTGATGCCAGTACAGGAAAACCAGAGCTTATATTCTATGAGGGGGAAGAAAAGGCTGACAGATTTCGGGTTGATTATGCCTATTCTTCCCTGCAGCCGTCAGTGGATTACCATGCCGAAGCAGTGGGTTCCAATACGCCGGAGCAAAAGAAGCGGAAGGAAATTACTTGTGAATTGCTGTTTTTTGAAATTGCAGCCGTTGGATTTTTAGGGATTGCTTCGGTGCTGTTCAAGGAAAAAAGTATGGGGGTTATCCGCGTCCATGCCGTATTGCCCATAAGGAAAACCCTGTTTCTTTTGTCTAAGCTGACGGTTTTCCTGCTGTCTGATTTGGTTTTTGCCATATTGCTTACTATACTTAATGTAGGGCCGGCAGATACGGCAGTTATATTGCCTGCGGTATTGCTGCAAACAGTATTTTTATCATTGATTATGGCGTTAATTGGGTTGGTTTGTGCTTTGCTGCTGAAAGATTTCCGGCAGTTTACCCTGGCTTATCTGCTGATTACTGTTTTTGCTGCAACCCCGGTATTTTTGTCCGCCAATAGCCCGGTAAAATTGGATTGGATTCATTTCCATCCGTTCTACCATATATATATGGGGCTGAAAAATGCGTATTTTGGAACGATTACGGAAAATCTGTTTTACTATGTGGGTTGTTTGGCAGCAATCGCAATCCTTTTTGCAGGGGCATGGTATGTATTTTCCAAGGAAATGGGGAAGGAGGGGTGAAAATGGAAGCTTTGCGTTATCAATTAAAAAGTGTAGGGCATGATAAGTTTTGCCTGATGACATTTTTACTGCCTATTGTTATTGCGGCGGTATTGAATCTGGCCGGCTCTCTTGACCTTTCTTCTCTGGGGGAATTGCATTTTGGGGTTTTGGAAAACGACTTGCCTGTGCAGGCTATCACATGGCTGGAACGGTATGGCCCGGTTATGGCCTGTACATCGCCGAAAGAATTGATTGATGCAGTCAACGAACCGTCCACCAACCTGATTGGTGTAACGGCGGAAGGAAATGGTATTAAAACAATGGTATCCGGCGATGAGATAGATATTTTCCTTCAAACGGCTGACATTCTTCCCGGCTTATATGAACAACGTAACCAGGCCGCACAAATAAAGGTTCAAGTCCTGGAACACCCTAATATATTGGCTGGGTATCAGGATATGTTCATCGCAGTTACGCTTATGGTTGCCATGTTTATGGGATGTACGTTTAACGCTATGAATATAATTTCGGAAAAAGAGGATGGCATTGCTTATATTAACGAAATCCTGCCAATGACGTATGGTCAATATATGATGCAAAAGATTAGTGTGGGATTTATTTGTGGAAGTCTCTCGTCTATTATCGCCGCGTGCATTTGTTTCCGCCTTTCTGGGCAAATCGCAGCCCTGATGCTGGTATTGATTATTTTTTCCTCATTTGTAGCGGCACTGATAGGTTTATTGCTTGGCAGGATTTCCGATGGGTTGATGGTGGGTGTGATTTATATTAAAATTGTCATGTTGGTGTTTATGGCTGTGCCGATTATCAGTTTCCTTGTAGGAATCAGCAATCCGTTTCTTTCAGCAATATGTTATCTTGTTCCTTCACAGGCAGCATTTGAGGGGATTATGGGTTTGCTGGCAGGAAACTTGACAATAGCAGTGAAAGATGTTTTTATCCTTTTGGCACATTCTTTGATTTGCTTTTGCCTGTATCTGTCAGTTTCCAAATGGAAGGGGAAAAATCTATGAGGAAAGAGAGGGCATAAGGGATGAAGAAGAATAAAAAAGAAGGATAAGAGAATAAAAGTGTAAAAGAATAAAAGAAGGAGGGTTCCGCCTTGCAGGGGCTGTTAAAGTACTCTATAATAAATAAGATTAGGGTGCCAAAAGGTCTGTCCGGCAGTGTTGCTTGGCAGAAGTGGCTTTTGGCACCCTAATCGAAATAGGATAAAAAGTTCCAACTTGATGCGGACATATCGGAAGATGTAGAAGGATGGAAACGGTGGAGGGCATAGGGATGGGGCTTTGTAATTGAAATTGATAATTTACGGTAAGCATAGGGTTTAGGAGGTAAACGGATGATTATCAGCGCAAGCAGACGGACGGACATCCCGTCCTATTTTTCCGAATGGTTTTTCCACAGGCTGGAAGAAGGATATGTTTTGGTCAGGAATCCGATGAATGCCCATCAAATAAGTAAAGTGAGTCTGCAGCCGGAAGTCGTTGATGGGATAGTATTTTGGACGAAAAACCCAGCCCCAATGTTAAAAAGGCTGGACGGACTGGAAAAATACAATTACTATTTCCAATTTACCTTAACAGCATATGGGCCGGAAGTGGAAAAGGGCATACCCTCTAAAAATAAGGCTGTGATACCGGTATTCCAACAATTATCGAAGACAATTGGGAAAGAAAGGGTAGTTTGGCGGTATGACCCGATATTTTTTAGTGAGGTCTATACATTAGAATACCATTGCAGATATTTTGAAGTATTGGCTTCAAAGCTAGCGCAATATACGGAGAAATGTACAGTCAGCTTTCTTGATATTTACAGAAATATGGCTCGTAATGTGAAGCCCCTTGGTATACGCCCTCTTGCAGCAGAAGAGCAGGTGGAATTGATGGGAAGGTTTGTTGGAATAGCGGAAAAATATAATATTTATATAGATACATGTACAGAAGCCCATGATTTTAGCAAATTAGGGGTGGTGCCTGCCCATTGCATTGATAAAAGCCGTTTTGAGAGAATCGGGGGATATAGGCTAAATATCGGGAAAGACAAAAATCAAAGAAATGGATGCGGATGTATCGAAAGCATTGATATTGGAGCTTATAATACATGTAGGAACGGCTGCCTGTATTGCTATGCGAACCATAGCGATAGGAGCATAGACAATAATTTCAGAAGGCATAATACGAAATCTCCATTGCTGACCGGAGAAATAAACGAAAAAGATATGATAAAAGAAAAAAATGCCAAATCAAATGTGGACGGGCAAATGTTTTTATTCGGAAGCTGAAAGCAGGAAAAGAGACGGGCGGGTGGTATTCATTTTTTGAAAAGTCAACCCTGTTCCAGTTCCGCTTTATGAATAGAAAGTACATGAAGTTTATTGCATTGGGCATTCGTAAAGGTATATAATGACACTAGTAGAGATGTCAAATTGGAAAAGAGGATAGTGTGATATTTGTGCCGGAGCGTCACAAATAAGCCCAGATAAACCCGTCGTATAAACGCTTCGGAATGGAGGATAACACGATATGTTAAGTCCGAAAGAAGTAGTAAATAAATGGGTGGACGCTTTTAATGCTGGTGATGTAGATGCGATTGTCGGCCTTTATGATGAGGGTGCAACCAATCACCAGGTTGCAAATGAACCTGTTATAGGGATTGCGGCTATCAAAGAAATGTTTACGAATGAGTTCTTGGCTGCGAAAATGGTTTGCATTGTGGAAAATATCTTTGAAGACGGACAATGGGCTATCTTAGAGTGGAAAGACCCATTAGGACTGCGTGGATGCGGATTTTTTCATATTGTAAATGAAAAGATAGTGTTCCAGCGCGGATATTGGGATAAACTTTCTTTTTTAAAACAGCATAATCTTCCTATTGAATAGTGAGAGGTCTTATACTGATTTCCTTTTGCATTCTTCCACGGTCAAGTGTGTTTTAATTACCCGGCTTCGGTGGGGCATGTTGTGTTTTTCATGGTAGTGCCCACTTTTTTCCTGCATTGGGCGTTGCATGGTTAGTTATTTGGAAAGCTAATCCACGTTCCACAACAACCTGGAAAGTAAGGGGGAAAATGTATTATCGTATAAAATAAATCAATGTTGAGGAGGTATATTATGGATGGCAGGATAACGGGTTTTATCGTATGGGCTGTTTTTGGATGTATGTTTATCGGTTTGGCCATATATGTATGGTTTTCAAAAAAACCGGCAGGATTCTGGGCCAATGTGGAGACGTTGGAAGTTTTTGACATAAAAAAATATAACCATGCGGTGGCGAAGCTGTTCGGCATTTTCGGCATAGTGCTGATAGCTTTGGGGGTTCCTTTACTTGCAGGGCAAAACTCCGCATGGATAATGTTTTCCGTGCTGGGGGTTATGGCAGAAAGCGTTGTGGCGATGGCGGTCTATTCCCTTGGGATTGAGAAAAGGTATAGGAAAAGGCAATAGATACATATAAAAGGAAAAAATTGCTAATTTGCGAATTGTTGAGAGGTATATATGTATAAAACGATTGATTTATTTGCAGGTGCAGGTGGAATTACAGAAGGATTTCGCAAAGCAGGATATACTTGTGTTTGTGCAAATGATTTCGATGAGGAGGCGAAGCATACTTTTACTTTTAACCATCCATTGATTCCATATTTACTAAAAGATATACGTGAAGTAACTTCTGCAGAATTATTATTAAAAGCGGGTTGTAATGCGGACGAAATAGATGTAATGACTGGAGGTCCACCTTGCCAAGGATTTAGTTTGGCAGGGCAGCGTTTATCTGATGATCCAAGAAATGTTTTATTTAGGGAATACATAAGGATTGCCAAAGACATTCAACCCAAAGTGATATTTTTTGAAAACGTGTATGGAATAATGAATATGCAAAATGGGCGTGTATTGAATGCAATTCTGGCAAAGTTTGGAGAAATAGGTTATCAATGTAAGTATGCCCTTATAAACGCTGCTGATTATGGGGTTCCCCAAGCCAGGCCTCGTTTTGTATTAATAGGAGTTAGAGGTTCTGATAAAAAAATCACTTTTCCGGAAACAACTCATGGAAAAGTGATTGATGATGGTCAAATTGAATTATTTGAAAAAGAAATTTTACCATATGTCACTGTTGAAGAAGCGCTTTCCAATCTCCCACAGATAGATCAAGGCGAAGGTGAAGAAGAAATAAAAGTAATACCATCCTGGAAAAATACGTTTCAGAAAGAACGTGTGGGGGAACGTATTCCAGGTATTATTTTTAACCATAGGGCAACAAAACATTCAAAGGCGATTCAAGAAAGGTATGCTATGATTCCTCAGGGACGTAATAATTCGGTTTTGCCTCCTGAAATTAGAACAAAAAAGCAGAATGCTTATAAACTTGATGTAAAATTGCCAAGTCGTACTGTTACGTGTAATTTTAGAACAGATCTTATTCATCCAATAATGAATAGAGGACTTACGGTACGAGAGGCTGCTCGTTTGCAGTCCTTTGATGATGATTATTGTTTTTTTGGTAACCTAACAAGAAAGGCTAAGTGGTTAACACAGGATGACCAAGTTGGAAATGCAGTTCCACCTTTATTAGCACAAGCTTTTGCTACACACATTATGAACTATATTTTACCGCAATTTTAGGAGGAGCAAAATTATGGCGACATCACTATCTCATAAACTTGGAGAATTAATAGGAGGTTTTTTTGAGATTGCTATTGTTCGGTATTTAGAACCTATTGTTTCAGAGAAAGGTTTTTATTTAGATTACCGCCACCCAAGGCCGGCACGAGGAAACCAAAGGGAAGTAATAGGGAGAGATAGCAGAGGGAATAAGCATAAGTTGGATATTGTTGTCGAAAAAGGAGGTTCTGAAACAAAAATTGGACTTCCGAAAGCATATATTGAAATGGCTTGGAGAAGATATAAAAAACATTCTAAAAATAAAGTTCAAGAAATAGCAGGGGCAATTATTCCTTTAGCCCAAACTCATGCAAAAGAAATTCCATTTTATGCGGCTGTTTTAGCAGGAGAATTTACAAACAATGCAATTGTTCAACTTCAGTCGCAGGGCTTTTTTGTTTTGTATTTTACTTATTCTGAGATATGTAGCTTATTTGATACAGTTGGTGTTTCAATCCGTTGGGAAGAGGATACTAATGAAGAAACAATACAAAAAATTATTGATGATTTGAGTTTTGTGCTTTCTGATAATAATGATGTCATAAAGCTTCAAAAATGTTTTTATTGTATGTATGAGCAACAATTGGAAAGTCTTGTAGAAGCTTTATGTAATTCATTAGACACTGTTATTACAGAAGTTATTGTGATTCCTATTCATGGTGTGCCTCAAATATGTGAATCAATAGAGATGGCAGTTAATTTTATTATGGGGTACAATGAAAAAATGTTGTGCCAATACTGAGATATGAAATTATAGTAAAATATAATAATGGCGAGGAATATACTATGGGGTGTTCTGATAAGAGAAAGGCAATACAATTTTTAAACCAATATATTTGTTGATGATCCAAAATAAAATCGCTTTTTGCAATAACAGGTGATAAATAACCTTTTATTCCCGCGAGCAAGACTGCCGCGAGGGTCAAATACCCCGCTGCTCTGCAGCGCTGCAAGTTTGATACCCCGTTGCTTGCAGTGGGGTCTTTGATTTTTATCAGCTTTACAATTACATTACTTTGCCGTTACAGCCAGTCCGTAAATTCCTTCGGGCTGGCTATTTTTGCTTTTATATCCTTTTTCCTTTGTAGTGCTTTTTTCTAAAAATTAGCCAATGCAATCTGTATAATTCGCAGAGAAGCTGGTGGTATTTTTACCATATAGGATTCGGGTGTCAAAAGGTCTTCCCGGCAGTGCCACTTGGCAGATTGCACAAAAAATTTGTGCAGCAAAACTTGTTTTGCTGTTGTACGGAGCATTCCGATGATCCTCTTAAGGCGAAAATCGTGTTAAGTATTGGCTTCCACGATTTTAGAGTCTCCGCTACATCGTACAAAAGCCACTTGCATGTTGCTGTCGCAAGCCGCTGCAGGCGGAGAAGCCTGCAAGGAAGATTTTTTTATCCCGTTGATTTTATGACATTAGTGCCGGTAAAGGACTTTTGCTCCCTAAAATTTCCTCCCCAAAGCCTTGCTTATGACGTGGCGTAATGATTTATAATACATTTCAGGAGGTAGATAATGATGACAAAACACAAATCAATACCCCAAGGGTATATGACCGTTGGGGAGGTTGCAAAGAAGATAGGGATTACTGTCCGTACCCTGCAATACTATGATAAAGAGGGTTTGCTGCCTCCGTCGGCAGGAAGCGAAGGCGGGCGCAGGCTTTATACGGATAAGGATTTAGTGACGCTTCATCAAATTATGTCTTTGAAATCATTAGGTTTTTCTTTGAATGATATAAAGCGGCACTTAATTTCTTTAGAGACACCGGTTGATGTTGCAAACGCCCTTACCGAACAGGCAGATGGCATACGCAGGAAAATAGAACAGCTCACCGCTTCTTTGATAGCCATAGAACAGTTAAAAGCAGAAGTATTACAGATGCAGACAGTCAATTTTAAGAAGTATGCGGATATTATTGTGAATCTGCAAATGAAGAATGACTCTTACTATCTCATTAAGCGTTTCGATGATGATACGCTTGATCATATCCGCAATCAATTTGATAAAGTAAGCGGGTTAAATTTTATGGACAGATTTAACCGTCTAAGTGACGAAATCGTACAGCTTCAAAAGGATAGTGTGCCACCTGAAAGCGAAAAATGCCAGCAGATTGTGAAAGAATATTGGGGCTTGATTATGGAATTTACGGACGGGGATATGAGTATGCTGCCAAAACTGATAGAAATAGGAAACATTGATACCGCAACAAATGCGTGGGAAGAACGGCAAAAAATCGTAAATGATTATTTAAACCCGGCTTTGCAAGTATATTTTTCAAAACTGGGAGTAAATCCGTTTGAGGGGGTGGAACAATGAGCAATGCGATACAAGTTTGTGGGCTGAAGAAAAACTATGAAAGTCATGTTGTTTTAAAAGGGCTGGATTTCCAAATTGAAAAAGGAGAGATTTTTGCTCTGCTTGGCGTAAATGGGGCGGGAAAAACGACTACGCTTGAATGCATTGAGGGTTTGAGGGGATATGATAGTGGTATGATTAATGTAAACGGGAAAATGGGCATCCAGTTACAATCTTCTTCTTTGCCTGCCCATATTAAACCGATGGAGGCTATCAAACTATTTGCAAAATGGAATAGGGCAAAAATGGATTATGCTATGCTTAATGACCTTGGTATCAAAGAAATCGAAAAAAAGCAGTATCTTCAACTATCCACAGGGCAAAAGAGGAGGTTACACCTAGCTCTTGCACTAATTGGCAATCCGGATGTTATTTTTCTTGACGAACCGACGGCAGGGCTCGATGTGGAGGGCAGGCTTTCGCTTCACGGGCAAATCCGGAAGCTCAAATCACAAGGAAAAACGATTGTTTTGACAAGTCACGATATGGCGGAAGTAGAAACCTTATGTGATCGCATTGCTATTTTGAATAATGGGAAGATTGTTTTTTGCGGCACCGCTTCGGAACTGACAGATAAGGTTGGAAAAAAATATTTTATCCATATTAAAACCCAACAGGAGGACAGCACTTTTGAAACGGACAATATTGAAGATGCTTTGATTTCCCTGCTCAGTGAGTTGAAACGCAAGGGAATCCATGTGTTGGATATTAAAGTTGATAGTGGAACATTGGAACAGCATTTTATGGAAATAGCGGGGAGGGAAACAGAATGAGTGGTTTTTTATATAGTGTGGCGTTGCAGTGGAAATTGGATATGAGAAGTAAAGCTTTGTTGGTTACCTGCTATATCGTACCGCTGATTTTCTTTCTTCTAATGGGAGGTATATTTACTTCCGTTATGCCTGAAATGAGAAGCACGCTGATACCATCCATGATTGTTATGAGTGTTTCAATGGGGGCATTTATTGGATTGCCGCCATCGTTGATGGAAACTTATGGAAGTGATATAAAAAAAGTATATAAAGCCAATGGAGTGCCTATCTATTTGGGTCTTGCTACAATGTTTCTTTCTGCATTTACCCATTTGATGATTGCTTGTGTTGGGATAACGTTGCTTGCCCCTATACTGTTTGAAGCAGTTTTGCCGATGCATCTTCCGCTTTTTTTTCTTGCACTTGCTGTATACATGATTGTGTCGTTAAGTATAGGAAGCATTTTAGGGCTGGTTATAAAAAACCAGGCGAAATTAACGATGATAGCGCAATTACTGTTTTTGCCTTCGATTATGCTTTCGGGAATTATGTTCCCCATCAATTTACTGCCCGATTTTCTTGAGACGATGGGGCGTATTTTCCCTGCTTCTTGGGGATATCAATTGATGTTGGATGGTGGCTTTTGTATGAATAATCTATGGTATCTCATTCTTGTTTTTTGTACGTCAGCAATTGCATGTGGATTACTTTTAGAGAAACAAAAATTAAAATAGCTTGGAAGAAGGAGGCTTATGCAACCGTTCTAAAAAACAATAGTATATTTTAAGGCAAACCGAAAATGCATAAAATAAAAACGGGTATGTAGACTACGCAATGTCATTTAGTTAGTGCCTTGATTCAGCCGTGAGGAACATAAAATGCTCAAGGAACCCGTTAAAAAGCGTCGGCACTTAACGAGGTTCCTCACGAGTTTAGTGTCCGTTACGCTTTTTACCGAGCGAAAGCGTGGTGACGGAGCATTTTATGTTCCTCGCGGCGTCCGGTACCGTTAACTAAATGACATTGGTAGACTACGTTGTAGTTTGGGAAGCGATGTGCTAGAATTTTATATCACTAATTTCTGTTTTTTTCAAGCAAAAACCGGGACGCGGTAGCTATCATACAGCTACCGTGCCCTGGTTTTCTTATGGGTGTAGAGATTGGATTGTGACGCAATAGAACGCCATTTTGCGGGGTAAAGGTATAAATCCCTTACCTCCTTGTTTTCCCGCCCGGAAAGCCGCATATTGCAAGGCTTTTTTTGCCCCTATCGCGTCACATTCGCCCGTAGTTTCCTCATGCGCTCGGCGGTCTGTCTGCGGGTGATACGCTTCCGGCAGTCCGGGCAGTAAATAGCCCGGTTAGAGCTGGACGCAAAGGGTGAGCCGCACACGCTACACCGCCGCATATCCTCCGCATGGTAAAGCTCGGCGTACAGCTCCTTATCTGCGGGCAGTACCGCAATGCGGAACCATTTACAGAGCAGGGAATAGGAAATAAGCTGCGGACATACGCACTCGTCCCCGTCGTCCAGTATGGGGCGGCGGTCAGATACGCACCCGCAGCCCGTTTAAGTCGTCGGCTCTGAT
>CAJUSR010000033.1 GCA_910588855.1 uncultured Kineothrix sp. | reverse complement strand
GGTATTAAGGGATTATTTACGGTCGGTGTAACATATGTTTGACAAACCTACAAAATGAAAGTATATGACATCATATTTTCTGAAAAATGATTATAGAGTCATATATTATGACACAAATGTCATATGTGGATAACTCTGTGGATTTTGGGGATTTCTTTTAGAAACTTGTCAGATAAGTAAAAAAATCATTAGTTTTCCTCTATTTATATTTTGCAAGTCATGTTATTAAAAAATTGCAAAAATACTAGATCAGTCAAAATGGATGCCTGAAACTTTTTATATAAAATTGAAAGGTTGTGTGGTAAAATAGAAAAGAAGTTTCAGGAACTTGGTTATTGCTTTGTAAAATAGCATGACATGACAGAGGGACAATTTATTGAAATTAGGAGGAATAATAATATGTGGGCATATGAAAGTGTCTTTTACCAAATCTACCCTTTGGGATTTTGCGGTGCGCCGTTTGAAAACGATGGGGTAGAGATGTCAAGAATACGTAAAGTATTGGATTGGGTTCCCCATATGAAAGAGCTGGGAGTGAATGCGGTATATTTTTCCCCTGTATTTGAATCGGATACTCATGGATATAATACAAGGGATTATAAGAAGATTGACTGCAGGTTGGGAAGCAACGATGATTTTAAAGAGGTGTGCGATACGTTGCATGAGAACGGAATCCGCGTCGTGTTAGATGGGGTATTTAATCATGTGGGGCGGGGGTTTGCCCAATTTCAGGACGTGGTGAGAAACAGGGAAAGGTCTCCTTACTTGAACTGGTTCCATATTAATCTGGGAGGAAATTCCAACTACAATGACGGGCTTTGGTATGAGGGCTGGGAAGGGAACTATGATTTAGTAAAACTGAATTTAAGGAATGAAGAGGTGATTCAGCATATTTTTGACAGCGTTAGCTTTTGGATAGATGAGTTTGCAATTGACGGTCTTAGGCTGGATGTGGCTTATTGTCTGGATCATGATTTTGTCCGTAGGCTGAGGGCATTTACAGATAGTAAAAAAAGCGATTTTTTCTTGGTAGGCGAGATGCTGCATGGGGATTATAATCAAATGATGAATGACGGAATGCTGCATTCGGCAACGAACTATGAATGCTATAAAGGGCTTCACTCCAGCTTTAACAGTATGAATATGTTTGAAATTAACCATTCCCTGCTGCGCCAGTTTGGACCGGAGAATTGGACATTATATAAGGGGAAACATCTTCTTTCTTTTGTGGACAATCATGATGTGTCGAGGATTGCGAGTATCTTGACGAATGAAAAGCATTTGCCTCTCATTTATGCATTATGCTTCGGTATGCCTGGAATCCCCTGTGTGTATTATGGAAGCGAATGGGGTGCAAAGGCAAACAAAAGCGAAGGCGACCCTGCATTAAGGGCATGTTTTGAGAAGCCTGTATGCAATGAATTGACAGAGTTTATTTCTAGGCTGGCGGAGGCAAAGAAAAATTCGGAGGCTTTGAATTATGGAACTTTCCGCTCGGTAGTCCTGACAAATAAGCAATGCATCTTCGAGAGGAAGACGGACAACGAAAGGGTTTTGGTGGCAATCAATGCGGATGGGGAAAATTATGTGGCGCATTTCGACGCAGGCTGCGGTACGGCGGTAGACTTGATAAGCGGTGCAGAGCATGATTTCGGGGGCGGCAGTGAACTTCCGCCTTACAGCGCTTACTTCTGGAAAATGGAGAAATAGATAAAGAGATAGTTTGGGAACAAAATAAAGAACAGCGGCTATGTGGAATACATGATATCATAGCCGCTGTTTTTTTGTTTATATGATGCGAAGGTTTTTCTGGAGGATACATGTAGTGCAAAAGGAAAACGGCGAAAAGGAAATGGCTGCGCCGCTGCGCTCCTTCGCGGGTGTGCGTCAGACCCCATATCTTTCCGGCTTCTATTTGCACCAGTTATCCTATTGGCAACAACCATTTTAAGGCAGCGCCTCTCTAAGGCAGCACCCCTCCTAAGACAGCAATTTTCTTACGGCCAAAACGGCATTGGAATCGGTTTCCCATATTTCATATTCGCTCATGCCGGGCAACCCCATGAATACATTGGGGTTGCGGAACTGCATTTTGCTATTTTTGACGGATTTGCCGGACATATGGAAAGCAGTAAGATTTGTTTTTTTACGTAAAATCCGTACGGAAGATTCTTGAATACCGGCTCCTGCCATAAGGGTAATTTCTCCGTTGGATTTTTCATCCAATTGCCTTAATAAGTCAATACCATCGAGGCAGGAAGCCTGACAGCCGGAAGTAAGAATAGTGTGGATACCCAATTCCTTGGCTAATTCTAATGTTTGAAACGGGTCTTTTGACATATCAAAAGCACGGTGTAATGTAACAGTCATTTGACCGGCATAGTCTATCAGGAAATGCATAGCCTCACAGTCAAGGCTCCCATCCGGAGTTAGACAGCCAATAACAATGCCCTCTGCCCCGGCCTTGCGGAACATATCGATTTCTTTGGCAATGATATGAAGTTCCTGCTTAGTATATAGGAAATCCCCGAAACGGGGGCGAACCAATACATGGATACGTATATTGGTGTGTTCCCTTATCTGCCGGAATAAGGCAAGAGTAGGCGTAGTGCCGCCGATGATTAAATTGGAACAAAGCTCTAACCGGTCGGCGCCGCCTTTTTCAGCTTGAAGTGCAGATTCTACGCTGTCCACACAGCATTCAAGAATATATTTTTGATGTGGATTGCCGGATATGGTTTCCATAAAAAATAATATACCTTTCTACTTTCCAATAAACTTTGAGCGGGCAGACAAAAAAATCCCTTTTTATGCCCGTGTGCCGAATGCCGCGAAATCCGGATACCTCATTGCCTGACCGTGTAATATGCTTGGTATCCGGTGATTTACAAAGGGGTATTTGGCTGCTGCGTGCAATGAGTCAAGTGCCGTGCTGGCACGGGAATCAATTATTCTACCGGCGTGAAACGTTTAAAAAATTTATCGGCGCCGCATACATGCTTTTCATGGTCGCCTTCAGTAATAATATAATCGCCTTCCCTGATAAAAACAATGCCGCGCCTGTTGCGGATAAACGGGCATACCACTGCGCCGTCCGGCCTGGTAAATTGTACCAAATTATCATGACTTATCCAGCCATTGGTAACGACTTTGGTATACAGTTCAAAACCGTCTTCCATCCCCATGCCGAGTTCATATTGCTCTGCATCTACAATCAAGGAAGCTCTCTCATATTTGGATTTCATTTTTACCTCATTTCTGCACGGCTTTGTTGCGTAAAACAAATGGTACATACAAGCTTGCGGATGCCGCACGGACACAAACCTGTAGGCTGAAAATTTACATTTTCAATTTCAAATTTCTATTTTCTTTTTTATTTTAACCTTTTCGGGGAGAAAATACAACTAGGAAGTCGAAAACTGTGTGTGGAATGGGATAAGAAAACTGGCATGGTTGAAAAAACTAAAATTGTACCTTTTCATATATACAGATATACATATAATGGTGTTAACTGAAAACGGAGAAAGGGAGGAAACGGATATGAATGAAAGATATGAATTGAACAAAGAGTTGGCGCAAATGTTAAAGGGTGGCGTCATTATGGATGTAACGACCCCGGAGCAGGCGAGGATTGCACAGGAGGCGGGGGCTTGTGCCGTTATGGCATTGGAAAAGATTCCGGCGGATATCCGGGCGGCAGGGGGAGTGGCAAGGATGAGCGACCCGAAGATGATAAAGGAAATCCAGCAGGCGGTGTCCATTCCTGTGATGGCGAAATGCCGCATCGGGCATTTTGCAGAGGCGCAGATTTTGGAGGCAATAGAAATTGATTATATTGACGAAAGCGAAGTGCTTTCGCCTGCCGATGATATTTATCATATCGACAAGGAGGCATTCCGTGTGCCTTTTGTCTGCGGCGCCAAAGATTTGGGGGAAGCCCTCCGGCGGATTGCGGAAGGGGCGTCCATGATTCGTACTAAGGGGGAACCGGGAACCGGGGATATTGTACAGGCGGTGCGCCATATGAGGAAAATGAACAAACAGATAGCGGAGATTGCAGCGCTTAAGAAGGATGAGCTTTATCAGGCAGCAAAAGAGCTGCAAGTGCCGTATGATTTGGTATGGCAGGTACATGAAAAAAGCAAGCTGCCTGTAGTGAACTTTGCAGCAGGTGGCATTGCTACCCCGGCGGATGCGGCGTTGATGATGCAGCTGGGCGCAGAAGGGGTATTTGTAGGTTCAGGTATTTTTAAATCCGGAAATCCCCAAAAGCGTGCGGAAGCTATTGTAAAAGCAGTAACCAATTACAAAGATGCAGCGTTGTTGGCACAACTGTCAGAAGATTTGGGGGAAGCAATGGTAGGGATTAACGAAAATGAAATCGAATTATTAATGGCGGAGCGTGGAAAATAATGAAAGTAGCGGTGCTTGCCCTACAAGGGGCTTTTGCAGAACATGAACAAATGCTGGAAAGCATGGGGATAGAATATATGGAAATCCGCCAGGAAAAAGATGCCCATCAAAGCTTTGATGCCCTTATCCTGCCGGGTGGCGAGAGTACGGTTATGGGCAAACTTCTTAGGGATTTGGACCTTCTGCCTATATTAAAGAAAAAAATAGAGGACGGTCTTCCTGTCCTTGGCACTTGTGCCGGTCTAATTCTTTTGTCGGATAATTTGTCGGGTGGGGAGATGCCCCATCTTGCCACAATGCCGATAACGGTGAAAAGAAATGCATATGGAAGGCAGCTTTGCAGCTTCCGTACCAAGGCGGAGTTAAAAGGCGTCGGTTCTGTTCCTATGGTGTTTATACGCGCCCCCTATATTGAAAAAATAGGCGAGGGGGTTGAAATATTGGCTAAAGTGGACGACCACATCGTGGCTGTACGATATAAAAACCAAATTGGCGTATCTTTTCACCCGGAATTGGCAGATTGCAGGAGCATTTATCAAATGCTCCTCCAATCCGTAACCCTTTAACCCGAGATATAAGCAGCTAAAAAGGAACTATGCTAGGTATAAGACAATGTTTTTGCCCGGCATAGTTCCTTTTGCATGTTCTTTTTGAAATTTCTAAAATTCTTTCATTTTCTTATTGACAAAATAATATTATATGATGTATAGTATGAAGCAAGAAAAGATAATATACGTCGTATAATATTATAGAAATAACAGATGGAAGCAGGTATGGAAAGAAAATGAACTGATAACCGTAAATGACAGAAAAGGAGCAATGCATATGGTATTTAACACAGGAGCAGCGCTGTTGGACGCGATTGTCTTGTCGGTAGTTGCTCAAGATAAGGAAGGAACTTACGGATATAAGATAACGCAAGAAGTGAGGCAGGTTATTGAAGTATCCGAATCTACCTTGTACCCCGTACTTCGCAGGCTTCAGAAAGATGAATGTTTAGAAGCTTATGATATGGAATGTGCCGGGAGGAACAGGAGGTATTATAAAGTAACGGAAAAGGGGAGGGTGCAGTTGGCATTATATAAGAGCGAATGGAAAAGGTATTCCGCTAAAATAAGCGGGGTGTTCGAGGGAGGAATCATATATGAATAGATTAGAATTTATGCAGCGGCTGGAGGCGCTTCTCTCCGATATTTCCCAGAGCGAAAGGGAGGAAGCGATACAATATTACAACGATTATCTGAATGATGCCGGAGTGGAAAATGAGCAGGAAGTGCTGGATGCGATGGGGACTCCTGAGCAGTTAGCGAAGACCATCAAAGAAGGGCTGGGGGATAATGGCACAGAAGGGGAATTTACGGAAACCGGTTACCACAATGAAGCGTATGAAGAAAAGGAGAAAAATGAAGTGGTAAAAAAGGAAAGTAAAAAACGCTTATCAGGCGGGATGATTGCTTTGGTTATTATCTTATGTATTTTGGCAATGCCGATGATTGCTGCCGCGTTGTCCGGGCTTTTCGGGGCAGGGGTTGGAATACTTGGAGGACTGTTAGGGATTTTTATTGGAAGCGCAGTTATGGGGATTTCGCTTTTTGCGGTAGCCCTGTTCCTAATTTGTTTTGGGGTTGGGGAACTGTTCCTTTTTCCGCTGGTAGGGGTATGTTTAATCGGTGCAGGGATATTGTGTGCCGGGTTATCACTGTTTTTTATCTGGATAACCGTATGGCTGTGGGGAACTGCCTTCCCTTGGATGATAAGGACTGTAGTTAATTTCTTCAGCCGGATATTACATGGGAAGAAAGGAGAAACGGTATGAAAAAATTTACAAAATTTTGCCTGATAACGTCTATCGTACTGATTTTAACAGGAGGCATCGTTTTCCTATTGGGAGCCGTAAGCGGCGGATGGCGTATGATGGAAGATATGGATGAGGACAGCAATGTTTGGAGATTTGTGCGGAGATTGGAAAACAGCTATATGTTGAGCTGGATGACAGATGTACGTTTAAATGTAGTTGACGAAGTCCAGGAAGAGCTGAAAGACGTGAAGGATGAGATAAAAGAGGAAGTGAAGGGTGCGTGGGATGACGCATGGGACGATGCCTGGGATGATATGGATGATGCCTGGGAGGATGCAGAGGAAAGCGCGGAAGATGCAAGGGAAAACGCATTGAGAGTGCAGGAGGAAATGGAGGATGCCAACAGGGAAGTTTCGGAAGTGATGAAACAGGAATTATTTGCAATGGTTCCCGAAGGGGATGCGGATATCGGGATTAGTGCATCCAAAGTGAGGGATATGAAGATTGATATCGGCGGTGCTGCCCTTTGCTTTATGGAATCGGAAAATGATAATTTCGGATTGAAAATAGACGGCAAAGAGGACTATAAATATTATGAGTCCAAAGGGGTATTTTATTTGGAGGGCGGAAAAAGGCACTTTACGGGAAATGATAATACGGAGAGGGTATACCTTTACATTCCGAAAGGAAAAGAGTTTGATGAGGTAGAGATAAACGTAGGTGGAGGCGTGATATATATTGGGGAATTGGACGCCCGTGAGGTGGATTTGACATCCGGTGCCGGTATTATAACATGCGAAAAGATAAGCTGCCGGGATTTGGATGCGGAAGTTGGAGCTGGCGAAGTAATTTTAAACGGCATAACAGCGGATAAGATGGATATGGATGTTGGCGTGGGAACGGCTTATGTACAGGGGAAAATCGGGATGGAAATCGATGCAGTGTGCGGAATGGGCTTGATTGCCATGAATTTGGACAATGCAGAAACGGATTTTAATTATGAAATAGAATGTACAGCCGGGGAAATTGCCGTGGGGGATAAGGTATACCATGCTTTGGCAGATGACATTGATGTAAATAATAGGGCTTCCGGGAAATGTTCTTTGGAATGTTCGATGGGCAGTATCAGTGTAATTTTTGAACAAAAATAAGATAATAATAAGCCAATAATAAGATAATAGAAAGGAAGGATGAATGATGGAAGGTAATTATAAGAAATTGACACGCTCTAGGGTAAACAGGACAATTTGCGGGGTTTGCGGAGGAATCGGCGAGTATGTTGGAATTGACCCTACGCTGGTGAGGATTATATGGATAGTCCTAAGCATTGCAGGGTGGGGAACAGGGCTGGTAGCCTATTTGATAGCGGCCATAATTATCCCGGAGGAATAAAAAACCTATATTATTATAATGAAAGGGCAGAACATATTTTTGTGTTCTGCCTTTATCGCGCTGGGGCGGAGGGGGAGTATGTTGCTGCCGCGACCCGCCGCAGGCGGAGAATCCTGCAAGCAGGATTCTTTTTTACCTTATAGGAAAGTCCTTCGTCAGAAGGACGTAGATTTATGAAGAACCGAAGGTTCTTTATAAAGTGTCGAAGACACTTTTTTACCATATAGGAAAATTCTCCGAAATCCTTGATTTGCCTCATAGATTGTGATAAGTTTAAAATGTTCTATATAGAAATATTCTAATATGATACGAGGTGATGTGTTGGAAACAAAGGGTGGATTTTATATCACACAGATAAAACAGCTTCATGACAGGATTTTTGAACGGTTATTGTTGGAAAACGGCATGGAAATAAGCGGCGGGCAAGGACGGATTTTGTTTATCTTATGGCAGAGGGATTATCTTACAATCAGCGAAATAAGTGAAAAAACATCCCTCGCTAAAAATACGGTATCTATCGTAATTGATGGGATGGTGAATAAAGGGTTTGTGGAAAGGAAAATTAACCCGCAAAACCGCCGGCAAAGCATTGTGTCGCTTACGGAGTATGCGAAATCACTACAGGTGAAGTACGAGGCGGTATCCCGGCAAATGAATTTATTATTTTACGAAGGTTTTTCGGAACAGGAGCAGAAACAACTGGAACAGTATCTTGCACGGATATTGAAAACTTTGACAGAAAGCCGGTTTATCAATAAATAGTTTTAAATATGGCCTGCCAGGCGAGAACCGTTTACCGGTCATGGCCTGGCAGGCAAAAGAGAAAAAGGAAGGTGCATAGATGCTTTGGAAGAGGAAGGGCAATCAAAATAATGGGATAGAATTTGACAAAGAAAACCAGAAGGCCGTGTTGCGCTGCAGTATTTGTAACGGGGAGCAAGTGGCAGGATTTAAGGATATCCGCACCGGCAAGTTCCAGGAGGTTATGGTAATCCGCAGCGGCAGGGATTTGGACGATTTCCGGCAGATGTACGGTTTGGAGGATGTGCCGAAGGAATATTGAAATACGTATGACATAATTATAATGTTTTTAATGGTTTGCTTACTTTCAATAGCAGTTGGACAAAAAGTCTAATGAAGAAATTATACTTTTATGATAAAATGAGAAATACTTTTATAGTGTATGTTTAAAATGAAAATTGGGCTCAGGAGTATTTGTACGAAGGTTTGGAGAGGAGAAAAATTGCAATTATGAAAAAGTTTACGGCAGTAAGTTTATTTTGCGGTGCTGGTGGATTAGATATGGGGTTTGAAAATGCAGGTTTTCATACAATATGGGCAAATGATTCTAATTCGGATGCTTGCAAAACACACCAAAATTGGAGTAAGGCAAAGGTGGTATGTAATGATATTTCAAAAATAAATATAGACGATATACCGACTTCTGATGTGGTACTTGGGGGGTTTCCTTGCCAAGGGTTTAGTTTAAGTGGACCAAGGAAAATTGATGATTCAAGGAATAGCCTATATAAGCATTATGTGAAAGTTGTAGCCAGGAAACAGCCTAAAATATTTGTGGGTGAAAATGTGAAGGGGCTTCTTACTATGGCGGATGGGCAAATTATGGAAGCGATTATTTCTGAGTTTTCGGATTGTGGATATAATGTATTTTTTCAGTTGGTCAATGCAAAATATTTTGGCGTTCCTCAAGATAGGGAGAGGGTAATTATATCCGGTTTTAGAAAGGACTTGAATATACAGGAATTTCAACTTCAAATGCCGCAGATTCCATTAGTGACATTAAAAGATGCGTTAAAAGACATGAAAGCAGCAGAACCTAATGAGGTATGTCAGGCTCCGTACTCATCGAGATATATGTCCCGTAATCGAAAAAGGGATTGGAATGAGGTATCATATACAATTCCAGCAATGGCAAAACAAGTTTCTTTGTACCCAGGCTCTCCTAATATGATAAAAGTGGACAAAGATTTATGGCAATTCGGAGATGGAGGGGAGACAAGGAGGCTTAGTTGGAGAGAGGCTGCCGTAATCCAGTCATTTCCTAAGGAAATAGAATTTTATGGAGACTTGGTAAGTAAATATAAACAAATAGGTAATGCTGTTCCGGTTAAATTGGCAGAATGCGTAGCAAACCAACTAAGAGAGGTATTGGAAGAGGGGAGAACAAATATATGGGAACAGGAATCCAAACATCGAACGGAAAAGCATTTGAATACGCATGTGTCATAGCGCTATGTGAACAGTTGGATAAAGACCAAAGAATTGTGATTGAGCATTCAATGCAATTGTCTACGGCAAAGAGGCTATATGATTCTGCGAAAGAAGGATTGAAAGAATCATTGGACGCGGCAGCAAGGTCAGCGGTTAAGGTGATAAAAAGGTTAGAACCGCAATTATGTAATTCTATTGGCAATGAACCATTATGGATTTCATTGCAAGCAGATGCTGCCGGTATTGGAGGGGATGTCAGGGATATCCTTTGTTTAAGAAAACAGAATGGCTGGGAAATTGGCTTGTCATGCAAACATAATCATCATGCCGTAAAACATAGCCGGCTTTCAGGAACGATTGATTTTGGTCAGGAATGGCTGAATATTCCTTGCTCAAAGGATTATTTTAATAAGGTTGTACCATTATTTTCTGAATTAAGAGAACTTCGTGATAGGAGCAAAATGGAAGGTAAGCCGGTCTTGTGGGCTGAATTGGAGGAAAAAAACGAAAAATATTATATTCCAGTTTTGCAAGCGTTTATGGAAGAGCTTAGAAGAATTGCTTGCAAAAGCAATGAGAATGTACCGGAAAAACTGATACGGTATCTTTTAGGCAGATATGATTTTTACAAAGTGATTACAGACGATAAAAACCGTACAACAAAGATAGAAGGGATTAACATCGCCGGAACGTTAAATTGCAGTTCGGATGGATTAAAACCTATTGTAAAGATTCCTGTACTCAAAATGCCAACGCAATTTTATCATATAGGTTTTAAAGTAGGCTCAAAAAATACAATAGAAGTGGTATGTGATGAAGGGTGGCAGATTTCAATGAGAATACATAATGCAAGCTCAAAGGTGGAACCATCTTTAAAGTTCGATGTGAATCTAGTTTCTTTTCCAATAACTATCCATACACAAACAGAACCTTGGGATAATGACTCAAACATAAAAAGACGGCAAAGACTTGGGGAGTATGCGGAAAAGCTACTAGGAAAGGGGTAAAAGAAAAATGGCAATTCTTTTGGTTGAGGATGACTTAGAAATATGTGCGATGTTAAAAGCTTATTTGGAGACGGAAAACTTTGAAGTAGTGGCGGCGCACGATGGCAGGGAGGCTTGCAAGAAGTTTGAGGAACGTTCCTGGGAGCTTGTGCTTTTGGATTTGATGATTCCGGTTATTGGCGGGATGGATGTCCTGCAGGTTATCCGGAAAAAGAGTGTGGTTCCGGTAATTATTATTTCAGCCAAGGATACGGAGGCGGATAAGACGTTGGGCCTTGGCCTTGGGGCGGATGATTATATTACAAAACCTTTTTCCGTGACGGAAGTATTGGCCCGGATAAAGGCGAATATCCGCAGGGCAACGCAATACGGGATGCCGGCGGAAAAAGATGAAGTATTGCAAGCCGGCGAAATTGTAATGGATTTGTCGGATTATACAGTGACGAAGGCGGGGGAGAAAATTGATTTGACAGCAAAAGAATTTGAAATTTTAAAGCTGCTTATGAAAAACCCAAAAAAAGTTTACACAAAAGAACAAATTTATTCCCTCGTATGGAATGATGCTTATTTTGGGGATGAAAATGCGGTGAATGTACATATTAGCAGATTAAGGAATAAACTGGAGGACGATACCAGAAACCCTAAATATGTTGTAACAGTCTGGGGGATTGGGTATAAATTAGGGGGGATGGGATGAGCGGACAGGCAATAATTTTTTTCCTCTTTTTTTGTGCGGCAGCCTTTGTTCTTATACTTTGTTTCCGGCAGACCTTATCCCGTTCCGGTATGCGTAAAGAAATATCAGGGATAACAAGGGAACTGAAAAAAATATTGGATGAGGATAGGGATTCCTATTTGACGGTTTTTACGGACAAAAAGGAAATGATGGAGCTGGCGGTGCAGATTAACCGGCTGCTGGAAAAGCATTTGAAGACGAAGGCAGACTTCAATCGTTCTGAATTGGCATCGAAAAGGATGCTGTCTAATATTTCCCACGATATCAAAACACCCATGACAGTAGTGCTTGGCTATTTGGAGATTATGCGGCTGCAAGGAAGCGGCAATGGCGAAATGCTGGAAAAAACGGAGCAGAAAGCCCAAAGTGTGATGGAACTTATCAATCAGTTTTTTACATTGGCAAAGCTGGAAGCAGGGGATACGGACTTAGAACTGTCGAAGCTGGATATAGGCGGCATATGCCGGGAAACGGTATTAGGCTTTTATGAAATATTGACGGAAAAGGACTTTCAAGTGGAGATAATTGTTCCGGAGGAGGCTGTTTTTGTACAAGGGAACAAGGAGGCTTTGCAGCGTATTTTATTCAATTTGATTTCTAATGTTATCCGGTATGGATGGGAAGGGAAATACCTGGGAGTTGCTCTGCGGGAAGATGAAAAAATGGTGTATATAGATGTGACGGACAAAGGGAAAGGGATTGATAAAAAGTTTGCGGAGAATGTGTTTGAACGGCTTTTTACTATGGAGGATTCGAGGAGCCGTAAGGTGCAGGGGAACGGGCTTGGGCTGACAATAGCAAAAAATCTGGCTTTGCAGATGGGCGGCGATATCGTTTTAGACAGTATTCCTTTTGAAAGAACCACTTTTACATTGCTGCTAAAAAAATATAAGTAAAGTTTTTGGCTTTGTTTTTCCGCCGAAAGAAATTCGTAAGATTTTGTCAAGAATTTTGAAAATGTGGGTTGCTACAATAATATCATAAAGCAGCAACAAAAGCGGCTGGGAAGAAAGGAGACAGGATATGCCATATATCATACAGACAAACCATCTTATGAAGAATGTAGGCGGCAAAGAGATTGTAAGCGATGTAAGCCTGCATGTGAAAAAAGGGGAAATATACGGGTTTCTTGGCCCCAACGGGGCGGGAAAAACGAGTATTATGAAAATGATTACGAATCTTTGGAAGCCTACGGGAGGAAGCATTGAATTGTTTGGGGAAATGCTGACCCCGGATTCTTATGAAGTGTTGAAGAGAATGGGCTCCATGATAGAGTTCCCGTGCTTTTACGAACGAATGACCGGAAGGGAGAATCTGGAACTGCATTGTGAATATATGGGCTATTACAGCACGGATAGCGTGGCAAATGTTTTGGAAATGCTGGATTTGACAGCGGATGCCGACAGGGCGGTAAAAGGGTATTCCTTGGGGATGAAGGAGCGGCTTGGAATCGCCAGGGCAATCCTTTGCAGGCCGGAACTGTTGATTTTAGATGAACCGACCAATGGGCTGGACCCGGCAGGCATAAAAAAGATACGTAACCTGTTAAAAAGTTTATGTCTGGAATACGGAATTACCATTATGGTTTCCAGCCATATCCTTTCGGAAATCGAAAGCATTGCCGATACGGTGGGGATTATTCATCATGGGAGGATGAAAGAGGAAATCAGTATGGAAACGGTGGAAGAGATGAACCTGGCTTATATTGAGCTTAGTGTGACGGACACCAAAAGGGCAGCATATGTTTTAAGCGATAAATGCGGTCTTGGCAATTTTAAAATCATGGAAGACAGACTTATCAGGATTTATGATAAAAAGGCAACGGTGCAGGATTTGACGAAAGCGCTGGCGATGAACGAGGTGGATATTGCGGCAATTGGAAGAAAAGCGGAGACTTTGGAGGATTATTTCCTGAAAATAACGGCGGAGGCGGATAAATGATGTGGAAATTAATGAAGCTGGAATGGAAGAAAAATAACTTGAAAAAATATATTGTAAAAGTGGCGGCGGTTACCGTTATCCTTTTCCTGTTGCTGTTTATGACGTCCGGGGAGCTGGAAAGCAAGGAAACGGTTGAAATATACGGGCAGAGTATGATATATGCAGCAATCAAAATGTTTGCCGACTCGTGCTTTATACTTTGTACCGGTGTAATGCTGGCATCTGTCATCATTAGCGCATACAGGGATAAAACGATGGATTTGATGTTTTCTTATCCGATTAAACGGCAGAAAATATTGTTTTCACAAATGCTGGTTGTATGGATATTTAACTTTGTTGCCTTGGTATTGTGCAAGCTTTTCCTCTTTGGCGGTTTTTTCCTGCTGGGGAATTGGACCGGTATTGCATTGCAGGGGATTACGTCCGGGGAAATTTTCGGTCAGGCAGCTTTTTGGCTGGAACTTGCTATGGATTCGGCAGCAATGGTCAGTATCAGTTATGTGGTATTGTTTGTAGGTATGCGGGCGAAGTCTTCTAAGGCGGCTATTTTGACATCATTTTTGGTGATTGTACTTACACAGGGGAATATAGGCTCCTACACGTTGATAAATAATGTTCCCTTTTATCTTGCCTTGACGGCTTTAGCTGCGGTATCCGTATTCCTTTGCGTCTATAAAATAGAAGAAAGAGACGTTGTGTAAGTTGCGTAACGAAAAAGTATAAACTGGAAAAATCAGGGGTGCTTTTTCCCGCCGATGGTGAAAAACAGTCCTGATTTTTTTAATGCCGGACGCAAAGCCATGTAGACAGCGGTGGATGCTATAGTGGAAGTTACTGCGTTGATGGAAGTAGAGGCGATATTCCATGCAAGGGTAAGTTCGGCAGCAGGTTTTCCGAGAATAACGAGCTTATAAAAGTATCCTGCCAAAGGGTCGAAAATGAGATTGAACAACAACCCGCCGATAGCAGCGGCAAGCGTCCATTTCCCTATTTTCCTGCTGTCAGTTTCAGTGGTGATATGCCCCATTTTATGGGCAATCAGACCGGTAACCAGCCCTATGCATAGCTTGAGCAGGAATGTTTTTGGGGCATAGACCACGTAGATGGGGTCTAAAAGGTCGCCGATGGTCATACCGATGGCGCCGCCCAGGCCGCCATAAAAGCCGCCCAGAAGCAGAGCGCCTAATACGCAGACCGCATTCCCCAGATGAATAGAAGTGGCGTCTCCGCCGGGGAGGGTGATTTTGATTTGCAGGAAAGTAAATATGACGTAGGAAAGCGCCGCTATTACGCCGGTAAAAATGATTTTCCGGATTGAATCGTCTTTCATAATATATATGCTCCTTTCATATGGTGACTGATAAAAAATCAGGCCTCGGATTTATTCACATTCCATCCGGGAATTGGGGATGCCGGGAAACATTTTCCGGCAATGATCCCTGCTTTTTCCTGAAGATTAATGCGTTATATTCAGGGATTCTCCTTTAATATTTTTCTTACGGCATATAAAATTTCGATTAATATACGTTTTTCGTGGGTGGTACAGGACTTCATGATATTGATAAATTCCTGGTTATAGTTCGTCTCTTGTGTTTCTACTATATTTTCCAGAACAAGATAATCTAAACTGCATTCTAAGATATTTGCAATATCTACCAATGTTTCAATAGAAGGATGGGCATTATTATTTTCGATATTGGAAAGATGTTTGGCCGATATATCTATTTTTTCGCTTAGTGCTTCTTGGGTCATATGTTTTTGTAATCTCAAACGCTTAATTCTTTTTCCAATAGAAGAATAATCCAGCATGTCACTACTCCTGTCATTCATAAAATTATATCCATTGTAACTTGGAGTATCTTGCAATATAATACTTGACAGCAATATAGTATTTTATTGCAAGAGTTTTGGGGATTGGATAGATATATATGAGCAATTGACGAATATAAAATATTGCATTACAATCCTTTTATATTTTAATACAATATAAAAATAAATACTTCATTTGGAAAAGAGGAGATGGCACCGCATGAAAAAGGGAAGGGAGGTTCGTAATCGGATAGGGAAGATTGTAATGCATCCACAAACTTGCAATGGGAAAAATATGTAGAAATGAGGTTAACGACGAAAAAAGTAAAAAGAAAAATAGCTTTTTTACTGGCGGCTGCGATGCTGTTGGGGGTGAATCTGACAGCATATGCTGCTGAGCAGCAAAAAGCGGGAACGAAAATAGCAGGAGAAGAAATCGGTGCGGAATTACGCCGTTTTCTGACAACGGAAAATAACCTGAATACGGTAGAAAAAGGGAAGGCAACACCAATTCTGGCAGTATCGGATATGATTTATGACCACGATAAGTATGAATATTTTAACGATGAATATCATGTATATGCTGTAAGGGCAGATAATTTTGTATTGACAGGCAATACAAGCCCGGATACAAAACTCATTTTAAGCCCAATCCATGACTATGGTTTTTTTGAATCATTTAAGGTTCAGGTGGGAGAGGATGAGACAGCGGAAGAATTAACGGTATCATGCAATCTTGGTTTTTGGGGATGTTATTTGAAAGACAAGGAAAGCGGGGAGGTTTTCCGGGTGACAGGCGACGATAGGGGCGAATTGCGTTCCCAAAGATTAAAGGTGGCGCCAAAAGGAGATAACGGGAAAGATGATAAAACGGACAGCTTTTCACTTAAGAGGTCATTAAAGGCGGATAAAAGCAATATAAACCCCGGCGAAGAAATGCCGATTAGGATGAACTATGAAATGGTGTATGATGAGGGCAAGTATGTATTGTATAATGACTATGACAGATGGTGGGCTCTTGGCATTGCCGACTGTACGGTATCGGGAAATACATGTCCGGGAACACGGATAGAGGATAGGGAAGATTATGCTAATACCCGTTATCTGGTAGTGGATGAAGAAGAAAAAGCGGAAGAGCTTACAATTGAAATGACATGCGGCGAATGGTTATATTATGTAGAGGATAAGACCACAAATGAAATTTTCCCGGTATCCGGCAGCGGAGGAAATCCTGAAATTTTAACAGTGACTGTAAAAATCGGAGGCAATAGCCAGGACAATCAGGGAAGCGATTCCGGTTCTGAGCCGGTAAAACAAGGCGGCAGCCAGCAGCTTTCGATAGAGGTAAGGACGGACGAAGTAATATCGGCGAACGGAGAAAAACTGGTTTCCACGGTAGGAGAGGTTTATCAGACGGCAAATGTTTCCGGTGTGGCCATCCTGACCCCGAAGGAACAGGTGGAAAGCGCGGCTGGTATAGATACTGCCGGCAAAAATATAAGGTTTTATATATGCGATGCCCAAAATACCGGCGTATAAAAAGTGTTGGAGCAAGCGGCAGTGCAAAACGGGAAGAATGTCCGCACAGCAATCCATGTGGACATGTATGCAATCAGCCAGGAAGGGAAAGTGGAGAAATTAAGCCATACATCGGCTAAAATCCGTATTGTCATAGGTCTTCCCAGCCAATATAGGATAAAAGGCAAAGTGTATACAATAGGTATGATGGGGGAAAATGGAGGGCTTCAATTGTTGGAAGATTTGGACAGTGACCCGACCACGGTAACTATTGAGGCCGACAAATTCGGAGTAATGGCATTAATGGAATAGAAGATGGATGTTGCACTTTATAGACTATCCTTATATGAATGAAAAAAGGCAGAGCCGAAAGGGCTTTGCTTTTTTTACTATATAGGAAAGTTCTCCGAATTTCCCATATGGCAAAAAGCAATTATCGCACTGCGGAGGAGGAGAAGCATGTTGCTGCCGCGACCCGCCGCAGGCGGAGAATCCTGCAAGCAGGATTCTTTTTTACCTTATAGGAAAGTCCTTCGCCAGAAGGACATAGATTATGAAGTGTCGAAGACACTTTTTTATGCGCAGGAGCGCACAGATGAAATTGTTGCTTACGCAACGTGCGCTCCGCGCGGCGAGTAGGGAGAAACTCTTCCCTGATCGATTGCACACGGGCACCCAGAGGAAATATGTCAGCAGAAGCTGACGGGAAGATGGCTCCTCTCTGTTCGATTGGGGAGTTGTAATAGGGAGAAAATGCAGTTATAATAGGAATAAATTATTGTATAAAAATTAGCAGAATATACAATAAACGGATTGTTTTTTGCAACTGTCTGGACTTGTACACGAAGGAAGGGCAAGTAAATAAGATTGAGAATTAGAAATTTTCAATTTCAAGTTTGTGTCTGCGCGCTGCTTGCCGCAAACTTTTGTTGCGCAAAAAAGCAGCGCAGAAAAGAGGTAAAAATGGAAGAAATCAGGTTGGGAACGATTGGTTCGGGTGCTATTGTGCATTCCATACTGGATAATGTAAAAATTACGGACGGAATCCGGTTGGCGGCAGTATATTCAAGAAGTGAGGAAAAGGGGCGCCCATTGGCAGAAGAATACGGCGCAGGTAAAGTATATACGGATTTGGATGAATTTATGAAAGATGAAGAAGTGAATACCGTTTATGTGGCAAGCCCTAATCTCCTGCATTATGAGCAGACGAAAAAGGCGCTGTTGGCGGGAAAGCATGTAATATGTGAGAAGCCTTTTTGCACAAAGGCAGAGCAGGCGAGGGAATTGGTGGCGCTTGCAAAGGAAAAGCATTTGTTTCTGGTGGATGCGGTACCAACAGCATTTTTACCCAATTTTGAGGTGGTGAAAAGGGAATTGCCTAAAGTAGGAAAGGTGAAGCTTGTACTTGGGAATTTTAGCCAGTATTCCAGCCGCTATGACCAGGTGCTGAAGGGGGAAGTGCCCAATGTTTTTAATACCCAGTATGCCGGCGGCTGCCTGATGGATATTAATTTTTATAACGTATACCTAAATGTGGCATTATTTGGAAAACCTAAGGATGCGGTTTATTTCCCGAACCGGTATGGGGAATTGGCGGATACTTCAGGTATTTTGCTACTGCAATATGAAGGTTTCGTGAGCGAAGCAGCGGGGGCGAAAGATACATGGGGAGTAAACTTTTTCCAGATTGAAGGGGAAAAGGGCTATATTTATGTAAAAGGCGGGAGCAACAGGGTAACGGAAGTCCAGGTGGTTACAAAGAACTCGGAGGAAAGCCTCAATTTGCAAGATCAGCCCAACCCGTGGTTTTATGAGGTGCAGAATCTTGCCCAGTTGCTTTTAAAGGATGACTACGATACGATTTACCGGGGGCTTGACGTTATGGTGGATGTAATTGAAGTCCTGGAAAATGCAAGAAAAAAGGCAGGGATACTTTTCCCAGGGGATTGATGCCTGGAAAAGAGATGATTTACGGTTTAGAAGTGGATATGGGGAGAGTGATTACAGGACGGAATCAAATAGCTGGAAAATACGCGGTAGAAATATAGCGTATGGAAAGGTTAAGGTAGATACCAGAACGGCTATTGACATGTAAATCCGTACCTATAATAGCAGGAACCTGAAATAGTTTATAATTACATGATAGGGTTCAGAGGGTTCAGTGGGCATAGTGGGCTCAGAGGGTTCAGGTCTGCCTGCAATGTCAGATAGCCCTTTTGAGAACCGAATTAAAAAAATGGGAAATTGCCTGGCAATTTCCCATTTTGTGATAGTCCGCTATACAATTTAATTTCCCCTTAAGCAACAGTCTTTTAAGCAATAGTTTCTTAAGCAGTAGCTTTTTAAAAAATAGTCTTTTAAGTAATAATCCTATAAGCACTAAAATTTGTACCCCTTAAAAATATACCTTATAGCGTTATCGCATATTCATAATCCAGCATAAAATTGGTGACGCCATCTAAAGCCAGTTCCTTCGGGTCTAAAGGAAGGATGCCATCGCGTACTTTTGCATAAGTGACCGGCATATATTGGTGCAGCATATTCATAGGAATCGGGTATTCCTTTAAATTTGTAAATAATTTGCTGATAGCAGCCGTTACTTCCGGCTGGCCGATATAATAGCGGGCGCGGTCGGAAAAACTGTATTTCCTTGCTAAGGCGAGCTGCTTGTCATCCCCATGATAGTGTTTCTGCCAGTTGGCAGGCTGTGCCAGCATAACTTCTTCCAAAGTTTCGATGAAATTAGCCCGTTTTTCTTCCGGAACCAGTTCTTTTTCCATAAAACTGAGGGCGAAAAGTGCTTCCCGGAGCCCATAAGTTAAGGCAGGACCTACTTTTAAGATTGCGATACCATCCTGGACCATGTTCTTTAAGCATTCGGCGCTTTGATAATCGGTGGAATGGCCTTCAAAGCAAACTTCCGGATATTCCTTCAATGCGGAGCAAAGTTCTGTTGCCGCATCATGATTATAAAGAAAGACCTGGTCATCGCCAAATTCTACGCCGGGCTGGACAACGACAGCGACCACATCTTTCCAGCCTTCCCCTACACCGGATTCTTCAAAAATGCGTTTATAAGTAGCCACCGTATCTTGAAAAGCGGCCGGGCTGGTAACCGCCAGACTGTCTTCCGCTTCCTGTGCGCCGCCCGGAATCGGAACTTCGCTTCCAATGATAAAAACAGGGCGTACGGCATCGGGGTTTTCCGATTTCAGTTCTTCATAACCTTTGATAGAAGCTTTATATAGTTCGGCGCCGCGGCGGGCAATTGTTTCGGTAGATAAAAGGCCTTCCGGGTCATCGGCTACCTTCATGCTGGTATCCAGATGGATTTTGGTAAACCCTGCTTTGGCGTATTGGTACACCAGCTCTACGGATTTTTCCATAGCCTCTTTTTCGGGAAGGTTTTGCCAAGTCAAAGGACCCAGATGGTCGCCGCCTAAGATAATCAGCTCTTTTGGAACACCGATTTCATCAGCCATTTTCTGTATCATATCATAAAAATCTTTCGGAAGCATTCCTGTATAGCCTCCGTATTGATTTACCTGATTGGCCGTTGCTTCAATCAATACCGGGGTATGAAGCAGCTTTGCACGTTTCAAGATTATTTCAAGCGCCAGAGGGTTAGCAGTACAATAAGAAGGGATACCGCAGTTTTTTCCCTCCCTGCGCTGTTCCATCATTTCCTGGATGGGATGTTTCATCGTTCCATTTCTCCTTTTCTATGAGTAGTGAATTTTTGGTCAGTTGAAAACTCAATCTAAAAATTTTTAAATTAAGGTAATTGTGCCTTTCCCATGCAATACGTCTGCCGAACCTGATAGTTATGTTCAAGGACAACCAAATCGGCATCCATGCCGACACCAATCAAACCTTTCCGGTTATCTATGCCAATGCAGCGTGCCGGATTAATGGTGCAGGAATTGATGGCATAGTTAAAAGGAACCAAAGCCTCTTCCACGAGAATCCGCAGCCCTTCGTTCAGCCGCAAAGTAGAGCCAGCCAGGCCGCCGGTAGAAGTCAGATGTGCACTTCCGTCCGGATAGATTTCGATTTCATTGCCGCCAAAGATATAACGGGTTCCTGCAGGGGAGCCTTTGGCCATCAGGGCATCGGATATCATAATGGAATAATCCGGACCCTTGGACATGAAATAGTTATTCAGGGCAGCCGTAGTAGAATGGTTGCCGTCGCATATAATTTCACCGTACATAGTGCGGAAACGGTAAGCAGCGCCGACCAGGCCGTTGGCACGATGGTTAAAAGGGGTCATACCGTTGTATACATGGGTCATAGAGCGGGCACCGTGGGCAAAAGCCATAGCAGCCTGCTCATAAGTAGCGGCGGAATGCCCGATGCTGACCGTTACGCCATGCTCTGTCAGATAGTGGGTTAGGGCGAAATCATCGTCCGTTTCGGTAGCCATAGTAATATACCGGATATTTCCTTTGGCAGCTTCCTGGTAACGCTTGAATTGTTCAATGGTAGGCTTAACAATGTGCTGCTCCGGCTGGGCGCCCTTGTAGACCATGTCCAAATAGGGACCTTCAAAATGAATGCCAAGAATCTCTGCGCCTTCGTACCCGTCTTCCATAACTTTTGCCACATTGGCAACGGCTTTAGTCAGAACTTCCTCGCTTTGCGTGATGGTAGTGGCAAGGAGGCCGGTTACGCCTTCATCCACCACATGTTTTGTCCAGTTCCGCAAACCTTCTTCATTGGCGTCGTTCGTGTCAAAGCCATAGGCTCCATGACAGTGGATATCCAGAAAACCGGGCACAATGCGTAAATCTTCGTAATCCACATCGGCCGACCGGCTGCCATAAGTAAGGACGTCCACGATTTTGCCATCCCGGATATCGAGTTCGGCAGCCATAAACTGATCTGCAATCCATATTTTTTTACTTTGAATCAGCATGAAAACAAACCTCCTGTCTGAAAATTAAATGATATTCTATTATTATATCTCATTATAGCACCGAATAAGCAGATAAAGTTGTATTTTTTAAGTGATTCATTATCAGTTTTAGTAGCTATATTGTTTTTTGTGAATTTTCTGCGGTATAATCAGGATACAATATAACGTGCCGATGGACAATGCGCGAAAAACTGATAGGAAAGTTTTTCGGCGCATTGCATTATCGCGCCAGGAGAAATCAATAAAGGAGGACAAAAAAATGAATATTTTTGACATTTCCCCGGAAAAGATGAAAGAAACCTCCTCTGTGTTCACCATTACTGAAATCAACCAGCAGCCTTCCACATGGAAGAAAACCTGCGCACAGATTGCAGGCTGTAAGGAAGAGCTTCAGGCATTTTTGGATCAGGTACTGAAAGCAGAGGATTTTGACATTGTATTGACGGGGGCAGGAACAAGCGAATTTGTAGGAAATTCTTTATATCAGGCGTTGAACGGAAAATATGGCTATAAAGTGAAATCATATGCAACCACGGATATCGTGCCTTCCCCGGAAGACTTCCTATCCCGGACAAAGCCGACGATTCTCGTAAGTTTTGGGCGTTCCGGCAATTCACCGGAGTCCATAGGGGCAGTGGAAGCGGCAGAGGTTGTATGCCAGAATTTGTACCATCTTTTTGTGACATGCAATCATGAAGGGAGCCTTTCCAAAATGGCAGAAGGAAGGGACAATTGCTTTGCATTGAATCTGACACCGGAGACCCATGACCAGTCCTTTGCCATGACGTCCAGTTTTTCCAATATGTATATGGCAACTTATCTGGCATTTAACTTGGACAATCTGGAAGAGATTACGGCTAATATTGATAAAATCTGCGCAGCGGCAACAGGCTTTTTGGAGAATGGATATAAATCAGCACAAAAAATAGCGGACGAGTTTGATTTTAACCGTATTGTATACCTTGGAAATGTGGCGCTCAAAGGCGTTTCTCAGGAATCCGCATTAAAGATGCTGGAGCTGACGGCAGGGCAAGTAGCTACGATGTATGATTCCCCTCTCGGGTTCCGTCATGGGCCAAAATCCATTATTGATGACAGGACACTGACTGTTGTATATTTAAGCGATGACCCGTACCGCCGCAAATATGAGCTGGACTTAATTAAAGAGATGAGCCCTCAGAGGAAGAAAAACCGCATTGCAGTAGTGATGAATACACCTTGTGAAGAGGCAGAAAATCTGGTAGACTATACGGTAAGGATTAATATCGGTGAGCCGATGGAAAATGTACTGCTTGGATTTGCTTATATTGTATTTGCCCAGACCCTCGCAGTGATGAAGTCTTTGTCTTTAGGGATTACACCGGATAACCCATGTCCTACCGGAGAGGTGAATCGGGTAGTGAAGGGTGTAACTTTATATCCATATACATTAAAATAGGAGGATACCATCATGGTAGGTTTATTGATTACCGGTCACGGACATTTTGCAACAGGGCTTGGTTCCAGCCTGAGGCTGATTACAGGCAATACGGAAAATATTGTTTATGTGGATTTTGAAGAAAATCATTCTACGGATACATTGACGGAGAACCTGAACAAAGCTTTAGACGAACTAAAGAATTGCGACGGTGTATTGGTACTTTCGGATTTGGCAGGAGGCTCTCCTTTCAAGAGTGCGGTAGAGTGCAAAGTAGCCCGTCCGGATCAGGCGATAGAAGTCCTTGCAGGTTCCAATCTGCCGATGCTGATTGAGGGGTCTATGGCGATGGCGGCATTTGATTCCCCGCTTGATTTGGCACAATCCCTCATTGAGACGGGAAAGGATTACATTGTCCGTTTTGAACTTACGGCTCATGAAGACAATGCGGAAGAGGACGGGATTTAAGAGCGAAAGAATATATTAGATATGATTGGCCTCAATAGGGTGTAATGGAACATCCGTCTGGGGCGCTGGGAGAAGAATTATGGGTATTAACTGGGAAGTAGTTGTCTGGACTTGTGTGACTTTGGCAGTCATTATGGGAATCATCGGATTGATTCTTGCATTTATCTCTGCGAAAAATGTGCGTAAACGCAGGGAAGCTTTGGGAGAAGTCCATACGGAACTGAAAATTGGAAGTAAAGTTATGTTTGCCGGAGGGATTTATGGAAGAGTTGTAGGCATAGAAGAGGAAACTGTAAATGTGGAGGTGGCAAAAAGCACAGTCATCCAGATTTCCCGGTTTGCAATTCAAGCCCTGATTGATTCCAAGGAGAAATAAGTTAATAAGTAATAAAATATCTTGCTTGACAGCCCATACAGATTTCGGATGCTGAAAGTAAGAGGCAGCTGCTTTTGATTACATGGATGTTGGGTAAACAAAACGAATAAAACAAATGGAATAAATGAAGTAAATGAAAGCGCCTGCAAAAGCAGTGAAAGAGAAAAATCCGCAAAGAGATGGGAAAATACCATTTCTCTGCGGATTTATTTTTTACCATATAGGAAGATCCTTCGCCAGAAGGACGTAAATTGAGGAAGAACCGAAGGTTCTTCATGAAGTGTCGAAGACACTTTTTTATGAGTGCCCCGTGCAGAGGATATATGCCGCTATGTTGTGTACGGGGGGGCGCAGCGAGTAGGGGAAGATGAATCTTCTCTACTCGATTATGCTATAGTTTATAAAGCATCTTGGAATATTCGCTGGGTGCCATACCAAATTTCTGGGTAAAGGCCCTAGAAAAGTAGTGGATGGAGTTAAATCCCAACATAAGGGCGATTTCACTGATTGTATATTTACCTTCACATATCATCTGCCGGCTTGTTTCCAGCTTTAGCTCATTGATATATTTTTTTGGTGGCTGGTTTAGGCTTTCTTTAAACAAAATTTGTAAGGAAGACCGGGAGAGGGAGAATTTCTGGCAGATTTCTGCGATAGTAATGGGTTCATAAATTGTTTCGTCAATATAGGCGAGAATTTTTTCCAGAAGTTCGTCCTGATAGTGCTGCCTTGCATCGGTAACGGAACGCTCACTCTTTTTGCCGATAAATTCGGATTGGAGAAGGCGGATAATCGTTTCCTGAAGCAGGCATAACATCAAACTGTTCATATAAGGAATCTGAGAGGTGCTTTCCATTACAAAAGTTTTAATTAATGTATGTATTTTTTTGTCGTAGCCGAATACTTTGTTTAACAGAAGCTCATAATGCGTACTCTCTACATCGTAAATAATGGTTTCCATATCAAAAATAATCGTTACATAAGAACAGGAACAGCCGTCGGGAATCTGTTGCGTATGGAATTGCCCGGGCCCGTAAATGATTAACTCGCGTTCCTTCAGATGAAAGATTTTTCCGTCGATTTCAGAAATCATGCAGCCCCTGTCCACGTAAGTGAGTTCAAAGTAAGAATGTTTTTCGCCTCCGAATTGATATCCGGCGTTGCGGATAGAATAATAATATCCGAGTATCTCGCTAATCCGGATACGGGGGAGAATCCGTTCAAATAGGTAAGGAGGAGAAAGGGCCTCCACGATAGATAAGTAGGATGCGACAGTAATCAGCTTACATGTAATATTGGATGTAACGGCTACAAGAGAAAAATAAATGCCAGGTTTGATTTTTACCAGCCGATGGACGGCAAATGCCGTTAATTCGTCTGCCTGTGGAACTTCGCCGACCAAAAGGGCTGCCATGCCTTCCTGCATTTCAAGGTAAACTTCGCAGTCAAAGCGGTAGAGCTGGCTGACATAGCGTTTGGCAATTAAATGCCAGTTTCGGCTAATCATGCCACATTGTTCCAAATCCAAAGGCTGATCATAGACGGCGCCGTATTTTTCAAACTCTGTGCTAGATGTTTTTAATTGCATAAATAACCTCCATAACAAAAATAGTATATATTTTTTTACAGAAAATGTCTATAAAATCTTCAAAAGAATGAGAAAAAGACGTATTTAGACTGGCTATAGGATTTAAGAAAAGCTTGCCGGGAATTATTTGTTATTGAAAATTATTATGCAATATGGATAAAATATAACTAAAAGCAATCAAATCTATGGTCAAAAAGGAAAAAATAATTAAAATAATATAAAAAAAACGAAAAGAACAAATAAACTGTTGAAAGTTACAAAGACTTACCAGGTAAAAAGCTTTATAATAAATCAATCTGAATGGGATTTTCAGAAAAGAATCATAGTTTAAGGAGGGAGAATTATGCCCAATATTGTTTTGACACGAATAGACAATCGTTTGGTTCATGGTCAGGTGGCGACCCAATGGTGTGGAAGTATCGGTGCAAACCTTATTTTGGTTGCTAACGACAAGGTGGCAGGCGACAAGCTCCGTCAAGGCCTGATGGATATGGCGGCTCCCAGTTATGCAGCAATGCGTTACTGGACTTTGGAAAAAACCATTTCTACCATTCATAAGGCATCTGATAAGCAGATGATTTTTATCGTGTGTGAGACGCCGCAAGATGTTTTGGCACTTGTGGAAGGCGGTGTGCCGATTAAAAAAGTGAATATCGGTAATATGCATATGGCAGAAGGAAAGCGTCAGGTTGCAGGCTCTGTAGCCGTAGATGACAGCGATGTAGCTGCTTTTGCAAAATTACGTGAACTCGGTGTGGAACTTGAAATCAGAAGGGTTCCGACAGAGGGCACGGAGAACATTGAAAAATTGTTCAAATAAGTAACTTTATCAATTTTTATGGGAAAGGAGATTGTATAAATCATGGAATTTAATGCAATTCAGATTATTCTGGTTGGCGTATGGGCATTCATCGTGGCCATCGACCAGTTCGACTTATTAGAATCTCTGTACCAGCCTATCGTTACGGGTGCAGTTGTAGGAGCTATCCTTGGCGATTTGCCTACCGGTTTGGTAGTAGGCGGTACATATCAGTTAATGACAATCGGTAACATGCCTGTCGGCGGAGCGCAGCCTCCGAATGCGGTTATCGGTGGAATTATGGCAACCGTATTTGCGATTTCTTCCGGACTTGATACGACGGCAGCAGTTGGTCTCGCAGTGCCTTTCGCATTGATTGGCCAGTACATGGTTACTTTGCTGTTCACCGTAATGTCTCCGATTATGTCCGTAGCGGATAATATGGCAGAGAAAGGTGATACAAAAGGTATCGTTCGTTTGAACTATTTGGCAATGGGCGCACTTGGTCTTTTGTTTGCAATCGTTTGTATTGCCGGCCTTATCGGCGGAAGCGCACTGGGAAATACTCTGGACAAACTGTCTCAGGATTTCGCATGGATTATGAACGGCCTTGGAGCAGCAGGCGGAATGATGCGTTTCGTTGGTTTTGCTATCCTGCTTCGTATCATGCTTTCCAATGACCTGTGGGGTATTTACTTTGTAGGTTTCGCACTCGCAACAATTATCGGATTCATCCCGGAACTGTCCGGTTCCGCTCTAATCCTTATCGCATTTGTTGGTGTTGCAATCGCTCTGAACGACTTCCAGACACGCGTTGCAATTAAGCAGAATGCAGGAAGCGCAAATGGAGGTGACGAAGATGGCATCTAATAAAACACAGTATAATAATTTAACACCGGCTAAACCGTTGGATAAAAAGACCCTGAATAAGATGGTATGGCGTTCTTTGAACTTGCAGGCATCCTTCAACTATGAAAGAATGCAGGCTGCTGGATGGTTATACGGCATTCTTCCCGGACTTGAGAAAATCCATGCAGATGACAAGGAAGACCTTGAAACTTCTATGCAGCACAACCTTGAGTTCTTCAATACGCATCCGTTCCTTGTAACTTTCGTAATGGGTATTGTATTGTCTTTGGAACAACAGAAGGCAGATATCAATACTATCCGTGCGGTACGTGTGGCTGCAATGGGTCCTCTTGGAGGTATCGGTGACGCTATTTTCTGGTTCACTCTTGTACCGATTACCGCAGGTATTACTTCAAATATGGCAATCAATGGTTCCCTCGCTGGGCCTATCCTGTTCCTGTTGATTTTCAACGTTGTACAGTTTGGGGTACGTTTCTGGTTAATGAATTGGTCTTATAAACTGGGATCAAAAGCGATTGAGTTATTGACAGCTAATGCAAAAGAATTTACACGTGCGGCTTCTATGCTTGGTGTATTCATCGTTGGTGCTTTAACATCTAACTACGGTGGAACAACAATCGCATTGGAAATTCCTAATGGTGAAAGCCCTATCGTTATCCAGAGCATTTTGGACGGCGTACTTCCGAAATTGATTCCGTTGACGATTACTCTTGGTCTTTTCTTCCTGATTAAGAAAAAAGGCTGGAAACCGGTTGCTTGTATCGGTTTGCTGTTGGTAGTTGGTCTTCTGGGAGCGCTTGTCGGGATCTTCTAATAAAAGATGATGAAAGCAGTTATATTTGATTTCAATGGTACTCTTTTCTTTGACACATGCTTCCATTTGGAAGCATGGTCAAAGATTTATAAAGAGCTTTGTAATGAGGACAATCAGGAGTTGGATCCCTCGCTTTTCTGCGGGCAGCATAATGGTGGATTAATTTCCAAAATTGCTCCTGGTTTGACAAAAGAAGAAAGAAAAGAAGTGTCTGTCCGTAAAGAATCTTATTATCGGGATATCTGTAGCAAGAATCTTGAGAAGGTACATCTGGTAGCAGGGGCCGAGGAATTATTTTCGGAACTGAAGGAGCAGAAAATCCCTTATGCATTAGCTACTGCCTCCATTATAGACAATGTAGATTTTTACTTCCGTACATTTCATTTGGAACGATGGTTTGACCGTGAAATGTGTGTTTATGATGATGGGGTATATGTAAACAAGGGGGAAATGCATCTGGAAGCTGCCAGAAGATTGGGAACAGCATTTTCTGAATGTATTGTGATCGAAGACAGCATAGGCGCTATACGCTATGCAAAAGAGAATGGTGCAGGAAAAGTTATAGGTATTGGAAGCAATCCTATCCATCCTGAATTGATTCGAGCAGGAGCCACGCATTGTATTTGTGATTTTACAGAATTTCAACATGCGTGGTTAAGGAACTGAAATCCCACAGAAGGAACTGTCGTATTACGGCAGTTCCTTTATTTTACCATATAGAAAAGTCCTTCGCCAGAAGGACATAAATTGATGAAGTATCGAAGACACTTTTTTTCCTCTTTCGGGAAAATACTCCTGTTGTGTGAAACTTGAAGTATATTGAACATTTTCCAATTGCTTGCTTTCCTTTTAAAAAGATGGGAGTGTAGACCGGTAGGAACTTTTTTTATGTCTATGCTGATTTGCTCCTTGTTGGAATACGTATCGGGCTACTTTCTGGAAAGGTTATGGGGAGTGTGCTGGTGGGATTATAGTGGGCAATTTTTGAATATCAGGGGAAGAATCTGTTTATGGGGAAGTTTATTGTTTGGAGTGGGAGGGTGGCTGCTTATCTGTTAGGCTATCCCATATTTGAAGATGCTTTATCGGAAAATATGAAAGGCAGATAAGGGAAGGAAATCCTTGCAGCTTATCTGCCTTATATGGATTCTTATATTACTGCGGATGCAGCCTGGGCTGCAAATTTTCCAAACAAGGGGGAAAATATTACAATGCCGCTTTAAGCATTTTATAAATGGCTTATGGTGCCAGAAGTAATGGTATCCGTTCTGCTAAAGCCTTCGCCAATAGGTCATGGCTTTCTTCAGTTAGGTGCATATAGTCATTTGGATGCATGCGAATACCGGGAATCTTGCCGGCATCCATAAAATGGCAATGGGTCAAGTTAGCAGTTCTCTCGTAATAAAAGGCCAACTGGCGGGATTTTTCCACACAGCCATTCCCCATTTCATTGACCACAAAAGTTGATGCATAACCTTCCTCAATAGGGGCAGGGGCAACAAGAAGAATATTGGGCTTATTATTCCGCCATGCATCGGTAACAGACTGCGCTTTTTTTGTAAGACGCTCCAGTCCTTTTGCAATGTTTTCTGCATTGCAGCCAAATCTTTCTTTCGTATCGTTAGTTCCTAACATGATAATCAATAAATCTACCGGTTCGTGGCTCATTAAACAGCCAAAGATAGCGGAAAGCCCGCTCAAACCTTCAAAAAGTGGATCCTCAAAGACAGTAGTGCGTCCACTCAAACCTTCTTCACGGACAATATAACCGTTTCCCAGATATTTTTCCAAAAGGCAGGGATATCTTTGTGTATCGTCAAATCTTCCCCCTGTTTCAGAGCAATATCCATGCGTGTTGGAGTCGCCGAAGCATATAATTGTTTTTTTCATAGATTTTCCTTTCCCATAAGAAAATGATATAAATAAAAAAATTTCCTATTTCTTATCATATCATTTGGAAATATGGAATACAAGGGAATGGGTTCAACTTTCAAGGGGAAATCAATTCTGGGAATTGTTCTTTGATGGAAAAAATTTTCTTGACAAAATATTATTTGTCGATTATATTAAAACATAAATATAAGAATGGTGAAGAAAAAGAGGAGTACGCATAACCCCTTAAAAGAGAGAATGACCCATTGGCTGAAAGGTTGTTTGAAGGAAGGCATGCGGAAGGTAGCTTTGGAGCCGGGAGGCTGAAACTTAGCATGAAGGATTTTAGCTAGGCAAGTAGGTTTCCACGATTTATCCACGTTATAGGATTAGGTCTGATGGGACTGTTGAGTGAAAATAAAGGTGGTACCGCGTATATAACGCCCTTTGCTGATAATGATATCGGCAAAGGGCGTTTTCAGATTTTGTTTTTCAGAAATTGCTTGTCAGAATACCCGGCAGATTTGTGGTCTGCGCATTCCTAATTATAAAGGGAATTTACGAGGGTTTATGGGAATTTAAGGGCATTGTTCCTGTCCGCTATGATATGGATGGGTTTCCGCGATTGGGCACGGGAATCTAAAGGCTAGAGGGCAAAACCGGATGCAGGCGGAGCCTATTGACGGTTATGAAGCGGATAAAAACAACATAAGGAAAGAAGGAGAGGCGTTATGGCAAAAGAATTAGCAAAGACTTATGACCCTAAGGGAATGGAGGATAGGTTATACCAGAAATGGATGGATAAAAAATATTTCCATGCGGAGGTGGACAGAAGCAGGAAACCCTTTACGATTGTGATTCCGCCTCCAAATATTACGGGTCAACTGCATATGGGGCATGCTTTGGATAATACCATGCAGGATATTTTAATCCGTTTTAAAAGGATGCAGGGATACAATGCCCTTTGGCAGCCTGGAACGGACCATGCATCCATAGCTACCGAGGTTAAGATTATTGAAAAGCTGAAAGAGGAAGGAACAAGCAAAGAGGATTTGGGGAGAGAAGGCTTTCTGGAAAGGGCATGGGAATGGAAGAAGGAATATGGCGGAAGGATTATCGGACAGTTGAAAAAAATGGGTTCTTCCTGCGACTGGGATAGAGAGCGTTTTACAATGGATGAGGGATGCAATAAGGCGGTTACGGAAGTGTTTTGCAAAATGCACGAGAAGGGCTGGATTTATAAAGGGAGCAGGATTATCAATTGGTGCCCGGTATGCAATACCTCAATTTCCGATGCGGAAGTGGAATATGAAGAGCAGGCAGGCCATTTCTGGCATATAAAATACCCTTTGCTGGGTGAAAACGGGCAGCCAAGCGACACGGAGTTTTTAGAGTTTGCAACGACCCGTCCGGAAACGATGCTGGGGGATACGGCTGTTGCAGTAAATCCGGAAGATGAGAGGTATCGGCACCTTATCGGCAGAAAAGTATTGCTTCCTTTTGTTGACAGGGAGATTCCGATTGTAGCGGATTCCTATGTAGATATGGAATTTGGTACCGGTGTAGTAAAAATTACTCCGGCCCATGACCCCAACGACTTTGAGGTTGGAAAACGGCATCAATTGCCGGAAATCAATATTATGAACGATGATGCCACGATTAATGCAAACGGCGGAAAATTCCAGGGGATGGACCGCTATGAGGCGAGGGCTGCTATTGTAAAAGAGCTGGAAGAAATGGGGCGGCTTGTAAAAATAGAAGATTATTCCCATAATGTAGGCACTCATGACCGCTGTAAGACTACGATTGAGCCTTTAATTAAGAAACAATGGTTTGTTAAAATGGATGAATTAATCCGCCCTGCGGTAAAAGCGGTAAAGGACGGGGAAGTCCGGCTGGTTCCGGAACGCATGGAAAAAATATATTTTAACTGGACAGACAATATCCGCGACTGGTGTATCAGCCGCCAGCTTTGGTGGGGGCATAGGATTCCGGCTTATTATTGCGATAAGTGCAAAGAGGTGGTAGTGGCGAAGGAAATGCCTAAGACCTGCGGTAAATGCGGAGGGGAACATTTTACCCAGGACCCGGATACTTTAGACACCTGGTTTTCTTCTGCCCTTTGGCCTTTTTCTACGTTAGGTTGGCCGGAGAAAACGGAAGAATTAGACTATTTTTATCCTACGGATGTGCTGGTGACGGGATATGATATTATTTTCTTCTGGGTTATCCGCATGATTTTCTCTGGCTACGAGCAGATGGGGGGAAAACCTTTCCATACGGTATTGTTTCATGGGCTTGTGAGGGATTCCCAGGGGAGGAAAATGAGCAAATCCCTTGGAAACGGCATAGACCCGCTGGAAGTAATCGATAAATACGGTGCGGATGCATTGCGGCTGACTTTGATGACAGGAAATGCGCCGGGCAATGATATGCGTTTTTCTTATGAAAAAGTGGAGGCAAGCAGGAACTTTGCCAATAAGGTATGGAATGCTTCCCGCTTTATTCTGATGAATATGGAAGGGAAGGATTTGGACGAAACGGCAAAAGACAGGATGGAACCTGCAGACAGGTGGATTTTGTCCAAATTAAACCGGTTGATAAAAGACGTTACCGATAACATGGAGCATTATGAACTGGGAATAGCCGTACAGAAAGTATATGATTTTGTATGGGATGAGTTCTGCGACTGGTATATCGAAATGGTAAAGCCCAGGCTTTATAATTCCGATGACAAGTCCAGCCAGAATGCGGCTCTTTGGACATTGAAAACGGTGTTAAGCCAGGCGTTAAAGTTGTTGCACCCTTATATGCCGTTTTTGACGGAAGAAATCTACTGCTCTTTGCAGCCGGAAGAAGAATCCATTATGATTTCCACGTGGCCGTCATATCGGGATGAGTGGGATTTCTCGAAAGAAGAAAAGGACATCGAAACGATAAAAGAGGCGGTAAGAGGAATCCGTAATGTGCGGACGCAGATGAATGTTGCACCAAGCCGGAAGGCAAAGGTATATGTGGTAAGTGAAAATGAAGGGATTCTTGCATCTTTTGAAGAAGGAAAGCTGTTCTTCGCTTCTTTGGCCTATGCTTCCGAAGTAGCGCTTCAAAGGGATAAACAAGGTATTGAAGAAGACGCAGTTTCCGTAGTGATTCCGGGGGCTACGCTATATATTCCATTTGCGGAGCTGGTAGACATTGCAAAAGAAATATGCCGCTTGGAAAAAGAGGAAGAGCGTTTGCAAGGGGAACTTGCAAGAGTGAACGGAATGTTGAACAATGAGAAATTCATTTCCAAAGCGCCGGAAGCGAAAATTGCACAGGAAAAAGAAAAATTAGGAAAGTATACGCAGATGATGGAACAGGTACAGCTTCGTTTAAGGCAGTTGAGAGGGTAAATGCCATGTGGGCGGATTCTTATAAGGAGGCGGAGCGTTATATTTTAGAATTGCCGAAATTCACCACAAAAAATGATTTGGAGGATACCCGGCTCTTTTTAAAGGTACTCGGTTCGCCGGAAAAGGGGAAAAAAATAATCCATGTAGCAGGCACAAACGGAAAAGGCTCCGTTTGTGCCTACTTGTGTTCCCTTTTACAAAAGGGGGGCTATTGTATAGGAATGTTTACCTCTCCCCACTTGGTAGAAATGAGGGAAAGGTTCCGGATAGGTAAGATATTGGTTACGGAGGAAAGGTTCCTGTGGGGCTTTTGTTATGTGATGGAACGGCTGGATAAGATGCGGGCGTTGGCCGGGAAACCGGAATATCATCCTACTTTTTTCGAGCTATTATTTTTAATGGGAATGGTCATATTCCGTGAAGAAAAAACGGAATATATCCTATTGGAAACAGGGCTGGGAGGAAGGAAGGATGCTACCAATGCGGTACAAACCCCCATTCTTACAGCAATAACGTCCATCAGCCTGGACCATATGGAATATCTGGGGTATACGGTGGAGGAGATTGCAGGTGAGAAGGCGGGGATTTTAAAACCGGGGGTTCCCGTCGTTTTCTGCGATAAAAGAAACGGTGCGTCTGCAGTGATAGAAGAAAGGGCGCAAATACTTGGAAATCAGGCAATTGGAGTAGGGGAAGACGACTTCTTTTATAGTAAATTAACAAATAAAAGCATTGATTTTTCCATGCATTCTCTGTATTATGGTTATATTAGGCTGAAATTGGCAACAGGGGCCCTCTATCAGGCAGAAAATGCAGCAATTGCTGTCCGGTGTATGGAACAGATACCGGAAGGGCAGCATATGACAGGCAAACAGATAGAGGAGGGGTTGAGAGAGACTTTCTGGGAAGGAAGAATGGAGGAGATTCTTCCCGGGGTATATGTAGATGGCGCCCATAACGAGGACGGTATCCGTGCATTTACCCGTTCCGTGGAAGAAGACGGCTGCATTGGCAAGCGCTATCTGTTGTTCTCTGCGGTCAATGATAAAAATTATGGGGAAATGATAAGTATCCTAAAAGGCAGCAAGTTATTTGCAGAAGTTGCTGTTGCGGGGATTCATAATATAAGGGGAGCAGAACCGGAAATGCTGCTGCGGCATTTTGACGGGATGAAGTGTAGCTTTGCGGCGGATGTAGAACAGGCGCTGAATGGTATGCTTACAAAGAAAAAAGAAAAAGATTTCATATATATTGCCGGTTCGCTTTATTTTGTAGGCGAAGTGAAGGCATTGGTGAGGAGGAAATCGAATGATTAATTTTGAAGAAGAGTTGAAGAAATTCCATCCGAGTTTGGAAGTGGAAGATGCGGAAGAAGCAATTTACAATCAGGATTTAACGGATATGGCAGATATATTGGTGGGAATGATTAAGGATATGGGGAACAGAACATTTACCGAACGGCCGGTAAGGCAGGATGAGATTGCGGCGCGTGAGGAAAACAGTTCCTTGGAAGAATAGGGGGAACGGCATGTTATGTTATCATTGTGGCTGCGCTCTTTCGGAGCATGATTTTTGTACGGCATGTGGGGCGGATGTAAGCATTTATAAAAAAATCATGCATCTTTCCAACCGTTTTTATAACGATGGTCTGGAAAAAGCCCAAGTCAGGGATTTGACCGGTGCGGTAAACAGTTTGCGGCAAAGTTTGAAATTAAATAAAAGCAATATAAAAGCGAGGAATCTCCTTGGCCTCGTATATTTTGAAATGGGGGAGGTAGTGGCTGCCCTTAGCGAATGGGTGATTAGCAAGAATCTTCGTCCAAAGAAAAATATAGCGGATATATATATTAATATGATTCAGACCAATCAGTCCAGATTGGATTCCATTAACCAGACGATTAAAAAATATAATCAGGCATTGGCATATTGCCGGCAGGATAGCCAGGATTTGGCTGTAATCCAATTGAAGAAAGTGCTTTCGCTGAATCCTAAATTTGTAAGGGCGCATCAATTATTGGCATTATTGTATATTGAGGCCGGCGAATGGGATAAGGCAAGGAAAGAACTGTATAAATGCAATCGGATAGACTCGAATAATACCACTACAAGGCGTTATCTGAAAGAAGTTGAGAAGATGGTAATGCCGGAGGAGGGTGCTGCAAAGCTTTCTGCTAAAAGGAAAGGGATATCCCCCGATGCCATTAAATATCAGAGTGGGAACGAGACAATTATCCAGCCTGTGAATGCAAAGGAAAGGAAAGGGGCTTCCGTCCTTCTTAATATGGGGATTGGTATTGTAATCGGCTTGGCAGCGGCATGGTTCCTTATCCTCCCTGCGAGAATACAGATGGCGCAAGTTGCTATGGATGAGGAACTGCGGGTCATCGGCAACCAGTCGGATGAAAAAACAATTACGATTAACGAGCTGGAACAGCAGGTAAAGGCGCTTTCGGAGGAAAATACCGGCTTGAAAGAACAGGTGGAAGGCTATGTGGGCACAGACGGTACGATACAGGCTTCGGATAAGCTGATTGAGGCTGCTAATGCATATCTTTCCAGCGAAGGCGATTTGCTCGGGGTATCCAATTATCTGGATGAAATCAATATGGATGAGCTGGGGGATACTGCATCGGAAGCATTTATTTCATTGCATGGCACATTGACTGGCCTGATAGGGCCGGAACTGTCCAAAACCGCTTATGACGAAGGCTACCAATCCTACCGGCAGGGGGATTTTGCGGCAGCGCTTCCGAATTTGGCAAAAGCATACCAGTATGATGAAACGAACGGGGATGCATTGTTTTATTTGGCCAATTGCTATAAGGAAACCAATAATCTGGAAAGAGCGAAGGAAACTTATGCAAAGGTAATAGAGCTGTTCCCGGGCACATTGAAGGCAAGCAATTCGGAGACTTATCTGGCGGAATTGAACAACAGTGGGAACTGATATATTTTTACAGGGTATCCGTAACGAAAAATAGGAGAAGTATGAGTAGACACGAAAGAGGGCATAGGGATATGTCCTCTTTTTGACCATATTAGGAAAGTTCTCCGAATTTTCCATATGGTAAAAAGTAATTATCGCACTGCGGCGGAAGTGGAGTATATCGCTGCTGCGGTCCGCCGCAGGCGGAGAATCCTGCTTGCAGGATTCTTTTGACCTTTAGGATTCGGGTGCCAAAAGGTCTTCCCGGCAGTGCCGCTTGGCAGACCTTTCGATGGCCGGAGGGTATAAGAAGGGAAAGAATGGGTATACTATTAATTTGGCTTAGGGAAAGGAGATATGCATGGGTGAAAATTTCAGGGTAATTGACAATTATCTGATGGTGAAGATGCCGGAAGAAATTGACCATCACAAGTCATCGTACATAAGCGAAAATGCGGACAAGTTTATCGTACAAAAACAGGTCAATCATGTGGTTTTTGACTTTGAGGACACGAAATTTATGGATAGTTCCGGGATTGGCATTATTTTGGGCAGATATAAGAAAATCGCGTGTTTTGGGGGGAAGGTGTTTGCCATTCATGCGGATAACCGGATTAGGCATCTCTTGATGATATCCGGTTTACATAAAATCGTGGAAATTATGGATTAGGAGGAACGGGATGAAAAACGAAATGAAGATGGAGTTCGATGCAATATCAGCAAATGAAGCGTTTGCCAGAGTGGCAGTTGCAGCTTTTGTTTCCGAGCTTGACCCTACTTTGGAGGAAGTTTCCGATATAAAGACAGCCGTATCGGAGGCAGTGACAAATGCAATTATTCATGGATATGAAGGGATGGAAGGGGGAAAAGTGAATATCCGGTGTTTGATTAGCCAGGATGTACTTCATGTGGAGGTTATGGATAAGGGGAAAGGAATAGAAGACATTGAGAAGGCAATGGAACCGTTATTCACAACAAAGCCGGAATTGAACCGCTCGGGGATGGGTTTTCCTTTCATGGAAGCATTTATGGATGATTTAGAAGTATTATCCGTGCCGGGGGAAGGGACCACAGTAATTATGAAGAAAAAAATAGGATGTATTCCGTGGATAGAGGATGAGGAATAGATTATGGAGGAAATTGCGGTACTGATTGCGCGTTCACAAGCAGGGGATAAAGAGGCGAGAGAGGTACTGATAGAGAAAAACCTTGGGCTGGTGCATCATATTGTAAAACGCTTTCTCGGAAGAGGATATGACGCGGAGGATTTATTCCAAATAGGGAGTATAGGGTTGATGAAGGCCATTGATAAATTCGACTTGGCTTATGATGTGAAATTCTCTACCTATGCGGTTCCTATGATAAGTGGGGAAATCAAACGGTTTTTAAGGGACGATGGAATGGTGAAAGTCAGCAGGACTTTGAAGGAAAACGGATGGAAAATCAAGCAGGCTTCCGAAAAGATTACCCGTGAATTTGGGAGGGAGGCTACCTTAGAGGAGATTTCAGAGATGACAGGGATAGCCAAGGAAGATATTGTTATGGCTATGGAAGCCAATGTGGAGGTGGAATCCATTTATAAATCCGTCTACCAGTCCGACGGTAACGAGATTTATCTGGTGGACAAGCTGCCGGAGAAAAAGGATGATAATGAGAGGCTGCTGAACCATATGTTGTTGGAGCAGTTGATTGGGGAACTGGGTGAGGAGGAAAAGACATTGATACGTCTGCGCTATTTCCAGGATAAGACACAGGTAGAAGTGGCAAGGAATCTGGGGATTAGCCAAGTACAGGTGAGCAGGATGGAAAAGAGGATATTGATTCGGATGAGGGAAAAATTGATGTAGAGGTTGGAGGAAGTCCTTTTTGTGAAGCTTTGTGTGCCATGCAGGAGCAGATTTATAAAGCGGCTTCCATGATTATGGAAGAATATAGAAATAAGCATGGCGTAAAGGAAGCGTTGAAACTGATTTACCGGGAATATGATAGGAATAATTTCTTATATGATTCGGATAGCAGGGATTTCACGATTTTAATGAATAAACTGTCGGAAGAACAGGGTGAAAAGGATGGAGGAATCGAATAATAGGAACCGGCAGCTTTTTTCAGGCCAGCCCTATCTGAAATTGAAAGTAGATGAGGATATGGAGATGGCGGTTATTTATTCTTTGATAATGGGTATCAGGAACAAGGATATTTTGCCGTATAGCCATGTGGCAACCTTTGATTTTATGGTGGAACAATTGGTAGAAAGCTTGTATGAATAACACGAAGCAACGGAAGCTGAAAAAAGAACAATATGCTTAACCGTGCAAACTGGCAGGCTGAGAAGAAAAGAAGGATATAAGGAGGAAAATCGAAATGAAGACGGAAGTAATAAGAAAAAATTAAGAAAAAATGGTGTGGATATCGCAGCGGTCAATAGTGAGGAGTATGTAATCACAGATGTACAGTCTGCTTTGGATTTGATTATGAATCTGAAATATGAGACAGGCTGTACCAATATTGCAATCGACAAAGAGGCGGTAATAGATGATTTCTTTGTGTTAAGCACATGCCTGGCAGGAGAAATATTGCAGAAATTTGCCAATTATGGCATAAGGTTTGCTATCTATGGGGATTTTTCATAATACATGAGCAAGCCTCTTCAGGATTTTGTTTTTGAAAGCAATAAAGGAAGAGACATTTATTTCCAGCCGGATGTATCCCATGCGGTGGGTAAGCTTTCCGGGGAAAAAGAGACGGAAGGCCGATACAATGTCATTTAGTTAACGGTACCGGACGCCGTGAGGAACATAAAATGCTCCGT
>CAJUSR010000032.1 GCA_910588855.1 uncultured Kineothrix sp. | reverse complement strand
TTTGTGCAATCTGCCAAGCGGCACTGCCGGGCAGACCTTTTGACACCCGAATCCTATATAGTAAAAAGCGCAAATGCCTTTTCCAAAGCATTCCCGCCATCTTAAAACCATATATACAACACATAACAAACATATGTAAATCACAGAAAATGTACATAAAACATTAAAACGTACCTGTTTCGCTAAGAAAGAGGGTGTCGCAAAATCATCAAAATAGATGTTTGAGCGGCACCTTCGTTCTATATTATGAAAAATCTGGATACAATCCTTTTGTTTTAGAAACTTTCTGGATTCTTGGCATACTTAAATAAAGCTTTTGTTTTTCTTGGCTTTTATGCTGTTTCTTTTACTGGAAAAAAATGGCTCGCAGTACGTTCCTTTTGGATTTTTGCATGCAGTTTATTGATGTTATATCCCATACACAGCAATAGGATCTCTAGTTTTACCTTGGTTTTCCCACGCAGCAGGAATCTTTGGAAGTTATAATCATTTTTCAGAACCCCAAATGCCCCTTCTACTTGTATCGAACGGTTCATCCGGTATCGGATTCCCTTTTCACTCATGATATTTTCATAAGATTCCTGACACTTCTCTAAAAAGCTCTTGGAAATGTACAGCCGCTTGTTCCCTTTGGCACCGGTACATTTCTCTTTATGCGGACAGCCCGTACAGTCTTCACATTCGTAAATAGTTACTTCTGGTTCATAGCCGCTCTTACTTTTCTGCTTTTTAATAAAAGGAGGGGACAATGATTTCCCGGCATGGCAGGTGTATGTGTCAGTTTTTTCATCATATCCCATGTTTTCACGTTTGCTGATATCTTTTTTAAAGCTGCGCTTTTCCATTTCTCATAGGTCTGGAGTTTTATATAAGGTTTCTGTCTGTTTTCCCTTAAAAAGCTGTAGCCTTCTTCGCTTTCGTAGCCTGAATCCGCTGTTACGCTTGGATAGCGCAGCCCCAGTTTTTCTTCCATTGTTTTCAGGAACGGAACCAGCGTCCATACATCGTTTCTGTCCTGGAAAATATCAGCTGCCACGATATATTTCACTGTCCACGGCAATCTGTACATTATATCCCGGTTTTAACTGGGCATTACGCATATGGTCATCCTTCATGTGCATAAAGGTGGCATCCGGGTCTGTCTTACAGTAATTGTTCCTACCCTGAAAGCTTGCCGTATGCCAGTCATAGTCCCTCTGGAGTTCAAGAAACCTGAGGAACAATTCCAGATATCTCTGGTTCCTGCTCTTCCTTTTTCCACGTCCGCTGACAAAGGCAGTCCCGTCTGCCTGACATCGTTCTTCCAGAAACATGCATATCTCCTGCATATCCCGCGTCCTTGTTTCTGCGCCAACTGAAAAATCCTGTATGTATTCATGCTTCAGAATCTGTACTGCTTCCTGTATCTTCCGGAACATCTTTTCTTCCCATTTCCCAACAGACTTTTTCCACACAAAGGTATACTTGTTGGCACAGGCTTCTAACTTTGTCCCTTCAATGAATACAGTCTCCTTTGACAGTTCACCCGCCTGTTCCAGCCTTTTACCATCTGATAGAAAAGACTTTCACAGGCGTCTGCCAGAAAGCCTGTACGGAATCTTGCAATCGTGCTGTGGTCGGGCGCCTTCTGTCCAGCCAGTAACCACATGAAATTGATAGCCCTACGGCAGGCTGTTTCAATTTTTCTGGAAGAATAGATATTTTGGGAATAAGCATAGACCAGGATCTTGAACATGGTCTTGGGGTCAACTGCCGGATTTCTGCCTCTGGCAGAGTAAGCCTTGTACAGCAAGCTGTAGTTTAAACCCTCCAGTTCGTGGATCAGCAGTCTGACAGAATCATCTTCAGGGACCAGACCTTCCAAACTTAATGGCAAAACCAGTTGATAAGGCTCGCCAAATTCGGTATAATTTTTATGGTATTTTAATTTACTTGACATATCTTATTATACCACGGATGGCAGGCTCTTCGGAGTCTGCTTTTCTGTTTCTAGACACAAAAAAACGGAGCCATTGCTCCAGTAGTGATTATTCATCTACTTTTGCAACAGCTCCTTTTTCCCAAAAAATCAAAAGAAAAAAGGCTGAAATGCCTGTTTTATCAGCATTTCCGCCTACCCAAAAAACCACGTACGCAAGCGCAAAAAACATGCGCTAGAGGATTCGAAGCTAACCTCAAATGCCCGAAAACCCAGTAAAGAAAGGAGGTTGCGCCATCTTCCCTCGATGAGTGTAACAAAGGTGTAACTGATTGAAAGGCGGCGCTTTCTCATATTAAAGCCTTACTGCTTTACCAGCAAAAGGCTGTGCCGCCTCAAAATGAGATGCCTCCGCACTGATTTCTTCTGGCGTCTTAGCATCAAAATAATCCCTCTGCCATTTTGTATAATCAAATTTTTCTCGAATAATTGCAGAAATAAAATGCTCCGCTTCAACAATACCCATCTGTTCCGTTAAACATCTCATTCCCCGGTTCAAAATCTCAACAGTACTTATCGCCATTTATTCATCCCCTTCCATATCTGTAATAAACTCTATCGGTGTCACCATTTTTATCTCTTCTGTACGATACTTTAATAGTCGTACATCAGTAGTTATAAAATATTCACATCTCGCATAAATTGCCGAAGCAACATGACAGGCATCTTTAAATTTAACCCCTGTTTTCATAATCTCAGCGGCTTTTGCCTCCACTGCTTCTTTTCGTTCATCACCTACATATCCAAAGGCATTCTCCCTCATAAAGTCAAAAATTGTATTACGCCGCATTTCAAACGGATTTTTACTGCACTCATACCTGAGCATATATGATACAATTAACTCCAATTTTTTATCTTTTATCAAAGATTGAATATACAATTTAGACTGGGTTTCCATAGCAACTTTTAGCTGTGACTGGTCATCGTATGGCCTGTTATAGCAACACATATCAAGATAAATCCTCAAATCATGACCTCCCACTCTGCTTTCTTCTGCTCCCGCAAACTAAGGCCTTCATACTTTGCCAGCATACCATCGCCTACCTTACCGTTTCACAAATTATTATATTTATATTATACCCCAATAAAAACTTGTTAGCAAATAAAACTTCTCTGAACAAAACAACGTACTTGCGCGGGAACGCCAACTGGCACAGGCCGCTACCACCTCAATTTTCAGGAATACCCCCGCCATCAAAAATTATTAATCAACGGGCGGCTTTTCCTTTTCCCGTACCCCCGGGAAAAAATGGCGCAAATACGCGCTTCCCTATATTTGATTAAAAAATAAGATTATTTTTAGGGGCAAACGGTAATCAAATTTTTAATCAATTCTTTCTTGCCAAAAAAAACGGTAATCAACTCAGTGCGCTACCCCGGAAGACCTTACATTGCATAAGTGCCACTCAATACAAGGCAGGGAAAGTCGTGACAGGGGAGGCCACCTCCCAACATATACCATATGGCGCATTTTTCCACACAAAACGCTGCCCCCGTAAGGCCTCGCGTTGCATAAGTGCCACTCAATACAAGGCCGGGGAAGTTGTGACAGGGGAGGCCGCCTCCCGTCATATCCCATATGGCGCATTTTTCCACACAGAACGCTACCCCCGTAAGGCCTCGCGTTGCATAAGTGCCACTCAATACAAAGCCGGGAAAGTTGTGACAGGGGATACTGCCTCCTGTCAAAAGCCATATGGCACATTTCTCCAGACAAAATGCTACCCCTGGAGCGGAAACGGACAGTCCTCAAAGATGTGGGAACTGCCTCCCTGTTTTACTGCCATCTCACCAGAGATTCATGGACATCGGCTTCCATCCGGCGGATGAGCCCAAGAGACTGGATGGCCTTTGGAAGCACATGGAGGTTTTTTCACATATGGAAGCATTCAGTAAAACTCAGTACCCCAAGGCCGACACAAAGCAACTGGCAAAAGCAAGTACCCCTGAGGCTGGAACAAAGCAACTGGCAAAACTCAGTACCCCAGAGCAACCCATCATAACCGGCTGAGCCGGTGAACTGCCAAAGGCACAATACATAACGCTGGCCGCATCGCCTCACACCCCATACTGGTCTGAACCCGCCCGCCACCCCTGAGAGATACCAGCCGTCTTTATTCAGCTATCCGGGGAATATCTGTAACCTTCTTTCTTTTCCCCAATGTTCCTTAAGCCCGGGGGTACTTATTATACTGTCAATAAAAGAACTCTACATATATCTGAATAAACAATGTATATGAAACATGTTATTTTATATCTATAACCCAAGAAAGACCTGTCCGTCCGGGCAGGTCTTTCTTGGCTGTTTCTTGCAGAATCAAAACATATGTACCATCTTATTCATCTGTCAGGGTGAAGCGTAGATATCCTTCCCCATAATATGGCAGTTCATCCATCGTATACAGTCTGGCTGTATAGTCATTTTTATCATACTCCTCCCCTTTTTCTGGTGAAGTATAGCCAAACTGGAACACTGTGCCGTCATAATCAGCCGGGCAAGTCACAGTATACGTTACGATGGACAGCGGCCAATTATTCTCCTGCTCATACTCGGTCCGTATATCATAGTATTCATCGCCAATCCTGACTGCATCCTTGGTCTTAGCATTCCCCCTAAAGTATGTGCCGGTATACCTGTCAAATGAGCTGGTATTCCACCTACAGCCAGTTACTTCTTCCGGCATATTGCTCATATCAACTGTATACACTGCGGTCACTTTCTTGAAGCCTTCGTCTGCCCCTTCTATTGTCTCTGAGATGGCAACATTCACACCCGCCTCAAAATCGCACACATAATCTTCCACATAACTGTCATAACCGTATAAATTCACAGGCCAATCTCCCTGCGGTGTAATGGCTATCCCGTGTTCCTCCAGCCAGTTGACAGGTTCCAGCTCCGTCTCATCTTCCGGCACTTCGCTCTCTTCCGATTTCTGCCCTGCATCTGCTTCCTCCGGCTCATTCCCAGCACCGGGTTCTTCTACATCAGCTTCCTCTGATTCTTCTGAACCGGGTTCTTCTTCCACATCCGCCTCCTCAGCCGCACCTGTCCCCTCTTCTTCTCCTGCTGTAACAACACTGCCGCTGTCAGCCGGCTTTGCGGTATTGCCGCATCCCGCAAGCAGGGAGGCAGATAAAGCCGCCGCAAGCATCCTCATTAACATTTTCCTCTTCATCAGATAATCTCCTTCCTTTCTCACCATCCATCATGGCTTTCTTCATGCCCCGATGCTACAAAATACTGGAATGCCTTACATCCCACAACCTCATTGAGGGCTTCCTGAAGCCGGCTCAGCACCTCCCCGTCATATGGGTATTCGTCATACTCCATAAAATTGAGACTGACATAGTCATCGCCTATGTAATAGTCCTCATCCCTCCAGACACTGCCGCCCAGATACCTTGAAATAAAGCCGCTGATGATATCGTTTTCTTCTTCCGCCCCGCCTTCCAGGACATCTGCCAGCATGCCCTGCTGGGCATCTGTCAGGGTACACCCCGGCTTGCATTGGAATATGACGCAGTCCATAAAGGCCGGGGGAACTGCCTGTGCCGCCTCTTCCCGAGCTGTCTCATGGAATGCCGCCTGGATCCTGCCATACTCTTCGGGGGATATCCGCTGGTTGCAGTAATCATCAATCCCCTGCCTTACTGCGGACAGGGCGTTGCTCAGGGTTTTCCCACATACAGGCAGCGGCTCCACTATCTCAGGCAGTTTTCTTGCGGTAGCCCTCCCAACACAGTCCAAAAGTTTAAAAATATCATTACTGTTCATACTGGTTCTCCTTTCCTTCTGTATTTTCCCGAAGCAAAAAAAAGGAACCGCGATTGCACGACAACTAATCGCAGTCCTTCCAGACTCCGATTCCTCACTGGGGAGTCCCCCGGCGGCAAACTGCCCGCCGCCAACGCACTCCAGTGAGAAATCAAGAACGGGGTGCAAGTATGCGTCCACACTCTACACCCCGTTTCTATATCATGAGGCACAGACAGAGCCTGACAGCACGCAAAAGGCATTGTTTTTTATGCCCGATTACCTTATAATAATTCTTGCGTGTATCGCAGACTTTGTCTGTATCGTGTGGTAGTGAGATTACCATCCCTTACCCCAGAGAGCGCCAACTCTCTGGGGTGGTACACCTTATCGTCCTTGAATTTCTCAACTCACATTTTAGCATACAAGGTTATTCTTTACAAGTCTCAAATAGGGCGGCTTCCTTACGCTTTCTGCCTTCCCATCCCTTATAGAACTGCCACATGGTTCGTGGGGTATTCCCCTCATATTCCCTCACGCGCCGGTAAAACCCAGTACCCCAGAGCAACCCATCATAACCTACTGAGCTGGAGGACTACCTAAGACGCAATACATAACGCTGGCCGCATCGCCTCACACCCCATACTGGTCTGAACCCGCCCGCCACCCCTGAGAGATACCAGCCGGCTTTATTCAGGTATCCGGGGAATATCTGTAACCATCTTTCTTTCCCCTAATTTCCCTTATGCCCAGTGGTACTTATCATGTTGTTAATAAAAGAACTCTACATATATCTGAATGAACAATGTATATGGAACATGTTTTTTTATATCTCTAAACCAAGAAAGGCCTGTCCGTCCGGGCAGGTCTCTCTTGGCTGTTTGTTGCAGGATTATTAATTTTGCGTTATATTACTCATCTGTCAGGGTAAAGTATTGCATATCATATGGCAGTCCATCCAGCGTATACCCCAAACTGCTTTACAGGCACAAACCATGCATGGAACCCTCCCTCTTTCCGGCATCCGGCTCGCCGCAGGACGGGCTCACTCATGCCCGCGGCTTCCGCCTTCATACTCCCTCACGCGCCTGTAAAAAGTAGATGGTTTCAGTCCTAACTCGTGCATCGCCTCTACCCCCCTGATACTGCCGGACTTCCATCTTCCGTATACCTCCATAAATCTTCCTTCGTCAATGGCAACCGGCTTACGTCCTTTATACTTCCCCTTCTGTCTGGCAATCTCAATCCCCTCCCTCTGGCGGTCTAAGATATACTCCCGCTCCAACTGTGCGATTGCGCCAAAGACTGTCAGCATGAACTTCCCTGACGGTGTCTTGGTGTCAATCGCCTCTTTTTTCGATATGAAGTCCACGCCCTTATATTCCTGCCTTTCCACGATATCAAGCAGGTCTTTTGTATTGCGGGCGATGCGGGAGATGGACTCCGCCACCACCACATCCCCCTCACGCACATACTGGAGCATGGCCTCCAGCTGTGCCCTGTCTTCCCGGGTATTGCCCGTTGCCTTCTCCATGAACACCTTCCCTGCGCCCAACTCGCGCATGAGGGCTTCCTGCCTTTCCGTGTTCTGTTCTTCTGTACTGACTCTGATATATCCTACTTTCATACTGCCCCCTTACTCTGCGGAATCACATCCGCAGGAAACCACAAAACGCTACACAGGATATAATGCGGCATTAGGACTGTGCCAATAGGCCTCGGTTTTCCCCTGGCACATCCCAGAAAACGGAAAGCCACCCTAATGGCACAGGAAAACAGCGGCCAGAACCCATGCCATTAGGGGATACCCCAGAGAGACGGTATATGCCCGCCAGCTTCCCCGGAATGCCCAGGAACGCAAAAAAGCACCCGTACCACCCCATCCAGCAGGGAAGCCGTATATGGGGGCGGCACAGGCGCACACGAGCCGCACAGGCACGCAGGGGCGGCACAGGCGCAGGAGGCTTCAGCCACCCTTCTTCCTTATGCCATTATTCTGGAAGACCAATGCGATGCCCGCAATAGACTCCGCCCGGATACGCACTGCCAATGCCATCTTGGCGGCCTCGGGGAGCCTGCTGCACTGCACCCAGCTTACAAACCCCGCCTCACGCGACGCAAAGGCCTTCAGCGTCTCCGCCACAACTGCGGGCAGGGGGCTGGTGCATGAGAAGTCCAGATAACGCTCACTGCCGGACTGGAAACCTGCCCCCCGCGCTGACAGGCTCTGCATCTTCATCCACAAATCACCCGCGCTTGACGCAAAGGATGCCACGCCCGGCACGCAAAGGGTATCGCCCGCCCTCATGCAGGAAAAGAGCGCGCCAAGACTGCCCAGCCCTGCGGTATCCTTCTCCGCCACCCCCATCTTCCTTACAATACAGGCCTCCTCCTGCCGGCAGATAACGCCATACTTCCGGCTGGCGTTATGGCTGCCGCTGTTTTTCGTATCCCTCACTGCCATGACTCATACCTCCAAAACTTTTTATTTTAAAAATATAATGGCAACTCACGGGGAACGGGAAAGACATCCGTATGCGGGTTGGGAAAAGGCATCCCCTATATACCGCCAAAAGGGAAATCCGCAGACGGGGGATAACCTGCAGTTTTTGGACAGCCAGGCCGGGAAGCTGCTCATCTCGGCACCCCGGCGGCTCCTTAGGCGGTACGACTTACGGGTTTTTAGGGGAGGATGGAAGGTTCCCCCTATATGGGAAAACCAGCAAAAATATGGGTACCCCATTCATCAGACAATGCCCCGGATTGCATCCCGGGCTTCTTTTAGGCCATATCAGATTACATTTCAGGATTCTTTTGGATTGTACCAGATTACATTTCAGGATTTTTTTTGGACTGTACCAGATTACATTTCAGGATTCTTTTGGACTATATCAGATTACATTTCAGGCTTCTTTTGGACTGTGCCGGATTACATTTCAGACCACATATTACATCCCGCCCGGAGACTGCCGCCGCCGGACTGCATGGCTCATTTTTTTCATCTTGAAAAAAACGCACCCCAGTTGGCTTTTTATGAGCATGAGTTGGATTGGGAAGAATCTTCAGTTGGCACATCTGGAAACCCAGTTGGCTTCCTTAAGGTGCTGAGTTGACTCCCGGCGGCAGTCAGTCTGTCAGAAAAAGGTATGAGTTGGCCTTATGGGAAGGCTATATGGCAGTTTTTTTAGCGAGATGGGTGGTTTCTACCCTTATTTGTATCGTTTATGAGTTGCTACCTGATATCGGCTATTCCTAATGTCTTCATTTTCAAAAATTTTTTGAAGACAGAAAGGAAGGTATCTAAATGCCAAAAAAAGAAACATATAATAAAACCAAAAATATTCCATTGCACCCTGAACTCGTTAACCAGCTGTGCGACCACTTCCAGACAGACAATGCTTCTGAAGCAATCCGCAAGGGGATACACGAGTTTCTGACCAAATCTTCTTACAGTAAAAGAATGGATGACTTTGCACTTCATCAGATTATTCTTACTGTTGAAGAACGCACAACTATAAAAAAATATTCCATCCGTATCACAGATGATATGGACAAGGCTCTCAATGCTTATGCAACCAATGATACAAGCTTTAACACCGTTACGGTAATGCTGGCCAACTACCTTTACTTCTCCGGTGCGGCGCAAGCACCCTCCACACCGGCAAAGGCATCCAGCCTTCCCGCACCGGGTAAGTTTGAGCCTGACTATTCCATGAAACTTCTGCCACTCGCAGGAAGCAAATGGTCTCCCGTGATGCAAGACGCAATCAAGAAAATCTTCGACTCTTCAGGCAAACGCTGGCAGACCAGCATTGATGCTTTTGTAGGCGCACTTGGTATTTTTTCCAATTTCAAGGTTGCAGACCATGAGGTCATCAACGACATAGACCTAAGGAAAGTCAACCTTTACCGGGCAATCCGCGATTATATGTATATACTCCTTGAAAAAATGCTGTCCAAACCAGTTGACGAGGATACATTTGGGCAGTGTAAAAGCCTGCTAAATAATGGGGAGCATCTGAGTGATGCAGAGGTTAACCTTGATGCCGCCGCATGCTTCCTGTTTACAACCCTATTGTCAGTACGCAATACCGGCCATACTTTCAGCGGGAAAGCACTATCCACATACAGGAAAAATATGGATGCCATTGCCCTTCTCAACGAAAGGATGAAAGATACCGAAATTTATGGGCGGTATGCGTTGGAGCTTATTGAAAAATATATGAAAAGCGAGGATTCCATCTTTATCATAGACCCCCCGTATATTGATACAAATATATACAAATCATCCATCATAATCGATGAGAAGTATGACGCTGAAAAGGAGGAATTCGGCTATAAAGAGCATATGCGACTGGCAAAGCTACTGCGTAATACACACCAAGAATATGGCAATGACTTCATTTACTTCTGCCGCATTACAGCACCGCATAAATTCGATTCTAAGCCAGACAAAGATAAGCATGACCGTCACATGAAAGGATGCATTGATGACCTTTATTGGGGGTATGGGTATTACTACATAGATGTACTCAGCGATGAGGAGGATAATACTACTGAAAGAATCATAACCTCTTTTGACTTCTCTGGCGCACAGCCTTACGGGAAGGGAAGGGGCAGAGCTAATGATGACAGCGGACTTAGAAAAATTAACCCCTGAACTGCAAAAGAACTTGACTGATTTCGCTGATGCGAATAATCTGTCGGTGAGGGAACTGGCGCAGTTATATAATATGATTGCAATACATAAGTTTATCATGGAGTGCCACACGACTCCGATTACACAGAACAAAACAAACAGGCGGTGGTACACCCGACTACCAAATGGGAAACAGGTAGTTAAAACCAGCAGAACAGATTTGGAAGAGATAATTGTCTCATACTATGCCAATCTGCCGGAAGTAAAACAGCAATTCATGCAATTGGGGCTTCTGCCATCAAAGGAAACATATGCGATGGCAGAACCGCCAAAGCCATCGAACACCTGTACCTTGAAAACTATATACCCCCAATGGCTGGAATTAAGAGAGTGCGAAGTTGGGATGAATACACTTGCTGACGATTTGGTCTACTGGAAAACCTATATAAAAGATAGCATTGCAGATATTCCGTTAAGCCAGCTTGGAAGGACAAAATTAAAAGCATGGGGATGCCGGATAATCAAAGACCACAGCCTGAAAAAAAGTACTTTTCCAATATTAAAAGAACCTTGAATTCTATGCTGGATTACGCTGTAGATGAAGAAATCATAGAGGCAAACAGGCTAAAAGACATCAAATTCAACGCCAACCTCTTCAAACCTGTCACGCCTAAAGAGGAAAATGAAGAGGTCTTCACCGAAAAAGAACAGCAATTGGTTATGGAAGAAGCGGAGAAGGACAGCATGGAAAATGATTCTGCACTGCCTCTTGGAATCTGCATCCTGTTCCTTACCGGCATGAGGGTCGGAGAATTGTGTGCCTTGCGTAACTGCGACATAAAGGGAAACTACCTTCATATCAACCAGATGGTGACAGAAAAGCAAAGCAAAACTGCAGATGGCGGCCTGAAAAGAGATGGTTATATGATAACTCCACACGCCAAAACATCGGCTGGAATGCGAAAAATTTATCTTACCGCCAAAGCCAGAGAGTATTTTAGGCAAATCAGGGAGTTAAACAAAAAGAACGGATACCCCTGCGGAGATAAAGACCTTGTATTTCAAAGGAAACAGGGTATGTGCAACCAACGAGTATTTGACTGCCGCCTTAAAAAGTACTGCAACCCGAACCATCTTGACCTTCCATTTGCCAAGAGCTGTCACAATATTAGACGCTCTTATATTTCGCGTCTCTTCGACTCAGGTCTGAATCCTGACGAGATACGCCGGATTGCCGGACATGAGAACATCGAAATGACGATGAAGTACTGCCGGGGTCGCAAGTCATCGGAAGAACTTGAGAAAGTTCTGGAGCAGAGTCTTTCAACCTGAAGGACGAAAAAAGCGTAACAAAGTGTAACAAGATTTGTTACACTTTTTACCCCAAAAAATGAAAAAGAAAAAGGCAGAAATGCCCGTTTTATCAGCATTTCCGCCTCTCAAAAACCCAACGTGCGCTAGAGGATTCGAACCCCCGACCTTTTGGTCCGTAGCCAAACGCTCTATCCAGCTGAGCTAAGCGCACATACGTTACGGATTTCTTCAAAACAGAACTCGTTCCGCAACGACTATATTTTACATGCTTATTGCCCAATTGTCAAGCCCTAAAACAAACAAATTAGAAGGATACCATTCCCTAAAGCAAAAAACCAGAAATCCTCACAACGCTGCCCGCCCTAAAATCCCCTGCTTACAAACTGCTGTTTGCCACAGCGGTTCGATAAAAAATCGCCCGAATAGCATATTTCCACTCCGCCTAAACGCGTCTGTTCCAACCTTCCTTTTTCCTTCTCCCTTTTCAAAATTATGTATCCACTAAGAACGAGGTATTAAATATACATTGCGGAGGACAGGTAAATACTTTTCCGAAAATAAAAATTTCTTTTGCCCACAAGTATACATCTTTCTTAGATGGATTTTGCAGTGCAGGATTCAAAGGCAGGACTGTGCCGCTATAAAGAGTATTTGGCACCCAAATCAGAATAGGAGATTGCTCCGCAATCTCCTACCCGTAAAAGAAAATGGCCTAAATGCTCTCCGCCTCTTGCCGGCCGGTTTCCAACCTGTTACTCATTCCCCGGAAATGCAGGGATTCCTGCAAATCCTTTCGACAAATCTTCATCCGTAGGGATATAATCCGACATTTCTCCATCATGGAACTTCCCATAAGCCACCATGTCGAAATATCCGGTACCAGTAAGCCCGAAAACAATGGTTTTTTCCTCTCCTGTTTCCTTACATTTCATCGCTTCATCAATTGCAACTTTTATTGCATGAGAGCTTTCCGGAGCCGGAAGGATACCTTCTACCCTTGCAAACTGTTCCGCAGCCTTAAATACCGCTGTCTGCTCCACACTGACAGCTTCCAGCAAACCGTCATCGTACAGCTGGGAAACGACAGAACTCATGCCATGATACCTTAAACCGCCTGCATGGTTAGCTGCCGGCATAAAGCCGCTCCCCAACGTATACATTTTAGCCAATGGGCAGACTTTCCCGGTATCGCAGAAATCATAAACATATTTTCCCCTCGTCAAGCTCGGACAGGATGCCGGTTCTACTGCAATAATCCTGTAATCTGCCTCGCCCCTTAATTTTTCGCCGACAAAAGGGGAAATAAGTCCGCCCAAATTGGAACCGCCGCCCGCGCATCCAATAATAATATCCGGCTTAATATCATATTTTCTTAATGCTACTTTTGTTTCTTCCCCAATAATGGATTGATGCAGAAGCACCTGCGACAATACGCTCCCCAATACGTACCGGTAACCGTCCATACTTGTTGCCGCCTCTACAGCTTCCGAAATCGCACAGCCAAGGCTCCCGCCTGTTCCCGGGAATTGGGCAAGAATCTTCCGGCCTACGTTTGTCGTATCGGATGGGGATGGCGTCACTTTTGCCCCATAAGTGCGCATTACTTCCCGGCGGAACGGCTTCTGCTCATAAGACACTTTTACCATATATACACGGCAGTCCAAATCAAAATATGAACAGGCCATAGAAAGCGCTGTTCCCCACTGCCCCGCCCCGGTTTCCGTTGTTACACCTGCCAGCCCTTGCTGCTTTGCATAATAGGCTTGCGCGATGGCCGAATTTAGCTTGTGGCTACCGCTTGTATTGTTCCCTTCAAACTTATAATAAATCTTTGCCGGTGTCTGAAGCTTTTTCTCCAGACAATATGCCCTTACCAATGGCGCCGGACGATACATCTTATAAAAATCCTGTATTTCCTGCGGGATATCAATATAGGCATCCGTATCGTTCAGTTCCTGTTTTACAAGTTCATCACAAAATACTCCCTGCAGCTCTTCAAAGGTCATCGGCTTCAATGTCCCCGGATTCAACAACGGCGCCGGTTTATTTTTCATATCCGCACGCACATTATACCATTGTTTCGGCATTTCGTTTTCTTCCAAATAAATTTTGTAAGGTACTTTTTTCTCTGACATTTTCCTTCTCCTTTCTTTTTGCCGCCGGTTTGAGGTTTTTTACAGGCCGCCGCCATTGCATATAAATCCTATGATGCAAAAAAAATCCCATCCCGGCTTTCTGCCGGGACAGGATAATTATTCCTGCGGTGCCACCCTGCTTGACGCTATATTGCATCCACTCATGATATGCCAACACATATCCGCTTGTTAACGGAGGTTCCACTCCGGCGCCCTTACTTCCGGAAATAAAAATTCCGGTTTCCGTTTGCTCTCCAAAGCCCATTCCATACAGCAATCCGTACCGCATTTCCACCCTCTGCAGCTCTCTGAAACTTCTTTTCCATATGTACTCACGCTTTTTCAACGATTTACTAAATTTTATGCAATATCTGCTAAAAAGTCAATACTTTTTTCAATTTTTCTGTCACAAGGTTTCTGTATCGAAAGCCCTGCCTAACATTCCACAACTGCTGCACCACACTTTGGCAAAATTAACCCGTCCTCTTCTAACAGCACATCTTCCCTATTTTTCAGCAAAAGCTTTCCGCTCTTTTCCAACGGGAATTTTGTCCTTTCTGTGCCAAAATTAGTAACTATCAGGATATCCTTGTTTTCGTTTTTCCTATGATAAGCAAACAGCATCTCCTCACCGTCATAAGCAGGCACAAAATCCCCGTAAGTAAATACTTCCACATAATCCGGCGCTTTCCGCAAAGCCAGCAGCTCCTTATAGTAAGCCAGTACCGAAGAAGCATCCTTTTCTTCCTCTTCCACATTTATCTTCGTATAATTCGGGTTCACTTTCAGCCAGGGCATACCGGATGTAAATCCGGCATTTTCTTCGCAGCTCCACTGCATAGGCGTCCTCGCATTGTCCCGGCTATGCCTGAAGCATACTTCCATCGCCTCCTCCGGCGACAGCCCTGCCTCCATTGCCACTTGATACTGGTTCTTCGTATCAATATCGTCATACTCCTCTATATTCCCCATCCTGCAGTTTTTCATCCCGATTTCCTGCCCCTGATACAGGAACGGCAAGCCCCTCAACAAAATGCTGGCAGTCGCCAACATTTTAATACCATCGCTGTTTTGCGCATAGTCCGGCAGATAAGTGCTTGCACCTCTCGGTTCATCATGGTTTTCGATAATATTCGCCAGAAAACCGACCCCTTGGCAAAGCAGTTGGGATTCAGTCACAGCCTTACGCCATCTGATAAAATCATACCCGGGGGCATCATACCAGCCATGCCCGCCCAGCGTGGTTTCTAAAGGCGCAAAATCGAACATGGTGGAAAAATACCCTTCATCACCTACAAAATGTTCTAATTCCCCTTCTTTCATATTAAATACTTCCCCTACGGAAAATGCATCGTGTTTTTGGAATGTTTCCGTCCGAAGTTCCTGAAGGAATTGCCCTATCCCTTCCGCCTCTTCTATCATTCGTGTACATCTAACCAACCCGTCATCCCCGTCCGGTTCATAATCCGGAAATCCGTCCGTCTTTTTGATATTGATAATTGCGTCAATCCGGAACCCTGCCAGCCCTTTGTCCAGCCACCAATTAACCATATTGAACAAGTCTTCCCTCACTTTTTTATTCTCCCAGTTCAAGTCCGGCTGTTCTTTGGCAAACAAATGCAGATAATACAAATCCGTTCCCGATACCGGTTCCCATGCACTGCCTCCGAAATAAGAACGGTAATTGCTAGGCGCCTTTCCGTCCTTGCCTTTTTCAAAATAGAAATATCCGCCATACTCCCCTTCCGGGTCTGCCAGTGCCTTCTTGAACCATTCGTGCTGATCCGAGCAATGATTGATGACCAAGTCCATCAATATGTACATATCTCTTTTTTTGGCTTCTTTCAGCAATTCATCAAAATCTTCCATCGTGCCGAATGCCGGATCTATTTTATAATAATCGGAAATGTCATACCCCTGGTCCACAAAAGGGGATTGATAAATCGGGGATATCCATACAATGTCCACCCCTAATTCCTTTAAATAATCCAATTTTTCTATAATCCCTCTGATATCGCCGATTCCGTCTCCATTGCTGTCATAAAAACTTTTGGGATAAATCTGATACGCTATTTTTCCATGCCACCATTGTTTTTTCATATTAATCTCCATTCCGGAACGTTTACGCAGTGGGTTTATCGGGGGTGATTTATGATGCTTCGGCACAAACATCCATGTGCTAAAATCAGTTATCAAGCTGATTGTTCACACTATGCCTCAGTTCCCATCTGCAAACCATCTTTCGGCCGTTGCATGCCCTTCCATTCCCATACTGCGCTGCCGCATCCTTTTCTTCTTCTGGGTCAATTCATCTTGGTTACATTATAGGAACCCTTATCCCTTTTTTCTTTATCCCATCTGACCATTTGTTACACTATTTTGACTTTTTCTATATTCTGAAGGAAGAACGCCTTTCTGTTCCCGGAACCGCCGGATAAAATACCCCATATTTTCATAGCCGCATTCCATAGCAATATCAATAATTTTCCTATCTGTCCTATACAAATACTGAGCTGCCTTTTCCACTCTCACCTCATTTACATATTCCGTAGGCGTTTTTCCCATCACCCGTTTAAAATAGCGGCAAAAATATTGGGCATTCATCTGGACAACCTGTGCCATATCCTGATTAGTAATCCTCTGCCCGTAATTCTCCTGGATAAATCCGAGTACCTTTTTTATATTTTCTATCTTCCTGCTCTCATAATCCAATGTGCTTCCTATATTGACGAATTTCCCATTTTCATACATACATGCAAATATTTGCAGAAGATAGGCCTTTACCCGCATTCTTGACGCGGGCGTATCCCTGCATGCTTCTTTTGGCACCTTTTCATACAACCCGGCCAACTCTCCCCAAATGCTATCCCCTGCGGTAACTACCAACGGAAACTGCACCGATTTATTGAGCAATGGGCTTATCATCTGATGTTGCACACTATCATAATACTCAAAGCTGAGCATCTTCATATCAAAAACTACCGCACTTTCCTGGCACCCTTCCTCTCCGTGTATTCCATGAATATCCCCGGAACCCACAAAAACCAGGGCAGGGCTTTCCAAACTATATTTCTGCATATTGATGTCAATGCAAAATCTACCTTTTTTTAAAAAAATAATCTCCGTTTCTTCATGCCAATGCAGATTAACGACAAATTCGCCCTCTTCTTCATACCGATATACCGCCAACGGGAATTTTACCGTTCCATGCACAGCCTCCTCTTTCAAATATCTCTTGTCCATACAGAAGCCCTTCTTCCACCATCTTATTTCTTATATTCTAACATACTCACAAAAAGTGTGCATCCTTTGCCTACCCCCGCCAAAACACTGTGGCGGTCCAGCGGCCAACTCCCAGAGAGATATTCCATACAATAGAATAAATGCGATAATTATTTTTTACTATATGGGAAATTCGGAGAACATTCCTATATGGTAAAAAAGTGTCTTCGACACTTCATGAAGAACCTTCGGTTCTTCCTCAATCTACGTCCTTCTGGCGAAGGACTTTCCTATAAGGATTCGGGTGTCAAAAGGTCTGCCGGGCAGTGCCGCTTGGCATATGGCACAAAAGAATATTGTGCAAGTGGCTTTTGTACGATGGAGAGGAGACTCTAAAATCGTGGAAGCCAATGCTGAACACGATTTTGCCTTAAGAGGCTCATCGGAATGCTCCGTACAATGCAACGCGCACATATTTTTTGTGCCATATGCCAAGCGGCACTGCCCGGCAAACCTTTTGACACCCGAATCCTATAAGATGAAAAAGCCAGTATCTGAAACTTTTTCCTGTTTCAAATACTGGCATTCCGTCCAATGTTTTTATGTAATTACTTGGCCGCTTCTTATTCTATCATGTTAGCGCCTTCTGTAAAGTCAGTCTCAATTGTCGTAAGCAAAGATGTCATTTTTTCCATGTCTACTTCGCCTGTATCCATAGCCTGCACACATATATCAAGATACTCTACCATTGCATCACATCCTGATTTGAACTTAGCATGTGCATCTGCATATTTTGCCGGTGCATTTAATGCCCCAAACTCAATAAAAGGAGCTTTTAACCCTTCGATGAACTCTTTTGCTGCTTCTACATCATTAGGGTCGATAGAAGCTGCATCTGTCATAGCAGTGTTCAAAGAATTTCCTAATTCCTCTGCTTTTGCTTCATATTCTTCCTCTGTCAAAGTATCTGCTCCTGCTTTCTCGCTTCCGCCGCCACAAGCAACTACCGATACACACATTACAGCTACGGACAAAAGCGCAGCAATACGTTTTACAATTTTGTTTCTCATGATAATCATCCTCCCTGATAATCTTTTTTCGCAAATATTCTATTAAATACCTACCCAACGAATGTCATTATATCACTTTGGATAAAAATTGCAATAGGACTTATTTACCAATGCAGATTTTGACACCCAAATCCCATAAAAGAATCGCTACAAAAATTCCGGCAAAAACTGTAGTAGAAAATCGTTGCGCAAAATCACTACACAAAGAATACTTCTACTCCCACATTGCCGTCAACACGTGTTCACCTGGCATCATTACCATACTGTCCGCGGTGATTTTCTCCCCGCTGTATTCCCATCCGGCAAACTGTCTGCCTTCTTTTTCGGGAATGGGGAGTTCACCGTAAAATCCCTGATAAGTTACCTGCATGGATTCCACCCCTTCCGGCATTTGCCCACCGTCCGCATCAAACTTTACGGTCACTTCCGCCGGTTCCCATCGGGCAATCAATGTCAAATCGCCGCCCACTTTATCTACGGAAAAATCCCATGTTTCCTCTTCATGACCCTCATAATACCAGCCGGCAAATTCATAGCCCTGACGTACCGGGTCTTCCGGCTTCTCTATATAATTGCCGTATCTTAGCTTTTGGGAAGCAATTTCCGTTCCTCCGGAAGTATCAAAGGCAACCGTATACCCACCAAATAGCGCGAATACAACCACCATTACCACAATAACAATAATAACACCCACTATAAAGCCGTCCAAAAGGCGGATTGGAGTGTCTGTCTTATCATAAATCCCCCTGCCAAAACGGCGGGGGCGGCCGCTTACGCTTTCCGCCCCCTGGGTACTCCCGCCTTTTTCATGATTTTCTACAGGCAGTTTGCTGCCCTCTGTTTCATTTTCCTGCCGGTTTTCCATCCTCTGCCGCCTTTCTTCGCCACTGCCCATTTCTGCCGTAGCTTTTTTTCCACTAAAACCATATATCCCGGCTTATTTACGAACCAAATATTTTCTCATATCAATTGCGCAAACAACCAGAATAATCAAACCTTTGATAACATACTGCATCGCTGCGTTGATGGACAAGAAGTTCAATGCAACGAAAATAATACGGAGCAATACAACCCCCATTACAATACCGCTGATTTTACCAGTACCACCGACAAAAGATACACCGCCGATAACGCAGGCTGCGATAGCGTCACATTCATAGTTAAGCCCTGTTGCTGCAGAGTTGGAAGCGGTCCTTGCTGCCTCAATAAAACCGGTAATACCGTACATCATACCAGCAAGAGTATGTACAAGGATTGTCGTCTTCATTACGTTAACACCGGATACATTAGCTGCTTCCGGGTTGGAACCAACTGCAAACATATTTTTACCGAATGTGGTTTTATTCCAGATAAACCACATAAGAGCCACAATAATACATGCATACCATACAAAGTTAGGAATGGCAACGCCTCCTAAACCAATAAAGCTTCCGGTTACAAAACTTTTAAAGGAATCATCCAAACCGGAAAGAGGCTGTCCATTATTGCCGTTAATCATAATGTACATCAATAGGACACCGTATACAATCAACTGTGTTGCCAAAGTAACGATAAACGGATGAAGCTGGAACTTAGCTACGAAGAAGCCGTTTACCAGACCTACAATACCACCTACAACAATAACTGCAAGGATAACTACCGGAATAGGAAGTACCGGAAGTTCCGGGAACATTCTGGATGCATAGCTTAAAGACTGCAAAAGGGATGCAGAAATACAAGCTGTCAAACCAACTACACGCCCAGCGGAAAGGTCTGTACCAGTCAATACGATACATCCTGCAATCCCGCAGGCAATTGGCAGATTTGCCGCCGAAAGGCTAATGATATTTACAATGGACGGTGCCTTAATAAAGTTCGGATTTTTTACCGTCGTGTAAATAACTACTATCAACAGAAGGAAATAAATCGCATTATTGATAACTGCTTCCTTCCAAAACGTTTTCTTGTCTTTGCTGTCCAATGCCAGATAACGGGAATAGGACTGCTTCATATTCGTAATTGCTCTCATAAGAAATCGCCTCCTTATACATATTTAGCCGCAAGAGTCATAATCGCTTCCTGCGTCGTTTCACTTGCGCTTACTTCCCCTGCCAGACGGCCGCCTGACATTACGAGTATTCTGTCGCATATTCCAAGCAGTTCCGGCATTTCCGACGAAACTACCATTACTACTTTCCCCCTGTTTGCCAAGTCAAGGATAAGCTGGTAAATCTCATATTTTGCCCCTACGTCGATACCTCTCGTAGGCTCATCCAACAGCAGGACTTCCGGCTCGGTCAAAAGCCATCTTCCCAAAATAACCTTTTGCTGGTTACCTCCTGATAAGGAGCGGATTTTGGTTTCCTGTGTCGGCGTCTTTGTACGCATCGCGTCAATAGACCATTGGGTATCTTCCCGCATCGTCTTGTCATTAAGGACAAATTTTAATTTCAAATGCTTTTTCAAACTAGAAATTACCGTATTCTCCCTAATGCTCAAAATACCAAAAATACCGGTTGCACGACGTTCCTCGGTCAACAATGCAAAACCATTTTTGATGGACTCTCTGGCATTCCGGTTCCTTACTACCTTGCCGTCCAGTTTTATCGTTCCGCTTTTCCTCGTCGCCACGCCAAAAATATTTTCCAGGGCCTCCGTACGCCCGCTGCCGTCCAACCCTGCAAGACCAACGATTTCCCCCTTCCTTACTTTAAAGGATACATCTTTTAAAAGGGAATACTGGGCCGTCAGATTCTCTACTTCAAGAGCTACATCGCCCGGTTTATTTGTTTTTGGAGGGAACTGGTTGGTCAGTTCACGTCCTACCATCAGCTTGATAATCTTCTCCGTCGTCAGCTTTTCCGCCGGTTCCGTAGCTACCCAAGTTCCGTCGCGCATTACGGTAACGTCGTCGGCAATGCGGAGAATCTCCGCCATCTTGTGTGATATGTAAATTATGCCGCATCCACGGTCGCGCAGCATATTAATTATCTTAAATAAATGCTCTACTTCCTGCTCTGTCAGCGAAGAAGTAGGTTCATCGAACACGATTACCTTGGAATTATAGGAAACTGCCTTGGCAATTTCCGCCATCTGCCTCTGCGAAACAGGCATTGTACTCATTACCCTTCTTGGGTCGATATCTATCCCTAATTCTTTAAATACATTTACGGTATCATCGTACATCTTCTTCTCATTTACCATCAAGCCGCCCACCATAGGATAACGCCCAAGCCATATGTTATCCATGACATTTCTTTTCAGCGCCTGATTCAATTCCTGATGCACCATAGCCACGCCATTTTCCAATGCTTCTTTGGAATTTTTAAAGTTTACTTCTTTTCCGTCCAGAAGAATCTTCCCGCTGTCCATGTTGTAAATTCCGAACAGACATTTCATCAATGTAGATTTTCCTGCACCGTTTTCCCCCATCAGCGCATGAACCGTTCCCTTTTTCACCGTCAGGGAAACATTGTCAAGCGCCTTTACGCCGGGAAATTCCTTGCATATATCCGTCATTTGCAGCAGAATATCCTGTCCCATGCCTTACCCTCCCTTTTTCCATAAGCTTTTTTACTATACTTTATTTTAAAAAAAGCGGCCGACCGCCTAAGGCGGCAACCGCTTTTTATAAACATAAGGATTGCCCTGCTCTATGCAGTATTCCTCATCCCTTTATTTTATTCACCGGTATAAGGAGCGTAAGGGATAAAGATTTTATTGCTTACATTAGGGGAAATATTGAAGGAATCTGTATCTGCCATTAATTCCTTGCCTGCCTGTATGTTCTTTGCAAGATATGCAATACCGTTTGCCATACCTTCTGCATCCTGTTTGATAGTACCTGTCATCTTGCCGTCAGCAATCAACTGTTTTGCAGCATCTGTTGCATCTACGCCGAATACAGGGATAGTAACGCTGTCTCCGCCAAGGTTATAACCCTGAGCATTCAATGCAGAAATAGCACCTTCTGCCATACCGTCGTTGTTGCAGATAACAAGTTCAATCATGTTGCCTGTAGCTTCGCTGTACTGGGAAAGGTTTGTAACCATATAATCGTTTGCTGCTTTTGCACTCCAGTTACCATCCTGGTCTACCTGGTAGCAATCAGAATTGGAAGAATCAAAGTAAACCAATGCCGGTTTGCCTGCTGCTGTCAAAACTGCGTTAGCATCTTCTACACCAAACTGTGTACGTGCAATAGCTTCTGCGTTGCCTAACTGGCCCATGAACATAGCGTAGCTGATTTCGCCATCGCCGTTCAAGTCAACTGCATCGTAATTTGCCATAAGGAAATCGCCAATCATCTTACCCTGCATATGGCCTGCTTCCGGAGCATCTGTACCTACGAATGCACATTTGTCATAAGCGCCAAGTACCTTGCCTTCTTCTTCATCGGGTTCAACTGCACGGTTGAAAAAGATAACAGGGATGCCAGATGCACTTGCTTTATCAACAATCTGCTGGGAAGCATCTACGGAACCGGATGTAACGATGTTCACGATAAGAAGGTTTGCCCCCTGGCTGATAGCCGTATCAATCTGCTCATTCTGTGTTGTCTGGTTGCTGTTTCCATCGTAGTTCTGGAAAGCGATGCCTGCGTCTGTAAGAGCTGCATCAAGAGCTGTACGAACGCTGGAAATGTAGGTATCACTATATGTATAGTAGAATACGCCTACATTCAAATCAACTGCTGCCGCTGCCTCCTCAGCCGGTGCTGCTTCCTCTGCAGGAGCTGCCTCCTCAGCCGGCGCTGCTTCTTCTGCCGGTGCCTCTGCAGCGGGTTCTGCTGCTGCCGGAGCTTCGGTGTTTCCGCAAGCCGCAAAGCTAAACACCATAGCGCCTGTTAAAAGCAATGCTAATAACTTTTTCATTTCGTTTGTCCTCCTATAAATAATTTTCTTTGGCGTTTTTACCACGCCTTATTGGCATTATACCAAAAAACAATACAAAAAATATATACAAAATCTTACTGTTAAGGTATAAAAAATTATTGTTTTGTACATTTTTTGTTCATAATTTATTCATTAATCGGTTGCAAATAACCTGAAGCTTGACCTATAGGAAGCAAACTTCCCTGATACACGTATCTCAATCGAAAGAAAAAAGCATCCTTTGGCACTCCGGCTCAAACATATTATCTCTGGTGACACAAGTAGTAGACGTATCCACAACCGTCTCTCCTGTATCCCCTCCATTTAACAGCCTGTAAGCTTCTTCCACCCCAAGGTAACCCATAGCATAAGGATTTTGCACAATTAAAGCATCCACCTCACCCGTCTCCAACATCCCCACGGACACAACATTGCTGTCGAAGGCTACCACTTGCGTCTTCTCTGCCAGCCCCAAATCCCTGATTGCCCATCCCACGCCAAGGCTGGTCCACTCGTTAAATGTGACAATGACATTAATTTCCGGGTGTTCCTTTAACAGTTCTGCCGTTCCCTTCCGAGCATCCTCGGTAGTCGACACTACATTGATGGTATACATGTCTTTCACCCTCACATCCTCCCCAGCCGCTTCCCGGAACCCTTCTTCCCTTTGCTGGCCGTTAGCAGAATTAATGTCATAATTGACAATGCCGATATAAAGTTCTTCCATTTCCGCTTTCAAAGCGGCTTTCCCTGCCATCCTCCCAGCCTCGCGGTTGTCTGTGCCGATGCGGCAGCTTACCTGGCTACTATTCACATCGCTATCAATTACAACAATTTTTACCCCCATTTCCGCCGCTTCGTTTATCGCCTCGCTGTTGGCATTATAATCCACCGCCGAAAATACAATGACTTCCGCCCCGTCCTTTACCGCCTGCCGTATCATTTCATTCTGTGTCTGATAATCTTCCTCCCGTTCCGGCCCATCCATACTGATTTGCAGATTATACTCCGTAGCGGCCGCCCCAGCCCCCGCATAAACAGATTTCCAAAATGCAGACTCCGTAGATTTCGTGATAATCGCCACGTAATGTTTCCTTGCAGACTCGTTTCCCCTTCCGCAGCCGGAAAGAAGCAGGCACATACAGGACAATGCCGTCACTAAAACAGTGCATACCATTTTTTTACTTGCCATCATATCCGCCCTCCTTTATTTTCGGCATACGGATACTGACACAAGTTCCTTCATCCAGCTCGCTTTCTATCGTAATCCCGTACTCTTCCCCAAAATAAATTTTAATCCTATCATTGACATTCTTTATTCCGATACCGGTCTGATCCCCCGGCTCACTTTTCAAAATTTCCTCACATTGTTCCTTGCTCATTCCTACCCCGTTATCCGACACGGAAAAAACAATATCCCCTTCTTCTTCCCGGATACGGATTATAATTTCCCCTTCATCCACCATCCGGTTAATCCCATGATAAATGGCATTTTCAATAATAGGCTGCAATGTAATCTTATTGCACAAATAAGGCAAACAAGCCTCTTCGATATGGAAAGAATACGTAAACTGGTTCTTATACCGGAAATTTTGTATCATTAGATAACTTCTGGCATGTTCCACTTCTTTTTCAATAGGAATCAATTCATGCCCTTTGCTGATGCTGATACGGAACAGCCTTGCCAGCGCATTCACCATCTCTACGGCATCCTGGCTTCTTTCCTCTTCGCACATCCAGCCAATGGCGTCCAACGTATTATAAAGGAAATGCGGGTTTATCTGCGCCTGCAAAGCCTTCAATTCTGTCTTGCGCAAAGTGATTTCCTCCCCCCGCACCTTTTCCATTAAGTCCTGTATTCTTACTACCATGTGGTCAAAAGAATCCGACAGCGCCAGCATCTCCCGGCTGCCATGCACCGGCTGGTAGCTGAATTCCTCTGCATTCGTTTCAAAATCCTGCATTGCCTTTACCAGACTCTGGATAGGATGAGACACCATATGAGTCAAAAGATAGCTGCTGAAAAATACCGTTACCAGCACAAACCCAGTCAATAAAAGCAAAATCCCTATGGCATCCCGCACCTTTCCGGTTACCATCTCGTCAATATAGCTTACCCCTACAATTCTCCAATCGCAATTATCCAAAGAACGTATCGTATAGATTACATCTTTTTTCACCCAAGAGCCGTCTTCCGCCGACATCAAACCGACTGTCTGCTCCTGTTTCAAACCGGAATAAATCAACTGCTGCTGGGGATGGTAGACGATACCACCGTTTTTATCCATAATAAAGCAGTAGCCATGCTGTCCGATGCCTACCTCGTCTACATATTTTGCAATTCTCGAAAAGCGGACATCCATAACTACCGCATGCCTTTTCCCTCTTCCGTCTTCAAGGTCCTTGCGGATGGATACCACCCAAGGATAATAATTTTCCAGTAAAGTCTCCGCATGCGGCTCCGATATGGACAGCCCATCTTCCGGCCCCGTTTCCCGTTGGATATAAGAAAGATTTTTCAATATATTCTCTTTCAGGCGATAACCGCCCGTCCACGAATCTATCATTTCCCCATTTTCATTATAGCTCGTAACCGCAATCACATCTTTCCGGATGCGGAGCAACGTATCCAGGGCATGATTCCTCTCCTCTTCTTCCGAACGATAGGAGTCCTCAATCAGCCCCATAATTTCTTCCATATCCTTTGTGTAGTTATACACTGTATTGGATGCCTGCACAACCGCCTGCTCGCTGCTGGTAACCGCGCTTTGCTCCACGGAACGCCTAAATACAGAAACAAAAACAGCCAGCCCGCCTGCCAACGCTACCAACACCATTCCCACCACAAAAAAATTCATGATGGATGCAAGGGACATTGAAACCGTTTTTTTATGCTTATCCCTTTTCACGCTTCCTCCTCCGCTTTTATCTGCCGGCGCAGGGCATTGGGCGATGTGCCGCTGTATTTTTTAAAACAATAGCTAAAATAATGCTGGTCGCTGTAGCCGCATCTTTCCGAAATTTCTTTAATCTTCATGGAAGTGCAGGTTAGCAGCTCTTTCGCAACCTCCATTCTTTTTCCGGTAAGAAGATCCACAAAGGTCTTTCCCGTCTCCTTTTTTATCACAGCGCTTAAATAATTTGGGCTGACACTAATTGCGCTGCTGACGGAAACCAAAGATATATCTCCGCTCCCATACCCCGTTTCGATCATTTGTAAAGTTTTCTCGCACAAAACTTTGCTGCTTTTCTTCCTTTGGCTGCCAATCATTTCCCAGGCGCTTAAACAGAACTCGGTCAGCTTGACCTGCATTTCATGGAAAGAACCGTCTTGGAAGACAACGCTTTGCAGCAGAGTATTTTTTTGTATCTGTTCAATCTCTTCTCCGTCCGCTACGGCATAAAGAATCTTGCATACCGAAGCAAGAAGCTGTACCATAAGGTAATTAGCCCCTGCCCTTGAAACCTTCATCCTGCGCATTCCATCAAATATTTCCCCCAGGTACTCCTCCAATTCCCCGCTGCGGCTGCCGCGGATTAGGGCTTCCACTTCTGCCACCACATTCATAACACTCTGGGCATCTATCCCTTCCGCATGTTCTTCGTCAGCAATATAATGTACGCCGCCTGCCTGTCCTGCATAGCTCAATGCATTCGACGCCTCCATATAGGCCTCATGGCATTCCGAAAGCTTGTCCGTAATCCGGCTGATGCCGATAGCACAATCAAGCCCCATAATCCTCTCCATGCTCTGTACCACATCGCCTACCAGAATATGCAGATATTTGTCAAAAGCCGCCGGTGTAGCTATCAACAGTGAAATCACTTTGCCGTTCCAGTAAAAGCTTTCATACTTTACATATTTTTTCAAAATACTGTCTACCGAATGCACATGGTCCTGTGTCGTACAGTTTTTCCCCTTTTTATCTTTTATAAAAGTAACCATAACCGCATATCGGAAATCATTGTTGCGGTCTTTGAATACCCCGCATTCCACCGCTGCCGTTTTCAGGCGTTCTTCCCCTTCTTCCATGTCTTCCGCCTGATACCCGTCCATCAAAAGCGGCATCAAGAACCCGAACTTATCTATCCTTATCTGCTGCTTGTCGCTGAACTCCTGAAACAAATTATCTATTTTTCCCTTAATTACCGTTAATTCCTTCGTTAAATCCGCCATGGAAATCGGTTTCAGCATATAGCTGATAATATTGTACTGGATTGCCTGCTGTGCATAGCTAAACTCATCAAATCCACTGATAAAGGCAATCTGCGTAGCCGGCCGCACTTCCCTTACCTGCCTTGCCAGTTCAATCCCAGATATAAACGGCATTTTAATATCCGTAAGGAGAAGATCCGGTTCCGTCTTTTCCACCAGTTCCAGGGCTTCTATTCCGTTTTCCGCTTCCCCCACTACATGAAAACCTATGCTTTCCCAATCAATCCGCCGGACAATAGCCCGGCGGAGTTCTTCTTCATCATCCGCCACTACAACTGTGTACATATACTGCCCCTTTACTGTTCCTATCGTTTCCTGTTCCCAGATTCAGCCAAACCTTCCCCTTCCGGCATCCACATCTTATTTTTATTATTATACATGAAATAAAAAGGATACGTCTAGGAGAAAATCAAATACCCCGCTGCAAGCAGCGGGGTATTTGACCCTCGCGGCAGTCGCCAAATGCCTGCAAGCAGGCACTTGGCTCGTTGCTCGCGGGAATAAAGATGACACAGGGAAGTCAATCCGCTTAGGCAACACTGCAGGAACTGTATTCTGAGGGCAGCATACTCCACGGGCTGTTTACTCTGTGGCGAAATTTTTCGTACTAGCATTTCTCTGCAGGCTGTATATTTCGTACCGGCATATTCCATTCCGAAGGCTGTTTATCCCGAACTACACATCCCGGCTGTTCGCTCTTACTGTTTGTTTACACGCCTTACACCGTCTATCTTTTCTATAGAATGAACTGCCTCCTCGCTTTGCTCGGACAGGTAAACCGTGTAATTGCCTGAATTTTTCAAAGGATTCTCCTTAAAGGAAATTGTCACCTCTTCGCTCAGATATTTGTCTGAAAATACTGCCCAGGCGTCTTCCGGGGATGTATAGCCAATCCCTTCCACCCCCTTCACTTCCAAAAGTTCATTGCCGATTTGCCCAATCCTTTCTTCCGAAATCCCTTCTTCAAAAAATACGGTAACGCTTGTTTTCAATTTTCCGCTGTCAGTTTTATCCCGTATATCCCCTTCTTCCATTTCCACGCCAACCATAGGCTCTGCAATTCCCTTTTCCGCTTCTTTTGCCGAAACAAACGATGCCGTACCGCCTAACATAACCAATAAAGCGCACAGACTTCCTGCTTTCGTCACTTTTTTATAATTCATAATTTCCCTTACCCTTTCCTTTACAGCACTTTTCCCAAATCCGTTATGAACGAAATATTGTGCTTTCTCTGCTAACATTACAAGTGTCAATGCATATTTTTTTCTGTCTTTTTCCCTCATATCCGAAATAACACTTTCATCACAGGCAATTTCCATATCCTTATTCATGAAAAACAGCAGCATGAGAGCCAGTGGATTAAACCAATGCAGGCAAAATGCAATAATGGCTAATAGCTTCCACAAGTTATCCCTATATTTTATATGTACCATCTCATGCCTTAACACATAACAGAGCATTGCTTTATCAGCAAACTCCATAGTTTTGGGCAAAATAATGCAAGGACGGAAAACACCGTAAGTGATAGGGGTCACAAGCCTATCCAATACACAGATTTTAACTCCTTTCGTTAATCTCTCGTAAAAGCCTTTTTCATAAATGTCATTGCTGGTGTTTTCAATGGGAATGGCTTCCCGAAACTGTAGATACGCCTTTACATATCCGAAAAGGAAAAACAATGCCGCCATAATCAATCCCAAAAACCAGATTAGGTCTATATTCTGCAAAACCAATTCCACAACCCCTGTGTCCTGTACTTCAGCCATTTCCATTTCCATGCCCGTTTCCGGCAAAACCAGGATAGGCTCCGCCCACTCCCTCACAAGGTTTATTTCCACCGGAACAGAAAAAGGCAGCAAAAGTCGCAAAACAGCCAATTTCCATAATACGGCAAATGTCCTTTTAGGAAGTCTGCCAGATGCCATCCTGCGAAGCAAAAGAACATATAAAATTAAAATCCCTGCCGCTACGCTTCTTTGCAACAAAATCATCTTGTGCCTCCATCCCTGCCTATTCGTCCAGTTCCATCACCATCCGCTTCAGGCTTTCCATCTCTTCTTTGGACAACTTCCCTCCGTCCAGAAACGCTGCAAAAAACTTTTCTTTAGAACCATCGAACATCTTCCCGATTAATTCCTCTGTCTCGTAATTCTGCACCTGTACTTTAGTAATCATTGCACTACACATAAAATTAGGTTCCCCGCGCCTTACCGCCCCTTTTTCCACGCACTTTTTTATGACTGTGTAAGTGGTATTCCTATTCCATCCTATTTCTTCCTTCAAAATCTTCGCAAGCTGCCCTGCAGGCAAATCACCTTCCCTCCATAACACTTCCATCACTTTCAATTCTGAATCAAACAACTTTATTTTCATAAGGTCACCTCTTTTTTAACTATTGCAATAGTCATCGCGATATAACTATACTACTCCGATAGTCACTCCCTGTCAAGTTTTTTTGATACTTTCCTCTATAAATTCGGGTGTCAAAATGTCTGTCCGGTAACCAGCTCCTACGCTATAGCATTATTCCTTACCACAATCGAGCAGGAAAGTCTCCTTCCACTACTCGCTGCGCGCCCCGTGTGCCCTATAGCAGCACATTTCCTCTGCACGGGGCTGCATGTAATCGAACTCGTTGCGCGCCCCGTGTGCCGCACAGCGGCATATTTCCTCTACACGAGGCTGCTCATAAAGAAAACCCGTACTAGCAATCCGCTAGTACGGGTTTTCTTATCGTGCTGGTGGCCGGACTTGAACCGGCACGGTGTTGCCACCGAAGGATTTTAAGTCCTTTGCGTCTGCCTATTCCGCCACACCAGCAAAGCAGACATTCATTTTTACTGCAAACCTTATACAAAACTATAAAATATAAGTTTGTATAAAATGGGACCTATAGGGCTCGAACCTATGACCCTCTGCTTGTAAGGCAGATGCTCTCCCAGCTGAGCTAAGATCCCTTATTATGCCTATTTACTACTAACGACCCGGATGGGACTCGAACCCACGACCTCCGCCGTGACAGGGCGGCGCTCTAACCAACTGAGCCACCGGGCCAATTACCTATGTTGTTAAAAATCAAAAATGGACCTTCGGGGACTCGAACCCAGGACCGACCGGTTATGAGCCGGTTGCTCTAACCAACTGAGCTAAAGGTCCGCAATTTAAAACTAAATGACTCCGACGGGAATCGAACCCGTGTTACCGCCGTGAAAGGGCGATGTCTTAACCGCTTGACCACGGAGCCTTATTTTCTAAAACTATGAAACAATCTTCTCATTTCCAATCTGCTGCACACATAAAAATTTTGGAAAACTTATCATACACAGCAATCTTGCAAAAACCGTCTCAACGAATGCTATAATACCATATTTCTACACATTTGGCAAGAGGAAATTTCACACTTTTTATTTTTATAATTCCACCCGGAAAAACAGCGCTTCTATAAACAAGAGTTGACCCAATGGCCAACCCTTGATTTCCACAATGATGGGGCATCCTATCCCCTTTTGTTCCAACGTGCGTCATCCTCTTCTTAAGCTCCTATCATCCTTCCCAACTGTTCCACAATCCCGGCATTGCCGCCTACGGATATTTCACCCACTTTCTCGCAAATCCTTTCCAAATACTCCAATTCCTTCAATTTATAAAGCGTTTGGTTCTCATCCATCAGCTTCGCCGTATTAAGCAAAGACCTAGTAGACGCGACTTCTTCCCGTCTGGAAATGACATTAGCCTGGGCCTTCTTTTCCGCCACAAGCACAGAATTCATAATTTCCCTGATTTCACCGGGTAAAATAATATCCTTAATCCCCGCAGTCAGGAAATTGATACAAAACATCCCCTCACGTGTCTTCAAAGCTTCGTAAATCTCTTTGGAAATCTGCTCTTTTGCCTCCAAAATTTCGTCCAGCTTGTAGTTCCCGACTATCTCCCGGATTGCCAATTGCACCGCAGAATAAAGCTGTCCTTTCAATTCGGAAACCGCCCCGGCAAATTCGATAGCATTCTTTATCTTATACATGCAGACCACATTCATCCGAATACCGATTTTATCTTTCGTAAGAATCTCCTGCCCTACGATATCCAACGCTTTCTGCCTCATGTCAATCACACAGAAAGTAACCTTATGGCGATAATTCCAAAAACGGTATATCCCTTTGGCAAGCTGCCTTTGCAGCACATTATCATAGTATACTAAAGCTACCTCCCCTTCTCCAACCGCTATTTCCGTATAAAATTTCCCCGGAATCAGGGAAAACATCTGTCTGGATACTTCTTCCCCCATATCCGTTTCCATCATGGATACTACCTTTATCTCATATTTATCAAACACATTCCAGAAAGTATATTCCTTCCGGTTCGCAAAAGATGTCAGTTTCCCATTGACATAAATAAAACCCACATAACCGTCCGGAATCTCCATATGTACAGTCGAATTAAGGAATACCCCGTCTTTGGAAAGTATCTGGTAAGGAACATCCAAATAATCCAATTCCCCTGTCATTTCCTCGATTTCTACAGTATACCCCATCATTTTCGGCAAATAATAAATCCCCGAAAGAATCATTTTCTGGAATATTCCATTTTTTAACACAAACCCGGCCTGATTATCCTTAATCATATACTTCATTTTCCACCTCATTTCTGCACTGCCCTGTGCATTCCATTTCAAAATGCTTTTACCCCTCTTTCATTGACTTTATGCGGAAATTTTGTTCAGCAGATTTCCAAGACGGATTGCAAAGCTGCATCCATACATCCTTTGTCTGCCTAAGCCTATAGGCCCAAAATGCCCACCGGCTTATGCCAGACAGTAAATATCCTTTGCAGCCTGCCTTTCGTCTATTCCATACTACGGTATCCCAAACTTTCAGGCATCAAACCAACCTGCATTCCCATTCCTCACCTTTCCAAGCGCGGAATGTGCCGAAATCGGGATAAAAGCTTTTTTAGAGCGGATTTGAACCGCAGACTTGATAGGTCTTGCCATAATATTGTGTACTCTACCAACTGAGCTACCGTTTACACGGAAGGGAATCGAACCCTCGACACCACAAACTTCCTTAACTCCATGTTAAGTTTTATGAAATATTTATGATATACCTAACAGCACGCTGCAGGCACCGCCGGGCAGGGAGTAACTCCCGATACCCGTGCCTATAAATTATTTCCTTTACCCTTTCACTACACCAACTGTCTTCAGTTTTCTCACTGGTGTAACAATATCCAACTGCTGTGCCATCACTTGGTCAATATCTTTATAAGCAAACCGGCACTCTTCAGCTACATCATTCTTCTTCCGTTTCCCCAATACAACCCCCTGCTCCTTTAAGTCCACCATCACTTTTTCTACCGAAAATGCCTGCATCGCACCCGTCCTGGAATAATTCCTTCCGGCTCCATGAGAAGAAGTGCAGAAAGAATCCTTGTTCCCTTTCCCTTCCACTATATAACTATAAGAGCCCATTGCGCCCGGAATGACAGCCATTTCCCCTTCCCGCACCCGGACAGCCCCCTTGCGGTGTACCCAGACATTGGCATCATAATGGTTTTCCAATGCCGCATAGTTATGATGGCAGTTGATTTCCTGTCCAAATTCTACCGTAATCCCCGTATGCTTCTCTACCACCTCTTTTACTATGGAACAAACTTTATCCAACATCCGTTCCCGGTTTTCAAAAGCATAATCCATAGCCAGATTCATCCAGTGGATGTACTGCTTCCCCTCTTTTGAAGATACGGGCAAAAAAGCCAGCCGGTATTCTTCCTTTACTTCGCTGTACCATTTTCTGTTTAGTTCCCTTGCTTTGTTATGGAAATAATCGCAGATAGTTTTCCCCAGATGCCTGCTGCCGGAATGAATCATAATGCCAAGATACCCGTCCTGGTCCTCCTGTACCTCAATAAAATGATTGCCACCTCCCAGGCTTCCTACCTGAAAATAGCCGTCCTCAATGAAAGGCACCAGCTCCTCATCCGCCTCATACTTTTCCATTTCCTGCATTGCCCGGTCGAGGACTTTCGATTTCTGCGGCGTTTTATGCCTCTCCGTATTTAACGGGATTTCCCTCATAATATTGCCGATGATGGACTGAATCACTGTGCCGTTCCCTGTCTGGATTTCCCGTATATCGTCATAACGGATATTAGTCGGAATAAAATCCATACCGCATCCGATATCGACTCCTACCGCGTTTGGAATCACCACATCTTTTGCAGCGATTACACCGCCGATAGGCATTCCCTTGCCGGCATGGGTATCCGGCATCAAACAAACCCATTTATGGATAAAAGGAAGCTGTGACAGGTGATAAGCCTGCTCCAAACAATTTGCTTCCAATTGCTCTATATTTTCCAGCCAAACTTTTACCGGAAATCTGGTTTTTTCATTATATATGACAAACATAATATACCTCCTTCAATTCTCTATGTATTTCCAATTCCCTCTCTTCATCTGATAATGCAATTATATACAACATCTTCCAAATTATCATTTTAAAAAAGTTGCGAACACAAAATTTGCTGAAATACAGGCAAGGCATATGCTATAATTAATCTCATAGCCAAGGAGGGGATAAAAGATGTCAGATTTCCAGGAATTGATAAAAAGCTTCCCTAAAACGAGAGAATATGTCAGGGATTTTTTTGTATATGGTTTCAAAACAAGAAACGAATTTAAGGACAAAAGCCCCCGTACTTACGACAATGAGCGAAGGCGGCTGGAAAGTTGGCTTTCCCCTTACATCAGGAAAGATTATGTATCCAACAAAGCCAACATTTCCCTTGCCATAGACAGTAATCTCCTTGACACCAATCCATTGTTTCAGGTATGGAAAACAAAAAGCTTCACCGACAATGATATTTCCCTCCATTTCTTAATATTGGACTTACTCCAAAATGGCAGGAAAATGACTGTGGAAGAAATAACGGACAGTCTGCTTGCCGAATATGAAACATTTTTCGATATCCAATCCGTCCGCCGGAAATGCAATTCCTATTCAAAGGAAGGTTTGTTGAATAAAGAAAAATCCGGGAAGACAGTTGTTTTTTCCCTTGATAATACCCTCCCTGCCTGGCTGCAAGCCAATGAAGCCGTGATGGATGCCCTTGCCTTTTACCAAATGGCAAGCTGTTTTGGAATTATCGGGAACGAACTGATGGAACAATTCGACTATCATAACCATACTTTTCGCGTCAAACATAGTTTTTTTGTACATACTCTGGAAGATGAAATCCTACTTTCCCTCTTGGAAGCCATGAATCAAAAGCTTGAGGTGCAACTGGAAATCAAAAGCTCCAAGAAAAATATTTCCAACACTGTATGCTGCATACCAATGCAAATTTTTACCAGCACCAGAAGCGGCCGGCGCTTCCTATGCGGATATGTGGGCAAAAGCAAACGTTTTACCTGCTTCCGCTTAGATACCATCAAATGTGTGGCTGCTTTGGAACAATCGGAAGAATACGACGGATTGCTTCTTAAACTTAGCAGAAACCGCCAGTACCTTTGGGGTGTATCTTTCCAAGGCACCGAAAGGAACCATCTTGAAAAGCTAATTATGGATTTGCAGATTATGGAGCCTTATGAAAATTATATACTTGACCGTTTAAAGCGTGAAGGCAGAGGCGGCACTGTTCAAAAAACCGGACCCAATGTCTACCGGTATGAAATTGAAGTCTTTGACTGCAACGAAATGCTTCCCTGGATACGTACTTTCATCGGCCGTATCCTATCCCTGCAATGCAGTTCCAAATCCGTGGAACAACGATTCTACCGGGACTTGCAAACTATGTATCATATTTACCAGATAAATGAAGAATCTAAAGGAGAAACCGCGAATGGAGTTATTTTCTGAAATTTATAGCTGCTATTACCAAGTATTACGACATATCCTTTCCGTTCAAAACGCCGTAACCATTCAAGATATCCGCTCCCAAATTTCCCGAGAGGGTTTTGCTGAAAGCCTGCTTTCCATTATTCCCAAGCTGGAAAACGGTACATGGAATTTATTCGATAAAGATGGGGAATTATATCTTTCCAAACTCAAATCCCCTCTTATGGTTCCGCTTTCCGATATTGAAAAATCTTACCTGAAAGCATTATTATCGGACTTACGCATAGGGCTATTCCTTGACGAAGGCCAGCTAAAAACCATACAGCAATTGCTTGCTGCCGTTCCCCCGCTTTGGAAACCGGAGCAGTTTTTCTACTATGACCGCTTTGCAGACGGCGACCCTTATCCGCAAGATTCCTACCGCAGCCATTTCCGTACCCTGCTTCAAGCACAGAAAAGCGGGCAATACGTCGATATTGACTACAATTCCCCAAACGGGGCCCGAGTACATCATTATTATGTTCCAGCACGCCTGGAATACTCTGTCAAGAACGATAAATTTCGCCTTCTGGCACTAAAACATGCCGGCCGCAGCAAAATGAAACTCGAACTCCTTAATATTGCCCGTATGCAAAGCGTCCGTCTTACGGAGAAACCCTTCTCTCTGCCGGTTGATTTGAATGCTATGATTCGACATTCTTATTATAAGGAACCTCTCCGGCTACGGATTGTCAATAAACGCAATGCCCTTGAAAGGGCAATGCTCCATTTTGCCAATTATGAAAAAAATACAATAAAAATAGATGAGGAAACTTACGAATGCCTCATCTATTATAACCAAAATATGGAAACGGAATTATTGATTGAAGTCATGTCTTTTGGCCCTATGCTAACGGTAATCGGAAATGACAAATTCCTTCACAGCCTTAAAACAAGGCTGCAGCGGCAACGGAATATCCTTTTCCCGGAAGCATAGCGCATTGACATCGGCTATTTGCTCAAAGCTTCCTCCTGCAACCTGTCAAATTCCGCCATACACTCATCCACTGTTGCACCATTCAGTAAATTCCGTACAATAATACATGTATTTCCCCATTGCTCCACTTTCATTCCGGCATTGGAACCAAGGACGTAAACATTTTCTTTTATCCTGTCGTTCAGCGGCTTTAGTGCCGGAATGCAATCTACTTCCACATTCTTGGAAGAAGAAATGACTTTATTAATTTCCGTATAAGTTTGAAGCGCCTCATCGGATAGCATAATATCCAAAGCAAGCATTGCATCTTCCGCATGTTCCGCATCTGCCCCAACTGCAAAACCTGTCATAGGCATAACCGGCATCTGTCCACGGCTGCTTGGAAACCCAATCACCTGCAGTTCAAAATCCGGATTCCCATACGCAGTCTCTGTATTTGCCGCTCCCCAATATGCCATGACAATCGGCACCTTTTGATCCAGAAAATCCGACCCTTCTCCGTCAATCGCCTCGCTCACATAAGCCTTTTGGGTATCAATGTACCCTTTATCAATCATTTCCTGCAAAAACTCAAAACCAGGACGCATATAATCGCTATACTTGCTCTCCCCGCTGTTCAAGGCTGCTATTTCTGCCTCTGTATTCCCGCCATTATACAAATCTGCATATGCCTGCGCGAGAACAAAAGTCTCCAGCCACCAGCGGTTTGCACCCACTGGCGTTTCTATTCCATTCTCCTTAAATACCCTGCAGCACTCCAAAAAATCCTCCGGCGTTTCCGGCAGTTCAAGATTATATTGGTCAAACATATCTTTATTAATAAACAATCCGTACGCCACTACTTCCTGAGGGATTGCTACCAGTTTGCCATCGACAGTATTCGCTGTTTTTACCACATCCCTTAAGTTCTTTGCACATTCCAGCCCTGATAAGTCCAGTAATTTCCCTTCTTCCCCTAATGTCCGGATTGTGTCCGGGTTTAATAGATATATATCATCCATATTATTGCGCGCCCTGTCAACTGCCACTTCATCATACGTTTTATCCTGGTGGTCTTCCGCTGTATAGGTATTATATGCCACTTTTATCCCTAATTTTTCTTCTGCCATGCAAACTGTCATATCCGATGCATTTCTTGCCACATTTTCAGCGTCCGGGTCTATCTTTTCCATAGGGCTGAACATATTGACTATCCTTTCATTTTCATTTTCGGATACCACAAGGTTTACTCCTGGTTCTTCTTTATTCCCACACGATATAAGCATAAGCGCTGCTGCTCCTGCCAGACATACTGCTACAGCCTTCCCCATGCCCCTTTTCCATTTCATATTCATGCTTTATTCCCTTCTTATTGTGTACTGCGTTAGTACTTTCTTTAATAGTTCCATATCAATTGGCTTTGCCAAATGGACATTCATTCCGGCATCCAGAGCTTCCTTCTCATCTTCAGCAAAAGCGTTTGCCGTCATAGCTATAATCGGTATCTCCTTTGCATCTTTCCTCTCCAATGCCCTGATAGCCTTTGTCGCATCATACCCATTCATAACCGGCATCTGGACATCCATCAAAATCGCATCAAATTCCCCTTCCTCAGAATCCTTAAAACACTCCAATGCCAACTGCCCATTTCCGGTAATCTCACAGCTGGCTCCTTCAATCGACAGGATTTCCAATAAGATTTCCGCGTTAATTTCATTGTCTTCCGCTGCCAGAAAACGCATCCCTTCCAGATTGCCGCTTTCCACTTTCTCTAAAACTTCTTCTTCCCTCTGCCCTTTCTGTACTTCCAGAACCTTTTCTTTAAATATGGATACAAAAAATGGTTTTACAAACACTCCTGTGTTCTCCACCCGGCAGACTTCCTCTATCTCATTTATATCGGAAACCGTTAAAAAGATAACCGGCACAGTATCCTGCAACACCTTTCTTATCTTCTCAGCTACCTCTATAGCATTCATCTCCGCCGTATCCCAATCCAGTAAAATCATCTGGTATTCTTTTTTGTCGTTCCCTTCCTCAATCGTACGTATTGCTTCCTTCGCATAGAGGAATGTGTCAACCGCAACCCCCTCATTTTCCATAAGCGTTTGGATGTCTTTGTTGCTTTGTTCATCGCTGTCCACCAGCATAATTCGGGAAATCCCGTTTTTCTCCCAAAACTGCATATCCGTCTGCTTTTCCGGTATCCGGCATTCCAATTCAACCCTAAAAAGGCTTCCTTTATCCACCTCGCTGGAAACGTCTATCGTTCCTCCCATCAATTCCACAATATTTTTTGTAATTGCCATACCCAGGCCTGTACCCTGGACTTTATTTGTGGTGCTGTTTTCCGCTCTGGTGAAAGCATCAAAAATAGTTTTCAAATATTCCTGTGTCATTCCATATCCGTCATCTTCCACCTCAATGCGGATATGCTCGTACTGTTCAGAACGCTGTTTCAATCCGATAATCCGGAACCAAATATTTCCTCCTTCCGGCGTATACTTCACTGCATTGGACAGAAGGTTAATCAAAATCTGATTAATCCTTGTCTCATCCCCCAATAAATATTCATGCTTAACCCCTGTCACTTTCACATGGAACTTTTGGTTCTTTGCCCTTGCCATCGGCCGGATAATTGCATCCACAGATGATATCAAATCGTTCAGCGTAAATACTTCCATATTAAGTATGACTTTCCCGCTCTCAATCTTGGAAACATCTAAAATATCATTAATCAAACTAAGCAGATGCTGTCCGGATGCCATAATCTTTTTCGTATATTCCTTCACCTTATCCGGGTTTTCTGCATCTTTTGCAAGCAATGCCGTAAAGCCAAGCACCGCATTCATCGGCGTCCGGATGTCATGCGACATATTTGAAAGGAACATCGTCTTAGAATTGCTTGCAGCCTGTGCAGCCCGCAATGCCTCTGCTAACTGGTGGTTGTGTATCTCCCTTTCTGCTTCCCGTTCTTTCCTTATCCTAATCTGCTCTCTCTGGTTAAAATAATATAAAGTGCAGCACAGGAAAAAGGCTACTAACATAATAGCTATAACGATAAGGATATTCTGGTTTACAGTCTTTCCCTCCTGTTGAATCGCTTCTATCGGAACATAGCCAATCAAATAAATGGATCCGTCATTCACTTCCCACATATAACTTAATGCGCTTTTTCCTCGGATATCATGATAAAACATGATATTCTTCCCCTCTTTCACGCATCTGGAAACTTCTTCTCTAAGTCCCTCTTCCTGTATATCATTTGCCCGGTAAAAATCCTCCAAATTTAAATGCCCTGCATTCCGCTCACCCATCCCTTTGGGTTTCAGAACCAATCTTTCTGTCCTCGCATCCATAATATAGAGCATAGCTTTTTTATCATAAAACCCATTGGGAAGTGACTCATCCAACGAATCATAAATATATTCCACATATAATGAAGCAATATCCTTACCGTCCTTTATAACCGGGCATTTCATAGAATAAGCCCATGTTCCCATATAATTCACATATGATTGTGAAACTTCCAACCCATCTACCGTCCTTCCGGTGGAAAAATCCAAGCCATCTTCCGAAAAAGTTTCCCCTGTATTGGAAATCCCCTCTTCCTCTCCTGATAAAATAATCGATATTTTTACCATTGTCTGATTTTTTTGAAAGGTAAGGACATACTCTTCCGGATTCTTTGCCATAGCAATTTCCTGAGCCATCAGTTTTTGAAATTCCGCTTCTTTCGTTAATATTGCCTCTATTGTAGATTTTATCAAATCAAGGCTCTCGCTCAAATTCTGGATTGCCGATGCTGACATTTCCGTAGATATTTTCCGCGCCACTGAAAAAATAATAGCCCCAAAAATGCAAAAAACCAATATAATAGAAAGCAGCAGGGAAAATCCTTTATCCATTCTTTTTCTATTATGTTTCTTCTTCATTTTATTCCTCCATACTGCTTTCAAACATCTACAAACTTTTCTCTGTTTTTGTGTGATAATGCCCAGACACTCTTCCGGTTTTCTTTTCCGGCATGAGCAAACGATATGTAAAACCATTTATTTCAGAAATGATATTTCAAACTTCCCATTTACAGCACTATCCATACATCTTCGATTACTATATCATATGTCAGCAACTCCCGTTAGGGAATTGATAATCAGCTTGTATATCAGTGTTTTTATTATATCATATATAAACATTTACCTGCAAGATTTATTAAATTGCAATAAATTTTTAGATTGTTATATAAAACAAAAATATATGTTATAACATATTTCTTTTAGAATCTCAGGTACATCAACAACCATGTTCTATTGTACATACTGCGCATCAATCTAATATTTTTATACTTTTCATTTTAAAATGATAAATGGAAAATAGCCCTGAGTTTATATCTGCTATAAGCTAAATTAAAAAAGTGATGAAATGGATGTTTTCTTATTTAGAAATCAAGAGTAAAAAGTTGTGAAAGGAAAAAAACAAAAAACATATGTGGTATTAGAAAATTTATTAACGGACAGTTACGGCATGCCTCTGCAATCAAGTAGGGAAGGTTCCTCCCCCCTTACTCGCTGTGCGCCGCATATTCCCCCTACACAGGACTACGCATAAAAAAGCCTGCAGGCATCCACCTGCAGGCCCACCTATACCTTTGCCATAAAGCCAGCTCCC
>CAJUSR010000031.1 GCA_910588855.1 uncultured Kineothrix sp. | reverse complement strand
CTATTCACATATCTTATATCAGATTTAGAGTTTACACAAAACTTGAAACGGTCTCTTTGGACAGTTTCTTTACATTTTTCATCAAATGTTATAATTATTTCCTCATTTTTGATTTCCCTTTAAAATATTGCCATTATTTATCCTTGCCTCTTGCCTTATACCTTTGCCAAAAACATCATAATAAAAATACGTGCATTTTCTTTTAAAAACGTAAAGATATTTTTATTTATTGCCCTTACTGCTATATAATTACTTACACCTACTATTAGTAGCCAAGTACAAAAGCCTATTAATATATTAAGCTTTCTGCTCAATATTATCCTCTTTATATCTCCATTTCTTCCAAAGGTCAAATTACACTCAGTTAAAAATCTTTTGGCAAATTCCTCTTTTGATATCTCTTCAACATTATCCGACCGATTTTGTAGTATATTTAAGAGTTTTATAGCATAATCAACTTTTTTAACATTTATTTTATCTGGTGTTTTTTCCATTTCAAGATTCAGAATACTATTTAATGCATCAACCAATACATTATTCCCATCCTCCTCATCTTGTCTCTTTGAAGCAATATCGTTTTTATCCATCGGTTATCCCCTCATTTATATATCGTTGTCTGCTCTATAAAATAGCTATTTTACAAAAACAATAAAAGAAAACCTTTCATTTTAAGATTACGTTCAAGTTTTTTAATAATACGAGAAATTTTCATTTTGTTTCCTCCAACTGAATTACCTGTCATTTGCGCTAAATCCTGATGGGTATAACCATGTATATATTTTTTCATGACTAAATCATATTCATCTTCTGATAAAATTTTCCTATATTCAGCACATAAGATTATATCAAATTCATCATTCATACTCACTAAGTTCTCATAACAGCCTTCAAATGTGGTTTCATACATGGTACGCTTATAATAAGCATTATTCAACTTCTTTATTTTGTTTGCAGCGGTTTTATATAACCATCCAATATCATTCTCATGTGTCATTAAATCTTCAATATGGCGAAATGCCTCATAATAAACTTCTTGCAGTATATCATCTACCATAGCTGGATCACAGCTTCGTTTCTTTACATACATCCTTAGGCCATAAAATGATTCATTGTAAATTTCATTAAAATATTTTTCTATTTGTTGTTTTTTAGTCATATTTTTCCCTAATAGAAATAATAATTCTAATTATTGTATTTTCTAAATGCCCGTAATTTTACTCTTTTGTTTTCTATAACAAACTTTATTTTCTGTATATGCTTACATTATAACATTAATTTCACTTTTAAATCTATCTACTTTTATATACAAAATATGTCATTTTTACAGTCAAAGACGCGGCGCAGACACCGCCTTTAGCGCTGCCCTTGTTTTAGCCCCACACACTCCATCCGGAACTTCACCGGAATATGTCCCCGGGTGTTCCGCCTGGAACGCCCGCAATGCCATATCCGTTACCGGCCCGAATTTTCCGTCCACAATCATATCATAGCCGGACTCCCGCAGTTCCCACTGAAGCCATTTCACATCCTGACGGATTATCCTTGTCAGTACCGGGATATATTTTAACGCCTTCTCCGGCTCCTTATAAGGATTGCCTTCTTCCAGCGTCACTTCACTGTACCATATGTCCATGTCCACATTGCCGGATATCCCCGCAACCCGCCCTCTCTGAGAATACTGCCACCCGATTTCCCCCATCCTTGGCCGCAGCTCCGGCCGCAAAGTGCCCATATCCTCCGCCGGATAACGGGCAATCCAATATTTCGCATCCATCCCTCCGCATATATTTTCATACCAATCCTTATTGCAGTAAATATTGCACTCATACCCGGCGCTGCGGATTACCCGCATCCATATATTGGCAATATCCCTTACACGCGTCCTTCCCAGCTCGCGCTGCCTGTTCCACTCCAAATCAAGCCAGACACCCATCTCCAGTTTCCGGCCTGCCAGAAATGTCAACACCCCTTTCGCTTCCGCCTTCGCCTGCGCATTAGAAAGGGCATAGCTATACCGGTACGCCCCTCTTGCAATACCTGTATCTCTACACCCTGCATAATTATGTTCAAAAGAGGCATCTTCCCCCTTACTGTCCATAATCCGCAATATGGCAAATTCAATACCGCTCTCTTTTACTTCACTCCAGTCCGGTTTTTTCTGGTAACTGGATACATCGATTCCACGCATACTTATAAATCCTCTCCTTATTCCGGCAAATCCCGCCGGCCTTACTTCCTTTATAAATACGCGCCATCGGTTATCCTGTGCATTATTTCACGTTTCCTCTTTTACTCCTCTCCGGAAGCTGCACCAAAATTACCGCCGCAAACACAAGGGCGCAGCCAAACAGCTCTTTCCCCGACAAGGCTTGTCCCAATATTACCCAGCCAGCCAAAACGGAAACCACAGATTCCATACTTAAAATCAGGGAAGCTACAGCGGGCTCCAAATTTTTCTGTCCGATAATCTGCAAAGTATAGGCTATCCCACAGGACATCACACCCGCATACAAAATAGGGATAATCCCCGCCATAATTTGTTCCAAAGCCGGAGCCTCCACAAAAAAAGCCGCTCCGGTACAAAGAATCCCTGCCGTATAAAACTGGATACAGGAAAGCGCTACCCCATCGGTCTTCGGGGAAAAATAATCAATCACCAAAATATGTATGGAAAAAAGAACGGCACAGACAAACACAAATGCATCCCCTCTTCCGATGGAAAAGCTTTCATTGATGCAAAGCATATACATCCCCACCGCTGCTACCACGGCTCCTATCCATATCTTCCCGGTCACCTTTTTGTGTAAAAACAATCCCAAAGCAGGCACAATCACAATATACAACGCAGTAATGAAACCCGCTTTCCCCACCGTCGTATCCATAATCCCAATTTGTTGGAACAAAGATGCCGCACAAATGGCAAGCCCACAGCATATCCCGCCCTTTAAGGTAAGCATCGGGGGGATTTCCTGCTGCGTATCTTTTTTCTTCCGCACTCTCATAAAAACAACGGGAAGAAGCACCGTGCCGCCGATTAAGAAACGGACGCCGTTAAATGTAAACGGTCCCATATAATCCATCCCAACGCTCTGCGCCACAAAAGCCACTCCCCATATGCAGGCAGCCAAAAATAAAAGCATACTGCTGCCGATTGTCGATTTCTTCATTATTATAATACAACCTTTCTTCGTTTCTCCCGACGGAAAATATCCATAATTTCCGCCACAACATCCCGTATCATTTTATTTTCGCAGTCTATCGTTATCCTTGCATATTTTTCGTAATAAGGAATCCTTTCCTCGTACAAATCCAAAAGCGTCTGCCCCTCTTTCACCGTCACACCCCGTTCATTCAAATCCCCCAGGCGTTTTTTTATGGCTTCATAAGGTAACTTTAAATAGACCACGGTGCCGTTTTCCCCTAAATGCGCCATGGCCTCTTTCCCATAAATGACGCTTCCTCCGGTGGCAATCACGCTTCGCCTTACATTCAAAGAAGCATTGATTTCATTCTCTACCGCCAAAAACCCTTCGATGCCTCTTTCCTCTATAATTTCATGCAAGAGCATTCCCTTTGCTTCCTGAATCACCAAATCCGAATCCACAAAACGGTAGCCCAGACGCTTTGCCAGCACCACGCCCACCGTACTCTTCCCTGCGCCGGGCATACCGATAAGAACAATATTATTCATGATACGCTATCACTTCCACTTCACAAAGGACATTTTTCGGAAGCTGTTTCACCGCCACACAGCTTCTTGCCGGTTTCTCCGTAAAATACTTCTCATAAACTCCGTTAAAAGCGGCAAAGTCTCCCATATCCGCCAAAAAGCAAGTCGTTTTTACCACGTCTTCATATCCGTAACCCGCTTCTGTAAGGATTGCCCCTACGTTTTTCATCACCTGCTCGGCCTGCCCTAAGATATCTTCTCCTTTAATTTCCCCTGTCGCCGGGTCAATCGGTATCTGCCCGGAAGCATATAACGTGTTCCCTGCAACAATCCCCTGCGAATACGGCCCAATAGCTGCCGGCGCCTTATCTGTCGAAATTTTCCTTTTCATAACTTCTCTCCTTTTTTCTAATAGTATTGATAGGATTCACCCTTCCTCAAACTCCGCCATCACATAAAATCCCCTCTCATTTTCTATAATCTTCTTTACAACGCCCTCCCTTGCAAGCATCCGTTCGCAAAAAGGGTAATTGCCGGACATGGCAAGGGCAGGGTCTATGGTATAATAATAATTGCTGGGAAGCACACCTTCCGTTACCGTAATATGCTGCCCTTCCTCCAACAGCCCCTGCCGCTCCATCTTAAACTCCATCTTCCGCATTACCCGTTCTTCCTCTCCGGCGCCTAATTTCCGCCGCTTTTTATTTTACTAGCCTTCCCCTCCTTTTTCAATCTTTTTCTATATAGTTTTCCTATTCAGCCAATTTCCAAAAGAAAAACAAGGGCCAATCATTGACGCGCCGCTTTCCTTTTGAAAATTGACTGTCTTCCTCAAATCGTTTCGATTACCACCCCGTGGGCAATCCCCGGCACTGTCTGACCTTCATTAAAACTCGTTTTGCTAAGAAGTGCGCCGGTAGGTACGAAAAGCACCCTTTTCCATACCCCTTCTTCAATCTTTTTTAAAATATATGCCGACAGCGTTACCGCACTGCATCCGCAGCCGCTTCCCCCTGCATGGGTATCCTGCTCCTTCGCATCGAAAATTTCAATCCCGCAGTCCATATGCTGGCCTGAAATATCTACATCCTTTTCGTTCAGCAAGTCAATCAATGCATGCTGTCCCACGCTTCCTAAATCTCCGGTAATAATTTTGTCATAATCCGAAGGCTTGCGCCCAAAATCCTTTAAATGCTGATAAATTAAATCGCAAGCCGCCGGAGCCATACAAGCGCCCATGTTCATGGAATCTTTTAATCCATAATCCATAATTTTTCCAATCGTCAGCCCCGTAATCTTCCCCCGGGGGTTCTCCCCCTGCCTGTCACTAAGCACAAATGCCCCGCTCCCTGTCACCGTCCAGGATGCGGACAACGGCCTTTGGTTCCCATACCCCAGAGGGAAACGGAACTCTTTTTCCGCACTGGCAAAATGGCTGGAAGTGACACATACCACATGTTCCGCATAGCCGGCATTTACCGCCATTGCCCCCATGCTAAGAGACAAACCGCAAGTAGAACACGCCCCGTAAAGCCCTACAAGAGGTATTTCATAACTTGCCAGCCCAAAGCTGCTGGCGATGGACTGCCCCAGCAAATCCCCGGCAAAAAGATAACGGATATCCTCCTTTTTCATCCTTGCCTTCCCCAAAGCAAGGTATACCGCATCCTTCTGCAGGCTGCTTTCCGCTTCTTCCCAAGAAGCGCATCCAAACATATCGTCCTGCCCTATCATGTCAAAAAGCTCCGCCAAAGGCCCCTGCCCTTCTTTTGTTCCTACCACGCTGGCGCTTGCCCTGATAAAAACAGGATGGTTTAGCTCGATACTCTGCTTTCCTAGCATACATGTTTCTTTTTTTTCCTGACTCATACGATACTAAGCTCCTTCCGCAATCTATAAATTACAAACCGCTTCTCAACTTGGAATACCGGGGCTCATTGCAGACATTGCCGCATTTCCCCGTTTCCCGCTCAGTATAGTATTGCCGCTTCCTCAACGCTCAATTCCGTGTTCCATCAAAAACTGTTTCCATATTTCATAGTATTTCGCTTTTAAATGCACTTCATCAATTGTATACTCCGCATTCAGGTTGCCCTCCCCATCGCATACCGCTTCATTCACATCAATATAAAAAATATTCCGGTTATCCGCCAGTTCCGCAATCGCCGCATTCTTTTCTTCAATATTTTTATTGTTGAAAATCGGGTCTTCACTGTCTTTGTTTCCCGTCACCTTCATAATCCCTTCCACAAAAATAACCGCCTCCGGCTGCAGCTGCCGTATCCGCTCTACCACAGCCCGATACTCCTCCATAAATGTTTCCGTCGTTCCTGTTCCCAGTTCATTGATGCCAAGCATCAAATATACCTTGCCGTACTGTTTTTTCGTAAGCGCCTCTTCTGCCGTAATCTTTTTCCCCGTCTCCTCATCCTTTGCCAAAAGTTCGGTAAACACATTATATATAGTAAGGGAAATCTTCGCATAAAAATCCGCCCGTTCCTCTATACCGCCGTATTCAAACAAACCGACTGTCCGGGAATCCCCTATAAACGCTGCATCGTTAAAATAATCTTCTGTCACCGTCTGGAATCCATAAGTGCCTTCCTCCTCCGTTTTTTCCCTGTCGGCTGCCCTCCGGTTTCCATCTCCGGCTGCCGCATTGTTCTCTGTTTCATTGCCCACTATTCCATTTTGAGCGGCAGATGTCTGATTATCCACCGTTTTGCTGTCCGCCGTTTCCCCGCTTCTAATCTCCCCTCCTGGCGCTTCGCCTCCTATCGTTTCATCAACATCCCCTTCTGTCGTCCTCGTTCCTTCTATTGTTGCCTCCTCTTCGACCGCCCTTTTTCCTTCTGCCGTTACCTTCCCTTCTGCCGTTCCAGTCTCTTCTACTGTTGCAGTCTCTTCTGCCGTTCCTTCCCCTTCCACGATTCCCTCTACTATCCCGTCTTCTGCCAAAGCCTCCAAAGCATCTTCCCCGTCCTCAAAATCAATGCTCTGGCCTATAGTATCATTTTTAAACAAAGCGAACAATCCGCCGGGAAACTTGTCTTCCTCCAGCCCCAAAGCGGATGTAACCTCCCAGGGCGCCGTTCCGTTTGCCGCCCCTTCCATCATCAATGCCAAAAACGGCCTTTTTACCATATCAAATTCATATTCTTTATAAACCGAAAACCGGCCGATAACCCCTATCAGCGTAAAGATGAAACCACTTACCGCCAATAAAAAGAAAGCCGGGCATTTTTTTATCCAATTCATAGCTGCACCTACTTTGCCAAAACAAGCCTTTCCATCTGTCCCTAAACATACCGCGCTAAAATTTCAAATATGCAAAGGGGTTATTTTCCATGCTGACAATGCAGAAAACGGAAAGCCAGAAAACCACTGCCGTCAATATTACTGCCACCGGATTTTTCCGATGTTTCTGTAAAAACCGTGGAAATACCGGAATACACCAAATAACCCCAAGCAATAGATAATACCAGTACATCCCCAGATATTTCAAAATATCGTTAGGGTTCAGGGCAACCCCTATTCCTGCAAAAGGGAACAGCCGCCCTAAATACAAGCCAAGCTGCCCCAAATCATTTACCGCAAAAATAACCCATGTCACCGGTATAAAGAATAAAGTATAGCACCGGCCTATCCACGGAAATTTTGCAAATAGTTTTCCAAGCACAAGCTTTTCCGCTGCAATCAGCAAGAAAAGGGCAAGCCCCCAAAGCACAAAATTCAAACTGCCCCCATGCCATAGCCCCGTTAAAAGCCATACTGCAAAAAGATTCCTCATTGTCTTTGCAAGCCCGTTCCTGTTCCCTCCAAGCGGGATATAGACGTAATCCCTAAAAAAGCCCCCCAGCGTTATATGCCAACGCCTCCAAAATTCACCAATGCTTTTAGAAGCATATGGGTGGTCAAAATTTTGGATAAAAGGAAAGCCAAGCATCACGCAGATTCCAGACGCCATAAGGGAGTATCCCCAAAAGTCAAAATAAAGCTCCATAGAATAAGCAGCCGCCCCCAGCCAGGCTAGCGGGGTGGAAATACTCTCATAGCCTATTACATGGATATCTTTCCATAAAATCGCAAGCCTGTCCGCCAACAATACTTTCGTTCCAAGGCCCGCCACAAAATATTGCAGCCCCTCTTCCAGCTTTTCCAGCGAATATTCCCGTTCTTCCATTAAAAAGCTTCCCTCATGGAAACGCATAATCGGCCCGGAAACAATCTGGGGAAACATAGTAAAATAAACGGCTGTCCGCTTAAATGTAGGCAGTTCTGTCATCTCTTTGCGGAATATATCCACTTGAAAAGAAATCATTTTAAAAAGATAAAAACTTAACCCCAGCGGCAATATACTGCTGTCCAAAAAAATGCCCAGCAGCTTAAATGCCGCCAACAGCCCTACGTCTAAAGCAAGAACCGCCGCCAGCCTGTCCTTCCGGCATTTCCTGCCCCTGCGGGTATCCCTGCAGGAATATATTTTTTTTGCAAAAAAATAATTAAGCCATACTGCGGCAAGGAGAAGCAGCACGTAATACGGCTCTCCCATCCCATAAAATACGATGCTCCCAAACAGCAACGTGGTATTTCTATATTTTTTTGGTGTTATATAATAAACGGCAAGGAATGCCGGGAAAAATCGGAAAAGAAATTCCAAACTGGTAAACACTACCATATATATATCAATCCTGTTCTTTTGTAATCTACTTTCAGTCGTGTAATGTTTCTATTTTACCATCCAACCATATGAATCTCAATAGGAATCCTTTGATAAATCCATTTAGCCCCGGCAGCGAAACAGCCTTTCGGAAATCCTATATTTCCACCCTATTTTTTTGTCCGGACGACTTTTTATACGTAAGTTTGTTGTGATTCGGTACAAAGCCTAAAGCCTTATGGTAATATTTCTGCATCGGAAATCACAACGCAAAGAAGTGAGGAGGGATTGGATTGACAAATGTGCATGTTAAAATCAAAAATTTGAGGGAAGAAAGCCGCCTTAAACAACGTCAGGTTGCAGACTATCTTGGCATATCCCAGCAGGCTTATTCTTATTATGAACTGGACAAGCGCGAATTGCCTGCACGCCACGTCGTAAACTTAGCCAAACTTTACAATGTAAGCACCGATTACATACTCGGCATGGAACCGGAACGGGCAGGCTCCTATGATTTAAATGCTACGTTCGTTCAAGATGTACAGTTAAAAGATGTACTCATTAGCTTAAGGAAACTGAACAAAACAAGTAAAAAAGATTTAATAAAATATTTATCCTATTTAAGCTCTACCCAATCCAACGGGATTTCAGAGTAAAAGAGTTTGCCCTCCGGCAAACTCTTTTACTCTTCCCCATATCTACAAAGCCCTTTTTCATCCCATTTATCTTTTCTAAATTTCACTGACCGAAAGAATCTTCTTAAGCCCGTCCGGCTCTTCCTCTATTTTCTCCCTAATCTGCTGCATACGCCCGTCCAATTGGGAAATCAGCTCCGCACAATAATACAACTCATTGGCTATGCTTTCTGCCTTTTTAATATGTTTCTTATATTTCAGTTTATGCTCCAGGCTGGCCCAAAAATCCATCGCTATCGTGCGGAACTGCACCTCTACCCGGACAGCCCTCTTTTCATCCGTTAAAAAAATGGGCACCTCAATAATCAGATGAAGGCTTCTGTAACCGTTGGGTTTCGGATTTTTTATGTAATCTTTTTTAGAAACTAAAGTAATGTCATCCTGCGCCAGAAGGCAGTCTGCCAGCATATAAATATCATCGGGAAAGGAACAAATGACACGGATTCCTGCAATATCATTTAAATTTCTTTCTGCATTTTCTATTGTAAGAGCTAGCCTGCTCCTCTCCAGCTTTTCCCTGATGCTCTGCGGTGATTTTATCCTGCATTTAATTGTCTCAAAAGGATTCCTCCTGTTCTGCAGGGAAAGCTCCGCATTCAGTACATCCAGCTTTGTCTTCACTTCCAGCATTGCACACTGGTATTGCATTATCATCCGACGGAACCGGTCAACTTCCCCGCCTTCCCGGAATGCCTCCTCAATCACTTTCCAATCTTGAATATCTTCCGTATCCCTGATATTTTTTTCCATAGCAATAATTATATCCTTTCCGTTGCCCACAGCCCAAAACCCCGGGCATCATTTGCCAACATCTTCTATCCATCCTATTCTTTCCAAAAAACAACCCGCCTGTTTCCAGACGGGCCGTTTTTGATTTGTTATTTCATCTGTTCTTCCTGCTTCTTAATCATCCTACGAACCATTTCACCGCCGATAGATCCTGCTTCCTTAGAAGTCAAGTCACCGTTGTAACCTTCCTTCAAGTTCACACCCAATTCAGAAGCAACCTCTGTCTTAAAACGATCCATAGCTGCTTTAGCTTCAGGAACTTCTACTCTATTAGATTTGCTGCTTGCCATCCTAATTCACCTCCAATTTCGTATTTCCAGCTTTCGCTATCTATATTCGAGATAAGCTTCTTCCATCCTTACGCTTATCCCGAATATCATACGCATTGAAATACGTTCCGTATCGTAGATACGTTCCGTACCATTAATGCGTATCGCACCATTGAATACGTTCCGCATCTTCCAATACGTTTCCATCCGAAATAAGCAAGAACCGAATCACTTATCTTGATGTTAGTATTTACGGAGATGAATTAAATATTAAGGTAAGTTTTGCCATTAAGCATACACCGCTTCCTGTATGGCACATTTCCTTGTCAAATACATCATGACATCTTTTCTTGTTATAATCCCGATAAAACAATCGCTGTCATCAATAACCGGAACAAAATTCTGGTTCATCACTTTATTTATGATGTCCTCTACATCCGCGTCTGCCTCCACCGGCTCATTGTCCTTTTTCCTTTTTATATCGAGTATTGGTATATCCTCTGCATTCCTAAAATTTAAATCGAACCGTTCCTTCGCATCCCAAAGCAAATCGCCTTCTGTTATGGTTCCAACATAAGTTCCATCCTCATGGCTGATAATCGGTATCGCCGTGTACTTATTATACTCCATCTTTTCCAGCGTCTGCCACAGTGTATCATCATCATATACGTAATCGACTTCGCTTTTCGGCGTTAAAAAAAATAAAATATTCATAGACACTCCTTAAATCTTTCGCATGTCACACTCTTGTCTGATAATGCCCATAGACAACTTTTCCAGCCAATGCTGCGGCCGCCTCTTCCCCCTGAAATTTCTCTACAATGGCAAGCCCAAAATCCACAGCACATCCCATTCCTCTTCCGGTAATAATAAAGTCCGACACCTCCGCCGGGTTCTCCGTCACCTCTGCGCCTTCCAAATGGCTTTCAAATTCCGGGAAAGAACACGCTTTCCTTCCCTTCAGCATCCCCCTATGACCTAAAATACTGGGGGCCGCACAAATTGCGCCGATACACTTTCCTTCCTTATAAAATGCATCCAGTGCTTCCATCAAAGGCTCAAATGCCTCTAAGTTCTTCGTTCCCGGCATCCCCCCTGGCAAAACAATCATATCTACCGTCCTAAAGTCCACCTCATCAAATAGTTTGTCCATCTTGACTGTCACACCGTGGGAACTGGTCACCTCATACTCTTGCGTAACGGATACCATATCCGTATCAATCCCTGCCCTCCTAAGCAGGTCAACCACGGCAAGCGCCTCAATCTCCTCATACCCCGGTGCAAAAAAAATACACACTTTGCCCATTTCATCCCTCTCTTCTGCCGTTTTACCGGCCGTTCCATACGCTTCCCAGACGGAATTTCTTTTCCGCTGTCTTTATGTTTATTTTACCACTTTATGGGGATTTTTTAAAGGGAATAAATCTTATAACAGTATTAAAAAATAATAAAGTGTACAGAATAGTGTCTCTGTCTGCGCCAGGTTTATGCCAGTTTTACAAATAAATAGCCATAGAAGATAAAAGGGTCGTTTTTTAAGCCAAGGGGCATTTGACTCCATTGCATATAGATGTTAAACTGTGCCTATAATAAGTTCTAACCATTTATAAAATTACCGCATTCCTTTTTACAGCATATGCTAATTCTAACCGTTTATATGATGCATTTTTTCCCCTTCTGCTTCTTATTTAAGAAGCAGAAAGTCAGAAAGCAGAAAAGATAACGCAGAAAAGATAAAGAAAGGGTATTTTATGGAAATCGAAAGAAAATTTTTGGTTAAGGAATTGCCTTCTCATTTGGATTCCTACCGGTTTCACAAAATTGAACAGGCTTATTTAAACATTTCCCCTGTTATCCGCATCCGGAAACAGGACGATGAATATTATCTGACATATAAAGGAAAAGGACTCCTTGCCAGGGAAGAGTATAATCTCCCTCTAAACAAAGAATCCTATTTCCATCTGCGGGGAAAAGCAGACGGTACTATTATTTCCAAAACAAGATATCTTATTCCTATCGAAAAACCGGATTTTTCCTCCGGTATCCTGCTTTCGGAACAGGAGTTAAAGGCGGCTCTAACGATTGAATTGGATATTTTTGACGAACCGTTTTCTTCCCTCATTCTGGCGGAAGTGGAATTTTGTTCCGAAAATGCTGCCAATGCTTTCCTGCCTCCATCGTGGCTGGGTGAAGACGTCACCTATGATTCCAGATACCACAACTCCACTTTAAGCGGCTTTGGGAAATTCCCCTCTATATAAAATCCGGGTGCCAGAAAACCTGGCACCCGGCACCGTCCGATTCACTGCCAAAAATATTGTACAATCCATCCAATGATGCCAGCGGCAAGCTTTCCCGCACCCGAATCCGTTTTATAAACCGTTATCTTCTACTGCTTCGCCGGCCCGCTGGAAGCGCGCACCACCAGTTCGGCGGGCAATACAATGTGTTCGCATTTTTTCCTTCCTGCAATAATATCGAACAAAAGATGGATAGTCGTCTCCGCAATCTCCTTTACCGGCTGCTTTATGGTAGTGATTGCCGGATTATAATATTTCCCTACATCAATACCATCATACCCTGTCACGGACACATCTTCAGGAATCCGCAGCCCGGCTTCTATCAAGGCGCTGCATGCGCCTACGGCAAGGATATCCGCCGTCGCATAGACCGCCGTAAATTTCTCCCCCGAGGCAATCAGCTCCTTTGTGGTAAGATAGCCGTTATCCATAGAATAATGGACAATATCTTCCTTGACACAACGGACAAGATTTTCCCTAAACGGTATCCCTTTTTCCGCCAATGCCTTTTTATATCCTTCCAATCTAAGCTGCCCGATACTGTTAATTTCCGTTTCAGCAGAAAGGATAGCGATATCCCTGTGCCCCAGCCCCAGCAGATAGGAAGTCATCGCATAGCTTTCCTTCCTGTCGTCCACCGAAACGCTGGAATACAAGGCACGGTTCATATTTTCCGGAGTGGCTGCCCCTATGGTGCTGAATATGTAAGGCACGGTCAAATTGCTTATTTTTTCCTGGGAATGGAAAAAATACCCTCCCAAGAAAACAATGCCTCTTAGCCTTTTTTCCTTAACCAGCTCCAAAGCCACGTCCACTTCGTCCTCGTCATATTCCACATGCATCAGCACAAGGGAATACTTTTTTTTCTGCGTCTCTTCCTCAATCACCTGAATCATATCGCCAAACAGAGGATTGGAAATACCCTTTACAAGAACCGCTATGCATTTGGCATCCGTCCGTTTCAGATTCCTGGCGCTGTTATTCGGCACAAACCCAACTTCGCGTATAACCTCCATCACCATGTTTTTTGTTTCCTGATTAATGTCCGGATGATTATTCATCGCCCTGGAAACTGTGCTTACCCCCACGCCACACCGCTTCGCAATATCCTTGATTGTTATTTCAGGCATATTTCCCAACCCCCTGTATTACTTACGTACACTCCCACACCGATGATTTCCCACCGGCATCTTTTTTAACGCCTTCCGTATAGCTTCGTCATCTTCCGTATCCGTTCTGCCAGTTCTGCGTCCGGCTGCCCCTCTTCCAAACGCCACTTCCAATTGTTCCCTAATGTAGAAGGTATGTTAATCCTCGCTTCCGTTCCCAGCCCAAGATAATCCTGCATTGGGATAATCGCCGTATCTGCCACACTCGAAAGCGCTGACCGAATAAACTCCCAGACAACTTCTTTCTTTGCCTTTATGCCAAGATAGCGTTTTGCAAAGGACTTATCCCTTTTCTCAAGGTTCTCATACCATCCCACTGTCGTATCATTATCATGGGTTCCGGTATAAACTACCGAATTGTTTGTGTAATTATGAGGCAGATAATCGCTTTCCTCTCTGGAGTCAAAAGCAAACTGCAGAATCTTCATCCCCGGATAACCGGTCTTTTTCACCAGTTTAATGACACTTGGAGTCAAAAAGCCCAAATCCTCCGCTATTACCGGCTTTTTGCCGATTTTTTCTTTCATCACTTTAAATATATCGTACCCTGGGCCTTTTTCCCAATGGCCAAATTCCGCCGTCGTATCGCCATATGGGATAAAATAATATTCGTCAAATCCGCGGAAATGGTCAATCCTTACTACATCATACAAACGATAGCAATAGGAAATCCTGCGCATCCACCATTCATAGCCCGTTTCCTTGTGATAATCCCATTTATAAAGGGGATTCCCCCAAAGCTGTCCTGTTGCCGAAAAAGAATCCGGCGGGCATCCCGCAACGCCAATCGGGGTACATTCCCCATCCAATTGGAACAGCTCCGGGTTTGCCCATGTATCGGCGCTGTCAAACGCTACATAAATCGGTATATCCCCTATGATGCTGATTTTCTTTTTATTCGCATATTCCTTAAGCGCTAACCACTGTGTTGCAAATAAGAACTGCTGGAACCGGTAAAACTCTACTTCCGATTCATATTTCTCTTTATAGGCTTTCATTGCTTCCGGTTTCCGAAGCCTGATATCTTCTTCCCACTCAATCCAGCTTGCCCCGCCAAAGGAATTTTTCACCGCCATATACAATGCATAATCTTCCAGCCATACGGCATTGTTTTCCTTAAATTTCTGAAATTCCTTATTGTCCTTAATATTGCTTCTTTCATAAGCTATTCTTAGTACCTTAAACCGTGACAAGTAAATCTTTTCGTAGTCCACATATTTATCGTCGCTGCCAAAATCACATGCATCGCATTCTTCTTTTGTCAGCCACCCTTTTTCTATCAGGTTTTCCAAATCAATATAATAAGGGTTCCCTGCAAATGTGGAAAATGATTGATACGGGGAATCCCCGTAGCCCGTAGGCCCCAGCGGAAGGATTTGCCAGAAACTCTGCCCTGCGCTTTCCAGAAAATCCACAAATTCATATGCTTGTTTTGAGAATGTACCGATTCCGTACTTAGACGGAATACTCGATACAGGTAATAAAATGCCGCCTTTTCTCATTATAAAACTCTGCTCCTTTCAAGGCCTCCCCCCGGTCAGCCTTTTACCGCCCCGGCAACGACGCCCTCAATAATATATTTCTGACAAGTCAGATAGAAAATAATAATCGGGATGATAGAAAGAACCAACATTGCCATCAATGCCCCCATATCCTTGTTGCCGTTGGAGCCGACCAGCATCTGTACAACGACCGGAATTGTCTTATACTTTGTGCTGATACCGATGACGAGGTAAGGCAGAAGGAAATCGTTCCATACATGCATAGCATCCAGAATTGCCACGGTGATTGCCGTAGGCTTTAAAATCGGGAATACAACACCGAAGAAAGTCTGCAGAGGGGTACACCCGTCAATCATGGCAGCTTCTTCAATCTCCAAGGGTATCGACTTTACAAACCCGGCAAACATAAACACGGACAATCCGGCATCAAACCCCAAATATAGTATACACATACCTATCGGATTTCGCAAATGGAATTTATCCGAAAGGCTGGTCATCGTAAACATAACCATCTGGAAAGGAACTACCATGGAAAATACAAACATATAGTAAAGGGCAGTAGAATACAATGTTTTTACCCTCGTTACGTAATATGCCGTCATGGATGTAAACAATACCAGCAGGATAACGGAAACAATCGTTATAAAAAAGGACCAGCCGATTGCATTCAAAAGCCCTGTTTTCATCAGCCCATTCGCATAGTTGGTTAATCCGGCGAAAGTTTCACCTGTCGGCAGGGAAAACGGATCGGAACTGATAAAAAATTTCCCTTTGAAAGAGTTGTTCAAGATAAATAATAAAGGATAAAGAATTGCTACTGCAAAAACTAATAAAAATACAAATATCACCTTATTGGAAGCCTTGCTCTTTGCTGATACCATTATTGCTCTACCTCCTTACTCCTTGTAAAGGTCAACTGTATTAAAGCAATTGCCACTACGATAATGAAAAATACCACTGCCTTTGCCTGGCCGACGCCCTCATATCCCGTCCTGCCATAAAATGTTTCGTAAATATTCAACGCAAGCATCTGCGTCTTCTTCATCGGCGCGCCATCCGTCAACGCCTTGTTCTGGTCGAACAGTTTGAAGCTGTTGGATAATGTCAGGAACATACAGATTGTAATGGAAGACATTACCATAGGAACTTTTACCTTAATCAGTGTCTGCCAGGGCGTAGCCCCGTCAATCTTTGCCGCTTCAATCAATTCCGTAGGTACATTCTGAAGGCCGGCAATATAAATAATCATCATATAACCTACCATCTGCCAGTTCATCAAAAGCACCAGGCCCCAAAAACCGAATTTGGCATTTGCTACTATTGTCGTTTCATATTTATATAAAACCGCGTTAATCATCTGCTGCCATGTATAACCGAGTACAATACCGCCGATTAAGTTCGGCATAAAGAATACGGTACGGAATACATTGGTACCTTTAATTTTCCTTGTCAATAACAATGCAATCGAAAATGCCAGCAAATTGATTGTTATAACGCTCACTACGGTAAAAGATGCCGTGAACCCCAATGCGTTCATAAATCCCTGACCGCCGGAAAAAGCGTCTTTATAATTTTTAAAACCCACCCATGTCGCATTGCTTACTGTTGTAAACTTACAAAAAGACAAATACACGCCCTGCACAAAAGGGATAAGAAAAGCAAATGCAAATGCAATTACTGTTGGCAGGGTAAAGATTAGAAAATATTTTTTTAATGTTTTTTCCATTGCTCATTCTCCTTTTGGACTATATCTCCATTTTATGTGCGTCCCTTCCACGCACCCTCCTCTTTCAACAATAATAATTCTATTTTTTGCCATGTATGTGTATATCCCGAAAACCTATTTGGGGGCTTTCCAGGATGCAAAAACACTCCGCAGCCGAGACTGCGAAGTGTTTTCCCACTCAACTTGCCTATCAATCAATATTGATTCAATTATTTCTTATTCAGCAGTAGCTGATTTTTCCTCTGCCCATCTTGAAACAACAAGGTCTTTTACTTCATCCCATGTCATGTTGCCGTTGCAGTATTCCAGCAAAGCTGCACCAAAGTCATCTTTAAATGCCTGGCTCGGGAAAGTTGTGAAGTTCCATGTTACGCTGTTCTTGCCATTTTCCATATAACGGAACATTTCTTTTGCCAACGGGTCTACAGGTTTCTCATCATCGCCGAATGTAGAGAACGGAGCTGCATTTCCTAAAGAATTAACCATGTAATCTTTCCCTGCGTCGGAAGAAATCATCCAGTTTACAAAATCCAGGGTTGCTTTCTGGTCTGCTTCGGAAGCCTGGCTGTTTACACACCAGAAGTTTTCCGTACCTGTGCAAAGCCCCTGATTTTCTTCCCCTGCAATACCTGTGTAAATAGGCATGAATTTAACATCTTCTTCTTTTACTGTGTTGCCTTCTACATCGGAAATCTGGCCCCATGCCCAGTTGCCGTTCTGAACCATTGCACACTGTCCAAGTGCGAACTCAGCCATAGAATCTGTTACGGCCTTGCTTCCTAACAATCCCGGTGCGCATGTGGAATTGTTGATGTACAAATCCCAAATGTTCTTGAAGTTGTCGGAATATTTGAATGTAATCTCTGCCATATCGCTTACATTGTTATCTTTGTATTCATAGTAAACCGGAACGTTTGCAAGGTGTGTCTGCCATCTCCAGTCTTCGCCGGGAAGAAGGGATGTGGAAGCGAATACACCCTGGATGCCCAAATCGTCTTTCTTTGCTGTCATATCTTCCACTACTTCTTTCAATTTAGCAAAGCTATTGATTTCATCTACGCTTGCTGCTTTCGCGCCGTCTGTTGCGAAATATGCCTGCATAATCGCATCGTTGTAAATGATACCATAAGCTTCTACTGTATAAGGCACGCCATATACGCCGCCGTCTGCGCCTGTTACTGCAAGACCTTTATCGGACAATGCATTGTAAAGTTCGGAATTTGTTAAATCAAGGCAATAGTCTTTCCAGTTCTGGTAGCCTACCGGGCCATTAATCTGGAACAATGTAGGTGCATCCGTTCCTGCGATTTCGGATCGAAGCACTTCTTCATATGTATCGCTTGCTGCGGTAACAACTTTTACTTCTACTCCTGTTTCCGCTGTATAAGCTGCAGCAATTTCCTGCCACTGCGTATCTACTTCCGGTTTGAAATTTAAGTAATATACTTTGCCGCCGTCTGCAGATGCTGCCGGTGCTTCTGCCGCAGGCTCTTCTGCTGCCGGTGCTTCTGCTTCTGCTTCCCCTTCTGCTGCAGGCGCCTCTGCTGCCGGTGTTTCTGCTGCGCCGCTTCCGCATCCAACAAGCATAGAGGAAACCATTGCTACACATAGTAATGCACTAATCAGTTTCTTTTTCATAATGAATACTCTCCTTCTAAAAGATTTTGTGTTTCGTGGATTCTTTCCATAATCCGGTAAACCCACAAGTCTCTGCACTCGTCTTTCCCGTTACCTTCCCTATCCTTCCCGTTACCTGAAACGTGTATTGAAACCGTTCTCGGTACCGTTGTCGGCATCGTTATCGGTAACGTTTCCGACTGTGGTTACATAATATCATTTCATCCAAATGGATGCAAGCTTTTTTTCGCATTGTTTCGTAACTTTGGCAAAAATAGTAAAATTCAGTAGCTCAGTTTTATGCAACATTCCTAATAATACATCCCAAAAGACATTTTATATCCGAATCCGTTCCAAAAATAAAATATCCCCGTAAGAAAATACAATGTTCCATTAACACCGCATTTTCTTACGGGGATATTTTATTTTCGGAAAGCAGCAATTCTTATTGCACTGCTTCCGGCCGCTTAATTTTGATATACGCCATCCACCCACGTACCATATTTTTTATTTCCGTCTGCATCATACTCCGTGCCGATTCCGTTCCTTTTTCCGTCCTTCCATTCCCCCTCGTAGCGGGAACCATCTATATAATACCTAACTCCCTGGCCGCATATCCTGTTATCTTCGTATTCGCCAAAATAACAGCTCCCGCCCACATCATTAAAAACCCCTATTCCTGCCTTAACATTATTCTGCCATTCCCCATAGTAAACGCCATTTGTATAATGCATACTACCGGTTCCATTGCGCATACTGTCTACATGCTCTCCGATATAAAATGATGAATCGCTATAATTAAACTCTATAATACATTCCCCATTCCGCTTTCCATCTTTCCATTCGCCGGCATACCAATCCTTCAAATCTCCTCCATCGCTATAATAGTAAACACCCATGCCATTTCGTCTGCCGTCAGCAAATTCACCCACATAGTAATCGCCGTCATCATAATATGCCGTTCCGGTTCCATTTGGTATTCCGTTTGTAAATTCGCCAATATAAGTTACATTATCTTCGCCAATCCGAATACCTTCCCCCTCCAGCACCCCGTTTTCCTTCCTGCCAATGTATTGGGTACCATCTTCGTCCGTCCATGTATCCACATCTGGCTGATTTTTTATCCCTTTCATTTCACCAGTCTCTTCTATCAGGACATCCCCTTGAAAAATGCCCATCTTGCATGTTCCATCTCTATAATACATAACCCCGTTTTGGGAATCCTCTGACCATTCCCCTTCAAAATACCACCGCCCCGATTCATCTTCCGGGGAATACCAGGCAGTTCCTTCCCCAAAATAATTCCCATCCTTAAACTCTCCTTCGTAACGGAAACCAGACGGATGATAATAAGTCCCTGTTCCTTCCAATCTGTTATTTAAAAATTCACCATGATAAAAACTTCCTCCATCTTTAAAAAAATAAATCCCAACTCCACTCCTGCTGTCATCTTTCCATTCACCTTCATAATAATCCCCATTATAAAAATAGCAAATTCCTTTCCCTTCCCTTTTCCCGTCTTTAAACTCCCCTAAATAGATACTCCTGTCACTGTCAACGGAACGCCCATATCCTTCTATCTTACCATTTATCTTTCTCCCGGTATATATCGTACCATCCGCATCTGTCCATGTTTCAGCGTTCCAAATTAAGTTCGCGGCAAATTCATCTTTCAACCAGATTTGAGGGCTAATTGTTCCGTCTTCTCCGTAAAACACACCCATTCCGTTTCTGATTCCGTCCTCCCATTTCCCTTCATACCGGTTCCCATTCTCCCAATAATAGATACCGTCGCCTTCCCTCTTTCCTGCTTTAAATTCCCCTTCATATCTGCCGTTGCTCTCGGGGAAATAATTTATGCCAGACCCCTCTTCTACATTGTCTTTCCATTCCCCGTCATAAACAACATCCCCCGAAGAAGACAACGTTCCTTTGCCGTCACGCAACCCTGCCTTAAATTCCCCCTCATATACATCTCCGTTTTTATAAACTGCTTTCCCTTCCCCTTCTATTTTTCCGTCTATTCTGTTTCCGTAATATTCGGTTCCGTCATCATCAACCCAATGGGGTTCTGCTTCCTTTTCAGCCATTGATCCATCCTCTTCTGATTCCTCTTGCGCTTCGATACCCGAATCTGGCTTTCCCTCCTGTTGAACCATTTCCCCAACAAAATTAAACACTGTCCTTGCAATTAAAAATACCAGTACTCCTCCAACTATCATGGGCCCTTTTCGCTTTGTAATTGAGCGAAAGATAGAACCCTGGCCCCTGCCCTGCCTTCCAGGTTGGGGAATCCGCCCTCTTCTCCGATTATCCCAAAACTTTACGATAAGGGTGCTTATAACGGTACAAATGATAGGTGCTACCCAATTAACTACTATTTCGTTATTTAGAATTGCAATAATAAATTTCATTTATTTACTCCCCCTTTGACATTATAATGATTTTATCTTTTTATAGTCTTTTTTAAGCTGTTTTATAATAAGCAGGTTTTTATTCTTTCACGCTGTCCGCGCTGTCTATTTGGATTACTTCGGTTTTCCTTAACGGTTCGCTTAGGAACGAACCCGTCCGGTCTTCCGTCGGACTTTCACTGACTCTGGTATAATATTTTTGACATTATACCATATTTTTCCTGATTTTTCATAATTTTTTCTTATTGTCTCTGTCAAAAATTAGTTTTTCGTTCCTTTCCCCGCCATATCTACAAAAAACGTGCGTTAAGACGCACGCCCGAATCCTATATGGCAAAAGCGGTATAGCCCTTATACTTAGGTCTATACCGCCTTTATTTGGAAACGCTTCACCATCATGGAGCCGTGTGACAAAAATGTGTTTCACGATACTCCGTGTCGCCCTTGGCAGCACTGCTTTTCCGGCTATTGTATGCTAATGAATCTGCCGTTTACCGAATGCCGTGTATTATTTCCATGCCAAAAGGCTTCAATGAAACGGATATGGTCTTGCTATTTACTGTAATATTTGTTTTCTGTGCTTCCCCTGTATTATTGACCACCGCCAGCGCATTCCCCGATGGGAAATAGGCACATTCCGTATACAGATTATCGGTCATATATTCCTGCATAAGGTCTTCCCCTGCGCCAAACAAAATCAAATTTTGCAGCAGGCGGATGTTCTCTTTGGAAATACGGTACCCGCCCAGATAAATTCCCCATCCCTGGCCGAAAGGATATGCCGTCATAACCGGTATCCCGTCCTCTGACTGCAATACCCTGGCACGCCCATCGGTCAGGTAGATGCCCTTCGTCCGGCATACCTGTCCACCCGGCGGAATTAACCCGTAAATCTCTTCCGTTTCATATGCCCAACGGCCATGACATATCCTATCCCCACAGTCTTTATCCACCCCCAATACATGGGCCATACGGAAAAAAGTATCGTATCCCGATAAGGCAGAAGGTTCACAAACCCCAAGGAATGTTCCTCCTCTATGGACCCACTCTGTCAGCAGCTCGACTACCCTATCATCTTTCCATTCCTCCCCGCCGCTCCATGCGCTGCCTGCATATCCCGCGTTAATGATAACGTCTATCCCTTCCAGCCAGCCTTTCCTCACATCCTCAAAATCAATAAATTCCACTTCAAAAGGCAATCCGGACAAGCTTTCATTGATATGTATCAAATCATGCATATCCGTTTCATGAAAATGCCCGGAAAGCGTCCACGGGCGCAGGCCTCCCCAATGATGCAGTACACCCACTACCGGCCGAAAGCAAAAAGGTTTCCCGCCCTCGTGCAGCTTCTTAATCATACGGAACTCATCCGCCATTTCCGCAATATACTCTACGAAATCAGGCTTTGATTCTACCAGATGCAGGTATCCCCCAAGCCCAATCCTCTCCACCGGGCTTCTCAAAACAGCTCTGCGGACAGCCTGCCAATATTGCTGCGCTTCCAGCTTTGGATTCCCCCCTTCCAGAAAGCTTGGCTTCCCGGATACCCCTGTGGGAAAAAGATACGGATGCATCCTAAGCTCATGTACTGCCGTCTTCACCCCGCTGCATAACCGCGCTTCATAGCCGCTGAACACACATTTAATCATACCGTCAACCCCCAATGTTTCAAACCGTTCCCCATAGGGTTCCAGCCCAACCCAACTATCATCATAAAATACATACGCTTTCTTTCCATACGTATGTGCTATATCCACCAGTTCCTTGCCAAAGCCGACGACGAACCGGTTAATAAAATCCATCCAATCCCTTTTCTTCTTCCCGGCGGGCATATGTGTCACATGCAGTCTGCCTTGGTTGACAAAATCCTCCGCCTCTAAAGCATATCCATATTCCTCTTCAAAAAGCTTTAATGCTGCCGGGCTGACTGTAAAATCATAAGAAGCCCAATCCGTAAATAAATTTCTCTTCCTGTCGGAGCTTCCCCATATCCAGACAAAGTTATAAAACATCGAAGTAAACCTTACAATGCTTGTATGGGGATGTTTTTCGCACCAGCCGCTAAACCAGTTAAGCAGGTAACGCTGTGTTTCTTTATGAATCGGATCCACCGGCATCAAATGCTCTTGCTCCCAATGGTTTGTAACATGATTGTACATGGAAATCTCTTCCCATATCCGGTATGCCAAAAATGTGGCCGTATATTTGTGCCACTGGTTTATTTTTTTGACGGATACGCTTCCTGTCTCCTTTTTATATTCCCATTCGTCCTCTTGCAGTTTCCTATTTGCAGTACGGTCAAATATCTGCCAATATTTCCGTGCATCTATACTGTCATTGACGGCAAACTGCTCCTTAAAGAAACCATCCATTAAATAAATTTCCAGATCATCCTCCACCGCCACCACCGGCTCCGTCATCAAAAAAACCTGCTGCAGTTTATCCCTATTCTCTTTTGCCCATTTATTATGGCCCCGGATAATACAAATCGTAGAATAAATATCATATCCGGCTTCCAGAATTTCCCGGGATAAACTGGTTCCATCGCTGTCCCGTATGGCATCCGCCCCCCATTTCTTTGCCAAATCCAACGTCAATGTTTCATAACCTGCCTCCCCGGGCATTGTAAATCCATCTTTCATCTTCGTAACCACACCCTTTCCGCAATCTGCAAGTTTTTATGCATTTTCTGCACATTGTACAATACTGTTTACGTATCTATCCTACGAAATCTGCGCGTACAACCAGCTTGCGCATACAAACTACAGGAAATCCAGACATCGGGAAAGGGCAACCGTTCTTTGGCCATTTTGGAAAACCGGCATTTCCACTTATGAAATCCGATTTGAAGCCTAAGCCAAAAAACTGCTGCCCTTCCTTCTCTCTAGTCAGCCTATTCCTGAAAGTTAATTCCCTTTCCCCTTCACCTATCCCCCCTATAAAATACTGCAAACTTTATCATATATTGCCCTTGCCAGTTTTTCATGGTTTTTGGCATCCATATGAATCCCATCTTCCATAGATGCCTCGGCAGCTTCAGCCCCATCCAGAAAATGACAATCATAATTTCTTGCAACTTTCCTGTACTCCCCGGCAAGTTCCTTGGAACATATATGGGCCTTCTTCCCTCCAAACATATCCCCGAACTCAGTCTCCGCAATATTTTCCCTTATCCATACAGGGGAAACTAACAATATTTCCGTCCCCCCCTTGCCATTCCAAATTAAGGGAGATTGTATTACTTTAACGATTTCTTCCATTCCCCGCGCGATTTCCGAAGGCTCCATATGATACGCTTTTTTTAAATCATTCGTTCCAAGCATGACAATCACAAGCTCCAATGGCGTATGTGTTTCCAGACAAAAGCGGAGCATTTTCAAACCGTTCCTGCCCGGTTGTATCGGGTCATGATTGGCTACTGTCCTGCCTCCCAGCCCTTCCTCTGCCACTTCATATCCTTCTCCCAAAAGCAGCCTTAACCGCCCCGCCCATCTCATGCTGCCATCCAGCCGTTCCCTGGTAACCGGATCCCAGCCAAAAGTGTTGGAATCCCCATAACATAAGATTCGCCTTATTTTTTCCATTTCTCCCTCTTTATCCCATAGCTGCGAAAATTCCAAGGCCTACAACAAATACTTTTTGTTCCTGCCAATGCCCAAAATGCGGCATAGAGGTTTACTGTGAAATCAAATCTGCAATCTTTGCATCAATGGACTCCAAGGCTTCCTCCGGTGTATATATTCCTGCAATTACATTCTGGCAGGATGTGGTAAACTCATTCAGCACGGAAGCAGAATCCGGCCACACCACCGTCTGCCAATAAAGTTCGTCATTGGCTACCGCATCTTTGAATTTTTCCAGACACGGATGCACTTCATAATCTACGCCCGGTACATTCATAAAGTTCCCCAAAACCGTTGCCCAAATTGCCAACCCCTCTTCGGAAGTTAAGTAATCCATAAAACGGTACGCTTCTTCTTTATGCGCCGCCCCTGTCGTCACGCCGATGCCTACATTGGCGCCGCCCTGAAGGGTGGGGTTCCCCTCAAATCCCGGAACGGCAAATGCATCAAATGTTGCTTCCGGGTTCTTCTGCACAAAATTAGGAATATTCCACGGCCCGCCTAACAGCATCGCCGCTTTTCCGTTGGCAAACATTTCCTCCGCCTGGTCGCTGGTAAGGCTCAAGCAGCTCTGCCTGATATAGCCCGGTTTTACCACGTCTTCATACCATGCTTCCATAGACGGCCCGTACAGTTCGGAAAAAGTCTTGCTTCCATCCGCCAGCCCATATTCCGCTTCCGGGTCTTTGGATATTTCATTTGCCGCAAACAATCCAAGGAGAAGCCTTCCTGCATCTTCTGCCTGTGCTACCAAAGGTTCCACTCCAAGGTCGTTTAATTTGCCCATAGCTTCTACCAGTTCATCCCAGGTCTGGGGTATCTGGGTAATCCCTGCCTGTTCAAACAACTCTGTATTGTAGAACATACATCCTGCCCATGAATCCAGGGAAACCGCATATATCTTATCCCCAATGCTCATTGTCCTCTTAGCATTGCCGCTAAGTTTCTCCATAATAGGCAGGGAAGATAAATCTTCCGCAAAATTAGTCTCATCAATTGCTTCCCCGAAGTCCGGCCCATAGAAAAACAAATCCGTAGGCTCATCGCCATTCATTAACAGCATGACTTTCTCTGTGTACTGCTCCGTGGGCGGTACATACTGGATTTCCAGCTCCAAATCCGGATTGGATGCTTCAAATCCGTCTTTTAACGCTTTCAACTGCTCTTCCGTATACCAGGACAACAAGGTTATCGTTGTCTTTGACGTTGTATTAGAAGCAGCCTCCTCTTGTGCCTGTTCCGTTTCCGCATCACCCTCTGCGCTGTCCTCTGTACTGCTTTCTGCACTGTTGTTCGTTTCATCCGGTGCCGCTGTGCCGCTTCCGCAGCCAATCAAACCTGCTGCCATGCAGATGCACAATAATGCAGCAATTACTTTTTTCATAGAATCCTCTCCCTTCTTTTGTTTGATAACCTTATTTTAACGGCTTTCCCTCCCCCCTAAAATGCTTAATACCATCATTTTTTGCTCAAATGACTTCTAATCATATGCCAAATACAGACGCCCCTTTTGCCTCTTTCAGTAAAACATATCGGTAGAAAAGCCCCAGCCCACGCCCACTTCCTCATCATAATGGAGAATAGGTTCCCGTTGTGGTTCAGGTGTCAAAAGGTCTGTCCGGCAGCGCCGCTTGGCAGATGGCACAAAAAATATTGTGCAAGTGATTTTTGTACGATGGAGAGGAGACTCAAAAATCGTGGAAGCCAATGCTGAACACGATTTTCGTCTTAAGAGGCTCATCGGAATGCTTCGTACAGCAAAACGCGCACAATATTCTTTTGTGCCATCTGCCAAGCGGCGCTGCCGGACAGACCTTTTGACACCCGAATCCTGTTGACTATATGGCATATCCGTGCAAGTACGATTTGCTATGCAAATGCGGTTTGGCTGGCAGGTTGCCTATAAGTTACGAAATTCCACCGGCGATATCCCGAATAATGATTTAAATTTCCGGCTGAAATGGTATTGGCTTTCGTAACCGATATCCAGGCTAATCGAATAAATCGTACAATCCGTATTTTTTAAAAGCTCTTTTGCTTTTTCCATTCTTAACTGGGTCACATAATCCCAGAAAGAGATTCCTTTTTCCTCCTTAAATATTTTTAAAAGATAGTTCCTGCTTAAGCTTACCGCTTCTGCTGCCTCTGTGGCTGAAAATTCCCTGCTCCAATAGTTTTTCTGTATATAGTCCACAATCTTATCCATTGTGGAATGATTGCCTTTGTCATTTTTTATTTCCTGTACTTGCCCCGCCACATCCCTGAAAACCTGTTCCAATGCCCTTTGCAGCTTTTTCGACGTATGAAATTCATACAACACCAGAAAGTTCTGGTGCCGGAGCAGTGCAAATGCCCTTTCCATATAGGTTTTCGTCAGTTGGATTTTCAGCTGGTAAAGCATATCCAGCATCATATCTGCCAATTGTCCGGGGTTTCCATTCCTTTTCTTTGCTTCATCCATAATCTGTGCCAGCATTTTTTCGGAAATATCGCTTTTCCCCTGATAAAGTAATTCTTTCAGCATTTCATCCACAGCAATCCCTCTATCCATCGCCTCATATTCCCTTGCCATCCCCTCCCTTTCCCCGCTGTAATACATTCCGCTTTTTTCTTCATAAAACAATGTATATCTGTCCAAAACACATTGTTGTATGCTCCTGGCAAACTCATTTTCATTGGAAAAAGTTCCATTTGCCTGAAGCATATACCGTCTCCTGCCTTCCGTTGCCCTTAATTTTTGATATGCCTCCTCTATCAGACACCAATCGCTTTCCCTGACAACTCCGAAAATCCCATCCTGTCTTCGGAAGCAAAACCCGATATCCCAATTTTCCACAATTTCCAGCAGCTTTTCGTCCGGTTCCTCCGGGGAAAACAGTATAAAAGAACGGTACACATCCTCTGCGATTACATTTTCCAGCCCATAATCCCCCGATGCATCCGCCTCTCCCCGGATAAAAGTTTCCCATAACTGCGACAGCGCTTTTTCAAACAGAAAGGCATTTTGCTGTTTCCCCAACAAGAGCTGGCGCATATTTTCTTCCCTTTCCTTATCCAGCCGCCTTTTTATTTTCCGTATCATTTCCGCCATTTTCTGTCTTTCCAATGGTTTCAGCAGATAATTTTCCACATTTAACCGTATCGCCTGCTGCGCATAGGAAAATTCATCATAAGCCGTAACAATAATAAACAATGTCTCCTCTGCCCTATATTCTTCCCTCAGCTTACGGATTAAGGAAAGCCCATTCATTTCATCCATCTTAATATCCACCAGCATCAAATCCGGTTGGATTTCCCGGTACATTTCCAGCCCTTCATCCCCATCCAGCGCCATACCGCTCACCCGGAACCCCAGTTCTTCCCAATCAATAATTTTTTCCATAAGAAGAAGATTCTGCTCTTCGTCATCCACAAAAACAACCTTATACATTTTCTTATTTCTCCTCGCTACAGGCTTCTGCCGGTATTAAAATAATCACTTTGGTATACTTCCCCTCTTCGCTTTCGATTTCCATTCCCGCCCTGCCATCATACATCAATTTCAATCTTTGGTATACATTCCGCAGTCCGATAGATTCTTCTTTCTCCGATGTTTCACGGATATACCGTTTTAGATTTTCCAACCGTTCCTGGGGGATTCCATTCCCGTTATCCCAGACGCTTATCCGAAGCATATCCTCCTGTACCCCGGCACATATACGGATGCTTCCCCCTCCTTGCCTGCGCAGCCCATGTTTGATGCAATTTTCCACGATTGGCTGAATAGCAAACTTCATAATCCTGCACTGTGCCGCCCTGCCTTCCAACCGGATTTTATACGTAAATTTCCCGGTATAACGCTGTTCATATAATAATAGATAGTTGGATACATAATCGCATTCTTCTTCCACCGTAACTATTTTTGCCTGATTGTTCATCGCATACCGCAGCAGTTTGCTTAAAGCCACTACGATATCATTAATTTCATAATTTTCGCTCAATACTGCCTTAGACTGAATCAGTTGTAGCACATTATATAGGAAATGAGGATTAATCTGATTCACCAACTGTTCATATTCCATTTCCTTACGGTATATTTCGTCCAGATATACTTTATTTACCAGCTCGTCAATCTGCTGTACCATCTCCTCAAACCGTTTTCTTATCAGTACGATTTCCCCGGGCTGGTTTTTATAATCGGATTCCACATTCCGAAAGTCCCGCATTTCCACCGCCTGGATTCTTTCCAACAATTCATGGACCGGCCGGTTAATGTAACCGGACATCAAATGACTGACGCAAAGAATCAGCATACAACTGGCCCAGACCATAACGCCCCCTATCCGCTGCATGTTGCGTACAGAGCGGATAATATCATCATGTTCATAAACGGACACAATATACCATCCATTGCTCTGCATTCTGGAATAGGCAATAAATTCATTGCCTACCGTTACAAAATCACTTCTTTTATCCCCAAAGACGGAAAGAAATGTTTCCTCCCCGCATACATGATTGGTTCCGTCTACCACATCATAGTAAAAATCCATTTCCTGATTTACAATGTAAGTTTTGATATTTCCCGCCCCATCCGCCATTTCCGGCATCTCAATTAAACGGCCGATACCGATATCCGCTATGGCATATCCCAGAATTTCCCCCGCCTCTTTGATAGGAAGCAGGACGGAAACCGCCTGTTCATACATCGGGCGTTTCCCTTTGGAATAATAGTCCAAATCATGAGGCAAGATATATTGGAACCCCTTCTTCTCCAAATCCACATAAGCGCCAAACCATTCCGTTTCCGTAATGTCCGTATAAAAGCTGCTCAGAAATTCGTACTGATACCCATTATTCCCTACAATCACCAAATCCTGAAGATTTTTATCCGCATACACCGCAGAATTAACGGCCTGCTTCAGGTTCCTTTCATGCTTTAAATACTCGCTATAATCAATATTGCCCAAATCCATGCCAGCCATTTTGCGTATACTGCTATTCCTTGAAAGATTATTCAGGGAATTTTTTATCCCCTCCACGCAATAATCCATATGAATGCTGGCTGTCTCTACTGAATATTGGGTCTGCGCCTCAATACTTTCGATTAAATCCCTGGAATACATATGGCTTACAGCAAGAAATGACAGTATAAAAATCCCACATACCGCAGGGATTAATAACACTGTCAATCTTCTCACTATATTCCGGTTCATAAACTCTTGTAATTTTCGATACATAATCACGGCTCCAAATCAATCTCCACATGATTCCTGTCACAAACAAGGCCACTGTTGCTAACCTTAAGCTCCGCCACCTGCAAGGAACTGCGCCTATGTCGGTATTCCCGTAAAAATTCCGGGGCATTTCTTTCTTCCATGCCCACCTCCGGATGGGTAAAATAGAAAATGTATGCCCGGCCCTTATGTACCAGCACATCGGCATGGCATCCTATTGCTCCATCATCCTTCCGTATTCCCGGCCTGTCCAAAATATTGCCGCACCGTTTCCATTCTCTGGCATCTACACTTCTATATACGCCAAGGCCTTCCCACGGATCCGTTATCATCCAGTAAAATCCTTCCAGCCAAAATACGTTCGGCCCTTCGTGCGCGCAATCCGTAATTTCCGCTTCTCCCGCCTGCCAGCGGTACAAGTCCCTGCTGTATGCCGTGTAAGTAAAACATCCATGTACTTCATCCTTATACCACATTTTAAACCCTTGTTCCGGAAGCTGTATAACACATGCATCAATCACCCTATCGGAAGTAAGTTCCAACTTTGACTGAAATTCCCAGTTCCACAAATCCTTGCTTGTATAATGCACAATATCCCGCCCGCAATTCCAGTCAAATGCAATCCCTCTAACATAAGACAGATACATGTGATATACTCCGTCCTGTTCGATTACCTCCGGCGCCCAATATGTGTTTTGCCCCTCCTCAAAGGCAAGCCCTTTTGCCTTCCCGCGGTAAATCCATGTTTTTCCGCCATCCCCTGAACTTGCAATCCCAATATCGCTCCCATGCATATAGGATACACCAATACTCGGCGCATATGCCCGCCGCGCCGTATAAAATATCCACCAGCTCCTTTCGTTCTTATTCCAGATAATCACAGGATCCGCAGCCCCGTCCAATATCGGATCCCTGAAAAGTGGCGCATTTGGTATCATTTTTTTCCTCCTTTAAAAACCTTTCCGCTTTTGCCTGGTATTATGCAGGGATTTCTTCCTACCCCTTTACCGAGCCGCTGGTAATCCCTGCTACAATATTTTTTTGCATGAACAAATAAAAAACCAGCACCGGTATCAGGACAATTACCATCGTTGCCATCATCATTCCCCAATCATTGCTGAATTGCCCCACCCCTTTGTATACTTGCATAACTAAAGTAAATGACTTGTTCGAGCTTAAAAACAGATATGGATAAAGGAAATCATTCCAAATCCACATAACCTCAAAGATAACAATAGTTGCCGTTACCGGCTGCAGCAATGGAAAAGTAATCAGCCAAAAGCTTTTCCACGGCCCGCACCCGTCTATCCTGGCAGATTCCTCTAATTCCTCCGGTACACTTCCAAAAAACCCCTGATACAAAAATAAGGAAAAATTACACCAGCTCGAGTAAATTACAACTAGTCCCCAAATGTTGTTCAAAAGGTGCATCTTCTGCAACGTTAAATATAAAGGAACCATAATCGTCTGTGCCGGAACCATATAGCCTAACAGGAAATACAGCAAAATGCCTTTATAGACTTTATGTTTCCTCCGCGCTATGGGGTATGCCGCCATCGCCCCAAACAGGACAATCACCGTAACCGATACCGCCGTAATCAACAATGAGTTCCCAAAACTACGGAAAAAATCCATGCTGTCAAACGCCTTTATGTAATTCTCAAAACTCACTGTTGCCGGAAGCGCCATCGGGGCGGACGATGCTTCCTGCTGGTTTTTAAAAGTATTCACTACCAGATAATAAAAAGGTAAAAGAAAAATACAGCATATGAGCAACATAGTTGCTTCCCCGATTATACAACGCACTTTTTTCCATAAAGACCTCATCATCAATCCTCCCTTGCTGCCTTCCTCTGTATAACGGTTACCGCCACTACAAAAATACAGAACAGAATGGCCGCCGCCATAGACCTGCCATACATTTTATCTACAAATCCCCTTTGGATAATTACCTGCGAAAGCATGGTAGTGGAATAACCAGGCCCTCCCCCGGTCAATGCAAACGGCAAATCAAATATTTTCAAAGCATTGATTAACAGCAGCATAACGCTGGTTGCCATAGCCGGGCGGAGAAGAGGGAGTGTAATCCTAAAAAACATCTGTATTGCCGTTGCCCCGTCTATCCTCGCCGCCTCAAACAAATCTTCCGGAATCCCCTGCAACTGTGCAATATAAATGCAGGCATGCCAGCCAAGCACATTCCAAACGCTTACCAATATCACCGAAAGCAAAGCCACTTTCGGATGGGCCAGCCATAATATAGGTTCAAACCCAAGCGCTGTCACAAACCGGTTCAACACTCCATAATCTAACGGAGACATAATATATGACCATAAATACCCTAAAATCAATGCGCTTGGAACAGACGGAAAGAAAAATGCCGCCCGCTGGAAATTTTTTGTCTTCATTTTTGAATTGAGGATAACCGCCAGCGGAACTGCCAGGACCGTGACAAGCATCGGATTAAAAACAGCATAAATAATGGTGTTTTTAATTGCATACACCATCTCTTTATCGCCGAAAATCTTTATGTAATTCTTTAACCCGACATAATTCAGCCCTTCCATAGTATACCCTTTCCAATCCGTAAAAGACAGACCGAATGCCTGCAAGAGCGGCCACATAATCAAAGCCGTATATACTATAAATGCCGGAAATAAAAATAATAAATAAGGAACTTCTTTTTTCCACCGGAACTTCATTCCACAAACCTCTTTTCTGTACTTTTTCCATGTTTCCCTTTCATTTTATACAGAAAAAAATTATTCTAAATGCCTAATAGAATGATTTTTTGCTCAAAAACATTTTCTGTGCTATACTATCACTTGCTATTGCTATAAATATCACAAAGAAAGGAACCTTTATGAGCATTTTAAATGTAGAAAACCTAACCCACGGTTTCGGCGACCGTGCTATCTTTGAAAACGTATCCTTCCGCCTGCTGAAAGGCGAACATATCGGCTTAATCGGCGCCAATGGCGAAGGGAAATCTACTTTCATGAATATTATTACCGGAAAATTAATGCCGGACGAAGGCAAAATAGAATGGGCAAAGAATGTAAGAGTCGGTTATCTGGACCAACATGCTGCGTTGGAGAAGGGAATGACCGTCCGCGACGTGCTTTCCTCCGCATTTTCCTTCCTTTTTGAAATGGAGGCGAGGATGAATGAAATCTGCGGCAAAATGGGAGAAGCTTCCCCTGAAGAATTGGATATCTATATGGAAGAACTGGGAACCATCCAAGACATGCTGACTATGCATGATTTTTATATGATAGATTCTAAAATCGAAGAAATCTCCAGAGCCTTAGGGCTCTCCGATATCGGCAAAACCGAAGATGAAACCATCCCTTACGGGCTGGGCAAAGACGTGGATGATTTAAGCGGCGGACAGCGGACGAAAGTGCTGATGGCCAAACTTTTACTGGAAAAACCGGATATCCTGCTTTTGGATGAGCCTACCAACTATTTGGACGCGGAACATATCGAATGGCTGAAACGGTATTTGACGGAATATGAAAATGCCTTCATCCTCATTTCCCATGATATCCCGTTTTTAAACAGCGTCATCAACATCATATACCACATGGATAACCGGGAATTGAACCGTTATGTAGGCGATTACCATAAGTTTGAAGAAGTCTATGCCATGAAGAAGTCACAGTTAGAAGCCGCCTACCATAAGCAGCAAAAAGAAATTGCGGATTTGAAAGACTTTGTTGCCCGGAACAAAGCACGGGTAGCTACCCGGAACATGGCTATGTCCCGGCAGAAAAAACTGGATAAAATGGATGTCATCGAATTGGCCGCCGAACGCCCTAAACCGGAATTTCATTTTAAAGAAGCACGCACCCCCGGCCGGTACATTTTCCAAACCGATAATCTTGTTATCGGCTATGACAACCCTTTATCTTCCTCCCTTAACCTTACTATGGAACGGGGGCAGAAGATTGCGCTCATCGGTGCAAACGGAATTGGCAAATCCACCCTTTTAAAAAGTATCCTTGGCCTAATCCCGCCCCTTTCCGGTACCGTAGAGCAAGGGGATTATCTGCATATCGGCTATTTTGAGCAGGAGATGCCGCAGGATATTGCAACTACATGCATCGAAGAAATATGGAAGGATTTCCCTTCCTATACCCAATACGAAGTCCGTTCCGCCTTAGCCAAATGCGGTTTAACCACCAAGCATATCGAAAGCAAAGTCAAAGTTTTAAGCGGAGGGGAACAGGCAAAAGTCCGGTTGTGCAAATTGATAAACCGGGAAACCAATCTCCTTTTGCTGGATGAGCCAACCAATCATTTGGATGTGGATGCCAAAACAGAATTGAAACGTGCCCTTGCAGCCTATAAGGGAAGCCTTCTCCTCGTCTGCCATGAACCGGATTTCTATGACGGCTGGGTTACCGATGTATGGGATTGCACAAAATGGACAACAAAAGCTTTTTAGGTACTAAACACTTTAATCTTCTTAATTATTTGTTTTTATTGTTTCTATTTTTTTGATTACTTAGTCTTCTGGATGAAAAGAACGATTAGCCATCTTTAAATAGCGCTGAAGCGGCTGGTGAGGAATCCGTTTTAATTTTCCAAAGTTGGTATCCTCATTAAGGTCTTTACCTTCGTTTTCTTTTCTTCCATAGGATGAGTAATCAATTGCAATATTTGTAGATAATTTCCTCTTTCCCGCTTTTCAGTAGGTCAATCATCCCATCACTCAAACGCAGGTCTGCAAAATCAGCGTTTAGCTGACGTTTCATTTCGGACAGTCCCAGCAGATAGTCGGTAGTCACGCCGCAAAATTTTTTCAACCTGATAACTCTTTTTACTATTCATCGGGCAAATTTTCTATGTATCTGCACCTTGGATAATTGGAACAGCCTAAAAATCTTTTCTCTCGACGTTTCTCTTTTGATGCAATACGCATAACAAGCTGTCCACCGCAACGAGGGCATATGTTTTTCTCAACCTTTGGTGTTGCTGTAGCAACAGAAATATTCTGTGAAAAATTATTCTGCATTCTATGTTGAATGTTTTTAATATGTATTATTTTCTCCGCTTCTTTTATCTGCGTAAGCGGGTACAACTTTTCAAATAGTTCATTGATTTTGTCCGATGATAATTGCATTCCTGCCTTTGCAATATTTTGTTGAACCGCCGAAAAAAGGTCATACCGATTAACAACGTAATGTTTTCCGCTAGTTAACGTAACATTTTTCAATGTGCATCTATCGCTAAATACAATATAAGAATAAAAAGGCAGGGTTTGGTCGGCAATGAATGCTTGAAGCCATTTTAGATGCCCTTTGTTTTGCAAGATAGGATTGTAAAATTGATTTTTCTGTGACCTCCCTCGCCCAGTAGGCAACGTTTGAGTCCAATATTGTTGAGATTCCGTTCCAAAAATCCATCCACTATAATTTTTGGATTCAAATACATATATACCCGATTCGTGCAGAAGGACAACATCTAATTCTGTGGTTTCTCCGTTGCTTTTCGGAACATACAAGTTAAACAAATATCGTTTGTACCCAGCAACAGACTTTAGATACTTATATGTGTAAAATTCACCCAACCGTCCTTTATTCAATAGAACACTGCTATATGGATTTTGGGTTTGCTGATAATATTCTGTTTTTTCATACCGCTTTTTCTGTACTATATACACAGCAATAGCAAAAAGTACAGCAAGTAACAAAATCTCCATTATAGTTCTCCTCTACCTGTTTTTATTTAGTGTAGCACAAATCCGAAAGCGTTGAAATAGCAAGTTTTCCGGCCAATTTTCTTACCTATTGGATATATGACACAGACGACCAAAAAAGTGTAGACTTAGGATAGTTCATTGATAGAAGACCTCTGGAAAACTGAATGACCGTTTGAAAAGCCACCCTTACATGGCTGGCGGTGAAAATCAAGTTCGGGAACTGTGGATATACCCTTATGCACATCTTCAACCCACCCGGCAGACAATACCTCCACTACACAAAATGACTGGATAACAAAAGCTACTCCGACTGCTGGAAAAGATGGAAGGGGAAATGTTCTGTATAAAAATAATACCGGATACCATACTGTTTCCGAAAATGGATTTCCGTACGCAGAATGGTATCCGGCTTCTTTTTATCTCCTATATCCTTATTTCAACTTCCAAATATCCCTGTTGTACTCCGCAATCGTCCTGTCGGATGAGAAGAAACCTGCTTTTGCAATATTCACAAGCATCATCTTTTTCCACTTCTGCCTGTCTTCATAATCCTTGAAAATCCTATCTTTTGTCTTGATATAATCCTCCAAATCCAACAGCGTCATAAACCAATCCTTATTTAAAAGTTCTTTATATAGCCTTTCCAGGTTTTCTTTATGCCCTACTTTAAGCGCTTCCTTGCTTACAATAAAGTCAACCGCTTCTTTGATAATGGGGCTCTTTTTATAGTAATCCTTGGAAACATAATCCGCCTTTGCATAATGTGCAATTACGGTTTCCGACTTCTCACCGAAAATATAAATGTTGTCATCCCCTACCAATTCATGGATTTCTACGTTTGCACCATCGGAAGTTCCAAGCGTTACCGCACCGTTGAGCATAAATTTCATATTGCCTGTACCGGAAGCTTCTTTGGACGCCAGTGAAATCTGCTCGGAAACGTCACATGCCGGAATCAGTTTTTCCGCGTAGCTTACATTATAATTCTCCACCATAAGCATCGTCATATACGGGCTTACATCCGGGTCGTTATTGATGATTTCCTGCAATACAAGCAGCAAATGGATAATATCCTGGGCAATTACATAAGCAGGCGCCGCTTTCGCCCCAAAAATAAAGGTCAGGGGTGTGGAAGGCTTCTTTCCGCCTTTTATTTCCAAATATTTATGAATAATATATAAAGCATTCATCTGCTGCCTTTTATATTCATGCAGCCTCTTTACCTGAATATCGAAAATGGAATCCGGGTTTAAAACAACGCCTTCCGCTTCTTTCACATAAGCAGCCAATTCCTTCTTTTTCTCTGCCTTAATCTCTGCCAGCCGGTCAAGCACTGCCTGGTCATCGGAAAAAGCCAGCAATTTTTCCAGCTTATCCGCATCCTTCTTATAGCCGTCGCCGATTGTTGTAGATAAGAACCCTGCCAATTCCCTGTTGCAGGATAAAAGCCATCTGCGGAAAGTAATGCCGTTTGTCTTGTTGTTGAATTTTTCCGGGTATATCTTATAAAATGCGTGCAATTCCGTATCTTTTAAAATTTCCGTATGGATGGCTGCCACACCATTTACCGAAAAACCGTAATGGATATCAATATGAGCCATGTGTACCCTATCATTTTCGTCGATAATCTGCACTGTCTCATCTTCGTATTTCTCCCTGGTTCTCTTATCCAGCTCTTTGATAATAGGCACCAGTTGGGGAACTACCTTTTCCAAATACTCTAACGGCCATTTTTCCAGTGCTTCCGCAAGGATGGTATGGTTTGTATAAGCGCATGTCTTACTTACCACTTCAATAGCTTCATCCATCGTAAATGCTTTTTCATCCACAAGGATACGAATCAGCTCCGGAATTACCATCGTAGGATGGGTATCATTAATTTGGATAACCGCATGGTCATACATTTTGCGCAAATCATATTTCTTTTCCTTCATTTCTCGCAAAATGAGCTGTGCCGCATTGCTTACCATAAAATACTGCTGGTAAATACGCAAAAGGTTCCCCGCTTCATCGGAATCATCCGGGTACAGGAACAAAGTCAGGTTCTTTTCCACCTCTTCTTTGTCGAAATCTATCCCTTTTTTTACGATGCTTTCATCCAAGGACTCAATATCGAACAAACGCAGCTTGTTCACACCGTTATCATAGCCTACCACATCAATATCATATAAGCGGGAAGTTACTTTTTTCTTTCCGAAATATACGTCAAAAGTTACATCCGTCTTCGTCAGCCATGAACGTTTTTCAATCCAGTCGTTCTTTTCTGCTGTCTGAAGCCTGTCTTTAAACACCTGTTTAAACAGACCATAATGATAATTCAAACCGATTCCTTCCCCCGGGAGCCCAAGGGTTGCAATAGAATCCAGGAAACATGCCGCCAGCCTTCCAAGGCCGCCGTTCCCCAAAGACGGCTCCGGTTCTATTTCTTCTATCTTAGCAATATCTTTTCCTTTTTCCTTTAAAATAGAAGCCGCTCTATCATAAATCCCCAAATTAATTAGATTATTGGAAAGAAGCTTTCCGATTAAAAATTCTGCGGAAATATAATATATTTTCTTCTCCCCTTCGATGCTTTTAGAAACGCTCATCAGCCTCTTCGTAAACTCCAGCAGGCAAAAATAGACTTCCCTATCTTCTAGTTCTTCCAATTTCTTTCCGAACATTTCATCTGCCAGCTCTTCCAACTGCTGCTCCATGTTCAAAACCAATACATCTTTCTGCATATTCGATTGCTGTGACATTTTTTGCTCCTCCTGCATACCAAAATCTTTCTATTAGTAAGTTACCATAGGAAAACGTTTTCTACAACTGTCAATTTGCACATTTTTTTCTGATAAATTTTGTGAATTTTTCCAAAAATATCTCTTTCGGGATTCAGGTGCCGTAAAATCTGCCTGGCAACATCAATTACCTGATATTTTATGCCCATTGCCTATCCATATTGTCAGGCAAACTTTTTGTGCCTAAATCTTTTTAACAAATAATATCCAAATACTGCATACGGACAATCTGGTAATCCAAGATTCTTTTTCTGCCTTCCCCTCCATTCAGCAGATAATGAAGCTCTTCCACCGCAGCCGCAGATACTTCCGCAAAGCCCTGCCGCACCGTATTCATCTGTTTTCCGGCATATCCCATTAGGGTAATCCCGTCAAAACCGCATACCGGACGGAAAATATCCATTTCCGTCAGTGCCCTCATCGCCCCGATAGCCATCAAATCGGAAGCACACACTAAAACGTCTTTTTCCTTTGCATCGTGGAAGGTTATCTCCCTGGCCTTCCGTTCCGAAAAATCCCCTTCCCGTACAAGAAGCTCCAAATCCATTTCCTCTGCCAGCCTGCGGATACCCCTCAACCGTTCTTCCGTCACATAGCCGTTCTCTTTTCCGGCTATATAAAGGATACTTTTACATTTATTATCCACTACCGTCTTTTTTGCCACCTCATACTGGGCCATCTCCTGGTCGATGGATACATACGATGTGCTTCCGTTCACTAACGGCGCGTCCACCACTACCGTCTTAAATACCTGGGAGCGGATTACCCCCCGCAGCACGGCATCATCTTTGGACAAGCCATAAATGATTATCCCGTAAATGCTTTGGGAACGCAGATAGCGTATGACTTCCTCCTCCGACTTTCCTTCAAACATGGAGAAGAAAAAAGTATTCACATCCAGCCCCAGTTTTGCTGCTTTGTTGATTGCCCCGGACAGATAACGCATATCAATCTCGTCAATAGCCTGAGTACGGGTATTCAGATTAATCAGCAGCGCCACCCTGCCTGCCTGTTTGGAAGATAAAGCGGCCGCTACGGAATTTGGCAGGAAATTCAATTCCTTTACGGATTCATTTACCCTCTTCTTTGTCTCTTCGCTCACATTCGGGTAGTTATTGAGTACCTTGGAAACGGTAGATATCGCTACCCCTGCATGCCTTGCCACATCTTTAATGGAAACCATGAGGAACCCTTTCTTTCTATATTAATAAACAATGTTGGAAATCGTTTTCCAAATTATAATATACCATTTTATAGAAAATGTCCAGCCCTTTTTTATTTTTTTCATACAAAGCCGGATACCAATCTATTGCCCCCTCCGCAACCGACCACGCCAACCGCAGAATTGAAGGCGAATAAACGGAAAAATACAGCTGTCATTTTACATAATGAGAATACATAATGATAGCGCCGTACACCCTGCCACAAGGTGGAGGGAGCAAAATATTGAGAATGTTCCATGTAGTGAAACTACCCTAATTTTGCTCCCCACCCTACGGCAAGGCATACGGCGCTATATGTAAAACAGGAGTTGTCCTAGCGCACCCCTACGTATTTTATAATTTTATGATAGATACGAAACAGGAAATATGCCGATAACGCAAGGGACATCAGTTCCGCAATCGGGAACGCCCACCATACGTAATCCACATTTCCAAGCCGCGCCAGCAGATACGCCGCCGGAAGCAGCACCACAAGCTGCCTTGCAATAGAAACAATCATACTGTAAACCCCGTTCCCCAATGCCTGGAACACCGAGCCGCAAATAATGCAGAAACCGGCCAGCAGGAAGCTGACACTTATTGTCCGAAGCGCCGGCACGCCAATGCGCATCATGGTTTCCGATGCATTGAACCATTCCAGCAGAATCTTTGGGCAAAGCTGGAATGCGAGGAATCCGGCTACCATCAACGCCATCGCATAAGCAATACTCAATTTAATTGTCTGGATAAGCCGTTCCTTTTTCCCCGCCCCATAATTATAAGCAATAATCGGCACCATACCGTTATTCAAGCCGAACACCGGCATAAAAATAAAGCTTTGGAGCTTAAAATACACGCCAAATACTGCCGTTGCCGTAGAAGTAAAAGAAATTAATATCCGGTTCATGCCATAAGTCATCAAAGAGCCAATTGCCTGCATAATAATGGATGGAATCCCCACTTTATAAATACCGCCAATAATTTCTTTATCCGGCCGGAACCCTTTCCACACCAGCTTAATCTCATGGTTCACTTTATGGTTGATGATATATCCCATTATCCCGGCGATAATCTGTCCGATAACTGTCGCGGCCGCCGCTCCTGCAACACCCATTTTGGGCATTCCAAACAGGCCGAAAATCAGAATAGGATCCAAAATCAAATTGATAATCGCCCCCGTTCCTTGTGTAATCATCGTATATACCGTTTTGCCCGTAGACTGCAGAAGGCGTTCAAAAATAATTTGGGTAAATATCCCAACGGATAATACACATACAATCATAAGATACTGCACCCCATAACCAAGGATTTCCCCGTCCTTTGTCTGGCTCTGGTAAAAAGGCGCCGTTCCGGCAATTCCAATCAATACGAATACAAGATAAGACATAAAGGCAAGAAACACCCCGTTCACTGCGGTCTTGTTTGCCTTTTCAAAATTCTTTTCCCCTAAAGACTTGGATAAAATTGCATTTACCCCCACCCCGGTTCCTGTAGCGGTAGCTATCATCAGGCTCTGTATCGGAAAGGCAAGGGATACTGCCGTCAATGCATTTTCACTAATCATTGATACAAATATACTATCTACAATATTATACAACGCCTGCACCAGCATCGATATCATAATAGGCAGGGACATTGACAGCAGCAGCTTATTTACCGGCATAACACCCATTTTGTTTTCCTGTTGTAATTCCATATTTCTCATCCTCCTACTTGTTATTCCGTATTTTCCAGCCAAAATCCGGCAGTCATAAGGTTACTATCCGCCCGGCGATTGTTTACACCCCATCTGCGGAAACAAAAAAAGAACACCTTTCATCCATTGGACAAAGATGCTGCTCTTTCTTTAATGAGGCATCGGGGATTCGAACCCCGGACAACTTGATTAAAAGTCAAGTGCTCTACCGACTGAGCTAATACCCCATATTAAACTGGGCTAGCTGGATTCGAACCAGCGAATGCAGGAGTCAAAGTCCTGTGCCTTACCGCTTGGCGATAGCCCATTATTATAACACCAAGCCTATTCGGCGGGTTTGCTTCATAGGATATAAAACCTATTAAACAGAAAGGGTGGGTAAAGGGACTCGAACCCTCGACCTTCAGAGCCACAATCTGACGCGCTAGCCAACTGTGCTATACCCACCATATTAAAATTATTGCTGCAGCCCGGCTTTCCGCCTAACCGCAAATCGGAACCGGATTACGGCATATCCTCTATGCACGTCCAAATCCCGAGCGTGCTCGAAGGGATTCGAACCCCCGACCCACGGCTTAGAAGGCCGTTGCTCTATCCAGCTGAGCTACGAACACTTATTTCTGCGAGTGACATGCGTTGCAAACTGGAATCTATATTCCCATCACCCGTGAAGCGGGTGATGGGAATCGAACCCACGTGTCCAGCTTGGAAGGCTGGTGTTCTACCATTGAACTACACCCGCAAATTACCGATATACTATTTTCGATTTGAAATCGGGGTGACAGGATTCGAACCTGCGACCTCCTGGTCCCAAACCAGGCGCTCTAG
>CAJUSR010000030.1 GCA_910588855.1 uncultured Kineothrix sp. | reverse complement strand
ATAAAGTGCGTAAGTTTTTGTTACCGGTAACTTACACACTTTATATTACACTCCCCCATTTTTTCAAACCTGTCTTTTAGCCTATCGGATACATCCCCGGTGGAATACCCTGTCTGCTTTTGTATCGTCAGAAGGATACCCGGGCTCCCGTTTATATTCGTGTAAATCTCCGCGGAATTGTCCGTCATGAATACATCCGCCACATCGGCAAGGGTAATCACATCCACCCCATCCATATCCGGGTTCATAATCGGCATAGCCGCCAATTCCTCTATATTGGCTGTTTTATCCCCCACGCGCACCAGATAGTCAATGCCTTCCTCCGTCACATATCCGCCCGGCATAGAGAAATTCTGTGCGGCAAGCAAAGATTTTACCGTATCCACCGTAAGGATATCATTCATATCCGCGCTGGCATATGCATCCTCCCTGGCGTCCTCTAACTGTTCTTCCCCATCCTTTATCTGATCTTCCCCATCTTTTAACTGCTCAAGGGCATCTTTCAGTTGTTCCAAACCGTCGTCAATCTGTTCCTGCCCGGATTCAATCTGCTTCTCCCCCGCCTCCAACTGGTTCTCTGCCAAATCCATCTGAAATTCACCCAAATCAATTTTTGACTGGGCATTTGCCAATTCGGTGGCCGCCTTCAGATTCCCTTTATACAGTTCCTTCAAGCCGGCATTTACTTTTTCCAGGTTTTCTTCTATCATCCCCAGCGGTTTTCTAATTTCTTCTTTTATTTCGTCAAAATTGAAATGGAAACCGGAAATATTGATGCCTGCCTGCTGAAGCTGGTCTTCGATTTCCGCCTTGATGGCTTCTATCTGCTCTTTCTGTAACTGCAGCTCCGCTTTTTTCATCAACAAATCGTTTTTCTTTGCTTCCAGCTCCGCTTTCCCTGCTTCCCGCCCGCCTTTTTCGCCTTCCAGCGCCGATATGCGCTCTTGCAGGCTATTTATTAAGCCATCCACCGTTTCGTCATTAGGGTATTCGTTCAATACGCCTTTAACTTCATCTACGGTTCCTGAAGCAGGGGCATTATAATCCAAAGAAGCCTGTACATATTCCACTGTCTGGTCAGAATATTGCCCAGCATATTCAATCGTCGCCTGGAATACTCTTATCTGCTCATCCAGCCCGGCAATTTCACCGTCTATCTGCACCATTTCTGCGTCTGTCTGGGCAATTTCAGCGTCCACCTGCGCAATTTCTTCATCGATTTTGGTCAGGCTGTCCGCTCCGCCGGAATCCCCCATCGCATCCTCCAGTTTTTTCTGCAGTTCATCCAGCAACGTTAACTGGGAGGTGATATTGATTTTTGCCGCTTCCAAATCCGCCTTTGCCGTCAATAATTCCGCTTCCGCCTCGGCAAGTTTATTTACCGCTTCTTCCTTTTTGTCAGCCAGCTCGCGTTTCCCCTCTTCCAGCTCGCGTTTCCCCTCTTCCAAATCCGCCTTATTTTCTTCGATTTCCCTCTTGGAATCGTCCAGTTCCTTCTGGGCATCCAGCAAATCGGACCTGCCGTCCTCAATTTCTTTCTTCCCGTCTTCCAGTTCCTTTTTTGCATCTGCCAATTCCTGTTCTTTCTCTTCCAGCTCGCTGTCGATATACCCGAACACTTGCCGGTTAATGGCATCTATCTTGTCCTGGCGGATAATCACATTTACGCTCTCTTCCAAAAGCCCCGTCGCGTTTGCCGAAGCAACCCCTTCGATACTCTCCAGTTCCGGCACAATCTCATTTTTTGCCAGCTCACTGACTTCCGCATTGGTGGCGCCTTCCTTGCCCACTGCGGCCACCATAACCGGCATCATATCCGGATTCAGCTTCATAATAATCGGATTTCCTACCGAATCATCCCAATAGCTCTTTATCTGATCCAGGTTTTCCCGGATTTCCAAAGATACCGAATTCATATCCGCATTTTGGGCAAACTCCAAAATTACCATAGAATAATTCTCGCTGGAAACCGAACTGATACTTTCAATATTGCTGACTGTAGCCATTGAAGATTCCACCGGCTTTGTCACTACCATTTCCACGGTTTCCGGGCTTGCGCCCACATATGTAGTCATTACTATCACGTATGGCAAACTGATATTGGGCAGCAAATCCGTCGTCATCTTTGTAAACGATACAACCCCCAGCACAATTGCCATAACCACCCCGACCAATACGGTATACGGTTTCTTCACGCTAAACTTTGAAATCATAAAAACAACCTGGCCTTTCTACTCATTTTTATTATAACTTTATCCATCCGCATTTATGGAATTCTCTTTTCATCCGTCCGACCAGTCAGTCGGCACCGTTTCCATTATATTCACCTTCCTCCCACAAGTCAATAAAGCATGTCCCAAAAATTTATAAAATAAAAATAATCTATCCATGCAAAATGTCTTGACTTTTCCCTCATATATCTTTAAAATGAACATTGTTCAGTTTGAAGGAGGTGATTTTATCAATACTGTTGTTACTTCTAAAGAAGCCATTTTGGATGTGAGCAGGCAATTGATGCAAAAGCAGGGATGGAAGGCAATCAACATCCGCAGTGTCGCTTCCGCCTGCGGCGTTTCCGTCGGCTCCATCTACAATTATTTTGATTCCAAATCGGATTTGACGGCTGCCGTGGTAGAAAGCATATGGCTCGATATTTTCCATTTTCCAAAACAAGAGCATTGTTTCAAAAACATGGGCTTTCCCGACTGCGTCCAGTGGATTTTTGACAGCATGAAACAAGGGGCGGAGAAATATCCCGGGTTTTTTACTTTACATTCTATGGGATTTTTTGAAGAAGATAAAGAAAAAGGCCGACAATACATGAACCGGGCATGGGAGCATATGCAACATGCGCTTTATGCTGTTTTACAAAACGATGGGAAGATACGCCCGGATGCCTTTGATGAAATACTGACACCGGAGAAATTTGCAGATATGGTATTTTCACTGATAATTTCAGCTTTCATACGCCAAAATTATGACAGCAGCGCTGTTCTTGAAATGGTTAAACGAATAGTATATCCCTAAAAAGGAGGAAAAACATGCAGGCAATTGTAGAAACTTTATTTGATGCAGCGTATTTAATCACGGTAATTACCCTTGGTATCCGGATGGTTACAAAAAGCCACGGAAGCAGGCAATACCGTCTGTTCGGCATTATGGCTATCGTATTGGGGGTTGGAGACGCATTCCATTTAATCCCCCGTGCGATTGCATTATGCACTACCGGGCTGGAAAACTTTACTTATGCACTTGGAATCGGGAAATTGATTACGTCCGTCACCATGACTATTTTTTATATCCTATTATACTATGTATGGAGAATCCGCTATCAAATCAGCAATCAAAAAATCATAACGGTACTTGTATACCTGTTAGCATCCTTGCGCATCCTTTTATGCCTTTTCCCGCAAAACGGATGGGTAAGCGCCACACCCCCGTTAAGCTGGGGTATTTACCGGAATATTCCATTTGTCTTACTAGGCCTGCTCATCATCATTCTTTTCTATCGGCAGGCAAAAGTGCAGAAAGACAGCGCGTTCCGCTGGATGTGGCTGACCATCGTTTTGAGCTTTGGATTCTATATACCGGTCGTACTTTGGGCAGACTCCATCCCACTTATCGGCATGTTGATGATTCCCAAAACATGCTCCTATGTATGGACTGTTTTCATCGGTTACCGGGCAATGGCACATAACTCCCTACCCTCTTTTAATCGCCCGTTTTAGCTTGCCTTTTATCCGCTGTAGTGCGTTATCCGCCGATTTCCCGTCCCTTCCCAGTACCTTGGCTATCTGTACATAGCTCATCCCCGTAAGGTACAAATCCAGGACTTGTTTTTCAAACGTACTCAGCTCCCTTTCTATCGTCTGTTCCAGGCTTTTCACATTTTCTTTATCTATCATCATTTCTTCCGGGCTCAGTTCCGCTTTTGAAGAAAGGAGGTTGAGCAATTGTGCTTCCTCCCCTTGTTCGCTTCCGGATGCCACATGGCCGTACAGGGAAATATAAGAGTTTAGCGGCGCATGTTTTTGCCTTCCGGAAGCCTGCACCGCCGTATACATCTGTCTGGAAATACATAAATCGGCAAAAGTGAAAAAACTGGCATCCCGTCCGCTGTCATAGTCCCGGACTGCTTTAAAAAGCCCTATCATCCCTTCCTGAATCAAATCGTCGCTGTCTGCCCCCAGAATATACATGGACTTTGCCTTGCTTTTTACAAGGTTTTTATATTTATCCATAATATAATCCGTAATATTTTCTTCCCCGTCCCGCAAGCGCAAAATCAATTCCTCATCGCTGCATTGCGCGTATAAATCCTGCATTCCCTTCCCCCTCCCATTCTTTTGTCTATATAAGGATGTCACTGGATTACAATCGCTTCCCCACCGTATTCATATTCCCTTACCGGTTCTTCCGCCTCTGTATCCCCGGAGCCGTCCTGCATCCCCTCTGTCTGCCCTTCTGCTGCCGGTGTCTGGCTTTCCTGAGGCACAGGCTCCACAACCATTCCTTCTTGTGCCGCTTTTTGGGCGTTTTCCTCCGCCTGCTGCGCCCCCATAGCACGCTCTTCTTCGGACTTGATTTCTTCCTCTATCCACTTACCGTCCTGCAACGGCTGGTTTCCTGTTCCATTTCCGTTGGTTGCTCCCGGTTGTGGCGTTTCCCCCACCCCATTACCGCTGACACTTTCATCCACCACAATTCCTTGACCTTCCACCTGGTTGCCGCTGACCGTACTTTGAGAAGCCCCATCCTCCTCCATAATACGGATAACCTGGCTCGCCAAATGTTCTGCCAATATTTGATACCCCGCCGGATTTCCATGCACGCCGTCCGGCATATATGTGGAAATCACTTGTGCGTCATGGGTATCCAACAGATTGGAATTATATAAATCAATTACATCAATATCATATTGAGCCGCCAGTTCCTTCACCGCATTGGCAAACACTTTCTGTGGCAGAAGGTAATTCCTTTGCACCCTCAAATAATCGTGCAGCACGTTGGGCAGCGGAGTGATAAAAATAATTTTTGATTCCGGATAATCCGCTTTCAGCCCACGCATCAACTCGTCCACATCCCCGTAAAAGGTTTTCGGCTTTTTCTCCGCCAGGCTTCCCAGCTCTTTTTCCGATGCCGCAAAGCCGTCGTTTGTACCGCCCATAACAAGGATAACATCCGTATCTTTTGGTATTTCCTTATATCTGTCCACAAATGCCTGATCCCAATACCTTCCGTAAGAAGAGCCGCCTATCCCTAAATTATAGACTTCTTTCGCATGTAATATATTTTTTAAAACAGAAGGATAAGAATATTGCTGGTAATTTTCCATTTTGTCCAAATTGCTTCCTTCCGTAATACTGTCACCAAGGCAGGCAATCGTCATACCAGAAAAATCATACGTATTGTTATTGATGATAAACCGGTCTTCTCCGTTCGTCTGCTCCGTTTCCGCATAAGAAGATCGGATATTGCGCCTTGCTTCCAAAGTCATTTGGGCATCTTCGTACCGGAACGGTATTACCTTCCCGTCCACAACCGCATTACCGGATATGGTTTCATTACCATCCCCTGTTACATTACCGGATACGGTCTCTTCCTCAGGAAGCTGGCTTTCCGCCGCCCCTTCCCCGTTGCCGGATACCGTTTCTTCTTCGGGAAGCTGGCTTTCTTCCGTCCCTTCCCCGTTGCCGGATACAGTTCCCTCCTCAGGAAGCTGGCTTTCTGTCGCTCCTTCTCCGTTACCAGATACAGTTCCCTCTTCGGGATGCTGGCCTTCTGTCGCCCCTTCCCCGTTGCCGGACACGGTTCCCTCTTCGGGATGCTGGCCTTCTGTCGCCCCTTCCCCGTTGCCGGACACGGTTCCCTCTTCGGGAAGCTGGCTTTCTGTTGCCCTTTCTCCGTTGCCGGATACAGTCTCTTCCTCAGGAAGCTGGTTTCCCGCCACCCCTTCCCCGTTGCCGGATACGGTTCCCTGTTCCGGTCCCACAACGATTTGCCCGGAAGATATTTTCCCTTCCGACGCCGCTTGTTCCTGACTATTATCGGATACGCTGTCTGCTTGTCCTGCCGGCAGCTGCGGTAACGCCATTTCCGGGATATCAATCAGGATGGCATCCCCGTTTTGCGCTATTTCCTGTTCATTCTCGCCGATAGGAACAGCGCTTTCCATGCCCTCCCGGTTCTCATCCGCCGCAACAATATTCCCAACATTCCCCTGGTCTTCCACCACAAGGGCATCGCTTCCTGCCCCCTGCGGATTCTCTTCTTCCTGCTGCCCGTTGTTTTCCTCCGTGTTCCCCGGCTTCGTTTCTTTTGTATCCCCCTGTGCCGCTTCCTCCCCATTCCCCGGCTCTGTTTCTTCCGTACCGGATGTTTCCTCCATATTAATGACTTCTTCTATATTAATATTTTCGTCCAGAAAAGCCTGCAAGGCATCCTTGTCCCCTGCCAGTTCTTCTATTTTCATACGGACATCGTCCACTTCCGCCTGCACCTCTACATGCCTGACTTCCCATTCTTCCCTCTGAAGCTTATCCTGATGGAACTCATAAGCTTTGAAGACCAGAGCTGCTGCCAGCACAATGGACAGCACTCCAATCATAAGAAGCAATATTTTGTGCATTGTATGAGCATTTCTTTTCATAACCTACTCCCGCCTTACTTATACTCTTACTTATACTCTTACTTATACTAAGACCCCTATAATTTATAAAAAAAATCCTGCTTGCAGGATTCTCCGCCTGCGGTAGGGCGCGGCAGCGACATACTCCCCCTCCGCCGCAGTGCGATAATTTCTTTTCACCATATAGGAAATTCGGAGAACTTTCCTATATGGTAAAATATTATAAGCTTATCATAACTTATGAAATCTTATAATAGCCTGCCATAACTTATCATAGACTGGCATATCTATCATATCCCATCAAAGCCTTATCCCATCCTCTGCCTTACGATTTCATAAGCCAACACTCCGGCAGCTACCGATGCATTCAGGGAATCAATTTCCCCTTTCATCGGAATGGAAGCTATGAAGTCGCAGGATTTTTTTACCATACGCCCTACGCCTTCCCCCTCGCTGCCTATCACAAGCCCTATGGGTCCTTTTAAATCCAACTGGTACATGGGCGTACCGTCCATATCCGCACATACGAACCATAAGCCCTGTTTTTTCAATTCCTCTATGGTTTTCGTTAAATTGGTCACCTTCGCTACCGGCGTATAATTCAATGCCCCGGCAGATGCCCTTGCCACTGCTGCCGTTAACCCGGCTGCCCTGTTTTTGGGGATAATGACCCCATGTGCGCCCGAAAGGTTAGCCGTCCGGATAATCGCCCCCAAGTTGTGGGGATCTTCAATATTATCCAAAAGGATAAGGAAAGGCGGTTCCCCTTTTTCTTTGGCACGCTTAAGGATGTCCTCTATCTGGGCGTATTCATAGGCTGCCGCATAAGCAATCACACCTTGATGTTTCCCCGTTTCCGACATCTGGCTCAACCGTTCTTTCGTTACAAACCGGATAATACAGTCGTGCTTCTTCGCCTCCCTCTTTATCGTCTCTATCGGCCCGTCCTTGCATCCGTCCTGAATAAAAATCTTGTCAATGGTCTTCCCCGAACGAAATGCCTCGATTACCGCATGTCTGCCTTCAATTGTAAATTCCTCGTATCTCATCTCTTTTCTCTTCCTTTCCCATTATATAACCGTATTCTTAAAAACATCCACATTTTTCCCAAAAATTAAATGATTCTTAAGCAAATATTCATATTTCCATTTCCAAATGCCCAATCCCCAGCTTCACCAGTTCAATCGCACGCCCCATCCTTTCCTGAAGGTACAGATACCCAAGCAAAGCTTCCATCCCTGTCGCCTTCCGGTAATCGGTTACCGACGCATTCTTTGCCGTAGAGCATGTTTTCGCGTTCCTCCCTCTCCGGTAGACACTCTGCTCTTCCTCTGTCAGTTCCTCCTGTAAAGCCTCTATCATCCTCGCCTGTGTTCCCGCATTCACAAAACGGATTGCCGCCTTATGCAGTCGGTTGACGCTTTGGTTCCCTCTTTCCACAAGCACCGTACGGATAATCACATCGTAAATGCTATCCCCGATATATGCCAGCGCCAGAGGCGAATATGTCCGGACATCCACTTCTTTACAATCAAATTCTTTTTTCAATTGCCCAATCAGGCTTACGCTCTCTTCCATTTTACACCCTCTCGGGTATCCTCTAAAAGAATCCCTTTGTCCAATAATTCCTTACGGATTTCATCTGCCCTTGCAAAATTTTTCGCTTTCCGCGCTTCCTGACGTTCTGCAATCAGCGATTCAATATCCGCGTCCAACAATTCTTCCTTCTTTTCCACAATCAGCCCGCAAATATCCGATAAAGAGACGATTTTTTGCTTTAATGCTTCCAGGAACTCCTTGCTGCGGCCTTCCCCGGCATAGGTATTAGCAAACTTTACCAACTCAAATATAGCCGCAATCGCATCCGCCGTATTAAAATCATCATCCATCGCCTCATCGAACTTGGTTTCAAACCCTTTGGCTTCCTCCAAAAGCCCTTTTTCTTCTTCGCTCAATTCCCCGTCTGCCCCGTTTTCTGCCAAATAGCTTAGATTACCTACGCTGGTAACGATTCTTTCATACCCGTTTTTCGCCGCCTCCATTAGTTCCCCGCTAAAGTTCAACGGGCTTCTGTAATGGGCAGAAAGCATAAAGAACCGGAGCGCCTGCAAATCGTACTTTTCGCTGATATCCCGTACGGTAAAGAAATTCCCTGCCGATTTTGACATCTTCCTGTTGTCTATATTCAAAAATGCATTGTGCATCCAATATTTGGCAAAAGTTTTCCCATTCGCCGCTTCTGACTGGGCAATCTCGTTTTCATGATGAGGGAATACCAAATCCTCCCCTCCTGCGTGAATATCGATTTCTTCCCCAAGGTATTTTTTGCTCATTACCGAACATTCAATATGCCAGCCGGGACGCCCGCAGCACCAAGGGGATTCCCAATAAGGCTCCCCCTCTTTCTTCGGCTTCCAAAGCACAAAATCAAGCCCATCTTCTTTCTGCTCCGCCCCGGACACTAACAAGGAGCGGTTCCCTCCCTGCAAATCATCCAGATTCTTATGGGAAAGTTTCCCGTATTCCTTAAAATTGCGGGTTCTGAAATAAACGGTTCCATCTTCCGCTTTATAGGCATAGCCCTTTTCCATCAAGGTTTCAATCATATCCAGCATTCCGCCGATTTCATTGGTAGCCAAAGGATGGGTAGTCGCCGGTTTCACATTCATCGCCGCCATATCCTTTTTACATTCCTCAATATACCGCTGGGAAACCACAGCGGCATCCACCCCTTCTTCCACTGCCTTTTTAATGATTTTGTCATCCACGTCCGTAAAATTGGATACATAATTTACTTCAAACCCTTTATGCTCCATATATCTTCTTACCGTATCAAATACAATCATCGGCCGTGCATTCCCGATATGAATCAAATTATAGACGGTAGGCCCGCATACATACATCTTAACCTTTCCTTCTTCAATAGGTACAAATTCCTCTTTTTTCTTCGACAACGTATTATAAATTTTCATCCTTCTGCTTCTGCTCCTTCCTTTTCATCTGTTTCACAACTCTTTCCAGCTCCAGCAGCCGGTTCGTCAGCTCGCTGTTTGCCTTCTGCAAGTTGGCAATATCCTCCTTCACCGGATCCGGCAAATTCGTATGATCCATTTCCTCCTGCGGCAGGCACTGCTTTTTCCTCTTCACTACCCGCCCGGGCACGCCCACTACCGTAGAGCCGGGCGGCACTTCGTTCAATACTACGCTCCCCGCCCCTATTTTAGAATTATCCCCAATTTTGAAAGATCCTAACACCTTTGCGCCTGCGCTTATCATCACGTTATTTCCTACTGTCGGATGGCGCTTTCCGTGTTCTTTCCCGGTTCCTCCCAATGTAACGCCCTGATATAAGGTTACATTATCCCCAATCACTGCCGTTTCACCGATAATCACTCCATTCCCATGGTCGATAAAAAACCCTTTCCCAATCACCGCCCCCGGGTGGATTTCAATCCCTGTCTTGCGCACCCCCCTCTGGGATACCCACCTTGCAAGGAAATAATGCTTTTTCAAATACAATTTATGCGCCAGCCGGTAATGCATCATCACCTTAAAGCTGGGATACAAAAATACCTCCATCGCCGTATGGATGGCAGGGTCCCTCTGCCTGATTACGGCAACTTCCTCTTTCAGTCTTTTTATCATTCCCATACTCATGCCTCCATGCAGAAATTGTTTTTACAACAACAGGATTCAGACCTTTTGATATCCAAAAAACCCCGCCTCTATCCTAACTCGCGTTAAAATTAAGAGACGGGGCTACCCGCGGTTCCACTCTTATGAAAGATGGTACATTTCCTTTTCCATCTTCCCCTCGTTTGGCTTAACGTGCCTCTCCCGTATACGGATACCGGACCAACCCACGCCTTTCCCCGTATCAGCTCACGGATGCACTTCCACTATCTTCCGGCCAGGATTGCTTTCAGCCAACGGCTCTCCCTCTCTTTGACCCTCCGGTAATGTACTCTTTCCGTTCATCACCTTTCTGCTTCTTTTTCTAAAGTTCTTCTTATCACAGAATATGCAATCTGCCATGTTTTGTCAACAAAATTTTTCACCCCGCCCGGAAATCAAACAACCCATTATTTCCAGCTTCCGCTTATGTCCTTCTAGTGGAAGACTGTCCTATTATGGGAGCAAAAATTCAGCCATTACATAATTACTGATATCCCGCCCGTATGGCGTCAGGCTCACTCTCTCCCCGTCTTCCAAAAGCCCCTGTCCGCCTAATTTCCCAATCACCGCTCCATATACTTCTTCCATAGGGATACCAAACGTTTCCTGAAATGCCTTTTTTCCAACCCCTGTTGTCAGACGCAGCCCCAAAAACATAAATTCTTCCATTTGTTCCTTTTTGCTCAAAGGCTGGATTTCCTCTTTCACGCTCCCTAATCCTTCTTCAATACATTGCACATACCCTTCCTTATCCCGCCGGTTCCTCCACCTCACATTCCCTACCATAGAAGACGCGCCAAGACCAAACCCGGCATAATCGCGCCGCTTCCAATATCCTACATTATGCCTGCATTCATACCCTGATTTGGCATAATTCGATATTTCATACCGGCAGTATCCTCTCTGTTCCAAAAGCTCCCCTGTCCGCTCATACATCAACCGCTCCTCTTCCTCCGAAGGAAGCTGCGCCATACCGTTCTTACGCTTTCCACTCTCCCCATACCATCCATAAAAAGGAGTTCCCTCCTCTATTATCAGGCTGTATGCCGATATATGCTCCGGCCCCAAATCCATCACTCGCTCTAAGCCATCCAGATATGTTTCCACTTTTTGCCCAGGCAAAGCTGCCATTACATCCACATTCACATTCCTGAACCCGGCCTCCCGCGCCCACTGGTATGCCTGAAAAAATTCCTCTGCCGAATGCACTCTTCCAAGCGCAGCAAGCTCTTCATCCCGCAAAGACTGGGCGCCAATACTTATCCTATTGACGCCCGCCCTTAAACATGTTTCCAGTTTCTCCTTATCTACCGTTCCCGGATTAGCCTCCATCGTAATTTCCGCATCTGCCTCAAGCAAAAACCCGCTCTTTAGCCCATCCAGCAGCCTGCCGAGCTGTTCCCCTGTCAATGCCGTAGGCGTTCCGCCTCCAATAAATACACTGTCTACCGCCCAATCCTTATAACGCAGGGCCTCGCCCTCTATCTCCTTAAGCAAGATCCTCAAATACTTTTCTTTCTCCCATTCCTCTGCCGGAAAAGACAAAAAATCACAATACAAACATTTCCGTACGCAAAACGGAATATGCACATATATTCCTAGCTTCTTCACTTGTTCAATCCCTTCTATTTGTCATCCAGCTTCAAAACACTCATAAAAGCCTTCTGCGGTATCTCCACATTCCCAATCTGCCGCATCCGCTTTTTCCCTTCTTTCTGCTTCTCCAAAAGCTTCTTTTTCCGGGTAATATCGCCGCCATAACATTTTGCCAATACATCCTTGCGCATCGCCTTTACCGTTTCTCTGGCAATAATCTTCCCGCCCACAGCCGCCTGAATCGGTATTTCAAACAAGTGGCGCGGAATCTCATCCTTTAACTTTTCGCACATTTTCCTGCCCCTGTCGTAAGCACTGTCTGCATGTACGATAAAAGATAACGCATCCACTTCCTCCCGGTTAATCAAAATATCCAGTTTCACCAGTTTGGACTCCTCATATCCCTTCAAATCATAGTCGAAGGAAGCATATCCTCTGGAACGGGATTTCAATGCATCAAAGAAATCATAAATAATTTCGTTCAAAGGTAGTTCATACTTTAACAAAGCCCTTGTTTCTTCAATATATTCCATGCCAAGGTAGCGCCCTCTCCGCTCCTGACAAAGTTCCATAATCGAACCTATAAATTCGGTCGTCACCATAATCTCCGCGCTGACAATCGGCTCTTCCATAAAATCAATTTCCGTAGGGTCCGGAAGGTTGGTAGGGTTCGTCAGTTCCACCATATCACCGTTATTCTTATGCACCCTGTAAATAACCCCGGGCGCTGTAGTCACCAAATCCAGATTATATTCCCTCTCCAGCCTTTCCTGAATAATTTCCAAATGCAACAAGCCTAAAAAGCCGCAGCGAAAGCCAAACCCAAGGGCTACCGATGTCTCCGGTTCATATTGCAGGGCAGCATCGTTTAACTGCAATTTTTCAAGGGCATCCCTCAAGTCGGGATACTTTGCCCCGTCCGCCGGGTACATTCCGCAAAATACCATAGAATTGACTTTTTTATAACCGGGCAAAGGCTCCGTACAGGGGTTCTTTGCATCCGTCACGGTATCCCCCACCGCCGTATCCTTCACATTTTTAATGGAAGCCGTTATATATCCTACCATGCCTGCCGACAATTCCTCGCAGGGGATAAACTGCCCCGGTCCAAAATATCCTACTTCCACCACTTCCGCTTTTGCCCCGGTGGCCATCATCAGGATTTCCGTTCCTTTTTTCACCCTTCCTTCTTTAATGCGGCAAAATACGATAACTCCTTTATATGAATCATACAAGGAATCAAATATCAATGCCTGCAAAGGGTTGTCCGGGCTGCCGGAAGGCGCAGGCACTTTTGTCACCACCGCTTCCAACACCTCTTCTATCCCAATCCCGTTTTTGGCAGAAATCATCGGCGCATCCTGCGCTTCTATTCCAATGATATCTTCAATCTCATCTTTTACCCATTGCGGCTGGGCGCTGGGTAAATCTATCTTATTAATCACAGGAAACACGTCCAAATCATGATCCAGTGCAAGGTATACATTGGCAAGTGTCTGCGCCTCAATCCCCTGCGCGGCATCCACCACCAGAATCGCGCCGTCGCAGGCCGCCAGGCTCCGGCTCACCTCATAGTTAAAATCCACATGCCCCGGTGTATCTATCAAATTAAGGATATATTCCTCCCCATCTTTCGCCCGATAAATGATGCGGACGGTCTGGGCTTTAATCGTGATTCCCCTTTCCCGCTCCAAATCCATATTATCGAGTACCTGAGACTGCATCTCCCTGCTCGTCAAAAGACCCGTTTTTTCTATAATCCTGTCTGCCAACGTGGATTTCCCGTGGTCAATGTGGGCCACAATACAAAAATTCCTGATTTTGCTTTGATCTATACCTGACATTTGCTTCCTCCGTCATTCCATACCGGTTATACCTTATGTTTTCCGGCAATACCTTTTAATCGGAGTCAGTATATCATATATCTGTCAATATTGTCCATGCTATGTTGCCTCCACAAAGCTTTTTCTGCCAGATACAGTTTTTGCCTTTCCAAACCCATCAAAATGCGCCCTGCGGCGACCTTTTCCCAAGCTTCCCTCCGCCCTTTCCGTTTATTCCTCCAATTCCACCCCGGCGGCCTCCCGTGCCTGCATACCGGTTTCCCCGTACAGCACTTTTGCCAAAACATGGGCCAAAGGGTCGCAGGCATTCATAATTTCTTCCACCGTATTCGTCTGGGCGCCCAATTCGATGAGCATACATTTAGCCCGTAAATGCATGTTATAACGGTATGCCTTTAAATAAATCCTTCTTGCCAGCCCCGGATAATATTCATTGCATGCTACCTGTGCCTGAAAGGAAAATGCCAGATTATCGTTTACATAAGGGTTTTCCAAATAGGAAATATCCCCTTTTGAGCGGGTTCTGCTTAAACCGTTAAAAAACATGAATTGAGCCGTCGGCTTGCCCTGTAGGTTGACCATCAGTTTCCTTCCCTCCGCCACCGCATCCCGATGCAAGTCAATCACCACTTCTATGGACGGATTCTCCGCAAGCACCTGCTCTATGGCAGGAAGCGAGTTGGAATAGGCATAATCCCTCGCCTCCACATCATACTGCCCGGTATGGTGAAGCACCCGGAATCCGTATTTCTCCGTTAAGATTTGGGCAAGGCGGTCCCCAGCCCCCACAATCGTGGTAGAGGCATCCCCTTCCACCGAATCCACAAATCCCTCCTGCGAGTGCGTATGGTAAATTAATATCTGCGGGCCCTCCAAATCCCCTTTCAGCGTCATATCCTTTCCCAGCAGGTTCTCCAGGTTCAACTGTTCGTCGGTAATCGAGGTCGTGCTGTCAATAGCATAAAAAGCGGACACAATATCTTCATATTCTTTTAAATTTTTCCAGTCATATTCATAGCTTTTCTTCTGGGCTTTCTGAAATTCCCTAGTTTCCTTGTTTTCCTTTGGCAGTTCCTCCTCCTTTTCCTCCTCTTCCTCCTCTTCTTGATTTTTATCGCTATAGGAATTGTTTTCCTCCATCATTGCTTTTTCCAAATCACTATCAATATGCAGGGCATCCTCCCCATATTCCAAAGAACCGTCTTCCACCCCTTTACGTTCCTCGTCGGTTCCTTCCTGGCGAATCAGCAAATCATAAGTATCTTCATCTTCTATGCTGACCCGAAGCCCCGCCTGTTCTTCGCTGTATTTATATATAGGGACCTGAGACAGCATCATTTCCCGGAACAAATCCAACGGGTTTTTATGTATGCCTGTCTCCTCTTCCAAAAACGCAAAAACAGGCAGATATGTCCGGTTAATCTGCCCCTGCATCCAAACGGCCGCCTTCCCCCAAAAGCGGCTCTCCCCTGATTTGCCCCTTGACGAAAAAACTGAAGTCAAGGCACAGAGGGCCGCCATTCCTATCAGGGCTGCGATACAGCCAACCATTATTTTACGTTTTATCATTTCTCTTTTATCTCTATTCCCGGAATACAACCGCATCACCTCTTTGCACGTACAAATTACTGTACTAGGCAATTATATGCCGGAAATAAGCCTATAATTCCAATGCTTCGTTAATGGCATCGCATATGATATGGCTAATCTGTTTTACCTGGTAATCCACATCTTTACTGGTCACATACATATTGTTCAATTCCGTCAGATTCACAGGCGCCTTATCGGCCAAAGCATCGTTTACAATCGTAGCCGCATCCACCACCGTGGGCACCCCGATGGCTATCACCGGCACTTCCAGACTGTCTTTGGTCAGCGCATTCCTGTGGTTCCCCACTCCGGAACCGGGATGAATCCCCGTATTCGTAATTTGTATCGTCCTGTTCAAACGCTTTGTGGAGCGGGCTGCCAGCGCGTCTATGACAATCACCACATCCGGTTTTGTCTGCTCCACTACCCCTTTTATGATTTCCGCGCTTTCCATCCCCGTCTTTGCCATCACCCCGGGAACGATACTGCTCACCATATGCATCCGCGATTTGTTGTATGCCGCTTTCCCGTATTCTTTTACTACATGCCTCGTAATAAACAAATTGTCCGCCACATTCGGCCCAAGCGCATCCGCCGTCACATCCCGGTTCCCCAGCCCTACAATCAATACGGACTGTTCCTTTTCCGCATCCGGAATAATCCCTTTTAATTGCCTTGCCAGCTCCGAGGAAATTTCCTGATGGTAATTTTCCTCCGGTTCCACCATCCCGGGCGCTTCCAGCGTCACATAGATTCCCATAGGCTTTCCCATAGCTTTTGCGCCATTCTTTGTCTCAATTACTACTTTGGTCACCTTGATTTCATTTTCTTCGTCATAGGTTTCCTCCACCCTGACCCCACGGATTCCGTCTTCCGATTCCTTGATGCTTTCCCTCGCCTCTAAAGCCAAATCCGTCCTTACCTGAAAACCACTCATCTGTCCGCTCCCAAACCTTTTCTTTGTTTAATCTATGCAGGCTAAAAAATGATTGCCCCAAAAAACTTCTTTCAGCCATATTTTTTACAAAAATAAGCAAAATATGTATTGACATACGGAAAGTCTTACTCTACAATAATATGCGTGTGTTTACATTAAAACGTCCGTGTCCGCATTTAATGAAACATTCCCGAAAAAAGATGGATTAATCACAATAGGAGGTGTGGGTCTTGGCTAACATCAAATCTGCGAAGAAAAGAATTTTGGTTAACAGAACCAAAGCGGAAAGAAACAAAGCAATCAGGTCGGGAGTAAAAACGGCCATTAAAAAAGTACATGCTGCTATCGAAGCGAATGATAAGTCTGCAGCAAGCACTGCTTTAGTGTCTGCTATTTCAGTCATTGATAAAGCAGCAAAGAGAGGCGTATATCATAAGAATACTGCTTCCAGAAAAGTTTCCCGTCTTGCTCAGGCTGTAAATAAGATGGCTTAATTCAAAATATAATGCTTGCTTAACCAACTAAGAGCCGCCATACATCTTTATGGGGGCTTTTTAAGCGTTGATTGGAGGAAAATCATGCACAAAAAACAATTAAAGGCAATTACTGCCATTCTGCTTTCCGCACTCATTATATCGGGCTGCGGCCAGAGCGGGGAAAACGGCTTTCCATTTGACAAGCCTAAGAAAGCGGTAGAAGAAACGGAAGAAGCTTCGGTAGAAGCGGAAGACGAAACCTCTGAGGAAACAGAGGACGAAACTGCTGAAGCCGAAAACGGTGAAGACATGGAGCTTACGCCGGAACAGATGGATTTAATCAAATTCAACTATTATGTAGACTTAAATAACGATATCGTAGATATCCTTGACTCCATCGACTATTATTACACCGTCGTGGACTATGCCGAAGAGTTTTCCCTGCTGCCGGATACCGGGCTCACATACGGTTACCGTATTTCCGGAAAAAACAGCGATATTATTGACGACTGCCTGATGCTAGCCGATATGGAACCGGATTACGGCGAAATGGATGATTTGGTAAAAGAAATGGCAGAACCTTTAAGGAATCTGATGGATGCCTTTTCGGAAATCAACAGTTGCTACGATTATGCGGATAACCAGTATCAGAAAGCAAAAGATTTCCATGCTATCATTTATGCATCTGCCGATACCTTTGCCCCTCTCGGCTATGCCTACATAGACGCGGTTTCCGAAATGGGAAGCGAAAAGACTGCCCAAGAAGAAGAGCGTATGAAAGAAGAAGGGCTTTTGATTATGTATAACGCCAGCCGTTCTATTTCCATCGGCAATCAAGTCCTTGACGTCATTTACGACCAGGGGATTTCCGATGAAACGATTACCGACTTAGACCTTACGGAAATCCGCGCTTTATATGATGAACTCGTAGCCGTTGTCGCTGATTTCGATGCCGCCACTGCGGATAACAATCAGCTTGTCAAAGAATCCTTAAGCAACTCGCGCCCTTTTGACGGGCTTTTCAATTCCCTGATTCAGGCGCTTGAATGGATGATAAAACAAGTAGAAAGCGGACAGCCTCTTGATTTAAGCGCTTCCGGCGCCCCTCTTGGCTCTATCGCGCACTTTTCCGAAACCTTGGGCAAATGTATCGAACGATACAATTCCGTCTTTGTGGAATAAGATTGCAGGATATTATCTTGTAAAAAAGTGTCTTCGACACTTCATGAAGAACCTTCGGTTCTTCCTCAATTTATTTCCTTCTGGCGAAGGAATTTTCTATATGGTAAAAAAGAATCCTGTTGGCAGGATTCTCCGCCTGCGGTGGGTCGCGTCAGCGACATGCTCCCTTCCGCCGCAGTGCGATAATTGCTTTTTGCCATATGGGAAATTCGGAGAATTTTCCTATATGGTGAAAAAAGTTGGCTCTCAAGCCAACTTTTTTATTTCTCATAACAATAGTTTGTGAAGCTTACTATCCGTTTGCTTATCTGCTCCGGCCGCCCCCGCCATGATGCCCTCCGTGACTGTGGCTGCTGCCTCCTCCTCCGCCGCTTCCGCCGCTTCCGCTGCTTCCGCCGCTGCTTTTTGGGATATGCCTTCTTGTCACGATTTTGTTTACAAAAACATCTTCCCTTTTGTACATCTGAGGGCTGCCGTTTACATAAGTGGATGGAACCACTGTCTTCTTCCCTTTTTTACTTTTCCAATGCAAAGCCACAAAGCAAATCATAGAAAAAGTGGCTGCCGCCAAAGGAAACCACTGGGGCAGATATATGGTATTTGCCCCGCGGCCGGTCATATCATTATAAAAATCATTAATATAGGTTCTATATGCCCGGTACGGGTCATCCTCTACATAGCGGTATACATCGTCCAGCAGATGGTCAATCCGCTCATAAGTATATTCATCTTCCGCCCTGCCTACCGTACAAAGCCATGTATACACCCTTCCATCATCTTCCCGATACCAATTGTCTACCAGCAGAATACCGTCGCCTATCGGCTTATTATAACCAAATCCGTTGGAATCATAAAAATCCTCCGCAAAAACCCTGACAAATTCCGAATATGGTACATTTGGCTCTTTTTTCCTGGCATACTCCATCAAAGATTTATTTAACGTGACAAGGACAATATCGCAGCCTGTCTGTCTCTCTCTTTTTGCAATCAGGCCGTCTAATTTTTTTTCTTCCCTTTCCGAAAGCACATCCCCATAATCAAAAACCCTCTGCTCCGTCAGGCATTCCTTGTTCGTCCTCTCCGGTGCCGCCTGCATGGCATGGAACAGGCCAATCCCTCCATAACACACAGCCAAAACAACAGTTGCCGCAAATACCCATCGAAAATACCGAAAATACTCCTTCATCCTAAAGCGCCTCCATAATCCCGATAAGGAAAGATAATGCCATCCAGACAACAGCAAATACGGTGCTTCCGTATGCAATTACTTTTTTCTTTGAAACAGGGGTCGAACCGGTAATCTTACCGGTCTGCCCATTGACATAAAACGGGTAATCCTTCCCTTGATATTTATAAATATAACGCCAAACCGGCAAGAGTGTATAGTGGACGGCTTTCCTGTCCATGCGGATGTCCTTATGCTCGGAAACAACTGTGGAATAGCCGGTAATCGTTTCCTGCAACAGGCTTTCCGCATCTTTTTCCGCCTTCCTGCGTGCCCTATCTTCCAGCCTATCCGCCCCTTCGTTATAAACCTCGCCATAAAACCCGGACATATATTTTTCCTGAAACTCTTCCAATGCTGCGTAATCAAACGGCTCCATTAAATCCATTATATCGTCCGGCATCTCAATAGAAGCATCTGCAGGCACTTTCCGGAAATCAATCCCCATATTCCGCTGCACCCGGTAATAAGAAGTTTCCGTATATTCCGTCTCTCCTCCTACCCAAACCCTGACTTTCGTGCCCTTGCCTGTATAATTAATTTTTGCCCCATAATCATACATCCAGAACGGAACATACATCCCTTTCATCTCTTCTAATGTAGATTCTGCCAAAAACGTACTTGGGGTAAAGACACGGCTCTTAAATTCCTTTTTCAACATATCCACCGCCCGTTTCATCCCTATTTGAAAAGGCAGCACCAAATGTGGCCGGTATGCTCCGCTTACCCGCTCATCCAATATCATATAGCTTCCGCAATACTCACATTTGCAAGTGGAATTGTACTCTTTTATCTCCAGAGGCGCACCGCAATTGACACATTCTGTCCTCGCCCCTTCCCCCTCTGTCTCTTCACTGTCAATCCCTTCGCAATGAGGGCAATACATTTTCCCTTTTTCCGGGCTATATACCACATTCCCCCCACAATTCCTACATCGAAACAACATATTCCAACCCTCTTCTTTTTTTAATATATTGTCCTGTCTCTTCCTGCTTCCTTTCCCCGATATAACTTTTTATCCACATCATTTACCGAATAATCAATGCCATGTTCAAAATCAAACTCGCTTAAGCCGAAAGTCATCGTCACCCTTATACGTTCCTCTTTATATGCCACTTGCAGCTTTTTCATCTTCCGGTTCAAATCGTTTAGTACGATAAGAGCTTCGTCGCCGTTCATATGGCGGAACACCAGAAGAAACTCTTCCCCGCCCCACCGGCTGACACATCCTTTCCCTTCCATACATTCCGTAAACAAAGCAGCCAGCCTTTTTAAAACGATATCCCCACATTCATGCCCATATGTATCATTGATTTTTTTGAAATAATCAATATCGCCGATTGCCAACGCCATACTCTCTACATGCCCGTCATTGTATGCTTTTATCCGTTTCTCCAAATATTCCCGCATACTTCTCCGGTTCAAAAGCCCGGTCAAAGGATCTAATGAAGCCAGCTTATGTAACTTTTCATTGTACTGGACAAGCTTCTGCTCCATCTCCATAGAGTCTTTGGTAAATACCGCCAAAATCCCGGTAATGCCGATAAATACAAATACGCTGTTAATAATCTGATAAACCGTACTCGTCTTTTGGTTTAAAGCAGTAAACGGTTCATTGGTATTCGCATATGCATACAAAATCAGGCGGAAAACACAAGCCAACGCACTCATGGCAACTTTCCAGGGTAGCTTGCGGTAGCTGATTGTAAACCCTAATACCAAAAGCACAAAAATAAAATGCTGTATGCCACAATCCCATCCAAATCTTCTAATAAAAATATAAATCCAATCTACTGTAATAAAAACGGAGAAAAATGCTGCAAATTTCGTATCATTGAGATATGTCGTATAAAACGCCACTGCATATGCGCATAAGCATGGGAGCAGAAGAAGAATAGACGCCCTCTCTCCCGTTATCAGAAATACTCCTAAAATACAAATAAAATAAATAAACATAATAATAGCATTCAGCCGTAATATTACTGATACTTTTTTCGTCTCGTTCTCATTTTCCACGTCTTTAAATACTACTTTTATGAACTTCTGAATCATTCCCTATCCTCCGAATGCATTATTCCATACTACCTTTTTCACATACACAGACATTATAACGCAACTGCTATAGATTAGCAATTTCTTTTCATTTTTTTAGCTAAATTGCTTTTCGTATATGTTTAGACAAATAATTCCATACGGAGAAACATTTATCCATGCCGTCTATTCCCGTTCCTGTATCGTTACATAAACCATATCCCCCGGCTGCTTTCCTATTCGTAAACGGATATCTTTCCGCAAACCGATAATGTAGCAAACACTGCCATCCTCATTTTTAACGCCCATATTGACAACACTGCCGTCATATGGTTCCCCATCAAAGGTAGCATGCACCTTAACGCGCCCCTTACCAAATTCCTCCCTGATATCATAAGGGAAAATAACATATGCACCCCCTTTCTGCTCCGCACTATAAATCATAGACTCATATTCATAAATTTTCGCATTCATTTTTTTCACCTCCAATCATCGCCGCAAAGCGGCTTCTCAAATCCGCACGCACGAGGTTTAGAACTTCTTAGCGAAATGCCCTCTGGCATGAGCTTTTAGATGAGCTTTTAGATGTTCTTCTCGTGCTAAACTCCTATTATTGCCGCAAGGCGGTTTCTCATATAGTATAACACAGTTTTGATGTCAAAGGGTTAATCCGGTGGGATTGTTTAGACATTGACGGAAAAAATATGATTCAAATACATACCATGCCTTCCGCTGCATATACTGTCCTTAAGGCAACGGCTCTGTGAGCCGAAGCCTAAAATATATTCCCGGAACTGAGTATAAATATTGTGCCTGCGACCCAAAGCTTGCAGGCCGGAAAAAAGGTATGGTTGTTCAAATGAAAACATTAAAATGCTATATATTCATCGGTATTATTTTTGTCTTGACAGTAGGTTCCCTTTCCCACTTTGTCTATCAATGGAGCGGAAACAATTATATCGCCGGATTTTTTTCACCGGTCAGTGAATCGGTCTGGGAACATATGAAACTGCTGTATTTCCCTATGCTGTTCTATTCGGCAATAGTGGCATTAAAATTAAGGAAGAGCTATCCCTGCATGATTCCTTCTTTATGTTTCGGGCTTTTGGCAGGCACGGCTCTTATTCCTATTCTCTTCTATACCTATACTTCTATCCTTGGTAAAAACACACTTCTTTTGGACATTGGCGTCTTTGCCTTAAGCACTGTCCTTGCCTTTTATGCTGTATACAGGTTTACCTTGTCCTGCCGGTTAAATCCCTATGCATATTACCTATATGTTTTTACAGGTATCCTCTTTTTATGCTTCCTTTTCTTTACCTATCACTCTCCTGACACCGGGATTTTTTCCATTCCGCACCCGGACAGCTCTTCGATTTCCTCTTGAACTTTTATGTTATGCTGCCTAATCGCCTCCATTACCATCCTCCGCAAATCGTCATCCAAAATATGCTCCCTTCCGATAACTTGGTTCATTTCCCCCATATCCTTCGTTATGAAAGAACACCCAATGGAATCTTTGATAGAATATGCCAATTTCTGCATATATTCCTTCCTTGACATGAGTGAAGAAATCCGTTTCAACCGCCTCTTCTCTTCCTCTTTCGCATTCACATATTCTTGAAAATTAATTACCGTTGCCATCGTCATCCTCCTCCCAGAACCTTTGCCGATTATGCCGCCTTTTTCCTGTTGATATAGAGATATAGGTCGTTTTTCATGTGAATAAAATTCTCTTTTTGGTCTGCAAAATATGTATCATTTTTTTCTGCATATTCCTTTAGCCAATCGTCCAAATCAATATCTTCTTTATAGGAATACACAACCATAGCAAGTAAAGAAAGGCGATTCCCCACTTCCAGTAATTTTGAATCGCTACGCACCACTTTACGCATTAAATCTTCCAAGGACTCTATGTAAAAATCCATGTCCGTACGCAGCGTCTCCACATCTATGGCAAGGTTCCTTGCCAAAAATAATTCTATTTCTGTCTGCCTCTCCATATCTTTTCCCATTTGCAGGAAATCAAACAACAAGTTTTCAAGGATTGCAAGTTTTTTTACAACCACTGCTTTGTCTTTCGTCGATTTATTTTTATCGGCTTCATCAAACCTTTCCCCATTTACTTTCCGCTCCGCTAATTTATCATTTTGAAAGCTATCTATAAAGTCTGCAAACCGGGCATCTGCAATTCCCAACCCTCTAAACTTATCGAACAGCGTGAACCAAAGAAAGGAATCCTTTGATGTAAAAACCCCATGAAAACTGTCTTTATAAATTGCCTCCAACCGGTTTAAATTGTCGTTGAGCCTGTCAAACTCCTGTTTAGAGGCATTCTTATTTAAAAATTCCCCCATTTTCCGGCTCCGCTTCTGCCATTTATCCAGATGGAACATGCACATAACGGATTCCGTTACAATCCGTTCTATCGTTCCGTTGTTCCTTTCCAATTCCTTGTACATATCATTTTTAAAAAACGGATTATTGAAAGATATTTTTTTAACTTCTTTTGCAATATGATCCATAAACGTCACCGCATTTTCGGACGCATTCATCGTTTTCTGCCTATTATAACGCCTAATATGGTATCCAATCTCTTCATCCGTACAATCCAAATGCTTTACCATATCTATCTTGTAATTATTAAATTTTTCCTTCAATTCAACCGGCAGATCACTATAAAATTTCCCCCGCAAATCATATGCTACAAGCTCATAGTCATAATTCCCGTACTCGTCCTTAATAATATCCCCATTCATATCCCTTTTTACCGATTGGTAGGACACCATTGGAAATTCCACATTTTTTCCTAATTTAAAACCGCCGTTAAAATATGAATTTAACGTTGCCAGCCTTTGCAGCCCATCAATGACCCATAAAACTACCCCATGCCCGGTCAATTGTTCGCATACTTTAATACAATCAATATCCTCATCTTTCAGCACGGCTGCAATCAGCCCATCCCGCTCGCCGCTGCTCCATCTGCCAGGTTTCCTCTGCAGCGGATGGTCTTTCCGCAATTCCCCCCTTTCAAACATATTCTGCACCGTAGAATTCATCAAAGCATCCTTCACCCTTTTGTCCCTCACCAAATCCATTTTCCTTCCTCCCTTTCCATTTACTAAAATGTTTCTATCCCCATAACTCAATTATGATCCATAACGCCTTATGGTTCATAACGTTTTCATGGTTCCCACACCAGGCTATATCCGAACGCCTTTTAGAATAATATGGATATATTTTCATAGGAACGGATGCCCAGCATTGCATCCGCATATTCTTTCTGGGTAATATGCAAAATGTTCCGGATTTCTTTTGCCCCATAAGAAGCCATCAACAATTTGACAATTTTCCTTTGACGTTTTGACAGCCTGCCCAAATATGTTTCTATTTTCCGGTTTGCGCCATTTATGCCCTCTTCTCTTTCCAAAACCTCCTGCTCCACATCCGAACTATCGGCAATCATATCCCCCAATGTAACTTCTTCGTCATCACCAAAGGGCATATCAATGGGAATTGACATCCTATCCGCCCGCCTTTTTTCCCTGTTCCTCTTTGTCATTTCCGCCTTCACCCTATTCTGCAGGCAAGAATATAAAAAAACATCAAATGACAGCCCATCGCGATACCGTTTCATAGCATCCACAAACACTTCGTTTGCCAGTGAATAAAAATCATCCATATCCTTGTCCGATAAACCTCCGAACTTTGACAAAATCTTATCGACCATATCATGGAGCTTTGCTGCATTATTGGTATAGTAATACTTTAGTATCCGTTCCATTCCCATACACCTTCCCTAAATAATTTTCTCTTTAACAATAAATTCATGTATATCTATTGACTATACAACAAAATTATGTAATAATAGAACAATCATAGCAAATAGCTATGTGTCAAATTCTTTGTCACTCCGAGACCTTGAATTTGTATATTGAGAGAGCCTGTCCGATTCAACAGTGTTGCTGCACCGTTTGGATAAAGGATAGGCTTTCTTAATATTAAGTTGACAATGACAAGTATATACCAAACTTATGTTCGAGTCAATAGGATTCGCAAACATATGTTCTGTTTTATAAAAGCGACAAATCCACGTTGTAAATTGTCTGGAACGTATTCCTTACTTTTCTTGGTCTGACCTACCGTTTTCCGATTGTTATCACTCGTGTTCCTCTTTTAGGCGCAAAAAAGACGCATGGTTTACTATGCTATCGTTCCATACGCCTTTACTCTATTGCTTTGACATTATGCTTCCACTTACTTGCACTGACTGCATTATTTCTTCTACTACTTCCTCCATATCTTCACTTGATAACTCCGGAAAATATATGGGAATTTCTCCCTGTCTTACTGCCTGTTATGCTGTCGGCTCCCGTCCTGATATTACTTTTAAAATTCTCTTTGTTGTAATTAACTGCCACAACATATGCCCACTCCAATGTCATTTAGTTAGTGCCTTGATTCAGCCGTGAGGAACATAAAATGCTTAAGGAACCTGTTAAAAAGCGTCGGCACTTAACGAGGTTCCTCACGAGTTTAGTGTCCGTTACGCTTTTTACCGAGCGAAAGCGTGGTGACGGAGCATTTTATGTTCCTTACGGCGTCCGGTACCGTTAACTAAATGACATTGATGCCCACTCTATGCAGTTTTATCCTATTCATTACACCTTTTCAAGTTTACAGCTCCACAAACAGAGAAATATATATTAGACGCACAAAGAAAGGAGTAGATGAACCAGTAGATGAAAACAATATTTTACCAAACAATGTCTCCCGCTAAAGGCCACACCACATTCGGCGGCAGGATTTATGCTTCGGATTTTGACCGGAAAACCACTTTATCGGAAGCCACCGCAAAAATTATTGCAGACAGTAAATTCGACCAGCAATGCAAACGGAACAGCATTTTCAGAAAAGAGACAGGAGGTGGGCCAATTGCTCAATAAGCAATATCACTTATATTCCATCGACACCGGCCATTTTTACAGCAGCCGTGAAAGATACCTACATAATATGAACTGCAAATACCGCCAGGAACAGAACTACGTGCGGAACCAACTGCTTGAAGCCGAAAAGAAACTAAAACAATCCGGATTTTCACCGGATGACTTAAAGCATTTAAAGAAGAGTTGTCCAAACGGGCACAGTACAGAAATTCCCGGCAAAAAATCTGTCCAAAACGCCCCAAATACCGTTGCCGAATATCTGCACTGGATGGGATTGATGCAGCACAAGCAGGCAAAAGCCAAAAAGTCCAAAGACCAGTTGCTTGCCCTCTTATCCAATAAGACAAGCCAGAATATAGCCACGAATGGAAAAGACCATATCCGTGCCATCCGGGAGGAGCAGCTAAACGACACTAATGTCATATCCGTATTTGATTCCGCCCTCAGCAGGGCAATCGGAATCGAAAAGGATACCTTAACCCATGCCTTAATTGTGGTTCAGGTCTACTATCTTGATATCTTTAAAGATATTTCTTTTTACGGCTTTACTTATCGAGGGCAAAAATACCAATATTATACTTCATCCGCCGGGCAAATCCGCAAAAAGAAGGCAGTGTTCATTCAAGAATCCATATGGAACCGAATTGAAAAGACGGTAATGTGCGGGCTTACCATAAACAAGATTAATGCAAAAGGAGGAAACAATGTTAATAAGCATCTGGCATATATGGCTCTGACCAATTCCGCCACCGATGAATGGCCGGAATTTGATATCGATAAATCTATCGTCATCGACGACTTTGAAACAAATGTATACGGCACTTTCGACTTTGTAGATGAATCCGATTACTCGATTACCCGCAAAACCGATTATGTTCCGGTTCCCCATACGGACGGCGCCGGCATGGTTCTGCCTTGCGTTTCCACCAAGAACTTTATGTTCCGTGCCCCTTGGATAAAAGGATTGTTAGGTGTCTTCGATTTCCGTAAATTTGTGGAAGCAAACGGCTATTCCCCTGTTATTACAGATATTTACGGGCAGGAACATGACATTATAAAAGAAGAAATCCGGATTATTTTTACAAAAAGCCAGTTTAAAATGTACAAATATTATGATTCCTGGGAGGAATATAAAACATATTTCAAAACATGCGGATGCCATGCCGGTATATGTAATATGGAAGAAGACCGGATAAAAAATGCTAAAACCAATTACCAGATGCTACAAACCCTTACCCACATCACCAGTGAGGAAATCGATTTGCTCACCCGCAAATCTTCGGAGCGGCTCCGCAATATCTGCCACTCCAAAGATACCATGATGGAAGCTCTTGGCATTACGCCTTACCAGACCAATATGACCCCTTTCCAAAAAGCAGTCAAACACTACCCTGCCTTATTAAACGACAGTTACACGAAAGATATCCTCCGCGACATCAAAAACAGTCTATTGAAAAAATATCGCAGCGGGAAACTGGAAGTCAGCGGAAAATACACCTTTTTGCTTCCCGATTTTTATGCGGTCTGCGAATATTGGTTCGGGCATGAGGAAAACCCTAAAGGGCTGTTAGATGACCAGGAAGTGTTTTGCTTTTTATTCCGCCAATATGACAAGCTGGACTGTTTAAGAAGCCCTCATTTATATAAGGAACATGCCGTCCGGAAAAATATTGCAAGCGCTGCCTATGGGGAACGCTCCGGCGCTATCCGGGAATGGTTTACCACAAACGGCATTTATGCAAGCACCCACGACTTAATCAGCAAAATCTTAATGTATGACGTGGACGGCGACAAATCCCTCGTCATTGCCGACAAAGACTTTATCGCAATCGCCGAACGCAATATGGAGGGGATAGTGCCGCTTTATTACAATATGCGCAAGGCAGAACCGGCCCAACTAAACCATGCCAATATTTTTGCCGGATTGCAGGCCGCATTTACGGGCGGAAATATCGGTACATACAGCAACCTTATCTCAAAGATTTGGAACAGCGACGTTTTTACCTCCGGAACGGAAAAGGAAAAGCAAAATGCCATTGATTGTGTAAAAAGGCTATGCTGCCAAAATAATTTTGTAATTGATTATGCCAAGACCTTATATAAGCCGGAATTTCCCCAAGAGATAAAGGAAGAGATTTCCAAATATACCGGCACAAAGCTCCCTGCCTTCTTTGCGTATGCAAAGGACAAGGAAAAATCACAGGTGAAAAAACAGGGTCAGAATTTGGTAGACCAAATATACGACCGTATCCCTAACCTGCCTGTCAATACCCGCAGCCTGAAATTAGAACCCATTGACTATCGGAAATTAATGAAGGACGCCAACATCGTCTGCCCAAAAGAAGTTTCCGATTTGTACGATAAATTGAACAGACAGTATCGTTACATGGCGAACACAAAAGCAGAAGCCATAGGCAACCTGCATTATACTGCCTGCAAACTCCGGGAGACGTTCCGCCTTTTGGGATATTCGGACGAAACGACAGCAGATATGCTTGTGGAATATCTATATGGAAAGGAAAAGCGCTACAAGCAATTGCTCTGGTTCTGTTACGGCCAATATATCCTGGAACATTTGGAAAAAAACGTGGAAGCAAAAAAGACAAAAGCCATTCAATGCATCGACTGCGGGGAATGGATAGATATTGCTTTCAAAGACAACCGTACCCGTAGATGCCCCCCATGCCAAAAAGAATACATCAAAAAGTATGACAGGATACGCAAACGCAACCGTTCCGTTTAACAGAAGCAGCCAAAAACGGCCACGACCTATGGGCGGCTTGTCACTGCAAAAAGAAAAAACACCCATTTTTCATGGGCTTTCCTTTGTGTCTATAAAGGAAAATATGATTAGTTTTGAAGCATTCATAATGCATAAATGAAAGATAAGCAATACATGAAGGTTACATCAAGGAAGCATAAACGATACACAAATGATACAGCAATGAAGCATCGACAATGCACAATTGATACAGCAATGAAGCATCGACAATGCACAATTGATACAGCAATGAAGCATCGACAATGCACAATTGATACAAGAATAATCCATGAATAATTTATATCACAAATTTGGAGGAAAAACGCCATTTGACGATTACACAGGAACATCTCATAAAGCAAATCGCCGTCCGGGAAAATATGAATACAGCTACCGTCCGTAGGGTCTTCCATGCGGCAGAAGGCATTCTTTTCGACCACTTGTCTTCTACTACCCCATCGGAATGCACTACCATAAAGTTAGTGGACGGCCTAAGTTTGGAATGCACTTATATCCCGGAAAGGCAAATCCATACTTACGATAATATTATCTGTAAACCCAGAATATGGGTCAAACCGAAAATAACCAGATATTATAACCGGAAATTGAACCGGTATTTTGACGGAGGACGCTTATGAAAGTAAACTATTTTGAACTGTTATCCCCTGCCCCCATACCAATGCCGGATGCAGGGCAGGTCCTTTCCCCTACACTGCGCAGGATATCGTCTATCGGCTATGATGTCTACCAGTCCTACCTAGCCATAGTATCTTTGGATTTGAAAGCCTACTTGTCCATGACCCCTTATGCAGAAACCTATGAGCTTTTACCGGAAGAAGAAAAAGAAAAAATTACCTTATTCCAACTGATCACTGCTAATCCGCAATCCCGTGAATTGATGCAAAGCAGCCTGAACTTTTTCCTGAAAGAGGATATCCAATATGCCCCTTCCCATCATGGATTTATTTCGCAAACCGATGGAAAGGCAACCGGGCTTATCACCAAAGATAACTACCCGGAACTATGCAGCCTCATTTGCCGGCGCAACTGTATCAAACCGGCACAGGAAGAGGATTTGTCAAAAATAAAAAGCAAAAAAGCTTTGGAAATTATGAAAAAAATCCAAAAAGGAAGGACAGAAAAGTCAAACAAAAAAACCATTGACAACAATATGGAGTTAGGGAATATCATATCTGCCGTTGCCAACAAAAGCCACTCCCTCAATATCCTGACCATTTGGGATTTGACCGTTTTCCAGCTATGGGATTGTTTTTCAAGGCTTTCCAACAACAGCATCTATGACATCCAATCCATGAGCGTCGCCGCCTGGGGAAATAAGGACAATTATTTTGATGCCACCGCATGGTTCAAACGAATTGACAGGTAACTAAGGCGCCGGGAAAACTGCCCTGCCATGCCGTCTGGCGGTTGGTAAAGTTTGGAACAGATTTCAAAACTTCATTGTACGGAAGTTTGTCTGCCAATCTTATGCCAGCCGTCAGGAGGCGTCGCAGGGCAGTTTTTTCGATGCCTAAAATATAGAAACAGAAATGGAGGAAATTTTTATGCAAAATGCAACAATGGCAAACCGAGAAGTATGCGACCTTATCTTTGTGGATTATGCCACAAAGAAACCTTTCATGAATCTGGACTTCGCTAATGTCTCCACCACGGAGCTTACCGGCGAGTCGCTCTTTGCCTACGGCGGAAAAGGGCATCCGAAGCGAGTGCAGTTCTCCGGCGAAAAAGGGGGCACCCTTACCATCGAAACCCAGATGCAGACGGTAAAACTCTGGCAGTTGATTACAGGGGGTGAGGTCAGCAAGTCCGCCAAATTTATCACTCGTATGGAAGCCGTTACAGACGATGCAGGCACTTCTATCGCACTATCCGATACTCCCGTACCGGGCAGTGTAGTTGTCTATACAGCCGACGATGACTGTGGCTCCGATTTGGAATGCACGGTAGCGGATAAAACAATCACACTTGCATCCGCACTTGCCGGCGGTTCAAAAGTCATCGTTTATTTCATGAAGGAAGTGACTACGGGCGTGCAGCGGATTAATATCAAATCCACCAGTTTCCCCAAGAACTTCATCGTATATGGCGATACGGTAATGAAAACAGAGAACGACGAACTGCTGCCCTATAAATTAACGGCCTATAAAGTAGCTCCCCAGAGCAACATGTCCCTTAGCTTCTCCAATTCCGGCGACCCCGGCACTATTACAATCACTTGTGATTTAATGGCAGACGACAACGACAATATCCTTGATTTGGCTCTTATCGAAGAATAACTGCCATACAGCGGAGGACAGCCTTAACACTGTCCTCCGTTTTTATGGATTTGCGCCCTGGCAAACCGGCACAGCCCTGCTTCGGCCTATCTTTTGCCAGACACCACAAAAGAATTTGGACGCACTCCATGACACAACAAAATACATATCAGGAGGGAAATATGGAATTAGCAGAAATGTTGAATTATATTTTGTACACCGTCTTAACCCTTATCCTGCCGGTAGTTGCCAAGTACATCATTGATTTCCTTAAGGCAAAAATCAACGCCAGCGATATCATTGCAGATATGACACAGAACGAGCATATGGACATCCTTATCAAAAATGCCTTAACCGATGTGATGGATGCTGTCCTGTTCGTCAACCAGACATATACGGACTCGCTGAAAGCATCCGGGCAGTTCGATGAGACAGCACATAAGGAAGCCTTCAACCGCGCTTATGTGGAAGCGCTCAACCTGATTTCGGAGGAAGCTAAGAAAGCAATCGAAAGCTTCTACGGCTCCTTCGACAAATGGCTGCAACTTAAAATCGAATCCTCCGTCAATATAGCAAAAAAATAAAAACGGGGAAGATTGGAAAACAATTGAAAAATGATTGAAACACAATTAAAAAACAATTAAAAAACAATTGATAAACATTTGATAAGCAATTGATAAACAGAAATTTCAATCATAGGATTTGTGTCTGCGCGCTGCCTGACACAAACTCGTTATACGATAACCCAAATCAGGTATGAAGTCTTAGAAGTTCTTGGCAAAGCACCCACTGGTGCGAGCCTAAGAACTTCTCTTCACACTAAGCAGCGCAGAAATGGGGATATATTATGGAAAAAACAGCAAATACCAAAATAAAAACGAATGACGCTATCCCTTATGCGAAATGCGTGGACGTGTCTTCCTATCAGGGCAACATCGACTGGCATTCGGCAAAGGACGCAGGCATTCATCATGCAATTTTAAAAATTATCCGCAAGGACTTAAAACCCGATACCAAATTCGAGCAAAACTGGAAAGGCTGCCAAAATGCCAATGTGGCTGTTGACGGAGTATACAATTATTCCTATGCCACATCCGTAGAAAAGGCAAAAACAGACGCCAAAAAGGTATTGTCCGTATTAAACGGGCGCAAATGCATTGTCTGGCTCGACCTGGAAGATAAATGCCAGCAAGGCCTTGGGCCTTTGATAAAGGATATCATCAATTCCTACCAGGATGTCATCCTGTCCGCAGGCTATGAATTTGGCATCTACACAGGCCCCTCTTTCTTCAACCCCTTCCTGAAGCCCTACTTTCCACAGATAGAATGCAGCAATTTTTGGCTTGCCAGATATTATAATTCCTATAGGAAAATGGACTTGTCCGTCTGCCCCAACGAACGGTACAACCCGAAACTAATCACCGGTTTCGATTCCATTTACGCATGGCAGTATACTTCCAGCGGGCAAGTCCCCGGCATTAGCGGCAATGTAGATTTAAGCGTTATATACGGCAATGCTTCGGATGATTATACCGGCTGCATGAAAGGCAGAGTGTCCAACTGTACAAAACTGAACCTACGGAAAGAGCCAAAAGTCGCAGCCAACAACATCGTTTCCGTTTTAGACGTCAATGATGAAGTATTCCTAAAAGAAAAAATTAACGGATGGTATAAAGTAACCACAAAAAATAACTTAACCGGATATGTCTCCGGCAAATACATCACCATCTTATCGTAAAAGGCGGGCATAAGCATGAAAGGACAACTGATTCCATTTTTCACGGAAATAAACCCTATGATGATTATCGCTGCGGTTATGCCCCTTGTATTTCTATGCCGGCTCTGTTTCAGGCAAAGGGAAAATATTTTTGCTTTGCTTGACAGTCTCTACCGCCGGAAGAAACAGAAAGAGGAACTGCTGCAAACCATCAAAGACAACCAAACCAACATCAAAGAAATCATGGACAACCGGATGCACGACCGCCAGCAATCCTTTGCCATCCAAAAAGAATTGACCGACGCCCAAAAGCGGCTTTCGGATTCCCTATCCGATATTTCAAGGAAAATAGATGCCCTACAGCAAAGCACAGACGAACGTTTCATCGAAAGCGAGCGGAAAAACAATAAACGCATCCGGGCAGAATTGAAGGATAAAATCAGCCAGTCCTACCGCTATTACCACTCCCTTGGCAAAATCAACGACATGGAATTGGAGGCATTGGAAGACCTGATGGAAGAATATGAATCCGCCGATGGCAAAAACAGTTTTGTCCACAGCGTAGTGCAAAAGGAAATGTATACATGGGAAAAAATTTAAGAAGAAAGGATGGTGCAGCTTGACAAACAATTTTGATGAAAAAATTACACTTAGCCTGGATATCCCCAAATCGGCCAGCCAAATAAATGCCGATATCAAAAAGCTGCAAAGCCGGTTGAATGACGTAAAAGCTTCCGGCTCTCTGGATACCCGTGCTACCGTTGAACAAATCAACGCCCAGATTTCAGCATTGCAGTCACAATTAAAAACAGTGCCCATAAAAGCGGATATTGACAATGGCAGTGCCAAAAATGCCGGCGAAAAAGCCGGGCAGGAAATTGCAAATGCCGTCAGAAAAAGCATTTCCGATACAATTATTGATTTCGTAAAAAATAACCTATTCCAAACAGGCAAAAAAGCATCCCCTGCAGCTTCTACTCCTTCCATTAGAGTCAATACCCCTCATTTGATTGAGCGGGATGACTTCTCCGCCCTTTTTCCTTCGACCCAAGATGCAGATGCTTTTTTCCAATCATTTAACCAAAATGCCAACCACTCCATCGCCACATTAACCCAATGGTGTGAATCTTTTCAAGTGGTAGATGAAACGATGCAGGCTTACCTGGTCGATTGCATACAGAATCAAATGCCCGCCTCTTTTGAGGCATACAATGAATACGCCCAGTCTGCCATTGAAAACAACCGGCAGTTAGGCTTTTCCGCAAGAGCCAGCGCCCTTGTCCTCCAAGGCTTCGCCGCCATAGGGAAATCTTTTGCCGTCGCTCTTATTTCACAGGCAATCCAGACAGCCATAACCGCTATCGACAACTGGATACACCGCGTAGAAAGAGCCAATGACGCAATGCGGGAAGCTGTCTCGGAAAGCGAATCCGCAAAAACAAGTTTGGAAAACGTCAATTCCAAGCTCTATGAGCAGACTCAAAGAATAAACGAATTGCTGTCCAAGGATAAACTGACCTATACCGAAAAGAATGAATTGGAAACATTACAGGCCATTACAAAAGAGCTTTTGCTGCAGCAAAATATTGAAGAAAAGCAAGCGGAAAAAGCCTCCAAAGACGCAGCCCAAAAAGCGATATCCGCATATCAAAAACAATATGGCGGCTATGATATCTCCCAAGACAACATAAACTGGCTGGTGGAAAATATGGATACCCCACTTCCTGAAAGCGAAAATAACATTGCCGGAAACATCGCCTCCTATATCCATATGACAAAGCTTTTAGAAGATGCACAGAAGGAACGGGAAAATATATTGGCAAATGGCCAAAGTACCGAATGGATAGACCAAAATATCCAAAGCAGCATAGAATCATCTGAAAGATACTCTAATTTATTGAATGACAGCATTGCCGATTTAAATGAAAAGCTACTTGCCTTAGATGATGAATACACAAAGGCCATGGAAAAGTGGAGCCAAGGCGCAAACCCGCTTACTTCCTATGAGCAGGAAGTCATCCGCTTCCATGATTCCATGTACCAATCCCTCAAATTAATCTATGAGTACACCAACCAAAAAGATTGGAATGAAATGGAAATCAATGCCATTTTCCATACCGAAGGAATCGAAAAGACAAAAGAGGAACTCATGGCAATGGCAGAAGCCGGGGAACTGACTGCCGGAAAAATTGCTTTTGCATTCCCAATGCTCCACCATGCCATACAAAACAGTGAACTGTTTCTCAAAGACGGGCAGACGGCAGCCGAAGCATTCTGCAGCGAACTGTTGGAATACGCGAATGCCGCCAGTGAAATCGCCCCTTCTTTTCAATTGGAAGATTATGCGCAAGAAATTGACGATATCCAGTCCTCCCTTTCCTCCCTGCGTTCTGCACTTGACTCCTTCAACGCAGGAACATTGGATGAAAATGCTATCCTGGAACTTATGCAGCAGTTCCCCGAACTCATCCCCTATATAGACCTTTCCGCAGAAGGGTTCGGAAACTTGTCAGAAGGTTTAAGTACATTGATGGAGCAGCAGCCGGATACCTTGATAAATACCCTTGAAACGTTGAAAAGCTCTCTTCAAACAGAGGAAGAATGTACTCAAATCGACGCCTTGATTAATTCCCTGCAGTCACTTAGCTCTTATGGGGATACCGGGATAGAAGCCTATACCGCTTCCATTGGTTCTACATGGGCGGACACGGCAAATGTCATTGAAAGCACAACCGCACAATTTGAAAGCCTAGCACAAGTACAGGAAGCCGTCGCCCACGGGCTGACCCTATCCACTTCTGCCGCTGCCGAACTGGCAAAAACATATCCTGAAATCCTTACCAATGCAATAGATTGCGGCAATGGGCAGATTACTTTAAATGAGGAAGTCGTAAACAGCATCCTTGCCGGCGACCAATCCATCCTTGATGCCCAGATTGCCAAGCTGGAAGCGGATAAAGCAGAATTAACTGCCAAAAAAGCATTCGCCGAAGCACAATTGAATATGGTGAAGCAAGTGGCAGAAGGCGAAGGCTCCATCAGTATGGAAGTCGCCCAATACCGTTTGGATGCTGTAAACAGCCTTTTACACGCTTTGATTGAAGCCGGGCTTGAAGAGGATAAGGCATATGCGGCCGTTGCCGCCAACATGGCTGGCAATATGGATGAATTTAACCGAGTTGCAGGGGAAGTGGCTCAGGATATTGCCATCAATATGGGCAATGCCAGCACTTCCATGGCGGATTCCATCAGCATCAATAGTATAAATGCCCAAACCTCTTTTCTATATTTGCAGAAGAAAGTATGGGATGTAGCCGATGCAATCAAAGCCGCTTCCAGCGGTTTTAGAGACGGCAGCGACGGCACCTACGGAGGCGGCGGTTCCACAAATTCCATTGGTATTCAAGTGGTAAAACATGCAAAAGACTTTAAAACTTCATCCATCGATTACACCCCTAGCTCCATAGACCTTGATGCATTCCGGTCAAAGCTTGAAATTGATATCAAAGGATATACGGACGCTATCTCCAACATAGATTCCCAAATCAATATCCTGAAAAATTTAAAAAATAACTTCCAGACAGGCAGCAGCGGTCAAGGATACGCTGACAAAATCAAAGAACTGGAACAGGAGAAAGAAAACATCAACACAGCTTTGGATTCTGCGAAAAAAGAATCTTCTGCGGTAACAAAAGATGACTATCAGGAACTCGTAGACTTTTTTGAACGCAGGAACAAAGTATTAAGCGAATCCTTCTCCCTCCTTAAAACCAATCTGGATAATATTGCCGGCGCATATGCAAAGAATCAACTTGCAACCGCCCAATTAGGCATTGTGGAGGAGAAATTCAAAAACTACTCTTCCGCCCTGCACATGTACAGCCAGAAGGCTGGCGAAGTGTTGGCAAAACTTCCTTCCCACATTGCAGATAAAGCCCAAAACGGGGCGGTGGACATTACTACATTTACCGGCAGCGGCAATAAAGGAATTGTAGAAGCCATCAAAGAATATGAAAAATGGGCGGATAAAATTGCGGACTGTAAACAGGAATTGGCAGAGTTGAAAGCCCAAATCAGGCAATTGGAATTGGACAAATTCAACAATATTATGGAAGATTTCCAAAACCAATTCGATTTACATGAAGACGGCAAGAGCTTGATTTCCAAACAGATTGATTTGTTAAAGGAAGCCGGGCAACTAATCGGCGAATCCTTCTTTACCTCACAAATAGACCAATCCCAAAAGCAGCTTGCCCTGCTTGAGGCAGAAAAAGCACAGCTTGTAAGCCAAATGACCTCTGCCGTCGGTTCCGGCCGGGTACAAAAAGGGACCGAAGAATGGCTCGAAATGGTAAACGCCCTCTCCGATGTGGAAAGCAATATCCTCGACTGCCAGAAAGCTATGGAGGAATTGGACAATGAATTGCTGCAGCTCCATTGGGATATTTTCGACAGGGTTCAGGAACAGTTTAAAAGCCTTGAATCCGAACTTTCCAATCTGCAGGGATTATTTGAAGGTTCCCAAGCAACTGACGGAAACCACAACTGGTCAAAAGAAGCGTTGGCCCAGCTCGGGCTGCTGGCCCAGCAATATGAACTGACCCAATACCAGATACAGAAATACAACGACGAACTGAACCAATTAAGCAGCGATTACCTTTCCGGCAAATATTCCGCCACGGAATACGCCGACAAACTGGCTGATCTCTCCTCTGCCCAATGGGAATCCGTCAAAAGCTCCGAAGCCATCAAAGATGCCATTATAGACCTTAACGAAGCACGTATCAATGAAGAAATAAGCGCTATTGATGAAGAAATCGACGGATATCATGAACTGGTGGACGCACAGATTAAAGCGCTGAAAGCTTCCAAAGATTTGCATGATTATCAGCAATCAATTGCTGAAAAAACAAAAAAAGTAACCGATATCGAGCGTCAGATTGCCGCTATGCAAAATGACGATACGGCCTCTGCCACCGCCAAAAAGAAGCAACTGGAGGAGCAACTGGCAGAAGCAAAAATGGAACTGGAAAATGCCCAGTATGAACATTCCATAGAAGAACAGTCTAATTCCCTGAATCAGGAGCTGGAAAATTACGAAAACGAAAGAAATGCTGAAATTGAAAAGCTGAAAGAGTCTCTCACAGAAAAAGAAGGGCTAATTGCAGCTTCCTTTGAAGCTGTAAAGCAGAATGCCGCCCTAATCGGGCAGGAAATCGCCAATATAGCCACAGAACACGGCATTACCGTCTCCAATGCCGTTATCACCCCCTGGCAGACCGGCGAGATGGCTATCGCCAGCTACGGCACAGTCCTTTCCGAGGGCTCCAGCGCATTTATCGAAAGCCTGTTAGGCATAGAATATGAAACTTACAACCTTCAATATCAGGCCAATGAAACCGCTTATGCCCTTGCATGGATGTTTTCCACCCGCGCCGACACCCTTGTGGCGGAACTGGCTTCCTCCTACTACAGCGAGCAAAATCTAAACGAAATGACGCAGGCCCTTAGAGACAGTTTGGTAAGGACATTGGAGGGCGGCTACAATATCAGCGGTATTTCAAATGCCCTAAACGGTATTACAGGCGGCCTTAACAACGTTGCCTCCGCCGCCCGCAATGCAGCCAACGCTATTTCTTCGGTAGGCGCAGCACAACAGGCTTCTTCGTCTTCCAAAAGCAAAACACTTTATAAATTGGAAGGGGTTGCCGCAGGCACCATCACTTCCTACAACAAATCCGACCTTGAAAAGCTGGCAAAATCTTACGGCAAAGGCACTGTGGTCCCCGTTTATGCAAAAGGAGGCATTATCACCAAAAACAGCCAAAATCCTTTCAACCACATCGCCAAAGCCCTTGGTGAGGATACCATGATTGCCGCAAAGGAAGGCGAAAGCGTACTGACCAGCGAGCAAACCGGAGCAGTTTCCAACTTCGCTTCGGCATTGCTGGAAGCTGCAAGAAAGAGCCAGCTGCTTTTGCCTAAAGCCGGAAACCAATTCACAGCCAGGGCAATGGGAATAAGCCCTGCTTTATGGAACTGGAATATTCCGAACCAAGCGGCAGCACAGCAGGCAATTGTTCCCAATAGCATAAACCGTACCAATGTAAATGTACATTATGACAATATGATAAATATCCAAGGCGACGTCAACGACGCTGACCGCGTGGTAAAACAGATAGAAAATGTCGCCGTAAATGTAGCAAACAAAGCAATCGAAAAAAGCTGGCATGATTTGGATATGACTAGAAAATATGGAATTTATTAACATGTTCAATGCCGCGCCCTGAAAATGGGCGCGGATTTTCTTAAAGCAAACACAGAAAGCTGGTGATAATTATGAATATTTTCGGGTTAGACGCAATCATTGGGGATTTCCAATTAAGCAATTACGGGCTAATCCTTTCTTCTTTTGAAAACACGGATTCATCCGATGAAGAACTTGGCATGAACCATGACACAATTGAAGAATACATCGGGCAAAAACCGGTGCCGGTATATCTTGGTTCTTCTTTTCATTCAAAGTTAAAGCCCACCGCTACCTTAATCAAAGACCCCAATGCAAACATTAATGTTAATAAATACTTCACTGAACATGAATGCCGCGAAATTTTAAGGCAACTGACAGGATTTTGGGGCTATAAACGGATGCAGATATTTTCCTACGAGTTTGACGAACTGCTTTTCTTCAACATCCGGGTAACAAATGTCAGATACCAGAAAGCCGCCGGACGGATTGTAGGCATTATTCTGGATATGGAATGCGATTCCCCCTTTGCCTGGTCAAACGACTTCCATTACACCTTTCAGGCTTCGCCTTCCTCCAACCTGATATTTTTCAATACCTCCGACGATTTATATAGCTATTTGCTGCCAAAAGTAACCATCCGGTCGAATACCGCTATTTCCAACTTATCTATAACTAATATTACAGACAATCATTGGATTACTTCCTTTAAATCTTTGTCTGCAGGCGAAGTGATTACTATGGATTCCCAGAACAATCTGTTGTCCTCCTCCCACCCATCAAGGATTATATGCAACGATTTTAACATGCATTTTATCCGGCTGGTTCCAGGAAAAAATGAATTTAGGGTAAGCCATAACATACAGATTACCTTTACATATAAGGTTCCAAGAAAGGTGGGGTTTGTCCTATGAGCATAATATTCCACAAAGATTTTTTCGGCAATCTGGTACCGCCCGCCTATATCCTTACAAAAGCAAACAATGACAGGATATATACCTTAAACTGCACGGAAAAGAACTATTTTTTTAAATTCAATGCCCCCGATGTCATCCAATTTAAGACTTATATGTTGACAGACAATGAGAAAAACCCGGCATATGACTCCATTGTGGAAGGGCAGTTCATCGAGGTAGATGGATTCGGCCGTTTTATCATTTCAGACGTGGACACGGAATCAAAAGGGCAAAATCTGGAATGCAAGAGCTGTGAAGCAATTGGCACCGAAACCATGTTAGGCCAAAAATACCTTGAACTGTTCACAATCAATATGGGAACAACGGGAAGCATAGACCATGTGAAATTTTATAACCTTTCCAACCCGGAGAAAAGCCTTTTACATCTGGTTTTGGAAAAATGCCCGGATTGGTCCATCGGGCATGTAGATACCTCCCTTATGACATTGGAAAGATGTTTTGACACGACAAGGCAAGATATTTATTCTTTCCTTACCCAAGACGTTGCTACAGCTTTTCAATGTATTTTTTTATTTGATACACTGCATCAACGGATTAACGTATATGCGGAGGATACGGCAGGGAACGATACCGATATATTTATTTCTTATGACAATCTTTTAAAAAATACGGATATCTCCTCTTCCATCGACGACATAAAAACATGCCTTACGGTTACCGGCGCGGATAATCTGGATTTGCGTGAAGTGAATATGGGATATGACAAAATATATATGCTTGACTATTTCAATTCCCCCGAATTTATGAGCAAAGGGCTGTTGGACGCTTACAGCAAGTGGAGCCAAAAGTGGAAGAGCCACATGCCTGGCTACACTTCCCTCCTTACCCAATATCAAAATTATTACAAGCAAATCAATTACCTTACCAATGAAAAAATGCCTTCCAACACGGAAAGCACAAACTGGGCAGAGTACGGGTTAGTTCCGCTGCAGGAAAAACTCGCTTCTTATGAGCAGAAGCAGGCGATTATGATAAAAGCCGGGCAGGGCAAACAGGAACATGCAGACTATGCCAGACTGTACCTTCCGGTATGCAATGCCATCCATGCTATCAAAGCACAGATTTCAGTCGTCCAAAGGCAAATTGAAACCTTAAAATCCCAACAAGCCTCCACCGGGACTCAGATGGACAATATTATTTCGGCTATCAGCATGCCCAACAATTTTACGGCTAATCAATTACAGGAGCTTACAAAATTTATCCGCGAAGATGAACTATCCTCTTCCAATTTTATAGCTACCGACACGATGACCGATTCCCAGCGGATGGACATGTTGAAAGAAATGCTCGCTTTCGGGCAAAAGGAATTGCGGAAAGTATCCCAGCCCCAATTGCAGTTCCGTGCCGAAATCATGAATCTTTTTGAAATGGAAGAATTTAGAAGTTCCACAGCCAACTTTGAGCCGGGAAATTATATCCATATCATCATCCGTGACGATTATGTTATCAAAGCAAGATTATTGACCGTGGATATGGATTTTTATCATCCGGACAGTTTCTCCGTCACATTCGGCAATATGAATAAAGTGAAAGGGAAAAACCTTTTTACGGATACGACCAAAGCTATTGATACCGCTACTTCTGTTGCCACCACGGTTTCCTTCAACAGCAGCAATTGGAACCGTGCAAATAAAGATGCCGATGACATTACAAAAGCTATCGCAAACGGGTTGCTTGCAGCCGGGGAATCCCTTAAAACGTCGAAATCCGATGTAAAAATTGACGACCGCGGAATCATTATAAGCAACACACCGGAATCAAAATACCCGGATGACAGAATCTTTATCGGCGACTCACAAATCCTTTTCAGCGACGATGATTTCCAGTCCATAAAAACCGCTTTAGGGCGGGTGCAATACACGAAAAAGGGGGTAACTTACAACGATTTCGGCCTGATTGCCCATTTGGTACTGGCCGGTTACATCAACGCTTCCGTAATTGAAGGCAGCGAAATATACGGCGGGCTCCTGCAATCCACAAACTATTCCGCCCAAAAAACAGGAACACATATTAATTTGAACAAAGGCACCTTTGAATTTAATGCAAACAATGAGCCAAAACTGACCTTAGATGAAAACGGTGTGCTTACGGTCAAAGGAACCATTAAAGCAGAAAGAGGATGGATTGGCGGACAAAATGCGTTTGTGATTGAAGACGGTAAAATATATTGTCAGAAAAATTCCATCACTTCCAGTGCCAACGGAGTTTATATAGGCACAGACGGCATCGCCTTAGGCGCCAATAACGTGCTAAAACTTACGAACGACGGAACTTTCTATGCCGAAAGAGGATATCTGGGAGGCACAAACGGTTTTGTACTGGAACAGCATAAGCTGTACAGCGGAAAATCTTCTATCTCGGATGCGGCAAATGGGATATACCTTGGTACAGACGGCATTGCCCTGGGGGCAAACAGCGCATTCCAAGTTACGCCCTACGGCGACCTTACTGCCAAATCGGGAACCATCGGCGGCGCCAGAATCAGCAACAACTCCATCCGCTCCGAAAACAATAAATGGTGGATTAATTCCGACGGGCGGGCAAGTTTTGAAGACGTACATATCAGCAATGTGCGTTCCGGGAGTTCGTTTGGCGGAATTGGATATAATGATGGAACTACATGGGGCAATTTTAGTGGTTCTTCTTATTTTGGAAGCAATGTTGCTTCTCCGTTTAACGGAACATGTATAGAACATATCAAAAGTCTTGCTGAAGAAACAATTGACAACAACTATATCAACACCAAATTACTACAATGTGAAAACTTTACTAATATGCAGCAAGGCTTTAACAATTTAAGTACTAAAATAAAAACAAAAGACCTAACAGCTAATGCGGTTTCTACCTCACAATTAAAATTAGACAATAGAACTGCTCAATGGAAATGGATAAACATTACAACTGCTGTAGGGGGAGATTATATCTTTTGCAAAGACGTAGATGGCAATCCCGTAAGAGTAGTTGGCAAACTTAATGTTTCAAGCGAGGATCTTTATATACTTATAGGTTAAATATGGAGGAGCATAATGGCTAAAAAATATCAACTATTAAAAGAACAAATCAGTTATTCCATTAGTGAAAGCGGCCTCGATATTGGGGCTGCTTATTTTATTTTAAAAGATGTTATGAACAACTTAGAACATTTATATTACGCACAAATCAACAAAGAATGCCTCGAAGAAGCCCAAAATAAAGCCAAAAGCAACCCTAATGACGAACTTAATGACCAAACCAACAAAGATTCCGAATAACCACTATTCCCAGAAAGGAGGATTTCCATGCCAAATGCAATTACTCCCCTCATCCAGCAATATACCGTTGACTTCGCAAGCAATAACAATTTCCTGTTTGTGAAGGGTATACAGGGCGATGGGTATGGAACGAGATACGTTGATATCTCACTTATGAATAACGGCCAGCCCTATACTGTAAATAGGGAAGCGGTCACCGTGATTATCCGGGGAACAAAACCGGACAATAACATGATTTTTAATGAATGCCAGATTCTGGACAACAATACTATCCGCGTCGAAATAACCCAGCAAATGTCTGCTGTATCCGGGCGCAGCAATTATGAAGTATCTATTATGTCCAATTTGGAAAACAGGGCTCTTACCTCATTCCCATTCTTTATCATTATTTCAAAATCCAGTTTCGATGTAGGATATGTTACTTCTTCCAATGAATTTGGGCTCTTAGTCGAAAAGATTAACCAAGTACATCAAATCCAAGCAGACTTATCCGGTCTGAAATCTGAGATGGAAAATGTCATCCAGAATTCTAATGAGGCAACCGATAACTGCATCGAAGCAACAGAAAATGCAATAAACGCTACGCAAGAATGCAACAATGCCACCACAGACTGCATTGCTGCCACAAATACTGCAAATGATACCATTCATGCAATGAATCAATTAAGCAATACGGTATCGGACGCAGAACAGATAAGAATTGCAAATGAAAATCAGCGTATTGCAAATGAAAACGAAAGGCAGCAAAGCGAAACTGATAGAAGGAATGCCGAACAACAGCGGCAAGATACATTTGCAAGTTCCATTCGTAATGTAACGATAGCAACGACAAATGCAAACACAGCCGCCGACTTGGCAGAAACAGCATCCACAAATGCCAATAAAGCTACGGAACGCGCCGATAATATCTCTAATGATTTAGAAAATAAAATTGCATCCGGGTATTTTAACGGCAAAGACGGAAAAGACGGCATTGATGGGAAAGATGGTGTCATCACAACCGTAGAAGGGCAAATTGCTTTTGAAATTGAAGAAGGAAATCTTATGCTCTATTATACTGACGGAGATAACCCACCGGACGCCCATATTGATAACGATGGATGCCTAATCCTCACAATTGAATAATTAGGATGATGAACTATTGAATGTATTCCATTGACGGAAGAAATCAATAGTTCATTTGTTTTATTAGGCAATGATGAATTGGTAAGTTTTGTATGCTAAAAGATAAACTATTCAATTTTATTCATTTTTAATTAAACAGCGATTTAATTGTATTCGTAATCATTAAAGCATACACTATCAGGGTTTAAAATCTGCAGTATCAATTGGGCAGGAAAGATATAGCTTTAACTAGTCTATGAAAAATTGTTTAGATTTAGATAAAGGATTTTCAGCCCAAATATTCAACAATAACAGCTACATAATACTCATGTGTGGATTTGTCATCCTCAAAATGTACTTGAGCAACACCATCAATTATCTGCAATTCCGGTACATTAAAATTTGCAGTAAGATTAGCCGGAGCTATATTATCAATTATACGTATCACGTTGTCTCTAAGAAGATACCTCCTATACTGAAATGTAGATGTATATATTGTAGATAGCTGGATGATATAATTATGGTTCTGTTGGAGTGGAGAGCCTTCATAAGTCAAAACGACACTGCCTCCCGGCAATATTTTTACCCTATAATGTTCATATGCTATTTTTGTTAAATTGCCGTTTAATTCATACAAAGTATACTTTACTCCCACCAAAGCGCATCAACTCATTGTTTCATTCTAGCAAGAAACTATTTCACATCAAAATAAAATCACAACTGTATATTAAGTAACCATAAAGGCTGTTGGCACTAGGTATAATATAAGTTTATACTCCACTTCTGCCTTTACTTTTTACGTAAAACTTTGTTCCATAATAACCATACAAAAACAAGGAGGTATTTATTATGCCAAAAATCAATTTAGGAAAAGTAGTTGGAGATAAAGGAGATTCCTTTACATACGAAGATTTCACACCTGAACAATTAAATGGAATAACCCCAAAAATATTCAAAGGAAACGTAACAACTTTAAATCCAGACCAGAACGCAACCGTTGATATTCGTAACGATGGGTTAAATAACTATATCGACTTTGGAATACCACGTGGAAAAAATGGTTCTGAGATAAAAAATATCTATGCTGAAAATGTAAGTATGGCCGATGGCAATACATTGGAAAGCACTATGACAAATATCATAACTCCTACTTTCGATGACAGCACACAGGCATACGAAACCCTAACCGCTGCAAATGCGGCAGCAGAAACAACAAGCAATAAAATTAAAAGCGGAGAGAATATTTTCACTACTTTATCAAATATGAAGAAAAGTTTTTCTGCTATTGTGCAGGGCCTCAAGATTCTGGGAACCAATGTAGGGAATATCCGTGGTATAACATCAGACCTAAATTCCGAATCCGATTACATAGCTGCTTCCAGCAAAGCTGTTAGTATATTAAACGGCAATTTAAATTTTGTTACTAAAAAACAATATTTTACGAATATCGCACGAGATAAATATAAAGATAATTTGTTGTTTGTAAGTTTATCCATTGAAAACCATGATGCGAATAAAACCCGGCTTATTTTAAATCCGACTGAAAATTCCCCTGTAACCGGCACCTTTTTAGGCATATGGCAGTGTTACTGGTTTGACAATGCACATTTATTTGTGAAGGTCGAAGAATTTTATCCATTATGCGGTCGAATATGGACTAATTTTTATAATACAGAAAACTGGTCAGGATGGAAAAGCATCACACCGCCATAATTCCAACAACTAGTCTAGTTCCCACAATTCCATTTCTGATATGCTGTTATTTTTAAGTAATTTCCATTTACACATCATTTATCTAATGGCACTATATACAATTGTTAAATCGCTGTTTAATCAACTACCTTTTTCAACTAAAACCACCGCACAACCTACCCACTTTTATTAACATTTTAACAGGTTTCATGCCTATTTCATTTTTAAGGAGAAAGATAATGAGTAAAATTATTTTTATGAGCAATCCAAAGACCATATACGACTGCGAATTTTCCCAAATTGGAAAAAACCAAATCAGGATAAAATTTGAATCCGATATACCGGAGCCGGATATTTATTTGTCCGGCTGCTGCCTTGTAAATGAATGGAATCCTTCCCTCATCCAAACCAGCCGGAAAGATTATATCTATTTGTATAGAACCTACAGCGAAGACAAACACGTCATCGAATTGTGCAACAACAATGTAGAATACAAAGAGCCAGAGCGATAAGATGCCGGAGTGGTTTTTCTTCCCCTAAGACGCTGAAGTAAACTGACCTCGATTAGGCAGACAGGCCTCTTCCCGAACTTGAAATAGGAAGGAAATCATTAAAATAACTTTCCAGCACCAGCTATCCATTAGTAAAGCTAGGTAAGGTCGGCAACCGCATTTATTCTAACTGTTGCCCAACCCGCCTAGCTTCTCTAACTTTCCAATAATCTGAAAGCCGCCCTTTATGTAACTTTATGCATTCCCTCTGCTCAAACATGAAATAATTTTATCGCGGTATTCCTCGTGATGCGGCATACCCCCACCCAATCCACCAAGTTTCGGCAAAACTAGCTTAAAATAGGTTCCATTCTTCATTGAAATAAAGCATTTAACAGAACCCATCCATCCCTTTTTTATTTCGCAGCTTTGGATATCTGCCAGTGGAAAACACGTTCCAATATCGGATAACAGCATATCGGAAACGACTTCTTGTATATCTTTTTCACCCATCCCCGGCTTATCATCAAATTCATAAAAATAATTATGCTCTTCACATTCGGCAATTACCAACGAAGATGATGTAATACCGATGTAAATATCATATGCTGAATACTTTTTCTTATTTAATGCGATTATCCCTCCCCTTTCATCCGGAACTATCCGGTCTTCCATGTAAGCGCACTTCTCAAAAACCTGCCTTATATTCGTTTCCTTCGATATCGCATGTATACCAGCTAACAGAGCTTCCCCCTGTGGCATATACTTCCCTAGAAATTGCTTCATATTTGTTTCATCGAAAATTTCAGACATATGGAACCCTCCTTTATTCTAAAAAATACCTATCCTGCTATCAATAGCCGGAATAAATTTCTCTTGTTTGACATATCCGAATCCCATTAATAAACAGGAATTCTGATAAGACACTTTTTATAGCATTTATTAACTGTTATATTTTATCTTCAAAAAGTCCGCAAACCCTTGAAAATGCTAAATTTATAGCAAGTGAGTTTGCCCTTATGCTTTCCCTTGTGTTATATCCTTTTCCCTCATGTTACGAACTCTCATAAGGG
>CAJUSR010000029.1 GCA_910588855.1 uncultured Kineothrix sp. | reverse complement strand
TTAAGACCGCCGAAAAAAATCAAATTAATTTACACACTTTTCTTGACAAACCCAATTTATTTATGAACATACATTCTAATCATACCCGGTTCACCATCCCCCTGAGCCATGCACAAAAATTCCCATCCATATCTTTCATAAAAACTCGTATGATCGGTAACTAAATAGATTGGCGTTACACCTTTAGATTTCAAATCCCCAACAACCATATTAAGCAGATGCCCTGCGATTCCCTTACATCGGTATTCCTCTTCTGTGTATACCGCACAAATATTAGGGGTAAGATCTTTTCTATCATGAAAATCATTTTCTATTACTCCCAATCCCCCTATCATCCGGTTCCCATCTAAACAAAGATACCATCCATATTCCGTTTCATTATTAAGATAGGCTTCCATACATTCAAGATAAGCCTCCTGCGGAACTCCCCATTTAGAGTGAAACCATTCGGCTGCCCTATCCTTTAATTGTTGTCTCTCTCTCAATGAAATATATGCGTAATCGCTCATATTTTCTCTCCCTCAAAAATCCTCTTCCCCTATCTACTCCTCTCCTCTTTTCTCCTCCGGTATAAAACTGTCGAAAATAAATAAATCAAAGTCCTTTCTTCTCGCGTCCAGTTCCTTTTGGCTCTTTATCGTCCATGCCACCGCCAGGTTGCGGTATAGTTTTTTACAGATTTGCCGCGATAATGTCCAATAATACTTATGGTTATAGGCGATAAAATCCGGTTTTGTCACACAGTTCAAAAGCATATGCTCCAGCACAAAATACAAAAGCCCTTTTAGCCCTTCCTCCTGAAAAAATGCGTCCGAAAGCTGTCCCCTCATCACTTCATTCCGGTTCCTCCGATACCAAATCAAAGCTAAAGGATTGAACGACTCTATGCAATATACCCCTTGATATCCTCTCAATATCTCATCCGCCAAAGGGCATACCGAAACATCCGTCCATTCCACTTTCAGCTCCACAATCAAAGGAACTCTTCCGTTTACCATAGACAAAAAGTCCGAAAGCCTGGGGATTTTTTCCTTTGAGCCATACAGTGTAAAGCCCTGCAGCTCTTCATAGGTATAGTCACAGACTTTCCCATCCTGTCCGCAGACCCTCTTCAACGTAAAGTCATGAAAAATGACCGGCACTTTGTCCTTAGAAAGCTGTACGTCCAATTCAATGCCATAGCCGCTGTCTACCGCCTTTTCAAAAGCCTTCATGGAATTTTCCGGCGCATCCCCTTCATTATCGTGCAATCCCCTATGGGCATACAATACCCCCTGGAAAGGAAGTTTATCCGGCTTATGCATCATCCGCGGCATAATCGCCAATAAATATAAAACTATCATTACCGTTATAATTATCCAAATAACAACTGCCATTTTCCACCTCATATCCGTAAGGGCTGCCCTTTCTCCTCTGCCTTCCTTGCAGCCTCTTTACACGGATTCACTTTTGTACTTTCTTTCCCCTCACGTATCTTTTTCCGGCAACAGACATAAACATCCCATATCCATCCACCGTCAAAACCCCGTATCAATCGTCCACATCAAAATGCTCCAACATATCCTTTTTCTTTTCCGGTCTGGAATCCCCATGACGCACTTGCAGCATCGTCACAAAAGCCAATGCGGAAAAGACAAACGCATACGGAAACAGTGTCCTATAAGAAACCCTTTCCAGCAAGAAACCGGAAAGCACCGGTGTAAATATTTGTGCCGCCATAGAAAATGTATAGTAAGTCCCTGTAAATTTCCCGATATCACATCCCTTGCTCATTTCCACTATCATCGGATAGGAATTGACATTAATTGCCGCCCAACCTACACCGATTGCCGCAAAAGCAATATTAATAACCGGATGATAACTGCCTACAAAAACGGCGGCAAAATAGCAAAGGCTCATCAACACAATGCCCGCCAGAATCGTTTTCTTCCTCCCCACGCGGCTTGCAATGTTCCCAATCGGTATATAACTGCAGATTGCCGCCACGGTAGCTACCATCAGACAGTCCGCGAAGCTTCCGCCCTCCATATGCCAGACGACTCTCGTATATCTGGAAAACGCTGTTGTTACCGCATTATAAGCCGTAAACCAAAGGAAAATGGAAAGCAGCAGGAAGACCATGCTCCGCTTTACCTCTTTTGGCATTACCGTCTTTACCGGTATTTTATCCAAAACAGGCTGGCTCCCGTCTCCTTCCGCCCTATTCCCTGCCCCGGCATCGCCATCTGCAGGGCATCGGCATCCATTCTCAGCCCTTTCCTCTTTTGCCACCTGCTCCGTTACTTTCTTCTCGTTAACTGTAAAAAACAACACTGCCACCGCTAACACCATCAAACCGGCAATGCTCAGAAACAACGGCAGATAGTCCGGCTGTTCACCTGCCCCTACTAAAAACTTTATCATAATCAGGGCATATACTCCCCCTACCGCCCCCATCAGGTTAATAACCGCATTAGCCTTGCTCCTTAAACGGTTTGGCGTCAAATCCGGCATCAAAGCCACTGCCGGGGAACGATACAGCCCCATAGACAGCAGAAGCAGGAACAAAACGGTTATAAACATTACCAGATTCTGCCTTCTGTCCGCCGCCGAAAGCAACAGCAGGAATACCGATGCCAATAATGTCCCTGCCAAAATAAAGGGCATCCTTTTCCCAATCTTTGTATCCGCCTTGTCCGAAAGCGTACCGAACAAGGGAAGCAAAAAAATAGCCAAAACATTGTCCATCGCCATCAATGCGCCCGTCAATGTTTCCCCCAGATGGAAGGTATTTTGCAGCATCAGCGGGATAATGCTGTCATACATCTGCCAAAACCCTGAAATAGAGAGGAATGCCAGCCCGATAAAAAAAGTCCGTTTGTAATTTAGTTTCATTATTGCCCTTTCCGGAAAATATTCCCATATACATAATGGATAAATTCATTAAAAATGGCCAAACCCGATTCTGCACCAGATAAGCCTCTTCATTATACGCCAAACATAGCACCGTCAATTCGGCCCAATGTCATTTAGTTAGCGCCTTGATTCAGCCGTGAGGAACATAAAATGCGCAAGGAACCCGTTAAAAAGCGTCGGCACTTAACGAGGTTCCTCACGAGTTTAGTGTCCGTTACGCTTTTTACCGAGCGAAAGCGTGGTGACGGAGCATTTTATGTTCCTCACGGCGTCCGGTACCGTTAACTAAATGACATTGCAATTCGGCCTTTTCAGTTCATGCCATAAGCAATCCCCTTCTTTTATTTCATATTATACCAGCTATTATATATGATTTCCAACAAAATTCGCACGGGGATTTGTGGGCTATTGTGATTTCCCTTGAAAAACCAACTATTTTATGTATAATAGAATGAGTGACTTTCAAACGTAAAAATATAGAGAAAATAGAGGGTTTCAATATGATTAGTGCAAATAATGTAACATTAAGGCTCGGGAAAAAAGCATTGTTTGAAGATGTAAACATTAAATTCACCGAAGGGAACTGTTATGGGCTTATCGGAGCCAATGGCGCCGGCAAATCCACCTTTCTGAAAATATTATCCGGCAAATTGGAAACGACAAAGGGGGATATCTTTATTACCCCCGGGCAGCGTATGTCCGTTTTGGAGCAGGACCACTTCAAATACGACGAATATCCTGTTATGGATGTGGTTATTATGGGGAATGAGCGCCTTTACCAGATTATGAAAGAAAAAGATGCCATTTATGCAAAAGAAGACTTCACTGACGAAGACGGTATCCGCGCCAGCGAGCTGGAAGGGGAATTTGCGGAACTCAACGGCTGGGAAGCGGAATCGGATGCCGCCATGCTTTTAAACGGGCTGGGCATCGGCACGGATTTTCATTTTTCCATGATGAATACCTTAAACGGTAACGAAAAAGTCAAAGTCCTCCTTGCCAAAGCCCTTTTCGGCAACCCGGATATCCTTCTTTTGGATGAGCCTACCAACCACTTGGACTTGGATGCCATCGCATGGCTGGAAGATTTCCTTATTGATTTCGACAATACGGTCATCGTCGTATCCCACGACCGCTATTTCCTGAATAAAGTATGTACCCATACTGCAGATATTGACTATGGCAAGATTCAGCTCTATGCCGGCAACTATGATTTCTGGTATGAATCCAGCCAGCTCCTTATCAAGCAAATGAAGGAAGCCAATAAGAAAAAAGAAGAAAAAATCAAGGAATTGCAGGAGTTCATTTCCCGTTTCTCGGCTAATGCCTCCAAATCCAAACAGGCTACCAGCAGGAAACGCGCTCTGGAAAAAATTGAACTGGAAGAAATCAGGCCTTCCAGCAGGAAATACCCTTATGTCGATTTTCGTCCCGACCGTGAAATCGGCAATGAAGTCCTTACGGTAGAAGGGATTTCCAAAACAATAGATGGCGTGAAGGTCTTGGACAATATTTCTTTTATTGTAGGCCGCAATGATAAAATCGCCTTTGTAGGAGGCAATGAGCTTGCGAAAACCACCCTCTTCCAAATACTGATGGATGAAATCAAGCCGGACGAAGGCACTTTTAAATGGGGCGTGACAACTTCGCAGGCCTACTTCCCCAAGGACAGCACCAAGGAATTTGACAACGATTATACAATTGTGGACTGGCTTACAGGTTATTCCCCCGTCAAGGATGTCACTTATGTCCGCGGCTTTTTAGGACGTATGCTTTTCGCCGGCGAAGACGGTGTGAAAAAAGTAAATATCCTTTCCGGAGGGGAAAAAGTAAGATGTCTCCTTTCCAAAATGATGATTAGCGGCGCCAACTGCCTGATTTTGGATGAACCCACCAACCATTTGGATATGGAATCCATCACTGCCCTCAATAACGGCATGATAAAATTCCCAGGCGTTGAACTTTTTGCCTGCCATGACCACCAGTTTGTACAGACCACCGCCAACCGTATCATGGAAATCCTGCCTGACGGGCAATTGATAGACAAGATTACTACGTACGACGAATATCTTGCCAGCGATGAAATGGCAAGGAAACGGACTGTCTATACAAATAAAAATGTGGAAGACGATAATTAATCCATTACTATATTTATCCGTTCTAAATTTCATATGCTATATATTTGTTTTGGAAGGAGGCCATGAGGAGAATGAATATTGTGGATTTACATGTGCATTCCAACAAGTCGGATGGAAGCATGAAGCCTTCCGAATTGGTTGGGCTTGCGGTAGAAAAGGGGCTTTCCGCTTTTGCCCTTACGGATCATGATACCACGGAGGGGATTGCAGAGGCAGCAAATGCAGCTTGGGAGTACAACCGCCGGTTGTCCAAAGGAGAGATAGGGCCTTTGCCAAACGGGCAATCCCCTATCTCCTTGGAAGTGATTCCCGGTATTGAATTTTCCACGGAATATAAGAAAAAAGATATCCATATCGTCGGGCTTTACATTGACTACGAAGCCTCTTTTTTCAAAGAGAAAATCCGGGCCTTTGTGGATGCCCGTACAATCCGGAACAAAAAAATGTGCGAAAACCTTCAGGAAGCCGGCATTGATATCTCCTATGAAAAACTGCAGGAAACATTCCCCGGCTCCGTCATTACAAGAGGGCATTATGCGAAATATCTTTTCAATCAGGGTTATGTGAAAACCATGCCGGATGCCTTTGAACGTTATGTTGGAGACCATACCAAGTATTTCGTTCCAAGGGAAAAGGTCACTCCTTCACAGGCAGTACAGCTTATCCGCAAAGCCAAAGGATTTCCTGTCCTTGCCCACCCGCCCCTCTATCATATGAGCAACGGCGATTTGGATACCCTTGTAAAATCTCTTGCCGATGACGGCTTGCTTGGCATAGAAGCCATTTACAGCACTTATCAGCAATCCGATGAACGGCAAATGCGTTCTCTTGCAAATAAATACGGACTGTGTATCAGCGGAGGCTCCGATTTCCACGGTGGCACCAAGCCTGGGCTTGAATTAGCTACCGGCTACGGCAAGCTGCGTGTTCCCGAGGATGTCCTCCTCCGAATCAAAACTGTCTTAGAACAGGCAAACCAAAGTGAAAATTTGGAGAAACACTTATGAGTAAACAAAACACACCTAAAATTTTCTTCACAGATTTGGACGGAACTCTTTTAACTACAGAAAAAAAAATAAGCCCATCCACGAAACAGGCTCTAAAACAGTGGACGGATGCCGGTCATAAGCTTGCCCTCAGTTCAGGAAGGGCTATCGACAGCGTCAACCATGTACGGATTACTCTTGGGCTTGATTTCCCCGGCATGTATTTAATTGGGTGCAACGGCGGCGAAATTTATGATTGCGACAATGACAGGATACTATCCCGGACAGCGCTCACCTACCCGCAGACAGCCCTTATCTTCAAAATTGCCAAAGAACAAGGCATACATTGCCATACTTATACCGATACCCATATTATCAGCCCAGCGGATAACGAACAGCTCCTTTACTACAAACGCAATATCCACACACCTGCCATTATTTGTGAAGATGTTTTGGGCGCACTGGATAAGGAGCCGTGCAAATGCATCGCTATTGAAATCCACCACAAAGAAAAATTGGAGCATTTCAGGCAAACCCTCCTCCCTCTTGTAGAAGGTGAAGTAAACCTGTTGTACTCCAACGATAAATATCTGGAAATATTCCCTGCATCTTCCGGCAAAGGAACTGCCGTACAAAAGCTGTGCGATTTATTGGATATTCCGATTTCCCGCTCTTTGGCCGCCGGAGACGAAGCCAACGATATTTCTATGATTCAGACTGCAGCCCTTGGCATCGCCATGCAAAATGCAGCAGACATTGTCAAACAAGCCGCCGACTTAATTACCGAAACCGACAACGACCATGATGGTTTGGCTCCCATCCTTATGGAAAACATGTAAAAAGAGTTCTGCTTGCAGCAATGTCATTTAGTTAACGGTACCGGACGCCGCGAGGAACATAAGATGCTCCGTCACCACGCTTTCGCTCGGTAAAAAGCGTAACGGACACTAAACTCGTGAGGAACCTCGTTAAGTGCCGACGTTTTTTAACGGGTTCCTTGCGCATTTTATGTTCCTCACGGCTGAATCAAGGCACTAACTAAATGACATTGTGCTTGCAGGATTCTTTTTTATGCCGGAATCCTGATAATAAAATTACCTTGCCGCTTTCTTCATATTGTTCAACAGTACATACTGTTCCACCGGCACTGCCCTGTCCACATCGCCGGATTCCATAAATTCTTTCTGCTGTATCTCGTAAAATCTGGCTACATCCCCTTTCTGAGCCCCTACACTTACAAACCCTGCCGTCAACCATTGGGCATCCTTCCTCTGTTCGTAAGCGCTCTCCTTATCAATATCCGTTATCTCGGAAATCCAATCTGCCACTTTCCTTACATTCTTCTCCACAGCCCTGTAATTCATGCCGCCATAAATCGCCCGTGTAAAGCGAAGCACTTTATCCGGATGCTCCTTGGCATAACCTGGTAAGGTAATCCAGGAAGATATGGACGCGGTTTTATGTGAGTAGGACATATTGTTCGCTATAACCACCGCGTCATTGCCCAATTGCTTCAACACCTCTAAAGTATATGGGGACCAAAGGGCGCAGGCATCTATTCTGCCCTGCTTCATTTCCTCCACTATTTCTTCCGGTTTCTTATTCACAATATCCAAATCGCCAAAAGACATGCCCTCCGACTCCAAAGCAATGCGCAGAATTGTCTCGCTGGACGCATTTTCTACATTCCCCACTCTTTTCCCCCGCAAATCAGCAATCGTTCTTATTTCATGCCTCCGGTTTCCGATAATAGCCTCCGCATTGGATAGATGGGACATAATCGCAATGCTGGCCCTCCCTTTGATACAGAACTTATGCGCCCCATTGCCAATATATCCAAAATCAATTTTCCCTTCTTCCATCGCCTTAATGATTTCCAGTCCATTGGCATATGGATAAAGCTTCACTTTAAAGTTCTCCCTGTCGAAATACCCCATCCTAATTGCCGGTACAATTGCACATAAGCTGCCATAATTGGGCATATATGCCACATGGATTTCTTCCCGTTCTTCCTTCTTCTTTTTCCCGTTCCCGGCATATCCGTTGCAAACCCTATCCATTTCATCATAGACATCGGATACTGCCAGTGACTTTTCCCCGATGCCAAGCGCATTGCCCACAATGTTTTTGAAGCGCACGACAATATTTTCTGTCGCAGAGCAATTGCTTTCGCTAAGTTTCTCCAAGGACCCCATATTTTCTATAATAACGTCCTTCCCCTCTTCCAGCTCCTTTGAATTGGCATCTATCTGCTTCACCTTCTCTGCCACATCCTGAATCAGACGGTTCGTCTGCTCCATCATAGCATCTGTCTTCCCTAAACTCTCCGTCTGTTTTTTAAACGCATTCTGCACTGTTTTGATATTGGATACGGACGTATTGGACTTTTCCTCCAACGTACGGATAATCCTTTCAATCGCTTCCGCACTTTTCTTGCTCTGCTCCGCCAATGCCCTGATTTCCCCTGCTACGACGGAAAAACCCCTTCCGGCCTCCCCTGCCCTCGCCGCTTCTATGGACGCATTCAAGCTCAGAAGATTGGTTTTGCTGGCAATGTTATTTATTATGTCGATTGCCTGCTGTATTTCTTTCGTTGCATTGTTGGTTTCCATTGTATTAATTGCAATTTCCTTAATACAATTTTCCGTATTTGCATTCTCCTCTATCAATTCATGGAAAATCCCTATCACTTCTTCATTGCTCTCAAGCATATTCCGGGCCGTTTCATCCAAATCTTTCACATAACCGCCCGTTTTCTCAATTGTATCCCCGATTTTAACCGTAATCTGGTTCATTTCTTTCGTACGCAAAGTCAATTCTGTATTTCCGTCATTAATAATATCTATGGAATTGCCTACTGCATTAATTGCTACATTTGTATCATCTGCAATATAATTCATTTCCAATATATTCTGGTTCAATTTCTCCAATTTCCCCTTAATTTTATTGGACAAATCCATTTGTACATCCTGCCTTATGATACCCTTACCAGCCTTTGCTTCTTCTTTTTCTTTATTTGCAAACAATCTCATATAGCACCTCTTTTACTTTTATGTCAACGCCGCCGCCGGCGAAAACCATCGGTGAAAAAAATAAATACACGTCTTTCCCTGCCTTATAAAAAAAGATGGGTAATATTCAAATCACTGATAATTTTAATCACTTCTTTTGTCCGGTTGCAGCCAAATTTCCTCAAAAGCCCTTTTATCTGTGTCTTTACGGTTACCGTTTCCACGCATCTTTCTTTTGCAATTTCCTTCACCGTTTTCCCTTCCAGCAGCTTTTTAATTAACGCTCTTTCCGTTGCCGTCAGCTGGGATAAATTATTGATAAAGAACAGCAGGCTTTTCTCGCTTTTCTGGAGCCTGACATATTCCTGCATCACCACATCATGCACCTTACGTTCCATAATCGGATTGCCCGCATATGCATTCCTGATATGATTCAGGATTTCTTCTTCCCCACAACCTTTTACAATATAGTCAACCGCACCGGCGCCCATTGCTGTCAAAATCATTTCATTCGTATCATGCACCGTTAGGAATATAATGCTGGCATTCCCCAACTGCTCTCTTATTTCCTCCGTAGCCGTAATGCCCGCATTGAGATTCTCCATTTCTATATCCATAAGGATAATATCAAACTCCGTCTCCTTTGCCAGTTCCACAATCCGTTTTCCGCTATTGGCAGTTCCGACCACTTCCATATCGCTCTGTTTGTCTATCAGCTCGCACATATCTTCTAAAAGCAACGGAAAATCGTCGGCTATCATAATCCTTATTTTTTCTTCGTTTTTCTCTTCCATTTCACATTCCAGCCCTCATACTGCTATCACCTGCAACTCAGGCAGACATATATTTTGGCAGCAAAATATAAAAACTGCTGCCCTTCCCTTCTTTGCTCTCTACCCTCAAACTCCCCAAATGCCCTTTTACGATTGCCCTTACATAATAAAGCCCCATCCCCCAATTATGGTTCCTGTTCTTGCTTGTATAAAACGGCTCAAAAATCTTTTTCATCGTAGCTTTTGGTATCCCCACCCCGTTATCTTTGATTTCGATTACCGTATATAGCCTTTCGTCATGGCTCAATAAGGAAACTTTCCCTTTTTCCCCCAACTCCGCAGCTTCCACCGCATCCTGCGCATTAATCAGCAGATTATAAATCGCCTCACATAAATGCGCCTTATCTGCCAAAACAGAAACATCCGACTCCAACACTACCTCCACCGGCACGCCCGGACATTTATCATGGAATCGCTCCAAAGCATTTGCCACAATTTCCTCTAAACGGCAGGATATCATATAAATGGAACTGGATTTGACCGAGCGGTACAGCTCTTCCATACGTTCCAGCAATGATTCGTTGATATCTTCCAAGGTGGCTATGTATTCCTTCGCCTTTTTTACATCTGCCTCCTTGTCCATATCCAAACCGTTCAATCTTTTAAAAATAACACGGTTTGCCAATAACTGGTTTTTCGTACTATGGACAAACACCAAAGTCCCTACCCGGGCTGTGTTATACTTCCGTTCCATTACCACTTCTTCCATATCGTTGGCATAGTTTTCCTGCGTATACCGCATCAAACTGATAAATCCTAAAATACCGCATACCACATTTATCAGCATCAAAAGATAATATGCCTTGATATCCCACATATGCTGCAAATACCCAATCCCTCTTTTCCATTTGTAAGACGCATGATAGAACCGGTAAACCTGGCCCGGATCCTGCCCACAGTAAAGAAGATATAAACCGGAAATCGCAATCATACATATCACAATCAAGCTGAATTGACGGCGGAAAAACACCATCGTAATAGAAAAATATTCGTGAATCAGCAAAATCAATGCGATGCATATATATAATAAAATCCAAAAGTAAGAAAACTCCGCCAAAAATTCCTGAAGCTTTGGCCGATCCAACGTAACCGCTTTATAAATGCCAGGATAATAAATAATCAAAGAAACCATCGGTAAAAAAACCGAAAGCTTTTTTATCAAAGGGTCTTTCCGTATCGCGGAAATCATGGAATACCGCATGGCTATCTGCAACAAAAAAAGCGGAAACAGATACCTTCCTAAGGCTATCATATAGCCGATAACATTAAGAGGAATGACCAGATATTGGATAGTCGTCTTTAATTTCATAGAGACAAAAAGGAATTCCAGCATTTCTCTGGAATAGCCGCCTTTTTTGGCTGCAAAAATTAAAATACCACAAAACTCCAACATCAGGCTGATACACATCCCAGAAAGGAAAAAGGACTCCATGCTTCTTTTCCTATATAAGACAAAACCGGAAGCAATCATAAAAACCCCAAGCAGCAAAACCAGCATATGGCATTTCCTCCTTTTCCCGTCGTCAATCCTCCGACAATAAGCCAAATATGTATTTGAGAGTAGTATACCACAAAGGCAGACTACTCTCAATCCATGTCATATTATTTCAAATTATTTTTCCGGTTTTAGCCGCTTTCCTTACTGCCCTGCTTCTACCATAACATCCAACATTACATAATCGGAAACTGCAGGAGCCGGATCTGCTTCTACTGCGCCGGCTGCTACAAAGCCCTGTTTCTGGATTTCGTAGTAGTTTTCCACTGTGCCATCTGCTGCCCCTTCGGAAACCTCTTTACCTGTCAGCCAGTCTGCATCGCCCCTCTGCTCATATACGCTGTCGTAATCCTGAGCAACCTGAGTTGCCACATACTGTGCCACTTCGTCATAATGCTCGTCTGCTGCATAATCCATCGCTTTGAAAAGCGCTTTGGTAAACCTTACAAGGATGTCCCTGTTTGCTTCTGCATAAGAAGGCATTACAATCCAGCTTGCAAGGGATACTGTCGTATCGGAGAATGTCATGTTATCTGTCAGCTTTGTTGCATCGCTCATTTCTTCCAGGATTTTTAAGCTGTTAGGTGACCATGTTGCACAAGCATCCACACCGCCGGAAAGCATTGCCGTAACGATTGCGGAAGCATCCATATCAACTGCTTCAATGTCATCCATTGTCATGCCTACGGAAGTTAAAGAGTTTACAAGAATATCTTCGCTGGAACTTCCGGAAGAATATGCTACTTTCTTTCCTGCCAAATCTTCTACTTTTGCAATACCAGGGCCGCCGATTAACGCATCACCATTGGAAATATGGGAAAGTGCAAAAATAGATGCCTGGCCGTTGATGCAGAGCTTATGTGCGCCCTGTCCGATATAACCGATATCAATGCTTCCGGATTCCATAGCTGCAATGATAGTAGGGCCGTCTGCAAACTCAACCATATTCACTGTAATGCCAACTTCATCGAAAAAGCCTTTTTCCTTCGCTGTAAGTACTGACCAAAGGCTGCCGTAGTTAGGCATATAAGCAATATTCAAAGTTACAGGTTCATAGCTTTCTTCTGCAGGTGCTGCTTCTTCCGCAGGCGCTGCTTCTTCTGCCGGAGCCGCCTCCTCTGCCGGAGCTGCTTCTTCTGCGGGCGCTGCTTCCTCTGTAGGCGCTGCCGATGCCGGTTCCTGTGCATTACCACATCCAACGAAGGTTGCTACCATTGCCAGAGTTAACAGCAAACTTAATACTTTTTTCATTTTTTATCCTCCTTATGATAAACTGATTTATAGATAAACGTCCGGCAAAAGCCAAACGGTTAACTATCTTCTTTATTTCCTGACTTCCAGATATTCCTGATATACCTGACCCCAAATATGGTTTTTCAGTTCCAGGAATTTCGGATCCATCTTTGTCTCCTGTGTACGGGGATAAGGAATGTCAATATCCACAATTTCTTTAATCCTGCCCGGTCTTGCGCTCATGATAATAACCTTCTGCGCCAGGATAATCGCTTCGTCCACATCATGGGTAATGAAGAAACAAGTCTTCTGCTCCTTTTCCCAGGTTTCCAACAATTCCGTCTGAAGCTGTGTCCTTGTCTGGGCATCCAATGCGCCGAAAGGCTCATCCATCAAAAGGACGGAAGGGTTAACCGCATATGCCCTTGCAATCGCAACCCTCTGCTTCATACCGCCGGACAGCTCCTTCGGATAATGGTCCACAAAATCCTCAAGCTGCACCATTTTTATGTATTTCATTGCCCTTTTTTCCGCTTCTTCTCCTTTGATGCCCTGAAGATTTAAACCAAACAGAACATTTTTCTTTACCGTCATCCAGGGAAACAGTGCATACTGCTGGAATACAACGCCTCTTTCCGTTCCTGTTCCTTTTACTTCTTTCCCATCGCAATATACCGAACCGGAGGAAGGCTCCAGCAAGCCGGCAATTATATTCAAAAGCGTGGATTTCCCGCAGCCGGAAGGACCAACCACACAGATAAATTCATTTTCATGAATGTCAAGGTTCACACCGTTTAAAGCAATCATTTCCCCGTTCCGGGAATTATAAATTTTTTTCACATTGTCAATTCTTAACTTTATATTTCTCTTTTCTCCTGCCATCCCGTCAGTTTCCTTTCTAAAAATTTAATTACTTTTTCTACCGTAATACCAATGATACCGATAATGATTATGTACAGCAGCATCGGTTCCGATTCAAAGCTGTTGTTCAGGGAACGGATACGCATCCCAAGACCCGCGCTTGCACCTGTGGATTCCGCAGCTATCAGCGTCGTCAATGCAACCGAAGCGCCAAGCCGCACGGCTGTCATAATAAACGGAAGCGTTGCCGGGGCAATAACTTTTAAGAAAATATCCTTATCCGTAGCGCCAAGCACCCGTGCCGCCTTAATTAATGTCTCGTCGATATTAATAACACCCTGATAAATTGTGATAGTCATAATCAGGAAAGTAGCAATCGTAATAACTATAATCTGAGGTTTCCGCCCTACGCCTGCGGAAATAACAATCAAAGGAACATATGCCAACGGGGGGATATTCCTGACGAACTGTATCCAGGGCTCAATGATATTCCGGACCGGCCGGTACCATGCCATCAAAATAGCCGTCGGCAAAGACAGGATAAAGCCCAAAACAAAACCCGCGCTTACGGATATCAGGCTGCTCTGGATATCTTTCCAGAAAACACCTCTTTCAATCATCGTTTTGGCAGATTGAAGCGTAACCACTATATTCGGGAAGCTTCTCGCCGTTTTTGGATTTAAGGACAATAGATACCATAAAACCATAGCTACCGCAAATGAAATGAGCAGCCATACTTTATTCGGAATTTTTCCACCTTTGTTTTTTTCTTTCATCGCCGTCTTCCTTTCTTTTTTGCTTTTTGTACATATTTTATGTTTATTATATAACATAATTTTCAAAAAAGACAGTATGAATTTTTTTCATACTATGCAAAATGCCTGAAATGGCTCTATTTACCATAAAAAATATGGCAAATAGGACATTTCAGGCATAGCATAGTCCTTCTCACGTCGTTCTTCCAATATCCGTACAGGCGCGGCCATCCAAACCACCGCCCGTGAGAATCAAACTTGCAGCGCTGCAGAGCAGCGGGGTATTTGACCCTCGCGGCAGTCTTGCTCGCGGGAATCAAACAATATTAAATTCCGGCTTTTTTGTACCTCTCCGCCATTTCATCCAAAGTCGCACATTCTACTAACGGCGCTTTTCCTACGGAGCCAAACTGGACAATCAGCGTTCCTACCACTTCCTTTACGCCCGCTTCGATACAGCCTGTAATGGCCGCCACATCTTCGTCTGGAACAACACCCTTCATTAAAGTCTCCATAATCGGGGTTAAGAATGCACGCGGATCTACCTGCGTCTTATTCTTTTCCAGAAGTTCATAAATCTTCCCGATAGACGGGCTGTTTTGTTTTTCCGGATATTTTGCAAAAAATTCCTTCATATTCCTGGTTACGGCAAGGCGGATATCGGTATCCACATTGATTTTCCCTATTCCGCACGGAATTGCCTGTTTCAATTCCTCTACGGAAATACCATAGGCATTCTGTACATCCCCTCCCAAGGCATTGATTTCGTCTACGATATACTTCGGAACGGTAGATGAACCATGAGATACCAGCACACCGAATATATTTTCATGATTCATGCATTCTTTGATTGCAATCGCTATTTCTTTGCGCAATTTTACATTTTTCCCTTTGGAAGGGCCATGCATGGTGCCATAAGAAATGGCCAGACAGTCCACCTTCGTCTTGCGGAAAAATTCTACCGCATTCATCGGGTTTGTATAAGTAGAAGATGCGGAAAATACATGGTCCTCCACCCCTGCCAATACGCCCAGCTCGCCTTCCACGGTAATCCCTCTTTCATGGGCATATTTTACCACTTCCCTTGTCAATTCAATATTCTCTTCAAAAGGAAGGGAAGAGCCGTCAATCATGACGGAAGTATAGCCTCCCTCAATCGCCGCTTTCACCGAATCGAAATCCTTGCCGTGATCCAAATGCAGGACTACCGGCACCGGGGAATTTTCCCCATATTTTTTCACTGCAGCGGCAATGTTCTTCGCCCCAATCTTCTTATCTTCCAGCGTAGCATTTAAAAAATCGGTTCTTCCTCCCATAAAGCCGTTGGCCAAATCCGCCCCCTGCAAAATAGCAGCCGAACGGAACATTTCATGCACCTCAATTACTGCTTTCGCCTGCGCTACCGCGTTCACATTGAAAGCGCCCTGCGCAAAATGATATTTATCCGTTGCTTCCAGCAACGGTCTTAATGGTATTAACGCCATCGTTTTCCTCCTTGTCTGCGATGCCTGTTTTTTGCGGAAACCGGATTTTTTCCATTTGCCTCCGCAAAAACCGGCCTGTCTTCCTGCCTTACGCATTCTCATAAGCCAGACATCCGTTTTCTTTTATCCTGTTTTATTTGCTAACCTGTTTTCCGCCTACAAAGGTATCGTAAACATTGTTCTCTTCATCCAACACAACAAGGTCCGCATCCTTCCCGTCCGCGATGGAGCCTTTTTTATCAAAAACACCGATGAGCTTTGCCGGATTCTCCGTTAAAAGCATAAGGACTTCTTCGATTGGTCTTCCGGTAAACTTCAGGATATTCTTTAACGCCTGCCCTGTGGTCAATGTGCTTCCTGCGCGCACGCCGTTGGAAGCCAGTTTGGCATCTCCGTCCACTACTACCACATCGTTTACGCCCAGCTTATAATTCCCGTCCGGAAGCCCTGCTGCCATAATGGAATCGGTTATCGCCACTACTCTGTCGATACCCTTTGTCTTAAGCAGAAGACGCACTACGCCAGGATGCAAATGCCTGCCGTCACAGATAGCTTCGCAATAGATGTCGGATTCCATAGCCGCACCCATAATCGCCGGGAAATGCTGATGCAAAAGTTTCATGGCATTGAAAATATGAGTGCAGGACGCTGCGCCGTTTTCAATGGCTTTCATGGAAGTATCGTAATCCGCACCGGAATGCCCGATTGCCACTACAATCCCTAAGTCTTTCATCGCCGGAATTGCATCTACAATACCGTCTATTTCCGGGGATACGGTCAAATATCTGATATTCCCTTCCGCCGCTTCCTGATATTCCTTTAACAGTTCCACATCCGCATCCCGCAGAAGATGCTCCGGCATGGCGCCTTTAAATTCCTTTGCCAAAAAAGGCCCTTCCAAATGAATGCCAAGCAAATCTGCCCCTGCATTTTCCATTGCTTTATGTTTCTTAAATTCATCAATACACCATAACGTCTGTTCTTTCGTATCCGTCAAAACGGAACAAAGCCATGAAGTGGTACCCTGAGTTGCCATGAAATGGCCGATTTTCCCCAATTCTTCTGCCGTTGCCGCATTTACGTCCACCCCTACCGCACCGTGGGTATGTATATCAAGGAATCCGGGCACTACCCTTTTCCCTTCCGCATCATATACTTTTGCCCCTTCTTTCGGCATTTCCTCTTTCGGTAAGATGTGTATGCGCCCGTCTTCTATACCCACTGTTTTTTCCTGAAAGCTTCCGTCCAAAAAAACTTTACCATTTACAATATATTGTTCCATGCTGCTACCTCCCTTTTCTCCATGCTTCTTTTATTCCGGCAGATTTGCCACAAATTCCGTAAACTTAATATTAATATCCGGGTGGCTCTGCAGGAGGCTTACCGGGAAATGCGCACTGGGCTCGCCGTATGCCGCATGGCGCACAACGCTTCTATGCCAGTCGCGGAAGCAGCCCAGACGGATTTTCCTTGCGTTTGAAATCTCGTTGATGCCGATGGTAATGCAGTAATGGGGCATATCGTCCAATGCGCCGTTCAAATCCCCGATGGAATTTACCGCCCTTGTCTCTTTGGAAATATCCAATACTCTTGTCTTTAAAGCAAGAAATTCATCCCCTGTCAGTTCATCCTGCGGTTCGTTGAATGCCACATGCCCGTTGATGCCTATTCCCCCGAAAGCGATATCTACCCCGCCCAATTTTTCAATCAGTTCCGGGATATATTCTACATGATTGGGATCCGGAAATACCCTCTGGCTTTCCGGCATAACCAGTTCCGGTTTTATTTTTGTATATACAGTCCTATCCATAAAGCCGCGGAAGCTCAATTTATGGCTTTTTTCAATCCACTGTTTTTCGTCCGTCAAATATTCGTCCATATTGATGAACCATACATTTTTCAAATCAATGTTCCTACTGTTTACAATATCCACAAAATAAGGATATTGCCCTATCGGCCCTACCGGGCAGATAAATACGGTTTTCTCCCCAAGCCCGTTCTTCCTTTCGATTTCCGCTGCCATCTCTTCCGCTATGGACTGGAATACCGTCGCATTGTCTTCCATCACAATCAACGGGATTTTGGGGTCTTTTAACAGCTCTTCCTTTGTGTAATAGTAATAATCATGCATAACCTATCTATCCTTCCTTTCTTTCTTATTTTTTTACAGGCTACTACGCTTCTACAGGTTTCCGCGCTCCTGCTTTAACCGTTGTAAACTTCATCTTTCATCATCAAATGCACTGCGCTTTTCTTAAAGGTCAAAGGAAGCGCAAGGATATTCGGGTTTTCCCCTACATATTTTTTCTTCGCATCTTCCAGGGCTTCCTCTATCGTTGCCCTCGTCTTTAATCCCATCCCTCTTGCATATCCCGGTTCCTGAGCGCCGCAGATATAGATAGCAGAAGTATTCATTTCCGCAATATGCCCGCAGGCTATCATGGAAAAGCCGTGGAACGGATGGAATGCATTGGTAAAACGGTATTTACGGATATATTCTTCATTGGTAGCAAAATATTCGCCCAGCCTGTTCATATCCGGCAGCGTATTCATCTGGTCCTTCTGGAACATGTCATACATTTCCCTCAAATAAGGCCAAAGCTCGTCGTGGAAATATCCGTTGCAGATAGATGCGCAGATAATCACGCACTTGTCGCTCATTACCCTTTTATGCCGGATTACTTGTGCCGAAAGCGCCTGCATCATCATAATCGGGTTCGTTCCCATCCCTTCCCCATAATGGAAGAACTGGGGCATACCAAATATCATCACATCATATTTCTTTTCCGCAAAAGGCACATAAGTCCTCTTATCCGCTACTTTCCAGGAAGCAGGCTGCATTTCTTTTGCATAGCCGGAGAAAATCGCAATCTGTCTGGAAGAAGTATCCAAAACCGCATCGCAGCAGAAAAACTTTTTGCCCATGCATTTTTCCATATGCTGCCCGATTTCATCGAATTTGGTCCGCATCAGGGAATGCCCGCTCACCGGCACAAAATCCTTCTGGTGCATTACCTTGGGCACATGATGGGAAGCAATTGAACGCCAATGGGTAATACCCGTCGCACAGTGTTTATAACCGCCGGAATATCCCCCATAAGGGTTGCCCTGGGTATGCCCGATTAAAATAGCCACATCGCTGTCATACACATATTTATTCATCAATACCGGGTCGCCCCTGTCCGTCGTCCCCAAATCTACCAGATGCTCATAATCCTCGCTGTCATGGTTGATAATCTGCCCGCAGTTCCAGAACTCTTCAAAAAGCTCTTTCCCAAGCACGCCCCTGATTTCCGGTTCCGTATTCTTCCGGTGCAGGCCATTGGAGCAAATCAGAAGGATATCTTTTTTCTCCACCCCTGCTGCATACAGTTCTTTCAAAATCAGCTTAATCGAAACTTTCCTGTGGGAGGTAGGCTGTTCGCCCCCTTTCACCCTGTCCGGGAATACAATGGTAACTTTGGAGCCTTTTTTCGCCAGTTTAGAAAGCGGTTCCATCCCCATAGGATTCCGCAAAGACTCTAACGTTTTAGCCTCCAGCTCTTCCTCCGGAATATACGGCGGATCCTCCACCGTCACACCAGGAATAAACACATCCGTATTTTCCGGCAGCTCCGCCGCCATCGTGCCCTGCCCGTACTCAAATTCCAATCTCATAAACAATCCCTTCCTTTCCTGCAATTACTTTATATTTGTTGTAAGCTTACGCCTTCCTACTGCCCCATATACATCCGTATAATTTCCAGATATTCTTCCGGATAAAAGCCGATATCCCCCTGGAATCTGGTCAATGCAATCAGTCCCCCGTCTATCTCCGGTATGGAAGCTAACATTGCTGCATTATCCGTTTTCAAACCGCCGCCGTAAGCGACTGCCATCCCTCCGGTACGCTCTTTTACAAACCGGGCAATCATCTGGATATAGTCTTTTCCCGCCGGTGTCTTCCCAGGCCCGATAGACCAGATTGGTTCATAAGCAATGGCAACCTTTGAAGTATCCACGTCTTTTAGCCCGATTTCCAACTGTTTTCCAAGGACTTCCTGCCATCTGTCCTGTTCCTCCGCACTTTCCCCAATGCAATATAAAACGGTCAGCCCGGCTTCCACGGCAGCCTTAATCTCCTGGTTCAATATCCGGTTCACCGCATCCGTATCGTTTACACCTGCCTCTGCCATAATGCCAAGCTTGTCCCGGCGCTCTTCGCAGTGCCCGATTAAAACGCTGGAACAGCCCAAAGCTTTCATTGCCTTTCCTGTCCTGTTGGCGGTAAAAGCGCCGAAGTTGCCGCCTTCCTTTACATCTTCCCTGTGAATCCCCTGTGCGCCAATGGCAAGGTTCCCATTTTCGTCCAATGCCCCTATGGCAGGAAGAAGATGGGCTTCCGGCAGATACATTACAAATTCCACTTCATCCTTCCCATACTGCGCCAATGCCTTTTTGGTATTTTCTACAATGTAGGTTCCCCATTCCTGCACAGGTGCAATGCGGTTCACTCCCCCCATTTCCTTCGGAATATCAAACCTCTTCAAGTTCAGGTAAATATGTTTCATTTATTATCCGTCTCCTTTCCGTTTCAAATATGTTGACAATTTGCAAACCCAATCCATCCGCCCCATATTTTTCCTATATTTTGCCTGTATTTTGCCAGAATATACAATATACTCTTGGCATAAATTCTTCAGCCGGGCAACCTTTGCAATTAAATCCTGCTTTTCAGCACTTGTTTTGCTTCGTCTTTAAAACTTACCATTTCCGGCAAATCCCCGTCAATCAGCGGCCTGCACCAATCCACAAATGAGCCGGTAATGTCATTGCCTCTTTCATTGATATATTCTTCCGGCATCACCCGTTCGTTCAGCATTACTTCTTCAATCGGTATCAGCGGAGTCTCCACCTCATAGGTTTCCCCTGCTTTCCTTTTTATGCCTACCATTACGCCTGCCTGACCGGCCAGCGCTGCCTTTACAGCCTCCCTGCCTACTAAAATAGCTTCCTGTCTGTCCACTTCCGACTGAAGCAGCATGGAAGTCCGTCCGCAAAGCCCCGGTTTTTCACTTCTTGCCTTAATCCCCAGCTTCTTGATTACCAATTCTGCCAGGTAAGCGCTTACGTCCCCATAATAAACAGCCCTGTCCGTTTTAAAAATAGGCGGTACGATGGACTCCCCTTTTTCATTCCTTAGCCCCTCGCTGACCACTACTACCACACCACCCAATTCTTCATACAGTTTTTTCACATCTTCCAGAAATTCCTCTTCGTTAAAATTCCTTTCCGGAAGGTAAATCAGGTGAGGTGCATCGCCCGGGTTCTTCCTCGCCAATGCGGAAGCTGCCGTAATCCATCCGGCATTGCGCCCCATAGCCTCTATGACGCAAACATGGATTGGCAGGGATTTCACGTCCGCCCCTACTTCCTTTGTCACTGTGGCAATATACTTTGCCGCGCTTGGGAACCCCGGCGCATGGTCTATAATCGAAATATCATTGTCCATTGTTTTCGGGATGCCGACCACATAAATCCCTTCCCCTTCGCATACCTTGCTCACTTTGCCGCAAGTATCCATAGAGCCGTTTCCGCCGTTGAACAATACATACTTGATGTTATTCTTTTTCAAAATATCCACCATCGCTTCATATTGTTCCTGCTCTAACGGAAACCGCGAGGAACCGATTGCCGTTCCCGGTGTCTGCAGCAGCAGTTCGATTTTCTCGTCTTCCAATTCCCCCATATCCAAAAAATTTTCTGTCAATATTGCCTCTGAACCGCCAATTGCCCCATAAATTTTTTGAATATCAGGACTGGCCTGCGCCTCCCTTATTACACCATACAATGAGGCATTCAGCACTGCCGTGGGCCCGCCTCCATGTACTACAAGCAAATTTCCTTCCATATATCAGCCATACTCCTTTCCTGTTTTAAACCCTGTGAGGATTCGGGTGTTAAAAGCCCTATCTAAAAATGTTGCCTGTTCCATGTTTCTATAGTAGCACATTCCCTTCCTTTTCCGTTACAATTTTTACCCAAACGTTTGCGTAATCTTTTTCCCCATGCTACAATAAATTGTATAAAATAATGGAAGGAGGAACAGCAGTAATATGACGCTGAAAGAAATTGCTGCCTTGGCCGGCGTATCCCCTTCTACTGTCTCCCGGGTCATCAACCATCCCGGCTCCAAAGCGGCAAGCAAGGAAGTGGAAAATAGAATATGGAAAATCATCCGGGAAACCGGTTATACCCCGGATACCTCTGCCAGAAACTTAAAGCTTCGCTCGGCGCCGGTTCCAAACACCGCCGGTTCCAAGGCTATCGGCTGCATCCTCGCCCGTACCCATACCACCGACCCGTTTTTTTCCAAGATTACCCGCGGGTTGGAAAGGGAAGCTTTGCGCAGCGGTTATACCGTAAAATATATTTTCTCTTATCAGGATATTGAAAACCCGGATATCCAGGAGGCTATCCAGCAGACAAAGGTGGAAGGCGTGGCTCTTTTAGGTCGTCCTGATTCCAGAATGCGCTCCTTTTTAAAAACGAATTATAAGAAGATTATTTATGCCGGCTTAAATAACATCGATTCGGAGTTCGACCAGATTACATGCAATGCCTACCTCGCTTCCAAAACGGCGGTAAGCTATTTGGCGGAATTGGGGCATACGCATATCGCTTATCTTGGCGAGCGGAAAAACGAAATCCGTTACCGCGGCTACTGGGATGCGGTCTCCCAGCTTGCCTTGCCGCTTCACAGGGAATATATTATCGACACCCATCTTTCCAGCGAGGACGGATACCGGGCGGCGGCCAAATTATTCGCTTCCGCGGATAATATTACCGCTCTGTTCTGTGCCAACGATTTAACCGCCATCGGCGCCATGAAAGCGGCAAAAGAATGGGGCTATCGTATCCCTGAAGATATGTCCATAATAGGCATTGACGATATCGAAACTTGCCAGTATACTACCCCTATGCTCACCACTATCCATATACCTATGGAAGATTTAGGGATTATGACGGCAAAAATATTAATCGACCGGATAGAAACGGGAAAACGGATTCCCATGAAAGTGGAACTACCGTTCCGTCTTATCAAAAGAGGAAGCTGTGCGGCCCCGCCTTTTAAGCAGGCTCCCCGGAAAAAGCAGTTAAATGCCAAAAATCCTACAGGCATTCAACCATAAATAAGGAACTTCAAAAGTCAAATCCCCCACAGGCTGGGAGACATCAAAGAAAGGATGATGTAATTATGCTGCTCACTGTAAAAAACCAAGGGTATACGGCCACTATCGAAACATTAGGCGCGGAATTAAAGTCTTATAAAAACGAAACCGGCAAAGAATTTGTCTGGGATTCCAACCCCGACTTCTGGCCCCGCTCTTCCCCGCTTTTATTCCCTTCCATCGGCAATCTGCGCAATGGGAAAACCATCATTAACGGCAAAGAATACGAAATGCCCAAGCACGGTTTTGTCCGGGATATAGATATGGAATATGAAACGATGGCAGAAAACAAAATCACATTTTCCTGCCGTTACAACGATGAAACGTTAAAATGTTACCCCTTCCGTTTCCGTTTCCAGCAGACCTATGAGCTGGATGGGCCCACACTCCACATCTCCTATGCCATTTCTAATGACGATGATAAGGACATGTATTATCACCTTGGCGCACACCCCGGCTTTATGTGCCCGCTGGAAGAAGGGGAAAACTTCTCCGATTACGTCCTTGAGTTCCCCTTTGAGGAGACCTGTGACAGCCCGGTCTATGATTTGGAGCATATGCAGTTTAACCCCAACAATACAAGACGGTATTTAGACCACAGCAATACTGTCAAGCTGGATTATTCCCTTTTTGATATCGATGCTATCGTATTTCCCCATTTACAATCAAAAAGCGTAAAATTAGTGAACCCTGCCACCGGCAAAGGCATACAGATGGATTACCCGGATTTTGCTACCATTGCATTCTGGACCCCTTCCGACGTACAAGCCCCTTTCCTGTGCATGGAGCCTTGGAACGGCGCTGCAATCTTTGCGGACGAAGATAATGAATTTATCCACAAACGGGATATCCAGACGTTAAAGGCCGGGGAAAGCAAAACCTATCAATTGGCAATCCGTTTACTTGTATAGACGTTTTTCCATGACATTCTTCATTGATTACATCAATTAATTACATAAAACATAAAAGGAAAACCAAACATGACAGATACTATCCTTATTTCTATTGTTGACGGCCAAGGCGGAGGAATCGGAAAGCAGCTTATCGAAAAGCTGGTTCCCCGCCTGTCCGGAAACAAGAATGTCGTTATCCGCGCCCTTGGCACCAACGCATTGGCCACCAACGCCATGCTCAAAGCCGGCGCGGACGACGGCGCTACCGGCGAAAACGCCATCGTTCTTAATGCGGGGAAATCCCATATGATTGCCGGAGTGATGCCGATTGTAATGCCCCACTCCATTTTAGGGGAAGTAACCCCCCGCATGGCGGAAGCCATCGGCGCCAGCGATGCGCTGAAGGTACTTATCCCGCTGCCCAGATGCAATACGAGGATTGCCGTTCCGGGAACGGCGACTTTAAGCCAATGCATTGATAAAGCAGTAGAGATTATCGAAGAACATCTGCAAAATCTTCCTTGACAATCTCCCGCCACCATCTTATAATGTTTTTACTAAGCAATCAGAAGATTGCTTAATCAGAAGATTGCTTAATTTGAAAATTACTTGATCAGAAAGTTATTTAATCAGAAGATTATTTAATTTAGAAAGTTACTTTATTAGAAAGTTACTTAATTCAGAAGATTGCCATTTATTATTTACAGACCGTTTACTGATACCATGAAGGTATGCACCTTTTTTCAAAGGATTCCTTTAGAAAAAGGACGATTTCTTTATGGTATTTTTTTATGCAAAAATCAGCAACCCTGACATAAGCACGGCCATCCGGTCCGGAACCCGGCAGAATGCTGAAGCCAATGCTCCTGGTGTAACAATGCTTCTGGTGTGACAATGCTCCTGGCATAAACAACAGGGATGCGGCTCATATGCAAACAGCACTTGGTCCGTTGCCTGCGGGAATCAAATACCAAAAAGAACCGAAATGTTCCAGTCACATGCCCACCGCCCGGATATCTATCCGTTTTTGGGCTACGGGTACCAAATGAAAAGTAAGAAAGGATTGCCGATTATGAAAAACGAAAATGTCAAAAATGTAGTAAATGCTGCCCTCTGCCTTGCCTTATGCATGGCACTCCCCTTCCTGACGGGACAGATACCCCAGATTGGAAGCGCTTTGTCACCGATGCATATCCCCGTACTGCTCTGCGGTTTCATCTGCGGCTGGTCTTACGGGCTTATTGTAGGATTGATTGCCCCTATACTCCGGTTCCTGCTCTTTGGTATGCCTCCGATTTTCCCTACCGGTATAGCAATGTCTTTTGAACTGGCCGCTTATGGCATGGTATGCGGGATATTATACAAAAAACTCCCTAAAACCATCCCCAATATTTATTTTTCCCTCATCGGTTCCATGTTGGCCGGACGGATTGTCTGGGGGATTGCTATGGGCGTAATTGCCGGGGTCGGTAAAGCGCAGTTTTCCTTTCAGGCATTTCTTGCCGGCGCTTTCCTCAAAGCAGTACCCGGCATCATCTGCCATATTATACTGATACCTATTATTGTCATCGCACTACAGAAAGCTCATTTTATTGATTATGAAAACTATTCAGCCGCTCATCCGGACACACCTAACTAAATATCCTCTAATGGAGCTTACCGATATGATAAAGCTTCTTTACCAAAATGAATTTGGCCCGGGGCATATGATTTCCGACGAATCCGAAAGCCTGAAAAGGCTGACTGAGGAATGGGAAAGCCTGCCCCGCCTTTCCTCTTCCCCTCTTACGGAGCCCATTGGGAACCATCTTGTAAGAGTACATCTTGCCGCACTAAACCGGGAAGAACTCCCCCTCCTTAATGCCATGTTCTGCCGGACAGCCGGACAGACGCAGGGAAACAGGGAACAGTTCATGAAACGCTTAGACTGCCTTTCCCTCTATTTTCCCCATGCGGACGGCTTTCTGACAGATTATAAAAAAAGAGGCTGCCCGCCTGTTGGCCACAGCAATCACTATCGGAAGGCATATCAGCCTGCCTATCGGGTTATCTCGGAAAGCTATGCTTCCTTTTTACAGCTTATACGCACTTTTGCCGCGCTCTTGCAGGAAAGGGGTACGCTTACCGTAGCCATTGACGGCAATTGCGCTTCCGGGAAAACGACTTTAAGCCGCCTGCTTTCCATGCGCTTTGACTGCAATATCATTCCTATGGATGATTTTTTTCTGCCTCCCAGTCTGCGTACTGCCAAACGTCTGGCAGAGCCGGGCGGGAATGTCCATTACGAGCGGTTTAAAGACGAAATCATGCAGCCTTTGCAAAACGGATCCCCCATATCCTATCTTCCTTTTTGCTGCAGCAGGATGGATTATGGCAGCAGGGTCGCCCTTCCGCCCAAACCGTTTACGGTTATCGAAGGTTCTTATTGTATGCGCCCGGAACTCCGCGGGCTTTATGACTATTCCGTCTTTTTATCCTGCTCCTATGAACAGCAGATAAACCGGATACGCTCCCGCAATGGGAAAGAAATGCTAAAGAACTTTATGGAAAAATGGATACCTATGGAAAATACGTATTTCGATGCCTTTCAGGTAAAGGAAAACTGCAATGTTACCATACAAACATAATTACCCCGGCTACCAAATCGCTAAAAAATATTTGTGCCCGTTGTTTTTGTACGGTATCCACAAACTTGGCAGGCATACCTAAGTCTGCCTGCCAATCCTTCTGTTATTCCACTGCAACGTTGCAAGTAAAGATACGCCTTCCCATTACGCTCCTCTTTTCCCCGGACAGCCTAACCTCCCCGCTGAAATGAATGTGGTGCGCGCTCGTTCCAACCATGATATCCATCACAGTAGGTTCTACTACAAATTCCATATCTTCATTATAATAGCCAAGCTGGGCAGTATCCAAAGTAAAAATAACCGTCTTTTCTTCCCCTGCCTCCAATGATATACGTTTAAATCCGGCTAACTGTTTCACCGGCCGGATGACATGAGCCTTTTTCGTATGGTAATAAAGCTGTACGACCTCATCCCCTTCCCGTTCCCCAGTGTTTTTCGCCTTAACGGATACCACAATTTTCCCACTGGTAGACACTGTAGTCTCTTCAATACGAAAATCTGACAATTCAAAGGATGTATAACTCAACCCATGCCCAAAGCAGAACAAAGGTCTGTTGTCTTCGTCCACATAACCGCCGCTGAAAATTGCGGAGACAAAACTATCGCTGGTACTGCAGTAACCGCTTCCTGTCCTATGGTTATAGGTTACCGGCACTTGACCCACACTGCGCGGAACTGTCATCGTCATCTTCCCGCCCGGATTTACACTCCCATCCAATACATCTGCAATCACTTTTCCTGCAAATTGCCCCGGCATAAACGCTTCAATCATGCCATTTACATGCTCACATGCCCAGGGCGTTGCAAAGATTCCCGGTCCGTAAAGGACTAACACCACCTTTTTTCCAGTAGCACACAAAGCTTCCAGCAGTTTTTGCTGCACCCCGGGCAAATCCAGCCTGCAACGGTCTTTTCCTTCTCCTCCTGTCACATTCACCCAGCCGGAATTGCCCCCACAGGCAAATACCACAACATCGCTTTCTTCCGCTGCCTGCACCGCTTCCGGGATTCCGGACTCATCCAACCCTATAATGTCACACCCCTTAGCATAAACAACCTCAAACCGTTTTTCCAATATTTCTTTCAAAGAAACAGCGCCCATAGATTGCAGTACGAAATTCATATCCCCTATTTTCTCTTTTTCCTCTTTTGTCAATGCTTTAAAAAAAGATGCAAAAGGATTTGCCGCCTGATTTTCTTCCGCTTTCGCCGCCTCATCTGCAATGCCGTTAAAAGATACTGAATTATCTCCACTTGCCCCTGCCGAAAGCATCTCTACATAAGCCGGAAAAGTATATCCGCTTACAGGATAGCGCAGACTATCTGCGTGAGGTCCGATAACTGCCAGTTTCGTTCCTTTTTTCAACGGAAGTACACCATCATTCTTTAACAGTACCAACGATTTCGATGCAATCTTTTCCGAAAGGGCATTCTTCCTTTCATTTGTCATTGCCCCTTTCACTTTTTCCACATCCACATAAGGGTTTTCAAACAACCCATATTCAAACTTTACTTTTAACACACGACGTACCGACTCGTCCAAAAGCGCTTCCTCCAGCTGGCCGGAGCGCACATATTGGGGAAGTTTTGCAAAAGCCCCTCCTACCGGAATCTCCGTATCCGTTCCTGCTTTTTTAGCAAGATAACCAGCCTCTTCATAAGTATCTGCAATATGGAAATCCGTCCATGTTTTCATAATGCCCGCACCATCCGAAGTAAGGATACCCTCAAATTTCATCGTATCCCGCAACAAATCATGCGCGATTGCCTTGTTTGCTACCACACACATCCCATCGATTTCCGCATAATTTGCCATTACAGAGCTTACGTCCGCCTCCCGCATAGCCGCTTCAAACGGGGTAGCAAAAACTTCATACAATTCACGGTTGTTCAACCGGGTTGTGGCCGTATTCAATCCCCCCTGCGTCTCGGAATACCCAAGGAAATGCTTTGCTATGCAGGCCACCCCATTTTTCTTGTTCCCCTGCATCCCCTTTATATAATGGATTCCCATTTGACTGATCAAATAAGGGTCTTCCCCATAAGTTTCATAAGTACGCCCCCACCTTGGATCCCTCGCCACATCTATGACCGGGCTCATGGCCGAATTAATGCCCACTGCTTTCGATTCCTGCCCGATAATTTTCGTCATTTCTTCTACAAGTTCCGGTTCCCATGTACATCCCACGTTAATCTGTGCCGGAAAAAGGGTGCCGCCCATTGCCGGATACCCGCATAAATTTTCCGACTGCAACGCTGCCGGAATCCCCAGCCGTGTCTGTTCCATGAAGTATTTCTGTATTTTATTTGTCAGCTCTGCAATTTTCACCGGATCTGCCAGCCCTGTAAGGGAATATTGGGTAAAACGTCCATGCCCATTCGGATACTTTTTCTTCAATAGCTCTTCCAAGTCATCCCCCGCCATTAAAATATCACTGGCAAGATCCCCACACAACTGGGCCGCCTTTTCTTCCAATGTCATCCGGGAAAGCAAATCCTCTACCCTCTCCTCTACCGTATATCCCGCGTCCTTGTATATCTCCATACCTTTTCTGCTCCTTTCATTTTTCCAACTGTTTCCCAAGTGCATCAAACATTTTCTTCTTATAGGCCTCCACGCCCGGCTGATTGAACGCATTCACTCCCATCAGTTTGCAGGAAAGGTAACATGCAAACTGGAAAAAATAAAACAATTGCCCGAAATGGTAAGCATCCAATCTGTCGATTTCCAAAGTAAGGCAGGGTATTTTTTCGCTGTGGGCGGTTACCGTTGCCTTATATGCCTCCTTATTGATACACCAAAAATCTTTCCCGTCCAGATAGTTAAAACCATCTTTTTTCCCATCCGTTTCCATATAGAAAGACTCCTGATGCTCCTTAATATCCAAAAATGTTTCAAAAATAATCGGTGTGCCATCCTGAAGAAACTGCCCTACCGAATGCAGTTCTTCCGAATATTCCCCAGCCACCGGGAAAATCCCTTTATTGTCTTTCCCTTCACTCTCTGCAAATAGCTGAATCCACCATTTATAAAAATATCTAAACCGCGGCTCGAAACAAGCCAGCATTTCTATCCGATACCCCCGGCTATAAAAAAGATTCCGTAGGCTCGCATATCGGTATGCTATATTTTCCTCTGCCGTCCTTTCGCGCAATTCCTTCTGCATATCGCTGGCTCCACGCACCAATTCCCTGATATTAATCCCAGCCACTGCCATAGGAAGCAGTCCCACATTGGAAACCGCCGTATACCGCCCTCCAATATTATCCGGAAATTCCAGAAAAGCATAACCGTTATCCATACACAATTTTTCCAGGCTGCTCCCCACCGTTCCTGTCGCAATAATACGGTCCGGTGCCTTATTTCCATACCTTTCCTGCAAATATTTCCGCAAAACCCGAAAAGCAGCCCCCGGCTCCAAGGTCTCAAAGTTCTTGGCAATACAATTCACATAAATAGATTTTCCTTCTAACTTCCCAAGCATTTGTTGCATTGCATGAGCGGAAAGCGTATTCCCGGCATAAACAATTTCCGGCGTATCAGGTAACTGTAAAGCCTTAATCACACTGCGGGCCGCATTGTTGGAACCGCCTACCCCTATCAAAACAAATACATCCGCGTTTTGCCGTATATCCGCTGCCAATGTTTCCAAATGCCTAATCCTTTTTTCGTCCGCCCATTCTTCCGTGTCCAGCCATCCCTGGCTGTCCCCGTACTCTTCTTCCCCTTTTTGTGCAAGAAAAAGCGCTTCTTTATTTTGGGCAGCCAAACTGTCATACCCTTCCATCCATTTTTCTTCTTTATTATGAATCTTCAGACTTATCATTTTCTACCCCACCCATTGCCTTAAATATTCAATGCATCATCTGTCACAATCCCTGCTGCCTGATTGAGTTTCTCCTGCATCTCAACCTCACCTTTGCGTGTCAATGGATAAAAATACATAGCTACCACTGAAGCAATATATCCTAAAATCGGCCCAACCGTGCAAAGCAGCAAAATAGCTTTTAAGCATTCCGGCGACTGCTGCTCCACCGTTGCGCTGTAACCGGTCGCCGATAGGATTGCACCACCGAAAAACATTGAAAATGCCTGGCAGCATTTATTTACAAATGTAAACGTAGAATTAACCAATGCCGTTCCATCAATCCCTGTTGTAATCTGAGCATAATTCGCAGAATCCAAAACAGCCGCACGGCTTAACATATTATTGATTGTCCATGTAAATGTAACGGCAATATAGGTAAACATCACCGCGGCAATCGCATATCCACCGGTCAGCCCTGTAATCAACATTGGCAGCGTAAACACTACGGCTAAAGCTTCTATTACGATAATCCCCGCCTTTTTTCCCGTCTTCTTTACAAACGGCTGGATAAATGCAACCAGAGCAAAGCCTATGAAAGTAGATGCGTATCCGATATAAGTAATTAAATCCGTCCTTCCTCCCATATTGTACTGGAAGAAATAAATACGCAGCGAATTTGATATCTGGTAAGCAAACATATCTGTTCCGTAAGCAATCAGCACACAAAGCAATGCCTTATTCTTTGTTATTACGGAAAAAGTCTCAGAAAAAGATTGTTTTTCCTTTTTCCTCACTTTCATATCGGGATTATAGACATCCACATCTTTCACAGACATTGCAGACAGGATAAACAATACCGCAGATATTGCACCGAAGATTATTGTAAACTTCATCCATGCGCCAGCATCTTCCTGCCCGCCTAATGCATTTAATATGGGCAGCGCCCATGCCGAAACGACCAAGGCGGCAATGGAACCGAACGCCTGAAAAATGGCCTGTATCCTTGTCCTTTTAGCCAAATCATTTGTCAGCATGGCAGGAAGCGCCAACTGCGGAATCTGTACAATCGTCCAGGCCAAAGAATAAATAATATAAGTTACAAAAGCATACGCTATCTTTCCGGATGCGGAAAAATTCGGAGCGGTAAACAACAGGACAAACATAATCCCCAAAAAAGGGGCTCCTGCTATAATAAAGGGGCGGTATTTCCCCAATTTCGTATTTGTCCTGTCAACAATCATCCCCATAATCGGATCTGTTACAGCATCCACCAAACGCGCCACCATAAAAATGGTGCCTGCCATTACAGCCGGAATCTGCAAAATATTCGTATAAAAATAGGTGATATATGTTCCGACCATCAAAAATATGATGTTATTCGGAAAATTCCCCACACTGTAAAGCCAATATTGAGCCTCTGTCGCTTCTTTTCTCTTTTTTTGAGTACCCATCCTCTTACCTCCCTGATTGATTTGCTTAGTTTATTAAAACTTTTAATAATATGGTGGATAAAAAAGGATCCTGCTTGCAGGATTCTCCACCTGCGGCGGGTCGCGGCAGCGACATGTTTCCCCTCCGCCACAGTGCGATAATTGCTTTTTACCATATGGGAAACCCGAAGGAATTTCCTATATGGTAAAAAAATATACAAATTATGCTATCCCTCCTCTCTTCCCACACAATTACTTAAAACTTTTAATAAATTGATTATACCCAACAGGGCATATCTAATCAAGAAGCATATCTACTAAAAGTACATTAAAAAACTATGCAGATTCACCAAAAAAATCCGCATAGCACTATGAACAAGAGTATATCCCCAACTAATTATTCTACCTTTTTCCACTCCCTTAAACGGCCTTTAACATTCTAAAAATAACTTGCTGATAGCAAAATAAGCCGCTCCCTTTGCGCCCCAACCGGAATCAAACGGCTGAAAGAAAATCTGCACTTCCTCTTCATTCAGCCCATAAAAATTTGCCTTTGCCGCACATAACAGTTTTTCCCTATTGGGTTTTGCCTTCATAATATAACCATCCACCACAACAAAACCGGGATTAATCAAATTGACTACATTTGCCAAAGCCACTCCCAAATAACCAATGGCTTCATCCATTACCTGAGCCACATCCGCATCACCGCTTTGCTGGGCATCCAAAATATCCTGTATCGTCAAACGCCCTTTCTCGTCCAGAATCTTCTTCAGCTTTGGGGCCGCCCCTTGAAGAAGCTTCTCCTGGCACTTTTCAAAAATTGCCCGTTCGCTCCCTACATCGTCCACTGTTTTCTGAATGTTTTTCCCATCCTGATAAAAGCTTATGATAGTACGCCCCAACTCTCCTGCCCCAGAAGTACATCCCGATATAATGTCATTTTTCACCATGAGCGGGCAGGCAACCCCTTTGGACACGAATAAATAAGCAAATGTATCTGCCTTAATCCTACGGGAACTCATCTCATATCCTATTGCGCGTATTCTTACGTTATTATCAATGATTACAGGCACATTCAGAATCCCTTGCAAATCCTCCGCCAAATGCTTTCCTACCCATTCCTGCCTAAGGTTGCTTCTTATCACTCCGCTCCCGCAGTCAATAAAACCCGGCAGCCCGATTCCCACACCGAGAAAACGCTTTTCTTCCGCAAACTTCATCAACTTACGGATCTGTTCTTCAATATTTTTTAACATCTGGTAATAATCTTCTGCACCGGACTCCTCCTCGGAGGAAGCCACCACTTTTCCTCTCATATTTAACAATACGGCACTTATCGCATATGGGCCAAGCTCCACCCCAATTGCGCATGCCGTATCCGCCCGAAAGGCAATAGACGTAGGTTTCCGCCCCATTGCATTCACTAAATTATTTTCTGCCATCGGGATTTCTTCCAGAATCCCCTCCGACAACATTTCATTGACACTGGTTGTTATGGTAGGCAACGTCAATCCCAATGCCTCTGCAATCCCCGTTCTGGTCGCATTCTCAGTACGGAATATCATATTCTTAATCAATACACGGTTCCATCTCCGGGTTTCCAGCAAGCTGCTCCCCTTTTTGTTCATCTTCCATCACCCCTTCAAAGAACAAAAGCACAATTATCTTATGTTACAAATAGTGGAGGTCATCCCTCCACTATCAAGTATCTTCCGTCACCGATATCGAACACTTCATCTGCATTCAGGATTTCCTCCTCGTCTGCGCCTTCCAGGTCAATGCCTGCCTCGTCGAAGTATTCCCATACTTCACGTACCGAGCCGGCTACGACAGCCATGCAGTCTTCCAAAAACGCTTCCGCTTCCTCCGGCGTCTCGGCTACATCTTCCGGGAAAAGCTGCCTTTGTTTTTTCAAAAAACATGCCAAAACCGCATCATCATATTCGTGCATCTACCATCCTCCTTTCCGTTCACGGCAATCTCGTTATTGCGAAGCCAATCCACTTGCCAAATCTTCTATTAACTTCCATCAACTTAAACTTCCGTAACCCCTATTAACTATTACTTACAATATATACCGCCCTTACGTAAGAATCAAGTCTTTTACAACCCGATATACACCTTTTTCCAGATAAGACGGGCAAATATGTTTTGCTGCCGCTTTTACCTCTTCCCTTGCCGTCTCCACCGCATAGCTTTCCTCTGCGGCTTTCATCATTCCTACATCGTTATCGTTATCCCCAAACACCATCGTCTCTTCCTTCGATATATGGAAATATTCCTGTATAAAAGCAAGGGCTTTTCCCTTATCCACGGACAAGTCCATAAAGTCCACCCATTCATTGCCGGATATGCATACCTTTACTTTATCTTTCCATTCCGGAACCAATATCTTTTCCCCTAATTCCAAAATGCTTTCTTTCTGGTATACGGCTATTTTGACAAATTCCGCATCCTCTTCCAATACATCTTTTACTAATGTGAATTTATTGCGGTAGCCATAGGTAAGCAAATCGATAAATTCCTTGTTATTGCTTTCTATAAAGCTGCCGTTAGGCGTAGATGCCACAATGTCGCAAGACTTATGCTCTTCCCTAATCTGCCGGATAATGGCTTCCACATATTCACGTTTCATCGGGGATACACGGATATCCTTTTCTTTGTATCTTATCTGAGCCCCGTTTTCCGCAATATATACGATATCTTCCTTTATATTGCGGAACACGTTCCTTATACTGTGATACTGCCTTCCGCTGGCCGCACAGAATATAATCCCCCGCCTTGCCAATTCTTCCACTGCCGCTTCCATTTCCGGATATAAGTCCGGTGTAGAATCTTTAATCAATGTACCGTCAATATCACTTGCTATTAATCGAATCATTTTTTACCTCATTCCTGTGGTGCTTTTGCCTCAACTCCTGATAAATCCTACCTACCGGCAAGCCTACCACATTGTTATAGTCTCCGCAAATCCCTTTTATATACGCGGCGCATCCCCCCTGGATGGCATACGCCCCTGCCTTGTCCATAGGCTCCCCGGTTGCCGTATAGGCTTCTATTTCCTCCATCGACATGGGATACATGGATACGTCCGTCTTCTCATAAAAAGTGCGGCGCCCGGCGGGCTGCCCTGCCCGCTTTATATACAACGTCACACCGGTATACACCTGGTGTACATTGCCCTGCAGCATAGCAAGCATCCTGCAGGCATCTTTTTCATCCTTTGGCTTGCCCATCACCGTACCTTGAAAGGACACCACCGTATCCGCACCGATTACAGTATAGTCGTCCTCCCCCTTTTGTTCCAGCCGGATGCCGATATCCTCTGCTTTCCGCAAAGAAAGCTCACAGACGATATCTTCCGGCAATTCCTTTTTCGTTTTTTCCTCCGCATTACTAGGCATTACCTCATAGGCAACCCCTATCTGCGTCAAAAGCTCTTTCCTTCTGGGCGATGCCGATGCCAGAATGATACGCTCTCCCTTTTGATTCCCATTTTGCCTTTTTTCTCTATTCATGATGTATCTCCGGTATGAATACGCGGTCATTTACCGTATTTTTCATCGATTTCGCTGCCGCTTTCGCCTCCAGGGAAAACTCCAGCTGGGAATTATAAACGGCTTTGCCCCGCCTGTCTACTTTATCATAGCTTCCGTCCGGTTTCAACACATGCGCCTTCACGGTATCTTTTAATTCCCCTTCCAGAATATGCAGCAGTTTTTCCTTCAGCTTAGGCTCCTCCACCGGAAAGAGGATTTCTACCCTGCGCTCCAGGTTACGGGGCATCCAATCGGCGCTGGCACAGTATATTTCCGGGGAACCGTCATTTTCAAAGTAAAAAATACGGCTATGCTCCAAAAAATTGCCCACGATGGAACGGACGCTGATATTCTCGCTGACACCCGGAACCCCTACCTTCAGGCAGCATATGCCGCGGATAATCAGCTGGATTTTCACTCCCGCCGCACTGGCTTCATATAAAGCCTCAATAATGTCTTTATCGCAAAGGGAATTCATTTTTGCAATAATCTGCGCCGGCCTGCCTGCCTTTGCATAATCTTTCTCCCTGGCTATCATATAAAGGAACCTGTCTTTGAGCCATAGCGGGGCAAGCGCCAGCTTATTCCATGCGCGAGGCTCCGAATAGCCGGAAAGCATATTAAATACCGCCGTGGCATCCTCTCCAATCAGCCTGCTGCATGTGAACATCCCCACATCCGTATAAAGCTTTGCCGTAGCGTCGTTATAATTTCCTGTCCCTAAATGGACATAACGGCGGATACCATCCTCTTCCTTCCGTACTACCAGCGTAATCTTACTGTGGGTTTTCAATCCAACCAGACCGTAAATAACGTGGCAGCCCGCTTTTTCCAGCATCTTTGCCCATACGATATTATTTTCCTCATCAAAACGGGCCTTTAATTCCACCAGCACCGATACCTGTTTCCCGTTTTCTGCCGCCAAAGCCAGGGCTGCAATAATGGGCGAGTTGCCGCTGACACGGTATAAAGTCTGTTTAATTGCCAATACATCCGGGTCTTTTGCCGCTGTCTTTATAAAATCCACCACCGGCATAAAGCTTTGGTAAGGGTGGTGCAAAAGGATATCCCCTTTCCTTATTTCATCAAATATATTATAGTCTTCCGAAAGCCCGGGCACCGGCTGAGGCGGCAGGTATTCCGTTTCTTTCAAATGCCCGAATCCGTCCATCCCATACATCTTCATTAAAAAAGTCAAATCCAATGGTCCGTCAATCTGGAAAATGTCTTCCCCTTCTATACATAAATCGTCCTTGATAATCTTTAACAGCCTTTTGTCGATGCCGCTCTCCACTTCCAGTCGGATAGCCTGCCCCCACTGCCTTTTCTTTAACTGTTTTTCGATTTCCTTCAGCAAATCCTCCGCTTCATCCTCTTCAATCGTCAAATCGGCATTCCGCATAATACGGAAGGGGCTGGTACATACGATATGGTAATTCAAAAACAGCTTATCGATATTCCTTTCAATGATTTCCTCCAACAGGATAACTACCTTTTCCCCTTCTTTTTCCGACGGGATGGGTATTATCCGCGGCAGGACGCTGGGAACCTGGACGGTTGCAAATTCCAATTCCGCTTTCCCTTCTTTTCCGCCTTTCCCCTCCTTGCCTTCTTTTCCAATCTTTCCCTCTTTGCCAGCCTTCCCTTCCTTTCCGTCTTTCTTCCTGACAAGGGCCCCAATATTCAGGGATTTATTCCGAATCAACGGGAACGGGCGGGAAGAATCCACGGCCATAGGCGTTAAAACCGGATATACATTTTCTGCAAAATACTTATCCACATAAGCGATTTCCTTTGCCGTCAGATTCTCGTAATGCTCCACGAGACGCAATCCATTGGACAAAAGAAGCGGCAGCAGGGAACGGTTGTATGTACTATACTGCAGATTCACCAATTCATGGGTCGCCTCATTCAATTCCTTCAACTGCTCCGATGGCTTCAGCCCGGCAATATCTGGTTTCGTATAGCCCGCATGGACCATATCCTTTAAGGACGCTACCCGTATCATAAAAAACTCATCCAAATTAGAAGCCGTAATGCTTAAAAATTTTAACCGTTCAAAAAGCGGTATCTGTTTATCCCTCGCCTCACTAAGCACTCTTTTGTTGAATAAAATCCAGCTTAACTCCCGATTGGTATAATATTTGGGATCCGAAAATGTGATTTCCCCGTTTTTTTTATCCATTTCCTTTCCATTCATAGCCCTTCTATCCTCCATCACAAACTTCTTTTCTGTTTGATTACCGGTTTCACGCTGTACACCTCTTCAAAAAAATCCGCCCTATGGTTAAACATCCCTTTTTCAAGGGTAATATCTTCCTTCGTATCCACGGTAATCGTTAAGACATCATCCTTTAATATGGTTTTGACATCTTTGAATTTCTGTTTATGGCTTCTGTCCAGCCCGTTCGCCACCCTTAAGATTGCTGTCAGTTTGGCAATCCTCAGATAGGATTCCTGATCCAGGGTAGATGCCTTTGACACATCATAATACTCAAATTCTTCATGGTTAAACTTCACTACGTTTGCCACAATTTCTCTTTCCATATGGGAAAGCCCTATGATTTCCGTCGCCATTATAATGCTGTAGGAGCATTCGCCCAAGTTTGCCATACTGATATATTTGCCGCAGTCATGCAGCAGCGTAGCCAGCCGCAGCAGCAGCCGATCCCTCTGCCCAAGGCCATGTACTTTCTTCATACTGTCAAAAATAGTCAAAGCAATTTTCTCCAGCGTTTCCCCTCTCTTCTTGCTGCCCATATAGCGTTTGCTGATATTCTGGGCGCAGGCGATAATATCCTGTTCAAAATCATGCTCCGGCAGGACAATTTTATTCTCCTGCGCATATTCATACGCCATACCATCGCACAAAGTCATACCCGGAGCCCAAAGCATCTCTGCATTCATCACTTCAATGATACGCTTAAGCAGCACATAGGATATGTAAAGCAAGTCGATGCTCTCCTGAGGCATATCGAATATACGCGTCAGTTCCTGAGATGTTTTCTCCCCTGCCAGCTTCATTAGCTTTTGGAAAGTTTTGACATCCACATGTTCCCCCACCTTGTCCGAAAAAAACTTTTTCTGCACCAGCGCATTGATATAATCGTCCACAACAATAATATTGGTAATCTGCCTATCCTTCAGATATAACTTTTTGAATACCGAAAGCTGGGAACTTATCATTTCCGTAAGAATAGCGTCATATTGCGCTTTTCCCACATCCAAATGGCTCAATATTTCCCTCAGGCGCAGCACCCCAAGACGCATATTCTGGGTCGCCACCAGCTTATCTTTATCAAACAGGGAAATCTGTATGCTTCCCCCTCCGATATCCACAATCGCCGTTCCCTTTTCAATAAATTTGTTGAAAGCCTCCCCTTTAAACGCAATGGCCTTATATCCCAAAAAGCGTTGCTCCGAATTGCTGAGTACCTCCACATTTATCCCGGTGCGCTGGCGTATCTGATCCAAAATAATCGCCGTATTCTCCGTCTCGCGGATGGCGCTTGTGCCGTAGGCTTTATACTCCGATACCTTATAGCCTTTCATGATTTTGGTAAATTCATTCAGATAGCGGCATAATTCATCCACCCTTTCATATGCCATCTTCCCGGTAGCATACGTCTCCGTTCCCAGGTCTATCCGATGCCGGATATGGTCGATTTCGTGCATGCCGGATTTCGGAGATATTTCAAATATCTTCATGGACAATTCAAATGACCCCGCATCAATTGCTGCAAATGTTTTCATTCCATCCCCCGCCTTTCCCTAATAGATAGTCGATAAACTGCTGCGCCGTCCGGCCGGAAAGCCCGCCGTGGGAAAGCTCCCATTTGTTCGCCTCCAAAAGAAGCTCCTCCTTAGGCATCCCTATGCCGCTTCTTTCCGCCAAAGTACTGACAATTTCCTGAAACTGACGCTTATCCGGCGCACAGAAGAAAATCGTCACACCAAAGCGGGATACCAAAGACAGCTTTTCCTGTACGGTATCGCTGGAATGAAGCTGATCCCTGCGCCCCTCCTTATCCGCAAAAGTTTCTTTTATCAGATGCCTTCTGTTGGATGTGGCATAAATCAGCACATTTTCCGGTTTCTTTTCCAAACCGCCTTCGATTACGGCTTTTAAATATTTATATTCAATTTCAAACTCCTCAAAGCTTAAGTCATCCATATAGATGATAAATTTATAGTTGCGGTTCTTCACCTGGGCTATCACATCGTTCAAATCCTTGAACTGGTGTTTGTATACCTCAATAATACGCAGCCCTCTGTCATAATACGCATTGGCAATGGCTTTGATGCTGGAAGATTTGCCCGTGCCCGCATCGCCAAACAGCAGGCAGTTATTCGCTTTTCTCCCTTCCACAAAAGCTTCCGTATTTTCTATCAGCTTTTGCTTCGGGATTTCATAGCCCACCAAATCATCCAAATGCACATGGGCAATCTTTAATATGGGTACGATGTTGACCCCGCTATCGTCATGCACAATACGGAACGCTTTATGCAGGCCAAATTTTCCCACCCCGTATTCTTTGTAAAATTCTGTCAAAATGGCTTTCATTTCTTCCGGGGAACGGCTCTGTGCCAACCGCACCGCCAAATCGCAAATCCGCTTACAAATCCGGGTGTTATATACCTTGCTCCCCTGTTCGCAGCCATCATAATGAAGCGCGAAACCAAGCTCCGGAGCTTTCCATTTATCCATCCATTCCGTAAAATCATAGTCAAACCATTCTTTAAAGACAGCAATATCATGAAGCGCCGCCTGATTTATTGTTCCGGCCACTTCCCCGCGGATTTCACACGCCTTGCTGTAACTGTTTTCATTATTTACTAACAGATTCGTCAAATAACAATGCCACAGATTCCCATAGAAGCCATGATGCCCCGCCATTTCCAAAAGCCGGTGGATACAACGGTACAACACCATCCTGTTTTCTTCCCGTTCCTTAAAGGATTCCATCAACTGCACCATGTCGGACAGCAGCCCGCCATCCTCAAAATCCCGGTAAATAATCAGTTCCTTTTCCCTCATCGCATCCCCCTCCTTTCTTCCATCTTTTCACCCCTCCATATTTCCATTCTTCCATATTTTCATTCTTCCGGTTCCGGCGCAAAACCCACTTAATAGTTGCCCAAAATCCTCATATTCCGGGCCTCTTCCCTAAGCCCCCGCAAAGCATTTTTTACCGCCCCGTCGGCAAGGTTTCCGTCAAAATCAATAAAGAAACGGTATTCCCAATTCCTGTCCTCTATCGGTCTGCTTTCGATTTTATTCATGTTCAGGTTATTATAGATAAAATGGGAAAGCATATGGTACAGCGACCCGCTTTCATGGGGCAGCTCAAAACAAATGCTCACTTTCCCCGCATCTTTTAAAAATATTTTCCGGGTGGTAACCACAATAAAACGGGTGGAATTGGTAACGGACTGGTTGATGCCCTTTTCCAATATTTCCAACCCATATGTTTTCGCCGCGTGGATGCCGGCTATCGCTGCCTGCGTCTTATCCTTATCCTCCGCCACTTTCCTTGCTGCAAACGCATTGTTATTCATGCCAACCTGTTTCCATGAAGTATGCCCCTGCAAAAATCTTGCGCTCTGCATCAACGATTGGGGATGGGAATAAACAGTTTTGATATCCTCTATCCTCGTTCCCGGCACCGCCATCAGGCAATGCTCAATCTTAATAATCTGTTCTCCAACAATATAGTTCTCAAACTCCACCAGCATATCGTAGATTTCATTTACGATGCCTGCCGTAGAATTTTCAATAGGAAGCACCGCATAATCCGCACTCCCTTCGTCAATGGCTATCATGGCATCCCGGAACGTATCCACATGAAAGCTGTTTACGTTTTCCCCAAAATACTGCTCCATTGCCGCCTGCGTATAGGCGCCCTCCGCCCCCGGGAACACCACACGCGCCATCTCTTTATCCAACCTGTCCACACCAATGAAGGGCAGCCTTCCTATGCTTCCTTTTTCTGTCAAAGTCTGATATTGCAGCTTCCGGCTCATGGACATAATCTGCTCAAACAGTTCCGCAATCCCGTGGCTGTTAAAGTCGTTATGGGTCATGGACTTTACCTTTCTAAGCTTCTCTTCTTCTCTTTCCTTATCGAAAACTTTTTTCCCCGTTCCAAGCTTGTACTCCGCCACCTGCCTGGAAATGTCCATCCGCTGCTCGTACAGCTCCACAATCTGTTTGTCAATACTGTCAATCTGCTCCCTTAACTCCATCAAGTCCATCTTTCCGATCCCTTTCCAGCTATCCTTTATCATTACTGCCGCCTGCTTTGCAGCAGACCAATCCTGCCATTTGCATCTGCGGCAACCTTTCTTTTTCCTTACCTCTTATTGGCGCAAATTGCCGCTCCTTTTAATTTATTTAATCTTATAACAAAACCCACTTGATAGCAAGTGGATTAAGGCTTATAATTTGATGGAACATAACAGTTTCTGCTGTTGAAAATATTTATCTTAAGCGAGGTTGAGCAAATGAATGCAAAAACAAAAACGATTGTTTTCAGTGCGATAGGAGGGCTTGCTTTTATCGCCGTAACTGTGTATATGCTGTTCTCCCAAAGAGTAAAAATGAACGAAGGGTATGTCACCGGGAACACGGCAGGCAATCTGTATAACGGCGGGCTTTTCTGTGAATCGGAAGGCGTTATTTACTTTTCCAATCTTTATGATGATGGCTGCCTGTATTCCATGCTGCCGGACGAAACCGATATCAAAAAGTTAAGCACCTCCCGCGTCACTTCCATCAACGCGGATTCCAATTATTTGTACTATTATATGGACAGCGCCAAAAAAGGGGAGAGCTACGTGCAGCGTAACTACGGCATATTCCGCAGCAAACTGAACGGCAAAGACGTCCAGTGCCTCAAAAGGGGGAATGCCATCACTTTGCAGCTTTGCGGAAACTATCTGTTTTATCAGAATTTCAGCAACCAAAACACAAACGGTACGGAACTTTATAAAATTAAAATCGATAAATCGGAAGACGTCCTTCTGGCGGACTATCTGGTCGACCCTTCCTGCATTGTAAACGGGATGATGTATTTCAGCGGTACCCAGGACAATCATTATCTCTATTCCCTGAATACAGCCAATGATTCCATTTCCATCGTATGGACCGGGGATGTCTGGAACCCCATCTACCATAACGGTGTTTTCTATTATATGGACGTTGCCAATAACTACCGCCTATGCCGCTACTTCCCTGCGGAAAACTCTGTTGAAGTGCTGACAAAAGACCGGGTCGATGCTTTCAATATTTTAGGGGATTATATTTATTACCAGAAAAATTCTAAAACCGAACCTGCCCTCAAACGCATGTACACTGACGGCAGCAATGTGGAAATTGTGGCAGAAGGCAACTTTTCCAATATAAGCATGACATCCAATTACGTTTATTTTACCGCCTTCGACTCAGAAACCCCCATATACAAAACGCCTACTTACGGCCCTGTCATGATTACTGCTTTCGATGCGGCGGAAGCGGCGGTTGTAGTAGAGGAAGAAGAATAGCGAAACAGGAATCAGTCCTCCGTTGCTTGCAGCGGGGGATTTTATTTTTTATAGGATTAGGGTGGCACAGCCGGGCAGACCTTTTGACACTCGAATCCTTATAGGATTAGGGCGTCAAATTGTATATCTTTTAAAAAAACGGAAATAATATTTCCATGAGAAAAATATTGCATAACTTTATTCATTGCGGCATCCTTGGCTGGTGTCTGGAAATTACATTTACCGCCCTTAGTTCTTTCCGCCGGAGAGAATTTACCCTAAACGGGAAGACTTCCGTATGGATGTTCCCTATATATGGTATGGCTGCTTTTCTTGCCCCTGTCTGTCGGCTTTTGAGGAACCGGCATTTCCTGGTACGGGGCCTTTCTTACGCGCTGCTTATCTTCACCGGCGAATTTATCACCGGCTCCCTTTTGATGCGCCGTGAACTGTGCCCATGGGATTACGGGCATTCTAAATGGAATGTGAAAAAAGTCATCCGCCTGGACTACCTTCCCTGCTGGATTTTTGCCGGTCTGCTTTTTGAACGGCTATTAAAAGAATCTGCAGATTCCTAAGGCTTGTCTTTCCATCTCTTTCATTTTCTTTCCATTTCTATCCAATAAATTTTGAGATATTTTGAAACATTGCATGCCAGATGTCTCTATAACATGAAATATTGTTACAAAAAATATGGTTGCGATGAAATATCGTTACATTGAAATCTTTCGGCCCTGTCCGTTTTCCTCTCATCCACCCATATCATTATCAAATGATATCTAAAAACAATAAAATTTTATAATATAATGCGCACATTTTATTTTATATGCTCATTATTTTGTTTGTATTATTTCATTTATTATTTTATTGTCTGATTTTTTGAATAATATTTCATAAAATATAATTTTGTAATTTATATTGAAATTATATTTCATTTATGTTAAGATACAAGTATAAGCGCTTATGAAAAAAATTTGCAAAAAAACACTTAAGGAGGTATCCTAAATGACGGAGATTTCTATCGGCATCATTTTACTTCTGATTCTGTATACCATCGTAGCGGTTACAGACCAGATTTCCATCCAATGTGGTATTTACACACCGTTATTCGCAGCAACTTTCACCGGTTTATTGTTAGGGGATCTTGCTCTTGGCCTTACGGTCGGGGCGACCTTGCAGCTCATGACTCTTGGTGTTGCCACTTACGGCGGCGCGACGGTGCCTGACTACCTTTCCGGAGCAATTATGGGAACAGCTTATGCCATCATTTCCGGGCAAGGCGCAGAGTATGGCATCGGTTTAGCAATCCCCATTGGTCTTCTACTGACCCAGATGGATATTTTGGGCAGAATGGCTAACTCTTTCTTCCAGCATTATGCAGACCGTTGTGCAGAAAACGGCAACTGGCGCGGCGTTGAACGCGCGAATCTTATGGGGCTAATCCCTTGGGCTCTTTCCCGCGTTATCCCCGTAGCTATCGGTCTGATATTCGGGCAAGCAGTGGTTGAAAGCATCAATGCATTTATCCCTGCATGGTTCATGACCGGACTTAAAACTGCTGGCGCACTCCTCCCTGCTATGGGTATGGCAATCCTGATGCGCTATCTGCCCATTAAAAAATATTGGTATTATTTTGTAATCGGTTTTGTTCTAATCGCTTATGGCGGCGGCAACTATACCGTAATGGCAGCAGCTTTGGCAGGTATAGCTTTTGCAGGCATGCACTTGGCAAGAACCAACAATAGAGCTGCGGCTGTAGCCGGAGCAGCAATTGAAGATGACGAGGAGGTAGAAATTGATGGGTAACCAGAAAAAATTAACCAAACAGGACATCAACAAAGTTTACTTCCGCAATCTGTTTGCATTACAGTTTGGCTGGAACTACGAAAAAATGCAGGGCTTGGGCTATGCCTATGTCATGATGCCCGTCCTGAAACGGCTCTATGGAGATAATCCGGAAGCAATGAAACGTGCCTTAAAGATGCATCTTGGTTATTTCAATACTTCCCAGCAGATGTCTCATCTAATCGTCGGTGCGGATATGGCTCTGGAAGAAGAACTGGGCATCGAATCCGAAGAAGCCGTTGTCAGCATCAAGACCGGGCTTATGGGGCCCTTCGCCGGCGTAGGCGATACTCTGTTTATTGCTATCTACCGGGCTATCGTATTCTCTATCGCAGCTTACATTGCTCTGCAAGGTAATCCTGTAGGCCTTTTTGTTCCTTTGATAGCTTGTGCCGCAATATTGTTTGCACGTTACAAATTTACTTATATCGGTTATAACTCCGGCCGTAAACTGGCGGAAGGCTTCGCAGATCGAATCGCTCCCATCACTGAAGCAGCCAGCATTTTGGGTTTGACCGTGGTAGGCGCTTTGATTCCTTCCGTAGTCAACTACAAAACCAACTTAACTTTTGCTTTTGGCGAAGTAACCTTTGCTTTACAGGATATGTTCGACAAAATCCTGCCCTCCCTGCTGCCGCTGGCTATCGTAATGCTGTCCTACTGGCTGCTCGGGAAAAAGAAAGTAAATTCTACCCGTCTGATTTTTATCCTAATCATTCTGGGTATGGTGCTAGGTAATCTTCAGAATGTCCTTACCGGATTGGCAGGTTTGTTCTAAACTAAAGTTAGGAGGTCGCTTATATGATAGGAATCATCGTAACCGGGCATGGGCATTTCGCTACTGGCCTTGTCAATGCATTGGAGCTTCTGGCAGGAGCTACGGAAGCGCTGGAAGCCATTGACTTTGAAGGTTCCCAGTCCGGAGAAGAGCTAGGCGAGACAATCCTCGCCTCTGCCGCAAAGCTTGATGGCGGAAATGGCATACTGGTCATGACAGACTTGCGCGGCGGAACACCCTTTAATATTTCCACACAACTCTCCATGAGCAAATGCAAAAATCTGGAGATTGTCGCCGGAAGCAATTTGCCCATGCTTTTAGAGGCTTATATGAGCCGCGACTCCGTAGACAATGCTGCCGCTTTGGCACAGCAGATTGCGGCTTCCGGCAAAGAGCAGATAATATATTTTGAGAAGACGTCCGATTTCGCCGCAGGCGATGATGACGATGAAATCGAATTAGATTAAAACAGGAGGTTTTTCAAATGGCAATCATACATGCAAGAGTCGATGAACGTTTGATTCATGGCCAGGTAGCTATGGTATGGACTAACACTGTGGGCGCCACCCGTATTGTGGTGGTTAACGATGCCGCTGTAAAGGACGAAATGATTATAGCTGCATTAAAGATGGCAAAACCCGCCGGTGTAAAATTGTCCATCCTTTCCAAGAACCGGGCCATCGAGAAATTCGCCGAAAAGACATATGACGGAGAAAAAGTCTTTTTGATTACCAAAAATGTGGGCGATATGGCCGCTTTGGTTGCTGCCGGCGTAGAAATCCGCGCCATCAATGTAGGCAATGTAGCGAAACATGAAGGTTCCCGCCCTATTAAGAAATCCGTAGAATTAAACGATACTGATATTGCACAGATAAAGGAAATAATTGGGAAAGGCATTCCGGTAACCGCTCAGATGATTCCCAACGAATCGGATCAGTCCATCCTGAATTATCTGTAGGGTTTATCCGGCAACTTCATATATAAGCGTTAAAAATACATTTTAAGGAAACTGCTGCAGTTCGGCAGGCAGCCGTTCGACAGGCAGAGACGGAGGCAACTATGGAAAACATCAAACTCAAGATACGTGAAAAGTACATGCACATGAGCAAGGCAGAAAAACGGATTTCAGATTTTATACTCGCCAATGCCTTCCATTCTCTTGGTATGACAGCACAAGATTTGGCGAATGGAAGCGGCGTTTCTGCCGCTTCCATTATCCGCTACGTACAGAATCTTGGCTTTGACGGTCTTTCGAGTTTTAAGATGGCCCTGGCTGCCGCCAACTCGCAGGACGATGACTGGAATGCAACAGTCGATCCCATTATCAATACGCAAGATAGTCTGCAGACTCTTTCAGGGAAGCTGGAAGGCCTCATAAACGGGGCAACCAAAGACTTCTTCTACCAGTTAGACTACGAAGCTTTGGAACAGGCCATCTGCAAGGTCCGCAATGCGCGCCGCATCTATCTTCTAGGCATCGGCGCATCCATGCTTCCTGCTTACGATTTGTTCCACAAGCTGAAGCGTGCCGACTACAATGCCGATTACTATTTCGACATCAATATGTGCGTGGAATTTTTTCACTATATTGATGCCCGTGATTTGGTCATCGCATTTTCTTACAGCGGACAGTCCAGAGAAATTTTATATTCTTGCCAGATTGCCCGCGAAAGGCAAACGCCTATCCTTGCTATCACGCGCCGTGAAGAATCACCTCTGCGCAGGCTGGCAGACCTTTCTCTTCTGGTACCCAATCAAGAAGCAGTTGTGCGAATCGGTGCATTTACATCCCTTCATACTTCTCTTCTCATGGGGGATCTGCTTTATCTTGGGGCCGTCCAGAAGGATCTCCCGGAATTAGAAAGCAATATCCGCAGTACCCGGAAGCTGGTAGAGGGGTTAAAGACACGGGAATAACCGTTTGGGAGATTCATTCCACGATAATCCTCGAGCAGGAAAGCGAAACAAGAATGAAACATAAGGAGTATAATCATGGTAAAAATAGATGGTCTTACAACAGAAACGGTCAATGAAGCCACCCGGCAGATTGACCAATTGGATTCTCTTGGTGTAGTAACCTTAATTAATCAGGAAGACAAAAAAGTAGCGGATGCTGTAGAAAAAGAGCTTCCTCAGATTGCCAAAGCAGTGGATGCCATTGCCGAACGCTTCGCCAAAGGCGGACGCATCATCTACTGTGGGGCAGGAACCTCCGGCCGTATGGGAACTTTGGATGCTATTGAGTTAACTCCAACCTACAGCGTGCCGGCAGAGCGTGCATTCGGCCTTCTGGCAGGCGGTTCCGATGCCATGTACCGTGCCGTAGAAGGGGCTGAAGACTCCAAAGAGTTAGCCATTGAAGATTTGAAAAACGTAGAATTGACCCCAGACGACTGCGTCATCGGCATTGCCGCAAGCGGCCGTACCCCTTACACTATTTCCGCTCTGGAATATGGCAATCAGCTTGGCGCCTTAACCATATCTATCACATGCAACGGCGATAGCGAAATGGCAAAGGTTGCCCAAATCTCCATTGCCCCCATTGTGGGCGCCGAGGTCATTAGCGGCTCCACACGTATGAAAGCGGGCACTGCACAAAAAATGGTAGCTAATATGCTGTCTACCGGAACTATGATAAAGCTTGGAAAAGTTTATCAGAATTATATGGTACAGGTTCAGCCTACTAACGAAAAACTGGTAGTCCGTGCTACTAACATCATCTCCGCCATTACCGGAGCCGATAAAGAAACCGCTCATCGGACGCTGACCGAAACCGGCATGCAGGTACCCGATGCCATCGTAATGCTGGAAAGCGGCTGCACCCGCGAGCAGGCTAAAAAAGCTTTGGAAGCAACTGCAGGTAATGTCCGCAAAGCTTTAGAACAAATATAAACATATCAATAGTGTGCGCATCCCCTATAGGAACTTTGCATATCAAGGGATTGAGGGCAATTTCCCGTTGGGCAAATAAATATGTTTTTAACGTACACTATTTTCGGAACTGGGCTGCACAGGCAGCCCTTTTCTTTTTCCCATATGGTAAAAAGAACTTATCACACTGCGGCGAAGAGGGAGTATGTGGCTGCCGCTATAGGGCGCACAGAACGCGCATCGGGTAAGCACAGCAAGTAGGGGAAGATGAATCTACTCCACTCCATGATAAGATTTGGGTATCAAAAAGACTGTTCGGCAGTGCCAGTGACGTTTTGTAAAGGACTTTTTAATCATATTAACAAAAATTTTACATTTTAGGGCAAAAAAAGAACCGGGAACCTGTTTTTAGATTCCCGGCTGCGGTCTTTATTTATGCTCTTGATTCTGTAAGCACAATAGTTGCAAATCTTTTATAACGAATTTATAA
>CAJUSR010000028.1 GCA_910588855.1 uncultured Kineothrix sp. | reverse complement strand
AGAGCAGAGGACTGAAAATCCTCGTGTCACTGGTTCGATTCCGGTTCTGGGCATTATTTTTATAATATTAGTGTGTGGTTTAAAAAATATGCTTGTTGTTGATTGTATTTGAAAAAACAGCGGCATAATATATGGGATATTAGCTCAGTTGGTAGAGCACTTGACTTTTAATCAAGTTGTCCGGGGTTCGAATCCCCGATGTCTCATGCGGAACGGTTGTTTTAGATAATGAATCTGGAACAATCGTTTTTTTGACTTAACAAATGATAGATGATAAAATAAATTGGATTATGGAAAAATTTTTCACTGCAATTTCAGGAATATTAATCATATACTAATTATGTAGCATTCACCCAATATATTAGGAGGATGAAATATGAAAGGGAAAAAACAGTTATGGGTGAAATTAGGGCTCGCAGCGATTGTTTCACTGCTAGTTTTAACTGTGATAACTTATATAGGCATTTCACTGTACTTTGAAGACCATTATTATTACAATACGATAATAGGAGGGGAAGATTTTAGCTATAAAACACCTATAGAGGCAGAAGGAATACTTTATACTAAAATGGACAGCTATTCATTAGAGATTTCGGGTAGGGAGGATGTAAGCGATAAGATTTTACCTGAAGAAATTAATATGAAATTTTTATTGGATGACACTTTGATAAGGATTAAAAAAGAGCAGAAACCAGAGTTATGGTTTTTATGTTTTTTTAAGGAATATAATTATACTTTTCCTTGGGCGGTCAAATATGATGAAGATGCTTTAGAAAATAAAATAAAGGAATTAGCTTTTTTTCAGGCGAAGAATATTAGGAAGGCGAAGGACGCTTATCTGACATATTCAGAGGAGGAAAAAGAATATGTCATAGTAGGCGCGGATGCCGGAACGGAAGTAGTAAAAAGTAAAGTCAAGGAAACCTTGAAGGATGCATTGGATGCACTGGAATTAAAAGTAGATTTAGAAGAAAATGGATGCTATAAAACGGCAAAAGTAGAAGAGGATAATGAAGAATTAGTAGAAGTAAAGGATAGAGCCAACAAATATGTAAATTCAAAAGTTATTTATGATTGGAATGGGAATGAAGTAGTCGTGGATGCAGATATTATCCATAATTGGATAATCATTGATGATAATCAGGTGTCTCTGGATGAAGAGGCAATAAAAGATTTCGTAGCCGAGCAGGCAAAAAAATATGATACATATGGGAAAAACAGGATATTCCATACAACGGATGGCAGAGAAGTGGAGCTGAAAAGTGGAGCATACGGATGGAAAACGGATAAGGATACAGAAGGGGATGAACTGATAAAAATATTGAAAAAGGGGGAAACTATAGAAAAAAGACCGGAATATAGCTTTACAGCAGCCCAGCCTGGGGATAGGGATATAGGGGATACCTATGTAGAAATTGATTTAGGGAGTCAACATCTCTATCTTTATGTAGATGGGAAAATGATTTTGGAAAGTGATTTTGTATCAGGGAATATGGCGAGGGGATGGACTACTCCGGCGGGAGTATTTGGACTAACATATAAGACGAGGAATGCGGTTCTTAGGGGAAGCAATTATGAAACCCCTGTGTCTTATTGGATGCCTTTTAACGGGAATATAGGGATGCATGACGCCACGTGGAGGAGTTCGTTTGGTGGGGAAATATATTTGACCAATGGCTCTCATGGATGCATTAATCTTCCGTTTGAAAATGCAAAAATAATTTATGAATATGTATATACCGGATTCCCGGTTGTATGTTATTATTAAAAATAGAGGATATTTTTAAAACAGGAATTTTACAGCTTAGAATTTATAGCATTATAGAAGGGGTATGGATAGCAAAATGAGAAAAAAGCGGGTAAAAGAAAAAGAAAGGGAAAAATTCAGGAAATTTTTTGAAAAACAGAAGGAATGGAATGGGCTGCTGAAAGAATATGGAAGCGATATACTTACTTCTGATAATTTCGTAAAAACAAAGGAATATATCCAGCATGGGAATATGACAGTGAATAGCCATTGCATCAATGTGGCAATTTATAGCCTTGCCATTAGCCGCAAACTGAATATATCCTGCAATCAGCGAGACTTGGTAAGAGGGGCGTTGCTTCATGATTATTTCCTTTATGACTGGCACGATAAGTATCATAGGGATATAAAGCGGCTTCATGGGTTTTATCATCCGGGCATTGCGTTAAGGAATGCATCGAAAGAATATAAATTGACAGAGAGGGAAAAAGATATTATTAAGAAGCATATGTGGCCATTGACGCTGGTTCCTCCCCAATGCCGCGAGGCATGGATAGTAACAGCGGCGGATAAATATTGTTCTTTGTTGGAAACAATGAAATTCCATAAAGAACATGGCAGATATATGCCGAAGAAGAAAACAGGGGCATCTCTTCATGGCAGGAACGGGATGACAGTACAATATCAGGGATAAAGGTGTGGGAGAATTATATAGGCACTTAGAAGAATATAGAGAGTCGGATTATTACCCGTTTCATATGCCGGGACATAAGAGAAGTGCAGAGTCGGCGGATGGTATTTTGGCAAAAACGTATAGCTTGGATATTACAGAGATTGACGGGTTTGATAATCTCCATCAACCCAATGGAATTTTAAAGGAAGAACAGGAGCGGGCAGCCAAACTATTTGGCTCAGAGAAGACATTTTTTTTGGTTAATGGGAGTACCGGTGGGATTTTGAGTGCCATTTCTGCGGGGGTAAGAAAAGGTGGCCGAATATTGATGGCTAGGAATTGCCACAAATCGGTATATCATGGAGTATATCTGAATGGACTGGAGGTATCCTACCTTTATCCGGATATTTGGGGAATATGCGGGATTGCGGCGGATATATCCCCAGAGTCTGTGGAAAAAAGCTTACGGGAACAACCGGGGATAGAAGCGGTTATGATAACTTCCCCTACTTATGAAGGGATTGTGTCGGATATCAGGAGTATAGCAGATATTGCCCATAAATATGGAAAGCCGTTGATTGTAGATGAAGCACATGGGGCTCATTTTGGATTTTATGAGGGTTATCCGGAGAGCGCAGTCAAACAAGGGGCGGATATCATTATACAGAGTCTGCATAAAACATTGCCCTCTATGACTCAAACCGCACTTCTGCATATAAATGGGGAATACATCGACAAAGACAGATTAGAAAGATATTTGAGGATTTATCAGACAAGCAGCCCGTCCTATGTATTAATGGCATCCATAAGCAGTTGCTTGGATATGCTTGAAAAAGAAGGGGAAAAAAGGCTGGCAAGGGTTAAAGAATATAGGGATAGGCTGGCGGAAGAATTAAATGGATGCAGTTATATAAGAATAGGAAAGACGGAATTTTCCATGCAAGGGCGAAAAGTTTATGCTGACCCTTGTAAACTCGTGATTTTTACAGCAGGACGGGAACTGACAGGTCTACAGCTATATAATATTTTAAAAGAAAGATACCATCTGCAAATGGAGATGGCAGAGGGGAACTATGCGTTGGCAATTCTTTCCATGATGGATGGCAAAGAGGGGCTGGACAGGCTGAGTCATGCATTGCTGGAAATAGATAAAGATATCTTTGCCGGCAATATAGCCATAAGTGGAACCGGGAAGAAAGGGCAGATGCACTTAAAAGCAGATAGAAAGAAGAATACGGTAATGCCGATTTGGCAGGCATATGATGGGGAAGCGGAAAACGTTAGAATACAGGAATGCGGGGGGAAAATAGTAGCAGAGTTCATTAACCTGTACCCTCCGGGAATACCGTTGGCAGTTCCGGGGGAACGGCTGGATAAAGAAATCATCCGGTTGCTTTTGGCTTATCATGAAGCACATTTTTCGATACAAGGTGTTGAAAATGGATATATCAAGGTACTGAAAGGGCAATGAGGGCAGAAAGATAGTAAGATGTTGGCAGTAAAAAAGGTCAAAAATAAGATAGCTAATCTATAAATGGAGGAGTGTAATCAAGATGAGAAAAACAAAAATAATTTGTACGATAGGGCCGGCAAGCGAAAGTGAAGATAAATTGAGGGAGTTGATGCTGGCTGGCATGGATGTGGCTCGATTCAATTTTTCCCACGGGAGCCATGAGGAGCATAAGAAAAAATTTGCGAGGGTATTAAAGATAAGCGGGGAATTAAAACTTCCGGTGGCTACTCTGCTCGATACAAAAGGGCCGGAAATCAGGCTTCGGGATTTTGAGGGCGGGAAGGCCGAATTGAAAGAGGGGCAAAAATTTATATTGACGACGGAAGAAATTATGGGGGATTCTTCCAAGGCATCCATCACTTATAAAAACTTAAAAAATGATATTAAGGAAGGAATGTCCATCCTGATTGACGATGGGCTGATTGAAATGTCAGTAGACGAAATATGTGGGGAAGAAATCATTTGTTCGGTAATTAACGGCGGATGGGTTTCCAATCATAAAGGCGTAAATGTGCCCAATGCGATTTTATCTATGCCGTATATTAACGATACGGACAGGGCGGATATTATTTTTGGATGTGAAATGGGGTATGATTTCCTAGCAGCTTCTTTTGTGCGGTGTAAGGAAGATATTTTGGAAGTAAGGAAGATTCTGGAAGAGCATAACAGCATGATGAAGGTGATTGCAAAAATTGAAAATATGCAGGGTATCCAGAACTTGGAAGAAATTTTGTCCGTATCCGACGGTATTATGGTAGCAAGAGGCGATATGGGTGTGGAGATTCCTTTGGAGGAAGTGCCGGTATTGCAGAAAAAAATGATAAAGTTGGCAGAAGAACAAGGAAAGCACGTAATTACGGCGACCCAGATGTTGGAATCCATGATAAAGAATCCAAGGCCTACGAGGGCGGAGGTTACCGATATTGCCAATGCGATTTATGATGGCACTACGGCGATTATGCTTTCCGGTGAAAGTGCGGCAGGGATGTATCCCGTAGAGGCTGTAAAGACTATGGCAAAGATTGCGGAGCGCACAGAGCAGGATATTGACTATACCGGCCGTATGAAGAAGAGGATAAGCACGGTTACCCCGGACGTAACGGCGGCGATTTCCCATGCTACATGTACGACAGCTTCGGATTTGGGTGCGGCGGCTATTATTACGGTAACCATGTCCGGATTTACAGCAGGGATGATTTCAAAGTATAAACCATGTTGCCCGGTGATTGCCTGTGCGGTGAATCCAAGGGTATGCAGGCAGTTGAATCTGGCATGGGGGGTTGTGCCAATCCTTATCGAAAAAGAAGAAAGCGCGGATGATTTATTTGAGCAGTCAACGCGGGCGGTAGAGGATGCCGGATATGTAAAGAAAGGCGATGTGGCAGTGCTGACCGCCGGAGTTCCTTTAGGGGTAGCCGGAAATACAAATATGATACGTGTAATTGAGGTTTAGGATACGGATGGGAAAGATTATCTGCTTCATGGGAAAAAGTTCTACCGGGAAAGATACTGTTTTTAAAAGGCTGATGATGGATAAGGAGCTGGGGCTATGCACTTTAGTTCCTTATACCACCAGGCCGATACGGGATGGGGAGAAGAACGGCGTTGAATATTTTTTTACCAATGAAGAGGAATACCGTAAGTTCCGTGAGGCCGGAAAAATCATAGAAGAGAGGGTCTATGATACATATTATGGCTTATGGAAATATTTTATGGTGGACGATGGGAGAATTGATTTAAACCATAAGAATTATGGGATAATCGGCACATTGGAAGCTTACAATAATTTGCGCAGTTTTTTTGGGAAAGAAAGAGTAGTACCGGTTCTGATAGAGGTGGATGACGGTTTGCGGCTGCAGCGGGCATTGGACAGGGAAAAAGCGCAGGATTTCCCGAAATATGAAGAAATGTGCAGGCGTTATCTTGCTGATTGCGGGGATTTTAGCGAAGAAAAAGTGGCGGCAGCTGAAATAGGCATACGGTTTCTCAATGAAGATTTGGAAAAATGTATAGAAGAGATTAAACATTATATTGCCGCATTGCTGCGAGAAGGAAATACCCGATAGGAGGGGCTATATGGATATAAAGGTTAATCAGATAAATAAGCCGATGCAGGTAGAGCAGCCAGTTCAACAGCAGCAAGCGGATGGAGCATTTAAATTTACATTGGTCAGCCATATCGAAGAACAGGAACTACAGGCAAGATTAACTTCCCTTATGGAAGAAATTACGATGCAGGGGGATAAACTGGCAAAACATCGCAATATAAAGGATATGAGGAGATATAGGGGGTTGGTAAAAGACTTTTTGAATGAAATTGTGAACCGTTCCCATTCTTTTTCAAGAGAGAACTTTTTGGATAGGCGGGGGCGCCACAGGGTATACGGGATTGTCCGGCTTGTGGATGCAAAATTGGATGAATTGGCGCAGGAACTGGTAAAAGACGAGAAGGATAATTTGAGTATACTTAACAAGATAGGTGAAATCAGGGGGTTGCTCTTGGATATTTTCACCTAAGGAGGTTTATAGATGGCTAAATTTGCAGATATTATAGGGCAGGAGCAGATAAAAGAACACCTTCAAAATGCATTGAAGACGAATAAGGTGTCTCATGCATATATTTTGAACGGGGAGAAGAACTCTGGAAAGGAATTTATTGCAAAGATTTTTGCATCGGCGCTGCAATGCGAAAAGACGGGAATATCTTTGGGTATGGCAGAACCTTGTGGGGAATGCCATTCCTGTATACAGATGGCGGGTAAAAACCAGCCGGATGTTATTTATGTAACCCATGAGAAGCCGGGAAGCATTGGCGTGGAGGATATCCGTTCTCAAATTAATGGAGATGTTGCCATTAAGCCGTATAGCAGCCCGCGGAAGGTATATATTATAAATGAAGGGGAAAAGATGACGGTACAAGCGCAGAATGCTTTGCTAAAGACCCTTGAAGAACCGCCGGAATATACGGTTATCCTTATTTTGACTACCAATATGGAGTCGCTGCTCCCTACGATTTTGAGCCGGTGTGTGGCGTTGAATATGAAGCCTGTAAGAGATAGCCAAGTGAAAAAATTTTTGATGGAAACGATGCGGATACCCGATTATAAGGCGGATATTTGTGTGGCTTTTGCCAGGGGAAATGTGGGCAAGGCCAAAATGCTCGCTTCCAGCGAGGAATTTGACAATGTAAAAGAAGAGGCAGTGACTCTTTTAAAATATATAAATGAGATGGAAATCAGCGAAATTGTGGCTGCTATCAAAAAAATCAATGAGTATAAACTGGATGTGAATGATTATTTTGATATTCTTGCCATCTGGTATCGGGATGTGCTTTTGTTTAAGGCGACAAACGATGCAAACCACTTGATTTTTAGGGAAGAAATACAGTATATTAGAAGGGTGGCGGACAGAAGCACATATGAAGGCATTGAAACGGTAATTAATGCGTTGGAAAAGTCAAAACAGCGGTTGAAAGCCAATGTGAATTTTGATTTGACAATGGAACTGCTGTTATTAACTATAAAAGAAAATTCGTGAGGTTGATAGATTATGGTAAAAGTGATTGGAGTACGTTTCCGGACAGCCGGGAAAATATATTTTTTCGACCCGGGCCGTTTGAATATAAAAAAAGGTGACCATGTGATAGTGGAAACTGCCAGAGGAATTGAATACGGAACCGTAGTGGGCGGTGTCAAAGAGGTGGAGGACGACAAAGTAGTCCAGCCGTTAAAACCGGTTCTCCGTATTGCCACACAAAAAGACAGTGAGCAGGAAGCAGCCAATAAAGGGAAAGAAAAAGATGCATTTAAAATATGCCTTGAAAAGATTAAGAAGCATAATTTGGAAATGAAGCTTATCGATGCGGAGTATACTTTTGACAATAATAAAGTTTTGTTTTATTTTACGGCAGACGGAAGGATTGATTTCCGGGAACTGGTGAAAGATTTGGCATCGGTGTTCAAGACAAGGATTGAATTGCGCCAGATTGGAGTAAGGGATGAAACAAAGATAGTAGGAGGCATTGGCATTTGCGGCAGGGCTTTGTGCTGCCACACATACCTTTCGGAATTTATCCCTGTTTCTATTAAAATGGCGAAAGAGCAGAACTTATCTTTAAACCCGACAAAAATATCGGGCGTTTGCGGACGGTTGATGTGCTGTTTGAAAAATGAAGAGGAAACATATGAGGATTTAAACCGCAGATTGCCCAATGTGGGGGATTATGTGACTACCGATGACGGATACAAAGGGGCAGTCCATAGCGTGAATGTCCTAAGACAGCTGGTGAAGGTCATCATCGAAAAGGACGATGAAAAGGAGATACAGGAATATAAGGTAAGCCAGCTTAGGTTCAGAAGGAAGCATAAAAATACAAGGGTAGAAGTAAACGACGAAGAGCTGAAGAAGCTGGAAAAGCTGGAAAAACAGGAAGGAAAATCGAAGCTGGATGACAATTAACCTTAAGGAAAACGAGAGATTGGATGAATTGCAACGGAACGGTTACCGGATTATCCAAAACCCGGAAAAATTTTGTTTCGGAATGGATGCCGTTCTTTTATCCGGCTTCGCAAGGGCGAAAGAAGGGGATAAAGTGCTGGATTTGGGAACCGGCACGGGGATTATCCCCATTCTTATGGAAGCAAAGACAAAGGCGTTTCATTTGACCGGTTTGGAGATACAAGAAGAAAGCGCCGATATGGCAAGGCGCAGCGTAGCCTTGAACGGGCTGGAGGAGAGGATTCGGATTGTGCAAGGGGATATTAAGGAGGCAGGGACGTTATTCGGCGCTGCTTCTTTTGATGTTGTTACATGTAACCCTCCATATATGATTGGGCAACATGGGCTGACGAATCCGGAGGCGCCAAAAGCGATAGCAAGGCATGAAATATTGTGTACATTGGAAGATGTTATTGGACAGACGGCGAAATTGCTTTGCCCGGGAGGGAATTTTTTTCTGGTTCACAGGCCTTTCCGACTGGCTGAAATAATGGTTCTCTTATGCCGGTACAAATTGGAGCCGAAAAGGATGCGGCTAGTATATCCTTTTGCGGATAAAGAACCGAATATGGTTTTAATAGAAGCGAAGCGGGGAGGGAAACCGCGGATGACGGTAGAAAAGCCGTTGATTGTTTATAAAGAACCAGGCATTTATATGCCGGAAATCTATGAGATATACGGATACTGAAAAAGAGGGATGGCATAGCTGCATGGGGCAGCCTGCCGGGATATGGAATGAGGTGACATATGGCTGGGATGCTGTATTTATGCGCAACACCGATCGGGAATCTGGAAGATATGACATTACGGGTGTTGGAAACGCTGCAAAGTGTGGATATAATAGCGGCGGAAGATACAAGGAATAGTATAAAACTTTTGAATCATTTTCAGATAAAGACTCCGATGACAAGCTATCATGAATACAACAAGGTGGAGAAAGCCCATTATTTAATAGGGCTTATGCAGGAAGGGAAAAACGTAGCATTGATTACAGATGCGGGTACGCCGGCGATTTCAGACCCGGGGGAGGTTTTGGTTGCGCTCTGCCAGGAAGCGGGGATCCGGACAACATCTTTGCCGGGGGCAGCAGCTTGTATAACAGCATTGACTTTATCAGGATTGAGTACAAGAAGGTTTTGCTTTGAAGGTTTTCTGCCATCGGATAAGAAGGAACGGAAGGCTGTGTTGGAGGAGTTGATAAAGGAAAGCCGGACGATAATTATTTATGAGGCTCCGCACCATTTGAGGAAAACATTGCGGGAGCTGCTGGATATACTGGGAAACAGGAAAATGGCAGTATGCCGTGAACTGACAAAGAAATTTGAAACGGTAATGCCCACAACTTTGGAAGAAGCCGTAGGATTTCATGAGGAGAATGAACCGAGAGGGGAATACGTGCTGGTCATTCAGGGGAAGAGCCCGGAGGAAAAAAGGGAAGAGGCAGCTTTGGAGTGGAAAGAGATGCCGATTAAGGAACATATGAAGTATTATGAAAGCCAGGGCATAGACAGGAAAGAGGCAATGAAGCTGGCAGCTAAAGACAGGGGGATTGGAAAGAGAGAGGTTTACCGGATGCTTTTGGACGAGGAATAAAAAAACCTGTTGACAAACGGAAAGTGAAATCATATACTTTGAATATCAAAATATTTGAAATATAATTAGAACAGGAGAAAATACAATGTTAGAAAGAGTAAAAGAAATCATTCAAGAACAATTAAATTTAGATGGGGTAGAAATCACGGAGGATTCTTCGTTTAAAGATGATTTAGGGGTAGATTCCCTCGATTTGTTTGAACTGGTTATGGCATTTGAAGAGGAATATAAAATTGAAATCCCTTCGGAGGATTTGGAGCAGATAACGACGGTAGGGGCAGTGATTGAATATATGAAAAGCAAGGGAGTAGAGGCATAAGACGGATTGCCGGGGATAGCCTTTTGTGGGCATAATAGCCCCATCTGGCAAAAGGCCGAAGCAGGATGGAGAGAAGGAAATGAAAACGAGAATAACCGAATTGTTGGGAATTGAATATCCGGTGATACAGGGCGGAATGGCATGGGTGGCGGAATATCATCTTGCGGCGGCCGTATCGGAAGCCGGAGGGCTTGGATTGATTGGCGCAGCCAGCGCACCGCCGGAAATTGTCAGGGAGCAGATACGGGAAGCCAAGAAACTGACGGATAAGCCGGTGGGGGTTAACATTATGCTGCTGAACCCAAATGCGGAAGAGGTGGCGAAAGCGGTCGTCGAAGAGGGCGTTAAAGTAGTGACAACCGGAGCCGGAAATCCAGGCAAATTTATGGAGATGTGGAAAAATGCCGGAGTTAAGGTTATCCCTGTAGTAGCCAGCGTTGCAATGGCGAAGTTGATGGAGCGTGCGGGGGCGGATGCGGTGATTGCGGAAGGCATGGAATCGGGTGGCCATATTGGAGAGGCAACAACAATGACACTGGTACCTCAGGTGGCAGATGCGGTCAACGTTCCGGTAGTGGCTGCGGGAGGCATTGCTGACGGCAGGGGGTTTGCGGCATCTATAATGCTTGGCGCCGAAGCTGTGCAGATGGGAACCGTTTTTGTTACGGCAAAAGAATCCATAGTACATAGTAATTATAAACAGAAAATTATCGGGGCAAAGGACATTGATTCCGAGGTGACGGGCAGGAGTCATGGGCATCCGATTCGTTCCATCCGCAATAAAATGACAAGAGAATATTTGAAGTTGGAGCAGCAGGGGGTTCCTTTTGAAGAATTGGAACAGCTTACGCTTGGTTCGCTCCGAAAGGCCGTTATGGATGGCGATATAACAAACGGAAGCATTATGGCAGGGCAGATTGCCGGTTTGATTAAAGAAGAAAAAAGCTGTAAAGATATTATTCATGATATTATAGTGCAGGCGGAAACATTGTTGAATAAACAATGGTAAAACCGTCCATTGGAAATTATTGGAAATAATAGATAGGAAAAAATTATGGGAAAAACAGCATTTATTTTCCCCGGACAAGGGGCGCAATATATTGGAATGGGCAAGGACTTTTACGAGCAGATTCTGGTAAGCAAAGAGGTGTTTGAATTGGCATCTAACGTTTCCGGATTGGACGTGGCAGCCTTGTGTTTTGAAGAAAATGATAAAATAAATATTACGGAGTATACACAGATAGCCATGTTGGCAATGGAAGTTGCTATTTTAAAAGCGATAGAAGAAAGAGGATATAAGCCGGATGTGACGGCTGGTTTAAGCCTTGGGGAATATGGGGCCATAACGGCAGCCGGGGTGATGAGCGCAGAAGATGTCTTTAAGGTGGTAAGGAAAAGAGGCATTTATATGCAGGAAGCAGTTCCGGAAGGCGGGGCGATGGTTGCAGTGCTTGGGCTGGATACAGCGGTGATAGAAGAGGTCTGTGCCAAGACGGAAGGCGTTATCAGCATTGCAAATTATAATTGCCCCGGCCAGATAGTCATTACAGGGGAATCCGATGCAGCGGAAAGGGCAGTACAGGCGTTGAAGGAGGCGGGAGCGAAAAGATGCGTTCCATTAAATGTCAGTGGCCCGTTTCATTCCTGCATGTTGGAGGATGCCGGCGAAAAACTGGGCCATGTTTTAAATCAGGCAACGGTTTGCGATATCCGTATTCCGTATTTGTCCAATGTAACGGCAGATTATGTTATGGATAAAGAACAGGTAAAACCTTTGCTGGTGCGTCAGGTTTCTTCTCCGGTTAGGTGGCAGCAGAGTGTGGAACGTATGATAGCGGATGGGGTGGACATTTTTGTAGAAATAGGGCCAGGAAAGACGCTGTCCGGTTTTATGCGTAGAATAAATAAAGAAGTTAAGACGTTGAATATAGAAAAGGTGGAAGACTTGGAGAAGCTTTCTGCCTTAAAAGGAGAATAATTATGCTGGAAGGGAAAGTGGCCCTGATAACCGGTGCGGGCAGAGGGATTGGACGGGAAATTGCATTGACGTTTGCCGGGTACGGGGCGGATGTTATTGTAAATTATAACGGTTCTGCCCAAAAGGCAGCCGAAGTAGTGGCGGAAATTGAGTCTATGGGCAGAAGGGCGGCAGCAGTGCAATGTTCCGTGGAGGACTATGAGGCTTGCGGAAAAATGATAAGTGATATGATAGCTATGTTCGGCCATATAGATATTCTTGTGAACAACGCAGGGATTACAAAAGACAATTTGATGATTAAGATGCCGGAAGCGGATTTTGATGCAGTTATTGCAACGAATTTAAAAGGAACTTTTAATACCATAAAACATATGTACCGGCCTTTTTTAAAACAGAGGAGTGGGAGAATCATTAACCTTTCTTCGGTTTCGGGAGTGCTTGGAAATGCCGGGCAGGCAAATTATGCGGCATCCAAGGCAGGGGTAATCGGATTGACAAAAAGTATGGCGAAGGAACTGGCCAGCAGGAACATTACGGTAAATGCTTTGGCTCCGGGCTATATTGAGACAGATATGACGGAAGCGATGAGCGGTGCAGCAAAGGAAGCGATACTTGCGCAGATACCTTTAAAAAGGGCAGGAAGTACGAAAGATATAGCAGAAGCAGCAGCATTTCTAGCCAGCGATAAGGCGTCATATATCACCGGCCAGGTCATTTCTGTGGACGGTGGGATGGCAATTTAAAAGATATTGCGGGATTTCCGGTAAATTCATGTTTCAGATTATGAAAAGAGACAGAATATATGAAAAGGAAGCAAAGCAAGAGAAACGGGAGGAAAAAATGGGCAGGAGAGTCGTAATAACCGGAATGGGAGCCATTACGCCTATTGGTTTAAGCGTGGATGAATTTTGGGATAGCGTAAAGCAAGGGAAAATAGGGTTTGATACCATTACTAAGTTCGATGCATCGGAATATAAATGCCAGCTTGCCGCAGAAGTGAAGGGTTTTGAGGGGAAAAATTATATGGACTTCAAAGCGGCAAAACGAATGGAGCTTTTTAGCCAATATGCGGTGGCAGCAGCCAAGGAAGCAATGGCTGATTCAGGGATAGATATGGAAAAGGAAGACCCTTTTCGGATAGGAGTCTCCATAGGGTCGGGAACCGGTTCTTTGCAGGCAGTGGAAAGAGAACATGTAAAACTGTTGGAAAAAGGGCCGGGACGTGTGGGACCTCTTTTAGTGCCTATGATGATTAGCAATATGGCATCGGGGAATGTGTCGATACAGCTTGGCTTAAAAGGAAAGAATATCAATGTGGTAACGGCTTGTGCTACGGGAACCAATTCTATTGGAGAAGCATTTAGAAGCATACAATACGGAGAGGCGGAAGCTATGTTGGCCGGAGGAACGGAAAGCAGCATAACCCCTATTGGGATTGCCGGATTTACAGCACTTACGGCACTGACTTCTTCTCAGGATAAGTATAGATGCTCTATTCCTTTTGACAAAGAAAGAAGCGGCTTTGTTATGGGGGAAGGTGCTGCAGTTGTTGTACTGGAAGAATTGGAGCATGCAAAGAAGAGAGGGGCAAAGATTTATGCAGAAGTCGTAGGGTATGGCTGTACGGCGGATGCGTATCACATCACATCTCCGGCGGAAGACGGGGAAGGTGCAGCGAAAGCTATGGAATTTGCAATGAAAGACGCAGGGATAGGAGTAGAGGATATTACATATATCAATGCGCATGGCACCAGTACCCATCATAATGATTTGTTTGAGACAAGGGCAATCAAAAAAGTATTTGGGGAGAGGGCAAAGCGGCTGAAAATAAACTCTACCAAATCAATGGTAGGCCATTTGCTGGGTGCGGCCGGAGCCGTGGAGTTTATAACTTGCGTGAAGGAACTATGCGAAGGCTATATCCACCAGACAGTGGGCTATCAGGTTCCCGATGAAGAATGTGATTTGGATTATTGTAAAGAAGCGGTGGAAGGTGACTTCCGATATGCCCTTTCCAATTCCTTAGGGTTCGGCGGGCATAATGCCACATTGATTATAGAAAAATATGAGGACGGAGGCAAATAAAATATGCCGTTATTGACAACAAAGGAAATTATGGATATTATTCCTCATAGACAGCCTTTTTTGCTGATTGATACAATAGAAGAGCTGGAACCGGGGATAAGGGCTGTGGGGAAAAAATGCGTGTCTTATAACGAACCGTATTTTGCAGGACATTTCCCGGAAGAACCTGTAATGCCGGGGGTGCTGATTGTAGAGGCATTGGCGCAGACAGGAGCGGTAGCGATATTGAGCCAGCCTGATTTTCGGGGGAAAACGGCATACTTTGGCGCTATTCAATCTGCAAAATTTAAGAGAAAAGTAGTGCCGGGGGATGTGCTGACATTGGAAACGGAGATTGTCAAGGTAAAGGGTCCAATTGGACAGGGGAAAGCAACGGCCTATGTGGATGGCGCGGTGGCAGTTGTGGCGGAGCTTACTTTTGCGATAGGAACGGGAAAAAATGAAAAATAGTGTGATAACGAGGATAACCGGAACAGGAAGCTGCCTTCCGGAGCAAATAGTGACAAACGAAGATTTGTCAAAAGTTGTAGACACGTCGGATGAATGGATTTCCAGCCGTACCGGGATAAGGGAAAGACATCTGGCAAAGGATGAGACGACGGCTTCTATGGCGGCGGAGGCGGGAATGCGGGCAATGCAGGATGCGGGGATTGGCGCGGAAGAGGTGGATTTGCTCATAGTCGGTACCATTACCGGAGATTACGTTACGCCATCTACTTCCTGCGAAGTGCAGGAGATTCTAGGGGCGGTAAATGCAGTGGCGTTTGACATAAATGCAGCTTGTGCCGGGTTTATGTTTGCACTTCACACAGCACATGCTTATTTACAGTCCGGCATCTATAAAACGGCGCTTGTTTTGGGCGCAGAAACTTTGTCAAAAATCATGGATTGGAAGGATAGAAGCACTTGTGTACTTTTTGGCGATGGAGCGGGTGCGGCAGTGGTACGCGCTTTTGAAAAAGGGAAAGCGGAGGATAAGGCGGCCGGAGGGATTCTGGCTTTTGAGCAAGGCTCTGACGGCCGGAAGGGAAAGGTGTTAAGCTGCCTTGGAAGAAGGAACAACAATCCGCTCATAGAAAATCCATTTATACCTTCTTATGTATCCATGAATGGGCAGGAAGTATATAAATTCGCAGTAAATACAGTTCCGGCATCTATTCAGAAAGTTTTGGAGCTGGCAGGGCTGGAAACAGGGGATATCAAATATTTTGTGCTTCATCAGGCAAATATCAGAATCCTTCAGGCGGTAGCAAAGAGGTTGAAGGCTGACATGGAAAAGTTTCCGGTAAGCCTTGACCATTGTGGAAATATTTCGGCGGCCAGTGTACCGATACTTTTGGATGAAATGAACCGGAAAGGGATGCTGGAAAAAGGGGATAAAATTGTGATGTCAGGATTCGGAGGAGGCTTGACATGGGCGAGCGCCGTGTTGGAATGGTAGGGAAACTTATATGGAATATATGCTTTTTGTAATTGATTTAATCGGAACGGTTGCTTTTGCCTTTTCGGGGGCAATGACGGCTATCCGAAAAGAGATGGATATGTTAGGAGTAATGATTCTCGGTATGGTAACTGCAGTTGGAGGGGGGATTATCAGGGATATTATCCTTGGAATTGCTCCTCCGCAGGCATTTATGGAGCCGGTATTTGCATTGGGTGCGGTGCTGATATCGGTGTTTGTTTTTGCCGTTTTTTATTTCCGCGGGCAGCGGAGGAAAAAGAAATGCCAGACCAAAGAAAAAGGGCACCATCCCATTTCGGGGCAGCAGTTCCAGGAGATACTAATGCTGGCGGATACGCTGGGCTTAGGGGCATTTACTGTGGCAGGGGTCAGGGCTGCCTTTGATAATGGCATGGGGATTAATTATTTCCTTCCGGTATTCCTTGGAACAATCACAGGGGTCGGGGGCGGTTTGCTCCGGGATATGATGGCAGGAGACCGGCCATATATTTTTGTAAAACACGTGTATGCCAGCGCTTCTATTTTAGGGGCTTGTGTATGCGTGTTTTTTTGGGAGAGGGCAGGAGAAGAAGGGGCAATGCTAATAGGGGCAGCCAGTGTGGTCGTACTGCGGTTTTTGGCAATTAAGTACCGGTGGAATTTGCCCAAAATTGCATATAAGGAAGAAAAATAAAATAGAATGGAATAAAGTTTAACTATATGTTATTCCGGAGGCAGTGATGCTAAATTATATTTGGGCTTTTATGATTATTATCGGAGTGGTTTACGGTGCGGCGACAGGAAATATGAAGGAGGTCAGCAATGCGGCATTGGACTCGGCTGGGGAAGCGGTTTCTTTGTGCATTACCATGATTGGCGTTATGGCATTATGGGTAGGCTTGATGGAAATTGCCAAGACTTCCGGTCTGATAGAAAAGTTGGCGAGAGGAATCCGGCCTTTTATTTCTTTTATGTTTCCGCGGATTCCGAAAGGGCATGCCGCAGAAGGGTATATTTCTACGAATATTATTGCGAATATACTTGGGCTGGGCTGGGCGTGTACGCCGGCAGGGCTTTGAGTTATTATAATGACAGGTTGAAAAATCTATTGAAAAATCAAGGGTTTCCACCGATTTAGTCCTAATGAAAAAATGTAGTTTTGCAGCAAAGTATTTCTGATTTTTCATTTGGGCGGCGCCGATTCAAAAGAAAATAAAAAGAAATGTCAGTAATGTGACTCAAAGTGCCTAAAAGCAATGAGTTACTAATTTTAGTATAGCGTAAGGAGGGGAGAAGGTAAACAATTACATATTGATAATTTAGATTTAGATTAGGACTAAATTAGTAAATGGCAGAAATGTCTTTATTACTAGCTTAGCCCTATAAGGAGAGTATAGCACAAAATCGTCTTTTGGAACGGGAATCGTGCTACAAAAGTGGAATTTCGGGTACACATTTTGAAGCTCGCTTTCAAAATGTGAAAGTCGGTTACAAAACGGGAAGCTCGGATTGCAATTGACCAATCAACCTGTATTATGATCTGTATAAAGTAAATGATACCGTAAAAAATGCGAATCATCCCAATATGCCCACAATGGAAGCATAGTGTGATATAATCCTAATCCCAAAAGGGTTAGACTTGCTTTGGATTTGCAGATGTATTGATGATTGGGTGGGTATGATATGACAGTAGAAAAAAATGGGATTATTCCGCGGATTTTACGGGATATGAATGATGGTGTCCTGGTGGTAGACATGCATGGGAAAATTATCTTTCTCAATGACAAGGGATGCAATATGCTTGGCGTGGATGAAAATGTGTCCGGGAAGAATTACGGCAAGGTATTCTTGGATGACCGGGATAATGGAAACAATGACGGAGTTCATCAGTTTGTTTTGGATGCAGTCTATGACAAAGAACATACTCATACCGGCGAAGCCGTGTATCAGGCGGAAAATCAGGAATTAAAATCATTCCGCCTTACTTCCTCTTTCCTGTACGGAGAGGATGGTGAAAAAAAGATAGGGATTGTGGTAGTTTTCTCTGATGTTACGGAGGTTGCAAAGCTCAACAGGCAACGAAGGGAGGCTTCCGCCGTATTTTCCGTACTAATGATTTGTGTATGTGTATATCTGTTCCTTTGGAGCCTGTTGTGTCATCTGAATATGGAGCTGCCCGGACAGGTTATGAGTTTGGTTATCGAGGGTATTTCCATTATTATGTTCTTTATTATCCTGAAAACGACCAGCTTTTCCATCCGGGATATCGGATTGAAAATTACAAATGCAAAGAAAACCTTTGTTCCGGATATTGCGATTACTTTGGCGGTAGGCGTCCTGCTGGTTGTCGGAAAAGTTATTATCTTACGAATTGCGCCCGGATTTTTCCCGGAGGGTGCCCCGTTCTGGGATTGGAGCGTAGGAACTTTTGCGGATGTCATTTATCCGTTTACCGTTGTTTTGCAGGAGTTTTTGGCAAGGGGCGTTATGCAGGAAAACCTGAACCGTATTTTTACGGGAAAATATGCCGGAATTTTGTCAATTATAGTTTCAGCCCTTGTGTTTGGCGTCCTTCATATTGCCTATGGATTTCCGTATATGCTGGCGGCATCCCTTCTATTGGGGATTTTGGGAATTTTCTACCATAAGCAGGGGAATATCTGGGGTCTGTGTATTATCCATTATGTGCTGGGAGAGATAGCGACATTTTTGCGTTATCTGATTTGACCCAATGGTTTGATGAAAGGAAACGGAACATATGGAACGGAAGAATAGGGACAAAAAGATAAATCTGCTTGGAGTTTATGATTATACGGTATGGCTGACATACTTTGGTTTATTTGTTTCCATAGTGGGGATGATGGAGGGGTTGCACGGGAGGAAGACAAAGGCTATATTCTGTTTGGCATTTTCCGGCCTGTGCGATGCCTTTGACGGGCGGATTGCAAGGAAAAAAACGGACAGGACGGAGGATGAGAAGGCGTTTGGCATCCAGATTGATTCCCTTTGTGATATTGTGTGTTTTGGAGTCTTTCCTTCGGTTATATGTTTTACGCTGGGGGTAAACGGCGCGGCGGGAATGCTTGTGATTGCGTGGTACTGTATCTGTGGGGTAATACGGCTGGCGCAGTTTAATGTGACGGCACAGGGGCGTTTAGGGGAAACAGAAGAAAAACCTTGTTACAGAGGGCTTCCGATTACTGCCGCGTCCGTGGTGCTGCCTGTTATGTGCCTGGTTGGAACATGGATTCCGGCTGGGATTTTTGTTCCCCTTCTGCATCTTATACTGGCGGTTATGGGGCTGCTGTTTATCATTGATCTGCCGTTTCCCAAATTAAAAGGAAAAGGGCTGGCGTTTTTCGCGGGGATTGTGGCGGCGGCGCTGTTCCTTTTGCTGGCAGGGAAGGAGTGGGGATGCTGAATATACTTTACCGGACGCTTCCCGGCAGATTGCTGTTAAAGCCGCTTACCAGTCCTGTTTTTTCTAAAATCGGAGGGCTTCTGTTAAATACCAGACTATCTGCGTATATGGTTGGGCCTTTTGTGCGGAAATACAAGATCTGTATGGACGATTACGAAAAGCGGGAATATAATTCCTTTAATGATTTTTTCTGCAGGAAAATTCTTCCGGAGAAACGCCGGATTGTGCAGGATGGGGAAGCGCTGGCAAGTCCCTGCGATGGGAGACTGTCTTGTTATCCGATTGCGGAAAACAGTCATTTTAAGGTAAAGAACGTGGTCTATACGCTGGAGGGCCTGTTAAAAAACAAACGGCTGGCAGAGCGTTACCGGGGAGGTATTCTTTTGGTTTTTCGTCTGACCGTGGACAATTACCACCATTTCTGCTACATTGCAGATGGGCGGAGGACAAAGACTGTGCGGATACCGGGTGTTCTGCACACCGTTCGCCCTGTCGCTACAGGAACGGTACCGGTTTACGCGGAAAATGCGAGACAGTATTCTCTTCTTAAAACCGAAAATTTTGGCGTGGTTCTTATGATGGAGGTAGGAGCAATGCTGGTCGGCAGGATTGTAAACCTTCACGGGCCGGCAGAGGTCAGAAAGGGGCAGGAAAAAGGGTATTTTGAATTTGGCGGTTCTACGGTTATTTTGTGCTTTCAAAAGGGGACTCTCACCGTGAACGACGGGATTTGGGCGGACAGCAGGGCAGGGAGGGAGACATCTGTGCGCATGGGGGAACGTATCGGAACAGGTAGTCCTTGCCAACCGCACCGTAGGGAAGAAAAATAAAAATGCATTAAACTCATGTATGAAAACATGAAGATTGATGAGTTGTTTTATTTCAAAAAAATGGTGAACTTATTCCTATTGATTCACTAAGTTCTGGGGAAAAACAGATAGTTTATAGAGGGTGTTGTAAGCAAAATAGAGAAGTTTGTATTATATAATTGAAAGCAATAGCTAAGAGAGCAGAGATTCAAGAGAGTTTCTGCTTTTTTGTCATATAGGATTCGGGTGTCAAAAGGTCTTCCCGGCAGTGCCACTTGGCAGATTGCACAAAAAATTTGTGCGCGTTTGATTGTACGGAGCATTCCGATGAGCCTCTTAAGGCGAAAATCGTGTTCAGCATTGGCTTCCACGATTTTTGAGTCTCCTCTCCATCGTACAAAAGCCACTTGCACAATATTCTTTTGTGCAATCTGCCAAGCGGCGCTGCCGGGAAGACCTTTTGACACCCGAATCCATATAGGAAAGTTCTCCGAATATCCCATATGGTAAAAAAGCAATTATCGCACTGCGTCGGAGGGGGAGCATGTCGCTGTCGCGACTCGCCGCAGGCGGAGAATCCTGCTGGCAGGATTCTTTTTTACTTTATAGGAAATTCCTTCGCCAGAAGGAAATAAATTGAAGTGTCGAAGACACTTTTTTATGTGCAAAATTAAACTCATTACTTGACAATGTAAAATATATTTGAGTGATGTGGAACATGGATACATATAGGACAAGCAAATGTCAATATAATGGAATGTAGGAAACTGAAAGAGGTATATGTATGTTGAGTATAGAAGAAATGAAGAATGTAGATGTAAAGACGGTGAAGAGTGAAGAACTTACGGATATAAGAGAGGTAGAAGTAAACAAAAGGAAAAACCGGGATGAACAGATAAAGGACTATCTCAGACAAATTAAAAACCCGTATTGCTATAGATATGGGGAATACATCGTCAAAATAGTATTTGAAGATACAACGGTCACACTTACGGAGCGGCTGCAAGAGCTAATTTTGAAAACTGCCAGTACCATCATATGAAATTGTGTATTTCTTCATTGAATAAAGGCGTAGACTTGTGCTAGACTATATTCAGGACTAAATTCATATGTGAAACCCTGATTTTATGGTTTGCCAGCACTATAAAATTAGGAGGAAGCGGTATGGGTGAATACATTTCATATATATCTTATATGGCTGCTGTGTACCTGCGTCTGTCAAAGGAAGATGAAGACCTGCGGGAAAGTAAGGATAAGAAAGAAAGCAACAGCATCGCCAATCAAAAGGCATTAATATTAAAAGCAATAGAATCTATGCCTAATGTTATCCTTTATGACATTTATATAGATGATGGATTTACAGGACTGAATTTTCAACGTCCAAGTTTTCAGCGTATGTGCCAAGATATTTACGATGGTAAAGTAAATATGGTTATTGTAAAGGACTTGTCAAGATTAGGACGTGATTACATTGATTCTGGACGCTATGTGAAAAAAATTTTTCCGTCTTATCATGTTCGGTTTGTGTCTGTACTGGATCATTTTGACAGCCTGACAGCCACGCAAAGCGATGTAAATCTGTTGATTCCGGTCAAAAACTTTGTAAATGATAATTATAGCCGGGATATATCCGGCAAAGTGAGAAGCCATCAGGAGGTTATGCGTAAAAGCGGGCTGTATATCGGCGCTCATGTTGCATACGGCTATAAAAAGCTGGAAACAGACAGGAGCAAAATCATACCAGATGAATATGCGGCTGAGATTGTACGCAAGATTTTTGACTGGAAATTAAAAGGTATGAGTTCGGCGGCAATCGCTGAAAAACTCAATGAACTTGGTGTAGCAGCTCCTTCCGAGTATAAAAGACAGATTGGAGGAAATTATAAATGCGGTTTTCAGAAAAATGCAAAAGCAAAATGGTCGGCGGTATCTATTAACCGCATATTAAAGAATAAGATTTATATAGGTGTGCTTGAACAAGGAAAACGAGAAAAAGTCAATTATAAGCTGAATAAAGTTATAGAAAAGCCGGAGACAGAGTGGGCGGTAAAAGAAAATACCCATGAAGCGATTATCAGTAGTGCAGATTTTGCAAATGTGGCAAAACTCTTAAATCTTGACACCCGTAAATCCCCGGACGAAGAAACTCTGTTCATGCTGTCCGGCTTGATGTTTTGCGGGGAATGTGGCAGGAGCATGGTCAGACGTTGCAACCGATATAAAGCGAAACAGAACGTATACTATATATGCGCCACTTATAATAAAGGTAAAGGGTGCAGCCGCCACAGTATAAACCAATCAGTGGTAGAAGATATATTGCTGGATGCAATCAAAAGGCATATTGAACAAGTTGTCAAACTGGATGAACTTTTGGCTTTAATTAAAGAGAGTGAAAACTGTTATGATGACGTGGTGGCGAATGACCGGGAAATCCTTGCTAAGTATCAAGAACTGGAACAGTGTAAGAAGGTGGAAATGGCCTTGCACAGAGATCTGGCGGCAGGGATTATTTCCATAGATGAATATGAGCAGTTTAAAGAAAACTTTGCTCATAAGTCCGCAGAGATAGAGGAAACAATCAGAAAATTGCAGGCGGAGATAGAAATAGTTTTTAAAGAAGGGCTGTTTGCGAATGAATGGATTGATACATTTACGAAAAAAGGAAATATCACATCGTTAGATAGAAGTATTGTTCTGTCATTAGCGGAGAAAATTACTGTTTATGAAGAAAAAAGGATTGAGATTACCTTTAAGTATCAGGATGAATACGAAATCTTATGTAAAATTATAAGTAGGATTGCAGGCAATCCTACTTAGCACATTCCGGTATCTGTGAAGGGGGTGGGCATTAATGGCCAGGACAGCGGACAGATATAGAAAGAACTATGTTAAAACAAAGAAAACAGACAAAGTATATCAGGTTGGAGATTATTTAAGGCTATCGGTGGACAGTGACTATACAGGGAGCGATTCCTTAGGAAATCAAAGAAAGCTGGCACAGGAATATGTAAGCAGATGTCCTGACCTGAATATAGTAAGAGAATATGTTGATGACGGGAAAACAGGGACAGATTTTTCACGTCCGGCATTTAGCCGGATGATAGCAGATTTGAAGGCGGGAATCATTGACTGTGTGATTGTCAAGGATTTATCCCGGTTTGGAAGGGAGTATATAGAAGCCGGGAATTATATTGAGAAGGTGTTTCCGTTCTTAGGCGTACGCTTTATATCCGTTGTTGATAGGTATGATAGTGCTGATACAAATTGCAGCAGAGAACTTTTGCTTATTTCTCTTAAAAACCTTATGCATGAGATGTACGCAAGGGATATTTCCAAGAAAGTAGGAAGTACCTTTCGGATAAAGCAGGAAAAGGGGATATTTTATCGTACCGCTACCATTCCATACGGATACCAGATGAACGAAAGTGGTACAAATTATAGGATTTGCGGACAGACAGCGCCGATTGTACGGGAGATATTCAGGCAGTACAGTCAGGGTATTTCCAGCTATACAATATGTAAATGGTTGTATGAAAACCATGTCCAGACACCGAAGCAGTATGCCCGGTCGGGTAATGTGTACAGGAATCCGGAGGAGGAACTGAAATCATGGCATTTTTCGACGATTAAAAGGATTCTGGAAAATCCTGTCTATATTGGCAGTGTCATAAGGCATAAATCAGAGCAGAGCTTTTTTGCGGGAAAAAAGGTAAGTGAAGTACCAGAACACGAGCAGATTATCATTGAAAACAACCATAAAGCAATTATTGACAGACAAATGTTTGAAAACGTCCAGAAGATACTGGAGCAGACAAAAGGGAAGAAGCCGGAATTAACCTGCAAGCGGCAGTTTGTTGTTTTCGACAGGAATGTGTTTCAGGGAAAGTTGTTCTGCGGTTCATGCAAGGCAAGTATGGTTAGGGTAGGTGCTTACCGCTCTGTAAAGGGGGTAAAAGAGCAGTACAAGATTTTTAAATGCAGTACCCATAGAAACAACTGTAATCTGTGTGATACAAGAGCTATTGCAGAGGATTTGCTATGTGATATCCTGTACAGCACGATTCAGGAACAGATAAATTTGATAAAAGGAATAAAGAAACAGGTAGAAAAAGATATTCGGTATTCCTTTGAGGAAAATTTGAAGCGGGAAGAATGGAAAAAGAAAAAAATTATCAGCAAAAGGAATCTTTTAGAGCAAGAATATATGCAGATGTATTCGGATTATGCTGAAGGGAACATTTCACAAACAGCATTTCTGCAATATAAAAGTACATATCAGGAGAAAGTGGAAACTTACAGGCAACAGGAAAATGTATGCGTCAAGGAGGAAAAGAGAATAAAGAAATGTCAGGCGGCTTTGCAAAAGTTATTGTCGGACTGGCTTTGCTTTCAGAACACAAGGGAGTTAACTGAAACAATGGTGGAAATCTGTGTTGACAGGATAGAACTTTTTACAGATAACCGGGTAGAAATAAAATTAAACTATCAGGATTGCTTTGCGGTTCCTGATAGTTGGATGCGGAAGGAGGTGTGATTTTATGATGTTTATGATTCTGGCACTGTATTTAAGGCTGTCAAAGGAAGATGGCGATATGGTTGATGAAAGCAATAGCATCACAAATCAAAGGCTAATTCTACGCAAGTTTGTGGAGCAAAGACCAGAATTTAAGGGTTTTAAGATAAAGGAATACATAGATGACGGATTCAGCGGCAAAAATTTTGAAAGACCGGGGGTTAGGGAACTATTGGAAGATGTAAAATCCGGTAAAGTGTCCATTATCATTGTGAAGGACTTCTCACGCTTTGGAAGAAACCATATTGAAGTCGGTAATTACATTGAGAAGATATTTCCATTATTGGATGTTCGCTTTATGGCTGTCAATAACAGCTTTGACAGCAAAGACTATAAAGGTACAACACCAGATATGGATGTTTCGTTTGAGAATTTGATGTATGATTATTTTAGCGAAGAAAGTTCTGTTAAAATCAAAAATGACTTGATGGGAAGACGTAAGAGAGGAAAATATCTTGCCACATATGCGGCATTTGGCTATAAAAAATCGCCCTCTGACCATAACCGTATAGTAATAGATGAGGAAGCGGCGGCTATTGTACGCGTGATATTTGAGAAGTATGCAGAGTGTGGAATTAAGGCGGAGGTGGCAAGGTATTTAAACCAGAAAGATATTTTTACGCCACAAATCTATGCAGTAAAAAGCGGCAGCACCTACCAATGGAAATATCAGGGCGAAAAGAAGGTGTGGAATAGCTCTATCATAGGAAGGATTTTGAGAAATGAGATATATGTGGGCAATACAGTTTTTCACAAAAAAGAAACGATTGAGGTCGGTTCAAGAAGAACGAAATGTCTGCCGAAAGATGAATGGGAAGTCTGCGAAGGCACACATGAACCAATCATATCAAAGGAATTATTTGAATATGTGAACAGTATGGATGCTCGGACAAGCAGCATCAAAAAACTGGCAGACCAAGAATATTTGGATAAGACGGTATATTGTGAGGGGGAAAAGAGAAAAAGGGGAAGTGCGGATTCACCTGTTAAGGGATTGGTAAAGTGTGGTGGATGCAGACATAATATGCAGCGTCGAAGTAGATTAAATGCTTCTTATTATTGCAGATATTACTATGAAACGAAGCAGGAGGGATGCTGCCCGAAGAACGTCAAGGAAACGGAACTTATAGCAGTTGTTTTGTCAGCAATCAGGAATCAGGCAATGCTGACAGGGGGAATGAGGAGATTGCAGGATTTATATAACAATCAGATCCGGGAGTGTATCAAGGCAAAGCAGGAGCGAATGGCTCAGCTTCAGGAGCAGATTCAAAAACTTACAGATAGCAATTTTTCACTGTATGAAAGCTATGCAAAAGGTGAGATTGATGCTGACAGGTTTTTACAGAAAAAAGCAAATAACAATAAGCAGATAGAAATATATAAAGCAGAACTTAGGGATTGCCATTCAAAAGAAACAGTAGTACCGGATGAAAAGTCTAATCTGTTAAACTTGCTGGAAGGAAAAGAAAATCTTACAGACATTACAAAAGAGGTTGTCAGACAGCTTGTAGATGCAGTTTATGTATATGGCGTCAATCGGGTTGAGGTTGTTTTTAAGTTTCAGGAAAAAGGCGTGGAAACATTGAGGAATTAAGGTTTTTATGATACTGTAAGGACAGGGGAAGAGGCTATGGCAAATGAGCAAAAAGAGAAGAAAAACAGAATCTGTTTTTAGAACGCTTACAGGAAATGAGCTATTTTGATGACGGATTTATGACAAAATGCTTAGAAGATTATCCCAAAGGGGTAGAATGGATGCAAATTCCATTCTTCCGGGGGATGATACGGAGATGTTGCCGGAAACGTATGTGGTATTTATTACAGAGAATGATGTGTTTGAAGGTAATTATGGATAGAAAACAGTAAATTTTTTGAAAGTTACGGGGTTCTATGTGGTTACAATTGTATAATGAAATTGGGAAGGATTTTAAAGTTTATTTTTGGAAAAAGGAATAAAAAATGCAAAAAGCGAGAAAATAATTGAAATAAAACAGCATCTGTGATAAAATAAACTTCGTGGAGGTAAAAGATTATGGAAAGCATTGTGAGGTTATCTTCATTGAAAATTTCAAATATAAAAAATGTTAGAACCGGGCAAATCGTTATGCCAAATACTTACCAAAAACATTTGACATATAAAACGGCAGAAGTGTTAGGATTATATGGTCAAAATGGTTCCGGCAAAACTGCTGTTATTGACACGTTATACTATTTGCAAAAAATTATGATTGGCAATACGCTTGACGGGGAAATTGCGGATTATATTGATGTAGCTAGTAATCAGGCAGAGATTGTGGCTGATTTTACTATTTTTATAGAAACAATTATCTATGAAGTAAGTTATAGGATTATTTTGAAGAGAAGTGGAGATGGAGCCAATATTGTTAGGGAAACATTGAGCTGTGCTATCCATAAAGATAATTCCAGAAGCAATAAGACAGTGTTTGTAGATTACCAGCGTTCAAAACAGGAAAGTGTGTTTGCTCCCAAAAAAAGGTTAGATGAAGTGATAGGAACAAATGCAGAAAATAAAACGGATCTGATTGTAGCCAGAAAGATTGCTGAGAAAAGTAACTGTTCTTATATTTTTGGAGAAGGTAGCAGGGAAATTTTCTGCCGGAATTATGAGAATCATTTTAGAGATTATTCAGAAGTGATTAAGGCATTATTTCAATTTGCTTTAAAGGATTTATTTGTAATTCGCAATACACATTCTGGTGTGATTTCTGCAAACTTTGTACTTCCTATGGCATTTAAAATTGAACAGAACGAAATTGGAATGAAAGGAGATTTTGCCGTCCCGTTGACAGAGCCTGTTGTTTTAAGTGAGGAAAGGAAAAAAATATTAGATATGATTGTAGAACAGGTTAATATGGTTCTATTTACGATTATTCCGGGCATGAAAATAGATGTTTATCATTATGGGATGCAATTGACGGATTCTGGGGAAAATGGTTATCGGGTGGAGCTTGTTTCTGTCCGAGAAAATATGCCGCCTATTCCCATCCGAATGGAATCCGATGGAATTATTAAAATTATTTCTATTTTGAATGCCTTGATTCAAGCGTTTGGCAATCCTTCCATCTGCCTTGTAGTCGATGAATTGGACGCGGGTATTTTTGAGTATATGCTGGGAGAATTGCTTGACATTTTTAATAAAAGTGCAAAAGGACAGTTAATATTCACATCACATAATCTGCGTGCTTTGGAAATGCTGGATAAAGACAATATTATGTTTTCTACGGTGAATCCTGAAAGAAGATATATCCGAATGAAAAATGTAAAAGCATCAAATAATTTAAGGGATATGTATATTAGAGGTATTACCCTTGGTGGACAGGATGAAGTAATTTATGAGGAAACAGATAGTTTGAGGATTGCACGGGCATTTAGAAAGGCAGGTAGAATGATACAGCATGAGTGAAAAGAAAGTTGTTATATTCATAGTAGAGGGACCAAGTGATGAAGCGGCACTTGGAACAATTATGAAAGAATACTTTTCCAGTAATGAAGTGCAGTTTATTGTTGTGCATGGCGATATCACATTAAAAGATTGCGTTTCAAGTGCCACTATATTGAAAAAGATTAATGAACAGATTGAAGGTGTAAAGAATAGGTATCGGTACAGTCAGGATGATTTTATAAAGATTATTCACATTGTTGATACGGATGGTGTATACATTGCGGATACGGATATCGTAGAAACAGATGTGGAAGAAATTCAATATTATGAAGATCATATTGATGCAAAATGTGCAAATATAATCGCGGAACGAAATAAAAGAAAAGGGGGCATTCTGTATAAGCTCAGGAAAACAGGAAAAATCAATGGCATACCTTATCAAATTTATTTTAATTCTTGTAATTTGGAACATGTATTGTATGGTGAGCTAAAAGATTATTCTGATGAAGAGAAGCAAATATTATCGGATGATTTTGCGGAGCGTTATGATGGAAAAGTAGGAGAGTTTATAGAATTTATACTTTCTCCTAATATTGCTGTTCAAGGTACATATCAGAAGACTTGGAACTATATTGAAAAGGAGCTAAATTCTTTGAAGCGGCATACAAATATGCATCTAATATTTGGATAATTTGTATGTTAGTTTCTCAATCATAATTGATTTTATAGTGTATTTGAAAGCGGGAACTCTTGAAATGGAGGTATCCTGCTTTTAATATATGAAATTTTATTTATTGGTACAATTCAACAAATAAATTATAAAAAATTACTTGTTTCAAGCGTTTATAAATAAAGTTCGTGTCACTAACTTGACACAAGGGGGTCTGAAGGCAATGGAAGAGTTGGCGAAGTTGGAGGAGGAGAGAGGGAATCCGGGATATTTGCCTGCGGATAGGGTTGCAAGAGGCGATAGCAAGGAGAGGGCAGCGGGGGATGGCAGAGGAAGCGTCGCCGATGGTTTGGGAGGCGCGGGTGAAAAGAAGGGGAAACGGGAGCGCATCGCAAGCAACGAAATGTGTACGTTCTTGATATTGAATATTTCTTCTTTGCAATTGATTCCGGTGAATATGATTGCTTACCGGCAGCAGTACGGCAGTGCGAACCCAGCGGGGATTATCGGGCCGGCGATTGCGGCGACATTTGTGAGTACGGCGGTGGCGGTGGTGTATTGTAAGATGAAGGATAGGGGGCGGAGGGCGTGATAGCTCTCCGCTTTTTTCATCTGTAACTTTGACATTATATAATAAATAAACTAAAATGAAATTGAAAATTCAATTGTATTATCGCCATAAAATTTGCGAGGAAGTACAGAAATGGATGTAATGCCTAAATTTAGGAATGAATTTTTCAAAGTACATTTAAATAAGTATAATGTAATCTTTTTGGATATTCAGTGGATGTACGGAAATGCGCTTGAGGAAATGAGAAGAAATTCTTTTGTTGAGGTGGTAAGTTATATTCAGGAACAGGTGATATCGGAGTTAAGAAAGGAATATCCGGAGTGTGTCTTGGACACGGACATTTCATTGCCCTCTGTATTGGCTAAAATTAATGCTAAGACAAAAGAACAGTTTATTATTATTATTGATGAGTGGGACTGCCTGTTCCGAGAGGACAAAAATAATGAGAATCTTCAAAAAGAATATATTAATTTATTAAGAGGTTTATTTAAAGGGGCTCCATCAGGGGCATTTTTGAAACTTGCATATATTACAGGGATTTTGCCGATTAAAAAGTACGGTACACAGTCAGCTTTAAATAATTTCCGAGAGCATACAATAGTCAGTCCTAGACAGATGGCAGAGTATGTTGGCTTTACAGAGACAGAGGTGAAGGCTATTTGTAAAGGACATGCCATGCCATTTAAAGAGATGCAAAGATGGTATGATGGATATTATTTTGAAAAGATTGGGCATATTTATAGTCCTAATTCTGTAATTGAAGCCGTAGATAGCGGGGAATTTGGAAATTATTGGTCTGGAACAGAGACGTATGAGTCTTTGATGACGTATATTGCAATGGATTTCGCTGGACTAAGACAACTGATTGTAGATATGCTGGGGGGTCAGGAATGCAGTATTGATGTGGAATCATTTCAAAACGATATCACTTCATTTAATTCTGCAGATGATGTAATTACGCTGCTGATTCATATGGGGTATATGGCTTATGATAGTAAAATGAAAAAGGCTTTTATTCCGAATGATGAGGTAAGGAGTGTTTTTCTGCGAGCAATTAGAAATAATGGGTGGGAGGAAGTAATGAAGGCAATCAGCGCATCAGAAGCCTTGCTTAAAGCAACTTTGGCGATGGATGAAAAAACTGTGGCGCAGATGATACAAGAAGTCCATATGCAAAGTTCTTCCAGTCTGATATATAACAATGAGATTTCTTTGAGTAGCGTGATTGCGCTGGCATATTATAGTGCGTGCAGAGATTATACTCTTATAAGAGAAATGCCAGCAGGCAATGGATTTGCCGATATAGTTTTCCTTCCTAAACGTACATTCCTGAATCCAGCGTTGGTTCTGGAATTAAAATGGGATAAAACTGCTGAGGGGGCGATAAGCCAAATTAAAAGCAAAGGATATGTGAAAGCACTTAAAGAGTATAAGGGAAATATTTTACTTGTAGGAATTAATTATGAAAAGAAAAATAAGAAGCATGAATGCAGAATAGAAAGGTTTGAAATGTAATTTGCACTAATAAAAATACAAGGCACCAGCCCGGCAACGCAAACCCAGCAAGCAAGGATAATCGCGCCGGCAATTGCAAGGATACCCATAGCGGTAGTGTATGGTAAAAAGCAATTATCGCACTGCGGCGGAGGGGAAGCATGTCGCTGCCGCGACCCGCCGCAGGCGGAGAATCCTGCAAGCAGGGTTTTTTTATAAATGTATGGAAAGAAACGATTTTCAAAAAACAAAGATGCGATTTAATGGGGAAAGGGGAGGATGGGAAAGCTATAGAACAGTTATGGAACAGCTATGGAATAGATATCCGGTTAACTATTTTTGCGAATAATCGGTGCTGATATGCGAAGAAAAGTAAATGGATGCATGGAACTGATTTGGTATAATATAGACCATGAGCGGATGGCAAACTAAGGAATGGATATTAACCGGATAGTAGTTAATAGAAAAGCAATAGGTTTATGGGCTGGAAAATCTACTTTAAAATATGGAAGGGCAGGGTACGGCATGGGATAAAAAGTATCCTGCCCGATTGTCTATAAAATGGGATTCTGGTATCGTACAGCATGTCTGACAACAATGTCAGGAATATATTTTTTGGCATCCCCACCCAAAAGCATAAAATAATTGGCATGGAGGACAAGGCAAATGGTTGAAAAGGAAATCAAAAATCGCAGGATAATCATAAAAAACGCAGAAAATGACAAGACTATCACAGACACAAAGATTATGAGATATGACAGTGCAGTCAATTCTGTTATCATTCCGGCTCATAGTATATTGGATAAAAAGTTTTATCAAGTATATGTTATTATTTTTGCCGAAAGCTGTTTATATAAATTCTCCGGAACAATCAGAGGAGTGATGAGGGAAAATGAACTGGAAGTTTTACTAGGAAAATGCGAAACGATGGAGGGGCGTCAGGCAGTCCGATATCCCATTGCCCTGGAAGGCAGCATGGAGGGGGTATATATAGATGGCAAAAAAATTTTGTTCCATAAAGGGATACCTATTCAGGCAGTCGATATGAGTTCCAGTGGCATTTTGCTAAAAGCAGAAGAGGGTTTTTTTGAGATAGACGAAATGTATTCCTTAAGAGTCAAAACAAACATGGGTACATTAAAAATGCAATGTGAGATTGTACGGATACAAAATAATGGAGCAGGGTTGGAAGAATATGGATGCCGGATTGGGGAAGTTATGTTATTTCCTAATGAGGAAGCGGCTGTAAAGCCCAAGACGGAAAAGCCGTTTTCGTTTTACAGCGGGGAAAAGACATTTATGCCGTATGAGGATGCCTGCTCAAAGATTGCTGCAGATACACATATATCTGAGGGGATGGATGAGGAAGAGATAGAGAAACAAACGGGTTACCAAAGGCTCCATCAGAATATTGGAATCCTTTTCCAGGATGTAAATACGGAATTGGATTTATGCAGAGAGGAAATAGAAGCGTTAAGCCAGGAAATTGCCAATAAAATAACGGAATTAGATTTGGTTGACTTATTGGAATGTATTAATCTGCCAAAGCCGGTCAACGAAAAAATGCAGCGCCAAGCTTTGAATATAGCGCTGCTCAACGGAATGCAGGCAAAGTGGCTTAAGTTGAGCCGGAGTGAGATGGACAGATTCATATTGGAAGGACTTTTGCAGAATATACCAAGAGTGACAGTAGGGAATATGGGGTTGTGCGCAAATGTGACAGCTATTTCGGAAACTTATGACACGATAATATCTACAAGAGGTAGTAATGGGCTTAAAATGCCATTCGATGTCCTTGATATGTTTTACAAGGGAATGGCAGGAAGGTTGGACAGAAAACTTGTTATGAGTTTTATAAAGAATATGCGGATAAACTATACGGCAAAGCAGATGTTAATGTCCGATGGAAAGCTGGGAATCATACGTTATATTCCCTTTAACGATGCAGGGCATCCGGTTGTACAGCAGGGGATGGAAATCGAACAAGCAAATGAGGACTGGTTTTGTAAAAAAGCATTTATTGAAAAGCCCCTCGGCAGATAAGGCAAATCTGGCGTATTTCCTTTTGCTGGTGGGAATGTAGCATAGAGACACTGGCAGAAAGTGCGTAACAGCGGTAAAGTGCTTTATATATTAAATTGAATAGCGAATATACCAAAGGACATTATATCTTTTATTTTGGAGAATGTCCTTTTATATATTTGAAGAATAAAATTATTGACGATGCGCATAATGCGCATTATAATATAGTCAAACAAAGGGAAAGGAGAGAGGCCATGAATGAATAAGGAGGTATTGGATGCGATTTAGAGAAATTGAGAGTATGATATTAATAAACGGATGGTATCAAGTAAAGCAAAAAGGTTCACATCACCAATATAAACACCCGACAAAACCTGGAAAAGTTACAATTCCAGAACATGGAGGGGATTTAAATTCTGATACGGTAAAATCAATTATGAAACAAGCGGGGCTTTAAGCCCTAATTGTTCAATCAATCTAAATGGAGGTGAATATATTGAAATTAATTTATCCGGCTGTATTTAAGCCTTTTACAGATCAAAGTGGTGGATATGTGGTAGAATTTCCAGACTTACCCGGTTGCGTAACAGAGGGAAAAGACTTAGAACAGGCTATTGAAATGGCGATTGACGCAGCCAGTGGTTGGATATTAGGAGAACTTGAAGATGGAGAGAAAATCCCTCGTGCTTCCGACTATTCTGAAGTAACTGCTGAAAATGGGTGTATGATAAATATGTTATTATTAGACATTGATGCCTATGAAGAAAAATATGGTGAAAAAGCTATAAGAAAAAACCTTACTATCCCTGCATGGTTGAATACTTTTGCTGAAAAAAATAATATCAATTTCTCTAAACTTTTGCAAGAAACATTATTCTCAATGGCACAAATGAAATAAATATAGTTACTGCTCGCGGCCTAATCGTACACTTGCTGCACGGTTAGCCACCATAGAAATGATGGGGCGATTTTAAATGGCCAATGTCGTTACTATGAGCGGTCGGTTAGGCCGTGAAATGTAATAAATAGAGGAAATTGCCTTGCCCATAGGGCAGCTTTTTTTGGGGATTCCCATGATATTATTGCCAGGAGGCAATGCTGGTATCATGAAAGTAACCCCCAAAAAAATAATGGGTTTACTATAATTTCCGGTGTATACGGGGCAAAAGAAAATCCTCAGGTTGACGAAAATCCTTATAGTTTGGTTTGTAGCGTTGCCCGTTGCGATATTGGAAAACAAGGCAACCGTTTTTAAAGAAACGTTGTCCTACAAAAAATTTAACACAAAAATTTATTGCAACAATTTAATACAAAAAGCGAAATATCCGGTTCCTGTGTTGAAGAGCAAGCTATATTCAAAACATCCCGTATCAAATTCTTTCTGGAACTGCTCAATGGTCATTAAGTGGCTGCTTTCTAGTTGGTATTGTGAATGAAGATGAAGATATACGCCAACCTGATTCGCTATTTGTTGTGAAATTTCCTTAGTAGCATTTTTGATAATCTTATCCAACTTCTTTAGCTGTATATCCAGCATAGGGTCCACTGCCTGCCATGCCAGGGTTTCTTCAAAGGCTAAAAAAATCTGCACATGCCTGCCCTCTTTTTGCCGATAAGACAGGCGGGCAATAATACTATTTCCAAAATTTTCCCCATTATAATGTTCACTGACTACTGTTGATTTTAATTTGAAAATGTTTTGCAGCGTGTCGGAAAGCCCGTCTTCCAAAGCTTTTATATCTGCCCCGGTATGGTCTTTCGTCCACCTGTTAGGGATGTTACCTGTAATGGCTCGGTCTTCAATCATAATATGGGCGGTGAGCCATCCAAGGCAAATACCAAGGAAATGATGAATAGATTCTTGGGAATAGTTTGATTCCAATAAATCGTTTTCCAGTGCAGGAAGTGTTTTATACCGCATGTCATCATGCAGATGCTTGTGTATTTCATATCCTTTGTAGCCGATAGACTGCATATAGGCTTCTTCATCGGCAAAATGTTTGACGGCATAGTTTTTGAAATATTTAATGCCTTCGGCACATGCCCATTGTCCATTATTTTCATCCTGGCTTAGATGGATTAACTTGCGTACAATCGAAAAAAGTTTTTTGTGTGCATTGTCAATGGAATCAACCCCAATGCGAAACTGTTTATTCCACTCTGTTTCTTTAACCATTTGACTCCTTTATTCATGGGAAAACTCCTATCGTTGCCATTTTGGAATTTGACTTGAATTATACTTTGTTTATTATCAATATATGTCGAGAAAAGGCGTTTTGTGTCGGGTTGCATAAAATGCAGTTTGGGAGCATAGTAAGAAAGAGGATATTGAAAAAAGTGAAAGAATTAGGCTTCTGGCTTGACACTGGTTTGCAGGAGTAGTACGGTATTGTCAATTAGAGGGTTTATGCAGCTAGTTGATTGGAGGGAGGGTAAGGTAGATGGGTTTATTTCTTAAGGTAGGCATTTTCATTGGTGTTGCCTTGGTTTTGAATTATGTGGTCAATCTGGTTTATAAATATGTATTAAAGAAAACCAAAGCAATCCATCTGCGGTTTTCAAAAAGCGTAGTGAATGTCATAATTGACGTGGTTGTCATCTACAGCTTGGCGCAGCAGTTTGATATTACAAAAGATATCAGCAAGGTTTTATTGCAGAGCGGTTCCTTAATCATTGCCATAGCAACTTTTGCTGCCCAGCAGGCATTGGGGAATGTGATAAGCGGAATTTCCATATCAGCGTCAAAGCCCTATAACGAGGATGAAAAAATAAGAGTGGTTCAGGGCGGAACCGTGATAGCGGAGGGGATTGTAAAGGATGTTACATTGCGGCATACGGTGATTTACCAGTTTAACGGGGAGAGCTGCATCGTTCCAAATTCCGTTATGGATACGTCGGTGATTATCAATACGAATTATACGGAAAATATAGGTAATTTTGTAGAGGTAGAAATTGCCTATGATGCAGATGTTGAGGAGGCCATACAAATTATGAAGAAAGTATGTGCGGAGCATACTTTGACATTGAATACGGAGGCGAATGCGGTTACGGCAAGCGGGTATACCCAAAATGGCATTGTCCTGAAAACAACAATATGGACAGAGAACCTGAACGATAGTTTTCAGGCATGCAGCGATATCAGGATTGCCCTGGTAGCAGAGTTTAGGAAGAACGGTATAGAGATTCCATACCAGACAGTAACGGTAAACGCTCCATTTCATACATAAATACAGAAAATATGTTTTATTTATTACCTTTGTATATTATGATTCGGGTGCCGAAAGGTCTGCCCGGCAGTGCCAGACAGGCCTTTTCACACCCGAATTATATGATAAAAAGTACTTATGGATAATTCATTGTGGAAATTGTGGGAGTTGTGGGAATTATTGGCAGTGGCTGGAATTGGAGTGGAAAAGGCAGGGCTATCGCATGAATGATACAATGTTACAACAATTTATATCTGTAGAAGATGCGTTGACGTCGCTTTTTGGAAGCGGTGTGAAAATTGCGGGAACAGAACGGGTTTCCGGCGGAGATATTAATGAGGCATACAAATTGGCATTAACTGACGGAACATGTATTTTTATGAAATCCAATAAGAAAGAAAATGCCTCTTTTTTTACGGCGGAAGCGTCAGGGCTGGCTGCGATTGCAAAGACAGGCGCTATCGGAACACCTCACCTCCTTGGCGGAGGAGTTGATAAAAGCACGGGGCGCGCCTTTCTGCTAATGGGATTTATTGAAGGGAAGGCACGTATTAAAAATTATTGGGAAACATTTGCATATGAACTGGCAGAGATGCACCGGACAGAAACAGGAAATTGGACTGTGGGAGGAAAATTCGGTTTTAACGGCAATAATTACATTGGGGCAAGCAGCCAGAAGAATGAAGTATATGACAACTGGATACCCTTTTTCCGTGAATGCCGGCTGGAACCGCAATTTAAAAAGGCTTTTCACTATTTTGGGGCAGGGGAGCGGAAAAAGATAACAAAGCTGTTAGAAAAATTAGAAAATATTTTAGTGGAGCCGGAATATCCTTCGTTGCTGCATGGTGATTTGTGGTCAGGGAATGTGATAACGGGGAATGACGGGAAGGCATGGCTGATTGACCCTGCCGTATATGTCGGGCATGGGGAAGCGGATATTGCGATGACGGAACTTTTTGGGGGATTCCCGCAAATTTTTTACGATGCTTATAAGGAAGCCGCTCCTATGCAGCCGGGGTATGGGCAACGGCGGGATTTGTATAATCTGTATCATCTCCTAAACCATTTGAACCTGTTCGGACAAGCATATTTACCGTCTGTATTGGGGATTATAGGGGGATATAGGATTTAAATTGCTGCTTGTGCAGACAGCAGTAGAGAGTGTATAATATATCATTAATATGATGCCAGGGTCAAAAGGGCATGTATGACATGCTTGCATGTCAATACCTGACTTTGTGACCCGTAAAAACATGAAAAAGTAGCCCGATAGGGCGGATATAAAGGGCATGAGTTGCAATCAAAGACCCCGCTACAAGCAACGGGGTATCAAACTTGCAGCGCGGCAGAGCAGCGGGGTATTTGACCCTCGCGGCAGTCGCCAAATGTCTGCAAGCAGCCACTTGGCTCGTTGCTCGCGGGAATAAAAATGCGGAAGGCGGGAAGAGGGGAAAGTGATGGATAAGGGTGAAGAGCTTCGGATGACATATTCCGGTTTGCTGCTAAAAGATGGAGAGAAGATGGTACGGGTATGCTTTGAGCGGGGAAAGCGCGGGTATGCGGAAGGGGTAGTGCCGAGGGGAGAGATTGTAAAGTCTTCCGGTTTTACGGAAGAGGAAATTGAGCAGCTTAGAGTTTATATACGGGAGAATGCCACAGACATCATCAATAAGGCAAAAGAAGTGCATTTTTTGAATGAATGGCTGGGGAAAAAGTAAAAGTGTAAGAGTGCGTGTAGTCATACATGCACTTTTTTTTAAATAAACTAGGTATAAAGGCGGAATAGAGAGGGATTTCATATTTTAAACGTATTATCCAATATTTCTAATATTATTATACCGGTTATTATTTTTTATATTGTAGCTTACGGGCTGATTCATAAAAGAAATGTTTATGAGGATTTTATTAAGGGGGCAAAAGATGGATTTCAGACGGTAATTCAGATTATGCCCACTTTGATTGGGCTGATGGTAGCGGTTGGGGTATTGCGGGCATCGGGTTTTTTGCAGGCGGTGGGGAGACTGTTTGGCGGTTTGGCAGGGAAGGTAGGATTTCCTTCGGAGCTTGTTCCCTTGGTGTTTGTGAAAATGTTTTCGTCTTCGGCGGCTACCGGGCTGGTGCTTGATATTTTTAAAACACATGGGCCGGATTCTTATATTGGAACAATTACATCAATCATGATGAGCTGTACGGAAACTATTTTTTATACTATGAGCGTTTATTTCCTGGCGGCCAAGGTGACGAAAACGCGGCATACTTTGGCAGGTGCATTGCTCGCTACTTTGGCAGGGGTGGTTGCCAGCGTGATTTTAGCCGGTATGGTTTCTTAATGCTTGTGATGTAAATGAAAATACAGTATACTTATCAGAGTTACATAAAATGTGCAATGCCGTATATAAATAGATGGGTTGATATGGCAGGAAAGGAGATAAGTATGCATCGGGGGCAAATGGGAAGGCGGCTGCCTTTAAAAACGGTTTATTACCTTTCTTTTTTATTTTTCATAGTAATCCCCATTCTGATTGTTCTTGTGGTTGCCCTTTTCGTCCTGAATAAGCAGTTTAAAAATCAGGCGTTGACTAATATCCGGCAGGCGCAGGAAACGGTGATTACGGAGCTGAAATCGGATATCGATATTATGTCCATGCGTCTTTCCCATTTGATTTATACGAATAATAATGAAATTTTAGCCTATGCGGCGGAGATGGATACAGCAGACTTCGGCAGACGTTATGAATATGAGCAAAAGCTGCAGCAGGCGGGGAACCTGGCATTGGAGCCGGTAAAGGATATCATATCCGTAGGGTTTTATATGAAAGATGGAAGGAAAACTTACATAAAAAATGATATCAATCGTACGATGGATGAAATCAGGGAGATGGACTGGTACCAGAAAGCATTGGAAAAAAGCAATACGGTCTGCCTTGGCTCTTACGATACGGTTTCTTCCAGTGATTTGTATGTGGGAGGGAAAAAGGACCTTTTGATTCTTGTTTTTGCCCTTGCGCCGGATGTATCCACTGACCGTTCCCAGAAAATAGAAATGGTGGTTTTCTATCAGTCTACGGATGCGGCGGACAGAATTAAGGAATATAACAGGAATTACCTTGAGGGGAAAAATAAGCTGGGTATCACCCAGATTAGAGACAGCGGCGGGAACCTGGTTTTTTCCACGCTGGACCAGGGGGAGATAGATTTTTCCGGTAAGAAATATACTTGCGTCAAGACGCCATTGGAATTGAAGGATACGGTCTGGTATCTGGAAAGCTACATTGAAACAAGGGATTTGACGCTGGAATATTGGAACCGGGCAGTGCTTGTGTTGCTTGCGGCAGTATTGATTTTGCTGTTGGCAGGATACTATTCCCGGTATTTTTTGCGGAGCATTGTAAATCCGGTTGAGGAAATTAGCAGCGGCCTCCGGGAAGTGGAAGAGGGGAATCTGGATGTGCATGTAACGGCCAGCGGCCAGTCCGAAGTAAGGAATATGATTCATCAGTTTAACGCGATGGTCCGCAGGCTAAAGGCGTTGATTGGGGAATATGAAGAGCGGGTGCGGAATATGGAGCGGAAGCCGGGGGATTATCTGGCGGCTTTATTAAAAAAGGAAATGACGCCGGAAGAAGTAGGGCAAAGCTCGAGGGACTTTTTTATGGAGCCATATGTGCTTATGAGTATGCATATCGTTTATGAGAACCCGGCTGAAAATGAAATGGATGTGGCGGTAAGGCTGAAAAACAGTTTTGAAAGGAATCCAAGGTATGCTTCCCGGTGCATCGCATATATTGAAAACTCTTCTTTCTTTTTCGCTTTTTACCGGGTGACGGAAGAAGAATATAGCAGCAGGATCGTAAAAATGCTGCAGGAACTACAGCGGGCGGCTGCTAACGAGTTTGGGGTAAAGATTGAGGTATGCATCGGGAAAAAGGCATTTGGGTTTGAGGAATTTCCAAAGAGCGAAGAAGATGTGAGGAAGAAAATTTGCCTGCGCCATCTGATTGGGGAAAATGCGGTAATTGATTTGAATAGGGCGGAGGAAAAGGACGATAGTTTGCTGGAGCTGGCAAAAGAGTATGAGAGGCTGGCGAATGCTTTGTATATTGCGGATGAAAAGAATATGGCGGAGGAAAAGAATAAGCTGTTTGTTGCCTTTTCGGATTTGCCGATGGCGGAGATACGTGGGCGGGCATATGCGGTGATTCTGGCTATAGGGAAAAGGTTTGATAGGGACAACTCCCGTTTTTCGGATGCCTTTGGGCAGCAGTACAATTATTTGGACAAGATAGGGCGGATAGAGGATGTGCGGAGCCTGAAGCTATGGCTTACCAATTACTTTGCATGGCTGATGGACTATTCAGCTTCTAAACTGAATGTGGCGGAGGCGGATGTGATTGTCCGGGCGAAAAGGTATATGGCAGACCATTATGAGGACTGCGATTTGTCGCTGCCTAAAGTGGCGGAACATGTGGGGCTGAATGAAAAATATTTTACCAATCGTTTTACGAAGGAAACGGGGGAAAATTTCTCTTCCTATTTGACGGCGCTCCGGATGCAGAAGGCAAAAGAATTGTTGAAGACAACTACTTTTAAAGTGTATGAGATATCCGAAATGGTGGGGTACCATAATGTGGAGCATTTTAACAGGATGTTTAAAAAGTTGAATGGAATTACACCTGCCCGATATAGAAAAACCATGTGAAAAACATGGCTTTTCTTACTATTTATCAAAAAAACTTACCAAAAATCAAAAATTGGAATTGGTATTATCTGAAAAAATATCAAGAAAAATGAAGATATGAAATGGCGGAAAGGATGTCAAGCTGATATTCTTGAAACACAGTTGGCCAGCTGGAAAACAATGGAGAGAAAAATCCGGGAGGTATCATTAGAATGAAAAAAAGAATAATTGCTTCTATTTTAACGTGCGCAATGACGGCATCTTTATTAATAGGATGCGGAAGCACAGGAGAAAATGCGAATACAAATGAAGAGGTTTCCACAGAACAGACTCCGGCAGCAGCAGAAAGCGGGGAAGAGAATGCATCGCCCGCAGCCTCTAATGAAGAGTTGAGCGGTACGCTTACTTTTGCCATTTGGGATAACAATTTGAATGATTTTATTGAAGAAAACGATATGGTAGGAAAATTTCAGGAGCAATATCCGAACGTGGATGTGGAAGTGGAAAAAATTAAGGACGATTCCGAATATTGGAATGCGATGAAGATGCGCGCATCGGCGAACCAACTTCCCGATATTATGTTTAATAAACCCTTTACTTTGTCCAGGTTTAAAGATTACCTGATTGATTTATCAGGAACAGAGGCATGTGCCAACAATGAACTGGCAAGCGGTTATGCATTGGACGGAAAGGTGCTTGGCATACCGATGACATCTGGTTATGAGTATGTTTTCTATTGGAAGGATATGTTTGAAGAGGCAGGGGTAGAGGTTCCTACCACATGGCCTGAGTTTGAGGCGGCAGCAAAGACTTTGCAGGATTATTTTGGAAAAGAAAATCCGGACTTTATGGCGATTGCCTGCGGATTGAAAGATGAATGGCCGGACTATCCTTATATGGAATTTATGCCTGCCCTGGAATCCGGGAATGGGCAGAACTGGAACACGATGGCTTCCCAGGATGCGCCTTTTGCAGAAGGAACGGATATCAACAAAGCTTATAATAAAGTATATAGCCTGTTTACATCGGGAGTGCTGGGAAAAGACCCCTTAGGGCTTGGTAATGATCAGGTAACAAGTTTGTTTGCGGCGAAGAGCGCGGCGATTCTAGCGTTGGGCGACTGGGGGCTGCAGAATATTATGAATGGTACGGATGATATTTCCCAACTTGGAACATTCTATCTTCCCACAAGGAATACGGAATCCGACCCTTATAACGTAATCGTGCAGGGCGATTCCTTTATGGGTGTAACGACACATTCCAAAAATCAGGAAGCGGCAGTTGCATTTGTAGAATGGTTCTATTCCGAAGCATGGTATCCTTCTTACATAAATTACGTATCTTCGGCTTCTTCCATGAAGAATTTCCCGAAGGATAAAGACCCTGTTCTGGCAGAATCCGACACACTTTGCCCGGATAAGGTGCTGGTAATGTATGACGGAGGCGGCGATGACTTTACGGCAATCCAGAACGAGACAACATTTGATTATAAAAAACTGGGCGCACAGATGATGACGGAAGGTTTTGATTTGAATGCGGCATTGGATGAGCTGAATACTAAATGGGCGGAAGCTAGGGCGAAATTAGGGATTCAGTAAACCGGAAAGCGGACAGTAACCAGAGGACGGGGCTGCGTGGAGCGGCCCCTGATTATTACCGGGAGGGAGTTATGAGCAAACTAGGTAAGAAAAGGAAACAGTTCATTTTTTTTGCGCTTGTGGTACCGATGCTTCTCCTGATTGCATTTGTTGTTTTTCCGGCCATTGATTTGTTTCGGATGAGTTTTACGAATTGGGATGGATATTCACCGGAAAAAGAGTTTATCGGGATGGCAAATTATGTATCTATGTTCCAGAACAAGGATTTGTGGATGTCATTAAAGAACAATGCGGTATATTTTTTCATCCATTTACTTATGATTGTGGTGGAACTGGCCTTTGCCGTATTATTGACAGGGAAGCTGAAAGCCGCAAAATTTTATAAAACAATGGTGTTTATGCCGTATATTATTAATGGAGTGGCGATTTCTTATGCCTTTTCCTATTTCTTTTCGCCGATTAACGGGGCGTTTGATGCTATTTTATCGGCAGTCCATCTGGAATCGTTGATTAGGAGCTGGCTGTCGGATCCGAAAATTGTCAATTACGTGCTGGCGTTTGTTTCTTTGTGGAGGTTCAGCGGGTATCATATTATTTTATTTATGGCGGCGCTGCAATCCATCCCGCAGGACCAATTGGAGGCGGCCGAAGTGGATGGGGCCACAACATGGCAGCTTTTCAAGTACATACAGGTGCCGGCGATTATGCTGATGGTAGACTTTGTATTGTTCGATAATATCAGAGGGGCTTTGCAGGTGTTCGATATTCCGTTTGTTATGACAGCGGGCGGGCCGGGGTATGCGTCGTCCACATTTACGTTATATACGATTAAGACTGCGTTTACATTCTCGAACTTTGGGCTCGCGTCCACAATGGCTGTGGCAATTATGTTTATGATTGTTTTCATCTACGTGGTACAGAATTATCTCATTCATGGTCTGGTTTTGAAGGATAGGAGGAAATAGGTATGCAGAAAAGGGTATTGACGCAGACTGTCAAACAAATCATATGCCTTTGCATGGTTGCAATTGTCCTTGCTCCCATACTTCTTACATTTTTTGCGGCATTGAAGACAAAGGCGGATATGGCGACTACATCGCCGTTGCTTTTGCCGGCATGGGATAGGGTGACATTTGAGAACTTTCAGGATGTATTGACGGATAAATATCTATTGCTTGGGTTTAAAAATACAGGTATTATATTGGTAGTTTCACTTTTCTTTAACGTGATGTTCGGCACGGTGACAGCTTTTATTATCGAACGTTTCCAGTTTAAAGGGAAGGGGATTGTGGTAGGGTTATTCTTTATGGGGATGCTGATACCCACTTTTGTAACGGAGATTGCCAGATTTCAGGTGATTCAGGGTTTGCATCTTTATAATACCATATGGGCGCCCATCGTTATCTATGTGGCGTCTGACTTGATGCAGCTTTATATTTACCGGCAGTTTATTTCGGGATTGTCCGTGTCGTTGGACGAGGCGGCGCTGTTGGACGGGTGTTCTTATTTTGGGTTGTTTGTAAGAATTATTTTCCCGCTGCTTGCACCGGCTACGGCTACAGTATGCATAATTAAAGCCATTAATATTATCAACGATATGTATGTTCCGTATTTATATATGCCGAAGAATAAGCTGCGTACATTGACGACTTTTTTGATGAATTATGCCAATGCCCAGCAGGGGTCGTGGCAGACTTTAGCGGCCGGCATTATTATCATTATGATTCCGACCATCGCCATTTATGTTTTCTTCCAGAAATACATTCTGGCAGGAGTGGCGGCGGGGGCCGTGAAAGAATAGGAGGAAGGATATGAAAGCAGAAATCGACTGGCTGGACGACCCGGAGGTGTTCCGGGTCAACCGGCTTCCGGCCCATAGCGACCATCGGTTTTACAGGAACATGGAGGAACTGAAAGAAGGAAAGAGTGCTTTGGAGCAGTCCTTGAACGGTATATGGAAATTCCGTTATTCCCCGAATGCGGCATCGCGTCCGGCGGAATTTTATAAGGAGGGCTTTGAATATACGGATTTTGATGAAATTGCGGTGCCCTGCCATATTGAAATGGCGGGATATGACAAAATCCACTATATTAATACGATGTACCCGTGGGAAGGGCATATTTACCGGAGGCCGGCCTATAGCCTGGGAAATGGAACCGGATGGAAAGGGATGTTCAGCCAGGCCGCTTATAATCCGGTAGGCTCCTATGTGAAAGAGTTTGACTTGGAGAAAGGGCTTTTGGGCAGCCGGGTGATTATCTGCTTGGAAGGGGTGGAGCAGGCTCTGTATTTATGGCTGAATGGCAGTTTTGTCGGGTATGCCGAGGACAGCTTCACTCCTTCGGAATTTGATTTGACCCCTTATTTGAAGGAAAAGGGGAATAAGCTGGCAATTGAAGTACATAAAAGAAGCAGTGCGGCATTTTTGGAAGACCAGGACTTTTTCCGCTTTTTCGGCATATTCCGCAATGTAACCTTATATGCCAAGCCCAAGATGCATGTGGAAGATTTTTGGGCGCAGCCGGAACTGAAGGAAGACGGAACGGGAAGTCTGGCGGTGGAGGCAAGAGTCTCTATGGAACAAGGGCGTTCCGGCAGGATGGAAATTACTTTGGAAGACGGGGAAGGAAATAGTTTGCTGCGCCATGAGATGCTTCTGTCGCCGGACGGGGCGGATAGAGAAAAATCCGGCATTTATAAGGAAGTATATGGAAAAATGCAAAGGCAGGCATTGGGCAAGGTGGTTCCCTGGGAAAATAAAACCCCTGTTCTTTATTTTCTGCTGATTCGATTATACGATGAAGAGGGCGGGCTGGTGGAGGTCGTGCCTTACTTTATTGGCTTCAGGAAGATAGAAATACGGGATAAGGTCATCCGTTTGAATGGGAAACGATTGATAATCAACGGGGTGAACCGTCATGAATGGAGTGCCGAAAAGGGAAGAGGCATCGGAATGGAAGAAATGCGGCAGGATATGGATTGTTTTTTAGCAAACCATATTAATGCGGTACGCACTTGTCATTATCCGAACCAGATTCCCTGGTATGACATGTGCGATAAAAACGGTATTTATATGATGGCAGAAGCGAACTTGGAGTCTCACGGTTCGTGGCAGAAGATGGGGGCGTGCGAGCCGTCATGGAATGTGCCCGGTTCCCTGCCGCAATGGCGGGAAGCGGTATTAGATAGGATGATAAGCAATTTTGAACTTTTTAAAAACCATGTATCTGTTTTATTCTGGTCTTTGGGGAATGAGTCTTATGCAGGCGATAATATAGAAGCCATGAACCGGTATTTGAAAGAAAAAGAGGACGGAAGGCTGGTACATTATGAGGGAGTCTTCCATAACCGGGCCTATGAAGATAGCGTTTCCGATGTGGAAAGCCGCATGTATGCGCCGCCGGAACAAATCATGGAATACTTGGAGAACCAGCCGAAGAAGCCCTTCCTTCTTTGCGAGTATATGCATGATATGGGCAATTCGCTGGGGGGGATGGATTCTTATATGAAACTGTTGGATGCATATGAAATGTATCATGGCGGATTTATCTGGGATTATATTGACCAGGCAATTTTTGTGGAAGATGAAGTTACCGGAAGAAAAGTGCTGCGGTATGGCGGGGATTTTGATGACCGGCCTTCCGATTATAGTTTTTCCGGAAACGGTATTGTATTTGCAGACCGGACAGAAAAACCGGCGATGCAGGAGGTGAGGTATTACTATGGGCAGTATAAGTAAAGAGAAGTTCCAGTCAGGGCAAGGGATGGATGGAGGAACGGATTTGCTGCAAGTGGTCTATGGCGATGTAACGCTGGGGGTTGGGGGCACATGCGGCGGGAAGAAATTCCATTATATTTTTTCTTATGCGGCACATGGCATGGAGTCTCTTGTCGTTGACGGAAGGGAATGGTTGTACCGGGTGCCTGCCCCTACCTTCTGGCGGGCGGCGACGGATAATGATAAGGGGAGCGGGTTCCCGCTAAAAAGCGGAATGTGGCTGGCGGCGGATATGTTTATCCAATGTACAGGCATCGCTGTGGCAGTGGACGGAGAGGATATCCCTTTCCCTAGTGCGCCAGGGAATAACCGGTATGCGGATGATGCCACAGAGGCAGAACGGGTAAAGATTACTTATACATATCAGACGGTTACCGCTCCGTCTACAAAAGTTTTCGTTGCCTATGAAATAACAGGGGATGGGGGTATCCGTGTAGAAGCGCGTTATTATGGGAGGCAGGGTCTGCCGCAGCTTCCTGTTTTCGGCATACGTTTTTTGATGCCGACTTGTGCGGATAAGTTTATCTATAAGGGCTTATCAGGGGAAACTTATCCGGACAGAAAAGCCGGGGGCGTGCCGGGGATTTATGAAGTGCAGGGATTGCCTGTCACTCCTTATCTGGTTCCTCAGGATTGCGGTGTCCATATGGATACGGAATGGGTGGAAATCTACAGAAGCAGCAGTTTGGATAATAGAAGGAATAAAGATGTGGAAACATCGGCTTTGCATTTCGATTTGGGCAATCTGGCATTTTCCTGCCTGCCCTATACTGCTTTGGAACTGGAAAGCGCTACCCATCAGGAAGAATTGCCTTTGCCCCGCCGGACGGTTCTCTGCATCTATGGTGCAGTTCGCGGAGTCGGAGGTATCGATAGTTGGGGAACGGACGTGGAGGAAAAATATTGGATAGATGCCGGGGAGGATATTGGATTCAGCTTTTCGATTAAGATAAGGGAAAATAAATAGTGGAAAGAGTTTGGTTTTATAATGACAAGCGGCCAGGCCTGTGAAAGGCTTAGCCGTTGTTGTTTGCGTTTATTCCCGCGAGCAACGAGCCAAGTGGCTGCTTGCAGCGGGGTATTTGATTTGTGTGTTATGACTGGTTTCCCTCTTTGTCAAGTAAGAGCGTCATTTGTATCGAAACTGCCTGTGTATTTACCAACGGAAATATTGTAACATAATCATTTTTGGTTGTTCAGGGAGATTAAAATTCCTTGACGGTAAGCTGCCATACATTATAGAATACAAAGGAATGTAAAATACTGGCTAAAAGCAACAACAGAAAGGAAATGATTAGTAAAATGAAAACATCATCGGATTTACAGATATTGCTCAGAAATATAGACCGCAGAGGATATCCTGCCTATAAAGAGACGAGAGGAAGCTATGGTTTTGGAAATTATATGCTTTCTATCGACCACGTACAAGGCGACCCCTTTGCGTCACCTTCCAAAGTGAGCATCCACATAGAAGGCAAAACCGCAGGATTTCCGGAGGAATATTATAAGGCAAAAGAAAGAAGGATTGCATTGCAGGACTATTTGTTAAGGCTGTTCCGCAATGAAGTGGATAAATATAATTTCAAAGCGAAAGGTTCCGGCAAAAGCGGTCTTATGTCGGTCAGCAGACCGGGGCAGGAGGTATTGGAACGCACTGCATGTGAGATTCATTCGGCATCCGGCAAGCTGGTGGTTCGTCTGGAAGTGGGTTTTCCCGCAAACGGAAGGACAATCTGTTCTTCGGAATTGATAAAAATCCTCTTTGATTTCTTGCCGAAATGTGTGCAGGATGTGTTGTTCTATAAAAAATTGAACAGAAATGAAGTAGAAAAAGTCATCTTCTTAGCGGATGACAGAAAATATATCCGTGACAGGCTGGGAGAAATGGATTTGGTTGCTTTTGTGGCAAATGGTTCGGTGCTGCCAAGGGAATCGGGGATTTCGGACAGGCCGATGAAAAACAGTGTCCTTTTCCAGTCGCCGGAATCTATGGAAGTGGAGATGGAACTGCCCCATAAAGGAACGGTGAAAGGAATGGGTATCCGTAAAGGGATTACTCTTATTGTGGGCGGGGGATATCATGGAAAGTCTACGCTATTAAAGGCGTTGGAGTTAGGCGTGTATGACCATATCGCCGGGGATGGAAGGGAATATGTAATTACGGTTCCCGATGCAATGAAAATCAGGGCGGAAGATGGAAGATGCGTAAAAAACGACGACATTTCCATGTTTGTCAACAATCTTCCAAACGGAAAAGAAACAAGGAGCTTTTATACGGAGGATGCCAGCGGAAGTACCTCCCAGGCGGCCAATGTCATTGAGGCGATGGAAAGCGGAACTTCCCTTTTGCTCATTGATGAAGATACATGCGCCACAAACTTTATGGTGCGGGATGAATTGATGCAAAGGGTAGTCCACAGGGATAAAGAGCCGATTACGCCTTTTATTGAAAGGGCGCGGTACTTGTATGAAAAGAAAGGGATTTCCTGTATTGTAGTTGCGGGAAGTTCCGGGGCATATTTCGGTATTTCGGACTGGATTGTACAGATGGACAATTATGTGCCGATGGAAATTACGGACTTGGCAAAGGCGGAAGCGGAAAAATACCCGCCCTTATCCGTACCGGCTAAAGATCCGGAAGACCCTGATTATAAACGGATGCCGAAAGCCGGGAAAGGCGGTCATGATAATGGGCATGCAAGGGGAAGAGGCGGCCGCGGCGAAGGGCGGGATAACCGGGTAAAAATAAAGAGTATGGGTAAGGAAGGGGTCAGCCTGAATAAAGAGAATGTGAACCTTCATTATGTGGAGCAGATAGCGGACAGTGAGCAGGTAACTGCATTGGGGTATTTGCTGGCTTATGCGGAAAATAATCTGTTTAACGGGAAAGAAAGTATGCAGGAAATCGTAAATAAGTTGATGAAACTTATGGAGCAAAAAGGGCTCTCAAGTGTGGTGCCGGGAGACTATTTACCATCCGGACTGGCCCTGCCGAGAAGGCAGGAGATATTTGCCTGCTTTAACCGTTATCGGGCGATGAAATTGTAAAAAACAGCGGATGCCGTCGCAATGTCATTTAGTTAACGGTACCGGACGCCGTGAGGAACATAAAATGCTCCGT
>CAJUSR010000027.1 GCA_910588855.1 uncultured Kineothrix sp. | reverse complement strand
TAAAGTGCGTAAGTTTTTGTTACCGGTAACTTACACACTTTATATTACACTCCCTTCCTCACGGCGTCCGGTACCGTTAACTAAATGATATTGCTAAAGGCAGGCTTTCTCAACGCAGCAGTTTGATGGTTTTCCATATAAGCATCAATCTTTTTCCGTGTATTCCTTATCCTTCCAATACCACCATTTTAACTTTTCTGGTTCGCGCTGTTCATGTTCCGCAAAATATACGGCACAGCGGAATACATATAATACACATCTGTCCTCTTGAAACCCCTTCTTCAGGCAGTCCATATGGTATAGCTCTTCCGGATCCTTCCCCTTCAAATCTTCCACGCACCGGATTCCAATATTATGTAAATATTTTTCCATATTTGCACCTATGCCTGGTATTGTCTTCAAGTCACTGCTGCCATCCATTTTTTCCAACACCTTCTTTTTTCCTCCGTTATTGTTTTCTATTTCTTTCGTCGTTACTTTCGGCCTTTTCTGCTGTTATTTTTCCCATTTCCACTGTTATTGCTTTACATTTCTTTTACTATTATTTTCCCCTTTGTTATTATTTCCTGCCATCATTTGAGGAATATTCCAATCAAATTCTAAATTTTATTTTCCGCAATACCTTAATCTTTCTTTACCAGCTATCCACGCCTTAGATAAACTTCATACGCCACATATTCATAATCAAAATGATACCCTAGTTTTTCCGCCAAGGCAACAGACTCTTTATTCTGCGCGTCCCAACTCGGATACCATCCGCGTTCCAAACATTCCAGAATCAGCTTTGCCGCGCATATATAAGCAAGACCCTTTCTCCTGCAGTCCTCTCTGGTATCTACCTCAATCTCTATACCTCCTGCATAGCTGGAATAAGAAGACGCCCCGGAAACAGGTTCCCCTTCCTTCATGATAACTGCCCCCAACCCATATTTTTGGTATTCAGCATAATCCTCATACTGTGCTACCCAGTTACCGCACCACTTGATTTCCTTGCATCGCCAAAATAAAGCTTCATCTATCATCTGCAAAACATACCCCTCCGGCAATCGCTCTATGGCCGCCTGTAACATTCCTCTATGAAATATATCCGGTTCTTTCTTTATCGCATACCGGGTCACCTTATCCGCTTTCCCAGCCAAGTATTTTTCTATCAGCGCTGCCCATCCCTCATCTTTCGGAACCATAATCATAAAATCCTGTCTGCCTTTACCAAACCAAGCCCAATTTTTCTCCACAAAAAAATCCTTGTCCGGTTTTCCTGCCAAAAAGCAAAAATCCCCCAGCAAAACCATAGCAGAAGCAGGGCTTTCCAAAGAATCCGCATACATTTTCCCCATCACGCCTTGCAAACAAGACCAAACCATAGTTTCCTGCCATCCATCAAACAATGGCTCCGCTTTTTGAGCCTGTTCTAATTCCACAATCAATTCTACACCTCCCGACAAAACCTATAGTTACCGGACACATTCATTCCCTGCCCTTTTCCCCTTCAGTTTCGTCTAGTATATCATGGAAACGAATGGGGCAAAAGCTTTTTCCAATTATACTAGTACCACAATCTTGCTTATGACACGGAAGATTACTTCAATAGAAACTACCGGTTTCCTCCTTGTATTCACATAAATTGTATTTCTACCATTCATATTGACACATAGGTAACTTGTTGCTATAATTAAACCCGTAACAAGTTACCAATTAGGAGGATTGCATGGAACTAAATGATTTGATTGCAAAATTTTCAGATACTACAGAAAACCAAAGAAAAGCTATTTTCAGCACATTGTTCATTGCCGGAAACAAGCTGCAAACACTTTTTGATAGCCGTATTCCAGAGGTATCATTAAAGCAATTTATGTTATTGTCAATAGTCAGGCAATCAAAGGAACAACTGACATTTACCCAATTAGGAAACTTGTTGGGCTGCTCAAGACAAAATGTCAAAAAATTAGCCGATGTGCTGGCGAAAAAGGGGTTTATTACAATTCAGCAAAGCCCACATGATACAAGAGCCATGTGTATTTGTCCCACAGAAAAAGTAAACAGTTATTTCAAAAACGATTTTTTTAAATACCAAGAGGAATTGAAATATCTTTTTGAAGTTTATACAGATAAAGAAATCGAAACCCTTTTTATTCTTTTATCAAAGTTGTATGCAGGAATAGAAAATTTGGAATGTAAGACCGCTAATGAAAAGATGCAAAATAAAAAGATGCAAGAAGTTGCTGATACCGATTAATATCCGGTCTGTCCAATATTCCGGTTGTCCTAAAACGGTTGAAAGTGTCATGAGAAATGGAAAAAAGGAGAGTTAAGCAGATGAAAATAATCGTAATTTACAATTCACAGACTGGGTTTACAAAACGCTATGCCGAATGGATAGCGGAAGCAACGGGGGCGGATTGCCTTGCATTATCCGCCGCAAAAGCGAAAAACTTAGCTGATTATGACGCAATTATTTTTGGCGGTTGGGCATGTGCGGGCAATATCAGCAAAATAGGCTGGTTCAAAAGCAATATAGATAAATGGGCAAATAAAAAGTTGATTGCATTTTGTGTTGGCGGATGTCCGATAGACTATCCGGAAATTGAATCAGCTCTGAAGCAGAATTTCAACGAATCGGAATTGGAAAAGGTAAATATCTTTTATTGTCCGGGCGGATTCAATTATGAGAAAATGTCCACTCCATATAAACTTATGATGAAAATGTTCATAAAACACTTAAGGCAAAAAAAAAATAAAAGCGAAACAGAGATGGAAATGGTAAAAATCATTTCTTCGTCTTACGACATTTCAGATAAAAAATATATTGAACCAATTTTGCAATGCTTGAAAAAATAACTTCCTAAATTTCAGTATAAGCCCGGACAGTTTCCCTTGCAGGGGCGCCTGGCCTCTTGCGCTCCTATCATGATGGAAACCTTTACCGCATAACCCAATCTTGGCTGCAATGCAGCTTTTTCCTTATGGTTTGCCTTTAGCTGCAACGCAACTTTTTCCTTTTCTAATTTCGTTCTTGTATCGTACATTCTTTATTCTTCCTCGTTTTTCCTCAACGGATTTCCTTTTTACACTATATTACATCTAAAAATCCATAAAATCAGCCAATGTCTTTTGAGGTTGGCAGTCCATTTTTCATACTATGGGCAAAATGTATACTATCTGCGAAAAATGACCGTATCTTGATTTTTTCCCACTGCCGGAATATACTCAAAATAAACGCATATGAAAAAAGGTGAAATAAAATGGCTGATAATAAATTTAACAATGAAGAAACCATTGCCCGCTGCGTTCCAATGGGCAAGCTTCAGTCCGTTATCGGCGGCAAATGGAAAATCCTAATCTTATGGTATGTGTCATTTTACAAAGTCCAGCGGTTCGGTGAACTGATGCGACGCCTTGATGGCATCACACAGTCCACACTGACAAAGCAGCTTCGTGAATTGGAAAGTGACGGTTTCCTCCACCGGGAAATTTACAAGGAAATCCCGCCGAAGGTGGAATATTCGCTCACCGCATTAGGGGAAAGTTTTATCCCTGTCCTACAAACCATGATGGCATGGAGCGAGACGTTCCTCTGCCCAGATTATCAAAACCCCTATAAAAAATAGCAGAGAAAAGAGCCCTGCTGCTCTTTTCCTCTGTTCTTCTCTTACTAGATTTGTAGTCTTTCATGTATTTCTTATCTCCTTATGTAATACAGTTTTCGTATATGCCACTTTATTTCGCGGTAAAGCTCATTCAGCAAATACTCCCTTCAGTCCCGGCATTTTGTGCATAATTGGCTATCTAATAGAATTATAAAAGCGATGATAACTTATAGAATTATGGAAACGCTGACAACCTATGGAATGATGAGAACTCTGGCAACTTACTGGAATTATGGGAACTTTGTTTACAAAACATGGCAAGGTTAAAATACAGCTTTACAACCTCATACAAACAAAGTTTCCCATAACTTCATTACAAAAAAAGATGTTGCAATTTAGCTGCATCTTCTTCCATAAGACGACCAGTGATACACACTCCCAAAATGCCATCGATTTTTCATTTTCTCCTTTTTAATATATTTATTAATATATATTATAAATAAATTAATGATAAACATATAAAAGTAATTGGCTTTCGTTTATTCCAAATATATAATCAATAGCAAGGAGGTAAAGTAGATGAAGCCAAGCCAAGAAAAAATTAGAAACGCAAGCAAAAAAATCACATTCATTCTCAAATTGGGATTTATTGCATCCATTGCCGTAGTGGCGTTAGCCTTAGCCGCAATCGGTATATTAATGTTTTCCCAAGGAGATACGAAATCATCTTTTCTTGCGGCATTTGAAGTTACTGCAAATAACAAAACCACAATAAGTATTGCCCCACAATCGCTTTTCATTATGTTCGCCTTTATGCTGATAGATACATTGCTTATATCCGTCATGATATTCATCATTCATGCTATTTTTGATGATATAAAAAAAGGCGATACTCCATTTTTGCATCAAAATACCCTTCGGATTAAAAACATTGCTATCATAACTATCATTTTGAGTATAGTTGGAAGCTATTCCGACGCATTGGTCGATTACTATACAATTGGGGAATTGACATGGCGGGTTAATGTTATCGGATTGATAGTAGGTATCATTATTTATTGTATTTCCTTAATATTTAGTTATGGCTGCGATTTACAGAAAGAATCAGATGAAACATTGTGAGGTGATAATGTGCCAATTATTATGAGATTAGATAGAGTGATGGCAGACAGAAAAATATCATTAAAAGAACTATCCGAAAAAGTAGGTGTTGCGAATGTAAATTTGTCCAAAATGAAAACGGGAAAAATCAGTGCCATTCGCTTTTCAACTTTGGAGGCCATATGTGATGTCCTTGATTGTCAGCCAGGCGATATTTTAGAATATACAAGGGAAAGAGAAAATTGAAATGAACATTTTCGGAATGCAAAGAAAAACCAGACAACATTTCTTCCAACACTCTAATAAATCTTAAAAGATACAGAGCCCCCCTATCAGCCACCATATTATCCGACCCATCATGGGCATAATTATCATTTGGATAAAAAGAGAAATAATATAATTTTGGACGCAACAGCTTCATGAAGGAGGTTATGGAACTTAAAGAGTTTCAGATTTGGGATGGTCCCGGCAGAGCCCGAAATCCCGGCATCCGCCCCTTAAGCAACCATTAACCTGATATAATATTTTTAAATAGCTACAAAAGGCAAAACGCAATTACAATGGGTTTACACAAAACTTGAAACTCTCTCAATTAAGAGCAAGTTAATTTTATTCAAATGCTGGTTCTATATTTTTCTTAATCAATTCTATTCTATCCCTTGCCCTTGGCACAAAAAGAGCTGCAATAGAAACCACCAGCTTTTTCTTTGTATTTACATAAATGGTATTACCACCGTCTCCCATAGCTGCATAACCATCCTCATTTACCCACCACAGATACCCATAGGGCAGATTCCTCCTTTTCCAACGGCTGTGTTCCACCGTACTTTCATCTATCCATTTTGAGGAAACAATCTGCCTGTCCTCCCACATACCGCCGTTCAGATATAACTGGCCAATCTTCGCCATATCCATAGGCGTAAGCGTAAGACCCCAGCCCGCCGCATGGATTCCTGCGGAGTCTGTAACCCATCCGCTAATATCCGTAGACCGGTTAAATGCCATTTGTTCCTCTTTATCATGGAATAACAAATTGTTTTCCACTTTAATCCCAAGGGGTTCAAACAAATTTTCTGCTGCAAAATCTAATACGGATTGCCCTGTTGCCCTCACTAAAATTCCCGACAAGATATCAGGTCCAATCAATGGAGCGTACCGGAATGTCCCTATTTTTCCACGGCCGCCTAATAAATCAAGTGCAAATTTCACCCAATCACTACTTGTAAAATATTTTACATAGGGTGCAAAAAATCGATATTTATAAGGCGCTGTCATTGTCAGCATATTCTTTAGTGTAACATTCCGTATTGTATCCTCTCCCCTGTTCACTTTGTATTCCGGAAAATAATCCAACACCTTCCCTTCTATATTTTTAATGTACCCTTTGTCCAATGCAATTCCAATCAATACCGAAATAACACTTTTTGTTACGGAATATACATGGATGCGGCTGTCTGTTGTACACCCTTTAAAGTATTTTTCATAAGATACAATTCCATCTTTTAATATCACTATACCCGTGGTATTTCCATATTCATCGTTTATTTTCTGTTCCAACTCTTCCGCTTTTATCCCATCCATACGCTCTCTCCTCTCACACATTTTACAATGTTTCCCTGTCAATCCGTTCTTTGGACCCCCTCTTTTTAACCGGGTAATAAACTTCCGTAACAAGTTCTTTTTCCTGCGAAACCTCTGCCGGATTTGTTACATATACCTCATACAAAGCATTGCTGTTCTCATAACCTTCCCTTTTTGCCCACCCTATTTGTTTTGCGTAAACCGAAGGAAGCTGTGAATAAGAACCCTGCACAACTGTTTTCAAGCACAGCCCAGGGCAGAAATCCCTTGTTCCAGTTGCATACTCTTTTATAGGGATTGCAAATTCTGTGTCTAACCCAAATGGACTATACTCGTCACTATGGAATAACACCATTGGCGGAGCTGCTGCTGTCAGTTTCTTCTCATCCATTTTCCGAAAAAGTTTCCCAAAGCAAGTACCATATTCTTCTGAAAACTCATGCTCTAAAACATTTTTCCGTATTGACAAAAGATACATCATCGGTATCTCAACTAACTGTACATCAATTTCTTCCATATATGACATAATGGACTTTCCCTTCCTCAAATTTGACATATCGTTATCTATCTGATGCAGAGTATCTTCAAACTTCTGTACCTTTACCGCAATCTCCTTTTTCTTTTTATCAAGTGCGGCAAAAAGCACCTCATCCATTAATTCTTCCGATTCAAAAATGGATTTGATTTCTTCCAAAGTAAAGCAATAAGCCTTCAGACGATTAATCAGCAGCACTTTCTCTAATTGATTGATGGAATAATACCGATAACCATTTTCCGGATTAATCTCATCCGGTAGTATCAGGCCTATTTCAGCATAATATCTAAGCGTTTTTGCGGACACCTTGCATATGTTTGAAAATTCTCCAATTGTAAGCATATATGCCCCTCCTTCCAAGCTCAGTATAAACTTTACCCTAAGGGGAAAGTCAACGGCACTTTTAATACCCTGTCCAAAAGTCGGTAAAGGTATTTTCACGCAATAAAACAAATAAAAATCCGGGAGTTGGAACAGAAAGAAAATTGATTTCCTGCTCCGCTGATATATCAAAATGACTACACAAGTCATCTTCGCAACAAGCAAAAAAATGCTGGGAAGTATGCTTGTAAAGAGTTCAGCCATCCAATGGACGTAATCCATTTTTATTAGGTGCCTGTTCAGCGTCGATTTCCATCAATGGAAACAGAAATCTTTTCAATTCTGTGTGTATAGAATTTTACGAAATGCCTCCTCTTCATAACCTCTTAGTTCTTGAAATAGAGGAATATATTTTTCTAACTGCCCGAAGGAACACTCCACCACATCCTCTATAAAACCATCTACGATTTCTTCAATAATATTTCCACTTTTCTGAAAATATCCAGCTGCTTCCTCCCAAACTTCCGTACCAAAAGTATCCGCATATTTCATAAGTGCATGTGAAAATTTATCTCTGGATGCCCTGTGCGGATTAAAAATTCCGAACTGCTGACCACTAACTTCATATGGAAGTTCCGGGAGTACACTTCCTGTATATTCAATAAAATGAGAATATACCTTCTGTAATTCTTCATCCGTGAACATGTTCGCCCATTTGGGAAACTCCTCGATAAACCTGTCAAGTCCCCTCTGGCCTATAAAACTTAGTGGAGAAAATAAATACAATTCCGCATTCTTTCCTATTCCCTTTTGGATAATCCGAGCAATGTCTGTTTTTGGAAACTTCATATTGATTCCAAAATACGCATTTTTCTTGCTAATGCCAATATAGTCTTCTGCCCACGCCAATTCAAGCTCCGCAATCGGAATAATCTGCACCTCCGTTTTAGAATTATCATGAACATATACATTCTCTTCATCATAACCTGTCATCAAAACAACATGCCCCAGAATATGTTGCTTGTGATAAAACTTTCTCTGATAGGGCAAATAGAACATATCCAGACCAAACAATATGACAGGTATATCCCAATCCAATAACTCCCTGACATTTTTCCATGTTGTCTGAAAACATTTCCCTTCACCAGCTATCACTTCATACCCCATAATCCCTTTCCAAAATTCATATTCCCACTTTCCAATGCTGCCCTGCCCCAGAAAAATCATTTTAGGCACTGCTGAATTTTTCTGTGAAATCATTTGAAAACCCACCTTGGAATAGAGAATCAGTTCTTCTGGTATCCTCTTTCCTGTTTTCCACTCATAAACATCACATAACCCATTCACCGGACATAAATAATCTGCCAACTGATGCGGCAATTCTAATCGTTTCATGCTCTTTCCTCCTTTGCTCCGCTTAAGTTTAAACCCATGCATTGTCCGAGAGTCAAGTATATATCGTAAAAAAGAATCCTGCTTGCAGGATTCTCCGCCTGCGGCGGGTCGAGGCAGCCACATGTTCCCCTTCCGCCGCAGTGCGATAATTGCTTTTTACCATATGGGAAGTTCGGAGAGCTTTCCACATGGTAAAAAAGATGCCGCTAAATTGCAGCATCTTCTCTCATAGCGGTTTTACCGGAAAGCACACCTCTGTAACCATATTTCCTATCGCTTCTTCCGTTTCTGGAGATACATGATATATGTTGAAGCGTTTTCCATCAATCTTGTAGTGATTATCAGTAATCCATCGCATGATTTCTTCATTTACATCCGGCAATAGATTATACTGCCCTTTAAATGTAAGTGTTGCTACTGTTGTTTCTTCAATTTTCTTAAATTTCATTGCTTCTGTATCATGGTACCGGCCAACTATCGCCTGCTGTACCTCTACATCCAAATTATGTTCATGAAATTCTTCATCATGGAATACTGCTATATTCAAAGCCGGGTTTGCAAACTGCATCTTTTGTGATACCCGCTCTTTTGCTAACCTCTCCCAGAGAACCGCCTCATCCTCTGGTGTTTCTATCCTACCCCTTACGCTGATTACATTATAAGCTGGAAACTTTTTGAGTGCCACACTGTACAAAGGTATATCAGAAACATGTCCCAGATTCACTATGGTTGTTTCAATCAGATTCAATTGTTTCTGCATATTGGCTATTTTCTCCCGTTGCTCCATTGCGTGGAGTTCAAGATAATCTTTCAGTTGGTCATTGCTTGTATACTTCGACAATATTTCCTTGATTAAGGCTAATCCAAGCCCCATGCTTTTCAATGCTTGTATTTTGTTGGCAATTGGGAGTTGCCGTTCACTATAGTATCTGTATCCTGTACAGTCATCCACATGTTCAGGAACCAGCAGACCAATATCATCATAGTGCCGGAGCATATGAATACTGATTTGGGACAAAATTGAAAATTCCCCTATTTTTAGCAAAGAAACCACCTCCTGACTTTAAGAGTATAAACCCTCACATAATACGAGAGTCAAGCCCATACCCTCTTGATAAATGACACTATAAATCGCCTTTACAGTAAAGTCAACTATATCATTGTCTATTCCCACTTGAAAAAGCGTACTGCAATACCGGCGGTTATGGAGACCCTCTCATATCCATGTCATTGATTGCGCTTGCAGGTTGCGAAAAAGAACGAGAAAGTTGATAGTCTTAATTTTTTATATTTGATATAATTTACAGAGAAGCAAGGAGGTACTTCTATGAAACTATCTGAAAAAATACAGATACTAAGAAAAAAGAAGAATTACTCACAAGAAGAATTAGCAGCCATCTGTAATGTGAGCCGACAATCTATTTCTAAATGGGAAGCTGATATTGCACTTCCAGAAACAGAAAAATTGATTGTATTGAGCAATTTGTTTCAAATAACCGTTGATGTCTTGTTAAAGGATGAACTTTCAATCAATGGAACAAGAGAAGTCAATATTTGCGGAAACAATGCCATTAGAAAAGAGCGGGCAAAATTATATGAGGGTGCGTTGATTAAAGAAAGCATAGATGATGAAAATCTTTTGGATTATATTCGTGTTCATAAAATTGAATTATGGAATACAGGAGGAGTACCAAAATACTGGACAGTTATCTTTTTTACATCAGATGCCCCTAATTTCCCGGAATTAGCTTCAAGAGCTTTAATAGCAAACCATCAGAAAGGTGGAAATTGGTTTATTGATTTCAAATGTAATAATACCAAATATATCGTTTTTAAAAACAAAATATTGAAATATACCATTGGAAATCAAGAGGAAAAAGCTATTGTTTGCCACGAATGCAGAATGCAGGGAATTTCAGATAAAGAAATGAATTGGAGCGAATAAAGCAGCTTAAAGGAGAAAACAATGTCATGTTATCATGGGGAAGTAATAAATCTAAGCCTTAGAGATGTTACTATACTTAACAAATTTAAAATAATTAATATAAAAAAGCGTTTCTTAGGGTTTGTTAAAATTTATACTATTGAATTACCAAGCGATAAAATTGAAAATATAGCAAAATATTTCCAATCCAATATAAGTACAAATCTAAAAAAAGAATGGTATATTACCGTTCACAATAGAGAAAGAATTATCATCATTTTTCGCACGCGAATATTTGATTTATCCGGAAAAGGTATTACACCTGTTCATGGAAAAATACTTGATATTTCTTATGCTGAAGATAGAGAAAATTGGAATGAAATGATTAACTACGCCCTAAAAATAGGCATTCCCGACAGTCAATGTGATTTTTTACCAGAAGATTTTTCTGAACGGACATATTAAATTGGGAAAATAACAAAAATTTAAATCTGTCCATTTGGGGTGAAAGGGGGATTTTTAGCGATAATCCCCCTCTTTCATATATTTTGATATTTTCCCATTGAACCGGTGGAAAATCGGTGGCAAACCATCTATTTTACACTATTCAAATCATTAAAAATCCCTATTTTATACGGTTTAGGCAGCAAATTGTTTCCACATGCCCACAAAACGGGAACATGTCTAAGCATACTCCCTTCGTCACCCGATACCCTCTCTTTGTCATATACTTCAAATCCCTTGCCAAAGTCTCTGGATTGCAGGAAATATATACTACTTTCTTTGGCTTGAGTTTTACAAGGGAATCCAGGAAAATTTCATCACTTCCCGTTCTAGGCGGATCCATAAATACCGTATCTATATGTTCCCCTTGTTCTGCAAGCTGAATCATAAATTCCCCTGCATCCTTTTGATAGAAATCAATATTTTTAATCTTATTCCGTTTTGCATTGGCAGCAGCATCCTTTATTGCATCTTCATTCAATTCCACCCCGATTACTCTGTCTGCCTTTCCTGCAGCCACCATCCCGATTGTTCCGATTCCACAATATGCGTCCAGCACAACTTCTTTTCCGGTAAGCCCTGCATATTCCACCGCCTTCTGGTACAGCTTTTCCGTCTGTACTGCATTTACCTGATAAAAAGACTTAGGAGATATCCTGAAAGTAATACCGCACAGTACATCTTCAATATATCCCTTCCCGTAAATTACCTGGCCATTTTCCCCAAGTACCATGCTTGTCTTCCGTTCATTTATATTGGTAACAATCGTTGTTATTTCCGGGTGCCGCTCCAACAATGCCTTGACAAAATTATTTTTTGACGGCAATATAGGCGAAGATAATACAAGCACTACCATAATCTGACCTGTTGACTGTCCTATCCTTACCATTACATGGCGCAGCAAACCATATCCTCTATCTTCGTCATATGTTTTTATCTTAAATGACGGAAGCAATTCCCGTATCGTTGCGATAATCGCATCCGCTTTTTCATTTTCCAATATACATTTTTTTATAGGGATAATGTAATGAGTCCCCTCTTTATACACCCCTGACAAAGGTTTGCCTTGTCTGTCATGGGTAAATGCAGCATTTACCTTATTCCGGTAATGCTCCGGCTGCTCCATCCCTATGATTTCTTCCAGCCTGACATAAGGATCCAACAGTTTTGCCGTCTCTTTCATCTTGCGTTTCAGTTGTTTCTTATAAGGCAGATGAAGCATTTGACAGCCTCCGCACTCTCCAAAAGCCCTGCATATTTTTTTCCCAGCCTCTATATCCTTGTATCCCGCTTGAAAACTTTTCCCCCACTCCTCTGTTGCCCTTTCTCTTTCCCTGTCGCTTCCTTTCCATGCGCCTGCTTCCTTCCGGCTGGCATATTGCCTATCCTCTGCAGCATATTGCTTTCTATCCGCCTTCGGCTTTTCTCCGTTCCGGGATTGCCATTTTTTTTCTCCGCCGCCTTTCCTATTTGAAGCAACATATTTTTCACTTGGTTTTCTGCTATCTCTTTCCCCATAAAATCTCTTGCCTGTCTTTTCCCTGCCTTCCACAGCATTCTTACTTTTCGATGGCTTTTCCGCTCCCCACTCTTTTCTTCCCATACCATCTTTTCTTCCTGCTTCTCCTCTTTTCTCCATGCCTTTCTTTCTTCCGGCTCCTCCCCCTCTTCCCATATCTTCTTTTCTTCCTGCTCTTGACCCTCTTTCCATATCTTCTTTTCTTCCGACTCTTGACCCTCTTCCCATATTCCCTTTTCTTCCTGCTCCTAACTCTCTTCCCATATCCTCTTTTCTTCCTGTTCCTAATCCTCTTTCCATGCCTTCTTTTCTTCCGGTTCCTGACCCTCTTCCCATATTCCCTTTTCTTCCTGCTCCTAATCCTTTTTCCATAACTTTTTTCTTCCTATTACCGTCCTTCTTCCCATATCCTCTCTTTTTCGGAGCCAATCCTTCTTCTCGTTCCTTCTTTTTTTCCGGCTCCTGCCCTTACCCCTACGGTCTCTTTTCTGCTGAATCCTAACTTTCCTCCCATATCATCTTTTCTTCCGGCTCTTGCCCTTACTTCTACAACCTCTTTTTTCCAGCTCCTATCTTTCTTTCCATTTCCCCCTGTTTTCTCTTCTTGCCCACTTCACACGATAGCCAACCCGTTAATTCCTATCCGACCATTTTTCAATAAAAGCCGCTGCTCTTTTGCGGTATTCCTCCTGCTCTACCAGATTGCATGTTCCGTGCGCTGCCCTATCTACAATAAAAATCTCTTTTTCTGCCCCGCAGGCCTCATAATTTATCCGGCTCATCTCCACGGGCACCGTCTCATCCTTTTTGCCATGAATAAACAATACTGGTATATGGTTCCCTTTCATGCTATCTACTGTACTGCACTCCTGAAAATGGAATCCTGCCTTGATGCGGCATATGTAATCAGCAATATATAAAAATGGGAACTTGGGTAAATGAAAATCTTTCTTCAACATATAGGTAAAAATATCCCAAGGAGAGGTATATCCGCAATCTGCAATCAGCCCCTTCACCTGTTCCGGCAGCCTTAACCCCGCAGCCATAAGCACCGTTGCACTGCCCATAGAAATACCTGACAGGAAAATATTACAATTCCCGGCAAACCTGCCAGCAATGTATTCTGTCCACTGCACCAAATCATACCGTTCTTTAACGCCAAAGCAAATATGTTTTCCTTCGCTTTCCCCATGCGCCCTCTGATAAGGCACCAAAAGATGATAACCCATTTTATGATAAAATTTTACCAAATTGGAAAAATCCCCAACAATTCCACTGTTCCTATATCCATGTACCAAAATCAACACTTTACGGGAGTCTTCTTTTGCCGGAAGGTAATATGCCACCAGCTTTAACCCATCATAACTGGTCATTGTAATGCGTTCCTTTTTCTGTTCCTGAAACCAAGCCTTCCCGTCTTCTATTTCTTTTGTAAAGTCGGCAAAAGACAATCCTCTCCCGATACCGCCACTCTTCTCTCCCTGCTTTTCTTCCCGCTTCCTTCTTCTGTCTTCCCTTTTTCCGTTTATATCCCTAGCAAGCTTTTGGATTCCTTTTTTCTGGAAAAAAGAGCCAGAGTTTTCTCTGCAAACCGCTAATTCATACAATCCGTTAGAAACCCCATACACTGGCAATGCCAGCAGGATAGCTGCTATACCTGAGGGTCTTATTCTTAATTTCATCCCTTGTCCTTGCACTTCTATACTTTTCATTTTCTTCTTTTTTCTCATTTTACCACATCCCATAGGGCTTTCTGCCCTTCATATTGATCATTCATCCAGTCAACCGCTTCCTCCAACCCATTTTGGCTGAATGAAAAATCCATTCTCTGCTTCCTTTTTTCCGGGGTAGCCGCATAACCGAAAGGCTCCGGCCATATCGTCACCTCCAGCTTCATCTCCCCATCTTCTTCTTTTTTTCGGAGCATATACCTCATCCCATCCATACTTCCGGTATATTCTTCCTTTTTTACATAATTCAACACATGAAATTTTTCTTTTTCTATCATCACTTATCCCTTTTTATGCACAAACTCTATTATATAAATATTATATAAAAAAGTATCTTTGACACTTCATATTACGTCCTTCTGGCGAAGGATTTCCCCATAAGGATTCGGATGTCAAAAGGTCTGTCTAGCACTGCCGGGCGAACCTTTTGACACTCGAATCCTATAAGGTAAAAAATCGCCTGCGGCGGACCGTGATAGTGACATGCTTCCTCTCCCCTACCCGCTGCGCGCCCCGTACGCCGCTTTGCAGCTTTTTTCCTCTGCACGGGGCTGTTCAATCGAGTAGAGAAGATTCTTCTTCCTCTACTCGCTGCGCGCCCCGTGCGCCGTTTTGCGGCTTTTTCCCCTGCACGGGGCTGTGCATAAAAAAGAATCCGCAACAATAATTATTGCGGATTCCTTATCGGAGTGACAAGACTTGAACTTGCGGCCTCTACTTCCCTAAAGTAGCGCTCTACCACCTGAGCCACACCCCGAAGCGCAATAGTTATTATATACTCTATATGAAATAAAATCAACTACTATTTTTAATTTTTTTAATATTTAATGCAATTTTTTGTCTATATAGGTTAAAATGCTATGTAGGGCAACACTTCTATATTTCCTCTCCATTTCTTCATTGCCCTATTTTTATTTCTTCTCTACTCTATCTTTAGCCTGCCACCATTCTTTTTATTGACATCTTCGCGAAGCAACGCATAAACCGTAGATACAATCGGAATAAAAATAAGCATCCCTGCAACTCCCATCAAGCTGCCTCCTACCGTAACTGCCGCCAATACCCAAATAGAAGGGAGCCCTACCGAATTTCCTACTACGTGAGGGTAAATCAGATTCCCTTCTACCTGTTGCAATATAATAAATAGGACAAGAAACCAAACTGCCTTGATAGGATCATCCACCATAATCAGGAAAGTACCCACAAAACAGCCGATAAAAGCTCCTACAATTGGTATCAATGCAGTAAATGCAATCAGTACGCCTACCAACAGTGCATATGGGAAGCGGAAGATAACCATAGCTACCACAAACATACTGCCCAAAATGATGGCTTCCATACATTGCCCTGTGATGAAATTCGTAAAATTCTTGTTGGCCAGAGAAGCAATTTCCATTGTTCTTACAAAAACTTTTTCGGAAAAATAAGCATGCATCATCCGCTTCATCTGGTTCCCAAGCTTTTCTTTCTGTGCCAGCACATAAAAGGAAAAAACAAGAGCCACAAATAAATTCACTACCCCGCCGATAATCGTTGAAGCCACCACTACCGTGGAACTTACTACGCTGCCCAAACCATTTCTCATAAAATCGGCAATTCCTCTCAATGCGGACTCCCAATTGATACTATCCACATCCAGTTCCTCCAGCATGACTGCCAGTTCCGGCTGCTGGACAAAAAGCTGCTCCAAAGATACTTGTAAATCGCCGAGGAATACTGGTATTTTATTGCCCAACTCCATCATTGTCTTTGTCAGCTGCGGCACTACCGTAACGGCCACTACCACAATAATCAAAACGACAACGGCAAAAGATAGGAAGATACTCACCGGCCGCTTCGCCTTTTGCATCTTAGGGCTCCTCACTTTCCCCAACAGTTTTTTTTCAATGGCATTCATGGGGATATTCAACACAAATGCTGCTACAGCACCATATATAAAAGGCTTTAAAATACCCAATGCAAACAAAATCCCTTTCAGCACCACATCAAATTTTATTACGGCAAGGCATACTACCGCCGTAAAAACAATCAATCCTCTGATTTTCTTCATATTATTCCTGCTTAAATCCATTTATTCTAATTCCTCCGTCCTTATTTCGGAACGCTTCCTCTTTCTGTGCAACAGATACCGCCTATTCCCGCGTCCAATCCATTTTTTCCCTTCTTTAGTCTTTCTCTTCCTTATAAGTTTCTTCTCTCTTCAGCCTTCTCCCTTTAACCCTCTTCTCTCTTAAGCCTTCTTCCTTTGGCTTTCTCCCTCTAACCTTCTTCTCTCTTAAACCTTCTTCCTTTGGCTTTCTCCCTCTAACCTTCTTTTCTCTTAAACCTTCTTCCTTTAGCTTTCTCCCTCTAACCTTCTTCTTTCTTCCGCCTTCTTCTACCCTTTCTGCTTCAACAGTTCCAGCACATAATTCCACACCCGTTCCGTGGATGAAATGCTCAGGCGTTCTTCTGTGGTATGGATATCTTTCATATCTGGTCCGATGGAAATGCATTCCAGCCCCGGTATCTTCGCGGACAGCAAGCCACATTCCAACCCCGCGTGTATTGCCTGTATTTTCGGCTCTTTTCCATATAATCTGCGGAATACTTCCACCGATTTATCCCGGAATGGAGATTCCTTTTTATATGCCCAGCCCGGATAATCCCCCCTTACTTCCTGAGATGCCCCAGCCATAGCTGCAATATTTTCCAACTTTTCTATCAAAACATTTTTTGCGCCTTCCAAAGAACTTCTGACCGAGAACTGGAGCATTGCCCTATCATCCTTTAAATCGACAATCCCCATATTCAGCGAAGTCTCCACCAGGCCCTTAATGTCCGCACTCATCGCCTGCACTCCATTAGGAGCAGCAAAAAGCAGCGAAATGAGCCGTTTGGTATCTTCTTCGGAAAGGCATTTGGAAGTTCTTTCTTCTACTTCCTCCACTACAACCAATACTTCCGGATCTTTTGTTTGCAATTCCTGTTTCAATTCTTCCCCTACTTTTTCCACTGTATCCTCTAAATATCCCTTTTTATCCGGCTCCGCAACAATAACCGCACAGGCTTCCCGTGGTATTGCATTGTCCGCCAAACCGCCGTTTAACTCTTCCAGATAAAAGTTCAGTTCTTTGCTCAGCCTATACAACAGCCTTCCCAGCAGGACATTTGCATTTCCTCTTTCCTTATCAATCTCTGCACCGGAATGCCCTCCCAGAAGCCCTTTCACTTTTAAAGTATATCGTTTCCCTTCTTTTTCTTTTCTGTTGACAGGAAGTATCCAATCCACCCTTGCACCTCCCGCACAGCCGGCAAGGATAATCCCTTCTTCCTCGGAATCCAAATTCAACATCCGTTTTCCCTTCAGCATGGAAACATCCAATCCCCTTGCCCCGTCCATTCCCACTTCTTCATCCACGGTAATAATAACTTCCAGCCGTGGGTGGGCAATGTCATCCGAATCCAAAATCGCCAAGGCATAAGCCACTGCAATCCCGTCGTCTCCACCAAGGCTGGTATCCTCCGCATATAAATCGTCACCGTCCACAAGCAGGCGCAACCCTTCCTTCGCCATGTCTATTGATGCCCCTGGCTTCTTTACCGCTACCATATCCATATGCCCCTGCAAAATAATTGGAGCCTCCCCCTCATATCCCGGAGTTGCCTCTTTTACGATAATTACATTTTTCCATGCATCCTGTATATAAAACAAGCCTCTATCTTTGGCAAAATCCACCAAATAATCGCTCAACTTATCCACATTCCCTGACCCGTGAGGAATTTTACATATTTCCCCAAAATAATGAAATACTTTTTTCGGATTCAAATTCTCTACTACTGCCATATCTTTACCCTTCCTCCATAATCTGCATAATATATATAGTATACACTGAATAAAAGAGAATGATAATTAAATTTTGATTAAAAAAGCATATATCATTGCGCATACTCGCGCTAAAACGCACCGCACCGGCAGCCTTTTCCTTTTTATGCGCATTATACATCATCTTGGAGGAAATTAATATCATAGAGGATTATAAGGAATTTCTTATAAGGTAAAAAGAATCCTGCTTGCAGGATTCTCCGCCTGCGGCGGGTCGCGACAGCGACATACTCCCCCTTCGCCGCAGTGCGATAATTGCTTTTTACCATATGGGAAATCCGAAGGAATTTCCCATATGGTAAAAAAACCCTGTGGGCAAAATCCCACAGGGTATCAGAATCAATTATGCAATTTTGCTCTTTGCCAGCTCTGCCAATTGCTTAAATCCTTCCGCATCGTTGACAGCCAGCTCTGCAAGCATTTTCCTGTTCATATCCACTTCTGCAAGTTTCAAACCATACATAAACTTGCTATAAGAAAGCCCGTTCATCCTTGCCGCTGCGTTGATACGTGTAATCCATAATTTCCTAAATTCACGTTTCCTTTGCTTCCTGCCCGCGTAGGAAGATGTTAAAGCCCTCATAACTGCCTGTTTTGCGATTCTATACTGTTTTGACCTTGCACCCCTGTAACCTTTTGCAAGCTTTAATACTCTGTTATGTTTTCTTCTGGCGTTCATCCCGCCCTTAATTCTTGCCATGTCCTGTTTCCTCCTTATGACTTAAAAAGTTATTCCGACGGTCAATTTCATGGGTATTAGTTGATAATCCCATTGGCTTTCCGCAATGCTGTAGCCTGATTTCCTGACCATATAATCATGTCTCCACTTACAGATACGGTAAAATCCTCTTCATATTCTTAACATTCGTTGCATCTGTAATCGTCGGCTTTCTAAGGTTTCTCTTCCTCTTAGCGGATTTCTTTGTTAAGATATGGCTTTTATAAGCTTTGTTTCTTTTCAATTTACCTGTTCCTGTTGCTTTAAAACGTTTCGCAGCAGCTCTTTTTGTCTTCATTTTGGGCATATCTGATTCCTCCTATACTTCCTAAATTTTATCTATTTTAACTGTACGAACTAACGCTTTTCAGTTAAAAACATCGTCATGCTTCTTCCTTCCACCTTTGGTGCTTTCTCTATGGACGCAATATCAGAAAGCGCTTCGGCAAAATCATCCAATATATGCTTGCTGTTCGCCATATGCGCCATTTCACGTCCGCGGAACCGCAAGGTAATCTTTACTTTATCGCCTTTCGAGATAAATTTCCTTGCCGCATTCATCTTTGTATTCAAATCATTGGTATCGATATTCGGGGACAGACGAATCTCCTTAATCTCAATAATCTTCTGCTTCTTTCTCGCTTCTTTTTCTTTCCTCGCCTGTTCGTAACGGAACTTCCCATAATCGACAATCTTACATACAGGTGGCTTTGCAGTAGGGGCAATCTTCACCAAATCCAATCCGGCCTCTTCTGCCAGACGAAGAGCTTCCCTCGAAGGCATAACACCCAACTGTTCCCCATTTTCACCAATCACACGTACTTCTTTGTCTCTAATCTGCTCGTTAATAAATAATTCGCTAATGGCTTTGTCCTCCTCATAATACCAATATAATCGAGTAGGGAAGCTTCCCTTACCCGCAAAAGTATGCGCTCCAACGCATACCCGCACCAAAGCACGGCTGTACCTGCAGCCACTTCCCTTTTTCCCACGGTGCGCATCCCCCAACAGGTTTCTAAATAACAAAAAAATGGACAGCATAACTGTCCACTTATCATCGCATACAACGCTTCTACAAACTAAAATAAAACATTGATTTATGAACGCCTGCCAGCCCTTCGCTGCAGGGTGAGAGTGGACACTCTGCTTGTTTGTCGTCAGCTTAAGGGATTTCTATCCCATCGCCGAACTGTCTATCATTATAGCACCGTCTCTATTGTCTGTCAATCATTTTTTATTTTTTGTCTTTTATCACCTATCGTCTATTCTTCCTCAAACACCAGCTCTATCGTCTTCCCGCTTTTTTGAAATTCTTCCATCCTTTCATCATCTATGGACTGGGAGTAAGTAATCGTATATGTTTTGTCCGCAACAATAATATAAATCAATTGTTCCATTTCCGCATTGTCCGTCCGGCAAACCAGTTCTATCTTATGGGCAGGGCAGCCGCTTATTTCTGTTTTCGTATACTGGAAATCAGCTACGGATGCTTCCTGTCCATATGTTTCTTTCAATTTATCTTCCATCCGGTTTTTATATTCTTCCGAATCCAGCATTTGGCTTAAAGCTTCCGTATCCGTATTCTCAGATACTGCATAATAAATATTGGAAGAATCCAGTGGATTCCGCTCCGACACATACATCCCCTTTACCGAATCGCTGGGAACATATCCATCCGGCAGGGTTACCGTACAGCCTATATCCCCATACAGTTCCTTTTTATAAGCCTTCTTTGCTTCTGCACCCGTAAGCGCATGCAGCCCGGTCTCCGAAGTCCCGTTGTCAATCGCTGCCTGCTCTTCTGCGGCAAATACAGTATTTGCTGCAAACATCCCCCCCATAAAAAGCACTACAGCCGCTCCCACAGCCGCTAATAATAATAACCCTTTATTTTTCATCTCTGCTCCTAATCTAAACCATTGTTCCTTATTCCGCTATTTATTATAGAGAAAACAAGCGGGATATGCAAGCAGAAAAGCCATAAAACCACAAAAACCATTCGTATGGGTAACCGGAGCGGGGCCGCTATGTCACCTCTTTTCCCTTGGTGCGCAGTATGTATCTTCCCACAAAGCAAAAATGCCACACAACCGTTAAACTGGCTGCATAGCATTTTTCTTTTTTTATTTTCCTTTATTCTTTTTCTTTATTTTCTTTATTTTTTTTATTTTTCTTTAAAAGTAGCACAGGATGTCTCCCTGCAGTCGCAGGCGCCACAGCCTTTAATATCTACGTGTTCCGCATGGCATTTATAGTTGCTGTTGAAAACACATTTTACGGCTTCGCAGTCAATACTGATTGTTCTGCACGGATGTTCCAATGCACTGGTATATGAATCGCCGCGCTTTTCAGAAAAGCTTTCACAGCATGTATCATCTGTGCCTTTGGCGTGTTTCCCGCCAACCATAATATCCCCTTTACAGCAGCATTCACTTTTGTTGTAAATACAATTGTCTACGGTACAGTCTAATTGAGCCATAATTTAACCTCCTAATCCATCCAGCCTTATTCTAACCTTATGTTGCATTCTTAGTATGGCTAAAATTAATGGTTCATATACATTTACCGCATTTCTTTTTCGTCTAATTTATATAAGGTTGCCCAATAAATTTCCAGCATAAATTCTTGTTTTTCTTCCGTAGAAATGCCTTCCATTTCCCATTCCGAAAGCAAATCCGCTTCTTTGTTGCCGATAAACCAGACATTTTTGTCCGCCTTCATCCATTCTTTCACTTCTCCCGCTTCGGATACGGAAAAATATTTATTTTTAAAAATATCACAAATTAGTGTCTCCGGTTCCGCACCCCAAAGATACATGTCATTATCCAAATAATATCCGACCACACCCTGTACATGGTTAAACTGGGCAATGACGATATCTTCCGACCCGATTTGGCCAAGCGCTTCCTTTACTTCTTCCATCCGAACCCGCCGCCATGTTTCATCGTTGCGGAACCATCGGAAATCCCCGATACCCATAACCAGCAAAAACAGCAGGATGGGCAAAAATATTTTCTTCCGGCTGGCTGCCTTGCTAACATAAAAAGCAAACGAAAGCCAAAAACATCCGGCCGCCGGAACCATATACCGCACAATAAACACCGGGCGCAAAAGGAAAGATGCCGCAAAGCCGAAAAGTACCGTTCCCGCCAGCACACCAACGCCTGTCAGGGCAAAAAAGCTTTCTGCCGGGTTTTCCCTATTATTCCATAAGACATAAAGCATCAAGCTGACATAAACGGCAAAAAGAACCACCGCTGACGCCACTTGAAATCCGCCGCTTCCAAAGGGCGGCTTCATCAAAAACTTCACGCAGGAACCGAATGTCCGCCAAGATAACGGAAGTATCCAATAGTTTTCTTTCACCTGAGCCATCTGCCGGATTACGACAAACATCCAAGGCAAATAGGAAACCACAGAAACAATTGTACATAAAGCCCAGCTTCCTTTTTCCCTTCTGCCCGCCTTTGTAATTATCATATAAACCAAAAGGAACAAATAAATCATGGCAGTTGCCGCACAGGCAAAATAGTGGGTATAAGATGCCAGAATCCCATATAGTGCAAATAATACCCAATCCTTCTTTTTCCCGCTTTCCCCTTCCGCCATTGCACAGACAACTTCATAAGCATGGAGGAAAGCGGACGTAACCAAAAACATTGCCACGGTGTACATCCTTATTTCCACCGTATACTGGGATAAATTGGGCATGGCTGCCGAGCAAAAAAGGAAAAGCCCCGCACAAAGCAGCCCAAACCGCTTTCTAACTTTCGTCATACTATAGGCCGACAGCCCTATCAGCGGGATAATGGAACATAATTTACCAACTATCACTGCATTGATGCCCGGATTTATCATCCGGCACAACTCCAGCATTGCTTTGACATAATAGTAATAAAAGGGAGGATGCACATCCCTCGCTGTCAGTGCCGTCAATTCCCGGAAACTTTTTTCCGCAAGGCCCATAGTAAATAATTCATCATACCATATCCCATCGGCAAAGCAAAGCCTCGCCGATACGATTAGCATTCCCAGAGCCGCCGCCAGAAAAACTGCCCCAAACCAATCTTCTATTTTCCATTTATTTATGACTTTCCGCATTTTTCATGACTTTCCGCATCTCTGCATTGCTTTTTGTACATCCTGGATTTATGCTTTCTCTTCTTTCACTTCTTCCTTACGGATTTCTTTTGTCCGAATCTCTTTGCAAATCTGATCTATAAATTCTCCCAAAGGCTTGCTCCCCTCATCGCCTGCAAAGCGGCTTCTGACGGAAACATTTTTCTCCTCTTCCTCTTTCTGCCCTACGATTAACATATAAGGCAGCTTTGCCAGCCTTGCCTCACGGATTTTAAAGCCAATTTTTTCGGAACGGTTATCCACCGTTGCCAATATTCCGTTCTTCTTTAATTCCTGTTCCACTTCTTTTGCATAGCTTTCGTATTTTTCGGAAATGGGAAGGACACGCGCCTGTTCCGGGCAAAGCCATGTAGGGAATTTTCCTGCATATTTTTCAATCAGCCACGCCAAAGTCCTTTCATAACATCCCATAGAAGTCCTGTGGATAATATAAGGGCGCACTTTATCCCCGTTTTGGTCAATATAATACATATCGAATTGGGCAGCCAATAGTGCATCCCACTGGATTGTAATCATTGTATCCTCTTTGCCATAAACGTTTTTGGCATTGATATCTACTTTCGGTCCATAAAAAGCGGCTTCACCCACATCTTCCGTAAACGGGATTTCCAATTCCGTAAGGATATTGCGGATATGGCCTTGCGTCTCTTCCCATACTTCTGGCTCACCGATATATTTTTCCTTATTTTCCGGATCCCATTTGGACAAATGATATGTCACTTCGTCTTCCAACCCCAAAGTCGCAAGACAATATTTAGCCAAAGCGATACATCCCTTAAATTCCTCTACCATCTGGTCCGGTCTGACAACCAAGTGCCCCTCGGATATCGTAAACTGGCGCACTCTCGTAAGGCCATGCATTTCGCCGGAATCTTCATTCCGGAACAAAGTGGACGTCTCCCCGTAGCGCAACGGCAAATCCCTATAAGAATGCTGTGTTGCTTTATAAACATAATACTGGAAAGGACAGGTCATCGGCCGAAGGGCAAACACTTCCTTGTCTACTTTTTCATCCCCCAGCACAAACATGCCATCCGTATAGTGATCCCAATGGCCGGAAATCTTATATAAGTCGCTCTTTGCCATTAACGGGGTCTTTGTCCTGATATAGCCCCACTCATTGTCCTCCAAATCCTCAATCCAGCGCTGCATGGTCTGCACCATCTTAGCACCTTTTGGCATTAACAGCGGCAGCCCCTGCCCAATCACGTCCACTGTCGTAAACAGCTCCATTTCACGGCCCAATTTATTATGGTCGCGCAGTTTTATGTTTTCCAAATATTCCAAATAATCCGCCAGTTCCTCTTTTTTCTGGAAAGCCGTTCCATAAATCCTTTGAAGCATCGTATTGTCCGAATTGCCCCTCCAATATGCGCCTGAAGAGGAAATCAGTTTAAATGCTTTAATCCCTTTGGTACTCATCAAGTGAGGGCCGGCGCATAAATCAGTAAAATCTCCCTGACGGTAGAATGAAATCACTGCATCCTCCGGCAAATCCCGGATAAGCTCCACCTTGTAGGGCTCATCTTTTTCTTCCATCAACCGGATTGCTTCCTCTCTGGGCAAAGTAAATTTTTCCAGCTTCTTCCCTTCCTTAATGATTTTTTTCATTTCCGCTTCCAGTTTATCCAAATCCTCTCTGGAAAAGGGCGCATGTTCAAAATCATAATAAAACCCTGTTTCAATACTGGGCCCGATTGCCAGCTTGGCATCCGGGTAAATCCTTTTTACCGCTTCCGCCAGTACATGAGAAGCCGTATGCCGAACCACTTGAAGCCCTGCTTTATCGCTGACCGTCAAAATATTCAAACTGCAATCCTTATCCACAACGGTCCGCAAATCCACTTCTTTTCCGTCAATTTCCCCGGCACAGGCAACTCTTGCCAGCCCTTCGCTGATATCCGCTGCAATATCAATCACGCTCATAGGCGCCGCATATTCTTTACTGCTTCCGTCTTTCAATGTGATAATCATCGTTAACCTCATTTCTGCGCGGCTTTATTGCACAAAGCCTATTTGACTTTCCAGTTTGCGGGCACCGCGCAGACACAAACCTGGAATTGAAAATTGTTAAGCTTCAATCTTTCTTCTTTCCACCCACTATTCGCAGGCCCCTTTAATCTTCCCAATCATAAACCTTATCTTCGCCGTCACCTTTGCGTTTCTTTTCCTTCTCCTTGTTGGATACATTATTGTTGCCGTTATTGCTGCCTATCATCATCATCTTTTTCGGCGAAAGGAACATCCCTGCTACCAGGCCTGACAATACACACACCGCCATAATAAGGAAATACTCCCTCTTTTTCATTGTTGTCATTTCCTCCAAAAGTTCTTGCAATTCTTTCCACCTTTCCTGCATCATTTTTTCCTCCTTAAAATTTTTTGTGTAATCTACCAAGTTATATTTCCAGATATGGTTTTTGACACCCACATCCTAATTAATTGAGTAAAGAAGATTTATTTTCCCTACTCCTGCGCTCCCTGTGTATTACATAGCGGCTTATTTCCTTTGCATGGGGCTTTGCATAAAAAGGAATTGTCCAGACAGCCAACTTCTCATCACAACGCTGTGACGAAAAAAAGCCCCTTACATCGCTCATGCAATGTAAGGGACGTATTGTTGCTTCGTTACGCGGTTCCACCCTTCTTGTCTTGCTATTGGAAACCTTTGCATTGCACATTGCCCTGCAAGTTATTGTATCACTTCCTTACGCAAAACCTCTTATAAAAGCCGTTAACGGGGCTACCGTGCCTGATTGGGGCCGCTCGGAGCTGGTCTTCGGATGCATCCGGCTAAGATACTTCCAGCATTCGTATCTCTCTCTGAAACCTTGCCACATCGTACTCGTCTCTTCTCAGTTTTCATTTATTCTATTATCTGCTTTTTATTGATTCTAATATCTGCCGTTATTTTATGACATTTTGGGCAATCTGTAAAGACCCAATTTTTACTTTACGGCTTATTCCATATTTTTTAACAATATTTCTTCCACAATCCTCGCTGCGCTGGCAACCAGCCTACTGCATGGTCTGCTGGCATAATATTCCTCTGTCCGCTTGTCCGGCCTGGCGCTTTGCTCCCTGTCCAATATCCCCAGCAACTCCCGGCAGATAATCGTTCCGTTTTCCTCCCGAAATCTGTCGCTCATTTCCCGGACAAGAAGGTAAATCCTTTCCCTTCCTTCTTCGTCCTCCGGATTGATATTCCCATCCTTCAAACCAGCCAGCAACGCCATCGCGGAAACCGCGCCGCATACTTCACGCATCCGGCCGATTCCTCCCCCCATAGGGCTTGCAAGTTTTAATGCAGTCTCCCTGTCCATACCGAACAAATCCGCATAAGTGGAAAACACGGACTGGGCACAGCCGAAACCCGATTCAAAAGTCTCTACCGCTTTATCAACTCTGCTTTGCATATCCTTTCGCCTTATGCTTTCCTGCCACAGCATTTTTTATACTTCTTGCCGCTTCCGCAAGGGCAAGGGTCATTCGGGTAAATTTTCTCCCCTTTTACGATTGTAGTGGATAATTTCTGCTCTTTGTAAAGGGTTTTCCTTTTTTCTTCATCGAAAATATCATGCCACTCTTCCAGATTGTACAGCCAGTCAGCCCCAGCCGCTACCATATTTTTATAAAGAAGTTCTTTGTCAAACCCAAGGTTTACCTTCGTGTCCTCTTCCATCTCTTCAATGGGATTAGCTTCTTTTAAGCTATCATTGATACCGTCCAAAAATCCGGTCATCGTCATCAAATCCACATGGAACCTTTCTGCCAGCTCTTTAACAGTTCCTTCTGCCGTTTCGTCCGGAGTTTTTAATAATTCCATATAAATTTCTTTTTCTTTTTGGAAATAGTCTGCCCAAAGCCTCTGCAAGTCCCCTTTATTTGCCGTTTCCGAATATGCTTTTTCTTTCCATTGTTTCAATAATGCCATTTGTTATACCACCTTCTGCTCAATTATCGTTTTCTTTTCCGTTTTCCAACGTGTTCCTCCCTAATAAAACAGGCGAATAACGCTTAAACTAACGATAGTATATACCACTTTTGAAAAAAAGTAAATTTTTTTTAACTTTTTATGAATAAACTTTTCGGACGCGTCAATAATAAGATTAGTCAATGGAACCCCCTCCGTTGATGAACAGAAAGCAATATGTACTTTCTTAAATATCATATGCTTTCTTTCTATGCCAAAGATAAGAAAAAATACTTATCCTCCCCTAAGGAAGCCTTTAGGACTGCCAAAGCCGCAGTTTTAGGGGCTTCCGCTTTGTTTTAAGCTTCATTTTGGGGCGATTTTGGGTGTTGCCAAGTGTTGCCAAGTGTTGCCAAGCTTGAAGCCAGTGTTTATCAAGGTTTCCGGGTTTTCTATGGTTTTACATAATGTTTGCTTTGATGCTCACACTGCCAGTATTTTAGGCGCTTTCTGCGTGAATTTCTTTCTAAATGCCATCACTAAACATATGTTCTTATTTTCTGTTATATCATTAAAAAATCTTCTGATTCCCATAACAGTTACCATCAAATCACTTTGATAATCTTATGCAAACATCGTCTCCACTTGTCCACCGTCAAAATCGAAATCATATATTTTAAAGATTTCATTCTGTATAGCCAGATTGTTTTCGTAATCATTTTTGCACTTATAATAGGTGTTTAAGGTTGTGCTTTTATTCTTATGTCCTACGTTTTTTGAAACTAATGCCAGCTTCATGCCTTTATCTAGGCAGTTCGTCACGTAGCTTCTTCTGCATGTGTGAGAAGGCTTGTACTCCACTCCCACATAATTACAGAAAGCCTTAAATGTACTGGTAACACTGCTCTCCTTTACCATCCGTCCGCTGTTTGCCGGGATGACATATTCACTTTCAATCCCTGCCTGCTCTGTCCTGCGTTTCTGTTCCATCAGCCATTTATAAGTAAAATCGTTAATGACTATGGTTCTACAGGAAGTCTTGTTCTTCGAGGTGCTTTCCTCATAAATTTGGGAATTGGTATCATAATCTGTATATTCCGTCTGCGTCCGCCCAATCTTAATGGTTCTGTGTTCCAAATCGACCTTGCTCCATTTTAATGCAAGTAACTCTCCCAATCTCAAACCAGTGCCGCAAAGAATAAAGAGTGCCGGAGAATTACGATATTTTCTGCATTTGTTCCAGCAATTCATGGAGCACGACTGTAGGGTGTTGATTTCATCATCTTCCCATACACCAAGTTCCTTATCTTCATGCTCTTTACACCTGTCCTCGTTGATTTTTACCTTCCGCATAAAGTTCCAGCTCATGATTTCCCTGTCACAGGCGTAATCAAATGCCTGGCTGACAATACATAGTAATCCAGCTCCTTTCGGAGTCCGTGGAAGTCCAGTTTTTTGTCCGCACCCCCTCATTCTCTTGCATCAATATTCTGTAATAAACTTGTATATAAATCTGCACGAATTAAATCCATTTCGGGCTGATTCTTTTCCCACTGTTCTCTAAACTCATCATCCTGCAATTGTTCATTTAAAAATTCTCTAAACTCACTCATTATTTTCATCCTTATTGATATAGCAATATAATTATATGCTAACAAATCAGGTTACAAGTTGTAACCCTTTTCCCCAATATTTGCCAACTCATTCTCCTCTATTATGCTTCACAATCCAAATGCCAATATCCTTTTCTTCAATTTTTCCAGATGCAATCCCCAAACCTAACGCAATCAATTCTTCTTCACTGCACTCCATTTCCATTCCGTTCAATTCTAAAAAAACCAACATAGCATAAATGCCGATGCGTTTATTCCCATCAAAAAAAGCATGGTTTTTTATCAACCCATAACACAATCTGGCTGCTTTTCCAATCATGGACGGATAAAGTTCCATCCCTCCGAAAGATTGAAAAGGTACTGACAATGCAGAATCCAACAAGCCTTCATCGCGTATCCCATTACTTCCTCCAGTTTCTTGTATCATCTTGCTATGGAGATATTTAATCTGTTCCTTATTCAATAAAATCATTTTGCCAATTCTTCAAACGCTTTCTTATGCTTTTGCAATATGCGAGCCGCAACAGCCTCCAATGCTTCATTATCTGCGTCCGTATCTTCCTGTAATTTGCTGTAATCAATCAAAACATATCGGGGTGAATTATTCTTTAGTATCACAGCAGCCCCATTCTCATCCACCATCCTCGCAACCTTTGAAAAATTTTGGTTTGCTTCTGAAATAGATACTAAGTTCTTTAAATCAATATGCATAACACACACTTCCCTTCCTTTTGTCTGTAGTAATAGTATATACTACATTTTAGGATAAATTCAACCTAAATATTCTATTTCTTGCAAAATTATTTTCATCCTTCATTCATACATAAAAATTTCATCTCATAAAGATACCCCATGCACCACTACCAGTACATGGGATATTCCATTATATACCACCAGAGAATTGCTGTTTTCCACCCTCCTGCGCATTTCAAATATTTCATCACAAATCATAGTTTTTATCAAACTCGTCAGTGAATTTGTTAAACCTTCGTAGCTTTTCGCTGTTCCAGCATCTGTATTAACTTTTCTGCCCCTGCTTGCGTTTCTGCAATAATTTCCTTCGGTGCCATATGAATATGACGCAGGGAATTGTATTCGCGGATTTTTCTAATATCATCCACATCAAATTTGCTGCTTACTTCCGGTTTACTCATAATCATCTTCGTCTTCCTCAAGCAATGCTGACGGCGGGTAGATAAGTACATCTTTATACCCTTCCAGCGTTGTAATGATTTTCACTCCCCTTACCGTCTTTACATTTACAATATGTTTAAAATTCCACGAGGTAATAATATCAGCCGCCGCAATATGTTGGCAATCGTCGAAGCTTTTCTGTTGCAATATGCCAAAATCAATAAACTTCCCGGCAAGCCTTATCGTATCTTTATCTTATCCTTGCTTTTTATTCCTGCGAGCAACGAGCCAAGTGGCTGCTTGCAGACATTTGGCGACTGCCGCGAGGGTCAAATACCCCGCTGCTCTGCAGCGCTGCAAGTTTGATACCCCGTTGCTTGCAGCGGGGTCTTTGATTCATCTTCCTAAGCACAAAAACCTCTTACACACAAGAAATCCCTATCCATGTGCTTCAACATGTTTACAAATATTTAAAAGTGCTATCGTGACAAACCGTCTATCCATCCGGCAGCAGGCAGCAACCGTGAATTTACCCAATACCTGACTATCCAAAACAATCAAAAAACAGGCCCAATATCCGCTTACCGCTTCAGTCTCCGCATGGAATCTTCCATGTTTCACCTCACCAATGGCATATAAGGAATAAAAAAGGGGCTGCCTGCTATTACAGCCAGAGCAGCCTCCCTCCAAAACGCTAATTACTATACTGCGACACATTTGTGCTGTCCACCTTTTCAAAAGGAACCCAAACGTATTTCCCATCCTCGCTGACACCTTCCAGCGAATCGACAGATTCTCCCTTAGCAAACTGGATTGCCGCTTTTACCGCCGCTTCCCCTTGACCGGCACCAGACTGGCAAACGGTGAATGCCATCTCCCCGTTTTTAATTGCAGCGCACCCGTCTGCCGTCGCATCCACACCCAGCACCGGCAAGGTACCCAAATCAATATTTGCCTCTTTACACGCTTCAATCACTCCAAGCGCCATAGAGTCATTTTCACAAAGCACGCAGTCCACCGGCGAGCCGGTTCTTAAAAATGTCTCGAACAGATGCTTCGACAGCTCCTGATTCCAGTCAGCATAATCCTCAAATACATAATTGATTGTCTTCCCGCTGCTCTCCAATGTCTGCTTTACTCCTTTGGTCCTCCCGTTCGTCGCAGAATGAGCTTTTTCGCCCTTTAACAGCACCACATTAATCTCCTGGCGACCTGCCAGCTTGTCTAACACATATTCCGCCTGAAACTGCCCTGCCACATACTCGTCAGATCCGGCATAGACATACTTCCCTTCCTTTAACTGCTTTTCATCCGGGCAGCTATTGATAAAAACAATCGGTATGTCCCCTGCACTCGCCTTCAGCTCCACAACCGTCTCCGCGGATACCGGGCTACAGAGAATCACATTATAACCCTCTGCCTCAGCAGATTTCAAATAATTCACTTGCTTTTCAATCGAGCCTTCCGCATCCTTAAAGTCAAGCTGCACACCTTCCGCCTCAGCGGTGTTCCTCGCCGCCGCAACAAGCGTCTCACGGAAACTGTCCATCTGATTCAGGACAAGAAGAATTTTTATGTCTTTATTTGAAGCAACGCCACTATCGCTTCCGCAGCCGGTAAGCGCCAGCATCCCGATCATCACAACGCTCAACAGTATTCCCAGCTTTTTTCTCATACTCCATCCTCCCTATCCACCTTGAACATGTTCACCTGATTTGCCAGCTCTACCGCCGACTCTGTCAACTCTTTTGCCCCTCCTGCAACCGTCTCACTGTTTCCAGTGATGCTGTGTGCCTGCTCTACCATTGTAGTCGATGTAGCCAGAATCTCTTCAGAGCTTGCCGCCTGCTCCTCTGAAATTGCCGCCACATTGATTGCAACATTATCTACCTGTTCCATCTTTTCAATCATCTGCTGCACCAGATTATTGACCTCATCAATATTATTGAAAATGGTATCAAATGTCTTCAATGCATCATTCACCATTTCGCCGCTGTTTTGGATGTTGTTGACACTGTCATCCGCCTGACTGACTGCATCCTTTACAAGAACATTAATTTCCGAAATCAAACTTTCGATATTATGTACGGAATTTGAGCTGGTCTGCGCGAGTTTTCCAATCTCCGTTGCGACTACCGCAAAGCCCCGTCCTGCCTCTCCTGCCCGGGCCGCCTCAATCGAAGCATTTAATGACAATAGTTTTGTCTCGTCCGCTATATCACTGATTACACCCGTAATATCCGTGATTTCCCCGGACGCCTTTCCTACTTTATTGATTGCCTGCTGAAGCTTCGTCACCGATTCATTGATGCTCCGCATTGCAACGCCCACATTCTGCATATCTGCTTTTCCTTGACGGGAAACCTCTACCGTTGCCTGCATCTTGAGGTCTACCTGCTCACCATCGTCTCTGGTATTCGCCACTACGGATGCGAGCGTAGTAGCATTTTCCGCAATCTCATTGACCGAAACAGAAAGTTGTTCTACCGTGTTGTTCAGCTCCTGCATCGACTCGCTCTGCAATCTGGAAGCATTATACATTTCACCCGAAACACCATTGCTGTTGTCTGCCTGGATATGCAGCTTATCAGACACACCATGAATAGACAAAATCATACTGCGCATAGACTGAATAAACCGCTCTACGCCACGGCTCATAACACCGATTTCATCATTGCTCTTTGTCGTTACACGAACCGTAAAATCACCGTCGGTCATAGAAGTAATGATTCTTGTCAGCTCCTTCACCGGCTTAATTACTACCTGGACAACCCGCTCAATCAAAACGGCAAGCAACAACAGCGATATCAGCCCAATCACAATCATTAGGATTCTGACACCGTTAATATCCGCATAAATCGTTTCCGTCGGGATATAAGAAACCAGAATCCAGTCCGTTCCTTCTATTTCCGTAAACGCTGTCATCCTATCATCTATTTCCGTCATCCGATAATCATACTGGCTGAGTTTTTCACCCACATCCCGCATAAATGCATCGCCGGCATCAGCAAGCCTTGTGGAAATCAGGTTATTATCCCGATGGGCGAGAATCGTACCGTCCTTGGCATTGACCAGAAATGCCTGCGCATCCTCCATTTCAATAAAACTGTTTACGATAATGCTGATACGCTGCAAGGACAAATCTGCTGAAATTACTTTCAAAACATGGGAGCCATCGTCCAAAATACCGGAGGCGCTGACAAGCGCTTCGCCATTCTCATCTGTATATGCATCTGTAAATGCCATGTTCAGCCTTGTAATACCGTCCTGATACCACACGGATTCCAACAGGTTGCTCTCCGCCTTATCCGATTCTGCCGCTTTCAAAAGCTTTCCGTTTTCATCTGCCACATACAGCCCTTCCGGGTAATTATCATTAAACTGATAATAACTGTCCAATATACGCTGCAGAGCCGCTTCATCCGGATTCGTTCCCTCAATCGCCTGTTTTACGGTCTGGAAAGCGGACAAATTCTCGTCCAGCCACGACTCAATCTCATTCGCCTGATTTGCAATGGACGAGCTTAACAGATTCTGCGAATATTCTGTAATGATATTCTTGGAAATCAAATAAGAGGAGGCGGCAATAGCCAATACCATGACTGCAGCTACCGGCAATATCGTTCCCAGCAGCTTCGCTTTAATCGGAAACATCTTTTTTTGTTCTTTCTTTTCCATTTTTCCTTCTTCCCCATGTGATAAGCTTGCAGGCCTTGTCCAGGCCTTACGTACTCATCTTGTTGCTTGGATAAAAAATGTTATATAGAGCCCATTTCTTATCCACTTATTAATAAGTTCCTTTCGCAATCATAACCCCAAATACCATCATGATTTCTTCCCTGTACCATAACAGCGTTTTACAGTCATCTCTCTTAAAATCTAGCATGTATTTATTATACTCCCCTATCCCAAAACGCACAATAAAAAAGAATCCTGCTTGCAGGATTCTCCGCCTGCGGCGGGTCGCGGCAGCGACATGTTTCCCCTCCGCCGCAGTGCGATTATTGCTTTTTCACCATATGGGAAATTCGGAGAACTTTCCTAATATGGTAAAAAATAGCCATCAAAGAGAACTTAATCTCCATAATGGCTATTGTTATTATTATGATTCCATCGTCTCACCAAATCTTTCCGTCTCGGCACTTTTTATTCCATATTTAGTTGATTTTTATTCAGTATAATATTAATCAAGCCCTGTTTCACCTGTGGAGATATGCTGCAAGATTTCCGCCACAACAATGCTTTTTATTTCTGTAATGACGGATATTTTGTCAATACATAGAAAATATCTTTTTTGCCTTTTCTTTTAGGATGTTTCTTGCTTCGACAGGTTCATTAATTTCCACATATTCCCCAAAAGAAAGAAGGTAAAGGAAAGTCCAATCACTAAGTTGGTACCTGAAAACCACTTCCAGCGTACCGTCATCTAACTTTTTAATATCTTTCTCTTGAAATTCATCATAAACTTTATACGCTATCTTTTCTGAAAAATGCAATCTAAATACAGGCGTATTGTACTCTTCCTTATAGGTAGGGGTAATAGAAAAATCCTTTGGCAATTCACGGTCAAATAATTGATTTGTAACTTGAAGTTCCCTTATACGCGACATTTTATAAGTGCGGATATCATTTTTGTGCTTTGAATAGGCGACAAGATACCAGGCATGTGATTTGAACACTAATTTTAACGGCTCAACAATCTGGCTGGTTGTCGTCAACTCTGCATTGAAATAAGTAAATGTAATCACATATTTATTGATTATTGCACGTTCTAAAGCTGTAATATTGTTTCGCTCCTTTTCAGGGCTCCCCCAATACGAAAAATCAATTTCCAGCCATTCGGACTGCAAATTGTGGCTGAACAATCCTGCAACCTTATTTAATGATTTATCCGCATCGGGGTAATTTGACGACTTTAAAATTTGCAAAGCCTGTACAATATTATTTTGTTCCTCCTGCGTAAAGTAAGACTTGTCCAGCGAAAAGTCTTGTAATAAAGCCAACCCGCCGCCATACCCCTTTTGTGACGTAATCGGTATACCCGCAGTCGAAAGTATATTGATATCCCTATATATTGTGCGGGTAGAAACACAAAGTTCTTCTGCCAGTTGTTTTGCTGTTATATTTTCATGCCTTAATAAAGAAAACACAATTTGAATCAGTCTGTCTATCTGCATATCATCACTCTGCTTTTTTGTATTTTATGGAAAGTTGTTTTAGGTTCTTCAAGTTATCCGAACTATCGCCTAAGTTTTTTAAGGGTGGAACAGGGGATTTCTAAATCCATTAAAACACTTCCTCCCCTAAATATTTATCATGCGGAACTATCAGGCATTTTTCAATAGCTTTCCAATAACATTGATAAAGTTTTTTTTGTGCTTTTCCATAGTTATCCTTCGTATCAAATTCCCAGTAAAGCATATACTTGACGCTTTTTACAATGCGGGTGATTTTAAGAGGTGGAAGCCCTTCCTTAATTTGCTCCATATCTATGTGATACCCTCTTTTGGCAAACCGAAGCAGAAGCAATCCCTCCTTGTTTTCCAAAAAGCTCTTAGCTTCCAGCATTAACGTTTCAAATTCCTCTACTTTTTGCGGCTTCACTTGATAAATACATATCTCGGTAAATGGCATATTCAAACCCTCCTTTATCCTATTTTAACATCAGGAATGTGACAACAAGCATGTCGCATTCCTTTCTTTTCATGAGAATCATCCTATGGCTGTTTTTATCTTACTGCTCATAGATATCATTCTATGGCTATTTTGTTTTACTGCATGGAAGCCCTTGTCCTTTTGCATCAGGGAGCTATTTCTCGTCTTTCGGCATCAACCAAATATGGCTGGATTTCGCATTACCAAAAATCCCATCTTCTTTATGCAACTTTCGCATATTTCTTTGCCGCATCCAAGCATTATACCACCGTTTTAAACATTCCATGCCTGTTACAATACGCATAGATTATACCATGCCCCTTCTTCCGAAACCGCACGGATATCCCTTGCTCCGGATAGAGCTTTACCAAATCCACCGCATCCGATGTCACATAAGAAATAAAAGAAATATAATGCCCCTTTTCCATAGGGTGGCTTATCGTCACAGAATGCTCATCATCCACCGTCTCAATGCAAATGCGATAGTCATCTTCAGCCTTTTCAGCCTCTGCCTCAGGCAAAGCAATCCCACAGCAGGAAAAAGCCCCATGCCCCACAGATGTAATGATATTCCCGCAGACCGGACAGACATAAAAACACATCTTCCGCATATTCGCCGACTGGTTCCCGTTTTCCCTCAAGTCTCCTGTCAGCAGCTCTGCAATAGAAACCCCCAACGCCCTTGCCAGTTCCTCAATGATACCGATATCAGGAAGCCCCTTTTCCGTCTCCCACTTTGACACCGTCTTGTCGCTCACTCCAATCCTTTCCGAAAGTTCCTTTTGCGTAATCTTCCTTTTTTCCCTTAATTCCTTTATGGTCTTTCCCGTTACATAACCCATCTTTTAAGCACCTCTCTTCCTAAATATGAATACATCATACTGCCTGCCTTCCATCCATGCAACCTACGGAGCGTAGAGTCCTACCCTTTCCCAATTGCATATCCGGATATCTGAGCCTGATATTTCCCTCCATATTGGTTCAATAATAAATCGAACAGGGGAAAGGTTATGTTTCCCTTGCTCCTGCGCGACCTGTACGTCTCTTTAACGGCTTATTTCCTGAGCAGAAGATTCATCTTCCCCTACTCGCTGCGCGACCCCTGTGCCGCATAGCAGCTTATTTCCTCTGCACGGGGCTGTGCATCAAAAAGTGTCTTCGACACTTCATGAAGAACCTTCGGTTCTTCCTCAATTTATGCCCTTCTGAAGAAGGACTTTCCTACATGGTAAAAAAGAATCCTGCAAGCAGGATTCTCCGCACTTCAATTTACGTCTTTCTGGTAAGTGACTTTTGACGCCTGAATCCTATATGCAAAAAATACCTACAAATGGACTAAGACGACCCCCAAAAGCCAAATCAAAAATCTAACGATTGGAGGTCTTCCTCTAAGTTTAATTTATAAGTAACCGGAAAGTAATTATTTTTCAAGTTCATTTTCAATCAACCAATTTGCAACTTCAAATGCTTTTATCCGCCTTTTTGCCAATGTAATCTGCGATTTGTACCTTTCCGCGTTTTCCTTGGCCTTAAACGTCTTTACTGTTTCTCTTAACTTATGCAGCGTGGAATCAATTTGCCTTTTGGCTTCCACTAAATCCTCTCTTGTTAATTCCATCGTTCCTCCATTCTAATCCCCAATCTTTCCATCCGCATTCTCTTCCTCAATAAGGCTCTGGCGTCAAACGGCTCTGGCGGACAGACTTTTTGACACCAAAATCTTATTAAGAAAGCGCCAACGGATAAATATTTCACATACCATTTTTCCTTCATTGCGGAATCGTTTTCCTGCAGCCTGCCATCTATTGTATCATGTATCATTCACCTTTGCCGGTACAAGCCAGAACTTATCGCACCTTCCGTATATGCTTATGCAAAGCGGCTATTCCTTCTCTTCTTGCGGATACTGCTTATAGTATTGATAATACATAATAATATAAACAGGCACGTAAAGTTAATCCAAATATCCCTATATGCCGTTTTCGCCAATTCTTCCCTTAATCCGGTAAACCAAACATATGCAAATGCTAATAATTGAGACGGCACATATGCAATAATATATCTGAAAATCAAAGATTTAATGGGTAAATCAGTACACAGCTTAAACGCTGCAAAACCAATCAATAAAATAATAGCCCTATCCAGTTCATGCCAGTTACCGCTTGGGTCTTCATAAATGCCATTACCAAGATATAAAATACTGCTTAACAATGTGATTGCCGTATAAATTAACGAATAAACTGAAATGATATTCATCCACTTTTTCTTACTCATTTTTTCTCCAATCTCAAGGCTTCTTCCTGTTTCATATTGTTTCATGCTGTTTCTCTCTATTTCATGCTGTTTCTCCATGCTTCATTCTCTTTCTCCATGCTTCATTCTCTTTCTCCCTGTTCCATTCTCTTTCTCCCTGTTCCATACATATCTCTCCCCGTTTCATACTGTTCCCCCTGTTCAATCTCCTTCAGCATCCCTCTGAATACTTGAACAATCATCTTATTGATTTCTTCTGCGGTAAATATGCACATATTTGTTGCACAAAGCACCGCTATGCCATGTGTGTAAATCCACAAATGGCGATATAACTGTTCCGCCTTATCTTCGGACAAGTTATATCCTTTTTGAACGGACAGTAAAATTTCCCCATAATTATCATCTAGTTTTGATAATATGCTGGCAACCACGGGAGCTTCCTTTTGCTCTGTCATAAAAAGCAATTGAAACAATTTGGGTTCTTGCATTGCAAAAAGGATATATTGTGCGCCTACCCCCTTAAATGCCAACTCCTGCTCCAAACCTTTCTTGACATATCCTGCATAAAGTAACTTTGCCGATTTTTTCACTTCCTCCTGCACCTCTTCCATGCTTTGGAAAACTGTAAAAATAGGCCTTGCTGAACTACCCAGCTTCGTACCTAATGTCCTGGCAGATAACGCCTCCATTCCATTTTCCCTTACGATATCCAGTCCTGTTTGTATAATTTCATCCCGTGTAAATTTTGCTTTCGGCGGCATATGATATCCTCCTTATTTTAAATCAATAGTTTTAAAACGCATGTGTTAAAACATCTGCTTTAAATATATGCAAAAAAAATATCAATGTCAATAGATTTAACAGATTTCTTTTACTTTTTATTGAAGCTGCCTGTAACCTAAATTTTTTGCCAATCCCTTCTGCCAAACATCGCCTTCCGGAATCCTTGTTCCGCTCATGGCAGCCTCTTCTTACCTTTTATGCAGGAAGGCTTTTGCCGCGCAAGAGGCGCCAGTTATCCCTAACTGACGCCCATTCACAAACAATTGATACATACCGTATGAAAAATTATTCAATTGCCCCAATCCCCATACTATCCAGTTTCTTCAAATGTTTCCTCATATTCTCCAGCACCTCCGGCGAATGCCCATTCCAGCCTACCACCTCGCCTACAATCTTCAAAGGCGACTGTGTGCGGTAAGACTTTGTCGGATTGCCGCATCCATCGTTCCTGCAAAATCAAAGACCTCGCGGCAAGCAACGGGGTATCAAACTTGCAGCGATGCAGAGCAGCGGGGTATTTGACCCTCGCGGCAGTCGCCAAATGTCTGCAAGCAGCCACTTGTCTCGTTGCTCGCGGGAATAAACATACTTTGCCGTCCTGTCCGCATAATTGGACACAAACCCTTTTGTCAAAAAATCCCCAGTCTTCAAATCTGCCTTAGTTCCATGAAAAAAAAGAGCCCGGGTTAAATGTTATTTTTTCTTCCATTTTAACCTCCATTTATCTCCATTCCGGAGCATTTATACGGCGGGTTCACCAGCCCAACCCTTATTTGTGACGCTCCATCCATTCTTTATTGTTGTGGTAAAGCTCCCTAAACCTTTCGTACTGCTTCTCATAAAGCCTTTCATTTTCAGGTTTTGGCTCGTAAACCTTATTCTGGAATGTGACAAATTTCTCAATCGCCTGTTCGATAGATGTGAAAATACCGCATCCCATCCCCGCCAGAATACACGCTCCCAAACATGCCTGCTCACTGACCTCGCAGACAATTACTCTTTTACGGAAAATATCCGCCTGCATCTGAAGCCATTCGTGGCTTCTAGCTCCTCCGCCCGATGAGATAATGGTATCACATTTTATGCCCAACTCCTGAAAAATCGCAAAAGAATCCCTAAGGCTCATCGTAACCCCTTCCATCACCGCCCTCACCATATGCCGTCTGTCATGTCTCAGCGTCAGACCGGCAAACATTCCTTTGGCACAAGGATTCATATGCGGTGTACGCTCCCCTGTCAGATACGGCAGATAAATAAGCCCTTCGCTTCCCGGCAAAACCTCTCCCGCCATACGGCTTAATTGTTCAAAATCATCAATCTGCAGCACCTTGTCCTTAAGCCATTTCAAAGACATCCCGCTGCAAAGAGTCGCCCCATAAATTGTATAGCCTTTATCAATGGGATGGCAGAAGGTATGGGTGCGAAGCTCTTTATCATATATAGGTTCCTTCACGTAAGCGGAAATCTGTCCGCCCGTTCCGATATTGCATATCATCTTCCCTTCTTTGCAGACACCGTTGCCAATGCTCTGCGACTGCTGGTCGCCGGCTCCATAAACGATTGGTATCCCCTCTTTCAGCCCACATTCCATTTCACATTTCTTTGTCACATAACCTGCAATCTCCATTGATTCTTTGCAAGGCGGAAAAATCTCCGAAGGAAGCCCGAATTTCTCAATAACATCATAAGCCCATGCCCTTTCCGCCGTACGGAAAATTGCCGTGGAAGAAGCGTCTGTGATATCGGAAGCAATCCTCCCTGTCATCTTGTAACGGATAAAGTCCTTGGGCATCATGACCCAGCGGGTTTTTTTCAATATTTCCGGTTCATGATCCTTAACCCACATCAAAGATGGGAAACCAAAACCGGTAAAAACCCTGTTCTTTAATACATTTCCCATTTCCTCAAAATCCATTTTCCGGCAAATATCGTCCAATTCCTTTTTAGACCTTTGATCCGGCCAAAGGATTGCCGGCCGCAAAGGTGTTCCCGTTTCATCGGTTAGGACGATTCCATGCATCTGCCCGGAAAAGCCTATTGTTGAAATTTGCCCAAACGCTTCCCCGTTTCCATCCCTTAATTTCAAGAGAATCCTTTTCGTCTCCTCCCACCACTTTTCAGGTTCCTGTTCCGCATAACCTTCCTTCGGGGTTTGAATATCATATTCTCCGGACTCCACTGCCAGCACTCCCCAACAACTATCAAACAACATTGCCTTTACACCGGAAGTCCCCAAATCAATACCTAAAATAACAGACATATCTTATTCTCTCCGCTCTTTTTCTTTTATTCTCTGATTCAGATGAAAAAGTTTGCACGGCAGCTTATCTGTTCTTCCAAGGGGCATCCTCCTGCCGGATGCTAAATGGTTCCGCTCCGGGAAAATGCTGTTAAGCAAACCTTTTATTATCCAAATCCAATGATGCGGCAAAGGCTACCGGCTACACCAAAGCACCGAAAGCCTTTTTCTTTTTTATCGGCTTCACCAAACACTATTCTGCCGTTTCTTTTTCAAACGGAATAAGATTTTTGACAGCATCCGTCAAATCCATTTCTTTCTTCCCATTATCAATATCTACTAATTTATAGCGGTCATTGCCCATACCCAATTCCTTCATATAGGTAAGCTGGCGCAGCCCATGACGGGATTCCATCCGCTCTACCAACGCATGGCGTTCCTCTTTCGTCATGGCATAAATAATATCCACACAAGCCTGGTCCAGCGCCAGAATATCCAAGGAAGCGCAGATGCCCACATTCGGCGTTACCACCGGTTCCGCATATATCCCTTCGCAGTCGCAGGATACCGACATATTCCTCATCACGTTAATATAAGCAATTTTTTTGCCGAAATGGTCAACTACCGCCTTTGTCGATTCGGTCATGCGCTCCATAAACTCCTCATCGCTGATATCCCACTGATCATTTTGCCCGGGAGTCGTGTGAATCATCGCTTTTCCGACCTTCCCGTCCGCGCAGCCGATGCCAATATTTTTATTGGAGCCTCCAAATCCCCCTTTCGTATGCCCTTTGAAATGGGTAAGCGCCAAAAAGGAATCATACGCTGTCAAAGTTCCCCCCATAGACATCTCTGTAAACCACTTCCCATCCTTTACAGGAAGGCAAACCGTCCCATCCTCATCCATAATATCCACAGGTGCAAATGTCCAGCCGTTGACTTTCAAAGTCTCACGATGTTTTTGAGTCGTATCCCTGTCCCCTTCATAATAGGAATTTGTCTCAATAATCGTTCCATCTTTTAGTTTCTTGTCCAAAAGTTCTCTCACCCAATCCCGTGGGATGATATTCGGGCCGTTCTTCTCACCGGTATGAAGCTTGACAGCTACCTTGCCCTCCAATGCTTCCTGAATACAATCATAAATCTTCAATAGACCCTCTGCAGACAAGTCACGGGTAAAAAATACCACCGATTCCCCGCCGCTGCGCTCAGAATAGGGGATGTAATGGTCTCCTCCCGTACCGGGAACCACTTTTTCCTCTGCCATACAAATACCTCTCTTTCCTGATTTGACATTCTTAAAATCTATAACCTATTGTAATACTTAAACCATACTTTAAATCAATAGTAAAATATCAATTATGGGCAAATCTATCTATGTATGTATATTTTTTACCCTCTATGGGCATTCCCGGAATCATCAATAATCCCCTGCAACCTGTCTATCTCTTCCACCACACCGGCAAGCAGCCCCGAAATATTAACGGTTCCTGCCACTGTTTTATCTGCCATATTCTGTGTATTTTCCGCATTGGCAAGCAGTTCTTCGCTGAATGCACTCAGGCTTTCCACGCTCCTTCCAATTTCCCCGTTGCTCTCTACCACCCTCTCCATATCGGTATGCTGAATCTCCATACTCCGGCTCACTTCATCAATATCGTTTTTTATCCTGTCAAAAGCCTCCTTCACTTTCTCCACAAGCTCCGTCTGCTTTTCATTTGTCCGAATCAGTCTACCTACACTGCTTCCTGCTTTATCCGCCTGATTTTGCAGCTCCAGAAATATTTTGGAAATATTATCCGTAGCCTCCGTTGTCTGCTCCGCCAGCTTCTTAATCTCATCGGCCACCACCGCAAACCCTTTTCCTGCCTCCCCTGCATGCGCCGCTTCAATGCTGGCATTTAAAGCCAACAATGTAGTCTGGCTGGTCACCTCCTCAATCATGCCAAGGATTTCTTTCGCTTCTGCAGTCCTTTTCATCAAACCGCCCATCGTTCCATCCACTTCATGGCCTGCTTCCCTGCTCAGAAGAGAAATTTTTCCAAGCTCATGCATATCCTGATTCCCTTTTTCTGCCGCTTTCCCCGTTCCTACAAATTTATCCTGGATATCCATTGCCGATTGCTGTGTGGCCAAAACCCAATGGTTGATATTGTCTGTCATACGCAATTGGTTTTGAATCGTCCCCGCCAGCTCATTGGTTCCCACGACGATATCCCCTACCGCCGTTTTACTGCCTTTCCCCTGTTCTGCTATTTGCTTTGATTCTTCCGTAATATCCGCAATATTGACGCTCAAATGACTGACTGCCCCCACTATTTTATCCAGAATCTCCGCCGCCTTTTCTTTTTCCTCTTCAATAATCTGTATTTTCTGTGAGGATATACTGTCCAAAGTTCTGGAAACCATATAAGAATATCCCACTACCATCAAGATAACCGCTACTTCAATCTCATAATTTACGATATCATCTTTCGTAACCCCTCTCATGACATTGATTGCAATAAAAACAATGTTGGTGGCAAGCGTCAAAATTCCTGTCCCCATCGCCAGTTTCCTATCCTGATACAGGGAAAAAATGACTAACATAGGAATAATATACACAAATGAAAGTATACTTACACTAGTCCACAATACAAAAGCATATAATATTCCATATCCTATCGCCGCTGTCACCCTTATCGCCCGCGACCCTTTCTCTCTCCGATAAATGAAAAAAGTAAAAAGAAACGGTATCAAAAGGAATGCGGAAAATACCGCTACATAGCCAGGAGTCCTGTTCCCTTTCAACAGTTCCACCAGATAAGCGGCAAATAATACCGCCACTGTTATTCCGTAACCGATAAGCATTCTCCCGTTCATAAATTCCTGTTCATTCAACATTTTTTTATGTGCTTTCATAATTATGTCATGCTCCTCTTTTTGCATTATTATTCTATTATATCAATAATTATAACAAAGCACAGAATCCAGTTCAATCTCCAACTGTGTCAAAAAAACAGCAAATTATGACGAAAAAGGGGAGTTTCTTATTTTCAATCCCCTTCCGTTTTGGATTTTGCACCCACCAATCCCTTACCTTCCAAAAACTGCCTTGCTACTTCCTTGTCTTCTCTTCCATTCACTTCCACTTCATAATTCATCTGCTGCATTTCATCCTCGGAAATCAGACCATTCATTTTTTCCAATACCCCTTGCAGTTTCGGGAATTTCTCCAATGTATCTTTTCTGACAATGGTACCCGCATCAAAAGTTTCAAAGAATACATTATCATCGGTAAGCAGTACCAAATCATTGGCCGCAAGCTGCGCATCCGTAGTAAATGCATTAATCACATCCACTTCCCCGTTTTTCAATGCCTCATACTTTAATGCGATTTCCATCTGAACGGTATCTTTAAATGTCATATGATATGCTTCGCACAGCCTTGGGAATCCGGTTTCCAATTCTATATAATCCGGGTTTCCGCCAAAAACCAGTTCCCCGGAAGCTGCTGCCAAATCTGAATACGTAGATAATCCGTATTGTTCCACTGTCTCTTCTTTCATTGCAAGCCCATACGTATTGGAAAATCCATACAAGCCAATCCAGGTCAATCCCATCCCATCGTACTCTTCCTGCAGGCTGGCATATAGCTTGTCATCATCCTTTTCCATTTCTTCCTTTTTCAGGACATTCAGCCAAGCCGTCCTCGTATATTCCGGATATAAATCAAATTCACCCTCCACCAGCGCAGGATGGATATTGGTCGTACCGCCGCCGACGCCTTTCGTAATTTCTACCTTATAATCCGTTTCCGCCTCAATCAGTTGCGCCAATATTTCCGTTAAAATATATTGCTCCGTCATCGGCTTCGACGCAATTTTAATTGTTCCTTTTTCTCCGCAGGCACACAAGCCAAAAAGCATACCTATTATCACTAACCCTAATATCCCTTTTTTAATATGTTTCATGTCAATCTCCATTCTGGAGCGTTTATTCGATGGGTTCATCAGGGCTTATTTGTGACGCTCCGGCACAAAACCCCTAATCGGCATTCTAATCCCCATGCCTCCCCCTCAGCCTGTGGGCTTTGGGCAGCAGGCGCAATATTTGCAGCATTTCCAATCCGGTTTGGGAATGCCCACATTTTATGCCATCCCTGCATCTACTATCTATCCAGCAGCTTTTTTACAAATTCATCCCTTGGTGCTTCCAAAAGCTGTCCTTTTGACCCTTCCTGCCAGATACAGCCGTCTTTCATAATCAAAATGCGGCTTCCCAGCTTAAAGGCTTCCCCGATATCATGAGTAATAAAAACAATTGTCATCCCTGTTTTTTGCTGTAAGGCAAGCAATTCCTCCTGCAGCCCTTTCCGTGTAATCTCATCTACTGCCCCAAACGGCTCGTCCATCAATAGTATATCCGGTTTTGCGGCAATTGCCCTGGCAATCCCCACCCTTTGTTTCTGTCCGCCTGACAATTGCCTCGGAAAACGGCCGGCAATGTCTTCCGGAAGCTGTACCATTTCCAGCATCCGGCAAGCCAGCTTTCTTCTTTCATCCGCCGGCATTTTCTTTTCCAGCCCGGGCACATAACAAATATTTTCCTCCACCGTCAAATGGGGAAACAACTTGGCACCTTGTACGGCATAGCCGATATGCCTGCGCGCCGCCACCAAATCGCTGTCCGACAAAAGTACACCGTTTACCGCCACCTCCCCTTTTGACGGAACCACAAGCCCATTTATCATTTTTAAAAGGGTGGTCTTCCCACAGCCGGAAGGGCCAATTATCACAATGAACTCACCTTTTTCTATGGATAAGGTTATGCTGTCCAATACTTTATTTTCCCCATATGCTGCAGAACAATTCCGTATTTCTATCACTTTATTCAATGCCATACCTCCTGCCTGCCGCTTTTTCCGCCTTAGAAAGCAGCCAATCGCTCAGTAGGGCAAACATTGCAATCAACAGGGAGCCTGCCGCTGTCAGCGTCATATTGTAAGTAGTTATCCCCCGGTAAATAGCAGCCCCAAGGCCGCCGGCCCCTATAAAAGAAGCAATGCCTCCCATAGCAATAATCATAACCACCATATTGCGGAAACCGCTTATAATCACCGGAAGCGCCAGCGGTAGCCGGATGCCCAAAAGCATCTGCCGCTTGTCCGCACCAAGCCCTTCTGCCACTTCTAAAATGCTGGCATCCACATTTACCAAACCCGTATACGTATTCCTTACAATCGGAAGCAGCCCATATACTGTCAGCGCTATCACTGCCGTCTTATTGCCAATCCCGGTAAACGGAATTAAAAACCCCAAAAGGGAAATGGACGGAATCGTGTAAATTATATTGATAATCCCAAGCACAATACCCGCAGCCCTTTTGTGTCTGCTGATAAAAATCCCTGTTAAAATCCCCAATACCCCTGCGCAGGCCACTGCTGTAAAAGATATCCGGATATGTTCTAACAGGCAAGTTAGGAAAAAATCCCTCCTGTCCCATAATATTTGTAGAATCTGCATGCACTTTTCCTCTATTCTTAAGAATCCTCAAAAAGAGGAAGAACAAATGTTCTTCCATTAAATATAAAACATTTGTCATTTTCTGTCAATCTATATTTTTATCCTTTCTATCCGTCCGATGTAGATAAACCCCGCCCAATAAAAAGGAGTGCCGTATATTCCGCCCTGATACCGGATCAAGTCCTTTTTCGCCTGCCAAAGGGCCATATCAAAAGGCATATCTTTTTTTACATAATCATAAAAATAGCTCATTAGAACTGCTGTCGATTCTTCTTCCACTTCCCACAAAGAAACAATCATATTCTCTGCACCCGCTGTCAAGAACGCCCTTTGCAGCCCTGTCAGCCATTCCCCGCTGGCTGCGCTCCCCAGACCGGAAACGCATGTGGACAAAATAACCAGCTTCGTATTTTTCAAACCCAACCGTAAAATATCCTCGCCGGATACTACGGATTTTGCAAAACAATACTCTTCCCCCTCCAGGCAATCATTCATTATAATTCCGCATCTTCTATACGGATTGTCCACCTCTTCACGGTCCCCTGTAAAAACAGGCATATTTTCCTCTTCTTTATAAAAGCCATGACTCGACACATGTATAATAGAAGCCGGCTCCTTTTCTATACATTTGAGAAATTCTTCCTTAGAAAAAGGGATATTGCCGCTTTCCCCATTCCCTGAAAGGGCCTCCACCTCATATCCGGCAGACCGCAGCGCCGTTATTGCTCTGCTGCATTCCTCTTCCGAATATTGCAGCGGGAACAATCCAAAAGGATTCCCTTCTGTGAGCGTCGGGCTGCCTCCTACTACAGCCCTTCCCCCATCCTGGATTCTTTCCTCACATAGTAAATCCATAAAAGGAGTATACAAAACTCTGTTTTCCATGCCCAATAATATTTCAAAAGGAACCAGGGCAAGCACCCCGTCCGGGCATATGATAAACCGACGGGCTTCCCTAAAATCAGGCAGTTCTTTGATAACCGGCTCCAACAAAAGCTGATATAACCTCTGCTCCTGCATCTGGGTGGAAACATCCCTCACCACCGCATCGCGCAGTTTCTGAATACTTTCCTTCACTAGTGCAACATCCCCGATTTTTATTATCCTTTTCTTTTCCGGTTCCTCATACTGCCAGACAATGACAAAGCCGGACGTATGAGCCCGGAACATTTCATATTCCGGGCAATAATAATCCATACACCAAAAGCCTTCATATATTTTCGATTCTTCCTTATTTTCTATGATTTTGGCATCTTCTTTCTCCCTGTGCCCCCAATATTCCGCCTCCGACTTTTCCAGCAAAAGCTTATGCTTATATTCCAATTCCGGTTTTTTATGAAGAAACTCCGACATATAATTCAAATAATTCAATTCCAAAACCAAATGATACCTGTTGATGTCATCTTCCCCAACCTGCTGCCTTATCAGCCTTAATAAATAATAATCCCCTATTTTATAATTTTGCATCCATAAAAGAAGAGGCGAATCCGTGGGAATAGTTGACAAATCTTGTACTTCATCCAATAACCCCAGGAAAATCACCTCATAAAACAGCCGGACATCTTTTTTATAATTCACCAGATTTTCCGCACTTCCATACTGCAATACTTCCGCCATCATCTTTTTATAAATTTCAATCCCCTGTGCAGAATAAATAAAAGCATCTGCATAATGATTCATATCCAGGCTTCCCCGGACAATTTCGACATATGCGTTTATTTTATAATAGGAATCCGGAAGATTACCGTTATCCACCACTGCTTTCAATGCTTCCACATCTTCTGCCCGTACATGTTCATCGCTCCTCATCTTATTTGTCAAAAGCGATAAAAATAAATCCGTATCCTCCAATTTCAGCTCGAAAATCATATCCAACGCCTTCTGATGAAATGCCAGCGAAGCCTCCCTGTCTACCTGACGCAAAATAATGCCCTTAAAGCAAAAGCAACGGCACAAAGAAACGGAGGGAACCTCCTTTTTCAAGGCAATTGCTTTATCAATCCAGCGCAGGCCTTCTTCCGCATCTCCCTGCCTGGCATATACAATTGCCAAAATCTGGCAAAGTTCTATGTTATTTTCCCACTCCCCAATATGCGACATTTCTTTTATCCATTGCATAGCCATATGAGCATAATAAATCGCCCGTTCATGCTGCCACATGCTTAGATACAGCCAAGCCAAATTAATGATAATGCTTAATTCATCCCGTAAAACACTGTTCTCGCCCGCCTTGTGTTTGCATAAATTAAGCGATGCAAAAAGATAATATTCCGCTTTGTCATACTCCATCAGCCTCATATAGATCAATCCCTTATTTAAATATATAGGAATCAAAATATAATTATATTCTTCCCGGCCATCCGATACCGTTTCCGCCAACATACCTGCCCGTTCCAGCGCCTTCTTCGCCTCATCGTAACGTAAGCCATAAATGTAAGTTAAGCCCAAGCTTGTCCAATAGGAAATTTCCCAAAAAATATCCTGCTTCTGCTCCTTTTCATATTCTATCAAAGACTGTTGGAAATTCTGTATTGCCTCTTCCCTTTTCCCCTGTTCATCCAAAATTTCCGCTCGCATCTTATAAAGATTTTTCGTACATCCATAAATCTGAGACGGTTCCGCCTTCACCAAATCCCTAATCTTATCCGTCACTTTCAGGCACTCATCCAGTTTACCAAGCCCCATCCACCCGTTATACTCTGTCAACAGCAATTTGTACCGGATTGATACAAGGTCTGGGATTTCCTCCATATTTTGGAGGCTATTATGAATTAGCTGCAGCATTTCCTCATGCCTGTCCTTCTGGTCCAAAATAGCACACCAGCAAAAAATATAAGTATAATAAATAACGGCAGGCCACTTTTTTATCCCTTCTGCCACAGCATTTACCGCATACATCATCTGAATGGCCTTGCCTGTTTGGTGCCGGCTCAGATATTCATCCACCAACTGCAGCATATCTCCTATCACTTCAAATTGTTCAATTAGTTGGTCATTTACGCATTCTTTATCCATCCGCCAATTCCCCTCTCCCTCTAATCCCATTCAAAAAAGCCTATTGGAATATGTTATTCTTTTGTAACAAAAATATGGATATCCCCATTTTCTTTCGCCTGAATATCCAACGAAGAAATTTCCTTATCTGTAAAAACAGTAATTTTCCGCTGCTGCCCGTCAGGTTCCTTCTGTTCAATATCAATTAGCGCTCTTTCCTTCTTATGCCCTTTTATGTAACTATATATGACATCAACCACGATTGGCAAAAATGCATTTGCAGCAATAGCAATACAGGAAATGATTTCAGCCGTATCTTCCACCCCTTTGCAGCCTGCCCTGCTTCTCTTCGTTACTTGTATAGTAACCCCGCTTTTTTCCAGCTCGTCCATCAACTCTTCCATTTCTTCTTCCAGAAACAATTCCCCATCTAATTTAATCCTCATTTTTATAACCATACCCCTTTCTTACTATGCAAATATTATATCTTTTACACCTATTTTTCTTTTATTTCTACCATTTTTCAACTATTTTCCCTAAATTTACCATATGAAAGGGGATTTTTCAATTATTAAATCGTCCGGACTGGGAGTAATACCACATAATTATAATAAACATCAAACCAAACTAAAGCGGAGGGCTTCCCTATATGGATTCGGGTGTCAAAAGGTCTTCCCGGCAGTGCCGCTTGGCAGATTGCACAAAAGAATATTGTGCAAGTGGCTTTTGTACGATGGAGAGGAGACTCTAAAATCGTGGAAGCCAATGCTGAACACGATTTTCGCCTTAAGAGGCTCATCGGAATGCTCCGTACAATAGCAAAACAAGTTTTGCGGCACAAATTTTTTGTGCCATATGCCAAGCGGCACTGCCGGGAAGACCTTTTGACACCCGAATCCCATATGGCAAAAAGAGCCACTTGAAAAACAAGTGGCTCCGGTGTATAATCTACTCAGAGAGCTTATCGGACACGGGTTCCGATTTGCCCTCAGTAAAAAATGTTATGAAAAAATAAGCATCCTTACTTTAGGCGGTTGAGGTGACCCCTTAAAGTTAGACTTTATTAGCGAGACAGTTTCGGCTGCCTCG
>CAJUSR010000026.1 GCA_910588855.1 uncultured Kineothrix sp. | reverse complement strand
CGAGGCAGCCGAAACTGTCTCGCTAATAAAGTCTAACTTTAAGGGGTCACCTCAAAATGTAGAAAGGTGCTTTTTTTCGTGGCTTTTTATGACTTTATAAGTTCGGGGTTAGAACTGGAAAAGTGATATACATATGAATGTGAGGTGCGCACCCACGCAAAACTACTAAAAATCATAAAAGTAAAGGAGGTCATACATCATGGCTGGCATTGTAAAACACTTAGTAATCGACGCTGAAAAAACAATAGGGAACAAACTTTTACTGCTTGGTGTCCGCCCGTATGCAGGATACAAAGAGGGCGTGAAAGGCGAACAGGAAGGACTTGCGTTTAACTGCTTATCCGAAACAATGGACTACGAAAAAATTGATATTAAGATAGCAGGACTGTTGCAACCGCCCTTTGAGTTTACTGGTACGCCTACTCCTGTGGAATTTGAGGGTTTAGAAGCAAAGGTATGGCAGGACTGGAACAACAAGGGAGACGTCAAGCTGTCCATTATTGCCAAAGTAATTAGACCGCTTGCTTCAAAACAAATTAAGTTAGGGGGTGATAAGGCATGAAAAATAGAGTGTGGAAACAATTAAAGAATAAGCAGTTTGCATGGTTTGACGCTTTAGTACTTTTGTGGATTGTGTCTCTGCTTGGAATGTCACTATTCTACACTGTTTTTCGGAACAACGATATTATATCGTGTATGGTGGTGGTAGGCGTAAGCGGCATGGCTTGCTTCGGAATGGTCTATCCCATTATAAGAGAGCCGATGAAGACATCTAAGCGGATAGAGAAATTCATCAGAAGAAACAACTTATATAAATCCCATTCCATAAAAGAACAGGGGATATTGGGGGAATGGAAGGCAGAAAGAATGGACTATTACCCTATTGTGGAATACAGGAAAAGTGAGCAGGATAATGCTTTTTACATCAAAATCCGAATGGATGGCAGTCCATACGCTGAAAGGTTCAGAGATATGGAAGAACCGCTTGCCAGAATGTTCAAAACTGTCTGTATCGACACAATCGTAGAAAGGGGATATCTTACATACATTTTTGAACTGCGGGAACAAAATCGGATTAGAATTAAGTCCTGTAAAGACATTCCGCAAGCTGGGAAGAATGAGATTGCATTTTCCCGTGATATGGTATGGAACTGGAAGAAGTGTCCACATTTTTTACTGGTAGGAAATACGGGGAGCGGTAAGACGCAATTAGCACAATATATGATTTCCTGTCTGATTAAAAGAGGTATCAGAGTCATTTACTGCGACCCGAAGAATGACTATGAAATGCGCTATTTTGCGGAGAACTGCGGTGCTGTGTATGTGTCGGAGGAAAACGAGATTGCAAAGGCGGTAAGGGAAACGGAAGAAGAAATGCGTAAACGCGGAAAGGAGTTAGACAATCTCGGAATGCAGGAAACCGATTTTCAACCGTTGTATCTTGTGTTTGATGAGCTGATTGCCTTTTCAAAGATTGCAGAGAAAAAGACCTATGAAGAAACCGCGAGGCGCATTGCGTCTATCGTGGTCATGGGGAGAAGCAAGCGCGTGTATGCAGGGCTGATTCTGCAACGCCCCGACACTTCTTTTATAGAGGGTGCAATCCGCGATAATCTCGGCTGTCGCATCTGCATGGGGCAAATGAGCGATACCGCATATAAAATGGCTTTTGGTTCTGACTTTGCAGACGTGAAAAATCTTCGGCGTGAAATTGGTTCGGGATTGATTTACAGGCAGGGAGTAGATACAAAACCTCGTGAGTTTCTCGCACCATATATTGAGAAAGGAGCATTGAGCAGGGAATAGCGTTAAGGGTGGCGGCTGTTTCGGAGAAACAGAGCGGAGCGACCGCCACCGCCCCTATGGGGCAACTACGACACCCCATAGGGAACATTGTTCAATGTTCACAGAAAAAATATGGAGAAAAAGAGGACAAGAAACTATGCAACGGTGGTCTATCCCGAATCTGCCTCTGCTGACTGGATTAGGCTGTTGCAGGAACAATGTGTTCCGGCACTGATTTCTCCCCTGCATGACAAAGATTTGAATACGGACGGCACATTAAAGAAAGAGCATTTTCATGTAATGATACTTTTTGACGGCGTAAAAACCAGTGAACAGGCACAGGAAGTATTTTCAGTCATTGGCGGCGTAGGAATTGAGCCGATTAAGTGTGCAAGGGCGTATGCGCGTTATCTGTGCCATTTAGACAACCCCGAAAAGGCACAATACGATATGAAAAATGTAATTTCCTGTTCGGGTGCTGATTATCAGACCATGATAAATCTTGCAACGGACAAGTACAGCGCAATCGGGGAAATGATTGAGTTTTGCTTGCAAAATGGTATTGTAAGCTATGCACAGTTACTTTTATTCGCAAAAGAAAACCGCAATGATTGGTTCCGAGTGTTGTGCGATAACGGTTCGTTGACAATGGTACAATTTTTAAAATCCCATTATTGGGAAATCAGCAAATATGAAAAATAATACAGGAGATTGACATGGAAAAAAACAAAGTACAAGAAAATACAATTCCTGTATGGAAAAGGTACATATTAACAATTACAGAAGCGGCGGAGTATTACCATATAGGAGAAAACAAACTGCGCATGATAGCAGACGAACACCCCGAAGCGGACTTTATCATTATGAACGGCAACCGCATACTAATTAAACGGCAGAAGTTTGAAGAATATTTAGACCGTGCAACGGTGGTATAAATAGCGGTTGGGTATGGAAAGAGACCTCAATTTGTGTTAGTATATTATCACGAGTTGGGTCTCTTTTCAGAAAGGAGACAGAATAACCATGAGTGAAAAAAGGAGAGACAAAAGAAACAGGATTTTACACAATGGAGAGACCCAGAGACCAGACGGCAGATACCGCTTTAAGTACATCGACTCGGACGGTAAGGAAAAGAGTGTTTACAGTTGGCGGTTAGACCATAACGACCCATATCCCAAAGACAAGCGCAAAGACCTGTCACTTCGGGAAAAAGAGAAACAGATTGAGCAGGATATGTTTAATCAGATTGCATCAAACGGCGGCAATTATACGGTGCTGTCATTGGTAGAAAAATATGTTTCCCTTAAAATAGGCGTAAGGCATAGCACCAAAGCAGGGTATAAAACCGTTATAAACATCTTGAAGAAAGACCCGTTTGGGGATAAGCGGATTGACAAAGTAAAGCTGTCTGACGCAAAGGCGTGGCTGATTAAATTACAGCAGGTGGACGGACGGGGGTACAGTTCCATTCATACGATTAGGGGTGTGTTAAGACCGGCATTTCAAATGGCAGAAAATGACGATTTAATCCGAAAAAACCCGTTTCAGTTTGAATTAGCCACCGTCATTGTAAATGACAGCGTGACAAGGGAAGCCGTCACAAGAAAACAGCAAAGGGAATATTTGAGATTTATTCAAGAGGACAAACATTTTTGCAGATACTATGACGGTATCTTTATCCTGTTCCATACAGGCTTGCGCATATCAGAATTTTGCGGTCTGACGATTGCAGATATTGATTTCAAGAAAAAGCGTATTCGGGTCAATCATCAGTTACAGCGCACAAGCCAGATGGAATATGTGATAGAAGCGCCTAAGACGGAAAAAGGGATTCGCTATGTACCCATGACGGAAGAAGTGGCAGAGTGTTTCCGAAGAATCATCAAAAATCGGACTGCCCCAAAAGCAGAGCCAATCATTGCGGGATATACAGGATTTCTATTTTTGGATAAGAATGATATGCCTATGGTTGCCCTGCATTGGGAAAAGTATATGCAACATATCCTCGAAAAGTATAACAGTATCTACAAGGTGCAGATGCCGAAAATTACCCCGCATGTCTGCCGACATACATTCTGCTCAAACATGGCAAAAAGCGGAATGAACCCGAAAACGTTACAATACATCATGGAACATTCTGACATAAGTGTTACTTTAAACACTTATACCCATGTGAATTTTGAGGACGCGCAGAGCGAGTTACAGCGCGTAGTGGGCGAGTAAAAAGGCAAGGGGTAAAATGAAATAATTTACCCCTTATTTTACCCCTTTTGCAGAAGAAAACCTAAGAAAATATGTGACAATCTAAGAAAAAATGTTTGAAATCAAGAACAATGAAAACGGCTACAAGCCTTGAAAATATAGGAAATAAAGGAGTTTTAGCGTTATGATAAAAATATTATTTGTCTGCCACGGCAACATCTGCCGTTCCCCTATGGCGGAGTTCGTATTCCGCGATATTGTGAAGAGGGAAAATGCTTCGGACCACTTTTTCATAGCATCCGCAGCCACAAGTTCCGAGGAAATCGGCAATCCTGTCCATTACGGAACCCGCAACAAGCTGCGCCAGTACGGCATTTCCACCGATGGCAAATATGCGGTGAAAATGACCCGCGCCGACTATGATAAATACGACTATTTAATAGGTATGGAAAAATACAATTTAAAAAATATGGAGCGCATTACAGGAGGGGATCCGGATAAGAAAATATCCCGTCTGCTGGACTTTACGGACAGCCCCAAAGATATTGCCGATCCTTGGTATACAGGAAACTTTGATTTGACCTACGACGAGATAAAGAAAGGCTGTGAGGCTTTGTTCAAATTCGTTGCAAAAAACAATACCCTATGATATAATAAGGGCAGTGGGCAATGATAAAAAATTAACAATCATTGCAAATAACCGTAAAGCATATATATGGAGGAGAGAACAATGGCAAAAAAAGTAGTTTTGGCAGGCGCATGCCGTACAGCTATCGGAACGATGGGTGGTTCCTTAAGCACAACACCGGCAGCAGAACTCGGTGCTATCGTAATTAAGGAAGCTTTAAACAGGGCAGGGGTTGCTCCTGAACAGGTAGATCAGGTATATATGGGATGTGTTATTCAGGCAGGCCTCGGACAGAATGTTGCACGTCAGGCATCAATTAAGGCAGGGCTTCCGATAGAAGTTCCGGCAGTTACCATGAACGTTGTGTGTGGTTCCGGTCTTAACTGTGTCAATCAGGCAGCTCAAATGATTTTGGCAGGGGATGCTGATATCGTAGTAGCAGGCGGTATGGAAAACATGTCTATGGCTCCGTATGCAGTGCCTAATGCACGTTTCGGTTATAGGATGAACAATGGCACTTTAGTAGATACTATGGTAAACGATGCTCTTTGGGATGCATTTAACCAGTATCATATGATTAAGACAGCAGACAATATTTGTGAAGAATGGGGCCTTACAAGGGAAGAACTGGACGAGTTCGCATTGAAGAGCCAGCAGAAGACGGAAGCTGCACAGAAATCCGGCGCATTTGATAAAGAAATCGTACCGGTAATGGTAAAGAAGAAAAAAGAAATGGTAGAGTTCAAAGTGGATGAAGGTCCGCGTCCGGGCTCCAGCATAGAAGGGCTTGCTAAACTTCGCCCGATTAACCAAGGCGGTTTCGTTACTGCAGGCAATGCTTCCGGCATCAATGACGGCGCTGCTGCAATTGTTGTTATGAGCGAAGAAAAAGCAAAAGAACTGGGCGTTAAGCCGATGGCTACTTATGTAGCAGGCGCACTTGCAGGCGTAAGGCCGGAAGTGATGGGTATCGGCCCTGTAGCTGCTACAAAGAAAGTAATGGAAAAGACAGGATTGAAAATTGAAGATTTCGATATCATCGAAGCTAACGAAGCTTTTGCAGCACAGTCCGTAGCAGTTGGAAAAGATTTGGGGATTGATGTGGACAAACAGCTTAACCCGAACGGCGGCGCAATTGCCCTTGGACATCCGGTAGGCGCTTCCGGATGCCGTATCTTAGTTACACTGCTTCATGAAATGGAAGCAAAAGATGCAAAGACCGGTCTTGCAACACTGTGTATCGGCGGCGGTATGGGATGTGCAACCGTTGTTACAAGAGAATAAAATATAAGTCAAATGCTTCATAGCAGGCTATGAGGTATTCCGTCCTTGCAGCATTGGCCAATCCAGGTACGTGGATGTACGTATATTGGCTGGTGCAGGCAGGGATAAAATAAGATAAGCAGGCTTTTCAAGGGTCTGCTTATCAAATTGTTTATGCGTAGCCTAGTGCAGAGGGAATATGCCGCTATACAGCGTACAGGGCGCGCAGCGGGTAGGGAAAGATGAATCTTTTCTACTCGATGAAACTTTATACATAAAAATGGAAAAAGGAGCCACGAAAATGGAATTTATCGTATACGAACAAAAAGGCAATTATGGTGTAATTACCATCAGCCGTGAAAAAGCGTTGAACGCATTGAACTCCACCGTATTGGAGGAACTTGACAAAACTTTGGATCAAGTGGAATTGAACGAAGTAAGATGCCTTATTTTAACCGGCGCAGGGCAGAAATCTTTTGTTGCCGGCGCAGATATCGGAGAAATGAGTTCCCTTACAAAGGCAGAAGGGGAAGCTTTCGGTAAAAAAGGGAACGATGTATTCCGCAAATTGGAGACATTTCCGGTTCCTGTAATCGCAGCGGTAAACGGTTTTGCTTTGGGCGGCGGTTGCGAGATTTCCATGAGCTGTGATATTAGGATTTGTTCCGATAACGCGGTATTCGGCCAGCCGGAAGTAGGCCTTGGCATTACGCCTGGGTTTGGCGGCACCCAGAGGCTTGCACGCCTTGTAGGCGCAGGTATGGCAAAACAGATGATTTACACTGCAAGGAATATCAAAGCGGACGAAGCGCTCCGTATCGGTCTCGTGAATGCGGTATATACACAGGAAGAACTGATGCCGGCGGCGGAAAAAATGGCGGCTGGGATTGCAAAGAATGCACCAATTGCAGTGCGCAACTGTAAGAAGGCAATCAACGAAGGTTTGGATGTGGATATGGACGCGGCAATCGTAATTGAGGAAAAACTGTTCGGCGATTGTTTTGAATCTTATGACCAAAAAGAAGGGATGGCAGCATTCCTTGAAAAAAGAAAAGTAGAGAAATTCCTCAACAAGTAATTTTTCAATGGCAAGGAAAATCCCTGATATTATATGGGGATGTAAAAATAAACAAATACAATCTAGGAGGAACGAGTATGAAAGTAGGAGTTATTGGCGCCGGCACAATGGGTTCCGGTATTGCACAGGCATTTGCCCAGACAGAAGGATATGAAGTATTCCTTTGTGACATTAATGAAGAATTTGCGGCAAACGGCAAAAACAAAATTGCAAAAGGATTTGAAAAACGTATCGCAAAAGGGAAAATGGATCAGGAAAAAGCAGACGCTATCCTTGCAAAGATTACAACGGGCGTAAAGACAATCTGCACAGATTGTGATTTGGTTGTAGAAGCTGCCCTTGAAGTTATGGATATTAAGAAACAGACTTTTAAAGAACTGCAGGATATTTGCAAAAAAGACTGTATCTTTGCAACGAATACCTCTTCTCTTTCCATTACGGAAATCGGCGCAGGGCTGGATCGTCCGGTAATTGGTATGCATTTCTTCAACCCGGCTCCGGTTATGAAGCTTGTGGAAGTGATTGCAGGATTGAATACCCCGGATGAAGTAGTAGAAAAAATCAAAGCTATTTCCGAAGAAATCGGAAAGACCCCGGTACAGGTAAACGAAGCAGCAGGCTTTGTTGTAAACAGGATTCTTATCCCGATGATTAATGAAGCAATCGGCATTTATGCAGAAGGTGTTGCTTCTGTAGAAGGCATTGACAATGCGATGAAACTTGGTGCAAACCACCCGATGGGACCTCTTGCCCTTGGCGATTTGGTTGGCCTCGATATCGTTTTGGCTATTATGGAAGTTCTTCAGGCTGAGACAGGCGATACCAAATACCGTCCTCATCCGCTTCTTAAGAAAATGGTACGCGGCGGACAGCTTGGTCAGAAGACAGGCAAAGGTTTCTACGATTATTCAAGATAAGAAATGCGGTTTGACAGAGTATTGCCTTATCTAACCATTATATAAACAAAGATATGGAGGAAATAAAATCATGGATTTTATGTTAACAAAACAACATGAAATGGCAAGAACCCTTTTCAGGGAATTTGCGGAAAAGGAAGTAAAGCCTCTGGCACAGGAAGTTGACGAAACAGAGATTTTCCCCAGAGGAACCGTTGAAAAAATGGCAAAAGCAGGGTTTATGGGAATCCCGATTCCGAAGGAATACGGCGGACAGGGCTGCGATATCCTTACATATGCAATGTGCGTGGAAGAACTTTCCAAAGTTTGCGGCACCACGGGGGTTATCGTTTCCGCACATACATCCCTTTGCTGCGACCCTATCTTAACTTATGGTACGGAAGAGCAGAAACAAAAATATTTACCCGACCTTGCCAGCGGCAGGAAAATCGGTGCATTCGGCCTTACAGAGCCCGGTGCAGGAACCGATGCCCAGGGCCAGCAGACAAAGGCAGTGCTTGATGGCGACGAATGGGTTTTAAATGGTTCTAAAATTTTCATCACTAACGGCAAAGAAGCAGATGTATATGTTATTTTTGCTGTAACAGGTATGATTGAGAAACGTGGCAGGATGTCCAAAGAAATTACTGCTTTTATCGTAGAAAAAGGAACACCCGGCTTTACATTCGGAACAAAAGAAAAGAAAATGGGTATCCGTGGTTCTTCTACTTATGAACTTATTTTCACGGACTGCAGAATCCCGAAGGGGAATATCCTTGGGCAGCAGGGCAAAGGCTTTGGTATCGCTATGCATACTTTGGACGGTGGCCGTATTGGTATAGCTTCCCAGGCATTGGGCCTTGCAGAAGGTGCATTGGAGAGGACCGTAGAATATGTAAAAGAAAGGAAACAGTTCGGCAGGTCTATCGGACAGTTCCAGAATACACAGTTCCAGCTTGCAGACATGGCTACTAAAGTGGAAGCAGCACAGCTTCTTGTTTACAAAGCAGCAGTAGCAAAGAGTACCCAGAAAGTATATTCCGTGGAAGCAGCAAAAGCAAAATTGTATGCAGCAGAAGTGGCTATGGAAGTAACTACGAAGGCAGTACAGCTTCATGGCGGTTACGGTTATACAAGGGAATACGATGTGGAACGCATGATGCGCGATGCAAAGATTACAGAAATTTACGAAGGTACAAGCGAAGTACAGCGTATGGTAATCTCAGGGGCATTATTGAAATAAGCACATCGCAATATCTACAAGAAAAATGAAAATCTGACGAAAATAAGGAGTGGAAATACAATGAAAATTGTTGTTTGTATTAAACAGGTACCTGATACAAAGGGCGGCGTTAAGTTCAATCCTGACGGTACACTTGACAGGGGTGCAATGCTTACCATTATGAACCCTGATGACAAAGCAGGGCTGGAAGCGGCGCTTAGGTTAAAAGACGAATATGATGCAGAAGTAACTGTTATTACTATGGGTCTTCCCAAGGCAGAAGAAGTTCTTCGTGAAGCTATGGCTATGGGCGCAGATAAAGGTATCCTTGTAACAGACAGGGTTCTTGGCGGCGCAGATACATGGGCAACTTCCCAGACACTGGCAGGCGCTATCCGCAATCTGGAATATGATTTGATTATCACAGGCCGTCAGGCTATCGATGGTGATACCGCACAGGTTGGGCCTCAGATTTCCGAACATTTAGGAATCCCGGTTATTTCCTATGCACAGAATATCAAGATTGACGGCGACAGCGTAATCGTTGAGCGTCAGTTCGATGACAGATATCATGTACTGAAAGCAAAAATGCCTTGTTTGATTACAGCTCTTGCTGAATTGAATGAGCCCCGTTATATGACTCCGGGTGGAATTTTCGATGCATATAAAGCAGACATCACCGTATGGGGAAGAGCTAACTTGGTGGACGTAGAGGATTCCAACCTTGGCTTGAAAGGCTCTCCGACACAGATTGCTAAGGCTTCTGATAAAGTAAGAAAAGGCGCAGGGGAAAAGGTAAGCTTGGATCCTTCGGAAGCAGTTGATTACATTATCGACAAGTTAAAAGTGAAACACGTAATATAAAAAATTAGGAAAAGTGTGGTGGAAGAAAATGAATATAGCAGAATATAAAGGAGTATTTGTCTTTGCACAACAGGTAGATAATGAACTGAGCGGAATTGCTTTGGAACTGATTGGCAAAGGAAAAGATCTTGCAAAAGATTTGAACACAGAGGTTACGGCAGTATTGGTGGGCTATGAAGTAAAAGGCCTTGCAGACGAGCTTGCAGCTTATGGCGCAGACAAGGTAATCCTTGTGGATGACCCTGAATTAAAAGAATACAGGACAGAGCCTTATGCACATGCCCTTGCTTCCGTAATTGAAAAATATAAACCGGAAATCTTTTTGGTAGGCGCTACGGCAATCGGCCGTGATTTAGGTCCTCGTGTATCCGCAAGAATCCATACAGGGCTTACCGCAGACTGTACACAGCTTGATATCGGCGATTTCCCGATGAATCCGATTCCGGGCAAAGAGCAGCTTCATAACCAGCTTTTGATGACCCGTCCGGCATTTGGCGGCAATACGATTGCAACCATTGCATGTCCGGAGTTCCGTCCTCAGATGGCAACGGTACGTCCTGGCGTTATGCAGAAAGCGCCTAAGGTAGAAGGTGCAAAAGCAGTTGTAGAAGAGTTTAATCCTGGATTTACACCGGATAACAAATATGTAGAAATCCTTGAAATCGTGAAATCCGTTGTGGATACTGTAGATATTATGGATGCTAAAATCCTTGTTTCCGGCGGCCGTGGTGTAGGAAGCCCGGAAAACTTCAAGCTTCTGGACGACCTTGCAGAAGTGCTTGGTGCAACCGTAAGCTGCTCCCGTGCTGTTGTTGATGCAGGCTGGAAGCCGAAAGACCTTCAGGTAGGCCAGACAGGAAAGACAGTACGTCCTAATGTATACTTTGCAATCGGTATTTCCGGTGCAATCCAGCACTTGGCAGGTATGGAAGAGTCCGATATCATTGTTGCAATCAACAAGGACGAAACGGCTCCTATCTTCGATGTAGCTGATTATGGAATCGTAGGCGATTTGAATAAGATTGTTCCTGCTTTGACAGAAAAACTGAAAGCAGAGCTGGCAAACAAGAACTAATGGAATGCATATGAAGTTCGACTAAAGCAGAACATATAAGTTTACGAGAAGAGGCTGGTACCCGGAAGAGTACCGGCCTTTTTCCCTTATAGGAAAGTCCTTCACCAGAAGGACATAAATGATGAAGTGTCGAAGACACTTTTTTATTTATGCGCAGCCCCGTGCATAGGAAGTAAGCGGCTATGCGGCGAACGGGTCGCGCGGCGAGAACCTTCGCCTATTCGATTAATAAATTGATAAAAATTGTGGTGCGATTTTCAAGAGGTGAGGAAAATGGTTTGTAAAATAAGAAAATGGGATTTATCAGATGCAGCGGGTTTGGCAATGGTTCTTTCCAATAAGAAGGTACAGGATAATCTTAGAGATGGCCTCCCATATCCTTACCGCGAGGAGGATGGAATAGATTTTATTTCTTCTATGCTTTCCGCAGATGAAAATGATACTTTTGCTTTTGCCATTACAGCAGATAATAAAGTAATAGGCGGTATTGTTGTTTCCCGTCAGGGTCATAGGAGGACTGGGGAGTTAAGATATTGTCTGTGTTTTTGCAGAGCCATTCGCATATAATGCGGCATCCTGCCGTGTGCTTGAAAAAGCAGGCTTTCAATATGAAGGCACATCAAAAAAGAGTGTTGTAAAAAATGGTAAAATTATTGATATGAGAATGTATGCATTATTGAGAACCGGAATATAGAATTTTTTCAAGTTACAAAATGGGGAGGAGGACAGAACTTTTAGCTTCGCATTCTTATTCTTTATAATTTTTGCTCTGTTTTTTGGTATTATTAGGAATGAAAGAACTGTCTACATTTTATGGTGGCTCAAAACCATATCCTGTATTTTTTGCTTGGACTGGAGGGAAAGGGTTAAGACAATGATAGAGGGGAAGAAAGCACTTTTAGTAATAATTCCCCGTTTTCTATCCTATACTTAATACAAGACCAGCAATTGCCGGAAGGGGTTACCTATATAATCGGCAGAAGGCAGAACCATATGACGATATTTTTCGGCGAGTTCATAACCATGTTATCAAAAACACCGTCTCTGCAAATGATAACTCTTCTCACAATTGGTGTCATGCTTGTAAACGGATGGACAGATGCTCCGAATGCTATTGCATCTTTGGTAGCATCCGGTGGGATGGAATTAAAGAAAGCGGTTCGGATGGCGGCTTTTCTTAATTTCGCAGGGCTTGCTTTGATGACAGCTTGTAATTCTACGGTGGCATGTACCATTTATCACATAGCAGACTTCGGCGATTCTCCGCAAAAGGCGCTAACTGCATTATGTGCTGCATTGTTGGCAATTATTGTGTGGGCGGCGGCAGCCTGGAGCTTTGGGATACCGACCAGCGAAAGCCATGCGCTGATTGCCGGACTGACAGGAGCATCCATCTCCATTCATAACGGGCTGGCTGGAATCCACGGAGTGGAATGGATGAAGGTAATATACGGATTGTTTTTTTCCAGCTTTCTGGGTTTTGGCTTGGGCTGGGCAGGCGGCAAAATGTTGTTTCTGAAAGGTAAAAAGGCATATGGGGCATGTCAAAGCAGGCGATGGAAAAAATATAAAAGCCGGGCGGAACAGATGCAGATAGCCGGAGCTGCAGCTATGGCATTTATGCATGGGGCACAAGATGGGCAAAAATTTATAGGGGTATTTCTAATGGGGATATTTCTTGCAAAGGAGGAAATGCCAGCCGGACATTTTTATATACCTTTCTGGATGACGATATGGTGCAGCATTGTGATAGCATCAGGCACAGCAATTGGCGGAGAGCGTATCATAAAAACGGTAGGGGTAGATATGGTAAAACTACGCCGCTCGCAGGGAATCGTTTCCGATGCGGCAGCCGCAATCTGCCTTTTGTTTTTCAGCCTCATTGGCTTCCCAGTATCCACCACCCATGTAAAAACAACAGCAATAATGGGGGTCGGAATAGCTTCCGATGCAAAGACAGTAAACATATCCATTATAAAAGAAATGATTTTCGCATGGCTAATTACCTTCCCTGGCTGCTGCGCAATCGGATACTGCGTTACAGAAATTTTCCAAAAAATTATACATTAAATATCATAAAACAAAGAAAATAAAAACAAGGAAAACAAAAGCAAAGAAAACGAAAACAAAGAAAATAAATACAACGAAAACAAAAACAAATATAAAAAATAATATACAAAACCCAAATAAATAAAAAAATATTCCCCCAAACGACAAGAAATGATATAATGTACACGAAAGTAATGAGCAGTGCCAAAATATAAAATGACAAAGCGGCAGCTTGCTGACAGCTTTGCCAATTTATATTTTGATAGGGCGAAGCCCGTGATTTGGAAAACCGAAGGTTTTCCAAATTTGCACTGCGGTCCCCAAGAGAACCACCCAAAGAATCCCCCAAAGCATCAGATACCCCCAAAAGCCTCTCAAAACACGACCGCCGCCAAAACACAATAAAGCCCCCAAAAACAAGATAACACCCCCCAGAAAAACAAAAAGCTACAAAGAATACAAACAAAAAATAGTTCCGGCAATAATTGAAGCATATGAGGACGTATGCATCAACAAGAAGATGAGGGAAACATATGAATGAGAACGAAAACACAATAGATCATTTAACAGGAATATATAACAGGGAAGGTTTTTATAAGGCGACGGAAGAGCTTTTTTTAAAAAACCCGGACAAGGAGTTTGTAATTGCATATTGGAATGTGCATCGCTTCAAGATTATCAATGAATTGTTTGGACGGCATGCCGGTGATGAAGTGCTAAAAAATATGGCTGATATGATACGGTCAGCGTATCAGGGAGTAGAGGGCACCTATGGTAGGATGGAAAGCGATAATTTTGTAGCTTGTTTTCCGGCGGAACTGCTCAAAGGCTCCCGGGAATTTGTGCGTTCCGGAGAAATCACATATATGAATGAAGGAACGGAATACCATTTTTCGGCTTGTTATGGGCTCTATCTTGTGAGAGACAGAAATATCAGCATTGCTTCTATGGTGGACAGAAGCAGGATTGCTATGGACACGGTAAAAACTAGCTATGTGAAGCCATATGCTTACTACAATAACACAATGCGTGAAAACATTGTGATGGAGCAGATGTTGATGAGCGAATGCGATGCGGCTATTCGAGAGAATCAGTTTGAGGTATATTACCAGCCGGTATGCAATGCATTGGATGGCTCAATTATCAGTGCAGAAGCGTTGGTGCGCTGGCGGCATCCGGAAAAAGGGATGATTTCGCCGGGGATTTTCATTCCTTTGTTTGAGCGGAACGGTTATATCAGCGTATTGGACAGATATATATGGGATAAAGTATGTGCGATGCTGAAACGTCGAAGGGAGCAGAATCTGGATGTGGTGCCTATATCCATGAATGTATCCCGGGTAGACTTTTACAGTCATAGCCTATGCGATGATATCATTAAAATCGTAGAAAAGTATGGTTTGGAGCCGCAGCTTTTACGCTTGGAAGTGACGGAGAGTTCTTATTCGGATAATCCTCAAACCGTTATGGAGACGGTGAAAAAGCTTCAGGACTATGGTTTTACCATTATGATGGACGACTTTGGGAGCGGATATTCTTCTCTGAATACATTAAAAGACTTACCGGTAGATATTTTAAAAATTGATATGAAATTTATGGATGACTTGGATAAAGGCGGAAAATCTGCAATTATTTTGGAATCTATTGTGCGGATGACAAAATGGATGAGCCTTCGTGCGGTAGCGGAAGGGGTAGAAACGGAAGATGAGCTGAATTTTCTTAAGAGTATTGAGTGTAACTACATTCAAGGGTATTATTTTTACCGCCCCATGCCGGAAAAGGATTTTGAGGAATTGCTGAACAAGCCAGATTTTGTGGATGTAAGGAGCGCAGCAGTTACTGGTTCCGATGAAAATGATTTTTCTATTTTATATAATGAGAGCCTGAAGGCAGAGGGGATATTCCAGAATATGTCAGGCGGGTTTGGCATATATGAGCTAGTGGGCGACAGGCTGGAAATTGTGAGGGTCAACAAGGGATATTATGAAATAATGAAGACCCAAAATATAGGAATGACAGCGGAAAAACGTTTGGTTGAGAACTATATGGAAAAAGACGATTATGAGGTTCTTTTGGAAAAATGTTTAGAAGCGGAGAATATAAGGGATACTGTCCAGACACAGATAAAGCGGGTGCGGTATGACGGGGAAGTCATATGGCTGGACACAAGGATACGCTTTATTGGAAATAAGGGAAAACGGAAAATGTTCTACTTTTACATTATGGATGTGACCAAAATTAAGAAAGCAGAGCAAGATAACTATATGAACCGATACAGCAAAGCATTGTTCCGTGTGTTCGATAAGGTGTACCGTCTGGATTATGATACCGGTTACGCGGAGGTACTGCATTCTGTAGATGATACCATGAAGGTGGGGGATAAAATATATTTTAAAGACTTTTTTGATAAATTCGCAGGTCATATTATGTCGAGCAGACGGATGGAATATAGTGAGGCGATGAAAGATAAAAAGGCGATGGACAAAGTGTTGAGTGAAAGCCGTTCCGGTGGAATCAGCGTAGATTATAAAATGGATGATCCCAACATCATGGGATTTGAGTGGGTGTCGGCTACATTCTTTAAAGTGGAGACTTCCGATGATGAAGAAGATTATCTTGTATGTATTAAGCGGATTTAGACGAAATTAGAGGAAATCAAGTGGAGCCAGAGGAAGCCAAGGGAATGAAAGAGAATCAAGTGGAGCCGAAGGAAGCTAAGGGAACGAAAGGAAACCAAGTGGAGCCAAAGGAAGCCAAGGGAATGAAAGGGAACCAAGTGGAGCCAAAGGAAGCCAAGGAAATCCAAGAGACTCAAAGAGGATTAAGGATAAAAGGGGATACTTAAAGAGCGGATAGAGAATTGTATGCTCCAAATATGAAGGATATAATTGTATGCCTCAAACGGTAGGAGAAGAAAAAAGGATGGTAAAGACGGGATGAAAGATAACATTATGGAATATGAAACGGTGGAATTGGATGATGAGGATGGCAGCATAGTGATTATCGACCAGACTCTTTTGCCGGGAAAGACAGAGCTTATCCGGCTGAAAACGGCACAGGAGATATGGGATGCTATTTATTTTTTAAAGGTGCGCGGTGCGCCTGCTATCGGTGTAACGGCAGCCTTTGGCATTTATTTGCTGGCGAAGCAGATAAAAACGGATGACTATGATAATTTTTATAAAGAATTTAAGAAGCAGAAGGATTATCTAAATTCATCAAGACCCACTGCCGTAAATTTGTCTTGGGCATTGGAACGGATGGAAGGGATTTGTCTGGCAAATAAGGATAAAAGGGTTGGGCAAATAAAGGAAGCTTTGAAAACAGAAGCGGTTGCCATCAAAGAAGAGGATATATGGGTATGCAAAAGCATTGGGGAATATGGGCTTAGTCTGGTAAAGCCAGGAGATGGCATCTTGACCCATTGCAATGCCGGGCAGCTTGCCACCAGTAAATATGGAACGGCTACGGCCCCTATTTACCTTGGACAGGAAAAAGGATACCATTTCCGGGTTTTTGCGGATGAAACAAGACCGCTTTTACAGGGGGCGAGGCTGACGGCCTATGAACTTTTGGCTTCCGGTGTGGATGTAACGCTTATCTGCGACAATATGTCGGCTATGGTGATGAAAAACGGCTGGGTAAATGCGGTGTTTGTAGGCTGCGACAGGGTGGCTGCTAATGGGGATACGGCAAATAAAATAGGAACTTCTTTGGTTGCAGTAGCAGCAAAACGCTACAACATCCCATTTTACGTATGCGCCCCTACTTCTACTATAGACTTGAATACGGAGACGGGCAGCCATATCCGAATTGAGGAGCGCCCGGCGGAAGAAGTGACGCAAATGTGGTACAAAGAACGGATGGCACCGGAAGGGGTAAAAGTGTATAATCCTGCATTCGATGTGACAGACCATGATTTGATTACAGCGATAGTCACGGAATATGGGATTGCAAAAGCGCCTTTTGAGACTTCCTTCCAGGAGATTTTCAGAAAGAAAAAAAAGGAAAAGAGTAAGAAATAAAGAAGAAAAAAAGAAAAGGATTGGTTCCTGCTGCGTGCAGAAACCAATCCTTAAAAATTACATAACTCTAATGGTGAACTGCCCAATATCCAATGCTCTGTTTTTTTACAAGGATATTAGAGAGAAAAGTTATTTTTTACCATATAGGAAATTACACCACACTTTTTTATAGCCCGAGAATCTCCTGAACGGTCTCTACCCCATCCATGATGCAGTCCGGGCAACTGTGGAGTATTGTTCCGGTATCAATGCCTTTCAATTCGCGGCAAACAGTAGAGCCTGTTTTTTCTTTGAAACGTTGCACGAGCTGGGAGGCAAGGCGGTAGGTAGCTGCTTTGGTTTGAGGGTCGTCAATGTTGCCGTCGCTGTTCTGGAATCCCGCCAGGGTGATTGCGCCGGAAAGGGCGCCGCAGGTGCATTCCATACATCCCATGCCAAGGCCGAAGCCTTCACATGCTTTGAACAGGATGGATTCGTCTACACCCACTTCCTCGCTGAAAGCGCAAGCCACGGATTGGGCGCAATTGTATTTTTTATTATGGTTGTCGATTGCCAGTTCTTTTTTTGTCATAATTTAACTCCATTTCTGCGCGGCTTTATTGCACAAAGCCGATTTTATTTGTTTTATTCCCGCGAGCAACGAGCCAAGTGGCTGCTTGCAGACATTTGGCGACTGCCGCGAGGGTCAAATACCCCGCTGCTCTGCAGCGCTGCAAGTTTGATACCCCGTTGCTTGCAGCGGGGTCTTTGATTTGGCATATAAGTTTGCGGATGTTGCGCGGACACAAACTTAGAGTTGAAAATTTTCAATTTTCAATTTTAAATCCCATTATCTCATCTTCTTTTTTCGCTGCTTATGCATTTCACCACATATAAGGTCAGTAGCATAAGGATAATCCCTGTGGGTAAGGAAATCCATGCACTTTGGGAAAATCCTGCCACAATGTAAGTGATAAAGGAAATCGCGGCTGCTACCAGAGCATAAGGAAGCTGTGTGGATACGTGGTTGACATGGTTGCATTGGGCGCCTGCGGATGCCATAATCGTGGTGTCCGAAATAGGAGAGCAGTGGTCGCCGCATACGGCTCCGGCCATGCAGGCCGATATGGAGATAATCATAAGCTGCGGGTTGGATTCCGCAAATACTGCCACTACGATGGGGATAAGAATACCGAAAGTTCCCCAGGAAGTTCCCGTAGAGAAAGCGAGGAAGCATCCTACAAGGAAAATAATAGCCGGAAGGAAGTTCATCAGCGAACCGGCACTTTGCTTCATCATTTCCGCAACGAAAGTAGCAGCCCCTAAACTGTCCGTCATGGCTTTTAATGTCCAGGCGAAAGTAAGGATTAAGATAGCGGGTACCATTGCTTTGAAACCCTCGGGGAGACAGTCCATACATTCTTTAAAACTTAAAACTCTCCGTATAAGATAGATAATCACTGTGACAATTAAGGCACAGATACTGCCTAAAGCAAGGCCAACCGAAGCATCGGAATTGGAGAATGCTTCTACAAACCCGGCCCCTTCAAAGAACCCGCCGGTATAAATCATGCCGATGACACAGAAGATAATTAAGGTGATAATAGGGATTAAGAGGTCGATGACTTTGCCCTTTGGGTTAAACGGTATTTGTTCTTTCCCGGTGTTCTTTTCTTTCATGGAGAATAAATCCCCTTTCCGGGCGTTGGCTTCGTGGAGCTTCATAGGGCCAAAGTCCACATTCATAAGGACGAGGGATACCATCATTACAATTGTCAGGATAGCATAAAAGTTGTAAGGGATGGCGCGGATAAAAATAGAAAAGCCGTCTTCCCCTTCCACAAACCCGGATACGGCAGCAGCCCAAGAAGAAATGGGGGCGATAATGCAGACCGGAGCGGCGGTAGCATCAATTAGGTAAGCCAGCTTTGCCCGCGATACTTTATGCTCGTCCGTAACCGGTTTCATAACGCTGCCTACGGTAAGGCAGTTAAAATAGTCATCAATAAAAATCAGGACGCCAAGGGCAATGGTAGCAAGCTGCGCCCCTGCACGGGATTTGATTTTTTCTTTTGCAAAATGTCCGAAAGCAGCAGAGCCTCCTGCCCGGTTCATTAGGCTTACCATAGCTCCCAATATGACCAGGAAGATAAGAATCCCCACGTTGTAGCTGTCAGACAGGACTGCAACAAAGCCGTCGTTAAAAATGTGTGTAAGAGTAGTCTCGAAAGAGAAGCCGGAATAAAATAGCCCGCCTACCAGAATACCGATAAAAAGGGAGCTGTAAACCTCTTTCGTGATTAAAGCAAGTGCGATAGCGACAATGGGCGGAACAAGCGCCCAAAAAGTGGCATACATAGAAGGCGTATATTCCGCCTCTGCTTCCGCCGCAAATGCGGTGAGAGGAAGCAATGCCATACATAGCAGCAGGACGCCAGCCCCGCCAAACAGCTTTTTCTTTTGCATTTTCATTTCCATTTACCCCGTTTCTTAAAATAATATGTATTGATTTTGTATAAATATAAATGAATTTTAGCACTAAACGTTATAAAAAAGAAGGGTTTTATTTAAAAATTTCCTAGGGTGTGTCTGAAAACTAAATATTGCACAATCGCTCCTGCTTTTATAAAATAGTTAAAACAGGAGGATACATAAATGTCAATAAAACGCTACGAAATGACTGATGAACAATGGGAGCAGATCTGTTCTCTGTTTCCAGTCCCCAAAACAGGACGCCCGCCCAAAGATAACCGTCTCATGTTTAACGCCATCCTCTGGATTGCCAGAAGCGGTGCCGCATGGAGAGACCTTCCTGAACGTTATGGTTCCTGGAAAACCGTATACAGCCGTTTTTGCAAATGGAGAGATGATGGTACCCTGCTCACTCTGTTCCAGGCTTTAAGCGCAGATGCTGATTATGAAAATTTAAGCATTGACTCTACCATTATAAAAACCCATCAGCATGGCACCGGAGCAAAAAAAGGGCTCTGAATAATGATTCCAGCCAACACATTGGAAAAAGCCGTGGAGGAAACACCACAAAACTCCATACAGTTGTAGATGGTCTGGGGAATCCGGTTTACTTTCAGCTGTCCGGAGGGAATGTAAATGATAATGTTTATGCCATCGATGTTCTCTCTCATGTGGAACTGGAGGGAGCAAACGTTTTGGGAGATAAGGCTTATGGAACTGCTGCGGTACGGGAATATATCACAGGTCGAAACGCAACGTATACAATCCCACCAAAAGCAAACACAATAAATCCCTGGGATTGCGACTGGTGGATATATAAAGAACGCCATTTAGTAGAATGTTTTTTTAACCGACTGAAACATTTCCGGAGAGTTGCCACACGCTATGACAAACTGGCCGCTTCTTTTCTGGCGTTTATTTATGTTGCAGCAATTTTCATTTTGTCTAAATAGTATAGTAAGAATGAGTTTTCAGACACACCCTAAATAAAAAGCGCCTAAAAGTCAGAAATAACTTTAAGACGCCTTTTTATATGCAGCCCGTGCAGCGTAAATATGCCATTATGCGGCGCACGGGGTACACAGCGAATAAGGGAAGATGAATCTTCTCTACTCGATTATAATAGAAAATTATGCCACAGCGAAGAAGTTGCCGCCAGCGGAGAATCCTGTAGGATTCGGGTATCAAAAGGTCATACCATATAGAATATACTTACGCTTAATAAACCATCGCCGTTTCTTTTCCGGTCATAACTCGGATTGCGCCTTGTGCCAGAGCGAGAAGTTCATCTTCGCCGGGGTATACGGTAACAGGAGCGATGAAGCCGGCTTTTTCTTTCAAACCATCCGTCACAGCTTTGTCATAAGCGATGCCGCCGGTCATAATAATCTGGTCTACTTTGCCTTTCAGGACACATGCCATAGAGCCGATGTCTTTGGCAACCTGAAGGATAAATGCTTCGCGGATTTCCTCAGCTTCTTTGTTTCCTTCGTCCACCATTTTGTCCACATCCCTCATGTCGTTGGTATTCAGGTATGCGTTGAAGCCGCCGTTGCCAACCAGTTTTTTATAAACTTCTTTTTCGGTATATTTACCGGAGAAGCACATTTTGATTAATGCTCCGGGAGGAACTGCGCCAGCCCTTTCCGGGGAAAATGCCCCATCACCGTCAAGGGCGTTGAATACGTCTACGACTTTGCCTTTTTCATGGGCGCCTACGGAAACACCGCCGCCCATATGGACAACGATTAAGTTCAGGGAATCATAAGCTACCCCTTTTTCGTTAGCATAACGTTTGGCTACCGCTTTTTGGTTGAGGGCATGGAAGATACTGATGCGGGGCAGTTCCGGTACACCGGAATACCTTGCGGTGGGCATAAGTTCGTCCACAACAACCGGGTCTACAATATAAGAAGGAATCCCAATGGAATCAGCGATTTCCCTTGCAAGAATGCCGCCAAGGTTGGAAGCATGCTGGCCCTGTACGCCTACTTTCAAATCCTCCAGCAAATCATCGGTAACCGCATAGGTACCGCCGGGGATAGGTTTCAACATACCGCCGCGCCCTACAATTACATCTAAAGATTTCATATCGAAATCTTTTTCTTTCATTAAATCCAGAATAATGTTTTTCCTGAAATCTTTTTGCTCTACGATAGAAGCATATTGCGCGATTTCTTCCGTAGAGTGCCTTAAAGTTTCTTCAAATAACAATGTTTCGTCTTCAAATACACCGATTTTGGTGGATGTGGAGCCGGGATTAATAATTAAACTTTTGATTGCCATAGCGATTCTCCTTTTTATTTTAAATAATCAGCAACAACCGCACCAAGGGCAAGGGAATTTACTTTTACTTCCATAGAATCGGAACGGGAAGTTAAGATAACCGGTGCCTTTGTACCTGTTAAAATATTGCCGTTTTTCAATTTTGCCGTATGTACGATAGCTTTGTATACCAAATTGCCTGCGTGGATATCAGGGAAAAGAAGGATATCCGCATCGCCTTGAATCGGTCGGCCGGTAGCGCCCTTGTGCTTTGCGGCTTCTGCATCAATGGCAAGGTCAAGGGAGAGGGGACCGTCAACAACGCATCCGGTGATTTCCCCGTCTTTGTTCATCCGGGTAAGTTCCGCAGCTTCTACAGTAGCGGGCATCTTGGGATTTACCACTTCTACAGCAGCAAGAGGAGCTACTTTCGGGCATTCAATGCCGCATGCCTTTGTAATTTCCAGTGTATTGCTGATAATGTTCACTTTGTCTTCCAAAGTTGGGTAAGGGATAAAAGCTACGTCTGTCAAAAACAGAAGGTGATCAATGCCTTCAATATCAAAAACACAAACGTGGGATAACGGTTTCCCTGTACGCAGCCCGACTTCTTTGTCAAGGACGCTTTTTAAGAAATGTTTTGTGTCGATAAGCCCCTTCATGTACATATCCGCTTTGCCTTCATGCACTAATTTGACAGCCGCCAAAGAAGCTTCGATATCGTCTTCTACATTTACGATTTCAAAGTCGCTGATATCCACCTGGATGTCTGCTGCGATTGCCCTGATTTTGGACTCATCCCCTACTAAGATAGCATCTGCAATCTGCCTGTCCTTTGCAGCCCTTACGGCCTCCAAAACAGCGGAATCCTGCGCAACGGCAACGGAAACCTTTTTCATGGGGATTTCTTTTACCTTAGAAATTAAATCGTCAAAAGTTTTGCTCATTTGTCTGCACCTCGTACTTAAAATTTTTGATTATTACCTTACTAATAGGGCACGATTTATCTAATCGTTAAAATAATAACACTTCTTATATTTAAGGTCAAGGGCAGAGGGAGCCTATTTTCACGGAAATCATACCAACTTCTTAAATTCCTTGGCGTACAAAGGTTGAATATCACCAGCAAATCTGTTAAAATAAACAGTGGTTTTTTGTAAATAGCGGAATTTTATGTTGAAAAGGCGGCACGCATGTAGTTTTTGTGCATGATTGCCATGATAAAGGAAAAGGCAAGATGACGGCGCTGCCGGATAATGAAGTCGATGGATGACATAGGAGTTTGACGATGAATATTGTAAATAAGGTTTTTGGAACTCATAGCGAGAGGGAATTGAAGAGGATTGCCGGTATGGTGGATAAAATCGAGTCTTTAAGGCCTTCTATGCTCCAACTGACGGACGAGCAGTTAAGGGAAAAAACAAAAGAGTATAAAAAACGCCTTCAGGATGGGGAGACGTTGGATGACCTTCTGCCGGAAGCATATGCGACCGTAAGAGAGGCGGCCAGGCGTGTGCTGAATATGGAGCATTACCGCGTACAGTTGATTGGCGGCATTATCCTCCACCAAGGGCGCATTGCCGAGATGAAGACCGGGGAAGGGAAGACGCTTGTTTCTACACTTCCAGCATATTTGAATGCGTTGGAAGGAAGAGGCGTACATGTTGTAACGGTTAACGACTATCTGGCAAAGCGTGATGCGGAGTGGATGGGGCAGGTGCATGAGTTTCTTGGGCTAAAGGTTGGCGTAGTGCTGAACGATATGAAGTCCGATGAGAGGAGAGAGCAGTACAACTGCGATATCACCTATGTTACGAACAATGAACTTGGCTTTGATTACTTAAGGGATAATATGGTGATTTATAAGGAGCTGCTTGTACTCCGCGAGCTGCACTATGCGATTATCGACGAAGTCGATTCGGTGCTTGTGGACGAGGCAAGGACACCCCTTATTATTTCAGGGCAGAGCGGGAAATCCACGAAGCTGTATGAAGCTTGCGACGTTTTGGCCAGACAGTTAAAACGAGGGGCAGATATGGAAGCCCTTACCAAGATGGATGCCATTATGGGTGTGGAACGGGAAGAAACCGGTGATTTTATCGTGAATGAAAAGGATAAAATCGTTAACCTGACGGCGGAAGGCGTGTCTAAGGTGGAACGTTTCTTCCAGATTGAAAATCTGGCCGATCCGGAAAATTTGGAAATACAGCATAATATTAACCTGGCTTTAAGGGCCCATAACTTAATGTTCCGGGATCAGGACTATGTGGTGAAGGATGAGCAGGTTTTGATTGTGGATGAGTTTACAGGGCGCATCATGCCGGGGCGGCGCTACTCGGATGGGCTTCACCAGGCGATAGAGGCAAAAGAGCATGTGAAGGTGAAGAGGGAGAGCAAAACGTTGGCTACCATCACTTTCCAGAACTTTTTTAATAAATTCGATAAAAAAGCGGGTATGACAGGTACGGCATTGACGGAAGAGAAGGAATTTCGTGATATTTATGGAATGGATGTTATTGAGATTCCTACCAATAAGCCCGTAATAAGAAAAGATTTGCAGGATGCGGTTTATAAGACGAAAAAGGAAAAGCTGTATGCTATTGTAGAAGCGGTAAAGGAAGCCCATGCGAAAGGGCAGCCGGTACTGGTAGGTACGATTACCATTGAGGCTTCGGAGGAAATCAGCCGCTTATTGACGAAAAACGGTGTACCGCATAAAGTATTGAATGCGAAGTTCCATGAGCTGGAGGCGGAGATAGTTGCCGATGCCGGTGTGCATGGGGCAGTGACTATCGCTACCAATATGGCAGGGCGTGGTACGGATATTAAGCTGGATGATGATGCGCGGGCAGCCGGAGGGCTGAAGATTATCGGTACGGAGCGCCATGAATCGAGACGTATTGATAATCAGCTGCGCGGGCGAAGCGGGCGGCAGGGAGACCCCGGGGAGTCCAAATTCTATATATCGCTGCAGGATGATTTGATGCGTCTGTTCGGTTCTGAGCGTCTGATTGGCATGTTTAATACATTGGGCATTCCGGAAAATCAGGAAATTGAGCATAAATCATTGACAAAAGCGATTGAATCGGCGCAGAAGAAGATAGAGAACAACAACTTCGGAATCCGAAAAAACTTGTTGGAATATGACCAGGTGATGAACGAGCAGAGGGAAATTATTTACGAAGAAAGAAGACAAGTATTAAGCGGCGAGAGCATGAGGGATTCCATTTTCAAGATGGTTACGGATATTGCGGAAAATGCGGTAGATATCAGCATCAGCGATGAGGCTGATATTGATGATTGGGATTTTTCCGAACTGAATGCCCTGCTATTGCCTACCATACCTATCCGTCCGGTGAATACAGGAAGGGTATTGAAGCCGAAGAAAAACAGCTTAAAGCAGCAGCTGAAAGAAGAAGCAATAAAATTGTATGAAACGAAAGAAGCGGAATTTCCTAATCCGGAAGCGATGCGTGAAATCGAAAGAGTTATCCTTTTAAAGGTTATCGACCGTAAATGGATGGATCATATCGACGACATGGACCAGCTCCGCCAGGGCGTAGGGCTGCAGGCTTACGGCCAGAGAGACCCTTTGGTGGAATATAAGCTTAATGGTTATGAAATGTTTGACGAGATGACCCAGAATATAAAAGAAGAGACGGTGCGCTTGCTGTTCCATGTCCGCATTGAACAGAAGGTAGAGAGGGAACAGGTCGCGAAAGTAACAGGAACGAATAAGGATGATTCCCTTCCCAAAGGGCCGGTGAAGAGGGAAACGGAGAAAGTATATCCCAATGACCCTTGCCCTTGTGGAAGCGGGAAAAAATATAAACAGTGCTGCGGAAGGAAATAGAAAGCGGCCCGGATAGAATATATAGAAAGTGTGGTGAACGTTAAGTGGTAGAATTGGATCAGATGAAAACAGAATTGCAGACATATGAAAGTCCGCTTGCGGAAGTGAGGGATTCACTTTGACTTAGCAAATAAGTCAAGGCGTGTGGAAGAACTGGAAAGGGAAATGGAAGCCCCCGGTTTTTGGGATGACCCTGAAGTTTCCAACCAGAAGATGAAAGAACTGAAAAACCTTAAGGATACGGTGGATACCATCCAAGGATTGGAACGCCAATATGAGGATATCGGGGATTTAATCGAAATGAGCTACGAAGAGGATGACGCGGAAATGGTTGCGGACATACGCTCCGAGTTGGATACATTTATTGCGACTTTTGAGGATATCCGTATCCGTACTCTATTGTCCGGGGAATATGATAAGGATAATGCAATCCTTAAGCTGAATGCGGGTGCAGGCGGAACCGAAAGCTGCGACTGGTGCGGTATGCTTTACCGGATGTATACGAGATGGGCGGAACGCAAAGGCTTTTCTGTGGAAGTGCTGGATTATCTGGACGGTGAGGAAGCGGGCATCAAGTCGGTGACTTTTCAGGTAAACGGTGTGAATGCGTACGGCTATTTAAAATCGGAGAAAGGGGTACACCGGCTGGTACGTATTTCTCCTTTCAATGCACAGGGGAAACGGCAGACCTCCTTTGTTTCTTTGGATGTTATGCCGGATATAGAAGAAGACATGGATGTGGACATAAACGATGATGATTTGCGCATTGATACGTACCGAAGCAGCGGCGCGGGAGGACAGCATATTAACAAAACCTCATCGGCCATAAGAATTACCCATTTGCCTACCGGAATTGTAGTGCAGTGCCAAAACGAGCGCTCCCAGTTCCAAAATAAAGATAAGGCGATGCAGATGTTAAAGGCGAAGCTTTACCTTTTGAAGCAGGAAGAAAATGCGGAGAAGCTTTCCGATATTCGCGGGGAAGTAAAGGAAATCGGGTGGGGGAACCAGATACGTTCTTATGTACTGCAGCCATATACGATGGTGAAAGACCACAGGACAGGAGAGGAGTCCGGCAATGCGGATGCCGTACTGGACGGCGGATTAGACCTGTTTATTAATGCTTATCTGAAATGGATGAGTGTTGGTGGGAGAGCGGTGGAAGAATAAAAATAGTTTTGCATGACAGCATTGCCATTATGATATGGCAATGCTGTTTCTTACCTTATAGGATTCGGATGTCAAAAGGTCTTCCTGACAGTGCCGCTTGGCAGATAGCACAAAAGAATATTGTGCGCGTTTTGTTGTACGGAGCATTCCGATGAGCCTCTTAAGGCGAAAATCGTGTTCAGCATTGGCTTCCACGATTTTAGAGTCTCCTCTCCATCGTACAAAAGCCACTTGCACAATATTCTTTTGTGCTATCTGCCAAGCGGCACTGTCAGGAAGACCTTTTGACACCCGAATCCATATAGGAAAGTTCTCCGAATTTCCCATATGGTAAAAAGCAATTATCGCACTGCGGCGGAGGGGGAGCATGTCGCTGCTGCGAGCAGAGGAAATAACCCGCTACGCGGCGTAGGGGTCGCAGGGGTCGCGCGGCGTGTAGGGAAAAAGGTCGTTTCCTTACTCGATTACACAGCCCCGTACAGAGGAGATATATTGTTATGAGCAAAAGAAAAATGGCTGCTGATGCAGCCATTCCAGTACAAGCGTGTGTTATGATGGGCACTTTTTTGCTAATGTTCCTTTGATTCTTCTATGGATGTATCTTCCTGTGCAACAGAGCCTTCGGTGACCGTAGCTTTATCTTGCAGAGATACACTAGGTTCTAAATTTTCTTTTTGAATGGCTGAATTTTCAGAAGCCAAAGCCACGCCCTGTATGACCGCATTTTCTTGAACTGCCATATCTCCCTGTATGCCTTCATTTCCTTGGATTACCGTATTCCCCTGTACGTCTATATTCCACTGAATGGTCGAATTGTCCTGTACGTCCACATTTCCTTGAATAGCCGAATTGTCCTGCACATCCGCATTTCTTTGCATTGTCATATTTTCCTGCATTACCGTTTGGTTCTGTTTTTGTATCCTGTTCCGGTTTTTCATCAAATCCATATAAAAATTGGCCATAACCGTATTTGTGTAAGGTATCAGCCATAAAAAGGCGATGCAGAAGGAGAAGGTGCCTAGTATATAGAGGGGGAGGAAGCTGACGGAAATATAAAACAGCCGGCCTTTGTGTCCCTTCATAATCCGGCAGCTCATTTTAAGCAGCTCTTTGGCAGAATATTGCGGGAAGTCCTGTAATAAAAAGAAAACTTGCGAAAGCATCAGGTTAATGATGCAGATAACCGCCATACCGATAACGCAGAAAATGGACATAAACAATAGGTAAGAGGTACGGGCGGTAGTCAAATAAAGGTAATAAAAAATCATCATAGGTGCTGAACCAATATAGGTTGTTAAAGAAAGTACAAACTGCAGGAGGATTGCTTTATCGGGATGAGCCTTGAAACCATAAAATATATCCCCGGCGAAAACAGGCTGCCCACAAATAAGCTTTAGATAGAGATATGCTTCACCGGATGCCAGAATACCAACCAGCAGACTGACGATAAAGCTAATCAAATAGTAAATGATAAGCTCCGGGATGGTTTGCGCAGTGATTAACATAGAAGGGATATATGTGATTAATAAAGCGGCAAGCCCCATGAGAAGTAAAGCGCCTACCATTGTACCGTAATGGCCGAACAACTGGTCTTTGGAGATGCCTTTCAGTTCGGCGGAGGATTTAAAGGTATTCATAGATTCAAGTCTCCCATTCAAAAAATCTTTTTACACTGCCATGTCAACGTTCATTCCCTGATATTTTATGGAATCGGCAGTTTTCAAATCCTTTTGGTAAGGATTATCTTCGTTGTAATATTTAATCTGTGTTGTAGTAGTTCCACCGGATACATAGCTCCGTCCGCATTCTGGGCATACCGCAGTATGGATGGATACATTGGCGGAGAGGACTTCTCCATTATTCGTAGCCGCTTTTTTATAAGCGTTGGAAACATGTTCCTGCTCATGGGAACGGACTGCAGATGCGGCGGATTGGGGGGAAATATGAGTAGCCGCTTTAAAAGATACCATTTCATCGGATCCGTCCTGATATTTCCTGTTTTTGCAAGTTTCGCATTCTGCGGGGGAAGATTTCCTTCCGGGGGATTTTACATTGGATTCGCCCGGGTTCATTGTCACTTTAGAATCTTCTGCATTGTTGCCGGAAGCGTTGCCGACAGGGCTGCTATAATTGGCAAAATTACTGATTGGACTGATTGTACTCATAAAGCCACCATACCTTTCTCACATTACATTATTCAAAACCAAAAGTTTCGTTAATCATATCTTCAATAGATTGTCCCAGAACATCTTCCGTGGATTCCCCGTAAATCTGCTCGAATTGGGCATCATACGTCCGTGCGGCATCCTGCAAAATTTCCGGATGGGAAAAGATAAACGAAAGAGTGGTAATGAGGATGCCCAGATTCATGACAAGGCCTCCTGCACCGCAGATAAGCCCGGTCATGGCCTGCCCTGCCATACGGGATTTTGAGCCTTTCGATAGAATCGCAAGGATAATCGCAATGCTCCCCAAAATCAAAGGGATATAAATCGTCATTAAAATAGTGGATAAAATGGAAATAATGCCAAGCACCATAGCGGCATTGGCAAGTTTCTGCCCCGGCATAATATACGGAGGGGAATATCGATAGCCATACGGGGAATTTCCCATAGGACGGTTCGCGTTATAGGGGTTTTGATTTGGATTGTTTTGAGTGCCATTATTATTAAAATCCATGATTTTCTCCATTCCAGTTTTTCACGTTCTGAAAATATAATTCCCTAAAATATACATTTTCATTGTAACACTTAATAACTCATAATACAATCTTGAAAATTGGATAGTTTTCATATAGGATATTGAATAGGAACATAGAAATGAGGTAAATTATGGATATTATATTAAAATTAAGTCAGGAACTTGCAGTACAGAAATGGCAGATAGAAGCTGCTGTCAAATTGATTGATGAAGGAAATACGATTCCTTTTATTTCCAGATACCGTAAGGAGGCAACAGGTTCGCTAAATGACGAGGCGCTTCGTAATTTGTACGAGAGGCTTGTTTATTTGCGCAATCTGGAAGAAAAGAAGGAACAGGTTATCGGAAGCATAGAAGAACAGGGAAAGCTGACGGACGAGCTGAAAGAAAAGATTCTTTCGGCGGAAACACTTGTAGTTGTAGAAGATTTGTACCGCCCATACCGGCCAAAACGTAAGACAAGGGCGAGCGTGGCCAAAGAAAAGGGATTGGATGGATTGGCGGAATGGATATTGGCGCAGGATGCCAAGTGCCCTTTGGAAGAAGAGGCAGCCAAATATATCAATGAAGAAAAAGAAGTAAAAACAGCAGCAGAAGCGATTCAGGGCGCAAAGGACATTATTGCAGAGAGCATTTCCGATGAAGCGGACTACCGTATCTATATCCGGAACATTACAATGGAAGAAGGTATGGTGGTTAGCACGGCAAAGGATGATAAAGCCGAAAGCGTATATGAAATGTACTATAATTATGAAGAGCCGGTTAAAAAAGCGGCAGGCCATAGGATACTTGCTTTAAACCGTGGGGAAAGCGAAAAAGTCCTGACGGTAAAAATCGTGGCGCCGGAGGAAAGAATCCTCCGTTTTTTGGAAAAGAAAGTGATTACATCCGATAATGAGGTTACAGCCCCTGTTTTGACGGCGGTGATCGATGATAGTTACCACCGCCTGATTGCCCCGGCTATTGAAAGGGAAATCCGCAACGAAATGACGGAAAAGGCGGAAGACGGCGCGATTTCGGTATTTGGGAAAAATTTGGAACAGCTATTGATGCAGCCTCCGATTGCAGGGAAAGTAGTGCTTGGCTGGGATCCGGCCTTCCGTACAGGCTGCAAATTGGCGGTAGTGGATGCGACGGGGAAAGTATTGGACACCAAAGTTATTTTCCCGACGGCACCCCAAAATAGAGTAACGGAAGCCAAGACAGAGCTGAAAAAATTAATTAAAAAATACGGTATTTCTTTGATTTCCGTAGGAAACGGCACGGCATCCCGGGAATCCGAACAAGTCATAGTAGATTTGATTAAAGAGCTGGATGTGCCAGTGCAGTATGTCATTGTGAATGAAGCGGGAGCTTCCGTTTATTCGGCGAGCAAGCTGGCAACGGAAGAGTTCCCCAACTTCGATGTGGGGCAAAGAAGCGCTGCGTCTATTGCGAGAAGATTGCAGGATCCTTTGGCAGAACTGGTAAAAATTGACCCAAAATCAATCGGTGTGGGTCAATACCAGCATGATATGAACCAGAAGAAATTGAGCGAGACTTTAAGCGGTGTAGTGGAAGATTGCGTGAATAAGGTGGGCGTTGACTTAAATACCGCATCTGCGTCGCTGTTAGAATACATTTCCGGCATCACAAAAACGATAGCCAAAAACATTGTAGACTACAGGGAAAATAACGGACGCTTTACAAGCAGGAAACAGCTTTTGAAGGTAGCCAAGCTGGGTCCGAAAGCCTTTGAGCAGTGTGCAGGATTTTTGCGTATTCTGGAAGGGGAAAACCCGCTGGATGCAACCAGCGTCCACCCGGAGTCTTACGAAGCCACGTTGAAGCTTTTGGATAAAATGGGGCTTACGATGGAAGATGTAAAAGCTGCCCAGAAAAAAGCGGCATCGGAGAAAGGCAAAGTGAAAAAGACGGCTCCAAAGCAGGAAAAGAAGCAGAATAAAGTAGTGATACGGAATACGGGAACTGCTATGGGGAAGGCGCTGGCGGCGGCAATGGGCAATATGGCTTTGGAAACGGGGGAAGGGAATGCATCTGCTTCTTCTAAAAAAGAAGAAGGTGTGACAACCGTAAGCACATTGGAAAGGAAAATAAAAGATAAAAAGAAAATAGCATCGGAATTGGGAATTGGGGAAATCACCCTGACGGATATCCTGAAAGAACTGGAAAAGCCTGCGAGAGATCCAAGAGAAGATATGCCGGCACCCATTTTAAGAAGCGACGTGTTGGAAATGAAAGACTTGAAACCGGGCATGATACTGAAAGGGACGGTGCGCAATGTCATAGATTTCGGCGCTTTTGTGGATATCGGAGTCCATCAGGACGGACTAGTCCATATTTCCCAAATTACGGACAGGTTCATCAAACATCCTTTGGAGGCGGTGAGCGTAGGGGATGTTGTAGATGTTCAGGTGATTTCCGTGGATACGGCGAAGAAGAGGATTGCTTTGACGATGAAAATAAACAGGAAACAGTAACAACGGTATGCGAATGGTAAGAAAGAGGAACGGTTTATGATGTCAGGCGGTGATTTGTTAAACAATTTAGCGGCTGCAAGTATCCAGCAGTATAAGGCAGATGTTGGATTTAGAACGTTGGTCGAAGGCGTAAATGAGAATCTGTATATTATACCGAAGTACCAGAGAAAGTACCGTTGGAGCAGAGGGCAGGCTACCGCATTGGTAGAATCATTGATATGCGGTTTGCCGATTCCACCGATTTATACATGCAGAAATGAAAAAAACCAATTAGAAATATTGGATGGCCAGCAGCGTATTATGAGCTTGTTCTTTTACTATATTGGTTATTATTTAAATAAGAAAAAAAATAGTTGTATCAATTTTTCCGAGTTATCTCTTGATAATAATTCATTTAAAGAGGCATTATTAGAGCGGTTTGAACTGGAGGAGTTCCATGTTGATTTAGCTGGAAAGGACAGGAAGACGGTTAATGTGGATTATGCATCGCTGCCAATTGAATGGAAAAGGAAAATTGATTATACTCCGATTACTGTAATCGAAATAAAAATTAATGATGAGGGAAAAAAATCGGAGGTGCTAAGACATATTTTTGCAAACTTGAACAAGGGAGGTTCCCTTCTATCACCGCAAGAACAGAGGAATGGGATATATGTCTGCAGTTTCTATGAGATGCTTCAAACATTTAACCGGAATAATGTTGCCTGGAGAAAGATTTGGGGAAGGGAAGATGCAAAAGAACGGGATTTAGAAACATTACTTAGATTTTGCGCCTTAAGGAGATTTGTCAATGTCCGGAGGGATGCAGGAAATTTTGAATTTACCATTTCAGGATATAATGGTTCTTATTCTGATCTGTTAGATAGCTTTTCGGAAGAAGCAATGACCTTTGCGGATAATGTCATTAAAGGATATGAAGAAAGTTTAATTTCCTTTTTAAGTTTGTTTCAAGTAAATAAAAGGCAGTCCTCTAAAGTGGCATTGTTAGAAAGTTTTTATATCATATATGAAAAATTAGGTGTAAGAAAAACAGTAACCCCCGAAATCTATAATGCTATTTTAAATAATAGTGATTATATTTCTTATGCACGGCAAGGTACAGTAAAATGGAAAAGTATGAATGAAAGGTGGAAAACCGTTTATGAAATTTGGTCTGGAACGGATTAATGAAATCACTGAAAAAATGGTTAAGAAGGAACTGCCGTATATAGATAATATAGTGATTGGAGAAAATTCCAGCGGGAAATCATTATTATTGAAGAAATTTATAGAAAAGTGCCAACAGAATAGTAATGTTTATTTTATAGATGCTGTTAACAGAGGATTTGATGTAAAGAAGGCTTCTAAAATAAAAGACAAGCCAGAGTTTGATATGGCAGTCCTTAAAACCCGATTAGGGGAGGCTTATTTTAATTTGGCAGATTCTTTTAGTTTTCATGGTACATCGACGGAATGTGCGGAAATGATTTATGGAAATTATGAAGAGGATGTTCAAAAGCTGTTTTATAGTCTAACGGGTGATAAATTTAGCATAGTGAATGGGGATCCGCTGGGGGAAGTGGATTTTGGGGATGGAAAGGGGCTTTTGTCAAGCGGATATCAGGCAATTATAAGGATTTTGCTGGAACTATTATATTATCAGGATACGGTAATTCAAGGACATGGAGTAAATCATGCATGGATAGTGGTGGATGAATTGGATGAATTTTTATCCCCTAAATATTCGGCACTTATTATGGAATTTTTAAAGGAAAAGTTTTCATGGGCAAGATGGGTTGTGGCAACGCATTCCTGCGATTTGGTAGCACATACATCAGAAGCTAATTTGGTTATTTTAGATAATAATGTTTGTGAGGTTGTGGATATAAATGATTATTCTTCCATTTCGGAGGTACAAATTATTTTTGGGCGTTTGTTTGGAGAACGGAAAGTGATGCCAAGCGAAACTGAGGAAATATTACGGCATCTGCTCAACAATAAAATTAACGGGGCATGGGGGAGCTATGAGGAGGAATGGTTAAACAAATTGCAGAAGAAGGACTTGTCAGCATCGCAGAAGATTATTTTACAGCAGATACAGAGATGGTAAGTTTATGAAAGAAACTTTAATATTAGAAATACCTGTATTTCATCCTGATTATAAAGAAGAGGGGAAATATGGAGTTAGAAATACAAGAGGAAAACGCTTAAAGGAAGTCTTGGAAAAATGTTCGGAAGGCTACTGCATGTATTGCTATTCCAGAGTACGTGTAGACAGAAAACTATTTGCTCATTTAGAACATGCAATAGAAAAAACAAATTCGCCTAAATTAGCGGAATGTATACCTAATATAGGATTGGCATGTCCGGCTTGCAATCAGATATTTAAGAAAATCGGCGAGAAGAAAAGGGCGCTGCCAAAAGGGATAATTCAACAATTCGAAGAGAAATGTGAACGTGAGCAGAGAGAGAAACCATGTACAGAGCCATGCACTGCACTGAAAAACTTGCAAAATGAATATCATAAAATGCCGGAAAGTGAAATTATTTTACAACCTATAGGCAAATCCGGAGATGAAACCGGAAATGCGTTAACTTTACAATATGATGTTTTAAAATTGGAATTTCAGCCAGCAAACCATACATATAAATATTCTGAAAAAGAAAAAGAGTTTATAGAAACACATATTAGGCGTTTCCGTTTAAATGATCCGGAGTATAGGACACGCCAATTATATGAGTTTATAAAGGCTGTGATTGATAATGAGGGAAGATTGCCGCAATACGAGTATAATAACTTGGTTGTAGAGGAGTTTTACAGACAAATATCAGATAAAACGGAAGAAGAGATTCTGAAAATATGTGAATGCATTTATTGTAGTATTTTTCTTAAAATATAAATTCCAAGAAATCCTCTTGACAAAATCCTGCAATCGCTATATGCTTAATACGAATTAAATAAATGAGAAAATTCTTCGGGGTTGGGTGAAACGAAAATAAATTCGTCATTCCCTACCGGCGGTGACAGTCCGCGACCCGCTTTGAGAAAGTGAAATGCTTTCCGGCGGCTGATTTGGTGCAATTCCAAAACCGACAGTAAAGTCTGGATGAGAGAAGGAAAGTAGGATGCATGTCTTAGGAAAAGGAACGGGCAGGGATACATACAAAGCCCGGGAAAATCATAAGGCGGCAAAATTACGGAATACAGCCCCGGACATCTTTGTCCGGGGTTTTTTTGAAGAATTTTCCCTAAAATATTTTTATTTTCAGGAGGAAATGATATGAACAATTTAATGCAGTCGGTAACGGAAAACCTGGTGTTTGTTTTGGAGTTCTTAGGCATTGTGGCGCTGATGTTTGCAATCGCCTATGGCGCGGAAAAGCTGGCAAAAAAGAAAAACGGGGATACGGAAAGGGTGCTTTCCACAAGAAAAATAGCGGTTATCGGTGTTTTTTCCGCAATTGCCTTTATCCTTATGTTGCTGGAATTTCCTGTGCCTTTTGCACCGGTCTTTTATGAACTGGACTTCAGTGAAATCCCGGTGTTAATCGGAACTTTTGCCTTTGGACCGGTAGCAGGCGTAATGATTGAGTTTTGCAAAATATTTTTAAAACTTATTTTTAAAGGAACGACTACCGCTTTTGTGGGCGACCTTGCCAATTTTGTAATCGGGTGCAGCTTTATCCTGCCGGCATCTATTATTTATTTAAACAAAAAGAAAAAAGGCACCGCAATTGTGGGCTCTGTAACAGGCACCTTGTGCATGACTGTGTTTGGCACAGCTTTCAATGCAATTTACCTCCTGCCTAAATTTGCGCAGTTGTATGGAATGCCTTTGGATGAAATCATAGCGATGGGAACCGCAATCAATCCGGCTATTCAAAATGTGGCTACGCTGGTGATATTTGCGGTAGCGCCTTTGAATATTTTAAAAGGCGGCAGCGTTTCGCTAGTGACAATGCTGGTATATAAGAAACTCAGCCCCATATTGAAAGAGGGGCATAAAACCGTAGCTGTGGGCAAAACAGCATAAAGAGGAAGCCGCGGTCCGCCAGACCATTGGGCACCCGAATCTATATAGGTAAAAATAATAAAATAATTGAAGAAAAAAGGCATGTTACCCCGTTGTATATTATGGGTAGCATGTCTTTCTTAATTTTTTTTTAGAAATTTTTAAGGTATTTCTCATAGTATTGTTAGGATTTTTCAATATAATGGAACAAGTAGGCGGTTGCAGAAAACAGGATGATACATAGAGGTGCAATTTATGCTTTTTCATAAAAACATATTTATCACATAAATTTATCTTGACAAGTGGTTGACAAATTCTATAAAAGCGATTATTGTATTAGATAAGTAATACAGTAAGACAGCTGCGAAAAAGAAAAATTGGATTGCTGTTTACTGTTTATATAATAGAAAGAAATAGCCCTGACAGCAGCAGGGGAAGAAACAGGATGGAAATGGAGGACGAATAGAAATGGGTGCATTGGTGGACATACGGGATATTTGCAAGGTATATAATCCCGGGGAAAATGAGGTACGGGCATTGGACCATGTGAATTTACAGATTCATGAAAATGAATTTGTTGCCATTATCGGCCAGTCCGGTTCAGGGAAGTCTACATTGATGAACATGTTGGGTTGCCTGGACATTCCTACCAGTGGTACATATATGCTGCATGACAAGGATGTATCCCACATGAGCGACAATGAGCTATCCGATATCAGGAATAAGGAAATTGGTTTTATTTTTCAGGGATTTAATTTGATTGCCAATTTAACCGCATTGGAAAATGTAGAGCTGCCGCTGATTTACAGAGGGGTAGGGAGAAAGGAAAGGGCAAAGCTATCGGAAACTGCTTTGGAAAAAGTAGGGCTGGCCAAACGGAAGACCCACAAGCCTTCTGAGATGTCCGGCGGACAGCAGCAGAGGGTGGCGATAGCTAGGGCAATAGCCCAGGCGCCGCCGATTATTCTGGCGGATGAGCCTACCGGAAATCTGGATTCCGGTTCTACAAAGGAAATTATGGAAATTTTAAAGGGGCTGCATGAGGAAGGCAGGACAGTAATACTTATTACCCATGATAATGATATAGCGGCGCAGGCAAAGCGCGTGATTAAGATAATGGACGGCAGGATTGTAAGCGATTCTGCGGATAAAAAAGAAAAAAAGGAAGAAGTTGTAACAGGAGGAGAGCAGAATCATGAGTGACAATAATTTGCAGAAAGCCGGAATTGGCATGGAATTGACCAAGCAGGAAAAGAAAGAGCAGAAGAAACGGGAAAAAGAAGAGAAAAAGAGGCAGAAAGCGGAAAACAAGACGCCTATGGACCCGGCGAAGAAGAAAAAAATTATCAAGAGGAGCGTATTTGGCGCGGTGGCAGGAGTCTTTGTGCTGTTCATCGTAGTTTCCAATATTTCCAAAGCGAATGCAAAGCCGGTGGTTTATACGTCTTCGGTTACCAAAGGGGATATTGAGCAGACCATCAATACTAGCGGTTCTGTTATATCGGGGGAAGTAAAGACCTATTTTGCGCCGGTGAGCATCCAAATCGGCACGATTAATGTAAATGCAGGGGAAATCGTAGGGAAAGGGCAGCCAGTCCTTACCTATGACGAAACGGATTTGGCAAACGAAAAAAGGACGGCGGAGTTAAAGCTGCAGGCAAACGAAGGCAGTTATAAAAGCTCTATCCAGAAAAACAATGAAAGCCTCGGCGACTTAGGGGAGGCAAATGTGAATTTGAGTGTATTGGAGCAGCAGATTACGGATATAGACAATCATATCAAAGACCTTCAGCGTCAGGTAGATGAGAAAAAAGCAGCACTGGCCCATGAAGGGGCATTGCTTCAAATATCGTTGATTGACTGGGCAGACCAGCCGGATTCCGATGAATATGAAAACCTGCAGAAGCTGGTACAGCTCAATACATACGAGCAGACCAACAACGAGCAGATCCGGGCATGGGAAGAGGAAATCAAAACCTATACGGATATGCTGAATAACTGCAAGGAATATAAAGCGGAAATGAAATCCCAGAAGACATCCGCAGAAGGCACGAAACTGAACCAGGGCGGCAAGGAAGAACTGGAAGCAAAAAATGAAATGGAAAATATTGAGTCTCAGGAAACTTTAACGGCTATCCAAGAGACGGAGAGCGGGATTCTGGCAGAGTTTGATGGCGTAGTGACGGAGATGAACGCGGTAGAAGGGAAAACGCCTGCTGTGGGGGAGCAACTTTTTAAACTGGAAAGCACAGAAAATGTAAAAGTCAGCATTTCCATTTCCAAGTATGATTTGGAAAAGCTGAAAGTAGGGCAGAAAGCTACCGTTACCATAGGCGGTATGGTTTATGACGGCGAAGTGAGCAAGATTGACAAAATGGCAACGAAGAATGCCAGCGGCGCGGCAGTAGTCAATGCGGATATTAAAATTACAAACCCGGATGAAAACATATTCCTTGGTGTAGAGGCGAAGATTTCAGTCAGCACATCCAAATCCGAAGGGGCGCTCCTTGTTCCTTACAGTGCGGTAAATTCCGATATGGATGGCAATTTCGTATATGCGGTGGAAAACGGCATCATTGTAAAAAAACCGGTGCAGACAGGCATTTCTTCCGATTTGAATATTGAGATTTTAGAAGGGCTGGGCGAAGGCGACCAGATATTGACGGAAGTAAACGGCAGTATTGCCGAGGGCATGGAAGTTTCGGCAGTACCGATGCAGTGATGGGGGGCTTAAAATGGCACAGATATGGGAATATATAAAAATTGCCCTGATGAATATAAAAAGCAATAAAGGTCGTTCTATCCTTACCATGCTCGGCATTATTATCGGTATTGCATCGGTTATTATGGTAATGGCCATCGGTAACGGCGTAAGGGGCCAGATTAACGAAGAGCTGGAAAGCATGGGCAGCGGTTTGATAGAGCTTTATTTGGATACCACGTTGGACGATGTAACTATGCGTTTTAATGAAGAGGATTTTGATTTGATTAAAAGCCGGGTAGAGCATGTGAAAGGTGTTACGCCTATACTTGGCGGCTGGGGACAGGCCAACGGGGCAAAGGGGAATTTTGAAGCAAGGGCTATGTGCGGTACGGAAGGGCTTCAGTATTACTCCGCTAATGGGGGGCCGGTCATTAAAGGGAAATATTTTACGAAAGAAGATGTAGAAAGCGGCAATCGGGTATGCGTGATTTCGGAAAGCAGCGCCATCAATATGTTCGGAACGACGGATGTAATCGGCATGAGCTTTGAACTGTCGTTATATGGGATTTCCAATGAAGTGACAATTGTGGGAATCCGCGAAGACAGCGCAGGAATGATGGTAAATATGACAATGAGTTCGCGCATTGATTTGGAAATGCCGTATACCGTATTAGGGAATGACTACTATTATTATTTGGGCGAATTTAATGATATCCTGGTATTTGCGGATGCAACGGAATACTGTACGGAAGTGGCTCAAAAAACGATAGCCCTGCTGGAAAACAAATATAATGTACGGGGCGAAGGGCAGATTCAGGTACAAAGCATGTCGGACATGTCGGCCCAGTATGACAGTATTTTAGGCGTTATTACCACATTTATCTCTTTTGTGGCAGCCATATCGTTGTTGGTAGGCGGTATTGGCGTTATGAATATCATGCTTGTATCCGTAACGGAACGTACGAGGGAAATCGGTATCCGTAAATCGTTAGGCGCAAGGACAGGTTCCATTCTGCTGCAGTTTTTGGCAGAAGCGGCGATTATTACGCTGCTGGGCGGTTTAATCGGTATTGGGCTCGGCATACTGGGGGGCAATGCCATTGGTTCCGTGGCAGGTGTGCCGGCCAAAACCCAAGTGTCTACCATTATCGGAGCGACGGTATTTTCTTCGGCGGTTGGGCTTTTCTTTGGAATTTACCCGGCAAGGAAAGCCGCAAAACTTAGCCCGATAGAGGCGCTGCGGCATGAATAAAAGCAGATAAAGGAAATAGGGAATCAAATAAACAAGAATATTTCGGCTGGTTTATGAGGTATATAAAAACCGGCAGGAATATTCTTGTTTTTTTGCATCATAGGATAGCGTTACATACAAAAGAAAAGGGGCTGTCACCTCAGCCACGCCCCGGCGCAGGGATGTGTGATAACGCGCACGGCCGGATATTTTATCCCTTAGCCCTATCCCCCTCTTGCACTTTCTAGGAATTTCAGTATAATAAAAGCAATGGAAAAATGTGCAAAGGCGAGGAATACAGAAGGCCGGGATAAGGAGCGGATAACGATGGAACTGGAATTTGATGTTAAAATAACCGGAAATATATTGTATGATTATATGCTGAGACATACCTATTATAGTGCGTCCGGCCTTATCGGAACCATTGTGGGCGCATTGATGGTCGTTTATTTTTTTTCAGGGGGCGGGACAATTTTCCTGATTGCAGGATTGGTGATTCTGGCATATCTGCCCTGGACGCTTTTTCTAAAATCAAGGCAGCAGATGGCGAATACGCCGGCATTTAAGGAACCGCTGCATTATAAATTAACGGATGAGGGCATAGAGGTATCCCAAGGCGAACAAGTGCAGATGCAGAAATGGGAAGATATGTATAGAGCCGTTTCCACCCAAAGGAGCCTGATAGTATATACTTCCCGTGTGAATGCTTCGATTTTCCCAAAGCAGGACTTGGGGGAAATGGTGCCAAGGGTGATTGAAATCATTTCCACCCATATGCCGCCGGCGAAAGTCAAAATCAAAGGATAGAGGAGAGGGCAGAGATGACAGTGGATTCTTACAGTGCGGAGGAGACCTTTGCCTTTGGCATGAAGATTGGGGAAAAAGCTTCCCCCGGCGATGTGTATACATTGCTGGGAGACTTGGGGGTTGGAAAGACCGTCTTTACTCAGGGAGTTGCGAAGGGGCTTGGGATAAAGGAGACAGTGAACAGCCCCACATTTACCATATTGCAGATTTATGAGGAAGGGCGCCTGCCTTTTTATCATTTTGATGTGTACCGTATCGGATGTGTGGAAGAAATGGATGAAATCGGTTATGAGGATTGCTTTTATGGCAAGGGCGTCTGTTTTATTGAGTGGGCGGATTTGATTGAAGAAATCTTGCCGGAGCATCATATGGAAATCAGGATTAGCAAAGATTTGACCAAAGGATTGGATTATAGAAGGATAACAGTGGAAGAAAAGAAGCCTTCTGTTTAATGAATATAGTGGCGCGGTAAATGCAGGAAAACAGTTTGAAAAGAAGTAATGTCTGACAGCATAAAAGGGAAAAAGGGATAAAATATGAAGATTTTGGCATTGGACAGTTCCGGTCTGGTGGCGTCTGTGGCAGTAATGGACGATGATGTGTTGGTGGCAGAGTTTACGATTCAGTACAAGAAAACCCATTCGCAGACATTAGTGCCGATGATGGACGAGATTAAGAAAATGATTGATTTGGACTTAGCTTCTTTGGATGCGGTGGCAGTGGCAGCAGGGCCGGGTTCTTTTACCGGGCTGAGGATTGGTGCAGCCACGGCAAAAGGGCTTGGGCTGGCATTGAATATCCCATTGATAGAAGTGCCTACGTTGGAAGGGCTTGCCTATAATTTATATGGGGTTGGGGGCTGCATATGTCCGATAATGGACGCCAGACGGGGTCAGGTATATACCGGGATTTATGAGTTTGTAAAAGAAGAGGAAAAAAAGGGGATGCGGTCAGATATAGAAAGCCCAGAAGATGCCAGGGAAGAGGGGAAAAAAGAGGGGCTGTGGCCGGATGGATACGCAATGAGGACGGTACAGGAACAGGCCGCTTTCGCTATAGAAGAAATTGCCGGAATCCTGAATGATTTGGGGCGTGAGGTCATATTTTTAGGAGACGGGGTTCCTGTTTTCAAGGATAGGCTGCCGGAATTGATGGAAACCGCCTACAGTTTTGCGCCGGCGCATATGAACAGGCAGCGGGCAGCAGCAATCGCCGCCCTGGCTGGGATTTATTATAGAGAAGGGAAAGTGGTATCTGCGGGGGAACATGCGCCCATTTATCTGCGCATGTCACAGGCGGAAAGGGAGCGCAAAGAAAAGGAAGCGGGGAACCGATGGTAAGGATAAGACGGATGACGGAAGGGGATGCAAAGCGGGCGGCTGCGCTGGAGGCGGAAAATTTTTCCGAGCCCTGGACGGAAAACGCATTTTTGGATACGCTCTGTCTGGATTATGCCTATTACTATGTGGCGGAGATAGATGAAACAACGGCAGGGAAGGAAAAGCTGGAAAAGCCGCTGGAAAGGGAGGAACAGCCGGAAGGAGAAGATAGTCTGCAGCGGAATGAGGAAAAAGGTACGTCCGGAAGAAACGCACACATAATTGGTATCTGCGGGCTTCGATTAATTGCCGGGGAAGGGGAAATCACCAATGTGTCAGTAGACAGGCATTACCGGAAAAAGGGAATAGCCGCAGCCATGCTTGGTTATGTGCTTGAGGAAGGCAGAAAGCTGGGGGCAGAAGCTTTCACACTGGAAGTACGAACCGGTAATCAACCGGCTATCCGCCTATATGAGAAGTTTGGTTTTATAGGGGAGGGGGTACGCAAAGGTTTCTATAAAGCGGCTTTGGGCCGGAACGGGGATGATCGGGAAGACGCCCTTATTATGTGGAAAAGGTAGGAAAGGAATGGAGGAATTACCACTGTTTTTACTGCCGAAGCTCATGTATAATAACAGATATAGCGATGGACTTTAGTACATCTTGGGAGGATGAGACTATGCGTAAATATCTGGATGAAAATAAGAATGAATTGGTTTCCGTTGTCTGCAACGGATGCGGAAAACATTTATTGGTAGAAAATGGAATTTTAAAAGAAGGCTGTTTTGAAGCGGATGCAGTTTTCGGATATTTTAGCAAAAAAGACGGACAGATTCACAGTTTTGATTTGTGTGAAGAGTGTTATGACAAATTGATTGCCGGATTCAGGATACCGGAGCAGCGGCGGGAAGCAACGGAGCTGCTGTAGCTATTCTGGCCGGGCGGTCAGGATAGGAGATATATGTTAGATATTTGTTTGCTTGGAACAGGAGGGATGATGCCGCTGCCATACCGCTGGCTGACCTCTTTAATGGCAAGGGTTAATGGGAAAAGTATATTGATTGATTGTGGGGAAGGTACGCAGATAGCAATGAAGGAAAAGGGCTGGAGCCCGAAGCCGATTGACATCATCTGCTTTACCCATTATCATGCGGATCATATCAGCGGACTTCCGGGAATGCTCCTCACGATGGGGAATGCAGAGCGGACAGAGCCGCTTCTTTTAGTGGGGCCAAAAGGGCTGACAAGGGTGGTTTCCGCATTGCGGGTCATTGCGCCGGAACTCCCTTTTGAAATTCAATGCATTGAAATTACGGAAACGGAACAACGTTTTGAACTTGGCGATTTTAGAATAGAAGCTTTCCGTGTGAACCATAATGTGATATGCTATGGATATAACATAGTGGTAGACCGTACCGGGAAATTCCAGGTAGATAAAGCGATGGGGCTTGGTATTGACCGCAGATATTGGAACCGCCTGCAGAAAGGGGAAACCGTGGAGCTGGACGGGAAAACCTATACTCCGGATATGGTGCTTGGGGAAGCCAGGAAAGGGTTAAAAGTTACCTATTGTACCGATACAAGGCCAACGGAAGGGATTGTCAGGAATGCAGCCGGAGCCGATCTCTTTATCTGCGAAGGGATGTACGGGGAACCGGAAAAGAAAGAAAAGGCAAAGGAAAATAAACACATGACGTTTTATGAGGCGGCAGAGCTTGCCAAAAGGGCAGAGGTGGCAAAGCTATGGTTGACCCATTACAGCCCGTCCCTTGTCCGCGCGGAAGATTTTATGAGAGATGTAAAAAAGATATTCCCCCGGGCGGAGGCTGGCAAAGACGGTAAAAGTGTGGACCTTATGTTTGAAGAGGATTAGCGTATGAAGAAAAGCAAAAAGAAAAAAAGGAATGAAGGGCTTGGCTTTGTCAGGGTTATCATAGTAGTCATCGTCCTTGCGGCGCTAATGATTGGGTTTTATTATTATATTTCCCATATGGACAAAAAAGGGGCGGAAGACGAGGTGACAATCACCAAGTCGCAGCAAGTATTGATGAGGAACCTGGATGCGAATTATCCGGCTACGCCCAAAGAAGTGATAAAATATTATTGTGAAATCATCCAGTGCTTCTATAACGAGACCCATACGGAAGAGGAGGTAGAAGCGCTTGCCACAAAAATAAGAGGGCTCTATGATGCGGATTTGATTGCGAACCAGGACGAAGAGAGTTATCTGGAGAGCGTAAAAGTGGATATCCTTTCTATGGCAGGAAACGGGATGACTGTATCCAGCTATGGGCTGCCCAGCAGTACCGATGTGGAGTATTTTTCCAAAGATGGGCGGGAATGGGCAAAGATGTACTGCAATTTAAACCTTAGACAGGAAACCAAAATGTTCAATACCATAGAGCAGTTCCTCTTAAGGAAAGATGAAAATGGCCGTTGGAAAATTTACGGTTGGAAATTGATAGATTAACGTTATAGATTAACGGAAAAAGGATGAAATATGTTGGACAATAAAGAGGACGTGTTTATATTGGCAATTGAGAGTTCCTGCGATGAAACAGCGGCTGCCGTAGTAAAAAACGGAAGGGAAGTGCTGTCGAATATAATCTACTCACAGATTGCGCTCCACACGGTGTACGGCGGAGTGGTGCCGGAGATTGCATCCAGAAAACATATTGAGAAGATTAACCAGGTAATTGAACAGGCCCTTATAGAAGCGGATAAAAAATTAGAAGATATGACGGCCATCGCGGTTACTTACGGGCCAGGGCTTGTGGGTGCGCTTTTGGTCGGGGTTTCCGCCGCCAAAGCTATCAGCTTCGCATCGGGGATTCCCTTGGTTGGCGTACATCATATCGAGGGGCACATTTGTGCAAATTATATTGAAAATAAGGAATTGGAGCCGCCTTTTGTATGCCTTGTGGTATCCGGCGGGCATTCCCATCTGGTGGTAGTAAAGGCTTATGGGGAGTATGAAATCATTGGACGGACACGGGATGATGCGGCAGGGGAAGCCTTTGATAAAGTGGCACGTGCCATCGGGCTGGGTTATCCGGGAGGGCCGAAAATTGACAAAGTGTCGAAAGAAGGGAACCCGGAGGCAGTTCATTTCCCAAGGGCAAAAGTCGTGGGGGCAGAATATGATTTCAGTTTTAGCGGTTTAAAATCTGCCGTTTTGAATTATCTGAACTCCTGCGAGATGAAAGGGGAAAAAATAAATACGGCTGATGTAGCGGCATCTTTTCAAAAAGCAGTTATAGATGTGCTGGTGGAGCATTCCATTCGTGGAGTGAAAGAGTCGGGATTGGATAAATTTGCCATTGCCGGAGGCGTGGCTTCTAATTCATCCCTCCGGGAAGCATTGGAAAAGGAATGTAGGGAACGCGGTATTCGTTTTTACCATCCGTCTTTGGCACTTTGTACCGATAATGCGGCGATGATTGGGGCAGCAGGGTATTATGAATATAAAAAAGGAGTGCGCCACGGTTTTGATTTGAATGCAGTCCCTAATTTGAAATTGGGGGAACGGATGGGATAAACATAAAAACCGGAATCCATAAATCCGGTGCAATATAAGAAAGAAGGGCCGGAGATGAAGAAAGATTGTGCGGCAATTGTCCTGGCGGCAGGGCGGGGGAAAAGAATGCGGAGCGAAGTTCCCAAGCAATATCTTATGCTGGAAGATAAGCCAATCATATATTATGCGTTAAAAGTTTTCCAGGAGAGTTTTATCAATCAGGTGATATTGGTGACCGCTGCAGAAGAGATAGAATACTGTAGACAGAATATTGTAGAGAAATATAAGTTTGATAAAGTGACACACATCGTTGCAGGCGGAAAAGAAAGATACCATTCCGTCTACGAAGGGCTGAAAGCGGCAAAAGCCGATTATATTTTTATCCATGACGGAGCCCGCCCTTTTGTGACAGAGGAAATATTGGAGCGGGCTTATGCAAGTGTTTGCCAATATGGTGCCTGCGTTGTGGGGATGCCGGTGAAAGACACGATTAAAATAGCGGATGGGAATTGTTTTGCAGTATCCACTCCAAGCCGCGACAAGGTTTGGATGGTACAAACACCGCAAGTGTTTGCCTTTGACGTCATATTGCAGGCATATACTTCCCTGATGGAAAAAGAAGAGGAGCTTTTACAGAAGTCCGTCAAGATTACCGATGATGCGATGGCGGTGGAAACTTTTACGAATTGGAAAGTAAAGCTGGTGGAAGGAAGTTATGAAAATATTAAAATAACAACACCGGAAGATTTGCAGATTGCTAAGGCTTTTGCACTTTGAGAGGAAACCGGGAGAATAAAAATGTTTTGGAAACAGTTATATCCAAAAAAAGTCATCCCATCTGTCTATGGATTGGATTGGGAAAAGCTGTCAAAAAGTTACGGCGGGGTCATATTTGATATTGACAATACGTTGGTGCCTCAGGACTGGCCGGCAGACGAAAAGGCAATCCGGCTTTTTGAAGAAATCCATGCACTTGGCATGAAAACGATGCTGGTGTCCAACAATAGGGAGCCTCGGGTAAAGGCTTTTGCGCAAAAGGTGAAAACGGGGTATATCTATAGTGCAGGCAAACCCGGAAAAAGGGGTTATGAGACAGCAATGAAAAGAATGGGAACTGTCCGGACAAATACATTGTTTATTGGGGATCAGATTTTCTCAGATATTTGGGGGGCTAACCGGGTAGGTATGGACACCATACTGACAGAGCCCATTGACCGAACGACAGATGAAATACAAGTTGTAATAAAACGTTTGTTTGAAATACCCTTTCGCAGGGAAGCGGGAGGCGTTGGCTCTTGTAATAAAAAAGGGTTTTTGTAAAAAATATTGCCGGGATGTCTGGCAGGCTGAAAGGTTTACAATTGTTTATTCCCGCGAGCAAGACTGCCGCGAGGTTTTTGTTAGATTTTGTTAGACGTTGTTAAATATAAAAGCGGAGAATCCTGCTTGCAGGATTCTTTTTTACTTTATAGGATTCGGGTGTCAAAAGGTCTTCCCTGCAGTACCGCTTGGCAGATGGCACAAAAGAATATTGTGCAAGTGGCTTTTGTACGATGGAGAGGAGACTCTAAAATCGTGGAAGCCAATGCTGAACACGATTTTCGCCTTAAGAGGCTCATCGGAATGCTCCATACCACAAATAGCATAACAAGTTTTGCGGCACAAATTTTTTGTGCCATCTGCCAAGCGGCACTGCCGGGAAGACCTTTTGACACCCGAATCCGTATAGGAAAGTCCTTCGCCGGAAGGATATAAATTGAAGTGTCGAAGACGCTTTTTTACCATATAGGAAATTCCTTCGGATTTCCCATATGGTAAAAAGCAATTATCGCACTGCGGCGGAGAGGAAACATGTTGCTGCCGCGACCCGCCGCAGGCGGAGAATCCTGCTTTGCAGGATTCTTTTTTATATAAAGAGGGTGTTCCAAAAGTCATGAAACGGCTGAGGAACACCCTCTCTTGTCCAATGTTTTTTGTACAATCTGCCAATAGGATGTGTGTAATAAATTTCACAAAATGTAACTTTTTTTAAAAAAATAATAAACTTTCTAAAAACTTTATAAATATTTACAAAAATTGAGCGGATGATATAATGGGCGTACCAGTAAATCGTTGTGCGCACATGATGTAATGGAAAAACGGATTATTTCAAAAAAACGACAAGGTATAGGAGGGTAACAATGAAAACATTTATTCAAAAACTGGGCAAGTCATTGATGGGACCGCTGTCAATTATTGTCGCAGCAGGTTTGCTCTTGGGATTGGCGTCTACGCTGCAAAACCCGAATGTATTTGGAAATGCACTGGCGAACGTAGAACTGGTAAACAATTTTGTCAGCTTAATTAATGCATTGGCGGGAGGATTGTTTGGTTTGCTGCCGATTTTGTTCTGTATGTCGGTAGCACAAGGTATGTCAAGGGAAGATAAAGAAATTGCAACATTTGCATCCATTATCGGATTTGTGCTGTTCCATACCACAATCCGTTTCCTGCTTCAGTTAAAAGGGATTACGGCGGAAACCGTAAGTGTGGATTATCTGGTATCCCAGGGGGTAACCGTATTGGAAGCAACACAGAAAAATGCGGCTTATGACACGGTAATGGGTATTTTTACATACCGCATGAGCATTTTCGGAGGTATTATCGTTGGTCTTTGGAGCGCAATGATTCATAATAAATTCCATACGACACAGCTTCCTACAGCGTTTAGCTTCTTTAGCGGCAAACGTTTTGTGCCGATTATGATAGTTGTGACGATTCCTTTCTTAGGGGTTGCTATGTTCCTGATTTGGCCGTTGTTCAATATGGTAATTAATGGATTTGGTGATTTGTTGTCACAGGCTGGCGCTTTTGGAACATTTATTTACGGATTCTTGGAAAGGTTGTTGATTCCTACCGGCTTGCATCATATTTTGAATCAGTTAATCCGGTTTACACCGATTGGCGGCGCTGCTATGATTAATGGAGAGCAGATTTCCGGCGCGCTGAATATTTTCAACGCATTGCTTATGGACCCGAATGCGGATATGGACGTAATGCGTCAGGCGACACGTTTCTTAACGCAGGGAACTCACCCGTTCATGGTATTTGGTTTACCGGCAGCTTGTTATGCAATGTACCAGACGGCATTGCCGAAAAATAAGAAAAAAGTAAAAGGTGTGCTTTTAGCAGCAGGCCTCACCAGCTTCTTTACAGGGATTACAGAGCCGATTGAATTTTCATTCTTCTTTATTTCCCCGTTGCTGTGGCTGTTCCATGCATGCATGGCAGGTTTGTCTTTCTTAATCAATACATTGCTGGAAGTTTGTATCGGTAATGCCGGCGGCGGTTTAATTGATTTGGTGATTTTCGGTGTCCTGCGCGGAACACAGACGAAATGGATTCTTAATGTGGTCATCGGTTTAGTTTACGCGGTTATTTACTATCTGGTATTTAAATGGGCAATTGTGAAGTTCAATATCAAGACTCCTGGCCGTGAAGATGAAGCCGATGAAGTAAGTTATGAAGAAGAAGTAACGGAACTTGGGAAGAGCATTATGGAAGCATTGGGCGGAAAAGAAAATATTGTGGAAATCGACAACTGCATTTCCAGGTTGAGGTTAGTCCTTCAGGATACTTCCGTAATTAATGAAAATGGCTTGAAAAAGACTGGTTCTTTAGGAATTATTAAAATTAACGAGAAAAACCTTCAGGTTGTTTATGGAGCGAAAGTCGAAAAGGCGGCTGCTGAGTTAAAGCGTGCGGTGAAATCGAATTAAAGTATTGGGGGAAAGAGATATGCAGACAAAAGTAAATCGAATACAAAATGACATTGAAACTTTGGCCAAATTTACTTCAACCCCGGGAAAGGGAGTAACCCGGTCTTCTTATTCAAAAGAAGACCGGTTGGCAAAGGATTATTTCATTGAGGAAATGAAAAAACTGAATATTGATATCCATGAAGACAGTTTTGGCACTTTATTTGGGAGGAAAGAAGGAACGTTGAAAGACGCACCGGCGGTAATGTTCGGCTCCCATTATGATTCGGTTGTGAATGCCGGCGCTTTTGACGGTGTTGCAGGAACCGTGTCGGCGTTGGAAGTCATGAGGATACTGACAGAAAATGGGTTTGTCAATGATTATCCTTTGGAGCTGATTGTCATGAATGCGGAAGAAGGGGAGACTTTCGGTCCGAGTACAGGCGTTACCAATACAAGGGCGATGATGGGTACCATGACACAGCATGAACTGGATACGGTGAAAAACCGTTTTGGGCAGACAAAAGCTGAGGCAATGAAAGAGTATGGATTAAATCCTGACTTAAAGGAAGCAATCCGTGACCCCAAAACCATTAAAAATTTTATTGAATTGCATGTGGAACAGGGCCCTGTCCTTGACCGGGAAAAGGTTGAAATCGGCCTGATTGAGTATTTAGCAGGGATTGGACGGTATACCATCCGTTTTTATGGGGCAACCGCTGATTCTACCGCGCCCATGAAGACGAGGAAAGATGCGCTGGTAGCAGCAGCGAATTTTATCGCTGAATTTGATGAAAGAATCAAAGAATTAGGGCCGGATGTTACCGGAATGGTCGGAAAGCTGGATATTACCCCCAACTCCAACCAGTTTGTTCCCGAATATGTAGAGGGAAAGATTGAAATCAGGACATTCAGCAAGGCAATCGTGGAAAATGTGGATTTTAAAGAAATGATTGAAGGTTTGCTGGAAAAGGCAGGGGAAAAATTCGCCATCCGCACGGAGCTGCAGGAGATACGGAGGATTAACTACCCGAACCCTACAGGCCCAAGCATAATGAATGGGGATAACGTGAAAAAAATGCAGCGTATCTGCGATGAGTTAGGATATAGCCATGTATTGATTAACAATGGTACGGGCCACGATTCAATGATTATGACGGATTTCGTGGATACGAATATGATTTATGTTCCGAGCAGGAACGGGGGAGTGTCGCACTGCCCGGAAGAATGGACAGATTATGAAAGCATTAAAAAGGGAGCGGATGTACTGCTTCATTTAGTAATGGAATTGAGCAAAAAAGAAGGATGAATTTTTCCGATGAAAGGAGTTTAAATGAAAACATTAGAGGATGTTGTCTATAAACAAGTATCGGAACCAAAAGAAGACTGCAGTGGACGCCCTGTTCTTCTCAGCGACGAAACGATGAGCGAACGGTATGAAAAAGTTTTGGCGCGGATGAAAGAAGAAAAGATTGACACGCTTGTCATTTATGCTGATTTGGAGCATGGCAGCAATTTTGAGTATTTGACCGGTTTTCTACCGCGTTTTGAAGAGGCTTTGCTTGTCCTTCATTCCAATGGGCAAAATTACATGGTGATGGGGAACGAAAACCTGAACAAAGTTCCTTTTTCAAGGGTGAAAGCGACGCCTGTGCATGCGCCTTGCTTTTCCTTGCCTAACCAGCCGATGGAGGGTGGCAAAAGCGTTTTGGACATTTTAAAGGAGGCGGGAATCAGCGGGAATGCGCGGATAGGTATTGTCGGATGGAAGAACTTTACAGGCAGTCAGGAAGATAACCGGCATTTGTTTGACGTTCCTTCCTATATTGTAGACCGAATCCGGCTGCTTGCGGGGGAAACGGGGGAAGTTTTCAATGCGGCTTATATTTTTATAGGCAATAAGGGAGTCCGCTGCCGCAATAATGTGAACGAATTGGAACATTATGAGTTTGGCGCAGCTTTGGCTTCCGATTGTATTCTGAAAGCGATGAACCGTCTGGAAGTTGGCGTAAGCGAAATGGAGCTGGGCGATACGTTGAATGCATACGGACAGAAGAACAGTGTGGTTACGATAGCCGCATCGGGGAAAAGGTTCAGCAAAGCTAACTTATATCCCACCGAGAACACTGTGAAAGTGGGAGACCCGATTAGTTTAACGATAGGATATAAAGGAGGGCTTTCTTCAAGGGCCGGCTATGCGGCAGAACAGTCTTTCCAATTGCCGGTGGAAGTCAGGGACTATGTGGATGTTGTGGTGAAACCTTACTTTTGTGCATATGCGGTATGGTTGGAGCAAATCCATTGCGGCATGAAAGGGGATGAACTTTATCAGTTGATAGAGAACGTCCTGCCCAAAGCGGAATATCATTGGTCGTTATGCCCCGGGCATCTGACAGCAGACGAGGAATGGATGTCCTCACCGGTTTATGACGGAAGCGAAGAAATTTTGGAAAGCGGTATGCTGTTCCAGATTGATATTATTCCTTCTGTGAATGGCTATGGAGGAACCAGCGCGGAAAGCACGGTTGCTTTGGCGGATGCCGCTTTACGGGAGGAAATCAGGGAAAAAGCTCCTTTATTATGGAAACGGATTGAGGAAAGAAGAAACTATATAGAATCTGAACTTCATATCCGCCTGCATCCGGATGTCCTGCCGATGTGTTCCACAGTTGCTTATTTGCGCCCGTTATTATTAAGTAAGAACATGGCAATGGCGTTAAGCCCCAATTTGCACGAGGCGAAAGGAGAATAATGATGTTTCGTTTTTTCAAAAAATCAGCGGGAACTGAAAACAACCAGATTGTAGCGCCGGCAGACGGCATTATGTTTGCAATTGAGGATGTAAAGGATGATGTATTTTCGCAGAAGATTTTGGGAGACGGTGTGGCTTTCCGGTATGAAGGGGAATCCGTAACGATATGTTCTCCCGCAGACGGAACTTTGTCAGTCCTTTTTCCGACCGGCCATGCGTTTGGCGTTACGATGCAAAACGGCGTTGAGCTTTTGATCCATATCGGCATTGATACTGTGTCCGCAAAAGGGGATGGTTTTCAGGTCTTAGGGAAAGGGCAGGGAGATAAAGTGACAGCCGGGGAACCGGTAATTCAGGTTGATTTAAAAAAGCTGCGTGAAAAGTTTGATATGTCCACAATGCTGATTATTTCAAACAGCAACGGGAAATCGGTACATTTTGAAGAAGCAGGGGAAGTAAAAAAAGACCAGACGGTTTGCACGCTGTCATAATTTCCCATATTATACTAATTTTTATGTTATATTGATTTTTATGTTATACTAATTCTTATGTTATATTAATTCTTATAGTATATTAGTTTTTATAATATATTAGCTTTTATAGTATATTAAGTTTTATAGTATATAAGTTTTATAGTATATAAGTTTTTACAGTATATTAAGTTTTATAGTATACAAGTTTTTATAATACATTAAGTTTTATGTATACAAGTTTTTATAGTATATAAGTTACTATCTTAGCTATTATATTAGGCATTATAATCACTAATAATGGAATAGGTTCCGTACCAAAGTAGATACAGGATAAAATTTTATACCCCTTCCGGTGACGCTCATAAGTTAGCCGGAAGGGGTTTTCCTATCATGGGATGGGGGCAAAAGCCCTGCCCAGCGGTTTCGCTTGGTAGATGGCACATAAATTAGTTTCATCCTATCGTGCGGAATATGCCGATGTGTTTCTTAAGGCAGAAATAGTGCCCGGCAGCGGTTTCCGCAGTTATTAAGTTTTTCCGCAACTTATGTGAGCCCTCTGCTAAATATGTTTATACAATCTGCTTTATAGTTTACTCTTTATTATCAATATAATTAATATATGCATCGTATAGCAGATGCAGGACAAGGTGAAGCGTAAGATAGGAGGAACGGTTGATATTCATATCCAAATCCACATGGGTGCTTTGAAAATAAAGGTTATATTTTGATAAAGAAGAAAGTTCATTATTATTAAAGCTGGTAATGGACACGATTGGAATATCCAGAACGCTCAGATTAATCAAAGTATCCCTGTATTTATCTATTTTCCCAGACCAGGAAGCGATAAAGAGCAAATCCTGCATGCTCATATATTTTTTTAAAATTTTTAATTCGGTGGAAGACGGAACGATAATGAACTTCTTATTTACATTAAAAAAACATCTGGCCGCTTCCTGCAGCATCAGGCTTTGCCCCTGACCGGTGCCAAAGGCATAAATAGTGTCCGCAGTGTCGATAATTTGGCAGATTTCAAGAATATGCTTGTTTTGCTGAAAAAATTTGATGGTTTGTGAAATATCTTGATTTAATATTTCGGTCATGTTGATATTTTCCGGGCCATTCTTTTTTTCATCGTCTTTGAGGAAAAATTTAAATTCGCTATATCCGCTGAAATTTAGTTTCTGTGCCATCCTTAAAATAGTAGCTGTAGAAACGTTGCACCTTTTTGCCAGTTCTGCGATGCTGAGGGAAGTACACTCATGAAGATTATTTTGGATATAAGTTAAAATATACATATCAATCGTATTTAGTTTTGAATAATTTTCATTGATTACTACATCTAATTTGAATCCCATAACCGATTACCTCTTCTATGATGCCATTTTAACATAAAAGTAGAATATTGAGAACTTTTTTATGAAGATTCGGGTATTAAAAGCATTCCCCAAATCGACGAAAAAAATATCCAAAAAAAATTAAAAAAAGCTGTTGACACATTCCGACTTTTTTGCTAGAATAATCCTTGCGCTGCTGAGGAACACACTTCCTCATGGATTTCAGAATCCCCTTGAAAAGATAGTAGCGTGCGAACATGGAGGGGTATCGAAGTGGTCATAACGAGGCGGTCTTGAAAACCGTTTGTCCGCAAGGGCGCGTGGGTTCGAATCCCACCCTCTCCGCTGGAGATACCTTCTCCGCAGAACTTGTTATTCAACTAATATAAGAATAGCAGGATGTTCAATAAAAAACTATAATAAGCTCAATGAAATCAGCTTTTATTTGGAGAAGTACCCAAGATGGCTGAAGGGACACCCCTGGAAAGGGTGCAGGTCGTTAATAGCGGCGCGAGGGTTCAAATCCCTCCTTCTCCGTTCCGTTTTTTATAGAAAAAGTAAAGACGGAAGGTATTTCTCAAAGAAATGCCTGAAATGCAGACGAACCTTGGCAAATGAACAGCAATGCAACCCTGAAAATCCGTAAA
>CAJUSR010000025.1 GCA_910588855.1 uncultured Kineothrix sp. | reverse complement strand
TAAAGTGCGTAAGTTTTTGTTACCGGTAACTTACACACTTTATATTACACTCCCTCCGAACCGGCATATCCAGCAAAGCAGTCTCTTTCTATGCAGGAATTTCTTTGCTGGATATACCGGCACACTAAGCTTTTTATAGAAAGTATTGGTCGGCTATTCCCGCATCCCGGCTCTTATTGACCTAATATCCACATGCGATTTTCTCCCCATCGCTCCAGCAAACCACCGTGCCATCCGCAGACTGGTAAACCTCTGTACCCATCCCATCCAACATACGTAGAATCCCATCATCTGCTGGTTTATCCTCCGAGCAGGTAATTACTGCTATCTCAGGCGATACTGCTTTCAAAAACTCCTCCGAATTTTTCCCCTTCCTTCCATGATGAGGTACCTTCAATACATTATGGCATAAATCAAACTCCTTCTGTTTCAAAAGTTCCTCCAGACGCTCCTTCTCGCAATCTCCTGTGAAAAGAAAACTCCTTTCTCCATAGACCATACTGATTACAAGGGAAAAATCATTATCCTCTTCTTCATACTCCTTTCTTTGCGGCGGATAGACAAGGAACTTCGCCCCATCCAAAGATATCCTCATCGTCTCCGTGGCCATAACGGGCCGTATCCCTTTCTTTTCTACCATTTCTACATATTCCAAATATTGTTTACTGTCCGATTCATAATCCGGCTGAAGGACTTCCCCCACTTCCACCTCTTCCAGAATCCTATCTGCGCCGCCCACATGATCTTTGTCAAAGTGAGTAATCACCATATAGTCCAGCCTTTTTGCCCCTTTTTCTCTAAGATAATCCAAAATCACTCCGGCAGTATCATCATACCCCGCATCAATCAACATCCTATGCCCCGCCGTTTCAATCAATATCGCATCCCCTTTCCCCACGTCAAAAAAAGTCACCCTGACTCCTATCTCTTCTCCCATCTTTGCCATATCCGCAGTCGTTCTTGTATTCTTGCCATAGCAGCCGCAAAAACAACCGCAAAATAGAGCCATCATACCAATCCAAATAAATAATTTTATCCTGAAACTTTTCCTATTTATCCTTTCCTCAGCATTTTTCATCTTTTTCTATCCTGCTTTCCATTCTTTTTCTATTTTTCTATTCTTTTCCCAGACCCATTCCCCATCTCTTCCCATTTTTTTCCTATATCCATCCCTCATCTTTCCACATTTTTTCCTATATCCACCCCTCATTTCTCCCCATCTTTTTCCTATATCCACCCCTCATTTCTTCCTGCCTTTTTCCCCATACCTATTCCTCATTTTTCCACATTCTTTTTCCCATATCCATTCCCCACATCCCTACAATCCTATTGACAACTATATCCGCTCTCTTTATAATTTATTACAGACGTAAGAATTAGTCAATTACTGATTATGCGGAAGGATATAGAAAATGAAAACACTGCCCCAAATTTCGGAAGCCGAATTTGAAGTTATGAAAATCATATGGAAATATGCCCCTATCAATACCAACGAAGTAACGGAACATCTTATTAAGACTACTTCTTGGAGCCCGAAAACCATTCAGACTTTATTGAAGCGTTTGGTAACCAAAAAGGCAATCACTTATGAAAAGCAAAGCCGGATTTTTGTCTATTCGCCTTTAGTTAGGGAGGAAGAGTATATTAATCAGGAAAGCAATACTTTCCTCAAGCGTTTTTATAACGGGGATATTGCGGCCATGCTATCTGCCTATATTGAAAACGACAAACTTTCCCCTTCCGAAATCGACAATTTACGCAGCCTTTTGTCCAATGGTACCGGCAAAGGGGGTGTTTAACTTGTCTTCCTTTGCTGTCCATTTTTTATTATGCAACTTGTCCGTCTCTATCATAACCTCTATGCTTCTTGCCGCAAAATATATTTTGCGGAAATATCTGCCCGGCAAACTGCAGTACGATTTTTGGATTTTGCTATGCCTGCTGCTATCCGCACCATTCCTTTCTTTCCGCCCGTTCCAACCGGCACAGATTTTACATTTATTCCAATCTTTACAAAATAAGGCAGCAGATACGTCTCTATCCACTTTTTCGGCAACTTCTGTTCCTTTTGGTTCTTCTACCGCCGGCTGGATGAACGATTTTGCTGTTTCCGCCGGGCAAAAGATGCCTTCCGCCCTCAATAGCCTACTTTTTGCCTTATGGATTTTAGGGATATTTACCATGCTCTTTTTGGCCGTAAAAGCAAGGATACATTTATATCGTCTGGAACAGTCCGGGCTTCCTTTGCAAAACCCTGAAATCCGTAAACTTTATTTGCAATGCCTGCAGGATATGGATATCCGGAAAGAAATACCGGTTTATAGTTCCGCTTTTTTCCAATCTCCTGTTTTAATCGGCATCTTCCGACCAAAAATCTTTCTCCCCCTTCCGCTCATATCCGGCTGCGATATGCAGGCAATCCGGTATATGCTGCTACATGAATTGCAGCATTACAAACATTGCGATTCCCTTATCAACTATATTCTTTATACGGCCCGATGCCTCTATTGGTTCAATCCTGTCATTTTATTTGCTTTGAAAGACACTCGCACGGACAGGGAAAAAGCATGCGATTCTGCCGTTTTACATCGTTTGTCCGACAAAGAATATTTTTGTTATGGCAATACTCTCATTAATTTCGCAGAAAAAATGTCCTCCCCCGGCTCCTTTCTTGCCAGTGGGATGGGAGGCAACGTAAGCCAGTTGAAAAAAAGAATCCAGAATATTGCCTCCTACCGCAAAGCAACCAAAGGGCAAAGGCTAAAAGGGCAATGCTGTTTTATTCTGATTGCTCTTTTGCTCCTACAGTCCATATCTGCCGTTCCAGTATATGCTTCTGTAGATTATGCAGGTCTAGGTCTGCCCGATGCGCAAACGGTTGTATCCGCCGACTTATCCGCCTTCTTTGAAGGCTATGACGGATGTTTCGTTTTCTATGATGTCCAAAAGGAAACATGGACAATTTATAATGAAACTTTAGCCAGCCTGCGTGTTTCCCCAGACTCCACCTACAAAATATACAGCGCCTTATGCGCACTGGAAAACGGCAGCATAAGCCCTGCCTCCAACTCTATGGAATGGAACGGGCATGCTTATCCTATCGGACAATGGAACCAGAACCAAACCTTATCTTCCGCTTTACGTTATTCTGTCAATTGGTATTTTCAGGAATTGGATCAGGATGTTGGAATGGATTCCTTATCCGGATTTTATGCTAAAATAGATTACGGCAATCAAGACCTTTCCGGCGGCATCAATAGTTTCTGGTTGGAATCTTCCCTTAAAGTCTCCGCCATCGAACAAGTAGAGCTGCTCCAAAAGCTTTATGCCAACGAATACCAGTTTGCACCGGAAAATATTGAAGCGGTAAAAAATGCCCTGAAGCTTTCCTCTTCCGGAGCCGAAACCTTATATGGAAAAACCGGTACCGGAAACAGAGACGGCAAAAACCGGAACGGCTGGTTTATCGGATACGTGGAATCTCAAGGCAGCCCATACTTTTTTGCTACAAATATTAGAAACGGCGCCGATGCCAGCGGAAAAACAGCCAGCAGCATTACTTTGGAAATCCTTCAAAGCTGGGGAATCCTACCCTACCCCATTTCTTAATCCCTCTCTATCTCAATCTATCTATACTATATACTTATAAATGCAAAGGCAGCGAAAGGAACCGGAAATAAAACGCTTTTGCCCGGAACAACTGCGGCTTTGCTGCCTAAATGCCTCCTATGTAAAGCGAAGCCGTCATGGAATCCTGTTTCCAAAAGCATAGTGCAAGAATGCCTTTTTCTTCTGCTCTGTCCGACCCTGAATTTTTCCCATTCCCTTTATGAAGCCAAAAAGAGACCTTGCCAAAAGCAATCAATGTCCTGTGCAGAAAGCAGCCTGTGTCCCTTTTCTTTCACGTCCATTCTTTTAGCAATTAATTTTCAACTCTTCCTAAACTCCCCCTTGAAATTCCCTCAGATTTTCATTAATATATTATTTATCCGGCATAAAATCTAAAATGCCGATTTACTATCAATGTCGAGGTGAATCACAATGAAAAATGGTAAAAAATTTGCAAAAACTACAAAAAGAATTGGGCGCAAAGTAGGCAATCTAGCAGTATGGATGCAAGGTCTCAGCATTATCGCCGTAGTTGCTATATGCATTGCCATGTCCTATCGGCTTACCATCAATTTATTGCAGCAGCAATGTGTAAATGCAACGAAAATGCTGTCTTATGAGTTGGAAAATGATTCTGGCCCGGAAGATAAAACACAGCTTTTGGATGATTTAAAAATGCAGCTTGGCTGTGAATTTACTATTTTCCATGGGAATGAACGCGCTTACACCACTGTCCAACAAGACGGGGTTCGTGCTGTCGGCACAAAGCTTTCCGATGATATATCGGCCATTGTACTGGATCAGGGCAACAATTATGTAGGAAGGGCTGACATTTTAGGCACACCACATCTTTGTTCCTACATGCCTACCGTAGATTCCAACGGTCAGGTTAACGGTTTGATTTTTGCCGGTATTTCAGCTATAGAAGCCCTTAAGCAAATTGATTTGACAATACTTTTATCTGCCGCTGCCGGCACAGCTTTGATTATTTTAGGAATCATATTAGTTTCTTTTTATCTAAAACGTGCCGTTTCATGGCCGCTGTCCAATCTGACTGCGTTGGCGCAGTATATGGAACAGGGTAATTTAAGCGCAGGAATCTCTAAAGATCTGACTGCAGGCATACACTCCAACGATGAAATCGGCTATCTGGCAAAAATTTTTGACAATACAATTCACCGTTTAAAAGATTACATAGAAGAAATTTCCAATATTTTGGCAGCTATTGCCGAAGGCAACCTGACAGTACAGCCTACCCATCATTATATAGGCGACTTTTCTGCTATCCGTGCTTCTCTGGACAACATTCTACAAAAATTAAACAACACCCTTTACCAGATTACGGAAAGTTCTAATCTTGTAACCAGTGGTTCCGAACAAGTTTCCGACGGCGCACAGATACTAAGCCAGGGAGCTTTGGAACAGGCAAACGCCGTAGATGAACTTCAGGAAACTGTTCGCGATATCTCCCTTCAAATATCGCAGACAGCAGAAAATGCAAAACAGGCCAGCCTGACGATGAACAATGTGGATACCCATGTACTGGAAAGCAACCAGCATATGCAGGAAATGATACATGCTATGGAGGAAATCAACAACAGCTCCAAAGAAATTGAAAAAATAATTAAGACCATTGAAAGCATCGCTTCCCAAACCAATATCCTTGCCTTAAATGCCGCTGTCGAAGCTGCGAGAGCGGGGGAGAATGGAAAAGGTTTTGCTGTTGTTGCAGAAGAAGTACGCAGCCTTGCCGGCATGAGTTCCGAAGCTTCCCAATCCACTGCGGAATTAATTGAGCATTCCATTCGGGCCGTGGAACAGGGAACCCGAATTGCCGCCCAAACGGCCGAACAGCTCTCGTCCGTCGTATCCGGTACGAATGAGGTTATGGAAAGCATCAGCCAGATTGCAGACGCTTCCCGCATACAGGCGGATTCCGTTTCCCAAATCCAGAACCGCGTGATGCAGATTTCGGAAGTGGTTCAAACCAACTCAGCAACTGCAGAACAAAGCGCCGCTACCAGCCAACAGCTTAGCGCACAAGCTATCCTGCTGAAAAAGCTGATGAATATGTTCCATCTCACCAAAAAACCTTAAGATATGCAATACACCCCGGGCAATGCCATTACGGCAAGCTGCCCGGGTTTTTTGTTTTTATGATAGGGTATCAAAAAGTTTGTCCGGCAGCGCCGCTTGACAGACCTTTTGACACCCTAATCTTTTTATATAATTCCATACTATCAAAATGATGCTATTGACAGCATGCTATTATTTTGATATGATTACTTACGCACACAGCAAGGAAATACCTAAAGGTTGTAAATCAATCGTTTTCAATCCCCGGTTTGTGTCCACGCAGCATCCACAAACCGGAAAGACAAATCGGCTCTGCACTATAAAGCTGCGCAGAAATGAGGTAAAAATGAACCAAAGACATTTTTCCTGTGGGGAATTGATGAAACGCATCAATGATATGATAGAAAAGCAAGGCAACAGCAAATTACAGTCATACGGCATCACCGTATCCCAATTCAAAATGCTGGTGGCACTGCATCTTATACCGGATGGAGCCGCTACCTTGAAAGAGCTTGAAAAGTATTTTGGAGTAGCCCAATCTACAGCAGCCGGAATTGCCTCCCGTCTGGAAAAAAAGAAACTTGTTTCTTATTTTTCCGATTCCGAAGATAAGAGGGTTAAGCATATCCAACTGACCGAATCCGGTATCTGCATTTGCGAAAATGTCAGGGAATGCCTCGTTGAAACGGAACGTCACCTGCTTTCCGGGCTCACTCCGGAAGAAGAAGCCAAATTACATGATTTGCTTCAAAAAGTTTATGATACGATGGATTCATAAACTGCCCATTTTCCGGGCAATCCCCAATGCGCCCATCGGTCTCCCTTTATTTGTCCTGGTGCAGTCTATTATTTTTTGTTTGCACAAATCAATCGCGTACTATTGAATAGAATACAAAACAGAAAGGATGATTTTTATGTTAAAAACACTTTATCGGCAAATAGGAGCATATAAAAAAGAATCCATTTTAACTCCAATTTTTTCAGCTCTGGAAGTGCTGATGGAAATATTAATCCCTTTTGTCACCGCATTGATTATTGACAAAGGCATTAGTGCCGGAAACATACAAAAAGTCTGCCAATACGGAGCGCTTATGCTTTTGCTCGCTTTCCTAAGCCTATTTTTCGGCATTCAAGCCGGACGTTACGCGGCATCCGCTTCTTCCGGTTTTGCATGTAACCTACGGGAAGGGATGTTTGCCAACATCCAGACTTTTTCCTTTTCCAACATTGACAAATACAGCACCGCCGGCTTGATTACACGAATGACCACAGATGTAACAAATATCCAAAATGCATACCAAATGATTCTGCGGGTTGCGGTGCGGGCACCCTTGATGCTTTTATGCAGCATATTTATGTGTTTTGTCATCCACGCCAAACTAAGCTTGATTTTCCTTGCCGTTTTAATCTTTTTGGCCGTTATCCTACTGACCATTATGAAAAAAGCAATGCCTATCTTTGACGAAGTGTTCAACCGGTATGACGACTTGAATGCCAGCGTCCAGGAAAATGTTTCCGGGATACGGGTGGTGAAAGCTTTTGTCCGTGAAGATTATGAAAAAGAAAAATTTTCAAAAGCTGCCAAAAACCTTTACCGCCTGTTTGTCAAAGCCGAATCCATTTTAGCTTTCAACAACCCTGTCATGATGCTTTCCATTTACGGCTGCATTATTTCATTATCTTGGTTCGGCGCCCGCTATATCACCGAAGGAACATTGACCACAGGCAACCTGACTTCCCTGTTCAGTTATATTATGAGCATGATGATGTCGCTCATGATTCTTTCCATGATTTTCGTTATGATTACTTTAAGCGCTGCCAGTGCAAAGAGAATCACGGAAGTGTTGGAGGAAACGGCTGATTTGTCCAATCCTGACTGCCCTGTCCTTTCCGTACCTGACGGAAGAATTGACTTCTATCAAGTCAGCTTTTCTTATCAGGAAGGCAGCGGGGAAGATACGCTCCGCCATATTGATTTGCACATAAAAGCCGGGGAAACAATCGGCATTATCGGCGGCACCGGCTGCGGCAAATCCAGCCTTATCAGCCTTATCAGCCGCTTATATGACGCAACGGAAGGAACTGTCTGCGTAGGCGGCCTCGACGTACGCTCCTATGATATGGATTGCCTCCGCAATCAAGTGGCGGTTGTCCTGCAGAAAAATGTATTGTTTTCAGGCACTATTTTGGATAATCTCCGGTGGGGCAAGGAAGACGCTTCCGAAGAGGAATGCATGGAAGCCTGCCGGCAGGCATGTGCGGATGAATTTATCGAACAGTTTCCCGATAAATACCATACCTGGATTGAGCAGGGAGGCAGCAATGTTTCCGGTGGGCAAAAGCAGCGCCTTTGCATCGCCCGTGCTTTGCTGAAAAAACCAAAAGTTTTAATCCTTGACGATTCTACCAGCGCTGTCGATACTGCAACCGATGCCAAAATCCGCCAATCTTTTTCTACCCAGATACCGGGTACCACCAAATTGATTATTTCCCAGCGCATCTGCAGCGTACAGGACGCCGACCGCATCCTTGTTTTGGACGATGGGCAGATAATCGGTTTCGATACCCATGAACACCTGTTGCGCTCCAATGCTATCTATCGGGAAATCTATGACGCACAAATGCAGGGAAGCGGCGATTTCGACCATTAAACCGCTAAGGAAAGGAGCAATAATCATATGGAAAAAAGAACAAATAAATCCAATGCCAAAATAAAATACGCCCAAAAGCCGGGTTCCCTGAAACGGGTTTTTGTATATATTTTAAAAAATTATAAGTTTTCCTGCCTCATCGTTGTTGCCGGAATACTAATTTCGGTATTGACCACCCTTTGCGCTACCTTATTCATGCAGCGTCTCATCGACGATTATATTCTTCCTTTGACCCAGTCTGCCATCCCGGACTACACTCCGCTGGCAAATGCCCTGCTTTCTTTGGCATCTGTGCTATCGGCAGGTATCCTCTGCGCATACGGCTACAACCGTATTATGGTAAATATTAGTCAGGGAACAATGAAAAAGCTCCGCATAGAGCTATTTTCCAATATGGAATCCCTGCCCATCCAATACTTTGACACCCATGCGCACGGCGATATCATGTCAGTCTATACGAATGATGTGGATACCCTGCGCCAGCTCATAGGGCAAAGTTTTCCCCAACTGGTCAACTCCGGCATTACACTTATATCCACCCTTATCAGCATGATTGCCCTGAATATCCCCCTAACTGCCATTTCCCTTCTAATGGTTGCCGTCATGCTGTTTACCACTTCCAGGCTGGGCCGCCTGTCTGCCAAATATTTTATGCAGCAGCAAAATGATTTGGGGAAAGTCAATGGCTATATCGAGGAAATGATGGAAGGGCAGAAAGTCGTCAAAGTATTCTGCCATGAGGAAAAAAGCATAGAGCAGTTCCGGGAATTAAATCAAAAGCTGAGAGAAAGCGCAAACAATGCCAACAAAATCGCCAATATAACGATGCCAATCAATGGCAATCTGGGGAATATCAGCTATGTACTTTGCGCGGTTACCGGGGCAATCCTCGCCTTAAACGGCTTTATTGGGCTTACATTGGGCACGCTGATAGCGTTCCTCAGCCTGAATAAAAGCTTCACACAGCCCGTTACCCAATTCAGCCAGCAAATCAACAGTATTGTTATGGCCTTAGCCGGAGCAAACCGGGTGTTCGCCATGTTGGATGAAAAACCCGAAACGGACAACGGCTACGTAGAGCTTGTCAATGCCAGAGAAAATGCAGACGGTTCCTTACAGGAAACCTCAGAAAAAACATGCCTATGGGCTTGGAAACACCCACATCAGACAGAAGGCACTACTTCTTACGTCAAGTTAAAAGGTGATGTAATCTTTGATGGCGTAGATTTTGGCTACAATGAGAAAAAAATTGTATTGCATGACATTAAAATGTTTGCTACCCCCGGGCAAAAAATTGCTTTTGTAGGAAGCACCGGTGCAGGCAAAACAACTATTACCAACCTAATCAACCGTTTCTACGATATCCAGGACGGCAAAATCCGGTACGACGGCATTAATATCAATAAAATCAAAAAAACAGATTTACGCCGCAGCCTTGGCATTGTGCTGCAAGATACCCATTTATTTACCGGCACAGTCATGGACAACATACGCTATGGCAGGCTGGACGCCAAGGATAATGAATGCATAGCAGCCGCAAGGCTTGCCAACGCCCATAGTTTTATCAAACGCCTTCCAAACGGATACCAGACGATGCTGACCGGAGACGGCTCCAACTTAAGCCAGGGACAAAGGCAGTTAATTGCTATCGCACGGGCTGCTGTGGCGGATCCTCCGGTCCTGATTCTTGATGAAGCCACTTCCTCTATCGACACCCGCACCGAAGCCTTAGTGCAGCAGGGGATGGATGCCTTGATGGAAGGACGCACATCCTTTGTAATCGCCCATCGTCTCTCTACCGTGCGCAACGCTGACTGCATCATGGTTATGGAACAGGGACGGATTATTGAACGGGGCACCCATGAACAGCTCATTGAACAGAAAGGGAAATATTACCAGCTTTACACAGGCAACACAATCGCATAATTTTTACCTATAGAAATTCTGGTGCCAAAAGGTCCGTCCGGCACCCGAAGCCTATAGAGTAAAGGGGGGCTCCCCCTCTACTCACCCTGATGCCCGCATGCCGTCCGGACTATTTTTGCAGTCTTTTCCCTTATACGTGCAGCGCGCATCCTCCGGGAAGGCTTATCCTACTTTATAGCCGGTTCCCCAAACCACTTTCAAATAGTGGGGCTCTTTTGGGTTTTGTTCGATTTTTTCCCGTATATGCCTGATATGTACCGCAATCGTATTATCCGCGCCGATAGCCTGCATATTCCATATGGATTCATAAATCTGGTTAATGGAAAAAACCCTTCCCTTTTCCTGTACCAGAAGCCGGAGTATTTTGTACTCGATAGGCGTTAAGTTGACTTCCTTTCCGGCTACGGTTACCTTCCGGATGATATCGTCCAACACAAGGTCATCCACCCTGTAAATCCTATCAATGTTTTCCTTCATACGAGCAAGCTGCGTATACCTTCTGAACTGGCAGTTCACCCTCGCCATAAACTCCAGCGGATGGAATGGGTTCATTACATAATCATCCGCTCCTGCGTTAAGCGCCGCTATTTTCATTTGTTCCCTGTCATTTTCCGACAATACAATAATCGGCATCCTATCCGCATTCCTGATTGCTTTTAAACGCTCTATCCCGTCATTCTTGGGGAAATCAATATCCATAACTACCACATGGATGTCTTTTGCCCCAACCCTTTGAATCACGTCCTCCAATCGGTTTACCACAAAAACCTGGTACCCTTCCTGCGCCAGAAAAATCTTAAGCGCCTCCATATTCGCTTCTTTCTGATTGTAAATTAATACATTCTTCATCCGGTTTCCTCCTCTCCTAAAACCTGACCCTTCTATTGTTCATATTCACTCAGATTGATACTTTCAATGACTTGCACTGCCTCCTCTTCCGTATAACCCATAAAATCAATGTAAGCTTCATAAGAGCCTACTGTAACAGCCCCATGAATCTGCAGCTGTTCCCCTTCTTCTTTTACGGAATCCACCAATGTATATGTGTATCCCTGCTTAGTCGTATACTGCCTTTCATTGCACACGCCTCCCGGAAATACTTTGGAAGATGCATGCCCTGAAGTTCCGGCATAATCCGTACGTTCTACCCAAACTACTTTCCCTCCTGTATCATAACGGGCCATCGCCCATCCGCCGCATACGGTAAAACTTACGCTTTCTGCCCCTACACTTATTAACGGTTGAGGAAAGATAATATCTTCGTTTTCTTCAAATTCCACAAGCGAAGAATAATTGCTTACCTGCATTCCTTCCATTTCTTCTTCCGCCTCTTTTTTTTGCGAAACGCCCCCATCTTCCACCTCATCGTTTAATGTATGGGCTTCCGGCAATGCCGCTTCCCCTCCGTATTTCGCATCTCCTTCCAAAGGGGAATCCGCTTCTGTTCCTTCTTCGCCGCCCACAGATTTCTGCAAACCGGCAGCAGCAACCTCACCCTCTCCGGATATTTCTGATTCGGCATCTGCATCCACCGCCAGCTCCACTTCTTCCGAAATAATAGATAATCCGGTATTATCCGCCTTATTCCTCGCCATCGTGGCTGCATCTGCGGACTCAAACCCCCACTCATTTACTTTGATGACATTCCCGATATATTCTGCTGCTTTTACCGTTCCGAAGCCACATAGGAATACAAGACATGCAGCAGAAAATGCCGTTGTTACCGTCCTGCGCATCTGCCGGATTACCCACCGGTTATGTCTGCCCTCATCCATGCAGGAAGAAGCATCTATATGTAATTCTTTCATACCCGGCATGCCCATATCATTTACTGCCGTCTGATAACAGTCTTTAAAATCATTCATACCGATACTCCTCCTTCAGATTTTTTTTAAGCAGCTCTCTGCCCCTTGTAAGCTGAGATGTTACCGTAGATTCCCTCCGCTCTGTAATGGCGCTTATTTCCTTTATACTCAATTGCTGAAAATAAAATAAATGTATTACTTCCCGGTATTTTCTTGGCAGCTTCATGACAGCTTCCATGATTTCCCGGTTTCTTTCTTTTTCCAGAACAGCGTTCTCCATGCCGTCGCCAGGCGTGCCTTTGCCCTCCGGGAATTTCCCATCCGACACCACTTCCGTATGCCTATACCATGCGGAACGCCATACTTTCCTGCATCCGTTTAAAGTCACTTTAATGAGCCACGCTTTTTCATGCTCCGGCGTTTCAAACTCTACCTTTCTTTTTACAAATTGATAAAACGTTTCTTGTACCACATCCTCCGCATCCTGATTGTTCTTAAGCTGTAGAAATGCAATCCTGTACAACATTTCGCTATAGGTATTGATTTTCCGCTGCAGTGCTTCCATCTCTACAGCCCGGGAAACGGATGCTTCTGTCTCACTGCCTTTTTTCTCCACCATATGTACTGTCTCTCATTTTGTACCAACCTGATGATATGCCAACCGGCACATAGCCAAGCTGCTACTTCATCTCCAAATTTTTTCATTATCCTCATTTAAACCAAAAGCTTTCGCGTAGCTTTCTATAATAGTAATATCCCATACACTTCTAAAATACTGCAAAAAAGTTTCTTATTTTTTTCTTATTTTTTGAAAACAAAAGCTGGCCGACAGGTCAGCTCTTTCTTATTAGATACCTGAAAATACAAAAAAGTTTCAACTAGGGCAAAACTTTTTTATGGCTTTTTTGAAGAACACATTCCAAGAAGAAAAATTGACATGGAACTTTTTTGTCTGCAATAATATCATTTGCACCTGCTTTCGGCTCATTGGAGACAAACTGACAAACAGCATATCCCAATAAAAATATGCCTGCTTGCAAGATTCTCCGCCTGCGGCGGGTCGCGGCAGCAACATGCTCCCCTCCGCCGCAGTGCGATAATTGCTTTTTACCATATGGAAAATTCGGAGATTTTTCCGATATGGATTCGGGTGCCAAGCGGCACTGCCGGGAAGACCTTTTGACACCCGAATCCTATAAGTTAAAAAAGAGGATATTAATCATTCCGATTAATATCCTCTCCTAAACTATGCTATCCAATGGTCTTTACCTCCGTTTCGCATCTTTTTTTATTCAATTTTCATTCATTTTTCTCTTTCGTACCCTTTCCATTTCTCTTTCGTACTGCCTGTACTGTAACGGCTGATAAATTTCTTCTATCGGATGTCTATTACCATCTCTTATAGCTATTATCTTTTGTCCTTCGCTACTTTCTCTTATGTACTCGACTACGATTTTTTCTTTTGTTTATTCACTCTTTTGTATATTAAATGAACAAACCAGCTTAAGTTTTCGTTGGACCGTACCTCCTCTTCTTTAGTTTTTTATCTATGTGAATTTCTTTTGTTTATGTACTTATTATAACCAAGCAATTTTAATTTGTCAACACATTTTTTCATAAATATATAATTTTTTTCATTTTTCTCCATTTATTTCCATATTATAAGATTATTCTATTATTTCTCCCATTGTTCGACATCAAATTATGTCAAATCCTGTCATTTTTTCTGTAATTACCATTTAAGGTTCGTATACCGTAAGAAATTAGAGGCAGGATTCCTGACACCCAAACCTCCCTCCTCTTTTAAATTCATTTCTCTCCTTGCACGTTTCCCCATATATAGTATAATGAAAACATCAATTGTACCTATCAATTATCGTCTTTATGAAAATGCGGCAGCACCAACTGTTGAAAATCATGGGGCGGAAAAGTAAACTGACTGTTATATAAACTATACTATTGCAAGGAGGGATTCATTATTCACAACCCTTTTTTAGCCGGAGGCGCTCTTGGCGCCAATGCTTCCATCAATAAACTTATCATTGCACAAATGCCCGTATGCACGGTAACGCAGCCGCTTACCGGTAAAAGCGCCCAAGATATTTTTTCCACCGATTTGTTTATCCGGGAAATCAAGGGCTCTGCCGACAAGCTACAAATCGACGTCTCTGCCCTCGAGGAAAAGTCGCTTCCACTTTACCTGGAAAACAGTTTGGAAAGCAGTAACCCTTCCGTTAGGGCTACGGCACATGATATCCTAAAGCTTTTCGGAGAGCGGCTCGCCGTTATCCTTCTTTGTTTAAAAGAAGGCGCAGCCAAAAACCGCAAAGCCCGTCCTGATTGGTCAGACGAAGAATGGGATTACTGGCATTCCTTAAAACAAATTATATTGGTAGGCGGGCTTGCCAGCCCTCCGCTGGGCGAACACCTGAAATATTATGTGGAACGGGTTTTCAAAACTTCCGGGAAAAGCCCATACACGATTATTTTGGGCAAAGATTCCACTTATGCCGGGCTGCGGGGATGCACTACTTATTTAAAAGATACATCAATAGATACATCGATAAATAATCCCGGCAACACTCCGGCTTCCCAATCCTGTGTAAACCTTATTTTTGACTATGGGCAAAGTTTTATCAAAAGAAGCTATGCCGTAATGGAAGGTTCGGAGGTAATCGATATTATTATTTTAGGCAAAACTTTGTCCAGACATGTGGACTGGGATATCAAAGATTCTTCTTTGGAGGAGCAGGAAGCCCTTGCGCTCAACCAATATTTTTTGGACACAATCGAACGTACCGTGGAGGAAGTGGAAGCACGCGGGCTTTCCATCCATCCCCACGTTATTCTAAGCATTGCCAATTATGTAAAGGACGGGGAAATTGCCAACCGGGGCGGTTATGGGAAACTACGGCTGATTGCCGCAAACTATGCCGAATACCTTTCCTCATATTTCAAAGACCGTTTTGGCAAAAATTTTTATTTTACCCTAATCCATGACGGAACCGCAATGGCTGCAGGCTATGCCGATTATAAAAAATCCGTATGCATTTCTCTCGGCACAGCCTTCGGCGTGGGATTCCCGGAAAAACGGAAACATATTGAACAGGAGGTAGCAAAATGACACACAAACAAGCCGCTTTCGCGGCAGCAACGGAAAACATTATTAAAAATCTGGAAAAAAGAGGGATGGAAGGATACTTCTTTGAAGACTCCGCTTCCTGTACCGATGCCATCCTCGCCTCTATCCCGGAAAGCAGCATCATTTCATGGGGCGGCAGCGAATCCGTCAAGGAAACCGGGCTGATGGATAAGATACGGAAAGGGAATTATAAACTGATTGACCGCTTCAGCGCATCTTCCCCCGAAGAAGGAAGGGAATTGTATGCCCAATCGGTGCTTGCCGACTATTATCTCATGAGTTCCAATGCGGTAACTTTTAACGGAGAACTCGTCAACATAGATGGCAGCGGCAACCGCGTAGCTTGTCTAATTCACGGTCCAAAAAATGTAATCGTAGTGGTCGGCATGAATAAAATTGTTACGGACGTAAATTCCGGCATCGACAGAGTACGCAATTTTGCTGCCCCTCCCAATGCCAACCGCTTGAACCGGCAGACGCCTTGCCTTGCTAACGGGGTTTGCGGCGATTGCCTTTCCCCGGACTGCATGTGCAACCAAATTGTCATCACCCGCCGCAGCGGCATCAAAGGGAGAATTAAAGTCTATTTCGTTGCCGAAGAGCTTGGCTACTAATATTGTACAAATGGCTTTTGTACGATGGAAAGAAGACTCAAAAATAGTGGAATCCGATGTAAAACATGATTTTTGCCTGAAGAGGCTCGTCAGAATGCTTCGTACAATGGAATAGCCAAACAATTTTTTGGCACTAATTTTTTGTGCCATATGGTAAAAAATAAAAATGCCCGCTCCGGCAGCTAATACCGGTTAGCGGGCATTTCCCTTTTCTATATTTACTTATATGATTTACTTACATAATTTATTTATATGATTTATATGCTATACATTCCTTTGGAGACCAAAACCGTTCTACTGGATTAGCGGATATTTATCGGTCAATTCCTGAACAATGGTCCTGGCTTCAGGTATCTTTTCCTCGCCACCCTTAATCACAAGGGCAACCGCTTCCGCAATTTTATCCATATCCGTTATCCCCATCCCTCTGGAAGTTACCGCAGGGGTGCCAAGACGGATACCGCTCGTTACGAAAGGCGATTTCGGATCATTTGGAATCGTATTCTTGTTTGCCGTAATATTGGCTTCATCCAAAAGCTTCTCTATCGCTTTTCCTGTCAAATCAAAATTGGTCAAATCCACCAGCATCAAATGATTATCCGTACCGCCGGATACGATTTTTACCCCTCTGTCCATCAAACCTTTGCACAAAGCCTGCGCATTATCTACAATGCCTTTCTGATAGATTTTAAATTCATCGGTCAGCGCCTCTTTAAAGCACACTGCCTTCGCTGCAATTACATGCATCAGCGGCCCACCCTGAATGCCGGGGAAAATCGCTTTGTTAAAATTATATTTATCCGCCGCTTCCTGATTGCAAAGGATTAAACCGCCTCTTGGCCCACGCAATGTCTTGTGGGTTGTGGTGGTCACTACATCCGCATAAGGTATGGGGCTGAGATGAAGACCTGCCGCTACAAGACCGGCAATGTGCGCCATGTCCACCATCAGTACCGCCCCGGTTTCATCTGCCACTTCCCTGAATTTCTTAAAATCTATTGTCCTCGCATAAGCAGACGCGCCTGCAATAATCATCTTCGGCTTTGCTTCCAATGCGATATCCCTTAGCTTGTCATAATCAATAAATCCTTCCGCATTTACTCCATAAGGAACGATTTTAAAATATTTCCCGGAAATGTTCACCGGGCTGCCGTGGGTTAAATGACCGCCGTGGTCAAGGTTCATGCCCATAATCGTATCGCCTGGATTGCAAATGGCAAACTGTACTGCCAGGTTCGCCTGCGCGCCGGAATGGGGCTGTACATTGGCATAATCACAGCCAAACAACTCCTTCGCCCTTTCAATCGCCAAATTCTCTACTACGTCTACACATTGGCATCCGCCATAATATCTTTTCCCCGGATACCCTTCCGCATATTTATTGGTAAGAGGGCTGCCCATAGCCGCCATCACTGCCTTGCTTACCCAGTTTTCCGATGCTATCAGTTCAATATGGCTGTTCTGCCGGTTCTGTTCATCTACAATCGCCTGTGCGATCTCAGGATCCACGTTCTTTACTTCGTCAAATGAATACATCCCATTGTCCTCCAATTTTTCACGTCCGCGCACTATTCTGGCAATTAAGCCATCGTTCCTTCATATCATTTGCCAACAAAGCAGTACGCTCTTTTTTTCTTTTTTGCCCTCTTGTCATTCTAATGCAGACTTGCGGTTAAAGTATACCATAAAATCCAATGAATGAAAACTATATAAAAAGAATATATTTTAAAGAATTTTTAAGAATTTTTTATAGATTCTATCAGTGACGTTTTCTTTTCATCATGATACAATACTGCTTAAATGATGGATGATTTTCAACGGAAGAAAAAACACGAAGGCCGGATGGCCGCTGGAGGCTGCTTATGTATTATGTCATTGTCAACCCCGCATCCAAATCAGGAAAGGGTCATGCTATTTGGACCGGTTTGGAGCCGATATTCCAAGAACAGAACGTTCCTTATCGTGTTCTTTACTCCAAAGGCGTTGGACATGTCACCAAAGCAGTTGCCAAATTGACTGCCCAGGACAAAAACGGGAAAGCAAAGCCATTGGTAAAGTTGATTATACTTGGCGGCGACGGTACGGTAAATGAAGCGCTTCAGGGCATTCAGGATTTTGAGCGGATTTGGCTGGGCTATATCCCTACCGGTTCCAGCAACGATTTGGCCAGGGATTTGCAGCTCCCCAAAGACCCTTCGGTTATCCTTCGCAGAATTTTAGACGGCGGATATTCCCGCACTATGGATTTAGGGCTTCTCACTTATACGGACACATCCGGGGAACGTTCCCGGATAAGAACCAATGCGATCCACAGCCAAAGGTATTTTGCAGTCAGCAGCGGAATCGGCTTCGATGCTGCCGTATGCGAAGAGGCGCTTTCTTCCCGCTTTAAGAATATCTTAAATAAAATGAAGCTTGGTAAATTGACTTACCTTATCATCGCTTTGCGGCAGCTTATTGCCGCCAAATCGGCTTCCTGCGACATTTACTTGGATGACGGGCAAACGCCAATCCATTTCGACCGTTTCCTTTTCACCGCATTCATGATACACAAATACGAAGGTGGCGGTTTTAAATTCTGCCCTATGGCAGACGAAAGCGATGGCAAACTAGACTTATGCGTTGTGGGTAAACTCCCCAAGCCTGTGATTATAGCCGCACTTCCTACTGCTTTTTGGGGAAAGCACTATATTTTCTCCGCTATCAGGCACTACTCCGCCTCCAAAGTGACATTCCGCTCATCCATCCCTTTATGGGTGCATACCGACGGGGAAGTGTACCGGAAAGCGGACAGCATCACTGTTTCCTGCCTGCCGCAGAAGCTAAAACTGATGATGTAAAAATTGCCAGCCAATAACTTTTTAGAAAGGAAATGTTTTATATATTCAGTATTCGTATATTCAGAGGGTTAATATGAGGAGGGTCATAAAGTGACAAAACATACATTTAAATACTATTATGAAAAATACAAGCACGCCATCCCGCTTTTTATTTACGGGATTATCTATATGACATGGTTCGTTTATCTGGAACGGACAATTACCAAAGACTACACGGTTATCCATGTGGCATTGGATGACCGCATCCCCTTTTGCGAAATTTTTATTATTCCTTACCTATTATGGTTTGCATATGTATCGGCTGTTATTGTTTATCTGTTTTTCAAAAATAAGGATGATTATTTCAGGACGTGTATTTTCCTTTTCACCGGAATGACCATTTTCCTGATTATTTCCACCCTTTTCCCTAACGGACAGCACCTGCGTCCAAAGGTTATGCCAAGGGATAACCTTTTTACCTGGCTTGTAGCGCGCCTTTATAGTACGGACACTCCAACGAATTTATGGCCCAGCATCCATGTATACAACTCCTTAGGCGCACATCTTGCACTTATAAAAACAAAAGGCCTGTCCGGCAGGAAATGGCTCCATGCCTCTTCCTTTGTCTTAAGCCTTTCTATTATATTGTCCACCATGTTCATCAAACAGCATTCTGTTTTCGATGTAGTCACTGCATTTATCATGGCGGCATTTATGTATGGGATTGTCTATAAATATGATATTTTAACTGCACACCGGGCGCACAAAGAAAAAGCCCGTACACGGACTCCACAGATAAATTAACCGGCACATTTTTTGCCCGGATACAAATTGCAGTAAAACTGCGATATGGATATTGGGATGCCAAAAAACCTGTCCGGCAGCTTCGACAAAAAATATCTTCTATAAAATCCGGTACCTTCGGATTTTTATGGAAGATATTTTTTGTCGAAGCTGCTTCTCTGCTAGTTAAATTTAAAAAACCTTTGGCAAATCCTATAACCTTCAATGGAAATCTTCCGTCCGCCTTTTCCCGGCAAGTTCATGGAATTTCCCAGAATCCCATATCGAAGGCGCATATACAAAACTTTATCCTTTTGCTTAATATAATTCCAAAGTTCCTTTTTTTTCTGCAAATGTTCTTCCGTTCCCCCTCTGATAAGCAGTATTGAAGAAACTGTCGTAATTATCTCGAGATAATTTATCATATAATTACGCATTTTACGGTTTCCCTTCAATTTTTGCCTGTTCTCTGCCATATAATCCACCATAATTTTGTTTACTTTAATCTGTTGGTCGATTCTGGATATCATAATTGTCTCATTCACAGACTGCCCTTCCCTGCCGATATAATAACGGTAAAAGTTCACGTCCATATAGTACATATTCCTTACATAGGGCAAAGGTTCAAAAACAAACAGATTATCCACATAGAAGGTATTTTCCGGCAGCTTTAGCCCGCATTCCTGCAACAGTTTTGTCCTAAATATAACGGAATGCATCAATATATACTGCCCTTTATGGAAATGTTTGACCTGTTTCCATGTAAAAATTTCATTCTCCGGCAATGCATGGCGGTAACGCATGACTTTATTTTTCTTTTCCCCTTGCTTTTCATAAACGAAATTGCTGATTAGCATATCAAGCGCCGTTTCGCCGCCTGCCGCTTTCCTGAGTACCTCTAATATTTTCCTGTATTCGCTTTCCTTCACCCAATCATCGCTGTCCACTACTTTAAAAAACAACCCGGTTGCATTTTCCATCCCGGTATTCACCGCAGAACCGTGCCCACCGTTTTCTTTATGGATTGCCCTTACGATAGAGGGATATTTTTCCGCATAATTATCTGCAATTTCCGCTGTCCTGTCCGAAGAGCCATCGTCTACTATCAGCAGTTCCACGTCTTCCCCGCCTGCCAGTAGGGAATCCACACATTTTTCCATATAATTTTCCGAGTTATAGCATGGTATTGTCACTGTCAATAATTTCATTGCTTTTCCACTCCTAATTGAATATTCAAATATTTTGCGTACGATGCATAGGCAGAAGGTATCGGATAGCGTTCCCTTGCTTCGTTTTTGTCAATAAATATCCAATCTTGTATTACTTCTGCTGCTTTAGGGCGTTCCAATTCATCCACCCGCACCGCATACCCTACCATATGCCATTCCTTATGGGAAAAAATATGTTTTGCATCCCCTATCCGCCTAATGTGGAGCGCCTTTAGCCCCATTTCCTTTAAAAACTGCAGCACCTCTTCCTCCGCCAAATGCCCTTCCAACATAGGGAACTCATACATTCCTGCCAGAAGCCCTTTTTCCGGCCGTTTCCGAAAAGCCGCTTTTTCTTCATCTCGGATTACAAGAACCGTTTTTTCCTCTATTTTCCTTGCTTTTTTCGCCTTCTTCTTTGGAAATTGCGCCGTCTGTTCCAGGCGGTGTGCCAAACAAATAGGCTCCCACGGGCATTCGCCGCACTTTGGCTCGCCATTGGGGATGCATACCATAGCCCCCAGCTCCATCAAAGCCTGATTAAAATCCCCTGGCCTGTCCTTTGGAATCACTTTTAGCAGTTCCTTCTCCACCCTTGCCTTCGTCTTTTGGGATAAAATATCCTCTCCGTCCATCCGGAGCCTGGAAAGTACCCTCAGTACATTCCCATCCACCGCCGGAACTGCTTTTCCATAAGCAATAGATGCTATGGCGCCCGCCGTATAACTGCCAATACCGGGCAGTTTCAGTAAAGCTTCATATTCCGAAGGCATCTGCCCGCCGTGTTCTTCCATAATCACTTTTGCCGCCTTTTGCAAATTACGCACGCGGTTATAATATCCCAGCCCCTCCCATAGCTTAACCAATTTATCTTCTTCCAATCCTGCCAGTGCCGGAATATCCGGCACGCTTTGGAGAAAACGGTCAAAATATGGTCTGACAGCCTCTACCCTTGTCTGCTGTAACATGATTTCTGACAGCCATACATAATAAGGCTGTGGGTTTTCCCTCCAGGGCAGTATACGCCTCCCATTGTCGTACCATTTTAAAAGCGGCTCCGCAATCTGTTCCAAAATTAACTGCCCCTCCATGTTTTCCACCGCTTCTTCCTTTTCCAGCCTAACCGGTACAAGGTTGCGGATTTTCATGGAATCCGGTGTTACGGTACAATCATAGGCAAGGATTTCCACCCCTTCCTTCTTTGCTTTTTTCAAAGCCTGCACAAATTCCGGTTGTGTTTCCTCATTGGGCGCAAAAAAGGAAACCCCTTCCATTTGTATAACAAACAGGATATAAGCCTTATACCCTTCCCTTACTGCCTCTACCAGTTCTTCCACATGCTTCACCGCCCGTTCGGACGGGGCATCCGGGAAAAATACGCCATTTTCCCTTTCCAGCGTTACCCCCTTCACTTCCAGAAAAACCTTTTCTTCTTCCGTCTCCACATAAAAATCGAACCGGGAAGTCTTATAAGTTTTCTCGGCCCGGACATTCTTTAAAGACGGGAACAGTTCTTTTGTTAAAAGCCATTCCCCAACCACTTTGTTAGGGGCGTTGGAATCCATATTAATCAAACGTTTCCCCTTCCGTACTGCTATCAGGTCATAAGCGGTAGCCCTTTCCGTATTCTCCGCCCTTTCCAGATATACGGCAGCATTGTCTACCAAAAGTTCTTTGCATCTTCCGGTATTCTTTACATGTACTTTTTCTTCACTGCCGCCGATATCCACATAAGCAACAAAGCGGTTCGGCCTGCTTATAAACCTTCCTTCTACGATTTGCCTATATTTCATCGTTTCCCATTCCCTTTATTATCTATTCCCTTTATTATCTATTCCCGTATTTTATCTCAGTCTGCTGCATTCAAACCTTTCCATTAGGATAAGGCAGCTCCTAAACTCTGCATAACGCGTTTCAATATCCCCCGGTTTTACTTCAATGTCCAAAGCAATTGACATAATATTTATCATATCATCGGTAATTCTATGATGAAGGCCGGAAAGGATGTTCAAACGTTCCTCATAGCTGGATGCATCCAAAAATTCAATTACCATCGGGTCGATATTCCCTATTCCGTCCTCCGGCTGTTCCTGGCTGCTTCCGTTGTCATCCGTTTGTCCTTCCCTGTTTCCACTCTCTTCCGTCGTTCCCCCCACGCTGTTTCCGCCCTGTTCCGCTATCCTTTCTTTCCCGTTTCCGTTTCCTTCCGTTATCCTTTCTTCCCTGTTTCCGTCTCTTTCCGTTATCCTTTCTTCCCTGTTTCCGTCTCCTGCTTCCCTGTCTGCTTTTCTTTCCGGCTCTATCCCTGCCGTTTCTCCTTTTCTTTCCGTTCCTGCATCCGCATTTCCTTCCGCTGCCTTTTTGGGCATTCCGGCCCTGTCTATCCTCTCAAAGCGGTATTCCTGCCCTGCCTCCGGATACTTTATCCTGTCCGTCTTTTCCATAAACATTGCCAGAGGACGCACATAAGTTTTAAAATCGCCGTAAAGAGCCTGGTATACCACCATCTCTTCCCCCGTTTCCGAATGCTGTGCAACCGTTACTATCTGATATAGATTCCCTTTAAAATGTCTGTATATTTCCTGTGGAATGGGTATCGTCCGCATACCATATCCTCCCTCTTACGATAAATGGCAGTTTGCCAAAACATCATCCAAACAATTATTTATTATTATAATACCCGCGCACCCGCTTGTCATGCTTTTCTTTCTTAAGCATTTATAAAGAAACCACCGGTTTCGCCAAACCCTCAAACCCCGTTGCCGCAAGTCCTTTCCTGCCTTATCACTAATGTTGAATCACGTAATCAACTCTCTATATATAAGTTCTATTTATAAGCTATATTTATAAACTATATCTATAAGCGATATCTATAAACTGCATTTATAAACTATAGCGTACAATTAATAATTCAACGCTCATAATATCGTTCATTTTTCCTGTTTTTACGGATTCTTCCGCCTCAACACAGGCTTCCAAAGCTGTACGCAAATCAGCAACCCTGAATTTGGCGGCCTGCGTTACATATTTGCCGGCAATGAATGGAGACAGCCCTACTTTTACACCGATAGTTTTATTGTCGTAGCCTTTGCCCTTCAGTTCCTTTACTTGAAGAAGCATATTAAACTGCCTCGTAATCAGGAATAGTATGCGCATGGCAGGTTCTTTTAATGCCAGCAAATCATAATACAAATCCAGCGCCTTCTTTTGCTGCTTTTCGGCAATGGCATTTATCATATCAAAAATATGGCTGCTCACCCGTTTTGTACAAATCGCTTCAATGTCCTGTTCCCGGACTGCTTCTTTTTCCATACAATAACACATCAATTTTTCCAGTTCCTTACGGATATTTTCCATATCCGTTCCTGTCTTTTCCAAAAAATAATTTAATGCAGGTTCTGTAATCTGCTTCCCTTCCCTTTTCAGGATTCCCAAAATCCATTTTTTTAAGGTCGCTTCATTCTGCACCGGGAACTCTACGGCAATCCCTTTGGAAGAGACTGTTTTAAAAAGCTTGCTTCGTTTATCGATTTCCGTTTCCACAAAAACAAAATATACGCTCTCTGCCGGCTCTGACAAATACGCTGCCAGCTGTTCCCCCCCATGTTTAAAAAACCCGCTGTTTTCCACTACGATAACTCTTCTGTCTGCAAAAAAAGGAAGCGTTTCCGCAAGGTCTATCACTGCGCCCACCGAAATATCCTTTCCTTCAAAATAACTGTAGTTCATCGTATCCCCATCTTCCGTCATGGCATCTTTCAGCCTGTCTCTATACTGCTTACGCAAATAGGCCTCTTCTCCATATAGCAGATAGATTTGCCTAAATTGCCCGCTTTTGATATCCTCGTTAATCCTTTGCATCCTTTATACCACCCGTCCGGTTTACTTTGTTTTTTAGAATAACATAAGGGAAACTAATCTGACAAGGGAATTTGAAGGTTCCTCCGGCAACATACAAACAAAGAACCCTTAGTGGTCTAAAACAGGAGGCGGGCGGGCAAAAAATAATCCCATGAAGATTCAGGGATTTACAAAGACCCGGATTTTCATGGGATTTTCTATTTTTAGATATCAGGAACTAAAGTGGGTATTAAGCGGCAACCCCCGTTGGCTGCGGGCACCATCTATACATCTACTCCCCGAACAACTGCTCCGAAACATTGCTGATATCGGGAACTACCCATCCTTTCGCTTCTTCCTCTTCCCCTTCCTGCCCGCTCTGTTCATACGGGGATTTTGTAGGTTTGGAAAGTTCTATGCTGGTAGTCGTCTGCATTCCCCCCATCTTCCTTGTCATCACAAGGACTCTGGCCCCATCGGGCTCCACATGGATATCCGTTTCCACCTTGGATTCTTCTTCATCCGATGATACTTTTTCCCCCTTACCTGTTTTTTCTCCCTCTAAAAATTCAAGGAATTTTTTATATTCCAAATACCCCGACAGATTGCCGGCATCATACTGCATCTTCATTACCCGCTTTATGACTCCCAGCCAATCCACCTTATCGAATAAATTACCCGGCCCATAGCCTTCTGACATATCTTTATGATGGGCATGAGCCATCATAAATTTCGTCAATGCATCCGGGTATTTCCCGCTCTTGCTCAAATATGCAGAATATGCGTACATATCAATGGTATCGCAATTGGACGGGTCTACTTCGGAAACGTCTACCATCCGTTCCGTTACATTCCCATTTGCATCCCATACTTTTACTTTATAGACCGGATGCGCCGGGTCAAAATCATTCGGCTGGTAAACGGTCATAGAGGTTTTTTCCGTCACACAAGCCCATGCAGTCACTACTTTTCCGTCTTCTTCCGATTCTTCCCCATGCAATACCACATCGGATTTTTCTGCCTTTACCGTCCATGACATATTTGAAACGTTTTCTTCCACATGATTCCTCTCTGTTTTCTGCGGCATATATCCCATAGGATAACCGCTTGCACCGATTCCATTTACTCCCATTTTAAACCCTCCATTTACGGCTTGATGAATTTGTATAGCTACTGTTTCTTTTGTTTTTAGCCATGTTCCGATAAGCATTTATCATACCAGCCCTGCTTCCGCCAGCGTTTACCGCTCCGGAAAGCCCCTGCCAATCCCCGGCATTCCGGTATGATGCCCCCAATGCTGCTGCCTTCGTCCGGGAAAGATTTAAACCGGATAGGCTGCCTGGCCATAGACCGGATGATGCCACCCCTAATCCGGATAGATTATAGGACGACAAACCCAGACCGGACAAACCATCTGCCCACAATCCGGTTGAAGAGAGCCCTAAGCCGGACAGCCCTTCCGCTGATAACCCATAGGAAGGCAAACCCAACGCGGACAAATTATTTGCCCATAACATGGCAGGAGAAACAGGAAAGCCAATTGATTTACCTGTGGAAAACGCCGATGAAGCAAGACCGTTTTGCAGCCCTGACATCCATCCATAACTCTTCAACGGAATTGCCGCACCGTAACAGTCTTCCTTTGATGCCCCAATTACCTGGTATTCCACATTAGGTTCATAAACGGACAACTGGGCAGAAAACCTTTCCTCCAGCATTTGAAGGACTTCTTCCTCATATGCCGTATCGCTTTTCATCTTTTCAAATGCCTCTTCCTTAAAAATCAGCACCCCTGAACTACAAACCCGTTTACTGTCACTGACCGGCAATGCAGATACCTTATTGCATATATACTGCTTATACTCATCCAGCGTCATCTCTTCTCTGGCTTTGCCCATATCTACGTTATAACTGGTGCGGTAAACCGGCGGGTTTGCCATTACTACATCTTCTCCGGAAGGAAACACTGCCGTTTCTTTCCGTATCGCATCGTCCATACATTCCCGGAAAGATACCGCTTCCGTCCTCGCTGTTTTTATGGCATTATTCCCATCCGCTATTTTTGTGTTCCCCGTCAATGCCCTGCTCTTATACTGTTGTGCCCCATCCGGATACGCTTTTTCTACCTTATCAGTCATGTCTATTCCGGAAAAAATCACACTTTCCATTTTGACCCCTTTTCTGGGCGCCCTTTCGCACATAACAAGTTTGCGGATGCACCGCAGACACAAACTTAAGCCCCTTTCCCATATGCCTCCTACTACAGCATAAATAATCGGCGAAGGACGGTTCCTCCAAATTATATTGTTTACTACATTACCTTCTATTAGATGTACGATTCAGGATACGGGAAGGTTTCAAAAACAGCCAAGGAATTTTATTTTCCTAAACCATATCCGCCAATGGTAAACTACGTCTTTATTACTCAATGTCATTTAGTTAACGGTACCGAACGCCGTGAGGAACATAAAATGCTCCGTCACCACGCTTTCGCTCGGTAAAAAGCGTAACGGACACTAAACTCGTGAGGAACCTCGTTAAGTGCCGACGTTTTTTAACGGGTTCCTTGAGCATTTTATGTTCCTCACGGCTGAGTCAAGGCACTAACTAAATGACATTGCTTTATTACTTCCCTATTTTATCTGCAGCCCTCTTTCCTGAAACTATCCACCCATATCTTTCTTCCCTCCATTCCCACCGTTACCGCCCCATATTCCGGTGTGGTATATATCCGGCTTCCTACCGTATCCAAGCGTTTTAGCAAATCCTCATGGGGATGTCCATAGCGATTATTTTTTCCGCAGGAAATCAAGGCAATGCGAGGGGAAAGAATATCCAGCATTTCCATACCGGTAGAATTTCCGGAACCATGATGAGCCACTTTCAGTACCGTAAGTTCATCCGCCTTTCCACTCCCTTGCATATATTCCCATGCCATAACCTCCCCGGAACCTTCCACATCCCCTGTAAATAATCCTTTAAATTCCTGATAGGTCAACAACAGGACAAGGGAATACTCATTCTTTTCCCCTGTTTCATATCCGGTATCCGGATGCATACAAGTAAAGCTCATCTCTTTGTCCTTTATCCTCTGCCCCCTACTCATATATTGTACTTTTACCCTTTTTTCCCCCGCCAGCTTTTCCATCTCTTCATATGAATTATCGGCGCTCTCCCTTCCAATATCCGGCAGAATAAGGCTTCCAATAGTTAAACCCTGCATCGGATATTCTTCCAGCAAATCGAAAACCCCTCCGCAATGGTCGCTGTCAAGATGGGTGACAAAAACCGCTTCCAAATGTTCCACTCCCATAAATTTCAGATAAGGGATAACCTGATATTCCATCATATCCTTTTTCGTGGAACTTCCGGCATCTATCAAATAATGTTTTCCTTCGCCGCTCCTAATGTAAATACAGTCCCCCTGCCCTACATCCAGCATGGTTACCTGAAACCCTCCGTCCATCTTGAGCAGTAAAATACAAAGGGAAGCAAATATCCATTGGCACTTCCAAAAAAGCGGCAGCCTTTTTCCTGCCCTATGCCCATAAAACACAAGCAAAACCATCAAAAAAAGATATACCAATACCTGCCAGCCTTCCGGCCTGCCATTCACAAGCGTACCATAAGGAATTTTTTCCCCAAGCAGGCAGCACTTCTCATAAAACCATAAAACCGCTCTGGGTACCAACGCTGCCCATCTCGCCATACCGGAAGCAAAACCGCCCCCTATCATGCAGACCAGACCAAATCCCATTACAACTGCCATCAAAGGAATTACTGCCAGATTCAGCAATATGGAATAGACCGGAAATTGAAAATAAAACCAAAGATGGATGGGAAGCGTTCCCAACGTTACTGCAAATCCGCTTATAACCGCCTGCTTTATCTTCCAAGCTGCTGCATTCCAAACTCTTGCACCTGCCCTCTCCCCAGTTTCCTTTCCCCTCCCATCCCGAAAACCTTTTTTCCCCTGTAAAAAAGAATCCTTCTTGCAGGATTCTCCGCCTGTGCCTGGTCGCGGTAGCGACATACTCCCCTCCGCCGCAGTACGAGGATTGCTGTCCAGTTCCCCATTATGCAAAACAGGCGCAAGCGCCCCAAGCGATGCCACTGCCCCAAATGAAAACAAAAATCCGCTGTTGCCCGCATAATCCGGCTGCCCGGCCAGCAGCAGCGCCGCTGCCAAAGCCAATGCAGTTGCCATATCATAGGTGCGCCCCATCATATCCGCCATGAGATGGAGGCTAAACATAATAATCGCCCTTACCGAAGACATACTCAGCCCGGTCATTATCCCATAGCCGGATATAACTGCTATGGAAATCCATGCGGCAGACCACAAGCCCAGACCTGCCTTACGCAGGATACGATATAATCCCATCCCAATCATAGAAATATGCAGGCCGGAAATGCTTAAAATATGGATAATGGAGCTTTGCCGGTACAGTTTTTTTGTTTCCCCATCCAGCCCGTCTTTTTCCCCCAGCAGCATCGCCTTCATAATGGATGCTTCCTTTGTCGGGAAAATTTTCTCCAATGTCTTTGCAAAATACTCTTTCAGCCGGTACATCCTCTCCCTCACATACCATGCCTTTCCACCGGAGGCCTGGATATGTGCATTATCCAACCGGAAAGCAAGCTTCATCATCCGATAATAACTTTGCATATCAAATTCGCCCGGATTGCCCGCCCTGGCAAAACTGCGCAGTTCACCTTTCAGCCGCAGCGTAGTTCCTAACGCAGGCTCCTGATAGCCTTCCTGCTCCATATAACAAAAAATGTTTTCTATTTCTTCTTTGGGAAATTGTTTCGACGGATTCCTTTCGGAATATTCGGAATCCATTAAGATATGTACTGATTTTAAATAAAGAACCGGAACTTCTCCTAAGCCTGTCCGCTCTTTGTACCCCTTCCGGTATACTTCCCCCTCCACGATAATCTGCCGCCCGTCCAGATTGCTATAATCCGGTACGGGCCTTGGCATTATCTGCATGCACAAAATAAGCGCCGCCATAAATGCCAAACATAAAAGGCATAAAGGTCTCTTCATATATTCCCCTCTTTCCTCTATACAGCCAATCCATCCCCTTGTCATACTGCTTCCTCTTCTGTCCATACGACTCTAAGGCTCTGCAAAACTTCTTAAGGACTTACATTAATCGGCAGTCGTAATCAAATCCAAATTCCTTTCATAGGTCACGGATAAACTGGCACTATCCCGGAACATCACATTGCTGTCCCCATTGACCGCTATCTGCACCCTGCTTACATTAGGCAATTCCACCAGCGAATTAACGATGGAATAAATCACAACATCGGAACTGACATTATAAATCTGCGTCAGAAAATTTTCGTTTAAATTAACATAACAGGTTCCGTCTTTTACCGTAACGCCCACTACCCTTGTCTCCGGGTTCATTGTCGGATAAACTTTATCCTTTACCTGTTCGCTTGGCCCGCCGATTAACTGCTCCACCACCAGCCGCTCCATAGAAATATTTGTGCTATATCTACTATATTCCAGCGTCCGGTTTGTCTCTATCAGTTTATCGCCCTGCGCATTGGCAAAATACAGGCGGATTTTTACCCTTTCCCTTGAATTCATTTCACTTTCCGTATTATCAATAAACATATCCGCCGACATGCTGCCGATTACATTGCCCGACGTATCCAAAAGGGGGTTGGAACGAACTTGAAAAGAAACATAATCAACCCCTTTCACTTGTGTCAAAGTCCGGACAGCCGCCGCCCGGACAAGCACCTCCGTCGTCGGCGGTAAAGCTTTGTAACGTTCATCGAAGTTTAAAACAAGCTGCCCCTCTTCCAAAGAATATCCAAGCAACTCAAAATTCCCCGAAAGCGGCGCTTTATACTCCATTCTTTCCGGCGTCGCCGTAAGCTGGTCAAGCAGCTCTTCAATAATCTCCTCTCGGCTCTCCCCCACTGCCGCATACTCATTCGCCGACAGCTTTGTCTCGTCTTTATTCAGCACGTATATATTGTAAACCCGGCTCTTATCCATCGTCTCCTCGTTTCCGCAGGAAACAACGGACAACAAACAAAGCAAAAGCCCTAACAGCAATATCTTTTTCTTCATTGCATTCTCCAAATTTATTTTACGTCATCACATAATTCAAGGGTATCTTCACCGTAAATGTAGTGCCTTTCCCTTCTACGCTGGCTACCTTTATAGAGCCTCTGTGCATTAATATGGCATTTCTTGTAATCGCAAGCCCTAATCCGGTTCCCCCGATTTCTCTTGAGTGGGATTTGTCCACACGATAAAACCTTTCATAAATATGCTCCAAAGAATCCTCCGGGATGCCGATTCCCGAGTCCATAATTTCCAAGGTGAAAAACTGATGGTCCGCATCCAGCACCACTTTCACCCTGCCCTGTTCTTTATTATATTTAATCGCATTTTCTACCAGATTGGTTATTATCAGCGTCAGTTTTACCTCATCCGCCTCCGCAGTAACCGCCCTTCTGCTTTCAAATACTACTTCAATATCCCGTTTTCTGGCAATCGGACGCAGCCTTTTTAAAATAATCTCCGTCAAGGCGTTCACATCTACCACGCTGATATTCATCGTTGCCACTGTCCTGTCCATTTTAACCATAGAAAGAAGGTCATTGATAATCTTATCTTCCCTCTCTATCTCTTCCGCAATATCTACCATAAATTCCCGGTAAAGCTCCGCGGGCACATCTTCCTGCGCAAGCAGGGAATCGGCCAGGACTTTTACGGAAGTAATCGGCGTCTTCAATTCATGGGATACATTGGCAACAAAATCCTGCCGAGAAGCATCCAACACCCTCATCCGGTTCTGAAGCTGGTTAAAAGCATCTACAATATGCTCCGTCTCCAAATAATCCGGCACGGAAATAGGCTCGTCCTTATATCCTTCCTTCACCTCGCTGATAGCCTTCGCCACACGCTCAAAAGGTTTCATCAACACATTGGAAAGCAATAAGGCAATAGCAAAAATTGCAAGCAGCATCAACATTTCCAACAGCAATGCCCGCCTGCTCAATATATCTAACGTCGTATTGATGCTTTCCGTAGAAACACTCGTTAACATCACGCCCCTGACAATATCCTTCTTTTTCTCCATGCCGGCAGGCGCCCCGTTATTTACAGCCATCTCCGCTGTTGCCGTTTCAATGATGGGGGTGGTAATCTCTATATAGCCATACTCATAGTCGTAATTCGAGCCACCCGTCCCCCCCTTCATACACTTTATCACTTCTTCCGTAATTACCGTCTTCCCTTCGCTCGTTCCGTATGTATCTTTGATTACCTTCAAACCGGAATTGATAATCATCACACGTCCATCATACAGATTGGAAAGCTGTTCGAGTTCGGCACTGATTACTTCAGATGACGCATCCGACAAATAATTATAAGCAATCAGATGATTGGCTATAATATTCAACTGGTTCTGCATATCGGAAGTCCTAAGGCTGATTGCCCGGTCTTCATAGTTTTCCAATATCCCATAGCACAAAACGATACTGGGGATAATGCCCGTCAAAAAAACTATAATAAAAATACGCGCCTTCAGGCTCCTTAAAAAATATAATTTATTCCAAATCTTCTTTATTTTTATATTCATTTACAGGCTCCGCCTACTCACTGCCGTCTGCCATTTTGCCATCCTCAGCAGCAATCCCTTATGCATAATAATATCCGACCCCCCACTTCGTGTGTACATATTTCGGCTCGCTGGGGTTTGTCTCTATCTTTTCACGCAGCCGCCTGATATGCACATCTACCGTACGTACATCTCCGGGATAATCGCTGCCCCATACCAGCTTCAGCAAATTCTCCCTGCCATACACTTTGTTCGGGTTCAGCATCAAAAGCTCCAACACTTCAAACTCCTTTGCTGTCAGGTTAATCTCTTTGCCGCTGATATATACGCGCCGCCCCTCCCTGTCCAGCTTCATATCTTTCCCTTCGATGACCCCTCCGTCATCTTCTTTCTTCTCCTTCCGGTTCGTCCGGCGCATAATCGCCTTCAGCCTCGCCTTTACCTCCAAAATATTAAAAGGTTTTGTAATATAATCATCGGCGCCGTATTCCAATCCAAGAATTTTATCCATGTCTTCCCCTTTTGCCGTCAGCATAACCACCGGCACATTGGAAAACTCGCGTATCTGCTGGCATACTTCAAATCCTGTCAGCTTAGGCAGCATCACATCCAGCAAAATAATGTCATACTCTTTCCCTTTCGCTTTCTGCAAAGCTTCCTCCCCGTCATAAGCGCAGTCCACTTCCATCCCGTCCTGTTCCAAGCTGAACCGGATACCCTTTACGATTAATTTTTCATCATCAACAACCAGCACTTTTTTGCTCATTTCTCACCTCTGACACAAATCTTATCTTTCATTTTTGCAAACATACCCTCTTTAATGCCCTCTATTTTCATAATATCCTCTATTTTGGAAAAACCGCCGTTTTTCTCCCTATATGCGATGATGCTCTTTGCCCGGCTCTCACCTATCCCCGGCAAAGCCACCAGTTCTTCTTCCGTCGCCGTATTCAAATCCACCAGCTGATTATCCGTTCCCGCTGCAGCCAGCTTATCCTTAAAAGCCGGCGCCGCTGCTGTAACCGTATCCGCATCCGCCGCTGCCCCGGCAAAAATGCCCCCTGCTTCTTTATCTTTCAGGCCATCCGGCATTTTATCCACTGCGCCCCTCTGCCCGGGGCTTTTCCCCTCCGTTAAACCCTCATCACCCGTATGCTCATCTTGAGCAAAGCTTTCTGCCGCCGGAATTTCAATCTTCCATCCATCTTCCAGCAAATGCGCCAGATTCACATAATCCGCCGCCGCTTCTTTTGTAAATCCCCCCGCTTTTTCCACCGCTTCATATATCCTGCTCCCCTTTGGCAATTCATACACTCCAGGGTTTTCCACTTCTCCGCAAATATGTACAAACAAGGTGGATTGCTCCACCTGTTCCAGCGTTTCCTCCAAAGCCTCAAAAGAATCCTCATCCTCCGTCTGCCCTTCTGCCCTGACTAAATCTTCCGACTCCAGCAGAACCGTCTTCCTCCCACTGCAGCCTGTCATCCCAAGCAGCATCCCAAGCAGGCAAACCAAAACCAACGCTTTCTTATTTGTTAATTTTTTTCCAATCATCCGCATAGCTCCTTCCCAAAATTTCCTGCAGGCATAGCAAACCACCATTCAATCATAGCCAATTAGCCCCGGCAAATATTCAACAGCCTAATTGCTTTCCACCTGCAATCCGAAAGACCCCTCTATGCGACTTGCTATTTCATTGTAAAGTAATTATCCTGCTTTTACAAGTGCCTTTTCGTCCTATTTCCATTTAAAAAGAACAACCCCTGCAATCGCAATCCCCATCCCTATCACCTTGCGCCATTCCAAAGGCTGCTTATCCGTACCAAACCACCCGAAAAGCTCAATTACATAAGCCACAATCAACTGAGCAATTACAATCAACATTACGGCCTTAGCCGGCCCAAGCATCTCCATGCTTTTAATTACCGTATAAGTGATAAATGCGCCGATTGCCCCGCCAAGAAGCATATACTTAGGCTCCACCTTAACCAGTGCCCCAAAGGATGACCTGTCCGTAAGCAGCCATGCCCCCAGACAGACTAACAGCGCCGTAAACTGCACAAATGCATTTGCCACCCAAATCCCCGACGTTTTCGTCACTTGTGTATTAAATACCCCCTGCACACTCATTAAAGCTCCAGATATCAATGCAATAAAAAATCCAATCATATGGGTCCTCCAAATATCGTTTTCTTTTAATATTTTTACCCATATGATTGGAAAAGTATTCAGTTAATTATGAAATTCATTCGGGCTCGTCCCCTTCTTCCTGCGCCTCCCTGCGCAGCTCCTCTTCGTCCAGATATTCTACCTCTTCTACCGCTTCCTCTTCTTCCTCAATCACGGTTTCCGTATATGGTTCTCCGGTTACCTGAGTCATAATTTGTTCCGACAAGCCGCGCAGACTATCATTGGCATCGGCCCCGTCCCATATCTGTGAAAATGCAATTTCCAGTTCTACCCAAAAATTGCTGGTCTCCACCATTTTGGGCATCGGCACTGATATTTCATATTCATTCACAAACTCTTGCAGATTGATATTCCCGTAATCCACTCCATAACGGGCTGCCACTTTTCCTGTCCTGGAATACAGCGTATCCGTATATCCGCAAGTTAGAAACTTCGCAAAGTCCTCTGCCAGTTCCTGTTTTTCCGAATAACCATTTATTACAATACAGTTCGTCACCGAAAGGCTTCTTGTCAGCAATTCCTCATTGATGTCCGGCACCGGGGCAATGCCGTATTCGTAAGAAAAATCCCCGCTTTCTTTTGCATCTTCCAGCTTTTCCACCGCATCCGTCGTTGCCACGGTATAAACAATTTTCCCTTCCATAAAATCATTCAGCACTTTTTCGTAACTGATTTCTTTTGTATCAATGGAAAAAAACTGGTTTAAATCCTGATATACCTTCAGGCAATCAATGGCATCTTTATTATAAATATTCATATTTGCCGTATTGTCTCCGGCTGCCCCGCCTACAATCATATAATTCCCCGCAAAAAAATAATTGTAGAAAATATCCGTTACATCCCATTTAAAAATGGCCTCCACCTGCTCCGGGGCATTATATTCATTGGCAAATTCCAATATATCGTCAATCGTAGAAGGAAGAAGTTCTTTCACCCTTTCGTCTACCAACGCCTGTATTTCTTCATCCAACTGCCCTTCGGCATTTCCTTCCGGCATATCCGCCGGGTTTTCCGCCTCCGGCATTTCTCCGTCTTCCGGCATTTCCTCCGGCCCGTTTTCTTCCAACTGGGCCATTGCCGCTTCCCCTTCGGCCGCATCCCTTTCCGCTTCTATCTGGCTTTTTGCAAATTCTTCCAAATATGTCCTGTTGTAAAGCAGGGAACTTGTCTCAAAATAAAAAGGATATCCAATCGTTTTATTTTTATAAGTCACCGCCAGCCGCGCCGCATCCGGATACTCTTCCTTGATTTCCTCCCAGCTTTCCCCATCCACGCGGGCTGCCAGCCCTGCCAAAAAAGCCTTTTCCAGGGAATCATTGCTAATAATATACAAATCCGGCGGATTCTCCGACTGGATGGAAGCCTTGTTAATCTCTTCCAGATATTCCAAGCCGGAAGCCAACACCGGGATTACCCTTACATCATTTTCCTCCCCATAAGCTACCGCCGCGCTTCCCAGATAATCCGTCAGCGCTTCATCGGTATACCAAAAGTATAACGTATCCTTATTCCTTGTAAAAATCGTTTCTTCCTGTTCCTGACTGATTGTTTTTCCTGACAGCCCTACTGCCGCTACAACCGCAGCCACACAGGCAATGGCTGCTATAGTCAAAAGTCTTTTTTTAAGACCCATATTTTTCTCCTAACTTTTTATCCTAAACCGGAAGGCACATTTCCAAAATTGCAACCATCTCATCCACATTTTCCTTTGTAATGATTAGTGGAGGCACAAGGCGGATAATTTCAGCTCCGGCATTAATCAGTATCAAGCCATTATCCAATGCTTTGCTTATAATATCCCCTACCGGGCCTTTGCATACCAGCCCCTGCATCAACCCAAGCCCCCGCCTTCCTTCTATATAATCATATTTTTCTGCCAGCAAATCCAGTTTTTCCTCCAAATAGGGGGCTACTACATTCACATTTTCTATTATATGGTTCTCTTCAAATAAATCAAGTGCTTTATTCACCGCCGCTGCCGCCAAAGGATTTCCGCCATAAGTTGTTCCATGATCCCCGCTCGTTAAAGAATGGGCTGCCACACGTTCCGTCATAAGGAACGCCCCTACCGGCACACCGCATCCCAAAGCCTTCGCTGTCGTCATAATATCCGGCATAACCCCGTACCGCTGCCATGCATACATCGTACCGGTCCGCCCCATGCCGCACTGGATTTCGTCCAAAATAAGAAGGATATCCTTCTCTTCGCACAACGCTTTTACCCCTTCCATAAATTCTTTCCCGGCCGGGTATATCCCACCTTCCCCCTGCACGGTTTCAAACAGGATGGCACATGTTTTTTCCGTTATCAGTTCCTTTACACTGTCCAGGTCATTCATCCTGGCAAATTTTATATTCCCTATCATCGGCCCGAAAGCTTCCCGATAACCCGGATTGCCTGTTACCGACAAAGCCCCCATTGTCCGCCCATGAAAAGAATGCTCCATAGCAATTATCTCATGATCCGTCCGCCCGTCTTTCAAATATGCGTACTTCCTTGCAGCTTTAATTGCCCCCTCTACCGCTTCCGCCCCACTGTTCGTAAAAAATACCCTGTCCATGCCGGAAACTTTCTTTAACTTTTTTGCCGCCTCTATCGCCGGCACGTTGTAATAATAGTTGGACGTGTGGATAAGCTTATCAATCTGAGCTTTTAATGCATCGTTATATGCCTTGTTGCCATACCCCAAAGCAAAAACAGCAATTCCGGAAACAAAGTCCAGATATTTCTTCCCCTCTATATCATATAAATATACCCCTTCCCCTTTATCCAATACAATCTGGTATCGATTATATGTATGAAGGAGCGCCTTTTCTGCCTCTTCTATATACTCTTTCATCATAATACTTCTTCCTTTCCGGCTTTCTGTAAAAGCCAAAAAACCTGCCGCAGGCAGCGAGGCGTCAAACTTTAGCCATCCTATAGGATATTTTTTGCCTCCCTCCAACGACAACAGCCAGATGAAACACCGTCTGCCGTCACCCACAAAAATCAAACTTGCAGCGCTGCAGAGCAGCGGGGTATTTGACCCTCACGGCAGTCTTGCTCGCGGGAATAAACGCAAATATTATACTGTTGAATCCATAATGGAGTCATCGTCTTTTAAGAAAACCGTACCCACCCCATGATTTGTAAATATTTCCAACAACAGGCAATGTGGAATCCTTCCATCCAGAATATGCACCCTGCTCACCCCTTCGCGGATTGCGCTCGTACAGTTTGCCAGCTTCGGAAGCATACCGCCTCCGATATACCCATCCGCAATCAACTTATCCGCTTCCGAAGCCCTTAATCTGGATATAAAAGAAGACTTATCATTGATGTCCTTGTACAGTCCTTCAATATCCGTTAAAAATGCCAGTTTTTCCGCATGGACCGCCTTGGCAATGGCACAGGCCGCATCATCCGCATTAATGTTATACGTCTGAAAACCATCATCCAATCCAATCGGTGCAACAATCGGTAAAAAGTCTTTTTCCAGCAAATCATAAAGCACCTTTGGATTTACCCCTTTAATATCGCCTACAAAACCGATATCCTTGCCATCGGCATATTTCTTCTCCACAGTCAAAAGCCCTCCGTCTTTCCCGCTGATGCCGACAGCTTTCACCCCTAACTCCTGCACCATTGCAACAAGATCTTTGTTTACCTTGGAAAGAACCATTTCCGCAATTTCCATCGTCTCCCCGTCGGTAACTCGCAGACCATTTACAAACTGGGGTTCCTTCCCAACTTTCCCTACCCAACGGCTGATTTCCTTTCCGCCGCCGTGGACAATAATCGGCTTAAATCCTACCAGTTTCAACAAGGTAACATCTTTTATCACATTCTTCTGCAATTCCTCATTGCTCATCGCGCTGCCGCCGTATTTTACCACAATGATTTTCCGGTTGAATTTCTGTATATAAGGGAGGGCTTCAATCAAAACCTCCGCCTTTTTCAATACTTCAGTCATATCCTTGTCCATTTTATCGTCTCCTTTTTTATGAGCGGTAATCCGCATTGATTTTCACATAGTCAAAGGTCAAATCACAACCCCATGCACAAGCTTCAAAATCCCCCATCTTCATATCCACTACAACGCGCACTTCCGGCTCGGAAAGGATTTTTGTCGCCTCCTCTTCGCTGTAATCGGCTGCCGCCCCGTCTTTATATATCTGTATCCTTCCGTTTTCCCCCTCAAAAAACAGCTCTATCTTTTCCGGGTCAAATGTTACCCCGGAATAGCCCAATGCGCAAAGAATCCTTCCCCAGTTAGCATCATGCCCGAAAATAGCCGCTTTTGTCAGGTTGGAGCAAATCACGGACTTGCTCAAAATCCTGGCTTCTTCTTTCGTCCTGGCATGAATCACTTTCGTTTCAAACAATGCCGTCGCCCCTTCACCGTCGCCTGCCATTTTCTTTGCAAGCGTTTCATCAATTATATGCAAAGCCTCTACAAATTGATAGTATCTGTCATCCTTGCTTACAATCTCCTCGTTTCCCGCCATTCCGTTGGCCAGCACAAGAAGCGTATCATTCGTAGACGTATCCCCGTCCACCGATATCATATTAAAAGTATCCTGCACATCCGCGCGCAAAGCTTCCTGCAGCAGCTCTTTGGAAATGGCAATATCCGTCGTTACAAACCCGAGCATGGTGCCCATATTGGGATGAATCATACCAGAACCTTTGCACATGCCGCCTACCGTCACCGTCTTCCCATCTATCTCAAACTGTACTGCCGCTTCCTTGGATACGGTATCCGTTGTCATAATGGCTTCCGCTGCCGCCGTACCGGCTTCTATATCCCCGGATTTTACTTTTGCCAGTTCTTCTATCCCGGCAATAATTTTCTCCACCGGAATCTGCATCCCGATAACGCCTGTCGAAGCCACCAGCACAGCTTCCATTGGAATGCCCAGCTCTTTTGCCGCATGCTCTGCCGTCCTTTTACAGCATTCATACCCTGCCGTACCCGTACATGCATTGGCAATCCCCGAATTGACCACTACAGCCTGCCCATAAGCAGAATGTTCCACCGCATTCCTGTCCCAAAGCACCGGAGCCGCCTTTACCACATTGGAAGTAAACACCCCGGCCAGCCGGCAAGGCGCCTGACTATAAACAAGTGCCATATCTTTCCTGTCTTTATACTTCACCCCAGCCACTGCACCAGCCGCCTCAAACCCCTTCGCCGCAGTCACCCCGCCGCATATCCTCTCTATCGACATATCCATTCTCCTTTCCAAATCCCGGACTTTCATTCATTCTAAAATACTGATAACCCTGCCGAAGATATTGTTCCAATCTTCTTACTTCTTCTTATTGGTTAAAAGCCACAATGTTCTCTTTATTCAATACAAAATCATAATAATTCAAATCTTCCCTTTTTGTCCACCCAATCCGGTTCCAAAATGCATTCCCCACATCGTTTTGGGTAAAGGCAATCAAAGAAACTTTGCTGATTTCTTCTTTCTTAAGCGCTTCCATAGCGAATACTACCATAGCCTTCCCAATCCCCCTCATGCGGTAATCTTCATGGACACATACATGATACATGCATCCCCTTCTTCCGTCATGCCCGCAAAGAATCGCCCCTACGATTTTTCCTTCTTCCAAAGCCACCACACTTGTTTTGGGGTTTCTTGCCAAAAAACGTTCCACCCCTTCCCTGGAATCGTCAATGCTCCGCATGGCAAATCCTTTTATACTCATCCAAAGGGAATACACTCCTTCATAATCCCCTGCTTTCATCGTCCGTATCATTCTTTCCCTCGCTTCCTGCCCCCTGCCAGGCCTTTACAGATTCAGCCCCTTATCCTCTTCGCACCCCAGCATAAGGTTCAGGCACTGCACCGCCGCCCCGGAGGCTCCTTTCCCCAGATTATCGAACTGGGCGCTCAACACCATCCTGTCTTCATTCCCTGTCACATATATTTTCAGCCCATCCCAGCCGGAGCAGCTATTGCCGGCCATCATGCCGCCTTCCAGCCTTTCCTCCGCTCCTTTTTCCATCACTTTTATAAATTTCTGCCCCTTATAAAACTCTGCAAAAAAATCCCTCAGCTTTTCCGTTCCCGCATATTTCCCCAAAAACTCCCCATATACCGGAACAGAAACTACCATACCGCTATAATAATCAGCCACGATGGGGGAAAAAAGCGGTTCCCTGGCCAATCCCGCAATTTTTTTCATCTCTTTTAAATGCTTATGATTCTGGGAAAGGGCGTACTCTCTGGGCGCGTCTAATTCGCGGCTTCTCCCTGTTCCTTCATACTGCCCAATCATTTTTTTCCCGCCGCCGCTATAACCGGTCAGGGAAAATGCAGAAAAAAGATAGTCTCCCAAAAGAACCTTACATGCCGTCAAAGGGTAAACCAGGGAGATAAACCCTGTGGCATGGCATCCCGGCACCGCCACCCTTTTTCCCGCCGCAATAGCTTCCCTATGCCCTAAAGAAAGCTCCGGGAAACCGTAAGCCCACCCTGCCTGCGTCCTGTGGGCTGTGGAAGTATCGATGACACGGACTGACTCATTCTCTATAAGCTCTACCGACTCCCTTGCCGCAGCATCCGGCAAACAGAGAAAAACCATATCCGCCGAATTAATCATCCGTTTTCTTTCCTCTCTATCTTTCCTCAATTCCGATGCAATCTGCACCACCTCTATATCCTCACGGCCCGCAAAACGCTCATGTATCCTAAGCCCTGTAGTTCCTTCACTTCCGTCAATAAATATTTTCGTCTTCATATCCCTCTCCATATCAATCCATACCAGTCTTATTCCTATGGTTCCCCACACGGTACTTTCCCACACCATTTTCCATAACACCGCTCTGCATTTTCCCTAATCCGGAGGTAAATGCCGGCTTTCGGCAGTAAAACCACCAATGGGAAAACTCCATTTTAGGCTTTCTTCGGTGTGAAGCGCCCCTTCGCAAGGCAGCCCTTGCTTTGAGCGCTAAAAGTTCTTCTCACACTATACACTCTCTTAAAAAAAATCTCAATCATTTTCTTTCCTTGAGCCGTAACCAAAAAGCATTTCCGATATCCCTGTCCGGCTTTCCAAATCCATATCCTATTTCCCTTTTTTAATAAATGACTTTATAAATATACTACATATATGCATAATATTCAACTTTTTTTTTATTATATGCAATTGTTTAAGTTTTTTTAATTTTTTATGCACAATTCACTCTTGCATTTCCTTTCGGAATGTTGTATATTGTTTGCAGTACAAAAAACAAAAATCAGTTGGAGGCATTATATAATGAAAGAAAAAGTTGTTTTAGCTTATTCCGGCGGCCTTGACACCACCGCCATTATTCCTTGGTTAAAGGAAAATTTCGATTATGAAGTCATCTGCGTATGTGTAGACTGCGGACAAGGCGAGGAATTGGACGGTTTGGAAGAAAGGGCAAAGTCCTGCGGCGCTGCAAAATTATACATAGAAGATGTAACCGATGAGTTCTGTGATGAATATATTATGCCATGCGTCCAGGCTCATGCCGTATACGAAAATAAATATTTGCTCGGCACTTCAATGGCAAGGCCGGTTATCGCAAAAAAATTGGTAGAAATTGCCCGCAAAGAAGGCGCCAGCGCCATCTGTCATGGTGCAACGGGAAAAGGCAACGACCAAATCCGTTTCGAGCTTGGCATCAAAGCCCTTGCCCCCGATTTAAAGATTATTGCCGCTTGGAGAAACGAAAAATGGACAATGGATTCCCGGGAGTCGGAAATCGAATACTGCAAAGCCCACGGCATTAATCTTCCTTTTTCTGCAGACTCCTCTTACAGCCGTGACCGCAATTTGTGGCACATCAGCCATGAAGGCCTTGAGTTGGAAGACCCTGCCAGCGAGCCGAATTTTGAGCATCTTCTTGTCCTTGGCACCACACCGGAAAAAGCCCCCAATGAAGGCGAATATGTGACTATGGCCTTTGAAAAAGGTATTCCGGTTTCCTTAAACGGCAAACAAATGAAGGTATCGGATATTATCCGCGAACTGAATACCCTGGGCGGCAAACACGGCATCGGCATCGTCGATATCGTGGAAAACCGTGTGGTCGGCATGAAATCCCGGGGCGTATACGAAACCCCTGGCGGAACCATCCTTTACGAAGCTCACCAACAGTTGGAAGAACTCATCCTCGACAGGGATACTTATGCTTTAAAGGAAGATATGGGAAATAAATTGGCACAGATTGTTTACGAAGGCAAATGGTTCACCCCATTGCGCGAAGCGGTGCAGGCTTTTATTGAGTCCACACAGCAGTACGTAACCGGCGAAGTAAAGTTCAAGCTTTACAAAGGCAATATCATAAAGGCAGGTACTACCTCCCCTTATTCGCTTTATAATGAGAGCATTGCTTCCTTTACTACCGGCGACTTATACGACCACCATGATGCGGAAGGTTTTATCAACCTTTTCGGGCTTTCCTGCAAAGTCCGTGCAATGAAAATGCAGGAAGCTGCGTCACAAGATAAATAAGAACATCAGGAGCGCTTTCTATGGATGTCATTACTTTACTGCTTGCATATTTCATCTCGGTCAACCTCATCGGTTTCTTCCTAATGGGGCTGGATAAATATAAAGCGAAGAAAAATCTATGGCGGATTCCGGAATCCACATTATTCATTATCGCGATTATTGGCGGAAGCATCGGCTGTATCATCGGTATGCATACTTTCCGCCATAAAACGCGGCATTGGTATTTTGTTTATGGTATGCCGGCTATCCTTGTTTTGCAGGTAGCCCTTTTCATTGCCATCCTCAATTCTCCGGTTCAGATACAGATAATGTAATTTTTTCAAAATGAAGCCGCCGGTTTATGTTGCGTATAAACCGACGGTTTTATTCTATCATCTTTGAAAACATTGAAAAGCGAACTAATCCTTTTCGTTTTCTTACAAGATTATAATTTATAATCTTGACATTCAATATATTCATTAACTGTGTCAATTAGTTCTTCCAAAAACAACGTAATAAGTTGATAATACTTAACAAAATCCTGTATACTATCATTCCGGACAGCATCGACAAAAGATACGGAACCATGAGCTAAGTTATTTCGGTTTTCCTTAATGCTATTTAAAATATCTGGTCTAAAATTTTCACTGCTAGTCTTAATATGTATCCCGTGGGATTTAAAAGTTGATTTTATTGAAATCCCATCCAAATTACCTGCAGGTAATGTTTCTCTGGCGTGAATATTTAACGTTGCATTTGACAAAATATAGTTGATTATTTCTTCATTCCTTTTGAGAAACGTGTTAAAATTAGCCCCCGGATCTTTCGTAACCTTAAGTATATTCTTCCTCCAAACTTCTCGTATGGACTCGTTCACATCAATGTATGATAAATTCTGCATACGGATTTCATCATAAATACAGTCAACCAGACCAGATACGGTATATTCAATAATATTATACATCATCAAGGAAACATTCGATTTAAGGATATTTATTAACTCCTGATAGCTCAAGTCAATTGAAGACTCTTCTCCATAAAAAAAGTCATCGAAAGAAACCTCATTTTCCTGTACACTAATTTTTTTCCCCTCAAGAAACTTCATCAATTCTATAAAACTGTTAATTTCCCTTTTTCTACTCTCATAAGTATCTTTCAGCGTAAACATTTAATCTCCCAATAATTTTTCTTTGACAAATTTTATACGTTTCACAAGCTTAGACTTATTATTCGCAGCATCAGACCTTGTTATTGCTGAAAATTCTTCTTCATCAACCCATGTATTATTTACCACTTCTAAGTCCGGAATTTCTTTTAATGCTAAAGAAATACCCACTGACAGTGCCTCAAAACGTGCGCGTGGCGTAGATTTTGATTTTTCTTTTTTCCTAAATCCCCTACTTCCCAACAAAATCTCTGCATAATCAAGCATATTTTCAAACCTAAGCCTGTATTCTTTTTCCTCACACTCTTGTTTCCAATCTTCATTTTTCTTTTCAATATATTTGTCAATATATTGGGCTACATTCCCCAAGTAACCTGGGAACCCATCATCATAGTTATCACTATATGCAAAAAATCGTGATACCAGCTCTATCCCTTCATAACGTTTTTCATTTTGTATACTTCGGGGAGCAAGCCGGTTAAATTTTTCATTCTTTGTACATTCACCAAGAAACGTCATAAATTTGCCTTCAATCGCCCCTCTTCTCGTCTCTGTTGGCCTCGCCTGTATGCCACCCGTATTAATCCTCTTAAATATTTCTTGCCTTACCTTTTCTGTTGTTCCCTCTTCCAAAAATACAACTCTAATATTTGTGTTCTCAAACTTTCTTTGTATCGCAGGATCTAAGTCGTTGAAAGTAAACCCATTTGATTCTGTAAGTATCTCCAACCCATTTAAAACCAAGTCTCCTTGAACAAATTCAACTAACGTATGAGTACGTTGCGCTCCGTCTACTATCTCTACCCTCCCATCTGAAGTATCGGAAAAAAACATAAACGGAATAGGCAAACCCATTAAAACCGATTCAATAAAAAAACATTTATCAGATTCATTCCAAATAAAATTTCTTTGATAATCTAATGGAACATATAAATTGCCATCTTCAAACTTTTGCTTTAAATACTCAATCGCATAATCTCTTGTATCATATTTAATATCCTGCTTTTTTTCTTTTATCTGCCGTGAAGATTTTAAAATATCAATATCCATCCTCTTTTCATTCCTTTTCCTTGTCACGTTTCTTATCCTCCGTATTCTTGCAAATGCCGTTGTATACTAATCCCAATCGCCCTCCCTAGTTCCACAGGAACCGCATTGCCTATGTGTATTCCCAGTTCTCTTTTTTTCGCTGGATGCCTTTCATCTATAAAAATATAATCATTAGGAAAAGATTGCAGAATCGCCCCTTCCCTCAATGATATGGCACGATTTTGTTCCGGATGACCGAACCTTCCATTTCCATAACCATAAAACTGCGTTGTTATTGTCGGCGAAGGTTCATCCCACTTCATACGCCCATATACTGAAGGATATGTTAAGCCGGATTTTTTGTTATGGCAACTTACTTTAAGCTTTTCATCCCAATCACGCCAAGTACCGCCAGGGATAGATTGACCTATCCTCTCCCTATTCGTTTTCGATAATTTACTTGACCTATGCAAACTATCCGTTTTACAAATTTCACCATCCGAAATCGGCGGCAGTTCTCCGATTGCCAATCTAACAGTCTTATATTTCCCCTTACTATACAAAGGCGGAATCAACTGGATTTCTCCCAATCTCGAAGCCAATAAAACTAATCTTTTCCTTTTTTGAGGAACTCCATAATCCGGGCAATATACAATCTTCCAGTCTACATAATAGTCAAGTTCTTTCAATTGCTGGACAAAATCCCTAAAAACATTTTCATTTGCCAAACTCGGAACGTTTTCCATTGAAACTATCTCAGGTATACATTCCCTTACCAGCCTCGAAAATGAATACAACAGCCTCCATTTATCGTCTGTCCTTCCTTCTTTTCTATACCTTAATGAATATCTCGAAAATGGTTGGCAAGGGGCGCATCCTACAATAATTTTAGCCCCATTCTGTTCCCTAAAAAATTGATTGATTTCTTCAGACGTTATATCATTGATATCTTTATTGATAAATTTGGCATTATTGTTTTTTTCATATGCAAATTCACAACTTTCATCTATATCAAAACCAGCGATAACATTTATCCCTGCTAACGAAAGCCCCTTTGTAAGGCCACCAATCCCACAAAATAAATCTATCGCTATATTTTGCATGTTCCTCTCCCTACCTTTTGTTATCTTTTCATATTTTGTTTATATTTTCTTCATTATTTTCCCCTTATTTTACCATACGCATAGTCATTTTTCCAGATAAAAAAGAGTTGGCCCAGTGGCCTTAAGATAAACGGCATATAAAAATAGAAAAACGGCATAACCCACAAGCTACCCCGTTTCCCAAAAACAATTTTAAATATACTATTTTATTGAGCCGCCCCTGAACATAGCTGCTTTTTACAAAGTAACGATGACTCCCCCATCATTCGCATACATACTGCTGATTCCTGCCGTATCCATAATAAGCACATCCTTCACTTTTATCTCATTCAATATCGCATTTTTCACCAGCTCCGCCCTATCCGGGCAATTGCAATGAGTAATCATCAGGCTTTTCTCTTCCGTATTGACAGCTTCCTTTATCAATGTATCCGCCAGTTTGGCAAGCCCCTTTTTAATGCCGATGGCCTGACCTCTCTGGACAATTTCCCCTTCCTGCCCTTCCATCAGCGGCTTCACGCTCAATGTACTGGCTACCAGGGCTTTTGCTTTGGAAAGCCTTCCATTCTTCCTAAGAGTCTCCAGATTATCCAATACAAAAAATGTCTTCATACCATCCCTGAACCGTTGCAATTCCGTTACGATTTCTTCAAAAGAACAGCCCGCCTCTTCCAGCTCCATCGCCTTAAATGCAATCTGCGTCTCCCCGCAGCTTGCAGAATGAGAATCACATATAAAAATGTCTTTCTCTCCATACTTTTCATGATATAATTTTTTGCCCAATTCAGCGCTGTTATAGCTGCCGCTTAATTTGGAGGACAATGTCACCACATATACATGGTCGGCTTCACAGTGGTAAGCTTCCATATATCTTTCAGGGGAAGGGCATGAAGACTTGGGGCATGTAGGGCATGCCGCAACTTTCGCCAGAAACTCCTTCTGGTTAAAATTCTCGTCATCCATAATCTGATAATCGCCCACCTCCAGGCCGAGAGGAACGTTTTCAAACCTTGCATCTGCTTTGTATTCTGCGGGCAGTTCGCCGCAGCTATCCAATATAATTTTGTAACTCATTTCAATAACCATGCCTTTCCCTAAAGTATATTAAATATATAAGCAATCATTACTTTTTAATGTGGTTTTGATTACTACTTATGATAACACAGTTAACTGTATATTGTAAAGAGGGTTTTCCTTATTAAAAGAAAATTTTGGATGCTGCCATCCCCCACCATGATAAAAAAGAATCCTGCAAGGCAGGATTCTCCGCCTGCGGCGGGTCGCAGCAGCGACATACTCCCCCTCCGCCGCAGTGCGATTATTATTTTTTACTATATGGGAAATTCAGAGAACTTTCCTATATAGTAAAAAAGTGTCTTCGACACTTTATGAAGAACCTTCGGTTCTTCCTTAATCTATGTCCTTCTGGCGAAGGACTTTCCTATATGGATTCGGGTGTCAAAAGGTCTTCCCGGCAGTGCCGTCTGGTAGATTGCACAAAAAATTTGTGCGCGTTTTGTTGTACGGAGCATTCCGATGAGCCTCTTAAGGCGAAAATCGTGTTCAGCATTGGCTTCCACGATTTTTGAGTCTCCTCTCCATCGTACAAAAGCCACTTGCACAAATTTTTTTGTGCAATCTGCCAAGCGGCACTGCCGGGAAGACCTTTTGACACCCGAATCATATATGGGAAAAAAGCAATAGCGCGTTTCTCCTCTTTGCGTTATAATATTGCTTAAGCCCACAATACTGCTTAATATGTGGAACCAATTGCACAATTATAATTACTTACATAATTGAAATTAATTGCATAGTTATAATCAATTTCAAAGTTTAAATCAATTGCATGATTAAGATTCAGAGAGGCATCTATGAAAATATATAATATTTCCGATTTGAAAGATTTTATGAATAAACTGCTCCTTTCCGATACCTTCGATTATTTCCTGTTGGAAGAAGGTACCATTATTACTGCTAATGGGTTCCAGATAGACGGGCGTGTGCGGAAAGAATTTTACACAAAAGAAGAGCAAGAGGATGAAAACCTCTGCCCTTATGAATTTTCCTTATGGAAAGATATCCGCCCCCTATGTTTCCAGCTTATTAAAGGGAAACGTACTCCTCTTAGTTTTAAGTTCGTCCTTCTCCTCATGCCTGCCCATATGGAAAAAATCTTGACAAACGGCGGTTTTTCAGACAACGGCAGCCTTGTAAAAGCCTTTACTTTAACAATAAAATACGATGGTTCCAACGCCATGCTCATGACAGGGCTGTCTACCAATACTTTCCTAATGGACAAAACCCCCGAACAGCTTTGGGATGACGCTTTCCGCAAATTTTTAATCAACCGGCAGATTTCCTGGGAGGAAACCTGAAAAAAACCGGAAGCTTTCCTTTTGATATCCCCTCCCCGTTTCCATCAACAAAGATTGGATTTATCATAAGGCAGCCCCCGGTATCTTTTACTCGGTATCTTCTACTTATTTTACAACTACTATATCCTTATAAACTAGCGCAAAGGCATAATAAGTATTGGTTGCAAAAGTAATGTTCTCCGGATTGGAATCCAAATCTTTCAAAATCTTTCAATATAACAGGAACTCCTTTCTCCGTCACGCAAATCATCCTAAACTCCCTGTTGTCCGGCAACATAATCTCATACCTCTACTTTTTCATCTTAGGATTAAAAATTAAACTTGCCAAATACCCAAACACCAATGCAGCGCTTGTTCCTACTGCCCCTGCCTTAAAACCTCCTTGGAATATCCCGATAAAGCCGGCATTATCCACCGCTTCCTTGACCCCTTTCATCAGCACATTGCCAAAGCCCAAAAGCGGCACGGAAGAACCTGCCCCCGCATACTCCTGAAAAGGCTCATAAATGCCGAATACGCTTATCACCGCCCCAAGGCAGACTAGCAGAACCATAATCCGTCCCGGCATCATTTTTGTTTTTTCCATCAATATCTGTACAAGGGCACATATCAACCCGCCCACCCAAAATGCATTCAAATAATCCATGCATAACCTCCTAACAAACAATAAAATCCAAGCCATACGCTTATCCTTTATTTTTATTCTATCTAATCCATTCCTATTATGCGTTTTTTTATGATAATTATTCAAATGCACTATTATCTATCCTACATCTGTCCTATATTTACTTGTATGATTGCCGCTTTTTATTGGCACATTAAATTAATACATTGAAAGGACTCCTACTTCCCCCGTCCTTAAACAGCAATCCATTAATACTGCTGCAATCAGCTATGCATATTATTTGGCCTTTTTTGTTTCCATATTTTTGAAGCCATCCATAAAATAAATATTAAGAAAAGGGATACCATTTGTGATGGATATGTGATAATCGCTGTAGGTAAGCCCGTATATAAAAACGGAAGATATACATAATAAAACAAATGGTTAATACCCGTTTGATAAACAAACCTCTGTACGCTCAACGGCATCCATTGGATAGTGAAGATTATTGCAGAAGACAATGCCTGTGCCAAAAACAGAAACATCCAAATTTTTGACATAACGCTCAAAAATTTATCATCCTGTCGAAAATGATAAATACAATATATCCATAAAAGCCATGTGAAAACCATAAAAAAAGTATGGTTATAATTTACTAAGTAAATCGAGTTTAGACATGCAATCTGTATTTCAATTAGAGTAATAAAAATAACCAAAAACAAAATATGATATTTTTTTCTTTCGCCTTTTAAAAGCATATACTTCATACTATACAACCAAACAAATATGTATAATATTGAACTGGTAACCAAATATATATACGCTGGGCTCCTAGCGCACAAATATGTAATCGGCGCATAAACTACGGTAATCGCACAGTCTAAAACCACCGCCAATATATTATAAAACATATTAACAGGCAACTTACTAGGAAGTGGAACTACACCCATAACGGAAACGATAAGCATAACAATTATATACAAATTTAACCAATATAGCTGTTTGCAACTGTTTATCCTCTTATAAAGATAGATTAAGTATAAGTAATAAAATGCGCAAAGAATGCTTTGAATAATATACCTATCTTTACTTAACATGAAATACAATAAAACATAACTACTAACTGATAGTAGTATAATTGGAATAAACATTTTAATGTAGTTAATTATCTCTTCTTTTCTTTTCATCTTAACCCCCCTTTGCTACATATAAATATATTTTTACACGTCTTTGAATCATAGTCAACAGAGGCATAAGCAACAGAGGTTTCTTAACCTCCGTTGCTTATCCCATGTCTATGAACTCATATCATTAAAAACAATTACCTTAACCTTATAATCAGCATCATAAACAATAAATGAATTCTTACAAGTCAAAATGGAGCCTTGATAAATAGGATACTCAACAATATAGTCCCCTACTTCAATATCATATCCATTTTCGGTATCAATTTCAATCCCCAATTCTAAAAGTGAAACAAGGTATTCCAACACTTTATCACCGCCCATAGCTGCCGTTGCTTTTGATGCAAAAAACTCCACAATCTTCATTAACACCATTTCTTCCAAACCCGACTGATTATCAATAATTTCTTGAATCTCTTGCGCACTTTGATATAAAGCATAGTTAGGAGAGAAAATGCATAAGACAGCATTCATTATAGATGCAAGTGTTCCATCATAAATAATCAAATTTGCCGAGTTAACTTCTCCATAGGCAAATGGATATTCAAAATACATTTTATCAGGATTATGAGGATATAATATTTGATCTACTACACATACTCCATTACCATCTGAAAATTCATATGCATTTATGTGGGTAGCTCTAATCCTCTGGATTGCATCTAGCAACATTTTAGGTGAATCCATATTTGAATAAGTTACATTCTGTGATTCCAAGTAACAATAATTAAAGAAGAAAATATATCCTGTTTTAACTTCCAATAGTTCACGGACAGATAATATTTGAGAATCCTGAAGCAATGGATGTTTTACCCTATATCCACACACAGAACATTCATAATATCCATCTGGCTGTAGTACCATTTTATGCAGTGTTACATCACGATATTTCTCTTTTCCACATAACATATTCCCATTAAATCCAGTGTACCTTCCCGAAGCAACATTTTTATCCAAAGCAAAGTCGCCATCGTAATTATCATAATTGGTAAATGTATATTCATAAAATTGGTCAAATGCCCAATCATCAGGAAGTCTATATCCCATATTGCCGCTATATCCAGTAGACATGTCGGAAACAAAACTACTACATGACAAATTTTCTGATGCCACAGTATTACATATATTTCTAGAACCATAGATACCAATCCGATACTTAGAATTAACTTTATTAAAATAATCGTTAATCCCCCGAAAATGTGGAACAATAATATCTTTTGTTTGGTCTGCGGTAAAATCATAATCAACCGCAAAATAAATGATTTCGCCTAATGGAATATGTAATTTTTCTGCAGCAATAATTGCCTTTTTGGCATCTGAATACCCTTTGGTATAATTAAAATACGTAGCACTAGCCCCTCCATCCTGATATATAGCGAAAATATTCAATCCGGCTTCAGTAATGTTCGTTATCTCGTCTACTGACAGCGATTTGTCTCGGCTTCCGCCAACTGTTCCAGTTAAATATCTCCCAACATAATTATATCCGTGGGCTTTAAGCGCACGAGCTTTTGCTAGGGAAAGTTTTTGTGAACAGTCACAAGCATCACAAAATCTTGTCACATCTCCTTTACTTATCATAAAAGAAGCCCACGTTTTTCGGCACACAACCCCCAATGTTACAGTTGTATCCTGATTTAAGCACATAAACCTCTGGTGATTACTAACTGCATGCTCAACCTCCTGATCAAAAACACCATCAAGTCCAACATCTTCTAGTGCCGTACATGCAATAGCAATTTGCAATAATTTTATAAAATTACCCTTTAAACTGCCTATACTCAACACCGGTGCCTTATTAAGCGTATTTGTTCCCACCACTCCATCTAATCCTGAACCCCGTTCACCTTCTTCATATTGTAATGCATATGCCAATGCTTTGGTCATATTACGGTCAGTAATGCCATTGCAAGGAATCAAACCAATTTTCTCCCAGAAAAAATCCGAATAATTACTGTTTAAATACTGTTGTGCAACTCGAATGTACACTTTTCCATTGCGATCCCCAATAAAAGGGTCTGTATTTAATAAAGCTTTCATATGTTTTGCATCAATATAAGGATTATTGCCCCCAATACCCGTTTGTTTCTTAAACGTCAGTATCGCCTGTGACAATTTATAACCATAGACTCCGTCAAACCCTCCACAATCAATGCCTTTGCAGTAAAACCCACCCTGAAGTATTCTTATTAAGTTCTGATTTGAAGTACTTTCTGTAATTCCCATGGCATTAAAAGCTGAAATTGTTGCCGGTCCAAATGTACCATTTGGAGTACCAATACCCAATTCAATCTGTATTGCACGAACAAGAGCTTTACAAGTTCCCGAACCTACAATACCATCTTCACCGATAACCACATATCCATTCTTTCCCATGTACTCTTTGTTTAACCATTTTTGTACTTTTTCTACCCATAAATCACCCATTATAATATTCCTCCTAACTTCTACTTAATATTTTTAATAATAAAGTATAGAATGACTCTCTGTTTTTAAGCGGAGAGCCATCTTATTTCCACACAAAACTCTAAAAATCTATTAAAACTTGATTTTCCTTATCAATTACCATGTTCCATACATACTAATAGAAGATGGCCCCGAACCAATACTTAATCCAGTATCTACGAATCCATATCTCAATTTATCATCAAAAACCTCTATCCAACCACCATTCGTATTTTCAACATAATTAATAGCTTTCCATTCCGGATGAGAGCTTCCCGCTAATGCCGTTAAACATGCAACACGTCTTCCGGATGCGACCTTGCCCCAGTAGGTTCCGTCAACGGTATATATATTAGAATTACGGCGGAATTTAAACGCTTTATAAGTAGTACCTCCTATTTTTACACTTTCATATGGATAGTCGGTACATGGTGTGAAGGTAGCTACCGGTGCATTAATTAGGTAGCCATTTGCTAATCCATTTTTACCTAAAAATTTAATTGCTGAAAAATCTCCCTCGCTACCGATTTCAGAGAATGCCTCCCGATTCGCAAGTGTACCAATTTGGATTCTTGAAGAATCCGTTGAATTATATACACGAATTGTACTACCGCTTTTGTTAATATAAAATTGTGACATATTTTCTTCCTCCTTTATTTTTTTAGTCGACTAAATAATAAAGTATAAAATCAATAATAAAAGTAAACGTTTTAAAAAAATACACCATATATCTTTTATGTAAAGATATATGGTGCCTCTTTAATATAAATTATTATTCTTCCAGCCCTTCCAAAACTTTTTTTCGCATATATTCTATATTTTTCTTTGTGGGTATTTTTATAATAACATCATTTTCCTCCGCTTCTAATTCATTTATCTTTATACTGTTACTTTTAACTTTTACATCCTTATTTTTAGTAGCCTCTTTTTTTCCATGTAAAATTTCCTATATACTCGCATAATGAAATCTAATAATTTAACAACCAGATGATACTTGATACCCTTATTATTTAATTAATCATTAGTTTAACATATTTCTTTCATCAAAAAAATCTTAACTTTTCTCTTTTATTCTAGTTGAATACCTTTTAATTATTAACCCAAATATTTGCCATCAAAATAATTATTTTTTGTTTCCATTTCTATATAAAAATGGAATTTATTTAAGAGGCTAATAATTATACGTTTACATTTCTTAATAAATTACCTCCTTAACAACTAAGGAGGTAAAAATAATGTTAAAAGAATTAATTATCAATGCACAGCAAAATGATGATTGCGCCATGATGAATTTAATAAACAACTTCAATCCGTTATTCAAAAAATATACATGGAAACTATATTATGAAGACTCATATTCTGATATAGTAGTTTTTTTCATAGAACTAATACATACTATGAATGTAGAAGAACTAGTGAATCCTTCTGACGCAGGCATCACTACTTACATCAACCATGCCATGCATAATTATTATTGTTTTAAAGTAAAAAAAATAATCCGTCAGAAGCAAGAAATAGTCATGACTGATTTAACTTCAGAACAAATTCATTTATTACAATGTAAATTATCTATCACAGACCCAATAAGTATTTTTTCTGAATTAAATTTAAAAAAATATTTAACACAGAAAGAATACATAATAATCTACTTAATATTTTCAGAAGGTTATTCTGCAGAAGATATTGCGAAACTGAAACATCAAACAAGGCAGTCTATCAACCAAACAAAAAAACGTGCTTTAGAAAAAATTAAAAAAATATTATCATTCAATTCAGATAATTGCATGAAAGGAAAACTAACATGAGAGAAAAACTAAAATATCTCAAAGGCGTTCTTACAATTTGCGTGATGTGGATTAGCAACAAATCAGGATTATTGTTTTCAGCTTTGCTATTACTTACTATACTTATGATAGCTGACTATGTTTCAGGAATGCTAGCCGCCAAAAAAGAAAGTTTGCAGTATCCCTATAATCCTAAATATGGTTGGAGCAGCAAAGCAAGTATAATAGGAATATATAAAAAGGTTGGCTATATTCTTACCATTTTTGTAGCTATCAGCACAGACTTCTTGATATTTAAATTTGCAGAAGAAATGCATCTACAATCAAATAATAATACAATGTTTGGTTTACTTATTACCATATGGCTGATTATTAATGAACTATTATCCATATTGGAAAATGCTGGAAGAATGGGCGTGACGTTACCACTTTTTCTGTTAAAATTACTTGCTGAGTTAAAAGATAGTATTGATAAAAAAGATTAGATTGTTCCCCTAAAAGGGAACAATCTTTTTGGACAGGGAGTATCCCAAAGTTTGTGTAAACCTCCAAACTGATGTAAGATAACATTACAC
>CAJUSR010000024.1 GCA_910588855.1 uncultured Kineothrix sp. | reverse complement strand
GTATTAAGGGATTATTTACGGTCGGTGTAACATATGTTTGACAAACCTACAAAACGCTATCTCAGAATTATATTTTCTGCTTGATTTTTATCCTCCATATGATACAATATACGTATGCGGGGATATAGCTAAGCTGGGATAGCGATGCGTTCGCAACGCATAGGCCGCGGGTTCGAGTCCCGTTATCTCCATAATTTATGGTAAGGAGGGGCCCGCGAAGCGGGAGGATGCCTTATCATCAAGTAGGCACCCGCGAAGCGGGAGGATACCTTATCATTAAGCAGGCACCTGCGAACAAAGTTCGCATTCCATTTGCCTGCTCTTGTATCATCTTTTCATTTTATCTACGTCCGTTGTCGGGCATTTATCCAGGTTTTTAACAGAAAACGATGATTCTTTCCGGTGTAGTCTGCGGTGGGATACTCCTTGTAGTTGCCCCATAATATACCATGAGAAGATTATTGCCAATACTGCATGTATAACGCTGACCGTTAGCAGTAGTCACACGGGTACCGGAACCAATATTCAACTGAAGCGGATTTTCGGAAGAAAGGAGATTGCCGTCAAAATATGCGACCATAATGTTTTCCCCCGGCTCGGTACGGGCAATAAAAGCCGCCTGATATTGGGGAGGATAAATCAGAGGAACCGGTTGATTTGCATCGTAAAATGAGGTAATACGCATACCCCTCCGCAAAGGAACATTATCTGCCACATAAGTGCCGGGCGAAAGGATAAAGTTAATAACCCCGTCTACGGTACGTATGGATATAATCTGATTGCAGCATTCACTCCGTATCGGCTCAATGCGTTCGATAATACCTGTAACCCCTATATAATAAGTAGAAGGTTTCATAAACATTCCTTAAAATTGCTCTATTTTTATATAGATTATGCATTTTTACATGAATGGTGTAAATGGAAATTTTTCTGCCCTGCAGCCTGCTTTCCTGCCGGCCTCTTCCAATCCGGTATGGCGCTAAATTTTTGCTGGAAGTAAAAATTGTTTTTTTCATGGAATAGAATATGGTATTTGAATCCCAATAGGAAATTACCACGCCATAAAGGTATAAAATGGTAAAGCAGCTTTTATAGGTCATGTAAATCCCGTGTAAGTCTATAAGTCTATAAAGCGAACAAAAAGTATGAATCCTTCCTATTTTGAGAAAATAATGTTATAATTTTGGAAATACTTATTAAATGGCTTTTATTCCCGCGAGCAATGAGCCAAGTGGGCATGTTTACATGCACATTTGGCGACTGCCGCGAGGGTCAAATACCCCGCTGCTCTGCAGCGCTGCAAGTTTGATGCCCCGTTGCTTGCAGCGGGGTATTTGACTTACAATGTGCCATTAATAGAAGAACATAAAATAGTAAACAGAAACAATAATAGAAAGGTTCAGGTGTCGAACTATGTTACCAGGCAGGCTGTTTGGCAATTGGGCCATATAAGGCAAAGAAAGGATAGATACGACGGATATGAGAATAGGAATGGGTTATGATGTACACAAATTGACAAAGGAACGCGATTTAATTATCGGAGGGGTGAAAATACCTTTTGAAAAAGGGCTTCTCGGGCATTCCGATGCGGATGTGCTTCTACATGCCATTATGGATGCTTTGCTGGGGGCGGCGGCCCTTGGCGATATCGGAAAACATTTCCCGGATACGGATGAGGCTTTTCGGGGAATTTCTTCCTTGAAATTATTGGAGCATGTGGGGGAATTGCTGGATAAAGAATGTTTTTTGATAGAGAATATCGATGCAACTATAATAGCACAGGCGCCGAAGATGCGTCCTTATATTGATAAAATGAGGGAAAATATTGCGAATACGCTGGGAATTGATATTTCTCAGGTAAATGTTAAGGCGACTACGGAAGAAGGCCTTGGGTTTACAGGAAGCGGGGAAGGGATTTCTTCCCAGGCAATTTGTCTGTTGACCAGTCCGGTTAATTATTATACGGAAGATGTAACTGCACAAGAAAAATGTACAGGGTGCAAAGGGTGTCCAAAAGAAGAAGGGAAGTCATGAGAAAATGCAGATAGCGCAATGGATAGAGGAGTTGGACGGGGAAGAGTGCCTAAAACTTAGGGGGCTGTGGGAAGAAGTTTTTTGGGAGGATTCCAAGGAATTTACGGACTATTATTTTGAAGAAAAAGCGAGAAAAAACCATGCGTTTTGTCTGCAGATAGGGGAGGAGGCTGTTTCCATGCTGTATTTATCCCCGTATCCCATGCGGATACGGGTAGGGGATAGGTTTATGGAACAGGAAATCTATTATATTGTAGGGGTGGCAACGAAAGAAAAATATCGGCATAGAGGCTATATGGACAGGATTTTGAAAGCCGCTTTATCTTTCATAAGAAAAAAAGAGCAACCATTTGCTTTTTTGATGCCTGCAAACCCTAATATTTATTTGCCGTATCAGTTTACGTATATTTATGATAAGGAAGAGTATTTGTGGAAGGGAAAAGGGGAAATCTGTCCGTTAAAAGAGGAAGAATATTTCCGGTTAGCGGAATATGCTTTTTCCAGCCTGGAAAAAGAAGCTGACGTTTTTATAAAAAGGGATGAGCTTTATTTTCGGACGATGGAAAAGGAATTGCAGGTCCAAAACGGAGGGATTCATATCCGTTATGGGCAAGGCGGCAAAGTGGAAGGATATTATTTTTATACGGAAGAAGAAGGCAAGGGAGAAATACAAGAAGCGGTTTTTTCCTGCAAGGAAGGGCTATGCCCGGTGTATGCCTCCGGGAAAAGGCAGCCTTCCATAATGGCACGGATTGTAGATGTACGTGCTATGCTTTCATTATTACGGGCAAAACGAAAAGAAGTTGTTTTAACTATTTTGGTCAAAGATTCCATTTTGCTTTCAAACGACGGAGTTTGGGAATGCCGGATAGGAACAGATGAGGCGTTAATCCATAAGCGGGAGGAAGTGCTTTTGGCGAGTGGGGGAAGAGAGGCTTATGTTTTTGAAAAAAGGGAAAATGGCATTGGTTTTGGAAGCGAAGAGGAAAGAGCTGTTTTTGAATGTACGGCTGGCGTAGAGGGGCTGGCCGCATGGGTGTTCGGATACCAGAAGGCAGAGGAATGCTTTGCTTTCTTTGATGGAGAGGACGAGCAGGAGGTTTTGGGAAAATTAAAAGAAATCAAACAGTTGAGCCATGTTTTTATCAATGAGATAGTGTAGGAAAAAAGATGGGAGAAGAGCGACGGATGGAAGGAATGGAAAAGAAGGAGCGGGCAATACTAGTAGGCGCAGATACCGGGGAGGATGGTAATTTTGAGCGTTCTATGGAAGAACTGGGGGAATTGGCAAAGGCTTGCGGCATGTCGGTAGAAGGGGTGGCCGTACAGAAAATGGACAGCATAAACAAAGCGTTTTATATCGGAACCGGAAAAGTAAGGGAAGTGAAAGAATATGCGAAAGCGCTGGAAGCGGACATTATCATTTTTGATAATTCATTGACGCCTTCCCAATTGCGGAATCTTCAAAAAGAAACGGAAAAGCCGGTGATGGATAGGACTGCATTGATTTTGGACATATTTTCCAAGAGGGCGCAGACGAGGGAGGCCAAGCTTCAAGTAGAAACGGCAAGGCTGCAATACCTCATGTCTCGGCTGGTGGGTATGCACGATGCTTTGACGAGGCAGGGGGGAGCCAGCGGAAGCATGAGCAGCAAAGGAGCCGGTGAAAAAAAGCTGGAATTGGATAGAAGGAAAATAGAAAAAAGGCTGGCACAGCTACGCAGGGAGCTGGACGAAGTTGCAAAAGAGCGGGAAAACCAGAGCAAACGTAGGGCAAAATCAAGGATTCCGAAAGTTTCTTTGGTAGGATATACCAATGCCGGGAAATCAACGCTCATGAATGCTATGGTAGACAGGTATCTCCAAGATGAAGAAAAAAAGGTTGTGGAAAAAGATATGTTGTTTGCCACATTGGATACTACAGTCAGAAAGATTGACATGGGGAACAATAGGGAGATTCTGTTAGCTGACACGGTAGGTTTTATCCATAAACTGCCTCATGGTTTGGTTAAGGCGTTCCGCTCTACGCTGGAGGCAGTAAAGAATGCGGATTTGCTTCTTTATGTGGTAGATTATTCCGACACGGAATATAAACAGCAGATTCAGGTGACGGAGCAAACTCTTCTGGAAATCGGAGCAAAAAATATCCCCGTTATTTATGTATATAATAAAGCGGATTTATGCGGCATGGAACAAATACCCAAAAGGGTAGGGGAAGACAAAATATATATGTCTGCAAAAACGACCCAGGGGCTTGAAGAACTTGTGGAGATGATACAGGAAAAAGTTTATGCAGAATATATACGGGCAAAATTCCTTTTCCCATACCAGCAGGGGCAGGGAATGTCCTATTTTATGGAACATGCGAAAGTATTTGGGCAGGAATATTTGGAGGAGGGCATCCGTCTAGACGTGAGCTGCCATCGGGCAGATGCGGAAAAATATGCAGAATTTTTAGTCGGATAAAAGTAAATAAGAAAATTATCCTAAAAATATTGCCTTTTTTTCAAAAAATTTGTATAATATATATAATTAGAATTAGTGAATTGGGAAAGGCACTAGAAGAGCGGCAAAGTCATAGAATATAATAAATTGACTTTGGGGGCGCCTTTTGAAAACTTTTCAGAAACCTTTAACCGCAGAGGAAGAAGCCCGTTATATCCAGATACTGCAAAAAGGAGGCAGTGAAAAAGCCAAAGAAGCGAGGGAGATTCTGATTGAGCGCAACTTACGTCTGGTTGCCCACATTGCCAAAAAGTATCAGAACGTAGACGAGGAGATGGAAGATTTGATATCCATTGGAACGATTGGACTAATTAAAGCAGTTTCTTCTTTCGATTCCAGCAAGGGCAAACTTAGTACATACGCATCCAGATGTATTGATAACGAATTGCTGATGCTTTTACGTTCCAAGAAAAAGACTTCAAAGGAAGTCTCTTTGTATGAACCGATAGGGACCGATAAAGAAGGCAATGAGATTAATTTGCTGGATATTATAGAGTCGGAGCAGATTGATGTTATAGACCGGATGGAGCTTGCTGTGAATCTGAAAAAACTGGAACGGATATTGCAGAATCTGGAAGAAAGGGAGAAAGAGATTATTTTTTTGCGGTATGGGCTTGCTACGGGGAAAGAAGTAACGCAAAGGGAGATAGGGGAAAGGCTTGGGATATCCCGGAGTTATGTATCACGTATAGAAAAAAGGGCATTGAATAAATTGAGAAAAGGGTTTGAAAAAGAATAAAGACGACAGATAAGGGGGGAGCTATATGCTTTTTGTCAAAACGGACAGATTAAAACAAGGGATGAGATTGGCAAGGCCGATTTATAATAAAGACGGAGTTTTGCTTTATGAGCGCAATTCCAAATTGACTTATCAAGGCATCCAGAGTATAAGGACATTTGGGCTGCTTGGGCTGTTTATTTTGGAGCCGGCTGAACCGGTACCTCCGATGACACAGGAAGACATTTTGTTTGAACGTTTCCAAACGATGACTGTATTTGCAATAAGGGAAGAACTGAATAAGATTAAACAGGATAAAAAGAAGAGCCCTAAGCTTCAGTCCATTGTGAATAATATTTTACAGCGGTATGGATATCTGAATAAAAAAATTAATTTCATCCAGAACTTGAGGAGTAAAGAAGATTACATATATAAACATTCTTTAAATGTGGCTATTTTAAGCGCAATGATGGCACATGTCCTGAATATGAAGAGGGAAGATCAGATAAATGTCATTATTGCGGCACTGGTTCATGAAATCGGCAAGCTGTCCATTCCAAATGCGATTGCAAAGAAAGACCACTGGACAGAGGATGAATTGGGTGTAATTGATACTTATGAGATGGCAGGGCATGAATTGGTAGGGAATGTTTTCCCCGGGGATCCGACAGTTAAGAGGCTGTGTGTCCAAATGAGTAAGGCATTAAGGGATGCAAGGGCAGGCAATTTGGATAATATGGGGAAAGTCGTGCTGGGGGCGAAAGTGCTTATGGTTGCGGAGACGTATGACACGATGACTGCAATGCGTTTAACTTTGCCGCCGGAATCGGAAGTGGTTGCTATTAAGCATTTGCTTGGAAACCCGGAAGTTTTTGAACCGGCAATCGTGGATGCGCTCATTCAGTCCATCAACATATTGATACCGGGCGTCAGTGTGGAATTGAGTACAAGGGAAAAGGCAATCGTAATCCGCAATAATGAGGAAAATGTATTACGGCCTATGGTATTGGGCTTTAAAGACAACAATATCATTGATTTAGGTGACAGGAATTACAAAGAGATAGAAGTAACGGATATTATGAAGACAATGGATAACCGTTACGTGATTGATACCCAGACTTTGATTGAAAACGGATTCCCTGTACCGGTACCGAAGGAAGCGGAGATGCAGGTGGGGATTGCCCAAGAAGAATCTGCAAACGAAGAGGCGGCTAAAGGGGAAGCACTAGAAGAACCTGCAAAGGAAGAGACAGCCCAAGGGAAAGCATTAGAAGAAGTTACAGAAGAAGAGGCATCCAAGGGGGAAGCACTGGAAGAAGCTGTAGAGAAAAAAGCATCCAAAGAAGAAGCATTAGCGGAATCTGCGGAGGAAGAGACGGGCAAAGGAGAGCATTAGAAGGAAATGCAGAGGAAGAAACGGCGGACAGGACAGGGGAAAAGGCGAAAATAGCAGAAGAGAAAGGCATGGAATAGCCAATCATATCATTGTTCGGATTTCTTAAAATATTTTCTGTACGGCTGGTAGTTGTCCGGCCGTACAGAAATATATTTCTTAAATTGATGTCATATCAATGTTTATATCGGTGTTAATGTTAATCCTAATGTTAATATTGATATTAATTTTAATCTAAATTTTAATCGGGGATTCTCCCATATTTTCATTTTATGACAATTTTTTAGCATAAAAAATCACAGGAGGCATTATGTTCAGTACAATTTTATCGGCGGCAGTTCTTGGCATGGATATTATTTTTATCCATGTAGAAGTGGATATTGCCCAAGGTCTGCCTGGCTTTATGTTGGTTGGGTATTTAAGCAGTGAAGTGAAGGAGGCCGGGGAGAGGGTAAGGGTAGCGTTGAAAAACGCAGGTATTCCGCTGCCGCCCATGCGGATTACCGTGAATCTTTCTCCGGCAAATATCAGGAAGGAGGGAACGGCCTTCGATTTACCTATTGCAGTAGGCATCCTGAAGGCTCTTGGACATATTTCAAAGGAATGTACTGACGGTATGCTGGTAGTAGGGGAATTGGGACTCGGCGGGAATATCAATCCGGTAAGGGGAGTGCTTCCATTGGTTAAGAAGGCGAAAGAGGAAGGGATTGTCAGATGTTTGCTTCCGGCCAGAAACGATAGGGAAGGAAAGCTCATTGACGGAATTGAAATTATAGGTGTGAGGGATTTGCAGGAGGTCATGGAATACCTGAAAGAGGGTAAACGGTATACGATTGAAAAAGAAACGGATAAAAGGCAAAAGGATAAAAAACAAAAGGGAATGAAAGCGGATGACGGTAGAAATATATTGGATTTTGGGGAAATAAGAGGACAGGCCGGGGCCAAAAGAGCAGCTGAGATTGCGGCTGCAGGATTCCATAATCTGCTTTTAATCGGCCCGCCCGGTTCCGGAAAGACGATGATAGCCAAAAGGATTCCTGGTATCTTACCACCGCTTACGGAAGAAGAGAGTTTGGAAGTTTCTTCTATTTACAGTATTGCAGGGCTGCTGACCGATGATTGTTCATTGATAAAAAAGCGTCCTTTTATGAATCCCCATCATACAATAACGGCACAGGCATTGTCCGGGGGAGGGAAAATGGTAAAGCCTGGTATGATTAGCCTGGCTCATAAAGGAATTTTGTTTTTGGATGAGCTGCCTGAATTTAAGACAAATATTGTAGATATGCTTAGACAGCCTTTGGAGGAGAAGAAAATCCGTATTGTCCGGTTGGGAGGGGATTATACATTCCCCTGTGATTTTATGTTTGTAGCGGCGATGAATCCGTGCCCTTGCGGCTATTACCCGGACATGGGAAAGTGTTCTTGTACACCGCAAAGGATGAAAAGGTATCAAGGGCATATTTCCGGACCGGTTCTGGATCGGATTGATTTGTGTGCCGGGGTATCCCGGATTACGGCAAAGCAGTTGTCGCAGGGCAATTGGGAGGAATCAAGCGCGTGTATCCGGAATAGGGTGATGCAGGCGAGAAAAATGCAAGAGGAAAGATATGCGGGTAAGGATTATAAATACAATGCATTGCTTCCTTTGGCAGAGTTGAAAAATTATTGTTATCTGGATAAAAGAGAAGAGCTGCTTATGGAGAAGGCATTCCAATCAACGCAGATGAGCGTTAGATGTTATTACCGGGTTTTGAAAGTAGCGCGGACCATTGCGGATTTGGACGGAAGTGAAAAAGTGGAAGGAATACATATAGAAGAAGCTTTGGAGTGTAGAATGGGAGGAGAAAAATATTGGGGAACATAGAAGAACGGAATGAATGTCAGGGGAGTTGGAAGGAACAACAGCCGTATCTTTGCTGGATGACAGGAGTAGAAGGGGTTGGTAGGCGTACCATTGAAAAATTAATTCACTATGCAGGCTCTCCGAAAGAGGTATATGAAATGAAGGTATCGGATATGATAGAAGTGATTTCCGAAAAGAAAGCAAAGGCGCTTGTTTTAGCAAAAACCAAAAACAATATTTTTCAAAAATATGAAGAATTGCATAAAAAGGGCATTTGTTTTTATTCCATATATCATCCCCGCTACCCCAAACGGTTGAAAAATATCCCGGATATGCCTTATGGCATTTATGTAGAAGGGGAGCTGCCGCAAGAAGATATCCCTTCCATTGCTATAATCGGTGCAAGGCAATGTTCGGGTTATGGTCAGCTGATGGCTCAAGTGTGTGGAAGGGATTTGGCGATGGCAGGGATGAATATTGTCAGCGGTATGGCGAGGGGGATTGATGGTATCAGCCAGAAAGCTGCGTTGGAAGCAGGGGGTAAAATCTATGCGGTTTTGGGGTGTGGAACAAATATATGCTATCCTTCCGAAAACAGAGGGATTTATAATGGAGCAAAGGAAAATGGTGCAATCATATCCGAGTATCCGCCCGGCACTCCGCCTGCGCCTGGGCTTTTCCCGCGCCGTAACCGGATTATCAGCGGGCTTGCGGATTTGGTACTTATTATAGAAGCGAGGGCAAAAAGCGGTACATTGATTACCGCGGATATGGCGCTGGAACAAGGAAAAGAAGTCTATGTCCTTCCTGGCCGTGTAACCGACCCGCTAAGTCAGGGCTGTAACCGTATGCTAAAGCAAGGCGCCGGTCTGTTTACTTCTGTAAAAGAATTGCTGGAAGAAAGCGGTTTGGGCATCAAACCGGAAGATGCCGGAAAAATAGAATTGGACATGGAGGGAACATGCTTTTGCCAGGAACAGGAAAGGGGCAAGGAGAGTATATTGGAAGAGAGGGTCATGGATGCCCTTGATTTTTATCCGAAAGATACAGACTGCCTGATGCAGGAGACGCAGATAGGATACCGTCTTCTTATCCATATTTTATCTAAGATTTGTCTGGAGGGAAAAGCAGAACGGATAGCTGCCAACCAGTTTATTAAGAGGTTATAAATATAAATTTTTTATAATATGGCTTGCAACTGGCAAAGAATTATTGTATAGTGATGCAGATTAAATACAAAATGACGAAGCGGCATGGAGAATTTTTATGGCAAAGTATTTGGTAATAGTGGAATCACCGGCAAAGGTGAAAACAATTAAAAAATTTTTAGGCCCAAACTATGAGGTGGCGGCTAGCAACGGCCATGTAAGGGATTTACCCAAAAGCCAGTTGGGCGTAGATGTAGAACACGATTACGAACCAAAATATATTACAATCAGGGGAAAAGGTGATATTCTTGCGAATCTCCGTAAAGAAGTGAAAAAAGCGGAAAAAATTTATCTGGCAACGGACCCTGACCGGGAAGGCGAAGCGATTTCATGGCATTTATGGAAGGCTTTAAAGTTGGAAGGTAAGAAGGTATACCGAATTACTTTCAATGAGATTACAAAGAATGCCGTGAAAGAATCCTTGAAAAATGCCCGCGAAATCAATATGGATTTGGTTGATGCCCAACAGGCGAGGCGAGTTCTTGACCGTATGGTAGGGTATCGTATTTCCCCGCTTCTCTGGGCGAAAGTAAAGAGAGGATTAAGCGCAGGGCGGGTGCAGTCAGTAGCATTGCGCATTATCTGTGACCGGGAGGAAGAAATCAATGAATTTATCCCGGAAGAATATTGGACTTTGGATGCTTTGCTGCGGGTTTCAGGGGAGAAAAAGCCGATTGCGGCAAAATATTATGGAACGAATGGGGAAAAGGCTGCTATTTCCTCAAAGCAGGAGTTAGAGAAAATCATCAAAGAACTGCAGGACGCGGATTATGAAGTGGCAGAGGTGAAAAAAGGGGAGCGAACCAAGAAACCCCCGCTTCCATTTACTACATCTACCCTTCAGCAGGAGGCCAGCAAGGTGTTGAATTTTTCTACCCAGAAAACAATGCGCCTGGCGCAGCAGTTATATGAAGGGGTTGATATTAAAGGGAATGGTACGGTAGGTGTGATTACTTACCTTCGTACCGATTCGACAAGAGTATCGGAGGAAGCGGAGAAATCCGCCAAGGAATATATTGCTAAGTCCTATGGTGAGGAATATGCCGCTGTATCGGCTGTGGAAAAGAAAACGGATAAAAAGATACAGGATGCGCATGAGGCAATCCGTCCTACGGATATTTCCAGAACACCGGCACAGATGAAGGAATCCCTGTCAAGAGAGCAATTCAGGCTTTATCAATTGATATGGAAGCGGTTTGTGGCAAGCCGTATGAATCCGGCGAAATATGAGACGACTTCCGTAAAAATAGACAGCAGAGGGCATCGTTTTACCGTTGCGGCTTCAAAAGTTGTTTTTGATGGTTTTATGAGTGTTTACACGCAGGATGAGGAAAAGGAAGAAAATAATACACTGATAAAGAGCATTGATAAAAATACGAAGCTGCAATGGGAGTCATTCGATTATAAACAGCATTTCACGCAACCGGCTCCTCACTACACCGAGGCATCGCTGGTACGGGCGTTGGAAGAGCTGGGGATTGGGCGCCCGAGTACCTATGCCCCTACGATAACGACCATATTGGCGAGGCGTTATGTGGTAAAGGAAAATAAAAACCTTTATGTGACGGAACTTGGTGAGGTGGTTAACCATATTATGAAAGAAGCCTTCCCTAGCATTGTGGATGTGAATTTTACAGCTAATATGGAAGCGCTGTTGGATGGGGTGGAAGAAGGAACAGTAAAATGGAAGACTGTAATTTCTAACTTTTATCCGGATTTGGAAGAGGCCGTACAATGTGCGGAAAAGGAACTGGAACATGTAAACATCGCGGATGAGCTGTCCGATGAGGAGTGTGATATCTGCGGAAGACAGATGGTAATTAAATACGGGCCTCATGGAAGATTTTTAGCTTGCCCTGGATTCCCGGAATGCCGCAACACGAAACCATATTATGAAAAGATAGGGATTGCCTGCCCGTTGTGCGGCAAGGATATTGTCCTTAAGAAAACGAAAAAGGGAAGAAAATATTATGGATGTATTGACAACCCTGAATGTGGGTTTATGGTTTGGCAGAAACCTTCGGACAAAAAATGTACCGAGTGCGGTTCCGTCATGTTAGAGAAAGGGAATAAGCTTGTTTGTGCCAATGAAACATGCGGACAGGTAGTGAGTAAAGTCAATAATTAACAAATTTGGGAAAAGGATGGAGTGTATTCTGAAATTGTCTGTAAAATAAATAAATTTTAACAAAATTCGCCTTGAAATCGTTGATGTTAAGAAAATATTGTGTTACAATGAACAAAATAGGCAATGGTTTTAGGGGAGCGGACTTCGGAACCGGTTGCTGGTATGTTATTTTGATGCAAAGGGGAAAACGGAGGTAAGTTCATGAGTAGCGTACAATTGTTGGATAAGACACGCAAAATAGGAAAATTATTGCATAATAATAATTCAAGCAAAGTGGTTTTTAATGATATTTGCCATGTTTTGTGTGAAATCTTGTCTTCCAATGTACTGGTTATCAGCAAAAAAGGCAAGATTCTCGGTGTGGGCGCTGCTTCTGGCGGGGAGTCCATGAATGGCCTCATTGCAGGGGAAGTGGGCGGATTTATAGATTCTATGCTGAATGAAAGGATGCTTGCCGTATTATCCACAAAGGAAAATGTGAACTTAGAGACGCTGGGGTTTGAGAACATAGACGTAAGGAAATTTCAGGCAATTATCACTCCAATTGAGATAGCAGGGGAACGGCTTGGAACTTTGTTTATTTATAAGTGCGACAGACAGTACGACATTGATGATATCATCCTATGTGAATATGGTACTACTGTAGTAGGGCTGGAAATGCTGCGCGCCGTGAATGAAGAAAGTGCGGAAGAGAGCCGGAAGCTTGCAGTGGTGCGCTCTGCAATTAGTACATTGTCTTTTTCCGAATTGGAAGCAATTACCCATATTTTTGATGAACTGGGTGGGATGGAAGGCATTTTGGTAGCCAGTAAGATTGCAGACAGAGTAGGGATTACCCGTTCAGTGATTGTAAATGCACTTAGGAAATTTGAAAGCGCCGGTGTTATTGAATCCCGTTCTTCCGGTATGAAAGGAACTTATATCAAGGTTTTGAACGATGTGGTATTTGACGAAATCGAAAAAATAAAAGAAGAAAATAAAAAATAAATAAATGGCATGGAAGCCGTCCGGAAACAAAAGGGATTTAGGAAATTAGTCATAAATCCTTTTTTATTACAAAAAAATCTTGTCTTTTTTTATAAATTATTTATAATAGAAGAGAGTGGTCAGTAATATTTTTAATTAGGCTGTTAAAAAGGAGAGTAAAATGATTAATACAAGTGCATTTGATTATATCAATGTATTACAGAAGACGGCGGATGCGGCTTGGATACGCAACGATGTCATCGCCAATAATATTGCTAATGCCACTACACCTGGCTATAAGAGGCAGGATGTGGCGTTTGAAGATGAACTGTCCAAGGCACTTAGGCATTCCCGGTACAAATCTATGGATGCGAAAGTAGCGGACTTGAAGATTAATAGGTTAAACCCGCGTACATATACGGATTCAGCAAATTATTCTTATCGTGTAGACGGTAATAACGTGGATATCGAAACGGAAAATGTAACACTGGCAGCGAATCAGTTGAAATACAACGGATTGGTAGAATGTTTGAGCCAGGAATTTAAAAATCTTCAGATGGTTATGAAATAAAGGTGAGGAGAAAGGGATATGAGTATTTTTTCGGCTTTTAATATTAATTCGTCCGGCTTGACGGCACAAAGGTACCGCATGGATATTATTTCGCAAAATATTGCGAATGCGAATACGACACGTACTGCGGATGGAACACCTTACCGCAGGAAAGTAGTGACTTTTGCAGAAAAAAATTCCCATACACCGTTCAGCCGTGTGCTAAATTCGGCAAGGGACAAATATTCGGGAGACGGTGTAAAGGTAGACGGAGTTTTCGAGGATACGCAGACAGATATGACGATGGTGTATGACCCATCCCATCCAGATGCAGATGAAAACGGATATGTGATGTATCCCAATGTCAACATCATTACAGAAATGACGAATATGATAGATGCCAGCAGGGCATATGAAGCAAATTCCACGGCTTTCAATGCTACAAAGGCAATGGCAATGAAAGGATTGGAAATAGGCAAGGCATAATAGGAAAAATGTAAAAGGGTCTTAAAAATGGAGGGAATTATGGATATTTCATCGTTTTATAATATAGGGTCGGCAGCCATAAGGCAGGCGGCCGAAAGCAGTCCGATAGGACAGAAGGCACTGGAAAAACCGGATTTGTCTTTTGACAGTGTTTTTCAAAAAGCAATTGAGAATATAAACACCACCAACAGTTATCTTTCGGATATGGAAAATGAAGAAATCCGTTGGATGCTTGGCGAGACGGATAATACACACGATCTATCTGTAGCAATGAACAAGGCGGCAACAGCCCTGCAGTATACGGTGGCAGTCCGCGATAAATTGCTGGATGCATATAAAGAACTTATGCAGATACAAATCTAAAAAAATCTGATAGAATAAAATCAGATAAGGAGAGACTTAACGATGGCAGATAGATTGAAAGGGCTTTTAAATAAGGTTCTTGAATGGTGGAATAAATTCACGGCGAAACAAAAGACATTTATAATTTCGGCTATGGCAGGTATTGTTTTGACAATTTCGATTGTTGCAGCCGTGCTTACCAGACCACAATATGTCCAGTTGATGCAATGTGAGACAACGAAACAGGCATCACAGGTGGTGGAGCTTTTAAATGGCGAAGGGATTACATATGTAGTGTCCGATGACGGGCTTCAGATTAAAGTTTTGGAAAAGCAGGTATCCGATGCGGAGCTTTTGCTCGGTGCGAACGATATCCGCTCCGATACATACACCATTGACAAGGTGACGGATGGCGGGTTCGGTACGACGGAATCGGATAAGCAGAAAAAATACCAGCTTTATATGGAAAGCAAGTTAGAAAAGCAGTTTATCGGAAAGTTTTCCGCAATTAAAAGCGCCAAAGTGGAGCTTTCTATAGCGGAAAATGATGGAACGCTTATATCCTCTGAAGAAGAATCTTTTGCCAGCATCGTTTTGGAGATCGATGGGGAATTTACCGGGGATAATGCAGCTTTTCTGGCAAGGGCAGTGGCTACGGCTATCGGGAATAAGACGACAAATAACATTGTAATCTTAGATACGGAAGGGAATATGCTCTTTTCCGGCGATGATAATTATACCATGTCAGGGGTTGCCACTTCCCAGCTGAATGTGAAGTCTCAGGCGGAGAATCTTGTAAAAAATGAAGTAAAAAGGGTTTTGCTTGGAACCAATGAATTTGACAATATTGAGGTTGCAAGCAATTTGTCGTTGGATTTTTCCTCAACGGAATCAACGGAACATATTTTTTCAGCACCCGAAGGACAGACACAAGGGCTTTTGAGCCATGAGGATATTTTTAATTCGGAAGGCACGAACTCCGGCGGAGGGGTTCCGGGAACGGATTCCAATACGGAGAACAATACAACATATCAATTTCAGAATTCCGCAAACAGCAGTGAGACAATAAGCGAGGAATCCAGGGATTATGTGCCTAATGAGACGATTACAAGCAAAAGTATTCCTGCGGGTCTGATTGTTTATGCAGATTCTTCCATTGCTGTTACGGCGATTGACTATAATGTAGTCCGTGAGGAAGAAGCGAGCAGCCAAGGGCTGTTGGACGGTATTTCATGGGAAGAATATAAAGCGAACAATCAAGGAAGAACCAGGATTGACGTAGATCCGGATTTGTACAGTGTGGTTGCGAATGCAACAGGAATCAATTCCGAAAATATTACAATTGTTGCATACCGGGAAAATGTATTTTTTGACCGTGAAGGCTTTAACGTATCCGTTGCGGATGTGGTGCAGATTGTGCTGATTGTCGTTATATTGGCTTTGCTCGGATTTGTTATATTCCGAAGCATGCGGGGAGAGAAAGAGGAAGCACAGGACGAAGAGCTTTCTGTGGAATCTTTGCTCCAGTCTGTACCAGAGGACAAAGAGGATATTGTTTTTGACGATCAGTCTGAAACAAGGAAATTGATTGATAAATTTGTGGATGAAAATCCGGAGGCGGCTGCCAGTCTGCTGAGAAACTGGCTCAATGAGGACTGGGGGTAAAGGATAATGGCCAGAACAGAGGAGAAGATTACAGGCCTACAGAAGGCGGCGATTCTTTTGATTGCTTTAGGGCCGGAAAGGTCAGCCTTAATATTTAAACATTTAAAAGAAGAAGAAATTGAAGAACTGACATTGGAGATTGCAAATACAAGAAGCGTTACGCCGCAGCTAAAAGAAGAGGTTATAGAAGAATTCTATCAAGTCTGTCTGGCTCAACAATATATTGCAGAAGGCGGTATCGGTTATGCAAAAGAGCTGTTGGAAAAAGCACTTGGTTCCGATCGCGCGATGGATGTTATCAGTAAGCTGACGGCATCGTTGCAGGTTAAACCTTTTGAATTTGTAAGGAAAACGGATGCTTCTCAGCTATTGAACTTTATTCAGGATGAGCATCCTCAGACGATAGCGCTTATTATGTCATATTTATCGCCGGCGCAGTCTTCACTGATTTTATCTTCCCTTCCGCCGGAAAGACAGGCGGATGTGGCGAAGCGTATCGCAGTGATGGACAGAACAAGCCCGGACGTTATCAAAGAGGTGGAGAAAGTTTTGGAATCCAAACTGTCAACATTAGTAAATCAGGATTACACCATTATCGGCGGTGTAGATGCGGTAGTAGAGATTTTGAATACGGTAGACCGTGGAACAGAAAAGCACATTATGGAAACTTTGGAAATCGAAGAGCCGGAATTGGCGGACGAAATCAGAAAGAAGATGTTTGTATTCGAAGATATCCTGCTGCTTGATGACAGGGCAATCCAGAGGGTGCTTAGGGATGTGGATAATAATGATCTTGCCATTGCCCTGAAAGGTTCCAACGAGCAGGTACAGAATGCAATCTTTAACAACATGTCCAAACGTTTGGCGGTTATGATTAAAGAAGATATGGAATTTATGGGTCCGGTCAGGATGAAGGACGTAGAAGAAGCGCAGCAGAAGATTGTAAATATCATCAGGAAACTGGAAGATTCAGCTGAAATCGTTATTTCCAGAGGTGGAGGTGACGAAATTGTTATATAGTAACAACATATATAAATTTCATCAGGTTAACATTCAAAACGATGATAAACTTCTGATTGACAATAATGAAAAGATAGCAAAAAAAATTGAAGCTTTGGAAGGCCAAATGCTGACGGAAATCAACAGCGGGGCAGGTATGGATTCTCTTGACAGTTTTTCCGGCGATTTGGATGCGGATGAGGTAGATGCCTTAATCCGCGAGCTGGAGAGTGGGAAGGAAGAAGGGGGAGCTGCAGAGGAAATCCCAGTGCCGCATCAGGAATCAGGGGAAGCATTAGCATTGATTTCTGCCCAGGCACAGGAAATTCTTGCTTCGGCGCAGAGGGAGGCGGACAGCATTAAGTCCAATGCGCTGATAGAGGCACAGATAGAAATCGAAAACCTCCGGCAGAATACATATGAAGAAGCCAGATCCCAAGGCTATGATATGGGATATAACGAGGCTGTGGAGCAGGTGGAGCAGCAAAGACAGCAACTTTTAGATGAACAAAAAAGGCTGGAAGAGGAATATCAGGAGCTGGTAAAAAGCTTGGAGCCGAAGTTTGTAGAGGCATTGACAGATATTTACGAGAAAGTTTTCCGGATTGATTTGCAAAAAGAGCATAGTATTGTGATGCATTTGATTGCATCCACTATGCATAAGATTGAAGGGAACAGCAATTATCTCATTCATGTATCCAAGGAAGATTATCCGTACGTGAATATGAAGAAAAATGAGATATTGGCTTCCGCATTATCGGCAAATGCTTCGGTGGAGCTGGTTGAAGATATAACGTTAGGCGCTAACGATTGCATTATTGAAACGGATGGGGGAATCTTTGATTGCGGCCTTGGCACGCAATTGGAAGAACTGACACAGAAATTGAGGCTATTATCATATAGGGTGGATTGAGATTGAGAGCAGCAATTAATTTTGTAAAATATGAAAAAGTAGCGGAAGGCACTTTTTACAAGATGAAGGGGAAAGTGGTTAACATTGTGGGATTAACCATAGAATCGCTGGGGCCTGAAGCAAAGCTGGGGGATATCTGCCTGATTTACCCCGATTCCAAAGAAGAAATAAAACCGGTAATGGCAGAAGTAGTAGGTTTTAAAGACAAAAAAACATTACTGATGCCTTACGAATCAGTGGAAGGTATAGGATTTGGAAGTATGGTGGAAAACACAGGTTTTCCGCTGTCGATTCAAGTAAGCGATGATTTGCTTGGGCAGACTTTGGATGGATTAGGCAGGCCGACAGGTGACGGTATTGCGGTAAGCGGCAAGGTGTATTCCGTGGAGGCGCCGCCGCCAGATCCGATGAGCAGGGACATTATTGAAGATGTACTTCCTCTTGGCGTAAAAGCAGTGGATGGTTTGATTACAATAGGCAAAGGCCAGAGAATTGGTATTTTTGCCGGTTCGGGCGTAGGGAAATCTACGCTGTTAGGCATGTTTGCCAGAAATACGAAAGCGGATGTAAATGTGATTGCCCTAATCGGAGAGAGGGGAAGGGAAGTCCGCGAGTTTATTGAAAGGGATTTAGGACCGGAAGGTATGAAGCGCTCCGTTGTTGTGGTAGCTACTTCCGATAAACCGGCTCTGGAGAGGAACAAAGCGGCAAAAACCGCAACAGCGATTGCGGAGTATTTCAGGGATCAGGGCAAGGATGTGTTGCTTATGATGGATTCTCTGACGCGTTTTTCTATGGCTCAGAGGGAAATCGGTCTTGCCAGTGGGGAACCTCCGGTATCCAGAGGATATCCGCCCAGCGTTTATTCGGAGATGCCTAAATTGCTGGAAAGGGCAGGACGCTCCAAAACCGGATCTATCACCGGTTTGTATACGGTTTTGGTAGACGGGGATGATTTCAACGAACCGATTACGGATACGGCAAGAAGTATTCTGGATGGGCATGTAATGCTCAGTAGAAAACTGGCGCATAGAAACCATTATCCGGCAATTGATATATTACAGAGTATATCAAGGTGTATGAGCCAAATTGCCGGGCGTGAACATAAACAGGCGGCAGGAAAGCTGAAGAATGTATTGGCAACATATAATGAAGCGGAAGATTTGATTAATATCGGCGCGTATAAAAGCGGAAGCAATCCGAATATTGATTATGCAATTGAGAAGATAGATGCTGTCAATGCATTTTTAATGCAGGCAGTAGAAGATAAATTTGATTTTGAAGAAGCTGTAAGCATGATGGAAGAGCTGTTTAACGATTAGAGGGTATCATGGCGAAATTCATTTACAGGATGCAGAACATACTGAATCTGAAAACAAAGCTGGAAGAACAGCAGAAGATGGAATTTGCCGCAGCCAGAAAACGTTTGGATGAAGAGGAAGAAAAATTGAATCTTCTTTTCCGGAGAAAGGCGAATTACGAAGAGGAAGGCAGACGGCTGAGGGAAGACAGTTTAAATGTTCAGGATATCCTTGACAATAGGAATGCACTGATACAGATGGATGACTATATCGCTTTCCAGAGGATTCAAGTATCGAAAGCAGAGGATGCATTGGAGATAGAGCGGCAGAAGCTTCAGGAAGCAGTGCAGGAACGGAAAATCCAGGAGAAGCTGAGAGAAAATGCTTTTGAGGTATTTATGAGGGAGGAAAATGCCAGAGAAAGCAAAGAAGTTGATGAACTAGTCAGCTATACCTATGGGCAGAAAAGAAGGTGAAGGAAATGGCAGGAACAGAAGTAATTACAGATATAGATTCCAAATCCGAGAAGCAGAAGCTTGCGGAAGAAAAAAAGCGTCTGAAGGCAGAAAAGAAAGAGCAGAAGAAAGAAGCAAAGCGCCGTGCGAAAGAAATAGCCTTGCAAGAGGAACAGTTAGGTGAGGATGAGATAGGAGGAGGGTTTCCGGTCTTCCTCGTAACGGCACTGATAGTCGTAGTTTGGGTGGCTATTTTATGCCTGTTGATTAAGCTGGATGTGGGAGGATTCGGTTCCAGCGTTTTAACGCCGGTGCTGAAGGATGTACCCATCATCAATAAGATACTTCCGGCAGCGGAAGAACCAGTTGCAGAGGAGACGGTCGAAGAGGAAGATTACGGCGGCTATACCAACTTGCGGGATGCAGTGGACTATATTACGGAACTGGAACTGGAATTACAGCGGGCGCAGTCTACAGGTGCGGAAAATTCGGAAGAATTGGAAAAGCTGAGGGCAGAGGTGGCGCGGCTAAAGACATTTGAGGATAATCAGGTAGAATTTCAGAGGATTAAGACGGAATTTTATGAAGAAGTGATTTATGCGGAAAATGGCCCGGGGGAGGAAGCATATAAAAAGTATTATGAAAGCATTGACCCGGCAACCGCAGAATATTTGTATAAACAGGTAGTGCAGCAAGTGGAGGAAAGCAACGAAGTCAAAGAATATGCACAGGCTTATTCGGAAATGAAGCCGCAGGCGGCAGCATCCATCTTTGAAGCGATGACGGATAACCTTGGGTTGGCATCCAGAATCCTTGCCGTCATGAGTGCAGAAGACAGAGGAAAAATCTTAGGTGCAATGGATCCGGAGATAGCGGCCCGTATTACTAAGATTATGGATCCGGAGTCTTAAAGCCATAGCATATCAATAAAATTGGTAAAGGGATTTACATAGGATGGCGTGGCAATGGAAAGGCATTTGGAATAAGATAGTTCAAATGTAAAAATTGTATAAATCTGGTATATAATTGTGGCTTGCCACATTTATATAAATTTAATCTTATAAGAAAGGAGGAAAAGAAGATGACGAGTTCACCGGTAAAAGAGATAAATTCACTGATGAATTTCGCACCTGCAAAAGCCAAAGGAAACTTGCAGGAGAATCTGGCAGGCAATTTTTCCGATGCTTTCAGTAAGGCATCCGGCCAGCAAAGCATGACATTGCAAAAAGATACTGCAGTGCAGGGAAACACGAAGGTGCAAGTCCAGAATACGGACAGAAAAGGTTTAGAGGATAACAATACGGTAAAAACAGGAAACAAAGAAGTCCAAAACCAAGATGCACCTACGGATAAACAGGTGCAGGAAGAGGCACAAAAGGCAGGAGAAGAACTGGTCGGTAAAGTGGCTGAAGAACTTGGTGTTTCGGAAGAAGAAGTGATAGCAGCAATGGAAATACTTGGGCTGACTATGGCTGATTTACTGAATGCGGATAATATGACGCAGCTTGTGTTGACCATTGAAGGTGAAGACATGATTTCGCTTATGACAGACGAAGGCCTTTACAATTCTTTGCAGAATCTTTTAACGATGGCGTCCGAGGCGGTCAACAAGCTGGAAACAGAATTGGGGATTTCGCCGGAAGAGCTGGAAGCTATGTTAGAGCAGGCAAAGGAAGCGCCGGAAATGGTAGAGGAAGAGCCAGTGGTTCCTGATAATGGCAAAAAACCGGAGATACCTGACGGAGAAGAAGATTATACCGTTACGGTAGAGCGCAACGGCGAGACTGTAAAAGTCAGTGTGGAAGTTGACGGAGGCAGCAAAACGGAAAATACGGAAGTGACCGGATTGAAACCTCAGGCAGTGGAAGAAGAAGCGGCAACGCATTCGGGAAAGGAAGAAGGGGCAAAAAGGGATGGCTCCCAGCATAGGGAAAATACACAGGAGACGTCTCAGGGAAATATGCTTTTGGAAAACCTTTTAAACCGCAGCAATGTGGCGAAGACAGATGTAGTATTTGAAAATACTATGGCTCAAAGTACGGCAGACACGCAGAATATCATGAACCAGATTATGGACTATATGAGGGTTCAGGTAAAAGCGGATATGACACAGATGGAATTGCAGTTAAACCCTGCAAGCCTTGGAACGGTAAATATCAGTATTACTTCTAAAGCAGGTGTTATAACAGCACAGTTCCTCACCCAGAATGAGTCGGTGAAGGCAGCTATCGAAAGCCAGATTGTTCAACTGAAGAATAGCTTTGAAGAGCAGGGGCTTAAGGTAGAAGCAGTGGAAGTTACGGTAGCCAGCCATTCCTTTGAAAGGAATTTGAACGGTGATGGCAGCGGACAGCAGCAGATGCAGGATGGCAAGAGGAAAAAATCCGGGAAAGTGCGGATGAACGGGATATCGCCGGAGGATGGATCCGAAGGAGATACGGTAGAGGAAGAAGTTCCGCTTGGTGCCGAAGGAAGCACCGTAAGCTTTACGGCATAAACCGGAAAACAATGATACGGCAACACCGTATGGAAAGGAGTAAAAAATGGCAGCAATAGCACAAGTAAAAGACGGAAAAATCATAGAAAGCAATTCAGCTGCATCAATAGCAGACAGCGTGAAGAAAAACGGTTCTACTATGGACAAAGAAGCGTTTTTGAATCTTTTGGTTGCCCAGATGAAATATCAGGATCCTTTGGAGCCTACTTCCAATACGGAATTTGTTTCACAATATGCGCAGTTCTCGGCATTGGAACAGATGCAGAACATGAGCGCCACATTGGAATTATCCAGGGCCTCTACTTTGGTTGGGCAGACGGTCAGCGTCAACACAACGGACAGCACCGGAAAAACGACTACAATTCAGGGTATGGTGGATTATGTGGTTTACGAGAACAACAAAGCCTATGTTTCCATTGAAGGTAATTTGTATGCGCTGGATGATGTATATGGGGTAGCTGATACGAAATATTTGGATGCTTATGATAAAGCAGAGGAACTTGCAGCAGCTATTATTAAACTTCCGAGCTATGAGAACCTGACGTTGGACGACAAAGAATATGTGGATGAAGTGATGGCTATCTATAAAGGGATGTCGAAATATGAAAGGTCGTTTGTGGCAGGCGCTCTTGTGGATAAGCTGGGTAAAGCAGCAACCAGGATGGATGAACTGGTAAAAGATTTAATCGGCGATTTTATGGAAGCGGTGGATGAACTTCCGGCAAAGGAAGATTTGACGCTGGAAGATAAAGAGAAAATCGACAAGGTAAATGAAATGTATGCAGGTATGTCGGATTACGAGAAGAAGTTTGTATCCAAAGAAGATTTGGAAAAACTGGAAGAATATACCAAGTACATGGAAGAGTTAGGCAGCGGCGAATAACGGATGGAATGGAGAAGGAATTCTCAAGGAGGAGGAGATTATGAAGATTCAAAATAATCAGTTCTTTTCCATAGAGCAACTGCAGGCAAAATATTTTACGCAGTCAAAGCAGGGCCAAAAGGGCACGGATGCGGGAAATAGCCTTAGTTTTCAGGATGTTTTGAACAGAACCGCGGAAAGTGCGGAAAAGCCTGCGGGGGTAAGGTTTTCCAAACATGCGGCAAACCGTCTGGCAGAACGCAATATAGAATTGACGGATAATCAGATGGAACGTTTGCAGGAAGGGACCGTGAAAGCAGGTGCGAAAGGAATTAATGATTCATTAGTTCTTGTGGATCAACTGGCTTTTATCGTTAATATACCGAATCATACGGTGGTAACGGCCATGAACCAGACAGAAGCAGATGAAAGTATTTTTACTAATATTGATGGCGCGGTCATTATTTAGCCGGACCTTATAGGAGGCTGATGCCCCGGAATGACGGAAGGGGCGGATAGGCGGCATCTTAGGCAATGATTTAGGAGGTCATGAATTATGATGAGATCACTTTTCTCTGGTGTAGCAGGTCTTAGGACACACCAGACAAAGATGGACGTTATTGGTAATAATATCGCCAACGTCAACACAACAGGGTACAAGTCACAGTCAGTGACATTCCGTGATTTGATGTACCAGACAACACAGTCGGCATCCGGAGCCAATGCGGAGACCGGAACCGGCGGTATCAATGCAAGGCAGATTGGTCTTGGTGTTACTACCGGGGCAATCAATACAGCTATTGCACAGCAAGGTTCCGCGCAGACGACGAACAACCCGTTTGATATTATGATTTCGGGGGATAATTTCTTTGTTGTCAGCAACGGAAGCGAGAACTTTTTCACAAGGGATGGTTCCTTCTATGTAGATGGCGCCGGAAATTTGGCTATGACGAGTACGGGTTATACTGTTATGGGATGGCAGGTGGATCCGGAAACCGGGGAACCGAAACCGGATACGGTAACTGCCCTTCAGATTATGAACGATCAGGTAAAGACCTATGACCCGGACGGAACGAGTGCAGGACGGGTAACCGGGATTGTTGATAGGCACGATAAGAATGTCAAGACAGCAGCCGGCAGAATTATGAACTTTGAATTTTACGACAATGCCGGGTATCTGTATACGGCAAAGTTCAGCTTCCATGCTACAAAAAACAACGGAAGTTATTATGTTGTATTGGATGATATTAAAGATTCCACAGGGGCATCTTTACCAGATGACGTAAAAGGCAAAATGAGTTTCGGAACTACGATGGAGGTAGATACTGCGATTCAATATACGCCTAAAAACGGTGCGGCTACAATGACCGGTGAGGTAGAGTTTTCTGGAACCGGTGTTACAACAGCAAAGGTAGCTTTCGATACGGAAATTGCTCAAGGGGCTATAAATACTACTTTACTGAACGAAGTATATGGCATAGATAACACAACTGCAGGCACTTTTACAAAGGTTAAGTTTGATAAAGACGGTGGTTTGACTATTTTAGAGCCTGATGTGCAAAAGTCATATTATACGCCGAATACCGGAGTAACAGTAACCACTACAGTTACCCAAATTGATATTCCTGATGGGAAGGGTGGAATGGTTTCAATAGCAAATCCTGTCTTCGATCAGGCGATTGCTGTTCCTGAAGCTACCGGTACGTTCACCGCAGAAAATCTACTTAATTTATATGGTTTGAGTGTTACGGACGACCAAGTGAAAGAAATTATGTTGAATAATGACGGAAGCATTACCGTAACAAAGAAAAATGTAAATAATGCTGCAAGTCTGGAATTTAATCCGGGTAACGGTAAATTTATCAGCATTGGCGGAAACGGCCAGGGGTTGATTACCCTTGGGTTGGCTGCAGCAGACGGCCAGAGGTTTAAAGATATTACCCTTGATTTCTCTACTTGCTCTAATGTAAACAATAATGGTTCCAGTACCGTCAGTGCGGCGAAGGGTACGAGTGGAGGGCTGGAAGCAGGGCGTCCGAGAGGTGAGATGATATCCATCTCGGTTGACCAATCGGGGGTCATTACGGCGGCTTATGATAACGGTATGAGCAGATGCCTTGGGCAGATTGCAACGGCAGTTTTTGCCAACCCTTCCGGTTTGGAGAAGGCAGGGGATAACTTATATAAAGCATCCAACAACTCCGGCGAATTTAATGGAACTGGTGTGGATGTTACCGCAAGCGGCGGAAAGATGCAGTCTGGCGTCCTTGAAATGAGTAACGTAGACTTGTCTCAGGAATTTACGGAAATGATTACTACCCAGAGAGGTTTTCAGGCGAACAGCCGTATCATAACAGTTTCCGATACGATGCTGGAGGAATTGACAAACTTGAAGCGTTAGTAATATAATGTAAAAAGCTACAACTGAATGGGGAACTGAAAATAAACGGTTCCCCTTCTGTTTTGAAAAGCATACATAGGCTGTATGGATTGTATGGGTCAGGATTCTTGAGGGAGACTTATTACAAGGGAGAGTATAAGATGATTGAGGTAACAAAGATAAACGGGGTCAAAGTATTAATCAACCCGGATTTGATGGAATTGGTGGAGGAGACTCCGGACACGGTCATTTCATTCACGACAGGACGCAAAATAATTGTAAAAGAAAGTAGACAAGAAGTGAAAAATCTAGTAAAATCGTATAGAAAGGATATTTTTGCGGATTGACGCAGAAATGTGGGTGAAGATTCGTGGATATAGCATCAGTTTTAGGATTAGTATTGTGTGGAGTCGTATTTATATTTGGTATTATTTCCAGCGGTGGCTTGGGTGCATTTGGTGATTTCGTAGATCCCCCATCTATATTTATCACGCTTGGAGGGTCTATGTTCTGCGTTTTGGCATCGTATTCCCTGCAGAACTTTAAAGAAGGGCTTGCGAGCATTAAACTGATTTTTAAAACGCCGACGATAAATACACCGCAGATGATTACGAAAATAATTGAGTTATCCAATATTGCCCGTAAGGAAGGTCTTCTTTCCTTGGAAGAAGCGGCGGCAGATTTGGATGATGATTTCCTGAAAAAAGGTATACTGCTTATTGTAGACGGAACGGATCCGGAATTAGTCCGTGCCATTATGGAGACGGAGCTAATCAGCATTGAAGGCAGGCATAAAGCGAAAATTGGATTTTGGGATACGCTTGGCGCTATGGGCCCTGCCTGGGGTATGATTGGTACATTGGTTGGTCTTGTTAACATGTTGAATAAGATGGATGACCCTTCGGCTATCGGGCCGAATATGGCGGTTGCCCTTATTACTACATTGTATGGTTCGTTGCTTGCAAACTGGGTATGTGCGCCGGTAGCAAGTAAGTTAAAGGAAAATAACGGGGAAGAAGTAATGGTCAAGGAAATTATGATAGAAGGGCTTCTTTCCATTCAGGCAGGGGAAAACCCCCGCGTTATAGAAGAAAAATTGAAATCATTCTTGTCGCCGAAGGATAGGGCAACACAGCAAGAAGAAGGCGGAGGTGAAGAGGTTGGCTAGGAAAAAGCGAGAAGATCCGCCGAAGCCGGGTGCAGCCTGGATGAATACTTTTGCCGATTTGATGAACCTTCTGTTGTGCTTCTTCGTTTTGCTGTTTTCCATGTCTACGGTAGATGCACAGAAATTTGAACAGGTGGCGGCGTCTTTTGCTCAAAGCTTCAGTATATTTACGGCAGGGGCATCGGCAATCGGGGATGGCATTCTTGTAAGCGCCGGGGTAAGCCAGCTTAATGAGCTGGATGAGTTTATGAACAGCACAGGAAAGGCATCGGACGGGGATATCGTACCGGAGGATGTGGCGCAGACGGAAGGACAGATTGAAGAAGCGGAAGCCAAGATTGAAGAGGCGAAGATAAAAGAGTCCGAAGAATTGGCTGAGAAGGTGGAGGAAGCAATTGAAGAAGAGAGCCTGGACGGAGTGATTGATATTGATATCACTTCCCAGTATGTACAGCTTACATTACAAGGGTCGTTGCTGTTTGATTCGGGAAGCGCTGTTTTAAAAGAAGAGTCTTTGCCGGTATTGGATAAGATAGGGGTTATGTTGGAACGATATTCAGAAAGCACGATTGAGATAGAGGGGCATACGGACAATGTGCCGATGTCCGGGACCAAATATTCAAATAATGATGAACTGAGCGGAGGAAGGTCGCTTTCGGTATTCAATTATCTAATTGCAAATACGAATCTGGACCCATCGATGGTAAAACATGCGGGAAGAGGCGAGTATATGCCGATAGCTGATAATTCTACGCCGGAAGGCCGGGCGATGAATAGAAGGGTAGAGATTCGCATTTATAACTCAATGAGTTCCTATTAAAAGAGCGGGAGGAAAATTCACATGAAGAAAAACATATTGTCTATATTGATACTTGCATTGCTGATTGTAAATATCGTATTGACATCCATTATGATGTTTAGCGTAATGGGAGCGGCAAAGAAAACAACGCAATTGGTAACCGATATTGCTTCGGTGCTGAAGCTGGAAATCCGTGGGGAAGACGGGGAAGTTGTAACGGTTCCTATGGAGCAGACGGAAGTGTATAACATTACCGACTTAACGATAGAGCTGCAGCCCAGTGAAGACGGAAGTTCCCATTGGTGTCTGGTTGGCGTAGCCCTTTCCATGAATACGAAGGATAAGGGATACAAATCTTTTGGAACAGCGGAGAGTATGGAGGCAAAGAAACCTTTGCTGACAGAAGCTATTTTTGAGGTAATCGGTAGCTATCGAATGGAAGATTTGAAGGGTGGAAATGGTGAAGAAGAAGCAAAAGAGGAAATATTAAGGCGTATCCAGGCAATGTATGATTCGCAGTTTATCTTCCGTGTTTCCTTTAGTGACATTAAATACCAATAATCTCCTATTAAACGAATAGGCAGGAGGTGACTTGAGTGGGTGAGGTACTGTCACAAAGCGAAATAGATAGCCTGTTAGCGGCATTAAGCACAGGTGAGCTGGAAGTGGATGACACGCAGAAAAAAGAAGAGAAGCAGGTTAAGAATTACGACTTTAAACGGCCTGCGAAATTCTCGAAGGAGCATCTGCGTACCCTTGAAATTATATATGAACATTATGGCAGGCTTGTTTCTACTAATTTGGCAGTTTATTTGAGAAAAAATATACAGATTAGCGTGGCGAGTTCGGAAACGGTTACTTTTTCTGAATTTTCCAATGCGTTATCTAATCCGGTTATTTTGGGGATTATTAATTTCAACCCTTTGCCCGGCAATATTCTCATTGATATGTCCTGTAATCTTGGATTTTCAATGATAGACAGGATGTTAGGGGGGCAAGGCAATCCTTTGGAGAAAAACAGGGAGTTTTCTGAAATAGAGATGGCTATTTTAGAGAAACTTATGATAATATGTATGCAGATGATGCGGGAGCCGTGGAAAAATGTGTTGGATATATCCCCCATGATGGAGAGGATTGAAACCAATTCTCAGTTTGCACAAATGATTGCTCCCAGCGATATGATAGCAATTGTCACTTTGAATGTAAAGATAGGTGATATTGAGGGTCTGATGAATATATGTCTTCCATTCTTTACTTTGGAGGATATTATTGATAAACTGAATACGAAGTTCTGGTATTCGACGATGCAGGCGAAGAGTAGTGAGACATATGGAGAATACATCGAATCACTTATTAGAAGGGTTAGCATCCCTGTTAAGGCTGTTTTGGGGAAAAGCAGTGTTTCGGTAAATGACTTCATAAATTTGCAGCCGGGTGATATCATCCGGTTGGATAAGGGCGTAGACAGTGAACTGAACATTTATGTCGGAAATCTAAAGAAATTCACCGCGTTGCCGGGGTCCAGCAAAGATAAGTATGCTGTAAGAGTGACCTCGGTAATCAGAGAGGGGGAGTAGTATGGACGGAATGTTATCGCAAGATGAAATAAATGCATTATTGAACGGGATGGATTTGTCCGACGATGGCGATGAGGATATGGAATCGGCTGCGGATGGCGAATCCGGGGAAATTGATGAGAATTTGCTTTCCGATGTGGAAAAGGATGCAATTGGCGAGGTGGCCAATATCAGTATGGGTTCTTCGGCTACCACATTGTTTTCCCTTGTTAACCGAAAGGTTAATATTACCACCCCGACTGTTGACTTGACAAATTGGGCAGGTGTGTTGGATGCTTATGAAAGGCCCTGCGTATTTATCCAAATTAAGTATACTGCAGGTTTGGAAGGTTCCAACATACTTGTGTTGAAAGAACATGATGTAAAGATTATCACTGACCTTATGATGGGCGGTGATGGTACAAATACCGACGGAGAGTTAGGGGAGTTGCATCTTAGCGCAATTTCCGAAGCTATGAACCAGATGATGGGTTCGGCGGCAACCTCCCTTTCCACGATGTTAGGGAAGATGATTGATATTAGCCCCCCGGATGCAAGCTTGATTGACTTAAATGATTTTGAATCAGGTGAGGATATCGCTTCATTTTTAAAGGGTACTTTTGTAAAGATATCTTTTCGGATGCAGATTGGGGATTTGGTAGACAGTACGATTATGCAGATTTACCCTATTGATTTTGCAAAGGGTCTGTATGATGCTTTCATGAATAACCAGTTAGGGATTGGCGATGCAGCTCAAGAGCCTACAGCTATTCCGGAACCGGCACCAACGCCGGCACCGGCCCCAGCTCCAGCGCCTATGCCAGCAGAGCAGCCGATGATGCAGCAGGCTCCTCCTCAAATGGATATGTCGCAGATGGGGATGCCTCAAATGGGAATGCCCCAGATGGGGATGCCGCAGATGGCGATGCCCCAGATGGGAATGCCGCAGATGAATATGCAGAGCATGAATATTCAGCCTGCACAGTTCCAGAACTTTTCAGCAGATTACAGTGGGATACTAAGTAATGAGAATATTGGGCTCATTATGGATGTACCGTTAGAGGTGACAGTTGAACTGGGGAGAACAAGCAAATCAATTTCAGAGATTTTGGAGTTTGCGCCCGGTACAATTATAGAACTTGATAAAATTGCAGGAGAGCCAATTGATGTACTGGTGAACGGCAAATTTGTAGCAAAAGGTGAAGTTGTAGTAATTGAAGAAAGTTTTGGTATTCGTGTAACTGAAATTATCAAATAAGAGAGGAAATAGGAGAAAGAGAGATGGCAAAAAATATTTTAATTTGCGATGATGCGGCATTTATGCGTATGATGATTAAAGATATCCTGACAAAAAATGGATATAATGTTGCCGGTGAGGCGGAAAATGGAGCAAAGGCAGTAGAGAAATACAACGAACTCCATCCGGATCTTGTTCTTATGGATATTACAATGCCGGAAATGGATGGTATTCAGGCGTTGAAGAAAATTAAAGAGTCCAATCCGGGAGCGCTTGTTATTATGTGTTCGGCTATGGGTCAGCAGGCTATGGTTATTGAATCCATTCAGGCAGGGGCAAAAGATTTTATTGTTAAGCCCTTCCAGGCAGACCGTGTATTGGAAGCTGTGAAAAAGGTAGTAGGGTAATATGTTGCTTGCGTTGTCCAATGGTATGAACTCCTTTTTACAATTTTGCACAGTCTTGATTATATTTCTGTTCGTATTGGCGATAACATGGATTGCTACCAAATGGATTGCGAATTTTCAGGGCAGTAGAAGCGGTGGGAAAAATATTGAAGTAATAGAAACCTACCGCCTGACTGCGAACAAATATATTCAAATAATTAGGACCGGAGAGAAGTATCTGGCGGTAGCAATATGCAAGGATAACGTATCAATGCTTGCGGAAATACCTGCCGGACAAATTCATTTGCCGGAACAACCGGCGGATTCTATGCCAGATTTTAGAGGGATTTTTGAGAAAGCTAAAATGTTGGACAAAAATAATAAGAATGAAGAATAGGCAAGATATATGAAAAGACATTTTTCCGGAAAAGAAATTATGCGGATGATATGCCTGCTGTTTTCGGTAGGCATATTGTTATATATATGCTGTCCTATTCCCGTATATGCGGCGGAGAGGGAATCATACCTGACCGGTACGACGGATGAAAGGACAACTTTGCGTGACCCGGGGGAGTCGGAATCGCAAGATGAATTAAGAGAACTGAATATAGGCAATACTTTCGCGATAACATATAATGACGGTAACGGGCAGGTAAATGGTACACTTCGGATATTGATTACGCTGACGCTGATTGCAATAGCGCCGACATTGATTATCATGCTTACCTCGTTCACCAGAATTATTATTGTTCTGCATTTTACGAGGGCAGCTTTGAATACCCAAACAGCGCCTCCAAACCAGGTACTGATTGGGTTAGCTTTGTTTTTGACCTTTTTCATTATGCAGCCTACATTGACAGCTGTTTATGAGAATGCAGTAATTCCTTTCGAGGCAGGGGAGATTGAGCAGGAAGAAGCTTTAAAAGTAGGGATGGAACCTTTTCGTGAATTCATGTATAGCCAGACACAGAAAAAGGATGTACGTCTGTTTCTGGAAATCAGCCATACGGAATGGGGAGGGGATTTGGAAAGCATACCTAACAGTGTGCTGATTCCCAGCTTTATTATCAGTGAATTGAGGAATGCTTTTATTATAGGGTTTTATATTTATATTCCATTTATTGTTATTGATATGGTAGTGGCATCTACGTTGATGAGTATGGGTATGATGATGCTGCCGCCGACGACGATTTCTATGCCATTTAAAATCCTGCTGTTTGTGTTGGCAGATGGATGGAACTTGATAATAGGAAGTCTTGTAAAGACATTTTATTAAATGGACAGGCGCACCGGGTGATTAGGAAGTTGGTTGTCTACGCAGCCCATTCCAGTGCAGATATGTATTAGGGTATATATCTTTTATGAGACAGGAAATCGCGCCACAGTGTTATGGAAAACAGGAATTGGCCTATAGGTCGACTCTTTTTTGCCCAATAAGAAATCCTTCGTCAGGAGGGAATAAATTGTGGAAATGCCGAAGACACTTTTTACCGTATAGGAAAGTCCTTCGCCAGAAGGATGTAAATTGATGAAGTGTTGAAGACACTTTTTTACCGTATAGGAAAGTCCTTCGCCAGAAGGATGTAAATTAATGAAGTGTCGAAGACATTTTTTACCGTATAGGAAAGTCCTTCGCCAGAAGGACGTAAATTAATGAAGTGTCGAAGACACTTTTTTATAAAGGAGTAAGGTATGTCAATTGATGATGTGACTGCGGTTGCAGGAGAGGCGCTTTATCTGATTATTAAGACGGCGGCCCCGGTACTGCTTGTATCATTGGTAATTGGGCTTGTTATAAGTATTTTTCAGACTGTTACTTCTATTCAGGAGCAAACGCTTACTTTTGTACCGAAAATAATCGGAGTTTTTTTGGCAATTATTGTTTTAGGGCATTGGATGATGAATGGAATGACGGAGTTTATGATTAGGCTTTGGACTGATTTTAGCATATATATCAGATAGCAGCGCGGCAAAAGAACAGACCGCCGTAAGGCGGTACAAATCCGCGGTTAAGAAGAGGGCATAAAATTCGATGATTAACAGTGTTTTTTCATACGCGGATCTTGAATATTTTTTGCTGATATTTACAAGGGTAACTTGTTTTATTTTTATTGCTCCATTTTTTGGGATGAATAATACACCGAGGCGTGTAAAAGCGGGGTTTGGTATTTTCGTATCGTTGCTTATATTCAGCGGTATCACGCCCCATGCAAGGGTAGAATATGAAACTTTACTGGAATTTTCCATTATTGTAATGAAAGAGGCGGTAACTGGTTTTATTATAGGGTTTGGAGCTAATTTATGCAGCTCTATTGTGTCTTTTGCCGGACATATTATTGATATGGAAGTCGGTTTATCTATGGTTACGCTTATGGATCCGACTACAAGGGAATCATCGAGTATTTCAGGTATTTTTTACCAATATATGGTTATGCTGATGCTGATTATCAGCGGGATGCATGAGTATTTGCTGAAAGCGCTGCTGGAAACGTTTACATTGATACCGATAAACGGGGCAGTTTTTAATACGGATTCCCTTTTGGTTTCTATGATTCGCTTTATGAGCGAATATATTATTGTAGGTTTCCGTATATGCCTTCCGGTATTTGCTGTTATTATTATGTTAAATGCCATATTAGGGATTTTGGCAAAGGTTTCCCCACAGTTGAATATGTTTGCGGTAGGTATCCAGATTAAGGTCTTGACGGGCCTTACGGTTCTTTTCCTCACGGTAGGGATGTTGCCGGGGGCATCTGATTTTATTTTTACACAGATGAAGAAAATAGTAGTATCATTTGTGGAAGGAATGATGTAATGTTATTATATGACCTTCAGTTTTTTGCGAAAGACGGACCGGGCGGAGAAAAAACTGAGCCAGCAACGGATAAAAAGCTAAGGGATGCCAGAAAAGAGGGGCAGGTAGCTAAAAGCAAGGAGATTGGGAATGCGTTCGGGCTTCTTGCATTGTTTTTAGTTTTGAAATTTTATATAGGATATATGGGAAACCGTTTTTTAGGCGGTTTTCATAGTGTATATTCCCAAATTCCCGATTACATTAAGATGTATAACGGGCTGGTGCCGAAAACGAGCATCCGTTTGGCAGTTTCCAATATGATATTTGATATGCTGCTGATTATGGGTCCTATCCTTCTAATCGGTGTGGTAGTTGCCTTTTTATGCGATGTGGCACAGGTGAAATGGAGGCCGACAAGCAAGCCATTACAACCTAAGTTTAGCAAATTAAATCCAATTAAAGGTTTTAAGAAGATTATATCGAAAGATTCAATTGTAGAATTGATAAAATCTATACTTAAAATTGGTCTTATTGTTTATGTGGTATATTCTTATTTAAAAGATAAGTATTCTATGATTTTTTTGCTTTACGATATTTCGTTGAACCAGGCGATTGGTTTGATAGGGAAGCTGGTTACCGATCTTGGAATACGTGTTTCAGCAATTTATCTGCTTATTGGTTTTGCTGATTTTGCATATCAGAAGTATAAATTTAAAGAAGATATGAAAATGACAAAACAGGAAGTAAAAGATGAATTTAAGGATCAGGAGGGTGATCCACAGATTAAAGGTAAGCAGAGACAGCGTATGAGGGAAGCATCCCAGAGGAGGATGATGCAGAAACTGCCAGAGGCGGATGTAGTAATTACAAACCCGACCCATTATGCTGTGGCAATTAAATACGACCCGGATGAATACGAAGCGCCTATGGTGTTGGCGAAAGGGGAAGATTATTTGGCGCAGAAAATTAAGGATGCAGCAAAAGAGCATCATATTGAAATTGTAGAAAATAAACCGCTGGCAAGGATGCTTTATGCCAACGTAGAAGTTGGGGAGCTGGTACCGCCTGAATTGTATCAGGCCGTAGCGGAAGTCCTTGCATTTGTATATCATTTGCAGGGAAAGGTGTAAAAGAGAGGAGAAGTAAGGCGTGAAAAAAGCGGATATAGGGGTTGCTTTGTATCTATTAGCGGCATTTATTATGTTAATTGTGCCTATTCCCAACTGGCTGTTGGATATTTTACTGGCTTGTAATATAGCGGTTGCATTTACCGTTATGTTTGGCTGTATGTTTGCAAAAGAAGTATTGGATTTATCTTTTTTCCCTACGATTTTGCTTTTTACGACAATTTTTAGGATAGCGCTGAACGTTTCATCTACGAGGTTGATTTTGATGACAGGCGACCCTGGAAATGTAGTAGCGACTTTCGGCAATTATGTAGGCGGCGGCGACATTGTTATTGGTATTATTATATTTATTATCTTGATTTTAATCCAGTTTATGGTTATCAATAAAGGTTCCGAAAGGGTAGCGGAAGTAACGGCAAGGTTTACTTTGGACGCAATGCCCGGTAAGCAGATGGCTATTGATGCGGATTTGAATACAGGGGCTATTACGGATGCGGAAGCGAAGAAACGCCGTGATAAGATACAGGAAGAATCCAGTTTTTTCGGCTCTATGGACGGTGCGGTCAAGTACGTAAAGGGGGATGCGACTGCTGGTCTTATTATCACATTTGTCAATATTGTTGGCGGGATTGCGATGGGTGTTTTGCGTCAGGGGATGGATTTTGGCGCAGCGGCAGATAAATATATGATATTGACCATCGGCGATGGCTTGGTAAGCCAGATTCCATCTTTGCTGATATCGTTATCTACCGGTATCCTGGTGACAAAAGGCTCTAAGGACGCGGACTTCGGTACGGTGTTGGTAAGCCAGTTGTTCGGTGTTCCGAAGGCATTGTATTTTGTTGGGGCAATTTTGATCGGGCTTGGTATCGTTACACCTTTGCAGACATTGGTTTTTCTTACCATCGGTCTTATCTTCATTGTATGTGGAAGAATCATTGCAGGAACGATTGAAACATCGAATATTGAGTCGGAGGTTGATATGGACGAAGCGGCAGCGGAGGAAATCAGGCAGCCCGAAAATGTTACCAGCTTATTGCAGGTAGATCCGATTGAACTGGAGTTTGGTTACGGGATTATTCCCCTTGCAGATGTAAATCAGGGCGGCGATTTGTTAGACCGTGTGGTTATGATACGTAGGCAGATTGCGCTGGAGCTTGGTACGGTAGTTCCGATTATCCGTTTAAGGGATAATATCCAGCTGAATCCAAACCAATATATTATTAAGATAAAAGGCGTACAGGTTAGTGAAGGGGAGATATTATTCGACCATTATATGGCGATGAACCCCGGCTATGTAGAAGAAGAAATTACAGGGATACCTACTTTTGAGCCGTCTTTCCATCTTCCGGCCATCTGGATTACGGAAGGGCAGAGGGAGCGTGCGGAGAGTTTGGGATATACGGTGGTCGATCCGCCATCCATTATTGCAACCCATTTGACAGAAATTATCAGGCAGCATATTTCGGAGCTTCTTACCAGGCAGGATGTACAAAGCCTTATCGACAACCTCAAGGAGAGCAATCCTACGCTTGTGGAGGAATTGGTTCCGAAGTTGCTTGGGATTGGTGAGATACAGAAGGTATTGCAGAATCTTCTGCGGGAAGGTATTTCTATCAGGGATTTGCTTACGGTTTTTGAAACATTGGCAGATTATGCAGCCACTACAAGGGATACGGATATTCTGACAGAATATGTAAGACAAAGCCTGAAACGGGCGATTTCCGGAAAATATTTCCCGTCCAACGAGACGACGAGTGTGGTAACATTAGATCCAAAGATGGAACAGGAAATTATGAACAGTGTAAAGCAGACGGAGCAGGGGGCATATTTGACTCTGGACCCGGAGAAAACGAAAGCGGTAATCGCATCGGTGGGGGAAGAAGTACAAAAGCTGGAAAATCTTGGGAAAAATCCGATTGTTATCACATCGCCGATTGTGCGTATGTATTTTAAGCGGCTGACCGAAGATTATTATAGGGATTTGATAGTTGTTTCTTATAATGAAATAGAATCGAATGTTGAATTACAATCTGTTGGGATGGTGACAATAGCATGATAATTAAAAAGTTCCAAGGGAAAACGGAAAACGATGCAATAGAGGCAGCGAAAAAGGAAATGGGTAACAATATTGTGACCATGAATGTAAGAAGCGTAAAGAGGAAAGGGATTTTGCGCTTTTTTCTGAAGGATTTGGTGGAAGTGACTGTGGCATTGGAAGAGGAAAACGAGAAATATAAGCCAATTAAGAAAGAAGAAAAAAAGGAAACAATACCCGTAGTGCCAGTTAGAAGAGCCGTGCCGGAGGAGGTAAAAGGCGAAAGGAGAGATAACACGCTGCTGGAAGAGAAGCTGGATAACTTACATTCTTTGCTGGAGCAGCAGCTACAGAAACCGGAAGAAGAAAAGGTGGAGGAAGAGGAAGAAGAAAAACCGCCCAGCGAGTTTGAAAAGCTGATGAAGCTTCTGTACAACACAATGTTGGACAATGAAGTGGACGAAAAATATGCCAACCAGATTATTGATGAAATGGAAAAAAGCGCTAAGCCCAATATGCCGTTTGACTATGCGCTTACCAACGTATATCAGAAGATGGTCTTGAAATTCGGCAAGCCGGAAGGCATTTCCCCGGCGGAAAACGGAACGAAGGTAATATTCTTTATTGGGCCTACCGGGGTCGGAAAGACGACTACGATTGCAAAACTGGCTTCTTTCTATATTGTGGATGAGAAGAAGAAAGTAGCATTAATTACATCGGATACTTACCGGATTGCGGCGGCAGAACAGCTTAGGACATATGCAGGTATATTGGAAGTTCCTTTCAGGGTAGTTTATTCTCCGGAGGAAATCCAGCAGTCTTTAGGGGTCTTTTCGGGTTATGATTATATTTTTATAGACACTTCAGGTCATTCCTATCAAAATGAGGAGCAAAAACAAAGTATGAGCCGGATTGTCCATTCCATAGATGGCGAAGTGGAAACAGAAGTTTACCTTGTTTTAAGTGCAACGACGAAATACAAAGATTTGCTTAAGATTGTGGATGCTTATTCTGAAATTACGGAATTTAAGTTGATTTTTACGAAGCTGGATGAGACCAGCTCATTGGGAAACCTTCTGAATATTAAGCTCTATACCGGAACAGCCTTGTCCTATATTACCTGTGGACAGAATGTACCGGATGATTTTAACGTATTCAGTCCTCAAGATGCGGTAAGGCAGTTACTTGGAGGGAAAAATTAGGAGGAAAGTACAAGATATGGATCAGGCTGAACAGTTAAGAAATATTATAAAAGCCCATAACCATACGCAGAAACCAGTAGCACGGGTACTGACTGTGACAAGCGGAAAAGGCGGTGTCGGCAAATCTAATACATCCATTAATTTGGCAATCCAGTTCCGCAAAATGGGTCTGAAGGTCATCATTTTGGATGCAGATTTTGGGCTTGCCAATATAGAAATTATGTTCGGTGCGGTACCAAAGTATAATTTATCCGATTTGATTTATGAAGGGAAGAATATTAAAGAAATCATTACGAAAGGTCCTATGGGGGTAGGGTTCATTTCAGGCGGTTCAGGGGTCGCCGGATTGTCAAATTTGACACAGGATAACATACAATGCATCGTTCAAAGTCTGGCAGAGCTGGATTCTCTTGCAGATATTGTTATTGTGGATACAGGGGCGGGGATATCGGATGCAGTTATGGAGTTTTTGGTAGCCAGCGGGGAAATCCTTCTCGTAACGACACCGGAACCCACATCTATTACCGATTCCTATTCGCTCCTGAAGGCGCTTAGCAGGCACCCGAAATATGCACGGGAAGACACGAAAATAAAAATGGTGGCAAATAAGGTGCAGAAAAAGGGGGATGGGTCTGAGTTGTACAAAAAGTTAAATGTAGTAGTGGAGAAATATTTGGAGACGCCGATGGAATATTTGGGGGAGGTGCCGGAGGATACACAGTTGATGCGTGCAGTGATGCAGCAAAGGCCGGTTTCGATGGAAGACCCTTATGCAAAATCTGCGCTAGCGTACAAAGAAATTGTGTCCAAATTGGTAAACAAAGAGGCAACGGAAACAGTAAAACGAAGAGGAATGGCGGTATTTTTTTCTAATTTTTTTAACAGGAAAAGGTAGAGTAAAATTATGGCAGGGAAATTGTTATCAAAGTATGTAATGTCAGGGAATAAAGTAGAGATAAGGAAGACGGCGAGGCAGAAATTAAGTGGGGAAAAACCAAAAGTAAAAGTATATCTAAGCCAGGTATACGATATTTTGTCTGAGGACAGGATTGAGATTATCATGCCTACGGAAAAGACAAAGATTGTCTTGCTGCCTGTGGGGGCGGAGTACGACCTTCATTTTTATTCCACCAATGGGGTATACCAGTGCAGGGCAAGGGTAGTAGACCGTGGGAAAAGGAATAATGTTTTTTTGCTGGTAATGGAGCTTACCAGCAATTTGACGAAAGACCAACGACGGGAATTTTATCGTTTCAGCTGTGCGCTGGAAATGAATTCCAGAGCGCTGGATGGTGAGGAAGTAGAGAAATTGGAAAATGACGGTATGCTGGATGATATGTTATCGGAAGGGGAATCGTTAAAACAGAGCATTATTGTAGATATCAGCGGCGGCGGTTTACGCTTTGTATCGGCTCATGCATATGATAAAGAAAGCATTATTTTATGCAAATATGAGCTGGATACAGGAAAAGGCGTGAAGGAGTATGAGATACTGGGGAAAGTCTTAAACGTTCAGGAAGTGCAGACAAAAAATGGTTTATATGAGCATAGGGTACAGTATATAGATATCGAGGACGGGGTCAGGGAAGAGATTATACAATATATTTTCGAGACAGAAAGGAAAAACCGTAAAAAGAAAAAATAGGAGATTGCCATGAAAAAAATTTTAGTTGTTGATGACTCTGCACTCATGAGAAGAGTGCTGTGTGATATAATAGAACAAGATAAAAGATTTCAAGTAGTGGAAAAAGCTACGAATGGTTTAGAAGCGCTCGAATTGTTAAAAAAGAATACCTACGATGCAGTTGTACTGGATGTCAATATGCCGAAAATGAGCGGCTTAGAGCTGTTAAAAGAGTTGCAGAAAAATAAGATTGCTGCAAGAGTCGTTATGGCGAGTACGGACACGAAGGAAGGTGCGAAGACTACGCTGGATGCATTGGAATTAGGGGCTCTTGATTTTGTACATAAGCCGACCAGTGCATTGGAATGCAGGAGGGATTTGTTTAAGAACCGTTTGATACAGATACTTGCGGCAGTAACAGAGAGCAGGGCTCCTTCTTTTACTAAGTCATTCTCTATAGATGATGCTAAAAAGTCAAAAAGAATGGTAGAACTGGTAAGCCGACATGCCGGAAGGGTAAAAGGGAACAAGATAGTTGCCCTTGCAAGTTCCACAGGCGGGCCGAAGGCACTTCAATCAGTAGTTCCAAGGATACCGGCGAAGCTGAATGCACCGGTAATTATTGTACAGCATATGCCTGTAGGCTTTACGGCATCTTTAGCGGAACGGTTAAATTCTTTGAGCGAAGCTGAGGTAAAAGAGGCAGCGGAAGGCGATATCCTTCTTCCGGGCAAGGTATATATTGCCAAAGGCGGCAAACATTTGAAGGTAAAAAACAGCGGGGGGAGACATTTGATTTATTATTCGGATGAGCCGACCAGGGAAGGCGTGAAGCCCTGCGCTAACTACATGTATGAATCATTGAGCGAATGTAAGTATGATGAAGTGGTATGTGCCGTATTGACAGGAATGGGGGCGGATGGAACCAAAGGAATCTCTTATCTGAAAGGTAAAAAGAAGATACATGTAATTGCTCAGGACGAGGAAAGCAGTGCCGTTTATGGGATGCCCAAAAGTGTTGCTGTTGCCGGACTGGCAAACCAAGTGGTTCCTCTTGAGCAGATTGCGCAGGAGATAATAATGAACGTGGGGGTAGTTTAGGATGGATGTAAGCCAATATCTAGAGATTTTCCTTGATGAGACAAAAGAACATTTGCAAAGTTTGAATACTGAAATATTGAATTTGGAGCAGGATCCGGAAAATTCGGATACAATCAATGAGATTTTCAGGGCGGCACATTCCTTAAAAGGGATGGCAGGAACTATGGGATATAAGAGAATGCAGAATCTGACGCATGATATGGAAAATGTATTCTCGGAAGTCCGTAATGGGGCAATAAAAGTAAAAGGTAATATGATTGATATTCTTTTCCAATGTTTGGATGCTTTGGAGGAGTATTTGAATACCATTCAGGAAACAGGGGAAGAAGGAACGAACGATAACGAACCTTTGATTACACTGCTGAACGATGTGCTTGATTCTAAAGAGGGCGGTGTGCCGAAGGAAGAAAAAAAGGAGAAGCCCAAGACCGGGAACGGGGAAGAAGACAACAAAAAATGGCTGGATATTAAATTCGATGATACCCAGAAGAGGGTAATTTCAGAGGCAACCAGCCAAGGGAAGGGCATCTATGGAATAACAGTCAAGGTACAGGAAGCATGTATTCTGAAAGCGGCAAGGGCATTCCTTGTATTTAAGGCATTGGAGGAGATGGGGGAAGTTATCATATCAAAACCTTCGGTGCAGGATATTGAAGATGAAAGGTTTGATTTGGATTTCAGCTTAATTTATATTTCAGAAAGTCCTTTGGAAACGATATTAAAGTCTGTGCGAAGCGTTTCTGAAATCGAAGATGCGCAGGGTGCTTTGTTGGAAGATGTGCCGGTAAATGGCGCTGTTGCCGCAGTGGAAAGCCAGAGCGCGGTTCCGGAAGTCGTGGCAGAGGAAAAAGACAATGCTCCGGCAGCCGATAAGCCTGCCAGCCAGCCGGCTGCAGTGAAGCCGAATGAAAAGAAGGCGCCTGTTTCCAAGCCGGTTGTCAATCGGACGGTTCGTGTGGACATTGAAAAATTAGACGTACTCATGAACTTGGTAAGTGAGTTGATTATTGCAAAAAATTCGCTGGTTTCTGCTTCCGTAGGAGACAGGAATAACAGCGTGAATGAGCATATTGAGTATTTGGAAAGCGTAACAACTAATCTGCATGAATCTGTAATGAAAGTCAGAATGGTGCCGATTGAGAGCGTAGTCAATAAATTCCCGCGTATGATTAGGGATTTATCCAAAAAGCTGGATAAAAAGATGGAACTGTATATGTCCGGTGAGGAAACGGAATTAGACCGTACGGTGGTGGATGAAATCGGTGATCCTTTAATGCATTTATTGAGGAATGCGGCGGATCATGGGTTGGAATCCGGCGAAGTGCGCAAGGCGAAAGGGAAACCTTCCGTAGGATCTATTTTCCTTGACGCTTATCAGGACGGAAATAATGTTGTAATTGAAGTACGGGATGACGGCGCCGGGATTAATATAGAAGGCGTAAAAGGAAAGGCAATTGATAAAGGTGTGATAACGCCGGAACAAGGCGAAAATATGTCCGATCAGGAGATTATCAATCTTTTGTTCCATGCCGGATTTTCTACTTCGGAAGTAGTTTCCGATGTATCCGGAAGGGGCGTTGGGCTGGATGTGGTAAAATCTAAGATAGAATCTTTAAGCGGTGAGGTTGAGGTAAAGAGCAAGATTGACGTAGGAAGTACATGGACAATCAGGCTTCCGCTGACTCTGGCAATTATTCAGGCGCTTATGGTTGATGTAGGCGGGGAGAAATATGCCATTTCCTTGGGTTCCATCCAGACGATTGAGGATATTGTTCCTACGGATATTAAGACAGTGCAGAATAAGGAAGTGATTCATTTAAGAGGGCTGGTAATCCCGCTTATCAGGTTAAGCGAGGTTCTTGATATTGAGAGCAAGAAGAATCCGGAAGACAATATGACGGTTGTTATTGTGAAGAAGGGCGACAGGCAGTCCGGCCTTGTAGTGGATGAACTTATGGGCCAGCAGGAAATTGTCATTAAGTCATTGGGCAAATATATAACGAGATGCAAGGTAATAAGCGGCGCTACAATATTAGGCGATGGCGAAGTGGCATTGATTTTGGATACCAATGCATTGTTTTAGGTTCATATTGTTAGGAGGACAGCGGAATGGAAGAAGTAAAGGTTGCTTTAGATAGTGAAACGACGCAGTTCATTGTAGTCAAGCTTGGCGATGAACAGTATGGGATAGATATCAAATTTGTAGACAATATCGTGCGTATGCAGCATATTACAAGGGTGCCTAATGTACAGGAATACTTAAAAGGGGTTATCAATTTACGCGGGGAAGTTATCCCTGTTATGAGTGCCCGCCTGAAAATGGGGCTTCCTGCAGACGAGTATACGAAAAGCACGAGAATTATTATCCTTCGGTTGGAGCAGCACGGCACGATAGGGATTGTGGTGGATGAGGTCAAGGAAGTAGTGACATTGGATAATCGCCAGATTGAAAAAGTATCATATGACAGTAAAGAAGAAAAGGATTATTTCCTCTTCGGGATAGGAAAGTACGAAGATGGCGGTTTGATTTCGCTGCTTGATTTAAATGCAGTGGTTTTGGACAAAGAAGGTGTATAGGAGGTTGGCGGTGGCTGATTTGAATTTGGAGATGATGTCTCAGAAATATTATGATATACTGAAAGAACTGGGCAATATAGGCGCAGGGAATGCAACGACAGCGTTGGCGCAGATGCTTCAGTGTAAAGTTGATATGTCTGTGCCGCAAGTAAAATTGCTGGAATTTAAGGATGTAGCAACGCTGATGGGAGGAGAAGAACAAATAATGGCCGGTATTTACCTTGGCGTGGAAGGGGATATTACCGGAAGTATCATGTTTCTTCTGGAAAAGGGATCAGCCAGACATTTAGTCGGAAAATTGATGGGGATGCCCACAGAAGGGGAAGATTTTTCTGAAATGGAAATGTCGGCACTTCAGGAAGTGGGGAATATTATAACAGGCTCTTACCTTAACTCATTGTCGATGATGACGAATCTTAAAATTTGCCCTACAATTCCGGCATTGGCAATTGATATGGCGGGAGCGATACTCAGCGTTCCTGCCATAGAGTTTGGAATATTTGGGGATCAGATTTTGTTGATACAGACCCAGTTTTTTGATGAGGTTCAATTGGATGGTTATTTCATTTTGATACCCGATTTGGAATCTTATGGGAGAATATTATCGTCTCTTGGTATTTCAGAAATGTAGCGGTTGGTGACAAGGAAAGAAGGTAGCGCACTGATGTGCGCGCAGGTCATCAACCTACCGGTTGGTGACAAGGAAAAGAAGAAGCGCCCTGATGTGCGCGTAGGTCATCAACCTATCGGTTGGTGATAAGATATAAGGGATATTTCATAGGAAAAATGGGAGACTCGGGAAGATGAGTGAAACGATTAAAGTCGGAATGGCGGATTTAAGGGTGTGTGTAAGTCCGGATGCTGTGACTACTTTGGGGTTAGGTTCATGTGTAGGGATAGCTATTAGGGATCCGGTGACGAAAATTGGAGGTCTGGCACATATTATGCTGCCGGATAGCACACAAATAAGGAATAACAGCAATATCCCCAAGTTTGCAGATACTGGCATAACCGAACTGGTAAGACAGATGGTGGCAAAGGGTGCGAAGCAAAGCCGCATGGTGGCAAAGATTGCGGGAGGGGCCCAGATGTTTTCTTTTCAGAATAAATCGGAAATGGTACGTATTGGAGAACGGAATGTGGAGGCTACAAAGAAGAAGCTTGCGCAGCTAAAAATTCCGATTTTAGCGCAGGATACCGGGGATAGCTATGGAAGGACTGTTATTTTTTATCCGGAAACAGGTGACTTTGTTATTAAAGCTGTCGGAAAGGTGCAGAAGACTATATGAGTAAGGGAAAAAGAGGGGGAAAAGCAATGAAGAGAAAATTGATACCACCTTTTTTGATGCTGTCCGCAGGGGCGGTGTGCAGTATTATCATGTATTTAAATGATTATCAGACAAATAGGATGTTGATGATACTGTTGGGGGTAATGATTGTTTTTTACATTGCGGGGAGCCTGTTTACCATGATGCTGAATATTTTTGATAGACAGAACCAGCCGGAAGAGATTGAGGCTGAAGTTGAAGAAGAGATAACAGATGAGATATCGTCAGAAATGCAAGAAGGACAGGTGGAATCGGAAGGATAATTAAGTAAAGGTGTAAAGGTGGCTGGAGAAATATGGACGAGGCAGGCAGAAAGAGATTGTGGGAGGAATATGCAAAAGCAAAATCGCCTGAAATACGTGAGAAACTTATTTTGGAATACGCCCCGCTGGTTAAGCTGGTTGCAGGAAGGCTCAGTATGTATCTGGGTTATAATGTAGAGTATGATGACTTAGTGGGATATGGTATTTTCGGGTTGATTGATGCAATTGACAAATTCGACAATATGAAAGCGGTCAAGTTTGAGACCTATGCAAGTTTGCGCATAAGAGGGGCTATTTTAGACCAAATACGTAAAATGGACTGGATTCCAAGAACAATCAGGCAAAGGCAGAAAAAGATTGATGCGGCCATCAAAGAGATTGAGGCGACTCAGGGAAGAAACGCGACAGATACGGAAATCGCAGAAACATTAGGAATTTCAGAAGATGAATTTGGGGAATGGCAGTCCCAGATGAAAATCACCAGTGTGGTATCTTTGAACGAATTTATGGAACAAGGGAGCGAAGTACCGGCTGAAAATAATAAAAATGCACATTTTGACAGCCCTGAAGAGGTTGTAGAAAAAGAAGAACTGAAAAAAATTTTGTTGGAAGCGTTGGAGTTATTGACGGAAAAAGAGCGGAGAGTAATTGAATTATATTATTATGAGGAATTGACATTGAAGGAAATCAGCAGCATTTTGGAGGTATCCGAATCACGGATTTCTCAGCTGCATACGAGGGCTTTGCAGAAAATGAAATCGAAAATGGGAAATTATATAGGAATTTTGACATAATAAAGCAGGAGAATAGATAGTATGAATGGATATTTTCAGTTAGTTTGTGACGCAAATCAGACCTACTTGCACGTTTTCCCTCCTACATCAGGCGGCATGGCAGTGTCGACTAATGAAATTGCGGAGTATTTAGGAAGCAGGGGGATATCTTATGACAGTTCGGCTATAGCATCCATAGCGGGCTCCGTAGGGGTTCAGGAAGTGCTTATTAACTATATGCCTTGCAACGAAGAGCGGGAGGCTTATAAGTTGATTGTTAGTCCTGATAAAATGAATGCAGTGGCTCGTTTTTACCCGCCTTCCAAGGGGGGCGGCAGGTTGACCAAACAGGAATTTATAGCCGATTTGAGCTTTAAAAAAATTGAATTTGGGATTCAGGAAGAGGAAATAGATCGTTTTTTTAACAGCCGGACATATTGCGAAGACTATATTGTTGCGGTAGGGCAGCCGCCAAGGCATGGCTCCGATGCACATATAGAGTATTATTTTAATACGGATTTAAGTGCGCGTCCTACGTTGAAGGAAGACGGAAGCGTGGATTTCTTTAACTTGAATACAATTAGTCATTGCCATGAAGGGGATGTATTGGCAAAACTTTTCCCGGAAGACCCGGGGGATGTGGGCTATAATGTTGAGGGAGAGAAAATAAAACCCAGAGAAGTAAAAAAGGGGAAGCTTAAGTTTGGCAGAAATATAACGGTTTCCGAAGATAAGCTTTCCATGATATCGGAAGTAGATGGGCATGTTACGCTGGTAGACGGCAAGGTGTTTGTTTCCGATGTTTTAACGGTAGAAAATGTGGATAACTCGACAGGAAATATTGAATATGACGGTAATGTACAGGTAAACGGGAATGTATGCGCCAACTTTTCGGTAAAAGCGAAGGGGAATGTGGAAGTTTCCGGTGTGGTGGAAGGCGCTTTGGTAGAGGCCGGCGGCGATATTATCATTGCCAAAGGGATGAATGGAATGGGGAAAGGCGTCCTGAATGCAAAAGGGAACGTGGTAGCGAAATTTTTGGAGAATGCTACAGTTACGGCACTTGGCTATGTATCTTCGGAATCCATCCTGCACAGCACGGTTTATGCAGGTGATGAAATTACGGTAAGCGGAAAAAGAGGGTTTATTACCGGCGGGCGTGTATGTGCAACAAATATGGTTTCTGTAAAAACCTTGGGTTCTTCGATGGGTGCGGATACGATTGTGGAAGTAGGGGCAGACCCGACAGTTAAAGTGCGTATCCAGAATTTGCAGTGGGACATTGCTAATGCCTCCAGAGTCATTAAATCGGTACAGCCTTTGATTGAGGCTTCAAGGCAAAAGCAGGCAAAAGGGATAAAGGTAACGCCTGAACAATTGCAGTACGTGAAGTCCTTGATAGCGCTCAACCGTGTAAAGGAAAAAGAAATTGATGATAAAGCGCAGGAAATGGAACGTTTGCAGGAGTCTATCGGAACATTCACCAATGCGAAGGTTGTGGTAACCGGAGTTGTATTCCCCGGAACAAAAATCAGTATAGGGGATGTATCTATGGTAGTACACGGGGAGATGAAATACTGTAAATTCATTAAATTAGACGGCGATGTGAAGATGACAGCGATTTAGCGGCGAATATATGACAGGGTTTGTGTCTGTGCTGCATCCGCAAACCCTGTGATTCATAAAAGCAGCGCAGAAATGAGGGATTTATGTCAATTAACCGTATTGAATTGCAAGGCACTATAACAAGAGCCCAGGATTATACTACAATAAAGCATAATGAAGATAATAAAGGAATGGTTGACCAGTCAAATTTTCAGACCCAATTCCATAAAACCGTGGAAAATAAAGTGACACAAGTTCATCAAGGCGATAATACGGAAAACGGTAAGAAGAATTATGATTCCAAGGAAAAGGGAAATGGGGAATATTCCGGTGACGGCGGCAGGCAGCGAAGGAAAAACAAAGACAAGGAGAACGATATTGACGGAAGGGTTCTGCTGAAAGGTATAGGGAGATTTGACGCGAAAATCTAGGAGAAAATGTAACTATGGGTTTAACAGAGATTGTTCTTATTATATTGGGAGCTATTGTCCTGATTCTTAGCTATGTGCTTCCTATGGGAAAGGGAAGTGCCGATACAGGGGTAAGAATTGATGACGGGCTGATTCGTGGATTAGTGGAAAAAGAGGTCAGGGATGCAAGGAACCATATCAAGGATATGGTAGAGGAGACCCTTACGTATTCTATGGAAAAAACCGAAAGGTCGATGGAACGTCTGACAAATGAAAAAATAATGGCTGTGAACGAATATTCGGAACAGGTGCTTGAAAGTATCAATAAGAGCCATCAAGAAGTAATATTCCTATATGATATGCTGAATGATAAGCATGAAACATTCGTCAAGACGGTAGGCGAAGCGGATAGGAAGATGAAGAAGATGAAACAGGAAGTGCAAGACATCGAGGTTACCGTAAAAGAAGCTATGGGTTCTGCCATAGATGAAACAGAAGAACCGGAACAAAAAGCAGCGAGTGAAAGCGGCAAGATGGGAGAAAAAGAGGCCGGGGAACAGACGGAAACGGGTTTTTTGCCATTTGCCCCAAAAAGGGTGGATGTGTCGGATTGGGTATTACAGGATGTGAAGGAAAATTCCGGCAATGAAGCTATGCTGCAACAGCAGAATGCGACTATTGAAAAAGAGGAGCAAAGCTATAATAATAACAATAATGAAAAAATATTGCGGCTGCACAAATTAGGAAAATCGGAGACGGCAATTGCCAAAGATTTAGGCCTGGGAGTCGGAGAGGTGAAATTGGTCATTGATTTGTTTAAACAGGCGAAATAAATATTCCAATAACGAAGGCAGGAGCAATTATGAATTTAAAATATTATTTAAGAGGGCTTGGGCTTGGCATTGTCATGACTGCAATTATTATGGGCATTGCATCGCCTGCTAAAAAAGAAACCCTTACCGATAAAGAGATTACCGAGAAGGCAAAAGAACTTGGCATGATAGATGACACGGAATTGGCGGAATATTTGGAGAAAGCGAGAGCAGAAACAGAAGAACGGGTGCGGGAAGAAGCAGCCAAGGAGTATGCGGCAGCGGGAGCCGGTGATTTGCAGGAGGCAGATGCCGATTTGGAAAAAGAAGCGGATGTGCAAAGAGAGCCGGAAGAAGCGATGGAAGAGGAATCTCAGCCGGAAGGCATGATGGATAATGAAGACGAAGCAGGGGAAGCTTTGGCACAGAATGAAGATAGGGAAATAGAGGCCGATGAAGCGGCCGAAACAGTTATTTTCACCGTGAAAAAGGGGGAACCGGCTTACAGCATAGAGGATCGAATGAAGGAAGAAGGGCTGCTTCCGGAGGATGTTGATTTCGATAGGTTTTTGGTAGATAACGGATATGACACGAAAATTGTTGCGGCGGAATATGAAATCCCAATCGGTGTGGATATGGAGACGATTGCCCGGATTATTACGAAACAACGATAGAAAAAGAATTTTACTATAATAAATTAATGGAATACCCCCTTGTCAGCAAGGGGGTATTATGCTACAATAATGTCGTTGTGACTAAAAAACACGTGTGTTCATTCACTGTCGGTGCTTTTCGGATAACCGTTGCACAAAGTTGGGCAATATAGCCTATATTTTGTTGTATGGCAGGATTAGGAAGGTAGGCAGTGGAGCATAAAGCATACGGAGGCAAGTAAACCAAATGGAGGTAGAAACATGAGCGTTATTTCAATGAAGCAGTTGCTGGAAGCAGGTGTCCATTTCGGGCATCAGACAAGAAGATGGAACCCTAAAATGGCTCCTTATATCTTTACGGAGAGGAACGGTATCCACATTATTGATTTGCAGAAATCCGTAGGGAAAGTAGACGAAGCTTATAAGGCAGTTTTCGATATTGCATCCCAAGGAGGAACAATTCTTTTTGTAGGAACAAAGAAACAGGCGCAGGATGCGGTAAGGGTAGAAGCGGAACGTTGCGGTATGTTCTATGTAAATGAAAGATGGTTGGGCGGTATGCTGACAAACTTTAAGACAATCCGCAGCAGAATTGAAAGACTGAAACAGATTGAGGTTATGTCCCAAGACGGAACTTTCGATGTCCTTCCGAAGAAGGAAGTAATTGCGCTTAGGAAAGAGTGGGATAAACTGGAGAAAAATCTTGGCGGTATTAAAGAAATGACAAGGATTCCGGATGCTATTTTTGTGGTAGACCCTAAAAAAGAAAGAATCTGCGTACAGGAAGCCCATACGCTTGGCATCACATTAATCGGCATTGGCGATACGAACAGCGACCCTGAAGAATTGGATTATATCATCCCCGGCAATGACGATGCTATCAGAGCGGTCAAATTGATTGTTTCAAAGATGGCCGATGCAGTGATTGAAGCAAATCAGGGCGAAGAAGCGATGGTTGATGAAGTTGCAGCAGAGATGGCAGAAGCGGCTGAAACAGCAGAAGCTAAGGATATTGAGGAAGTTGCTGCCGCAGAGTAAGCAGAAGGGATTATGAATAAATTTGCCCATGCCGTGGATGCGGAGGACAAGAATGGAGGATAGAAATGGCTATTACAGCAGGAATGGTAAAAGAATTAAGGGAAATGACCGGTGCAGGTATGATGGACTGTAAAAAAGCTCTTACCGAAACCAATGGAGATATGGATGCAGCAGTAGAGGTTTTGAGGAAAAACGGACAGGCTAAGGCAGAGAAGAAGTCCGGCAGGATTGCGGCAGAAGGGCTTTGCCGTGTAGCTATGGACGGCGATCAGAAAGCGGCAGTAGTAGAAGTAAATTCCGAGACAGACTTTGTTGCTAAAAATGCGGATTTCCAGAGCTTTGTAGAGGCTGTAGCAACACAGGCAGTAGAGTCCGATGCAGCGGATTTGGATGCTTTCCTGGGAGAAAGCTGGAAAGAAGATTCATCCAAGACTGTAAAAGAAGTTTTGGTAGAAAAAGTTGCGGTAATCGGTGAAAATTTAAATATCAGAAGATTTGAAAAAGTAGTTGCTGAAAATGGCTGTGTAGTATCTTATGTACATGGCGGCGGCAGAATTGGCGTTATTGTAGAAGCTGCTACTAATGTGGTAAATGATGCTATCAAAGAAGCTCTTACCAACATTGCGATGCAGGTTGCAGCTCTTTCCCCGAAATATGTTTCGACGGAAGATGTGTCCGAAGAATATAAGGCACATGAAAAGGAAATCCTTATGGCTCAGATTGCACAGGATCCGAAGATGGCAGGGAAACCGGAGAAAGTTATCGAAGGCGCAGTGGCAGGTCGTTTGAACAAAGAACTGAAGGAAGTATGCCTGTTGGAGCAGACTTATGTAAAGGCAGAAGACGGCAAACAAACAGTTGCCCAGTATCTTGCCCAAGTAGCAAAGGAAAACAATGCAGAGCTTTCTGTTAAGAGATTTGTACGTTTTGAAACGGGCGAAGGGCTTGAAAAGAAGGAAGAGAACTTTGCGGAGGAAGTGGCAAAACAGATGAATGCGTAGAAGTTTGTCGAAATAAGGCGAATAGAGATAGGAAAAACCCTTGTGAATGGTGTGGGAATGCCATTTGCAAGGGTTTTTGCTATTATATCTTGGAAATTTCATTTCTTGACACTATCACGATATACCGTTATAATCAATAGAAAAAGAAGCCATGAAATGGAGAATGAGAAATGGAATTGATGAGTTTGTTAAAGGAAAAGCAGCTTTCGGTTTATCAGTGCGCTAAGGAAAGCCATGTACCATATTCTACATTGTCAGATATTGTGAAAGGAAAAACCAGGATTGAAAAATGTACGGCAGAAACGATATATAGATTAGCGAGGACGCTTCATGTGACAATGGAAGAAATTTTGACAGAATGTTTTAAGGAAGATGAAAATGCTCCAAATTTAAGAGATTTTGAAATATATAAAAGTAATATCTGTCATTTAGTGAAAGATAAAGGGGATATAGACTTTATCATTGATATTTTAAAAGAAAATCAAATAAGGACTTATTGGGAACGGCAATGGTATCGGGAAAGTTTTTATCTTTTGGCTATGGTAGATTACTTAAGCAGGGAAAATGAACTTCCGTTGTGTAATGATTATGAAGATATAAGGAACTGTAAGCTGTCGGAGCCGTTATATCCAAAGGATATCATTCTTGCTGCAAAACTGGATGATTCCCTTGATAAGAAAGAACAATGTCTGAAAGAAGCGATTCCTGAATTTTTGAGGTTTAATATTATAGAAAGCGAGATAAGGAATGTCTGTTGAGAAAGGTTTTACCAAAGAAAATCTGGACTATTATTTGAAGGAACTGGCAAAAGAGTTTCGGAAGAGAAATGGAAAAAATATGCCTGCTGAGATTGTGTTAGTTGGAGGTGCGGCAATCCTTGCTAATTATGGGTTCCGTGAAATGACATATGATATAGATGCGGTGATAACAGCATCATCGGCTCTGAAGGAGGCAGTTAATACAGTAGGAGACCGTCTTGGTTTGCCAAATGGATGGCTGAATGCGGACTTTAAGAATACAAGTTCTTATAGTCCTAAATTATCGCGATACTCTAAGTATTACCGTACCTATTCTAATGTGTTGAATATCAGGACAATTAGCTCAGAATATCTAATTGCCATGAAATTAATGTCCGGAAGACGTTACAAGAAGGATTTGTCTGATATTATTGGCATCTTGAGTGAACAAGAAAGAATGGGAGAGCCTTTAAGTTACCAGAAGATTGATTGCGCAGTAAGAAATCTGTATGGCGGGTGGGATAATATTTCCGAATATGCAATACAGGTTTTGAAAGCAGCTTTAGATTCAGAAAACCTAAAAGAATTATTTATGGAACAGGAACGTGAAGAGGCATTATCAAAACAGGCAGTGCTTCAAGCTCAAAAAAATAAAGGGGAAATAGTAAAGGAAAGTAATGTGGATGAGATTATTCAAAAAGCTTTAAGGAAGAAAATGGATGATAGGGGTGCGAGATAGATTAAGGAAAACAGATTTTTACTAATTTTATCTGTTAGATAGCGATAAAAATTTTAGCTGTATAACTTGATATTATGTGAGTTTTACAAATAATGAAAGTCAAGAGGTAGAAATGTGAGCAGGGGCAATGATGCAATTCCTACATGGAGTGGATTTAATTATCAAGGCAAAATAATGCTGTTTTATATTTTGAGGCTGATGAACCAAATAAATAAAGAGGAAGATGGGAGGGGATATTCTGTAAACTTAGAGGAGATAGAGGATTTTTGCATTTTGTGTGATTCTGAATATATTTCTTTTCATCAAGTGAAAGCATGATTGTCGGTAACAAAATGGAGTAGCTATAGTACGGTAATGGACAAGTTGTTAAAACATCGAAATGACTCCTCGAATCCAATGGCAAAATGTTATCTTATGGTAGCGAGGGATGTGGCTGATTGGGATGAAGATTCTAATACATATAATGCAAGCATAGAACTTTATAAGCACGATTCAAAAATTGTAGGAGTGTGCGATGTAAAGGATTTGATTATCGAAGAAATAAAGAAGTTTCTAACGGAAAAAGGATACGATGAAAACCAATTTGAAATTGTATATGGAGAATTGTGCTTATTTTTAGACGATAGGATTGTCTTGATGCATAAACAAGGTACTAAGAAAAAGGATTATACCATACCGTTCTCCAGCTTTTTGGATGTTATCAATCAATCGGTAAAGAAAGAGCATGTGCGGAATGAGTTTTATTTGAAAGAGAAGGTATATGATTATATTATGGAAAATGCAGAAAAGGCATTAGATGGCTTATGCCAGGATATTTGTGAGGATTCTTTGGAAGATGGTAGCAAGGTATGTGCCGCAAAAGTGGCTTATGAGAATATAATGGAAATTTCGGATTATACAAAATTCTGCAAAGTATTAAATCCAGATAAAATAGACGGATGGAACAATTCCCTGGCAATGGTTGATAATTTTCCGATAAAAGGATTGCAGAATGAAATATATTATTTATTATACCAAAGTAAAAGTCCTGAAAAAATATTAGGGGATGGGAAGGGCATATATTTACAATGGAAATATTCAAATGCACCAAACGGGAAAATAATTCCTACACTATTGGATTTAACCAGTGGGTGCAGGAGGAAAAGAAAGGCTTTGCAAAGGATATTCCAGAATATAATCCAAAATACAGACATTATGGATATTTTAGAAGGAAACAGTATAACCGTCATTCCAGGAAGCTATAACGGTTTTTTATCTCAAGCTCAGATAACATCTGGGTGGAAGGAAAGCAATCCGGAAAAAATAAGCCATTACTATAGAGAAATAGAGATGATTTCTTCAAAAGAACTGCAGGACAAAATTGAGACTACTGGAGGAAGTGATGGAATTAGGGATTTAGGTCTGCTTGAATCTGCATTAGAAAGTCCATTTCAATCCTATGGTGGGGAAGAATTATATCCAAGCATACAGGCAAAGGCAGCAAGACTTTGCTATGGATTAGTTAAAAATTATGCAATGATAGATGGCAATAAAAGAATAGGGTGCCATACCATGTCAGTCTTTTAGGAATTAAATGGTTATGAGATGGAATACACGCAGAAAGAATGATCAGATGTAAGTTTTTTGATGATCCTTATTACATTGAAATGTTTGATTTTGAGCATAGTGTTGATGAGGATGGATATATTGCGATAGGGAAAGTCGGCGATGTACTGTTTGTAGTATTTACAGAACGAAAGGAAACGATTCGATTAATTTCAGCCAGACTTGCAACTAATGCAGAAAAGGAGCTTTATTATGACCAGAACATTAATTATTGAAAGTGGACAAAAACCTACGGAAGAACAATTAAAAGAGGTTGAAGAGGCGAAAAAAAGCCCAATTAACTTTGATGAGGATTGTGGGGAGTTGTCGCCAGCCATGATGAAGGCGTTTAAGAGTGCGGTTGTGTAAAGAAATCGTAAGAAAAAAGCTTAGAAATCTTGGGGGAAGAATCTTATCCCCAATATCCCCTCAATGGAAAATGGCTATCCCCCAAATTTGAAAAATCAGAAATTGGAAATTTAAAAAGCAAAATGAATTTTCCCCCAAAATAAAATTGGAGTATGCAGTTGAAAAGGCATAGATATAGGTCAGTTAAAAATTACTGGAAAGCCAGTAAAATACATAGTTCCGGGGATATATGACCGGAACATGAAAAAGGGAAAGTTTGCCTCGTTCTTTTCGTAAAAGGGGAGAAGTTTGCTTCGTGTTTTTTACCAAGAATTTTCGTAGATTTTCTTCAAATAGCGTTGGGGAATGTAGGTTGTCATATCTTATCAAAAGGTGAGATGGGGGGCTGGTTGATGAAAGAATGGATTTATATTATAATGCTTGCGAAAGATGCTTGAATTTAGTTTGGCTACTATTACAGTGAAAGAAAACTTAGCGGAGAAAAAAGGATTATTGTTTTAATGGACAGGGTGGCTCAATAACATAAGGGCATGTGCGAGAGAGATTGTGAATGATGGAATCATTTTTGCATGGGCGATATGGCGGCAGAGGGTTAAAGCTCTGCCACTTTTTTCGTAAAGTGCTTATAATTAATGAAGTTGATAAAAAGCAAATTAATAAACTATTATCCAGAGTAATTGACATATTACCCATTTTTATGTATAATCAGCATTATATATAATTTAGATTATATATAATGCTGATTATATAATGGGAGGTACAGATATGCCAGCAAAGGCTAAAGTCACAAAAGAAATGATTATAGATGCAGCTTTTGAAATTGCAAAAGAAATGGGAGCAGAAAACATAACCGCCCGGACAGTTTCACAAAAACTCTGCTGTTCAACGCAGCCCGTTTTATATCATTTTAAAACGATTGAAGATGTCCGAATTGCAGCACATAAAAAAGCAAGTGAATTTCATATTAACTATGTAACAAATTTAAGCGGCAAATACGAACGCCCTATGTTGGAAGTGGGTATGAGATATATTCAATTTGCCGTAGAAGAAAAAAATCTTTTTCGCTTTTTGTATCATTCAAACTATTATACAGGCGTTTCCCTTTCTGATTGGCTTACAGGGAAAAATTTTGATTCTTTATTTCCTATTCTAAAAAGACAAGCAAAGGTAGACGAGCGACAGGCATATAGCATATTTTCTCAAATTGTTTTAGTAACACATGGAATAGCCAGTC
>CAJUSR010000023.1 GCA_910588855.1 uncultured Kineothrix sp. | reverse complement strand
GTTATAATGAAAAACCAAATGACTGGATAATACTATCTGTACTGGTTGGTGTTATGCAGTGTTGTTTTGTTTCAAAAATATGGTTTTGTGACCTGTATTCGTGTAATTGCTATTTTAAAGCTTATTCGCCAGCTTTACAAGCTCATTTTGTATGTATTAGAATCAAATTGCACAAATTTTGGGCGAATAGGCAAACTTTTGCGCGGTAACAATGAGGAAAATGTCCTGCTTGCAGGAACATTTGACGAATATCGCGACAACGGGAAAACTTGTTTTCGAGTGTCCGGTCACAAATTGGAGGTTTTCATATGCCAGATAAAAAAGAAAATTCGCAATCCGCTGACAGTAGCCAGCTACTTGCTCATAAAAGCAACCCAGAGGGAGGCAATCAATTCTAGACTTTATTAGGGGTTACAGGCTCTGGCAAGACGTTTACGATGGCAAACATCATTCAGGAATTACAAAAGCCGACGCTTGTAATCGCCCATAATAAAACACTTGCAGGACAGCTTTACGGCGAGTTCAAAGAATTTTTTCCTGAGAATGCAGTGGAATATTTCGTCTCCTAATTTGGGACAGGGTGAAAACCGCATTATTTCGTGTTATTTGGTGCTGATTGTACCGTATGTTGTGGACAAGATGGGGGATTATGGACGAAATAACACTAGATGGATGGGTGGAGTTTGTGACCTGGATTCGTGTAATGGGTCAGATAACATAAGATAGTACAAAATGGCAGAGATAATGGTATTTGAGAAAAAATATGGGAAGCGGAGGCGGTCAAACATGAACCATAGTCAAAAAACAGAGATATTAACTAAAGAAGACGTAGCTATCGAAAGGCTATGTGCCGATACAGTAGCTTTAGTGAAGCATGCAAGAAATATTGCTGTTCAACAAGTGAATATGATTCAATTGCTTACTTATTATACTATTGGGAAATGGATTATAGAAGTGCAGCAAAAAGGTGAAACAAGAGCAAGATATGGTAGTCAAGTTATTAAAAGGTTATCTGAAGAAATGAAAAAGAATTTTGAAAGAGGATTTTCGGAGGATAGTTTGAAAAATGCGAGGAAGTTTTATCTGACCTATAAGGATAGAATTGACGAAACAGTGCTTAATCTATTTGCGGTTGAAAAAAGTGAAACAGTGTTTAGCCTTTTTGAAGAGAAACCGCCTTTCATAGTATCATGGTCACACTACTTGCAATTAATGCGAATAGAGAATGAAGATGAAAGAAGTTTCTATGAAATTGAATCAGCAAAATCAGGATGGAGTATACGTACTTTGCAAAGACAATATAATTCCAGTCTCTACGAAAGGTTGGCACTTAGCAGAGACAAAGAGGCTGTTTTACAGTTGGCAAAGAAAGGTAACATTATTACGAAACCAGAAGATATTGTAAAACAGCCAACAGTATTAGAATTTTTAGGAATGGAAGAAAAAACTAGATATTCAGAAACAGATTTAGAAACAGCAATTATTGATAAATTGCAGAAATTTTTGTTGGAAATGGGAAAAGGATATCTATTTGAATCTAGGCAAAAACGTTTTACCTTTAATGAGGATAATTATTATGTGGATTTGGTGTTCTATAATCGTCTTCTTCGGTGTTATGTGCTGATTGACTTAAAAGTTGAAAAATTAACACATCAAGATATTGGACAAATGCAGATGTATGTAAATTATTACGATCGATATGAGAAATTGGAAGATGAAAATCCAACGATTGGTATTTTGTTATGTAAAGAAAATAATGATGCATTAGTGGAGATTACACTGCCACAAGATGCCAATATATATGCATCCGAATATAAATTGTATTTGCCAGATAAGAAACTGCTACAAGATAAGTTGCGGCAGTGGATAGAGGAGGCTGATATAGAATAATAAAGGGATAGATGCATTTGAAAGATAAAGTATTAAAGAAAATTACAAATGTTTATGGTTGGATGTAATTAAAATAAATTCGTGAAAAGAAAACTTTGGCTTAAAAATGAAAGAAATGAGAATGCTGGAGAATGATTAAGAATATACACTTAAGAAATTATCGTTGTTTTGAAAATAGTAAAATAAACTTTAAAGATATATCTGTTATAGTTGGAAAAAATAACGCAGGAAAATCCTCTTTGATTGAGGCTCTGAGATTAACAGCGCTATCAGTACGAAAATGCAAATATACTACATATAAAGATTTACCTAAGGAGTTTAAACTTCCAATACGAGAAAAAGGGTTTCGTTTAGAGGTAGAAAAATTAAAAATCGATTTAAGAGGAACTATATATAGGTATGAAGATTCAATTGCAAGTATTACTGTGAAATTTAATAATGATGCAGAAATATGTATTTATGCAAATAGATCATGTATATATGCGGTATTACATGACCAAAATGGGAAATGTGTTAAGACTAAAACAAAAGCGATAGAAATATTTCCATTTAGCGTTTCGATTCTTCCACAGATTGGACTAATTAAGGAAAATGAAAAAAGACTTACGGAAGAAACAATTGAAAAAGATAAAGAAACCTATTTATCGTCAAGACATTTTAGAAATGAAATATATAATTATAGAGGTAGCTTTTGGAAGGACTTTGTTCAATTGACTGAGAGTACCTGGCCGGGATTACGCATCAATGCAATAGGTTATAATCCTATCCAAGATATATTATCTTTGTATGTAACTGACACAGATTTTTACGCTGAAATAGGAATGAAACAATTATACTTGATGAGCCAGATGTATACATGCATCCGAATCTTCAGAGAAAACTTATTAGGTTAGTACAAAATAGATATCCTCAAGTTATTATTGCAACACATTCCATAGAAATAATATCAGAAGTTGATCCGGGTAATATTATCACTATAAATAAAAAGAACATAAAAATGCATTATATGACAGATTTGCAGGCCGTACAAAAAGTTTAGGTGATGCTAGAAAATGTATTTTTGTTGAAGGAAAAGACTTGAAACTTTTAACTAAGATTGCGGAAGTTATTTTTGGAAAGAAAATAACTTCTCTGGAGACTTTACCCCATGTTGCGCTAAATGGTTTCAATAATTTGAGAGAAGCATTTGGTACTTCAAAATTATTTTACGATGAAACAAAAGGTATGATACAGTGTATTTGCTTGTTGGATAGTGATTACTATCCAAGGGATATGATAAAGAAAAGATGTGATGAAGCATCTGCTAATCATTTGAAGCTTCACATATGGAAACGAAAAGAGATAGAAAACTATTTATTGGAACCAGAAGTACTATTTCGTATATCAAAACAATCCCAGGAAAAATACGATGTTTTTATGAAGGAGTTAGAAGAAGTTGCTGATGAATTTAGAGATCGAGTGTTTGATCAATATGCAGAACATATTTTAAAATACAAAAAGATAGATATAAGTTCAGCGAATTCTGAAGCAAGAGAGTATATGAAAAATAATTGGACAGACCTGAAAAATAAGTTAAGTATGGTTGGTGGTAAAGAATTTGTAAAATGTTTAAATAAGTAGTTTAGAAAAAAATATAATAAAGGGTTAACAATACCGAAAATAATATCTGAATTTCAGAAAGAGGAATTTGATGATGAGATAGTAAATGTTATTACTGAGATATGTTGAATAGGGAAATCATAGGATACCCTAGATATTAATTTAAAAAACAAAGCCTATTATAGAATATTTGGAGGTGTATGATATAATTGGGGCGCAAACAGCTAGAAAATTAACAGGAAAAACAAATCCACAGTAAACAGATATTTACAACAGCTTATAGAGGTTAGATATCATCGAAAGCCAAGAAAAGTTAGTTTCTACAAGTTACAGAAGGAAATTAAGTGCTTTTGGGCCTTAGTATTATTTATAAGTCAATTACCGAGTTTTGCTCGGAGGTTCAAATATAGGAGAACTCAATGGATCATTTTGAATTAGTATCGCAATATCAGCCAACCGGCGACCAGCCCCAAGCTATAGCTGAATTGGTAAAAGGCTTCAAAGAAGGCAACCAGTTCCAGACACTTCTTGGTGTCACAGGTTCCGGTAAAACCTTTACGATGGCAAATGTCATCCAGCAATTAAATAAACCAACATTGGTAATTGCCCATAATAAGACGCTGGCCGGTCAGCTTTATGGGGAATTTAAAGAATTTTTCCCCAATAACGCGGTAGAATATTTTGTGTCCTATTATGATTATTACCAACCGGAGGCCTATGTGCCTTCTTCCGATACTTATATAGCCAAAGATTCCTCCATTAATGAAGAAATAGAGAAGCTGCGCCTGTCAGCGACGGCATCCTTAACAGAGCGGAGAGATGTGGTGGTCATTGCGAGTGTATCTTGTATTTATGGATTGGGCAGTCCTGACGAATATCAGGAAATGATAGTATCCCTGCGCCCGGGAATGATAAAGGATAGAGATGCGGTCATTAGGGAATTGATTGGCATACAATATGAAAGGAATGATATGGATTTGGGCAGGGGATGCTTCCGGGTGAGGGGGGATGTGGTGGAAATCTACCCGGCACAAGGCGGAGATTACCTGATACGGGTAGAGTTTTTCGGGGATGAAATAGACCGCATCGCGGAAACCGACCCCCTTACCGGGCAAGTCCATGCGGTATTGGAGCATATTTCCATATTTCCGGCATCCCATTATGTTGTATCCCAGGAGAAGATTCATGCCGCGTGTAAAAATATTGAAGTAGAGCTGGAAGAAAGGATTCGCTTTTTTAAAGGGGAAGACAAGCTGCTGGAAGCGCAGCGGATTTCCGAGAGGACGAATTTCGATATAGAAATGCTGCGGGAAACAGGCTTCTGTTCTGGTATAGAGAACTATTCCAGGCATTTGAATGGCCTGCCGGAAGGGGCGACACCTCTTACATTGATGGATTATTTTAAGGATGATTATTTAATCATCATAGATGAATCTCATATGACAGTGCCGCAGATTAGAGGGATGTATGCGGGGGACCGTTCCAGGAAGAATACGCTGGTGGATTATGGTTTCCGCCTGCCATCCGCTTTGGATAACCGACCTATGAATTTTCAGGAATTTGAAGAACATATTGACCAATTGCTGTTTGTGTCGGCGACTCCCGCAGAATATGAGCAAGAGCATGAGCTTCTGCGCGCGGAACAAATTATCCGCCCTACGGGGCTGTTAGACCCGGAGGTGGATATACGGCCGGTTGAGGGGCAGATTGATGATTTGATTACAGAAGTGAACAAAGAGACCCAAAAACATAACAAAGTGCTTGTGACTACGCTGACCAAAAGGATGGCGGAGGATTTGACCAATTATATGAAAGAAGTGGGAATCAGGGTAAAATATCTGCATTCGGACATTGATACTTTGGAAAGGGCGGAAATTATCCGGGATATGCGTTTGGATGTATTCGATGTGCTTGTGGGGATAAATTTGTTGAGGGAAGGGCTTGATATTCCGGAGATATCTTTGGTGGCCATATTGGATGCGGATAAGGAAGGGTTCCTCCGTTCTGAAACTTCCCTGATTCAGACGATTGGGCGTGCGGCCAGAAATGCGGAAGGAAGGGTTATTATGTATGCGGATAATATGACGGATTCCATGCATGCGGCCATTACCGAGACGAATAGACGTCGTGAAATACAGAGAAAATATAATGAGGAGAATGGTATTACGCCGCAGACGATAAAGAAAGCGGTACGGGATTTAATCAGCATTTCAAAAGTGATTGCGAAAGAAGAAATAAACTTTGAAAAAGACCCGGAATCCATGAGCAGGGAAGAGCTGGGAAAACTGATTGCTAAAATACAGAAACAAATGAAGCAGGCGGCAGCCGATTTGAATTTTGAAGCGGCAGCAGAACTGAGGGATAAAATGGCAGAGTTAAAACGGCAACTGGCGGATATGGAAGAGTAAGATATGGAAGAGTTAATCAAAGGCAGAATACTATGGGATGGCAGACGGCCCTAAACCGGATATTGCCGGATGGAAAAAACTGAGAATCGGATAAAAGGCCGTAAAAGCGGCAGAAACGGAGTAGAGGATGGATAACACAGTCAAAAAGATGCTGCCCCGCAGGGAATATATAAAAATACGCGGGGCAAGCGAACACAATTTAAAAAATATAGATGTGGATATACCAAGAAATGAATTTGTAGTCCTTACCGGGCTTTCCGGTTCCGGAAAGTCTTCTTTGGCATTTGATACCATATATGCGGAGGGGCAGCGGCGGTATATGGAATCCCTGTCTTCCTATGCGAGGCAGTTTTTGGGGCAGATGGAAAAACCGAATGTGGAAAAAATAGAGGGGTTATCCCCGGCGATTTCCATCGACCAGAAATCCACCAATAGAAACCCACGTTCCACCGTAGGAACAGTAACGGAAATTTATGATTATTTTAGGCTGCTGTATGCCAGGATAGGTATCCCCCACTGCCCTTCCTGCGGGAAAGAAATAAAAAAGCAGTCGGTAGACCAAATGGCCGATCAGATTATGGATATGCCTGAAGGCAGCAAGATTCAGCTTCTTGCCCCTATTGTAAGAGGAAGGAAAGGGGAACATACGAAAGTTTTCGACAGGGCAAAGAAAAGCGGCTATGTCAGGGTTCGTGTGGACGGCAATTTATACGAATTGTCGGAAGAGATTAAGCTGGATAAAAATATTAAACATAATATTGAAATCGTAGTGGACAGGCTGGTAGTAAAAAGCGGGATTGAACGGAGGCTGACGGATTCCATTGAAAATGTTTTGGCGTTGGCAGAAGGGCTTTTAATCGTAGATGTAATAGGTGGGGAGCCGATAAACTTCAGCCAGAGTTTTTCCTGCCCGGATTGTGGTATCAGTATCAGCGAGATTGAACCAAGGAGTTTTTCCTTCAACAACCCTTTTGGCGCTTGCCCGGATTGCTTCGGTTTGGGATATAAGATGGAATTTGATGTGGATTTGATGATTCCCAATAAACGTCTCAGTATTAAAGAAGGGGCCATTTCCGTGATGGGCTGGCAATCCTGCAACGATGTTTCCAGTTTTACCAATGCCATTTTGCAGGCGCTTGGAAAAGAATATGACTTTGATTTGGACACTCCTTTTGAAGATTATCCGGAAAAAATCAAAAATATCATTATCTATGGCACCGGAGGGAAAGAAGTGAATGTGTACTATAAGGGGCAGCGCGGCGAAGGCGTTTATCCGGTGGCTTTTGAGGGGATTGTAAAAAATGTGGAACGCCGTTATAGGGAAACTTCTTCAGACATAATGAAACAGGAGTATGAGACATTTATGCGTATAACTCCATGTAAGGTCTGCAATGGGATGAGACTGAAAAAAGAGTCTTTGGCAGTAACGGTTTGTGATAAAAATATTTATGAGATAACATCGATGTCCATCGGGAATCTCCATGCATTTCTGCAAGGGATGGAATTGACAAAGCAGCAACTGCTTATCGGCAAACAGATTTTGAAAGAAATCAAAGCCCGTGTTGGATTTCTGATTGACGTAGGTTTGGATTATCTGTCTTTGTCGAGGGCGACAGGAACCCTTTCGGGGGGAGAAGCCCAAAGAATCCGGCTGGCAACCCAGATTGGTTCGGGGCTTGTAGGCGTATGCTACATTTTGGACGAGCCGAGCATCGGTCTGCACCAAAGGGACAACGATAAGCTGTTGAATACTCTGGAAAGCCTGAAGGATATGGGGAATACTTTGCTTGTAGTAGAGCATGATGAAGATACGATGTTAGCGGCAGATTACATTGTGGACATTGGGCCGGGAGCCGGCTCCCACGGCGGTGAGGTAGTGGCGGTAGGAACAGCGGAGGAAATCATGAATGTACCGGGGTCTATAACCGGGCAATATCTCAGTGGGAAGATGCAGATTCCGGTTCCCGGGAAAAGGCGGAAGCCGACCGGGAAATTAACGGTATTGAAGGCGGCGGAGAATAATTTGAAAAATATCAATGTGGATTTTCCGCTGGGGGTACTGACCTGTGTTACAGGGGTATCGGGATCCGGAAAGAGTTCTCTGGTGAACGAAATCCTGTATAAGCATTTGGCGAGGGATTTGAACCGGGCAAGGACAATCCCGGGAAAACATGCCGGGATAAAAGGGATAGAGCAGTTGGATAAGGTGATAGACATTGACCAGTCGCCTATCGGGAGGACCCCACGCTCCAATCCGGCAACTTATACGGGGGTGTTTGACCAAATCAGGGATTTGTTCGCTTCTACGGCGGATGCTAAAGCCAAGGGATATAAAAAAGGACGCTTCAGTTTTAACGTAAAGGGCGGAAGATGCGAGGCATGCAGCGGCGACGGAATCATAAAAATAGAAATGCATTTTCTTCCGGATGTGTACGTGCCGTGTGAGGTATGCGGAGGCAAAAGATATAACCGTGAAACTTTAGATGTGAAATATAAAGGGAAAAGCATTTACGATGTACTCGATATGACGGTGGAGGAAGCTGTGGGCTTTTTTGAAAACGTTCCTTCTATCCGGCGCAAAATAGAGACAATGAATGATGTTGGTTTGTCTTATATTAAATTAGGGCAGCCTTCCACCACACTGTCCGGAGGAGAAGCCCAAAGAATTAAATTAGCTACGGAATTGAGCAAAAGAAGTACCGGGAAAACGATATATATTTTGGATGAGCCTACTACCGGGCTCCATTTTGCCGATGTCCATAAACTTACGGAAATTTTACACCGGCTGGCAGACGGCGGGAATACGGTAGTAGTCATTGAACATAATCTGGATGTGATAAAAACGGCGGATTATATTATTGATATCGGCCCGGAAGGCGGCGATAAGGGCGGAACTGTTATTGCAAGCGGCACGCCGGAGGAGGTTGCCCAAAGCGAAGGCTCCTATACGGGGATATATGTGAAAAAGATGTTGGAGCGTTCCAAGATGCAAAAATAAGGAAATTACTTCCGCCCCCTAAAGTTTCCTAAGAAAAAAACCGATGTATCCTTTGTACTGCATTATAAAAATGGAATAAAATCGGAAAACGGAATAAAATCGGAAAACGGAATAAAATCAGGAATTATTAATCTTTTAAAAAAAATCAAGAAATCTCTTTGAAAAACTCTTTCTTTAGGTTATAATGGTTTTGTATGTTTAGTTTATTGACAATTGGAAAATATTAAAATAGATATGCACGAAAATACAGACCATAGAAAGAAAGGGGCTTACCATGCAGTACACAGATATCGGAATCGACTTAGGCACAGCTAGCATTTTAGTATATATAAGAGGAAAAGGGGTTGTTTTAAAGGAACCTTCTGTCGTTGCTTTTGACAGGGACACGGATAAGATTAAAGCAATTGGCGAGGATGCAAGGCTGATGCTGGGGCGGACACCGGGGAATATTGTAGCAATCCGTCCGCTGCGTCAGGGTGTTATTTCCGATTATAAAGTGACAGAGAAAATGATGAAGTATTTTATCCAGAAGGCGATTGGGAAGAAAACATTCCGTAAGCCGAGGATTGCCGTTTGTGTTCCGAGCGGTGTGACGGAAGTGGAAAGGAAAGCGGTTCAGGATGCCACGGAGCAGGCAGGGGCCAGGGAAGTTTTTATTATCGAAGAACCTATTGCGGCGGCAATTGGAGCCGGAATTGATATATATAAGCCTTGTGGGAACATGATTGTGGATATTGGGGGAGGTACCTCTGATATTGCAGTTATTTCATTGGGAGGAACGGTAGTCAGCGCATCTATTAAAATTGCAGGGGATGATTTTGATGAAGCGATTATCCGTTATATGAGAAAGAAACATAATCTGCTGATTGGCGAGAGGACGGCAGAGGATTTGAAGATAAAAATAGGCTCTGCTTTTAAACGCAGTGAAGTAGACTATATGGATGTGAGAGGACGTAACCTAGTGACAGGGCTTCCAAGGACCGTTAAAGTTTCTTCGGAGGAGACGGAGGAAGCGCTCAGGGAAACAACAGCGCAGATTGTAGAAACAATCCATAGCGTCCTGGAAAAAACTCCTCCGGAATTGGCAGCAGATATTGCAGATCGCGGTATCGTGCTAACAGGCGGCGGGAGTATGCTGAGAGGGCTGGAAGATTTAATAGAGTCTAAAACAGGGATTAATACGATGACGGCAGAGGATCCGATGACAGCAGTGGCAATCGGTACCGGCAAATATGTAGAATTTCTTGCAGGATATAGGGAAGAATAGTTTACTTAGGGATTAGGGAAAGAGGAGGAGCAAGATGCTTAAGGGGTTATATACCGCTTACACCGGTATGCTGAATGAACAGCATAGAATGGATGTCATGACCAACAATCTGGCGAATGCGAACACCAACGGCTATAAGAAAGAAGGGGCTACCAGCCAGGCATTTAATGATGTGCTGGCATTTAAACTCAAAGATACATCGGAAGCAGCGTTTACCACAAGGCCGCTTGGAATCAACAATTTAGGCGTAAAAATTGGGGAAGGGTATACGGACTATTCCCAGGGGCCGATGAAAGGAACGGAGAATGTGTTCGACTTGGCGTTATCCGGTCCGGGATTTTTTGCCGTATCCTATACAAACCGTAATAATGAAACTTCCATTAAGTATACGCGGGATGGGAGCTTTACTATGGATACCCAGGGCTATTTAAAAACCCATGACGGGGATTTTGTGCTGAATAGGACCGGAGGAAGGATACGGTTGGATCCTCTTTTGGATGTCAGGATAGATACCAGCGGGAATATTATGCAGGGTGAGTCCACCGTACCGGTAACCCAACTGCAAATCAGGGATTTTGCCGATTACAATTATCTGGAGAAGTTTGGGGAGAATTATTATCAGACGGTAAACGGGGCAAGGTTCCAGGATGCCGAGGCGAAGGTATATCAAGGCTATCTGGAAACTTCTAATATTTCGGTAGTAACCGAAATGGTAAATATGATTAATATATCAAGGGCATATGAAACAAACCAGAAGGTAATTCAAACGTACGACAGCACATTGGAAACGGCTGTTACACAGATTGGTAGGTTATAGGAGGGTTAAATTATGGTTAGGAGTTTATGGTCTGCCGCAACCGGCATGAATGCACAGCAGACAAATGTAGATACAATCGCAAATAACCTGGCGAATGTTAATTCCGCAGGATATAAGGCACAGGTTGCCCAGTTTAAATCATTATTGTACCAGACTCTGCAAACGGCTACTACGACGGCGAATGGAGATCCGAAACCGGTAACGTCTCAGGTGGGTCTGGGTGTTAGGACAGCATCTATCAACCAGCTTTTTGGTCAGGGGAGCTTGCTTGCTTCGGAAAGCAAAACCGCATTTGCTATTGAGGGAGACGGTTTTTTTGCAGTGCGCAATGCTGACGGGGAAATCAACTACACGAGGAATGGCGATTTTACATGGGCGCTTGGCGATGGAAACCGTATTATGCTGACAACATCGGATGGTCTTCCGGTTTTAAGCTCAACCGGGCAGAATATCACGCTGGGAGGAGACTTTATTACGAGCCGGATTACCATTAGCGGTGACGGCACATTGATGTATCCCGACGAGAACAATAACCCACAGACATTAGGGTTTACGATCGGAGCATTCCAATTTAGGAATCCGTCAGGATTGGAAAGGCAGGGCGATACTTTATATGCGGTGACGGCATCCAGCGGGCCTGTAATTAACGAAGCGACCAATCCGAATGTGCGCAGAAGCAAATTGGTGCAGGGATATCTGGAAGGTTCTAACGTAAAAGTAGCGGATGAGATGGTTAACCTTATCGTAGCGCAGCGTGCATATGAGATGAATTCAAAGGCGATTACCACCACCGATGAAATGATGCAGCAGGCAAATAATCTGAAGCGTTAGGTAATAAGCTTTAGTATATGACAGAAAGGCATGGTGATTCATATGGATTTAGGAAGTGGAGTTTCTTCAGCATATGCAAATTATATATCTTCACAGGCAACTACTTCCCGGTTGGATGGACAAATCAGGAAAAAGGATTATACACAATCATCCGATGACGAGCTGCTGGCGGTCTGCAAGGAATTTGAATCTTATTTTGTAGAACAGGTATTTAAGGAAATGCAGAAAACAGTAGATGTATTTAGCGATGGGGAATCTAATCCGAATGATTCACTGGTGGATTTCTTTAAAGATAATGCACTTCAGGATTTGGCCAGCACCTCCACGGAAAGGGATGGGCTGGGCTTGGCGCAGATGCTTTATGAACAGATGAAACGCAATTATAATTTGTAGTATTGGTTTACATAGGAAAAGGGCTGCTTATATTTAAGCAGCTTTTTTATCATATAGGAAAGTTCTCCGAATTTCCTATATGATAAAAAGCAATTATCGCACTGCGGCGGAAGGGAGTATGTCGCTGCAGCGACCTGCCGCAGGCGGAGAATCCTGCAAGCAGGATTCTTTTTTTAATAACTTTTGAATAACTGGAAAAATGCCACAATATCACGGTGTGGCACTAACGGAAGGAACTAAGGATGGAACAGGTAAAAGGCTATGTAGAACATATCATTTACCGCAATGGGGAAAATGGATATACCGTTATGAACTTGGTGAGCGGGGAGGAGGAAATTGTATGCGTGGGGAATTTCCGCACGGTTGACCAGGGGGAGATGCTGGAAATTTCGGGCAATTATATAGAACATCCTGTATACGGTATGCAGTTGAAAGCGGAAAGCTATCAAGTGGCGGAACCGGATGACGAATTAAGCATGGAGCGGTATTTAGGCTCCGGGGCGATAAAAGGGATAGGTGCTGCATTGGCGGCGAGGATTATCAAAAAATTCGGAAAAGATACTTTCCGTGTAATCGAAGAAGAACCGGAACGTCTTGCAGAGGTAAAGGGAATCAGCGAAAAGAAAGCACGGGAAATCGCGGTTCAGATGGAAGAAAAAAAGGACATGAGGAGCGCAATGGTGTTTCTTCAGAAATATGGGATATCCAATGTGCTGGCTGTCAAGATATATAATACTTACGGTTCGGAAATCTATAGCGTTATGAAGGAAAACCCATATCGCCTTGCAGAAGATGTTGGGGGGATTGGGTTTAAGATTGCAGATGAAATTGCCCGTAAAGCAGGCATCCATACGGATTCCGATTACAGGATTAGAAGTGGTATCTTGTATATATTGCTGCAGGCGTCTGCAGAAGGGCATATCTATTTGCCCGAAAACATATTGTTAGAAAGATGTATGGATTTGCTGGAGGTACAACAGGAGGCTATAGCGCCTCAAATTGCGAATCTTACAATGGATAAAAAAGTGGTGGTAAAGCATTCCGGGGAAAAATGGGTATATGCCGCACCATATTATTATGAGGAATTAAACTGTGCGAAAATGATGCATGACCTGAACATTCCTTTACGGGAAGGTGGATGGCTGCCTTCGGAAGAAAAGCAGATACAAAAGCGGATAGAAGGGCTGGAAAAGGCTCAAGGGATAAAACTGGATGAATTGCAGAAGCGGGCGGTAATGGAAAGCATAAAAAATGGCGTACTGATTTTGACAGGAGGACCCGGAACCGGTAAAACAACTACGATAAATACAATTATCAGATATTTTGCGGAAGAAGGGCTGGACATTTTTCTGGCGGCGCCTACAGGGAGAGCTGCAAAAAGAATGACTGAGGCCACCGGATATGAGGCAAAAACGATCCACCGCCTTTTGGAGCTGAACGGTGCATCTATGGAGGAAAAACGTTCCGCAAAATTTGAAAAAAATGAAGAAAATCCATTGGAAGCGGACGTTATAATTATTGATGAAATGTCTATGGTAGATATCCACCTGTTTCAGGCATTGCTGAAGGCGGTTATACCGGGTACCAGGCTGATTATGGCCGGGGATATCAACCAGCTGCCTTCTGTTGGGCCAGGCCAGGTGCTGAGGGATTTGATAGATAGCGAATGCTTTCCGAAGGTAATGCTACAGAAAATTTTCCGCCAGGCAGAAAAAAGCGATATCGTAGTAAATGCCCATCGGATTAATGAGGGGAAAGAGCCGGCAATGGATAACAAGAGTATGGATTTCTTTTTCTTGGAAAGAAATGATGCGAATGTTATTTATAAGCATATGATTCAGCTCATCCGGGAGAAATTGCCCTCTTATGTGAATGCCGGAAGCTTTGATATACAGGTGCTGACACCTATGAGAAAAGGGAATCTTGGGGTGGAAGTGTTAAATGGGATTCTTCAGGAGTATTTAAACCCGCCGGATGCTGCAAAAGAGGAACACCCGTATGGAAACGGGTTGTTCCGCGTAGGCGATAAAGTGATGCAGACAAAGAACAACTACCAGATGGAATGGGAAGTGGTAAGCAAATATGGCATTCCCGTGGATAAAGGGCTGGGCATTTTTAATGGGGATATGGGGGTTATAAAGGAAATCAATGACTTTTCGCAGGAGATGGTGGTTGAATTTGATGAGCGGAGGCGGGTATCATATCCGTTCCACCAATTGGATGAAATAGAACTTGCTTATGCAATCACTATCCATAAATCTCAGGGGAGTGAATATGCGGCGGTTATTATGCCTTTGCTTTCCGGTCCGAAGATGTTGTGCAACCGGAATCTGCTATATACAGGGGTAACCCGTGCAAAATACTGTGTGACGATATTAGGAAGCAGACAGATGGTAAAGGAGATGGTGGCAAACCAATATCAGAATAAGCGCTATACCAGCTTATGCGACAGGATAAAAGAAATGGCTGTTATAAGCGGAAAGCAGCAATAGTAATGGATTTCTGCCCGGAGAGACGTTACAGAGGAAAATGAAAAGAGACGTAAGATTAAAAGAGGTTATGTTGGACTTGGTGTTTCCAAGGAGATGCCCCATATGCGACCATGTGATAGGCTTTGGCAAAGGGGATATTTGCAGACCATGCCTGGAAAAAATAAGGCCGATAAGAAGCCCTTTTTGCATGAAATGCGGAAAGCCTTTAGAGGATGAGAAGGAATATTGCATGGACTGCGGCAGAAAAAGACATTTGTACATATGTGGAACGGCTGTGTTTGAGTATCGGGATGTGGCATCCGCCATTTACCGTTTTAAATATGGGGGGAGGCAGGAATATGCCGCTTTTTTTGGCAGATGTATGGCTGAACGTCTGCAAGCCAGGCTAAAACAGTGGAAAGCAGAAGCATTGGTGCCGGTACCGATTCATCCATCCAGGAAAAAGCAGAGAGGGTACAATCAGGCAGAGCTGCTTGCCAGAGAGATTTCTTCCCTTACGGGTCTGCCTGTATGTGGCAATCTGGTAGCAAGAGGGAAAAAAACTATGCCTCAGAAGAATTTGGATGACATCCAACGACAAAATAATTTGAAAAAGGCTTTTAAAATCCTTAGAAATGATGTAAAATTAAATACGATTGTAATTATTGATGATATTTATACAACCGGAAGTACGATAGACATGTTGACGGCCACATTGCATGCAGCAGGAATAAAAAATGTTTTTTTTGCAGTATTGGCAATCGGGCGTGGACAATGAAGTGGAGGGCTTATATATGGATGTACGAAATTGTAAAAAATGTGGGAGAATGTTTAACTATGTGACAGGGCCAGTTGTGTGCCCGAATTGCAAGGACAGTCTGGAAGAAAAATTCCAGGAAGTAAAAAAATATGTGTCTGAACATCAAGGGTGCGGTATCCGGGAAGTGTCGGAGGAATGTGATGTTTCCACACAGCAGATTAAGCAATGGCTAAGAGAAGAGCGTCTGGAATTTTCTTCGGATTCCCAGATAGCGTTAAATTGCGAATCCTGTGGAGCGCCAATCCGCAGCGGGCGTTTTTGCGATAAATGCAAAACAAGTATGACGCAAAATCTGCAGAGCGCATATAAAAAGGCTGCTGTGCTGACGCAAAAGCCGAAGGAGTCAACGAAGGATAATCCGAAGATGCATTTCCTTGATCGTTAGGAGAGATGGGGTATGCTGAATCAGGAAAGAATCATTTTGATGACCAAGATGGCCTCTTATGAGGAAAATGAAGGGAAAAAGAATAATGCCATTATGAATTATTTCCGCGGGGATTATGTATGGCTGCAGGTAATGAAATCATTTGTCTGTGGGACTATTGCGTTTGCCGTTGTATTTGGAATGTATATTTTTTATGACTTTGAAGTGTTCATGATGGATATCTATAAAATGGATCTGATGGAATTTGGTAAATCCGTTTTAATGAAATATTTACTTGTAATAGGGATATATTCCATAATTTCTTATGCAATATATTGCTATCGGTATGCCAAGGCAAAGAACGGCGTTAAGCTGTATATGAACAATTTGCGCAGGCTTGCCGGCATGTATGATAAAACATAAAACAGGGCCATAAAGCCCTGAAAGGAAGTTACTATGACATCACTACTTGTTGCGAAACAATATATAAAAAAATTCTATGGGAAGTATGAGGTTTACCTTATGCCCCTATGGAAGTTTATGCTTGCTTTCATAAGTCTTATGCTGATTAACGGAAAGCTGGGATTTATGGAAAGGATTGATAAGACGACAGCAGTGCTTGTGGTTTCACTGATGTGTTCTTTTATGCCGATGAATTTTATTATTATTATTGCGGCCGCATTTGTCCTGCTCCATGTGTATGCTTTATCGTTGGAATGTGCAGTCGTAATGCTGGCGGCATTTTTACTTATGTTTTTGCTTTATTTCCGTTTTTCTCCGAAGGATACGGTGGTAGTTTTGTTAACTCCCATTTGTTTTTGGATGCATATACCATATGCTATCCCAATTGCGATGGGTTTGCTTGGCACACCGGCTTCCGTGGTATCCGTAGGGTGTGGAACGGTAGTATATTATTTGATAGCGTATGTCAACGAAAGCACTACAACATTGATTTCCATGGAAGCGGAAGAAATTACTGCAAAGTTCCGCTTTATAATAGATGGGATATTGGATAACCGGGCAATGGTAGTAACGATTGGGGCTTTTGCCGTAACACTGATTCTCGTATATTTAATAAGAAAGCTTTCGGTGGATCATTCATGGACGATAGCCATTATTGCGGGATCTTTAGTAAACATAATGCTTCTTTTAGTAGGCGATTTGATGTTTGATACCAATGTAGCTATCGGGGGAGTAATCCTTGGTACGGCAGCCGCAGCCCTGATTGCGGTAGTGATACAATTTTTTGCTTTTAATGTGGACTATAGCCGGACGGAGAAGGTACAGTTTGAAGACGATGAATATTATTATTATGTAAAAGCGGTGCCTAAAGTAACTATGGCAACGCCGGAACATAAAGTAAAAAAGATTAACCAGCAAAAGAAAACACGTCCTTCTCAGAGAAGCGGCGAAGGAAGGAAAATGGGCAACTCGAAAACGTCTGACCAATAATTAAGACTGGAATGGTTTAAAATGCAGCAGATTCAAGAATTTATGGACACATACTTCAGGCGGATGCCTGAAATTAGTTGGACTGATATTGTGGAGATTATCATACTCTCCTTTTTGATGTACAATGTTTTGCTATGGGTAAAAAATTCAAAAGCATGGTCGTTGCTGAAAGGGATTGTTGTAATCGCTGTTTTTTGGCTGATAGCAGCAATTTTCAGTATGGATACAATTCTATGGATTGCTGAAAAACTTGTGGGTATTGCGTCCACTGTTATCATAGTGATTTTGCAGCCGGAACTAAGAAAAGCGATGGAGGAGCTTGGGAGGAAAAACCTGATAGCATCTATACTGCCTTTTGACCAAGGGAAACCGGATGCCGGGCTTTTTTCGGACCGTACCATCAATGAGATAGCGAGGGCGTGTGTGGAAATGGGTAAAGTTAAGACCGGCGCGCTTATTGTTATTGAAAAAACCCAGCCGTTGGCAGAATATGAAAGAACGGGGATTGATATTGACGGCGTGGTCACCAGCCAGCTTTTGATTAATATATTTGAGCATAATACACCGTTGCATGACGGTGCTGTTATTATACGCGGAAACAGGGTGACCTCAGCGACCTGCTATCTTCCGCTGTCTGATAATATGCTGTTGAGCAAAGAACTGGGAACGAGGCATAGGGCTGGGGTGGGGATTTCCGAGGTAACGGATTCCATGACGGTTATCGTTTCCGAGGAAACCGGAAGAATCAGTGTTGCTTATGAAGGGAATCTGGAAAGGAATCTGGATGGGGATACTTTAAAGAAGAGGCTGCGGGAAATCCAAGGGAAACCGGAGGAAGAAAAGCGGCGTAAACTATGGAAGGGAAGGGAAAAGGTTGAAAAGAAAGATGGTTCAACCGTTAATTTTAAGCCCGCCGGGGCGGACATGAGGTATAAGAATGAAAAAGAAACTGACTGATAATCTTGGCCTTAAGATAGGTTCTGTTCTTTTTGCCGCCCTCTTATGGCTTCTTGTAACAAATATAAATAATCCTGCAACTACCCGTAGAAGCACTAATATACCGGTAACGATTATTAACGAAGATGTCCTCACCAGCCAAGGAAAAATATATGAGGTATTGGATAATTCCGATACCCTTGCGTGGGTATCGGTTACAGGACCGGGACAGATTATGGGAAATATCAGCGACAAAGACCTTATTGCGGTTGCAGATATGAAAAAACTGACAACGGATAATACGATACCTATTGAGTTATCCACAGCTCAGTATAATGAAAGCCTGGACAGTATCAGGGCAAGTTCTGATATGGTAAGGCTAAAGGTAGAAGACCGGAAGAGCATTTCGCTCCCGTTAAAAGCGGTTACGTTAGGAACTTTGCAGGATGGCTATATTGTAGGGGATGTGGTGACAGAGCAGAACCTGGTAAGGGTTTCCGGGCCAGAGTCTATAGTGTCTATTATTGAAAAAGCTGAAGTAAGCGTAGGGATTACAGGATTTACCGGGGATATAGGAACAAATGCAGAAATAAAACTATATGATGCCGAAGGAAAAGAAGTGCCAAAAGATAAATTGTCGCTGAATATCAATACGGTAGGCGTTGATGTGGAAATCCTCGGAACGAAAGCGATTCCGTTGAATTTTACGGCATCGGGGACGCCAGCCAATGGATACCGGGCAACAGGCGTTGTCAGCAGCACACCGGACTATGTATTGCTGGCAGGAAAAGGAAATGTGCTTAGGAATTTGTCTTCCATTGACATTCCGGATACACAGCTTGACATTACAGGGGCGACCGGAGATGTAACGGTAGAATTGGATATCCGGCAATTTTTGCCCGGGAATGTGGAACTGGGCGATGGGAGTTTTAACGGAACCGTTTCTGTTACCGCTTATGTGGAGCAGGAGATAACAAGAAATATTATGGTTTCGGAGGAAAGCATCGTGATTGAAAATCTCCCAGAACAGTATGAAGGCGTGATATCCACTTATGAGGAAGAATTTCAGATTCAGGTAAGGGGCCTGGCAGAAGAAGTGAATGCTTTGGATGCAGGGCAAATCCGCGGGATTGTTGATATTAACCGGCTGTTGGAAACAGGTGTAATCGAGGAGCTGGGCGACGGATATTATGATGTGAATTTGGCTTTTAATTTGCCGGAAACGGTAAGTCTGCGTGAAAATGTGACGGTTAGGCTAAATATCAGGGAACGGGAATAAGTAAAAACGGCAGCGTAGGGAATAAAGAAGGTAAACCGGAACGGAGGATGCATATGGGCAGATTATTTGGTACTGACGGAGTAAGGGGTGTGGCTAACGAGGAACTAACTCCTCTGCTGGCAATGCAGCTGGGGCAGGCAGGGGCTTATGTACTTACGAAGGAAAAAGAGCATAAGCCGACAATCATGGTGGGCTGCGATACACGTATATCCAGTGACATGCTGGCAAATGCTTTGATGGCTGGTGCATGTGCGGTAGGCGCGAACTGCGTATATGTGGGTGTGCTTCCTACACCGGCAATTGCCTATTTGACCAGAAAATATAAGGTGGATGCCGGAGTAGTGGTTTCTGCTTCCCATAATCCGGTAGAGTTTAACGGCATAAAATTTTTCGACGGCGATGGTTATAAGCTGCCGGATGCTTTGGAAGATGAAATTGAAGCATTGATTAAAAACGGGATGAAAGATGTAAAGTTCCCGACGGGAGCCAGCGTTGGAAAGATAAAATACCGTACGGATGCAAGGGAAGAATATATAAACCATTCTATGAAAGCTGTCAATATCGACTTGCGCGGGTTGAAAATAGTGGTTGACTGCGCGGAGGGGGCTTCTTATTATACGTCAATTGAAGCACTGAAGGAATTGGGCGGTGAAATCGTTGCCATTCATAACAATCCGGACGGAACGAACATTAATGCCAATTGCGGTTCCACCCATATGGAAGAGCTGCAGGCAAGAGTAGTATATGAAAAGGCTGATATAGGGCTTGCATTTGACGGTGATGCAGACAGATTGCTGGCAGTAGATGAAATGGGCAATGTTATCAATGGAGACCAGATAATGGCTATTGTAGGAAACCATATGAAAAGCCAGGGAAAACTGGAGGGAAACAGGATAATTGCTACTGTTATGAGTAATCTGGGCTTCTTCCTGATGGGGGAAAAGAATGGAATTGCTATTGAGCAGACAAAGGTAGGAGACCGTTACGTATTGGAAAGAATGAGGGAAATAGGAGCGAGTCTGGGCGGGGAGCAGTCGGGGCACATTATATTCCTTGATGAAAATACGACTGGTGACGGCCTTCTAAGCGCTCTTCATCTTTTGCAGGTTATGGTGGAGACAAAAGAATCATTGTCCGAACTTTCTAAAGTTATGGAAGTGATGCCGCAGGCGTTGGTAAATGCAAAAGTTCCGAACCATAAGAAAGAGAAATATATGGACTACCCGGAAATTGCAGAAGCGATAGCAAAGCTGGATGAAAAGTTTGCAGGCGAGGGACGGGTATTGATTCGTCCGTCCGGAACGGAGCCGAAAGTCCGTGTTATGATAGAAGGCAAAGATAAAAAGCAGATTGATGCAGAAGCGAAAAAACTGGCAGAATTGATTCAGAACATTATGCTCTAACAAAAGCTGAAACATATTTGCTTTAACAAAAGCTGAAACATATTTGCTTTAACAAAAGCTGAAACATATTTGCTTTAACAAAAGTTAAAGCATATTTGCTTTAACTTTTGCAGAAGGCTTCACAAGAAGTGAAAAAGATGGTATAGTAATAAATAGAACGTATGCAGCCGTTACAGTTTGGCTTTTCGGTATGTTTGAAATGCCGGATGGTATTAGACGACAAATATTAGCATAGGCATATGGAGAAGGAGATAAGGGTATGGTAAGCCAAAAGGTAATTATTAAGAACCCCACTGGGCTACATCTAAGACCGGCAGGCATTCTATGCAAAGAAGCAATGCAGTTCAAATCATTAATTACATTTACATTCAGAGAGAATACGGCAAATGCAAAAAGCGTGCTAAGTGTGCTTGGCGCGTGTGTAAAATGTGGAGATGAAGTAGAGTTTGTCTGCGAGGGCGAGGATGAAGAAGAGGCATTAAAAGCGCTGATTCATGCAATTGAAAGCGGACTCGGGGAATAGGCACTAATTTGGGGGCAAAAACAACATGAATCAAAGCAAGCCGGCTCTAAGAGCCGGCTTTTGTACTATTATAGGATTCGGGTGTCAAAAGGTCTTCGCTTCTTGCCCCCTAAATCTTTATAGGAAAATAGAGCCGCAGCATTGTGGGAAGCGAACAAGATTTGCTCACGTTTATATGAAAGGAAATAGAGTCACATCATTAGAGTTGACCGTTAGGCCAACTCATACTAATTAAATGAAACGGAGGAATAAAGTATGCTGAATTATGGAAGGTACAGGAAAAATCCGGTATTAGATTATCCGGAACGGGAATGGCCGTGCAAGGAAATTACGAAGGCCCCCATATGGTGCAGCGTTGACTTGCGCGATGGCAATCAGGCATTGATTGATCCTATGGTGGTACATGAAAAGGTCGAGATGTTCCAGTATTTGATAAAATTGGGGTTCCGGGAAATAGAGATAGGATTTCCTGCAGCCAGCCAGATTGAGTATGATTTCCTGCGTCAATTGGTGGATAGAAAGATGATACCGGAAGATGTGTGGGTGCAGGTATTGACACAGTGCAGGGAAGAACAGATAGAAAAGACTTTTGAATCCATTAAAGGATGCAGCCGTGCCATTGTGCATATCTATAATTCCACATCGACCCTTCAAAGGGATGTGGTATTTGGAATGAACCAGAAGGAAATTATTGATATTGCAGTGCAGGGAACGAAATGGGTGAAAGAAAGGGCAGAGAAATTTCCGGGTGAAATTATTTTGGAATATTCACCGGAGAGCTTTACCGGAACGGAGCCGGAGTTCGCTTTGGAAATCTGTACCGCAGTTCAGGAAGCCTGGGGGGCGACAGCGGAAAAACCTATCATTATCAACCTTCCCTCTACGGTGGAAATGACTACACCGAATGTGTATGCTGACCGGATTGAATGGATGAATAAGCATTTTAAAAACAGAGAAAGTATTATACTGAGCGTACACCCCCACAACGATAGGGGAACCGGGGTTGCAAGCGCAGAGCTTTCTATCCTTGCAGGAGCCCAAAGGGTGGAGGGTACGCTTTTTGGAAATGGGGAAAGAACCGGGAATGTAGATATCTTAAATATTGCTTATAATATGTTTTCACAAGGGATTAACCCGGAGCTGAATATAGAAAAAGTAAACGAAATAATTGAAATCTATGAAAGATGCTGTAAAATACCGATTCACCCCAGACATCCGTATGCAGGAAAACTGGTGTTTACTGCATTTTCAGGTTCCCATCAGGATGCCATTAACAAAGGGGTAAAGGCTATGCGGGAAAGGGGAAGCGAAATATGGCAGGTGCCGTATCTTCCGGTTGACCCGTCCGATATCGGAAGGGAATATGAACCAATTGTCAGAATTAATTCCCAGTCCGGTAAGGGCGGTGTAGCCTTTATTATGGATACTTATTTTGGCTTTAAGCTTCCAAAAGGGATGCATAAAGAGTTTGCCAATGTAATCCAAAAAATATCTGAGAAGCAGGGGGAAGTATCGCCGGACGAGATTATGCAGCAATTTAGGGAAGAATACTTAGAGCGCAAAGAGCCGATTCGCTTCAAAAAACTGCGTGTAGATGATTTGAGCGATGAAACAACTTCCGAATTTGATACCCGCGTATTTGTAGTGTATACGGATCACGGAGCGGAGAAAAGCTTTGAAGCAGTGGGCAACGGTCCTATTGACGCGGTAAAACGGGGGCTTCAGGAAGTAATTGGAGAAGAGATGAAAATATTGGATTACGAAGAACACGCTCTTCAGAGTGGTTCCAATTCTCAGGCAGCCGCATACATTCATTTGCTGGATGTAGATAACGGAAGCGTAACTTATGGTGTAGGCGTAAGTTCCAATATTACCAGGGCATCGGTAAGGGCCATCTTTTCGGCAGTAAACCGCCTTGGTCTTGGGGGAAAGAAATAAAAACCTGTTTCCAAAGAGGGACTTTGGAACTGGAATTATATGAAAAAACGGTATGGGATAAATCCCATACCGTTTTTTTTATTTGGATTTCAAATCTGTTCCGTCTGCTTTGAAGGAATCACCGTCTTCTACAATACAAATCATCGTCTTTCCGGTATTTATTTCAATCTCGTTTCCATCATCGTCGTAGAATTTTGTCGGCTCATAATCCGTACTCTTCTTCCATGTTACGTGAATACCTTTTCCGTTTGTAAAGTAATAGCCATCCCTTGTGGTATCATGAACCTGGAAAATCAGGTAACCTTTTGCATCCCTTACTTCATGATATGTAAACTGGACAAGGACGTTCTTGAAAGCTAACTGCTGTTCGCCGTTAGCAGCATCAACATCCGGTTTGCCGTACATAGAACGGTAATATAAGCCGTCGCCTTCATTATAAGTAAAAGCGGTCTTTGTAATCGGGTAAGCAGATGCCATATCAATTTCTTTTGCTGTAATTGCATCGCTGTATTTTTCCAATGTATTTGGTTCTTTGGAAGGAGCAAATTTAAAATGGTCGGCATTATAATAACCTTCACGATATGTTTTGGAAATGCCTAACTTGTCAATACCCTTATTGATGCCTTCCGCGCTTGCATAAGCATTCTGGGGAGCTTTCTTATCTGTGGAACGGTAGAATGTTCCTTCATATAAGCCGTCCGTCCGTTTGTCGCCATAAGCGCAACCTGTTATGTGGTCTGTGTCTTTACGTTCGATAATTTCATTAATGTAATAGGGCCCACCGAAATGCAGGTAAATGGAATCCCATTCAAAAGCCCAATATACGAAATAGTCACGGCAGCTTCTTACATTACCAATGCGGTCTAAATCTTCCCAATCTTTAATGACTGCCATGCTTCTTGTAATATTACCTTCCACAGGGCACTCATAAAGGATGTCCGCTTTGGAAAGGTTGTAGTGGGGCAGGGCGGAAGAATCGTTAGGAACCATAATGGAAATGGGGCGGGCATTTGCTAAATCGCCATCAATCCATTCATTGGTCAATGTACTCCTTACCATGCCTTCTTCCGGAGGTGCCTCGTCGTCAACTACCGGTTCTTCTTCTGTCTGTGGAGCCTCTTCTTCATTGGTTTCTTCCAGCTCCGGTTGCTTTTCAATAACCTGTGCAACAGCAGGTTCATCAGCTTCTTCTTGTTTGCCGCAGCCAAACAGTAAAAATGTGGATGCAAGGCTTACAAGAAAAAGAACTTGTAATCGTTTCATGAATAATCCTCACTTTCATATATAATGGAATTCATATATTTAGATATAATAAAAGACCACAGACGCAATTATATCACATAAAATCGGGATAGTCACTAGAGTGATGCAGAAAAATATGAACAAAAATCTTAAGATTTTATAACAAAAATGCTACAAATAGTGGGGAAACGGTGGATAATTTTTCTTGCATAATAAAAGAATGGGATGTATGATGATTATAATTGATATGAATATATAATTGGGAGGGTTATGTGCCGATGAAAAAAATGATAGTGACCGGATGCAGAGGACAGTTGGGGACAGCTATCAACAAACTGTATGAAGGGAACCGGGAAATAGAGTTGGTAAATACGGATGTGGAGGAATTGGATATCACAGATATAGATAAGGTAATGGCGTTTGTACGGGAAATTAAGCCTTATGCTATTGTAAATTGTGCGGCGCATACAAATGTAAATGCATGTGAAAAAGATGTGGACAATGCATATCGGATTAATGCTATTGGACCGCGGAACTTGAGCATAGCAGCGACGGAAACAGGGGCAAAGCTGATGCAGGTTTCTACCGATTATGTGTTTGCCGGAAATGGGAACAGGCCCTATATAGAGTTTGATGCAACCAACCCGCTGGGGGTGTATGGGGCATCCAAGCTGGCGGGCGAAGTTTTTGTCAGGGACTTTGCAAAAGATTATTTTATCATCCGGACAGCATGGCTCTATGGGGAAGGGAAGAATTTTGTTAAGACAATGCTCCGCTTATCGGAAACAAACGATAAGGTAAGAGTGGTAAAAGACCAATTTGGTACGCCTACGAGTGCGGATGAATTGGCAAAAGCCATTGTACATCTTTTGCCTACGGAAAATTATGGTGTTTTCCACGGAACCTGTGAAGGTTTTTGCAGTTGGGCTGATTTTACGGAAGAAATTTTCAGGCTTGCGGGAAAGAAAACCGTAGTAGAAGCCATTACTACGCAAGAATATGAAAAAGATAATCCGGCTTCTGCGCCAAGACCGGCCTATTCCGTACTTGACAACTATATGCTTCGTCTGACTACTAATTTTAAATTTGCAGATTGGCATGATGCTATTGAGGCGTATCTGAAAAAAGAATAGGTTGAAGGATTGGAAGGATGGATTTTTTAATTGATTTGATGGACAACCGTATTTTTATGGCGGGGGTTTGCGGCTGGTTTGTAGCACAAATATTAAAGACGGCAATCCACATGTGGTTTAACCGTAAATTCGTAGCGGAACGGCTTGTAGGGAGCGGTGGGATGCCCAGTTCCCATTCGGCTACCGTATGCGCTTTGGCTACAGCGGCCGGGATGGAATATGGAGGAGGAAGTTTCCAATTTGCCATAGCGGCGGTATTTGCGATTGTAGTCATGTATGATGCTATGGGGGTCAGGAGAGAGACAGGGATTCAAGCGAAGGTTTTAAATGAAATGATGGAAATGTTTTTAAAAATGGGGAAGGAAATGAGTGTAGAGGACAAGCTGAAAGAGTTTGTGGGGCATACCCCTTTGCAAGTCCTTATGGGGGCAATCCTTGGTATTCTTGTGGCAGTGCTGATATACTGTTGATTTCCTCAAACGCAGGGTCAAGTGGATATAGTGGAAGGGCGGTATATTTTGAACTTGGGGAAAAGCAGTTCATTTAGGCAGCGTTGTGGTAAATAAAGGAAGGAAGAAGAGATGCTTTCGGTTTGCCTGATTTTTCTTTATCTATTGGTGAGTACGTATATTGCCGGTTTTTTGATTCTATCGGTGGTTGGCCATGTGTTTGGCAAGCCGGAGGGCGGATATCGGCTAACGGCTAGGCCCGATGGCTGTGTCATGGCAGGTCTGGTATTTGTGACTGTATATGCACAGTTTTTCAGTTTGTTTTATAAAGTTGGCTTGCTTGCTAACGTTTTGTTTCTCATTGTCTGTATAGCGGCGGGGGCAGTATTCCGGCGGGAATTGGCGGAGAGGATAAAGGGGCTGTGGCATAGTGTGCCTGCTGGGAGAAAAGCCGGTCTCTTGTTTTTGTTCCTTTTATTTGCATATGGCGCTTCCAGAGGGGTGATTCATTATGACACAGGCCTGTACCATGCGCAAAGCATACGATGGATTGAAGAATACGGGGTGGTAAAGGGGCTGGGGAATCTGCATTGCAGGCTGGCATATAACAGTTCGGCTTTCAGTTTATCCGCTTTCTATAGTTTTTCTTTTTTGGGCGGCCAGTCTTACCATTGTGTGGCTGGGTTTATGGCACTGTTGTTGGCTGCGGTATGCAGCAGGATTACAGAAGCGTTAAAAAGAAAAAGATTGTTATTATCCGATATTGCCCGGATAATAGGGATATACTATTTGATGATTATTTTCGATGAAATGATATCCCCTGCTTCGGATTATTTTATGGTATTGACAGTATTTTATATTGTGATACATTATCTGGACTTGGTGGAAAAAGGGGAGGAAAATTGGATTCCGTTTGGGCTTTTGGCACTTTTATGTGTATATACAGTAAGCCTGAAGCTGTCCGCAGCTTTGATTGTGTTGTTGGCGGCAAAACCGGCAGCAATGCTGATAAAAGAAAAGGATTGGAAGGGGATTGCAGGATTTTTTGGATTGGGTTTGACGATATTGCTGCCTTATTTGATAAGGAACGTATTGATTTCGGGCTGGCTGGTCTATCCATTTACTTTCATTGATTTCTTCGCTGTGGACTGGAAGATTCCGAGAGAGATAGCAGATTATGATGCGAGGGAAATACAAGTATGGGGAAGAGGGCTTTATGATGTGGCAAGATATGGCGAACCGGCATGGAAATGGATGAAGGACTGGTTCCCTATGCAGACGTCCTTGGATAAATTGTTTATTATATCCGGGGCTGCGGCGGTTCCCATATCCTGTGGGGCATGGTTTATCTATGCGGTAAAGCGGGAGGAAAAGCAAAGGGATTTGATGCTGGCGGCGGTGGCCGTGAATGTTTCTTTTTTATGTTGGCTATTTTCTGCGCCTCTCATTCGATATGGATGCGTTTATGTATGGCTGGCAGCGCCGGTGACGTTTGGAGGGCTGGCGTTATGGCTGATAAAAAATGAAGGCTGGGGGAAATGGCTTTGGCGGATGGCATATATTGCTATTGCATTGATAGGCTGTTATAAGCTGTTTGCATTTGGAAAGGAAATGGTGGAAGGATATTCTAAAGAATATTTTATTTGCCAAAAGGATTATGAGAACTATGCAGTAGAGAGTTATGAGATAGGAGGAGTTTCGCTTTATTATCCTATCGAAGGGGATAGGACGGGATATAAAGCTTTTCCATCCTCGCCGACCCGGGCAAAGGCAGGGCTTAGGGGAAAAGGGATAGAAAGCGGATTCATATATAGAGAGTAAAGGAATAGTTTAGCGAAAGGAGCAAAGGAACAGAGTGATGAACAAGTCGGATAAGATTTATGTAGCAGGTCATAGAGGGCTGGTGGGCAGCGCCATTGTAAGGAATTTGGAGTCAAAGGGGTACACAAATATAATAGGGAGGACACATAAGGAATTAGATCTTCTCAATCAGGCAGATGTACGACGTTTTTTTGAAGAAGAGCATCCGGATATAGTGGTACTTGCAGCAGCGAAGGTAGGGGGAATCAACGCCAATAATACAAAACCTGCAGAATTTGCTTATGAAAATATGCAAGTACAGTGTAACGTAATTAAATGTTGCCATGATTTCAAAGTAAAGAAGCTTTTATTTTTAGGAAGTACATGTATATATCCCCGTATGGCGCCACAACCCATACCGGAGGACGCACTGCTGACCGGAGTTCTGGAAGAAACAAATGAAGCTTATGCGATTGCGAAAATAGCTGGGCTGGAAATGTGCAAATTCTTCAAACGGCAGTATGGGGATGATTTTATTAGCTGCATGCCCACGAATTTGTATGGTTCTTATGATAATTATAACTTAAAGGATTCCCATGTGCTTCCGGCAATGATTCGGAAATTCCATGAAGCGAAAGTAAATGGAGCGGAAACAGTAGAACTTTGGGGAACAGGAAGCCCTTTGAGGGAGTTCCTTTATGTGGATGATATGGCTGATGCCTGCGTTTTCTTATTAGAAAATTACAGTGGGGAGCAGCATGTCAATATTGGCACCGGCAAAGAAGTCACCATTAAAGAATTGGCGGAAACGGTATGCCGTACGGTAGGGTTTGAGGGCAAGATTGTTTGGAATAAAGATATGCCTGACGGAACGCCGAGAAAACTTACTAATGTAGATAAGCTTCATTCGATGGGGTGGAAACACAAAGTAGAGTTGGAAGAAGGCGTAAAACTGGCGTATGACTGGTTTAAGGAAAATGTAGAGACAGCAAGGATGGACGGAAGATAAGGCGGAGAGGTAAGTTGGAGAGATATTTGACAATTATGTGATATCTTAAATTAAGAAAGGAGCATAGTTATTAAAATGAACAGATATGGTGTGATTATGGCAGGGGGAGGCGGGACCAGGTTTTGGCCTTTGAGCCGCAAGAAGATGCCGAAACAGTTTTTAAATTTAACGGGTAATGATACACTTGTGAATGAAACAATTGACAGGATAGCAGGCAATATGCCTATGGAGAATATTTATATTGTAACCAATGCCGGGCAGGCGCCCCTTATGAAGGAAGTGACTATGGGGAGGCTTCAGGAAGGGCGGATATTGGCGGAACCTGCAGCGAGGAATACGGCAGCCTGCATCGGTTATGCGGCTGTGGCTATCAGGAAACAGTATGGGGACAGCATTATGTGTGTGCTTCCTTCCGACCATTATGTAAAGGATAAAGTGGCGTATAAGGAAGTGATGGATTTTGCTATGGATTTGGCAGAAAAGACAGACCAGTTGGTAACTATAGGGATTAAACCTACGGAACCTGCTACTGGTTACGGATATATCAAATATAATAAGAGGATGGACGCCACAGCCCATGCGGTAGGAGAGGTAAGCAGGAAACGGATTACAGCATATCCGGTTTCGGACTTTGTGGAGAAGCCAAGCTTGCCTATCGCAAAATCTTATGTAGAACAGGGCTGCTATCTCTGGAACAGCGGAATGTTCGTATGGAAAACTTCCGTAATCCTGGATTATTTTGAAAAGCTTTTGCCGGATATTTATAATTGCCTTCTGGAAATTGAGGAGGCAATCGGAACAGAGAAAGAGCAGGAAACTATTGAAAGGGTTTACCCGGTCATTCCCAAAATTTCGATAGATTATGGCATCATGGAGAGGGCAGATAACGTCCTGATGTTAGATGGGGATTTCGGATGGAGCGATGTGGGAAGCTGGGATGCTTTGGACACCTTGTACGAAACTGACGAGAACAATAATGTTGCTTATGGGGAGCAAATCCATATCGGTTCAAAGAATTGCATCGCATATGGGAAAGATAAATTGATTGCGACGATAGGCCTGGAGGATATAATCATCGTGGAGACGGATGATGCAATACTGGTTTGCGATAAAGGAAAAGCGCAGGATGTAAAGAAGATTGTGGAAATCCTTCAAGAGCAAGGGAAAGAGGAATACCTGTAATCTGTCATTTTTTAACCAGTCATATTAATCTCCATTCCGGAGCGTTTACGTCATCAGGGCTTATTTGTGACGCTCCGGCATAAAGAGCCATGTGATATACTACCCCCTATATATGTCCTAAAAACGCGATGCCTTACAATTTACATTAGAAGCCGGTAGTGGTATTATTTGGAAAAGGCGGAAAATTGTAGTTTATGATGATGTAGGGGGAATTATGGTTAAAAATGTGGAATTTACCGGGAAAGAAGATACCCAGCTAATGAAATTTGTAACAGAGTTTATGCTGGATATGGGAGTACCGGCACACTTAAAAGGCTACCATTATTTGCGTGCAGCCATATTGATGGCGGGAGAAGACATGGAAGTGGTAGGCAGCGTGACAAAGCTTTTGTATCCTGAAATAGCCAAATATTTTAAAACTACCGAACAGAAAGTGGAACGTGCGATTAGGAATGCGATAGAAGTATCGTGGACCAGAGGCAATGCGGAAACTTTCGAGGACCTTTTCGGTTATTCCGCCCTGACCGGCAACTGCAGACCCACCAACAGTGAATACATTGCACAGATTGCGGATAAAATAAGGTTGGAAATGAATATGGAGAGCCATTATCTGCAAAGGGCATAAGAAAACTTTTAAAAGATAGAATTTGGATGCCGAAAGGCCTGTCCGACGGCATTATTTATTTTTATATGGCGCAAAAAAATTGGACGATACACTTATTACATTGTTATTGTTTAGTGTAAAAAGCGTATGTCCAATATTTTTGTGCAATCCAATATAATCAAAATACAACTCCCTTTTTGAAATGGCGTACAAATACCTATTCGCTCGAACTAACTTGAATATTCATGTATTGGATTGATTCATGGTTTATTTGAACGAGATCCGCCCGTTTGTACTGACTAAAACGCTAACATATTTCCTGGATGTTTGAGGGAATAGACTCAGGCGGCTGCTTCTTGCAATACATAATATTATCCTCTCCTTCGTTTTGGATTGCATATCATCCGGGCTCAAGCGATAGATCAAAAACCTTTTCCATTTCCAATTCCGGATAGGCAAGACATTGAACCAACTCGCTCGCTGTAACCGCCAATAATTTGCCCGCAGGAAGATGCAGCCACTTGCATGGGGCTGTAATTTCGACGTTTTTTGTAAACTCACATTCCTTGACAACACAGTCTAAAAGCCAGACAATCATTTTTCCCTGTCCGCAAAATTCCCGGGTTCGTTTTGTATTCAAATCAACACAACTCCGAAAAAAGACAAATTCGCTGGGCTAAATGTTCATAGGTTTAAATTCATATTTGGAGGTTAGCTGCAAAGCTACCACCTGCTGCTTATATCTTTGTTGGCGTATTGCGATGCCCGCTGCAGCAGGCACAGGGCAAAATGCAGGAGGAGAAAGGTTATTGTGCTTCCAGCATTTTCTTTTTGTAGCTGTCAAACGCGTTTTCCGGAAGAACATTTCCGCCGTTTGTGTCAATTGCGCTGTTTCGCTGTTGAAGGAGCGCTATAAGGGCTTGACCTGCTTCTTCGGTAGTGTCGGAAAGGACACTTACACCATTGGATGCGATAAGGCAAATTGCCAGACAGTGGATTTTTTTATGGCGGTTTCCTGTGTTGAGATAATAAGTATAGTCGCTGAAACAACATGCTTTCAGACTATCTATGCGCATGACGGTTTGGGCAGGGTCAGCCAAATAAATATAGTCTCTTGTAAGCAGCCCATCTTTATTGGTGGCATTGGAAAGCATCCGGTCAAGCCCGGCTGTCAATTTTAGAATGTAACAGTCAGAAGCCATTGCTTGCCGTTCAAACTCTTCAATCTCATGTACAGGTAGCTTACTTTGCTTGGCGGAGTTTGCGATATAATCGCTTCGTTTTTGCCGACTCCCTTTGATTAAGAAAATCAGGACGAGCAGGCAGATCAGAACGATGATGCCAAAGAATCCACAGATTACAAGGCCAACGCTTAACATATCATCCTCTCCGTTAGTCATCAATTGAAGCGTCCTGCCGATTCCCCACACCAGCCCATATAGCGCGGCAGCAAAAAATAAGCCAAAAACAATAAGACCGCCCACGCTTCTACGCTTGACGGTTTTCATGGTGCCTTCAAATACGGAATGGTCCGGAAAATGTTTTTGGGCATAATCTTCATTCATTTTTATAAAAAAGTCAGTCATATAGTTACCTCCTATGTTTAAGTGATTCGCTGGTTTGTCCTCTATCACTTGATGTAAAACGAGTATAGCATGATGAGCAGGAAAAAACAAGTCGCGAAGTTTTTTGATAAAAAATAAATGATATTAAGTATTTTTTGGCATGTTGCTGTTTAATAGGATTTGAGCATAATGAGACGGTTTTTCCCTATGTTGCACGGAATATTTATTTATGATAAAATGGATTGCATTGATATGTATACAAATTATTGATTGATATATATGTATATCAATTGATACGCGTATCAATTGATAAGAATATTAATTAATAAACTTATTAATTTAATATACACACGAATCATCAATTTTCTGGTGAAAACCGGCGATATATGATAAAATAAATCCTGAATGTTAACTTAACACTAAATGTATGGAAAGGGTTAAAAATGGAGCTGCTTAGTGTGATAGTCCCCAGCTATAACGAAGAGGAAAATATAGAAGATTTTTATGAAGAGTTAATGAAAAATACCGCATTTTTCCAAAGCCGTGAACTGGATGTGGAAGTGATATATATTGATGATGGCTCAAAGGACAGGACGGTAGAGAAAGTAAAGGAACTGGCTGGAAAGGATAAGAGGGTGCATCTCGTTTCTTTTTCCAGAAATTTCGGGAAAGAGGCGGCAATCTATGCGGGGCTTCAAAAGGCAAAAGGGGATTATGCGGTTTTGATGGATTGCGATTTGCAAGATCCTCCGGCTTTGCTGCCGGAAATGTTCCGGTATATAGATGAGGGATACGATTCGGTAGCTACAAGAAGGGTAACGAGGAAAGGGGAACCCCCTATCCGTTCTTTTTTTGCAAGGATGTTTTACCGCATTATGAATAAGATATCAAAGACGGAAATCGTAGACGGGGCAAGGGATTACCGGCTGATGAGCAGGCAGGTGGTGGATTCCATATTGGCTATGGCGGAATATAACCGTTTTACAAAAGGGATTTTCGGATGGGTAGGCTATGAGACAAAATGGCTGGAATATGAAAATATTGAAAGGAAAAAAGGGGAAACGAAATGGTCGTTTTGGAAGTTGTTTTTATATTCTCTTGATGGGATTACGGCATTTTCCACAGTGCCTCTTGCAATAGCATCCTTTATGGGAGTGCTGTTTTGCGTATTGGCATTTTTGATGATAGCGTTTGTAATTGTGAGGAAGCTGATATTTGGGGATCCGACTTCAGGATGGCCTTCTTTGGTATGTATCATTCTTCTTTGCAGCGGGGTGCAGTTGTTTTGCGTAGGTATAGTAGGCCAGTATTTGTCCAAAACTTATATGGAGGTAAAAAAACGCCCGATATACCTTGTGAAAGAAGAAATTTAAGTGGAGTAAGGAACCGCCGGTAAAAGAAGAGTGACAGGTGTAAAATACTGTCGGTAAAAGAGACCTGAAGGGTGCAGGAAACTGTCAGCAAAGAAGGTTAACAGGTGCAGGAAACTGTCAGCAAAGAAGGTTAACAGGCGCAAGAAACTGTCAGCAAAGAAGGTTAACAGGCGCAAGAAACTGTCAGCAAAGAAGGTTAACAGGTGTAAGAAACTTTTAGCATAAGAAGTTTAGGGGATGTAAGAAACCGCCGCAAAAAAGGAAATTGGACAGGCGGGAAAAATACCGGCAGGCATCGGTATAAGAGGGGCGGCACGTGGCCGGGAAATGTGAAAGCGTGGGATATTTCCGGGAAGCAGGGCGCAATAAGCGTGGGAATGGAGCAAAAGATGGAACAAAAGAAAGACAAGCTGGTCAGCGTTGTGATTCCGGTATTTAATGCCGGGAAATTCATAGATGAGACGATTGGAACCGTGAGGAGCCAGACATATGATTGCTGGGAATTGATTTTAGTGGATGACGGCTCTACGGATGACGGAAGGGAAAAAATTGAGAAGTGGTGCAAAGAGGACGACAGGATTCGGCTGATTGTAAAGGAAAAAAATGAAGGGGTTGCACAGGCCCGGAATACAGGTATCGATGAGGCGAAGGGAAGATATCTGGCATTCCTTGATGCGGACGATATCTGGAGGCCGGATAAGCTGGAGAAGCAATTGGAATTTATGGAAAAAAAGGGGGCTGCGTTTGGCTTTACCGCATATGAATTTGCAGATGAGGAAGGTTATGAAACGAACCAATGGGTGGCAGTTCCGGAAACGATAACTTACAAAAAAGCGTTGTCACGGACAGTGATATTCACCAGCACGGTTATGTTTGATTTGAGCAAAATAAGCAAAGATACGATTAAAATGCCTAACGTGCCGAGCGAAGACACCGCTACATGGTGGAAAATATTGCGCAGCGGCTGTACAGGCTATGGATTGGATAAGGAATATACGGTATACCGCAGGCCGGAGAAATCTTTGTCATCCAATAAATTTGTGGCGATTAAGAGGATATGGAATTTATATAGAAATGTGGAAAAACTCCCATTATTGGAAAGTATGTGGAATTTTGTGTGGTGGGCAATCCGGGCAGTTATACGGCGGATATAAGGAAGATGGTTATCAGTTTGAGCCTACGCGGCATCCACAAACATGCTTATGCGCAGCCTCTACAAAGTTGAGGCAAAGGCTGCGCGGAAATGGGGTGAAAAATGAAGCAGATGGAATCAAGGAAAAGAGCGGTTGTCCTGTTGCTGTCTATGCTGGGGCTTTGCCTGCAGCTGGCAGTTTATATATATGTCTGGATGGAAGTATATTATCCTTATCTGGCACAGTTTGGGAAGGTTAACTTTTATTCCAATGGGCATCTTCTTGTAATCGGGATTTATTTTGTACTTTTGTTCTTTTTTGAAAATACTTATGGGGGGCTGAAAATAGGGTATTTGAAACCGTTTGAGATATACTTTTCCCAGGCGTTTGCCCTTTTGGCGGTCAATGTGATTTCGTATATCCAAATTGCGCTGCTTAGGAACTGGATTGTTCCGGCAACGCCTATTTTAGGTGTATTTGTTGTCCAATTGGCAGTTTCCGGTATTTGGACGTATGCGTGCGATATTTTTTACCGGAAAGTTTTTCCGCCAAGGGAAATGCTGCTGATTTATGGGGATAGGTCAATTGATGATATTTTAGGCAAGTTTGCTACGAGAAAAGACAGGTATCGGATTAAACGGTGCATGAATATCGAGGAAGGGATTGGAGCAATTGAAGAGGAAGTACAGGGGGATTATGACGCCATTGTTTTATGGGATATCCCGACGATGGACAGGAACAAGCTTTTGAAATTTTGCTATGGCAAATCTATCCGTATTTATATGATGCCGAAAATCCCGGATGTACTTGTGCAGGGCTCGGAAAAAATGCATCTGTTCGACACGCCTATTTTTTTGACAAGGGAATATGCCCTGAGGGTGGAGCAACGTGCGGTGAAACGGCTGATTGATATTGTATGCGCGCTTTTGCTCATTATTATAGCTTCCCCTATCATGCTGGTAACGGCAATAATTATTAAGCTATATGACGGCGGGCCGGTATTATACCGGCAGGTACGCTGCACGAAAGACCGGAAAGAATTTTATATTCTGAAGTTCAGGAGCATGAGGGTGGATGCGGAAAAAGACGGGGTAGCCAGACTGGCGGCAAAAAATGATTCCAGGATTACCCCTGTGGGGAAGTTTATCAGAGCGGTAAGGATTGATGAACTGCCTCAGCTTTTTAACATTTTAAAAGGGGAAATGTCTTTTATCGGGCCAAGGCCGGAGCGTCCGGAGATTATTGCCCAATATGTGGAAGAAATGCCGGAATTTGTGTTCCGTATGAAAGTGAAGGCAGGGCTGGCAGGTTATGCTCAGGTGTATGGGAAATATAATACGACACCGTATGATAAATTGAAGCTGGATTTGGCCTATATAGAAAATTATACGGTATGGCTGGACATCAAATTGATGCTTCTGACATTGAAAATTTTGTTCAAGCCAGAAAGTACAGAAGGGATAGAAAGCAGCCAGGTGACGGCAATGAGAAAAGAAGAGGACAGGTAAGGGATGGAAAATCAGAAGTTTATGGAGGAAGGAATCGACGGGAAGCGGATACTCTTGCTTTTAGGCAGGAAAATATGGGTACCCATTGCGGCAGCCTTTGTCGGGGCTTTGCTTGGCGGAGGGGTCTATCTATTGGCCCATCTTTTATTCGCATCCCAAAGGGAGTATGAGTCGGTATCCAAAATATATTTGAACTTTGACTGCAGCCCCCAGGATTTTAACGAACTTACCTATAATGGATATACGTGGAACGATTTAATGGCGACGGACCCGATTTTAGATTATACGATGGAAAACCTTCCACCGGAAGTGGAGAGGGAAACGGTAATTCAGGCTACGAAAGCGGAAATTTTATCCGATATCCGTTTGCTGACGATTACAATCACGACGGATGACCCGGAGATTACCGGAAAGATTATGGAGGCCACACAGGCGTCCCTTATTCATTTGGGGGAAACGGATGAGTTATTTGAGAGCATAGAAGTTTACAGCACTTCCCAGCCGCAGCAGATTGTATGGGATAACAGGACAGTGAGGGCGGCAGTGAGCGGGATGGTGGTGGCGCTTGTTGCGGCAGTTATTATTATGGTTTTTTATTATGTGATGGATGATTCCGTATATACGGCAAACGATGTGGAAAAACGTTATGGGATTCCTGCAATCGGGATACTTCCGGAAGGAAAGGATGGATTTGCGGAAGGGCTGTATAAAGAGTTCCTTGTCAATTACCGTTATCTTTCCAGAGGAATGAAAGCAACGGCGCTGATTAGCCCGGATTCCAGGGATAGCGCAGAAAAGGCAGGGGATAGTGTAAGAAAATGGCTGGAGAGGGATGAAGGGAACGGAAAAAAAACAGGGGATAACGGCCGGCCGGAAGCCCTTTGCAATCCGTTGGTATATGGGATGCCGGAAGAAGATACGGAGATTTACCAAAAGCTGCGCAAAACGGATGGGGCGATAATTGCGGTACGTTTCGGCGCAGGGAACGGGAAACGTATGGAACGGCTGCTTGGGAATTTGAAAAAGCAGGATTGCAGCATATTAGGCGCAGTGATTGTGGAACCGGATGAAAATTTCCTGAAGATGTATTATATAGGAAAAGGGTATGGCGCCCGGAAGCCGGCGTTCCAATACGGGGAAGGCAAGAAGGATAAGCAATAGCCGGGCAGGGGCAGAGGAAGGGATGGGCTTGGGATGAAGATTGAGATGTTGGTATCCGCAGTGAATCAAGACGTGCGGGCATTGGCCAAACGGATGAATATAAGGACTGGTGCGGTAATTATAAACCAGTGCGGTGAGTTTGGCTATGAAGAGTATAGGCATAATTCCCATACAATCCGATGCTACAGCTTAAAAGAGCGGGGCGTGGGCCTTTCGCGCAACAGTGCATTAATGCGCGCCGGCGGGGAAATCGCAGTATTTTCGGATGAGGATATCATTTATGAGGACGGCTATGAAGAAAAGATAGAGAAAGCGTTCCGTCAATATGAGGATGCGGATATATTGCTTTTTAATGTAAAAGTAGCTCCGGCAAGGAGGACGTACTGGAATGAAAAAGCAAAAAGGATTCATTGGTATAATTACGGCAGATATCCGGCATATAGTATTGTGGCGAGGACAGAAGCCCTGCATCGTGCCAATGTAAGTTTTTCCCTGCTTTTTGGAGGCGGTGCGAAATACAGCAATGGGGAAGACAGCCTTTTTCTGAGGGATTGCCTTCATAAAAAGCTGAAAATCATAGCGCTGCCGGAGGTAATCGGGGAAGAGAAAGAACGGGAATCCACATGGTTTCATGGGTACACTGACAAGTTTTTTAAGGACAGAGGAGTGTTGTATCATTTCTTATATGGACGGCTGGCGGTGCCGTTTTCCCTCCGTTTTTTGTTGGCGCACAAGGAAGAAATGTGTAAAGAGACGGAATGGAAAAGAGCATATTCCTTGATGAAGGATGGAATTAGGGAAGGCAAGGGAAAGGTATGATTTTATATTTGCTGATAGCGGTATTTACTGTGATGTTGGCAGTATGGGTAAAAACAATACCGGTAAACGGGGGGGATGGGTACAGGAATGAAGGGATAAGCAGGCAGCAGGCTTGTAACAGGCTGTGCCTGTTTTCTATTTTTATTGTCCTTTTTGCGGTGTCGGCATGCCGGCTGAACGTAGGGAACGATTATGCAAAATATGTGGAGTTCATGCATTTGATTGCCTGCGGCGCTTACAATTATGTGCCGACGGAAATAGGCTTTAATGCATTGGTGGCGGTGGTATATAAGATAGCAGGCGGTGAGTGCTTCCTGCTTGTTTTTGCAGTATTTGCTTTTTTTACCCTTTGGCTTTTCCTAAAGGCGATGTATGAACAGAGCGACAGTTTCGGATGGAGTTTTTTTCTGTTTATGGCTTTTGGGTTTTATTTTTCCACATTTAATACGGTACGGTATTATCTGGCTTTGGCTTTGGCTTTATATTCCGTGAAATATGTGTTAAAGGGGGAATGGGGGAAGTTTATTCTGCTTGTATTGTTAGGTTCGGTATTCCATAAGTCCATGCTTGTGGTTATCCCCCTTTATTTTCTGGCTTCTTTGGCGTGGAAGAAATGGCAGTTGGCGGTGATGGCGTTATTTTGCACGACCTTTTTCTTTTTGCAGGATTTTTATTTAAAAGCGGTGGTCTTTTTATATCCTTCTTATGAAGATACGGAATATTTGGAGGGCGGCATAAGCTGGTTTAATATATTACGGTGTCTGGGTGTGCTGGTATTTTCCCTCTGCTATTATAGGCAGGCGGTAGCGGGGAGCAAAAGGAACCGGTTTTACTTTTTCTGCAATCTGGGCGCGTTGGTGCTTTATACATGCTGTTCGTTCCTGCCTATTATTACAAGGATTGGGTATTATTTGAATATTACGCAGATTCTATTTATTCCGGCGGTGCTTGTGAAGATTGAGGATAAAAGGCAGAGGTGGTTTTGGAGTGCGGCAATCGGGTTGGCAGCCGTAGGATATTTTGGGTTGTATCTGTTGCGTGCCGGGAACGATGGAATCCGGGTGCTGCCTTACCAGACATTCATGTTTCATGATATGGTGCCGATTTTGTCGGATGTAAATTGAGTTGTGCCGGTATGGGAGGCGATGGGCATGGTAAAGTTCAGTATTATAGTGGTCTGCCTGAATGCAGGAAATAAATTAAAGATGACAGTGGATAGCATTTTGGGGCAAAGTTGTGGGGATTATGAAATTATCGTGAAAGATGGGATGTCGTCGGACGGATGTTTGGATAAACTCCCGGAGGATAGGCGGATTCGGGTTTTCAGGGAAAAGGACAGGGGTATTTATGATGGCATGAACCAGGCGGTGGAGCAGGCGGAAGGGGAATATATTTATTTCCTGAATTGCGGCGATTTGTTCTATGACAAGGATGCACTCGGGCGGGTAAAGGAACAGATGGAGAAGGGGCAGCATAGCGGAACCAATAAGGCAGGAGAGGAAAAGAGTGCCGGCTGCACTATTTTTTACGGGGATATTTACGAGCGTTTGACAGGGGAACGGGTGGCGTCTAACCCGTCAATGGATGCGTTCGGCTGTTACCGGAATGTACCTTGCCACCAGGCTTGTTTTTACGGGCGCAGATTGATGGACCAAAAAAAATTTGATATCAAATATAAAGTAAGGGCGGATTACGAACATTTCCTTTGGTGCTTTTTTGAGGGAGGGGCAAAAACGGTTTATATGCCTTTGCTGATTGCCGATTACGAAGGGGGAGGCTTTTCGGAAACAAAGGAAAACCGGAAAGTATCGGCAGCCGAACATAAAGAAATTACCGGAAAATATATGCCGTTTGGGCAGATTTTAAAATATAGGGCGGTGATGTTTTTGACATTGTCATGGCTGCGCACTTGGCTGGCAGGAAATAAGGCTACGGCGCATTGGTATCATTGGGTGAAGCGGAAGGTTTATAAAGGATAGGTAATTGGATTCGTAATTTCTCCAGGTTTTTTATTATTGGGAAGAGGAGTGGGGGTAGTATGGGTATGAGGATGGTTGAGAAGGTAAGACCGATATTAAGGGTTTTTGGTTTATTTTTGGTTTGCATGGGGGTTTGTGGCTGTTCCAGAGTAAGGGATGTGGCGAATGCGAATAGGGAGGAGCTGCCTGTGGAAGATGTGCTGGGGGAAATGGCAGAGGTCATGGAAGAGAAGGAAGAAGAGGCAAAAAGGAATGCCGGGTATGAGGAAAAGTGGTATGTGGATGCATGGATAGATTCGTGGCTGTTTGGGGCGGAGGAAGAAACGGCAAGGGAAGTTGTGCGGGATGAAAATGCTTATCAAATTGTTTCAACCCAGGATGGGGAAGGAGAGTATATTGCATTGGCATCGGAAGACGGAACCTGTTTTATGCGAAGGCCCTCTAACCGCACTAAGAGCAGCTATTTGGAAAGCGAGGGTGCATTCCGGTTTGAAATCCCCGTGGACTGGATTTGGGGATATTGTGAATTGGATGAGAGGCTGGACAGTTTTTGGGAGGAGGAAGACGTTCCTTGCCTGATTTGGGGGATAGAAGATAATGATATGGGTGAAGACGCTTTTTCCGATGATTGGGAAGGCGTATGCGCCTCGGTAAGGAAGACGGCGGAAACGGTTTTTGGAAAAAAGCTGTCGGAGTTTGCAGCGAAGAAATATACATTGGAAGAGGGGCAGGATGTATATAATTTCCGATGTGCATTTTATGATGAAAGAGGATATTTTTGGGTAACAAATGCGGCATATCGTTTTGGGGAAAAGTATATGCTGGAATTTATCGGGATAAAGAAAGGGGAAGGCGATGCCAATTTGGAAAATATGGCATTGTATACGGCGGCCACTTATGAAGAATACGGCGGCGAGAGATACCTTGAATACGAAGGGGAGGGCAGCTATAAAGGAATGGGCATATGGGATTACAAAAAGCTGCATAATCCTTTTGTATTAGCTTACGAACAGGCAAACGGGAAGGAATGGAACGGGGAAAAGTAAAGGCGGAATGATGGAGGTTAGTGTGAAAAATACTTCTATGGCAGCAAAAAACACTGTCTAAGAAGTATTAAGTTTCACACAGGAAAAACGCAAAATACAGCGTTTTTCATTTCTATTTGAGCCGCCCAAAGGCGGCATGGAGGTTGGTATGAGGATATTATGGTTATGCAATATTATGCTTCCGGCAATTGGGGAAGCGCTGGGTCTGCCCTATAGCAACCGGGAAGGATGGCTGACGGGGATATATGAAAGAATCTGCAAAGAAAAGGGGAAAGGGATTGATATAAAAAACGGTGCATCAACGGATGGCTGCAGCGTATCGGATGGGGTTAGAGGAAACAAGAGGATAGAGCTGGGGATTTGTTTTCCTATAGAGGAAATGCTGTTCCACAGTTTAGGGATGAAAACGGGGGGCAGGTTCCGGATAGGGGAGGCGGGAGTGGTTTGTTATGCTTTGGAAGAGAACCTGGCGGCGCCGGAAATTTATGATAACAGGATAGAAGGGCGTATAAAAGATATTTTGGAGGATTTTAAGCCGGATATAGTGCATATTTTCGGAACGGAATTTCCACATACCCTGGCTATGGTGCGTGCTTTTGGCAGGCCGGAGCGGACGTTGGTTGGGATTCAGGGGCTTTGCTCTGCCTGTGCGGATGCCTACATGGCAGATTTGCCGGAAAGGGTTATTCAAAGGAAAACATTTAGGGACTGGCTGAAAAAAGACAGCATTCCGCAGCAGAAGGAAAAATTCCGGATACGGGGAGAACGGGAAAAAGAAGCCCTGAAGGGGGTTAGGCATATTACGGGAAGGACGGAATTTGACCGCAGGGAGACGGGGAAAATAAACAGTGAGGCAAACTATCATTTTATGAATGAAACGATGCGCTCCCCTTTTTACAGCGGCAGATGGAAGGCGGAGCAATGCAGGCCGTACAGCATTTTCTTAAGCCAGGGCGATTACCCGCTGAAAGGGTTCCATTATGTGTTGAGGGCTATGCCGGAGATTTTGGCCCGTTATCCCAAGGCATGTGTTTATGTGGCAGGGAATAATATAATCGCCCATAAGTCGGTGAAAGATAAAATCAAAATTTCTTCTTATGGGAAATATCTTTTGGAACTGATAAAAAAATATGGATTGGAGAAGCATGTAAAAATATTGGGGCGGCTTTCCGCAGATGAGATGAAAAAGCAATTTCTGAAAAGCAGTCTGTATGTTTGTCCGTCATCTTTGGAAAATTCCCCCAATTCCGTAGGGGAGGCTATGCTCTTGGGAGTGCCGGTGGCAGCGGCGGACACCGGGGGAATCCCTAGTATGATAACGGATGGGAAAGAAGGACTTTTGTATCCACCGGGAAATGTAAAAAAACTGGCGGAATGCATTATGCGTACGTGGGAAGAACAAGAAGAGACTTTGAAACGGGCAGAAGCAGCAAGGGCCAGAGCCTTGCAGACGCATGACGGAAACAGGAACTATGAACGTCTGCTTGGGATTTATGAGGAGATTTTGCAATGACAATTACTTTTGTATCCAATTATTTCAACCATCACCAGAAACCTTTTTCGGATGTCTGTTATCGGGCATTGGGGGAAGGATACCGCTTTATCCAAACGGAACCGATGGAGGAAGAGCGGGTGGCTATGGGTTGGGGAGCAGGGATTGAAAGGGTTCCCTATGTCTACTGCATGTATGAAAAAGAAGAGGAGTGCCGGAAATGGATGCTGGAAAGCGACGTTGTGATTTTCGGCTGGATAAGCAGGGAAGATTTTTTGGATGTTCCAAAGATGGTGGAAAAAAGATTGGAAAAGGGGAAACTTTCTTTGCGGTTAAGCGAAAGGCTGTACCGGGAAGGGCAATGGAAGGCAATTTCCCCCAGAGGGCTGGCAAAAAAATATAAGGAACATACTAGGTTCCGCAAAGAGCCTATCTGGCTTTTGTGCGCCGGGGCCTATGTAGCGTCTGATTTTAGAATTGTGGGGGCATATCCGGATAAAATGCTGAAATTCGGGTATTTTCCGGAAACAGTGCATTATACAAAGGAAGAATTTACAAAGCTGAAGGAAAAGGACGGCAAGGCCCATATTGTCTGGGCAGGGCGTTTTATGCCGCTGAAGCATCCGGAGTTTGCGGTTAGGGTTGGGGAAGAACTGCAAAGAAAAGGATTGCCTTTCCACATCCATATGGTAGGCGGCGGGGAGCTGGAACAGGAAATAAAGGAGCAGGTGAAGGAAAAGGGGCTGGATGGACGGTTTACATTTTACGGATACGCAAAGCCGGAACAGGTGCGCAGGGTAATGGAAAAATGCCATATCCATTTGTTTACCAGCAATCATCTGGAAGGCTGGGGGGCAGTGGTAAATGAAGCCATGAACAGCGGGTGTGCGGTAGTTGCCAACGACGAGGCGGGTGCGGTGCCCTTCCTGATAAAGCATGGGGTAAACGGATTGGTGTATCATAAGGGCTCTTATGAAGAGTTTACAAAACTGGTGGAAAGCCTGGTAACGGATAAAGAGCGGGCGGAAACATTGGGGAAGTCGGCTTATCAGACAATTGCCGGCATGTGGAATGCTGAACATGCGGCGGAGGAGCTGCTGCGCATCTGTAAAGAATGGATGGATAACGGAAAACTGGTTCCGGCAGCGGACGGGCCTTTGAGCAAAGCGGGGATTATTTCCCCAAGGTTTTAAATAAAGATGAATGGTTTTGCCTGATGCGCGGATATGCGCGGAAACGGAGTGGAGCAATGCAGGAATTAATCAGTGTAATCGTGCCAATCTATAATATTATGGATTGTCTGCCAAGATGTGTGGATTCTATCCGCAGGCAGACGTATCCTTGGTTGGAGATTTTATTGGTGGATGACGGTTCCAATGACGGAACGGAAAAGCTGGTAGACGAGCTGGCGGCTTTGGATGAAAGAATCCGGGTATTCCATAAGCAAAACGGCGGTTCTTCTTCGGCAAGGAATCTGGGAATCCGCCATGCGTCGGGAAGCTACCTTGGTTTTGTGGACAGCGACGACTATATCGAGCCTCAGATGTATGAAAAGCTGATGGAATGTATTCAGGAGAAAAAAGTGCGCATGGCGCAAGTATCCAGGGATGAAATTGATGAAAGGGGCAAAAAACTTCCAAATGTCTGCGAGCCTCCGAAGCAGGCTTATGTGTGCAGCGGGCAGGATTTTATGAAGGAGCTGTTACTGCATAGGGGGGATTGTTCCTACTGTACGAAACTGACGGAAAAGGCGCTTTTTGAGGAGCATAAATTTCCGGAAGGGATTTTAAACGAGGACTTTTACCTTCTGGTGGAGATGTTAGGGGAAGTAGGGGAGATTGCCATAGCGCCGGAACAGTATTACCATGTCTTTTACCGGATGGGAAGCAATACGAGAAAGAAGTCGAGAAATGATTTTTCAAGGGTTTTCATGGATATTGTGGATAATGCGGATATGGCGGAAAGGGTAGTAAAGGAACGGTATCCGGCATTGGAAAAGGAGGCTGTCCGTTTTGGGCTGTACCAAAGGCTGGATTATATGCTCCATATCCCGGTAGGGAAGATGGTAAAGGGCGATAAGTTTTACCAATCGGTAAAGCGGTATTTGAGGAAACATATAAAAGATACGGTTACCAATCCCTTTTTGAGCAGGAAAAATAAAATCTATCTTTTGCTTCTTACTGCAGCGCCTAAAACGGTGCGCCGGGTACATGGATGGAAAATGAAACGGAGGGCGGAATGACAGAAAAAAGTGGCAGCCGGAAGATAAGGAATAGGATAAAAAATCAATGGAATGATAAAGAAGTACGGATTTGGCTGGTTTCCCTTTTTGTTTTATTGTGTATGCAATTATTGCTGCTAACTTATTTTGGGAATAAGAAGGCCGGGTTCCATGAGGACGAATATTATTCTTTTTATTCCACCAACCGTACGGCAGGTCTGTTTGAGCCGGATAGGGAGTGGGTAGAAAGGGATGCCTTCCGGAATGAATTTGTTGTTCTGCCGGGGGAAGGCTTCCGCTATGGGCTGGTGTCTATGGTACAGTCCTGGGATGTGCATCCTCCGTTTTTTTACTTTATACTGCATACCGTATGCTCCTTTTTCCCGGGGGTATTCAGCAAATGGTCGGGCATTGGCGTGAATATGGCCGCATTCTGCATTAATTTTATTTTGTTGACGTGGCTTGCCTATATGGTATCAGGGAAAGACAGGAAACTTGCCTTTGCGGTTGCCGCGGTACATGGATGCAATGGGATAATTGTTTCGGGCGTTATGTTTATACGTATGTACGAATGGCTGACCGTATTTGTGCTTTGGTGTGCCTGTTTGCATGTGCGGGCAGTGATAAAAAAGGAAATAGGAGCGAAAAAGTTCCTTCTTCCGTTGATGGTAGTGAATTACTGCGGTTTCCTTACCCAGTATTATTATATTATTTTCCTTTTTTTTCTGGCATTTGGCTTTTGCATATGGGAATTGTACCGGGAAAAGAAGTGGATGTTTTGTATACAATATGGCATTGCCTGCGGATTTTCCCTTTTGTTGGCAGTTGTCAGCTATCCGGCCAGCCTTTCCCATATTTTCAGGGGATATAGGGGAACCGGGGCGGTAGGCGAATTTTTGGATGCTGCCAATACAGGGGATCGGTTAAGCTTTTTTGCAGGTCTTGTAAATGAATATTTATTTGATGGGTATTTGTGGCTTTGGCTGTTGGCGATAGCGGTGATGACAGGTATCATTATGATAAATGGGGGAAAGATAAAGGGAAGGGCAGATGGTTTGGAGCGGCATGTAGAGGCAGCGCCATATTTCCTGTTATTGTTTGCGTCACTTGGCTATTTCTTTACCGTTTCCAAAACAGCGCTTTTGCTGTATGAAACGTCTAACCGGTACCAGCTTCCTATTTATGGGATTTTGTTGTTGTTAGTGATGGCAGGCTTTTATGAGCTTTGGAACAGGATACTTTTTTCTTATATACGGATAGACGGCAAAAAGAAGGAAAAATACAGAGGGCTTGGACTTATTTTATTAATGCTAATATTCCTTTTGGAAGATGTGCATGGGCTGGTTTCCGGGAAGGTGATTTTCCTTTATGAAGAGGATGAGGCACATGTGGAATATGCCAGGCAAAATGAGAAGGAGCCGGTGATTGTCCTGTATAACGACGCAACACCGTATCATGTATGGTGGTGTTCCCAAGAACTGATGCAATACGAAAAGATTTATTTTGCCAGCGAAGGGAATCCGGAGAAGATAACGGATGATGTCATATGCGGCAGCGATAGGCTGATTGTATATGCGGCGGACAGCGAGATGCAAAAGGACTGCCTGGCGATGATTTTGGAAAGCAATCCGAAGCTTGGGGGATATGAGCTGGTGATGCAAAGGGGGCTTTGGAGCGTTTTTGAGTTTGAATAGGGGGCATATGGTAAGGGGTTATTGCGCATATGGCGTATGAAAACAGTAGTTTTTTAAGTAGCGTTGTGGTATACTGTGCGTTGTAGATATTGGAAAAAATGGAAAAAGGTTATTGGAGGAAAATAGATGCTGAATGATAAAACAATTTTAATTACCGGAGGAACCGGCTCTTTCGGGAAATGCTTTACAAAATATGTATTGGAGCATTATAAACCTAAAAAAATCATTATTTATTCCCGGGATGAGTTTAAGCAGTTTTTGATGGCGAATGAGTTTAAGGAGTTTGAAAGCAAGCTGCGTTTCTTTATCGGTGACGTGCGGGATAAAGAGAGGATGAGAAGGGCATTGGAAGGGGTGGATTATGTCATTCATGCGGCGGCATTAAAGCAAGTCCCTGCCTGTGAATATAATCCCAATGAAGCTATTAAAACGAATATTCATGGAGCCCAGAACGTTATTGATGCGGCTTTGGATTCCAACGTGAAAAAAGTGGTTGCCCTTTCTACGGATAAGGCAGTCAACCCGGTTAATCTTTACGGAGGCACAAAGTTGGTATCGGACAAGCTCTTCGTGGCAGCGAATGCCTATACGGGTACAAAGGATATCAATTTTTCGATTGTCAGATATGGGAACGTGGCAGGAAGCCGGGGGTCGGTAATTCCGTTTTTCCATAATATTATTAAGAACGGGGGAAGGGAACTTCCTATTACGGATTATCGGATGACAAGGTTCTGGATTAGTTTGACCCAAGGTGTGGAACTGGTTATTAAAGCACTGGAAGAAGCTACGGGAGGAGAGACTTTTATCAGTAAGATTCCTTCCTTTAAGATTACGGATTTGGCGCAGGCCATGCTGCCGGGCTGTGAAATGCCGGAAGTAGGGATACGCCCGGGGGAAAAGCTGCATGAGATTATGGTGACTACCGAGGATTCTTTTACCACTTATGAATATGAAAAACATTTTATTGTTTATCCGCAGATGGTATGGAACAATAAACAGCAGCCGGACTTGAGCGGGAAGAAAGTGAAAGAAGGGTTTTCCTATAGCTCGGACAACAACAGCCAGTGGCTGTCGATAGAGGAAATAAAGGAATTGCTGGAAACGGTGGATTTGGAGAAATAAAAGGTCGGTGCTTATGCCCCGGGCAGCACGGCGGAAAAGTGGAAATAATAGTTTACAGACGGTAAGTTTGTGTCGGCGCAGCGTTCACAATCTTGATATGCATAAAAGCTGCGCAGGAATGAGGAGAGGCATGGGCAAGGAGATACCTGCATTCTGCGGCGGAACGCCGGTGAGGGATACGAAGTTATTTTATGGGCATCAATATATTGATGAAGCGGATATCCAGGCAGTAGTGGATGTATTAAAAAGCGATTATTTAACATGCGGCCCTAAGATAGGGGAGCTGGAAGAAAAATTGTGTCAGGTAACAGGGGCGAAATATGCGGTGGCTTGCAGCAATGGAACGGCTGCATTGCATATGGCCTGTATGGCGGCGGGCATAGGTGCGGGGGATGAAGTGATTACGACGCCCATTACTTTTGCGGCATCGGCAAATTGCGCCTTATATTGCGGGGCACGGCCGGTATTTGCAGATATCGACGAAGAAACGTATAATATTGACCCTCAATCGGTAGCGGAAAAAGTGAATGGGAAAACAAAGGCGGTAGTAGCGGTAGACTTTACCGGACAGTCGGTGGAATTGGATGAATTGCTGGCGGTCTGCAGGGAGAAGGGGCTGGTATTCATTGAGGACGGCGCCCATGTTATCGGTACAAAATACAAAGGCAGGGCAAACGGCTCCATTGCGGATATGACTACCTTTAGCTTCCATCCGGTGAAGACTGTGACCGGAGGGGAAGGGGGCGCGGTGCTGACTAATAACGAGGAGTATTATAAAAAACTGCTGCTCTACAGGTCACATGGGATTACAAGGGATACCGGGCTGCTTGAGCATGAGCCGGAGGGGGGCTGGTATTATGAGCAGATTGATTTGGGATATAATTATCGGATAACGGATATGCAGGCGGCATTGATTATCAGCCAGTTGGACAAGTTGCAAATGTTTTCTAGGAGAAGGAAGGAAATTGTGGCAAGGTATAACGAGGCATTTTCCAAGCTGCCTCAGATAGCGGTACAAAAGGAAATCCCGGAGTCGGATACCACAAGGCATTTATACATCTTGCGCCTTGTGCCGGAAAAACTGAAAATTGGGAGAAAAGAATTTTTTGATGCTTTGGCGGCAGAAAACATATGCTGTAATGTTCATTATATCCCCACCTATTATTTCCCTTATTATCAAAAGCTGGGATTTGCAAAGGGAATTTGCCCGAAGGCGGAAAAACTGTATGAAGAAATGCTTAGCATTCCTCTTTATTATGCGATGACAGATAAGGATGTGGAGGATGTCATCCGGGCGGTAACGAAGATTGTAGAATATTACAGTTTGCCCGGGTAGGATAAGAAGGATGGAATTATGAAGCTTAGTATTATTGTACCAGTATTTAATATGGCGGCGGAAGGGAAACTGGAATATTGTCTGGATTCGCTGGTGAATCAGACGGTAGAGGATTATGAAATCATTGCTGTGGACGATTGTTCCACTGACCGTTCCTTTGAAATATTGAAAGACTATGAAGCCCGTTTTCCTGAAAAATTCCGGGCTGTCCATTCGGAAGTGAACAGGCATCAGGGCGGGGCAAAAAATATCGGGATGAAAATGGCGGCAGGCGACTGGATTGGGTTTATTGACAGCGATGATTGGATTACGCCGGACATGTATGAAAAATTGATTCAAAGAGCGGAAAGCACCGGCGCCGATTTGGTTGGCTGCGATTATTGCTTAACGGAGGAACATTCCATGAAGGTAGGGCAGATTGTGCCCAATAATAAAAAGAGCCAGAGCGGTGTGCTGGACAAGGAAAAACGGGCCAGCTTGATTTTGGACGGGGGCAGCCTGGTGGTAAAAATTTTCCGCCGCTCTATGATAATAGAACATGGGCTGTGGTTTCCGGAAGACATTTATTATGAGGACAATGCTCTGGGCAATTCCTATCTGGTGCTGGCAAATCATTTTGAATATATGGAGGAACCTATGTATTATTATTACCAGCACGACAATTCCACGGTACATACGATTTCGCCTAAGCGGTGCGAAGATCGCATGGAAGCGGGCAGGTTGATGTTGGAGGAAGCAAAGCGGCATCATTTTTATGAAGAATTTTTGCCGGAATTGGAATATAGCTTTACGCTGCTTTTCTATATCAATACGCTTTTTACGTATATGGCAGGGGTGGATAAGACGCGATACCGGTTCGTAAAAGCATTGGGGGAAGAAATGAAACGGACTTTCCCGGGGTTTGAGCAAAATCCTTACTATCAGGAAAGGACCCATGAAGAGGAGAAAAAATTGATACGGATGCAGCAAAAGTCCACACTTTTTTTTATGATGTATTATAAACTGCTCTGGGCATACCGGAGATGGCGGAAACGATAGCGGTATGGCAGATGGTTAGGGATTGCTGCCCCGTGGGAAAGGCTTGCGCATGGAAATCGGAAGTATTTATGAATTGAATCCGGAAACCCTTCCAAAAGGGGAGAAAGCGGAAAAAACCGGAGTACGGCTTACGGAGATTGAAAAATATAGGAAGAGCAATGTGGAATATACCATGTCCGGCAGGGCTGCGATTGCTCTGGCTTTGCGGAGCATCGTTAAGAACAGGCCGGGGATAAGCAAGAGATGCCTTTTGCCGGCCTATATGTGCGATACGGTTTTTTTCCCTTTTGAATGGGAAGGATGGGAAATTCATTTTTATCATATTAAAAAAAATCTGGAAGCGGATGAAGGGGAACTTCGCCGTTTAGTTGGACAGGTAAGACCGGGTCTGCTTTTTATCCACGCGTATTATGGGGTGGATACATGGAAGCCGATGCGGTCTTTGCTTAAGGAATGGAAAAATCATGGAATCTGTATTATGGAAGATGTGACCCAGTCCTATTATTTGGAGGGCGCAGGGGAAGAGGCGGATTATGTGGTAGGTAGCCTGCGGAAATGGTATCCGCTGCCGGATGGCGGTTTTGTTGCGTCAAAGGAGCCGCTTGCGGGGGAAATGGCCGTTTTGGAAAAAGAGTTTACGGAAAAAAGGATAGGGCTCCTAACGGAAAAATGGAGTTACTTATATGGGAAAAACGGAGAAAAAGAAAAGAAGGCAATGAAAGAAAGCTACTTAAAAAAGAACCGGGAAATGGAAGAGTGGCTGGATAACCATAGAGGAATCGGCGGTTTGTCCGTGGAGTCTGCCGGTATTTTAGCGGCGGTGGACGAAGCGGGATGCCGGATGAAAAGGAGCGGCAATTATTATTATCTGTCGGAACGGATGAAAGGGAAAAAGCAATTTTGGCCTATTTTGCCGGAAAAGGAGGCTGTAAAAGGCAAGGAGCTTGGACGGACAGGCCGGGAAGAGTTAAAAAAGGGGGAAGGCGGGGCCGGAACCGCTCCACTGTATCTTGCCGTTTATGCTTTGGATAGGGATAGATTGCAACGTTTTTTAACGGAGCATAATATTTATGCGCCGGTTCTTTGGCCGGTGGGGAAAGAAAATGAAGGCTGCCTGACAGAGGATGAAAAATATATTTTCGGACATATGCTGGCACTGCCTATGGATCAGCGGTATGGCAGGAAGGAAATGGAGCATATGGCGGATATTTTGGATAAAGCGGAAAAGGTGTTGGGAGGAATGGAATGCAGCAGGTGATAGGCATTAGGGCAGATGCAAACGGCGAAGTGGGGATGGGCCATATCATGCGTTGCATTACGATTGCAAAACAGATAAAAGAATTGGGGCATGAAACGGTTTTTTTTACTGCGGACGGTTATGCTAATGATTTGCTGAAAAGGGCGGGGATGGAATCTATCTGTCTGGATTCGCCTTGGAACCGGATGGAAACGGAAACGGACAGGCTGTTGGAGGAATTGGGGAAAGTAGGGTGCCAAAAGCTTTTGGTGGATTCTTATCAGGCCACACGGGCATATTTTGAAAAGATAAGGGGCATAGGAAAACTCATATATATGGATGACTGTTTCGAGGACGTTTATCCGGTAGATATGATTATTAATTATAATGCTTACCATGTACGGTTTCCTTACCCGGAATCTTATCAAGGGAAGGCAAAGCTTCTTCTGGGTACGGAATATGTACCTTTAAGGGAGGAATTTGGAAGGGAATATCCGAAGAAAGAAAGTGAAAAAGCTATTTTCTTAAGTTCCGGCGGCGGGGACGTTTATGATGTGCTGGGAGGAATTCTTGCGGATATAGAAAAAAGGGGGGGCTTCCAGGAGGAAGTATTCCATGTGATAGTGGGAAGATTCCATCCCAACCGGAATCGTTTGGAAGCTTTGGCAGAAAAGAACCCCAAGATAAAGTTGCATTATGATGTAAGCAATATGGCGGAATGGATGGGGCAATGCGACGCGGCAGTTTCGGCAGCAGGAACGGTATTGTTCGAACTGTGTGCGATGGGGATTCCTACAATCTTTTTTGTCAGTGCGGACAACCAGCAGTACGACAGTGAGTTTTTTGCACAAGAAGAAAGAATGTTGTTTGCCGGGGATATCCGGCAGGGCAGGGCAGGCTGCCTGAGCCGGATTACAGAAGGGCTGGAAAACCTGATAAGGGATGAGGCCATGAGGGAGCGGATGAAAAAAGCGTTGCGCCAAGTGACGGACGGGCAGGGTGCGGTGCGGATTGCAGAAGCAATCGTGTGTTTGTAGGAGGATATCGTATGAGTGCAATTGCGGTAATTACCGCCAGAGGCGGCAGCAAAAGAATACCGGGGAAGAATAAGAAAGAGTTTTTAGGCAAGCCCATTATCTGTTATTCCATAGAAGCGGCTTTGGAATCCGGGTTGTTTGAAGAAGTAATGGTATCTACCGATGATGAGGAGATTGCGGAAATTGCAAAAAAGGCTGGGGCCAGCGTTCCTTTTATGCGAAGCGCCAAGACATCGGATGATTATGCTACTACCGATGATGTGCTGATGGAGGTTTTGGAAGAGTATGAAAAAATGGGAAGGGATTTTGCATATATGGCATGCATTTATCCTACTGCGCCTTTTGTGACGGCAGAAAAGCTAAAGGAAGCCTTCCGCCTATTGAAAGAAAACAACGCTTCCGGGGTAATGCCTGTGGTACGTTTCTCTTTTCCGCCCCAACGGGGGATGGCGGTGAAAAACGGCAGGCTGGCCTATTGCTATCCGGAAAACGCCATGAAGCGTTCTCAGGATTTGGAGCCGATGTACCATGATTGCGGGCAGTTTTACTTTTATGATGCGGCAAAATATCGCGCCTGCAGGGGGGATTTGGAAGACGGCTATGTACCATTTCCCGTGCAGGAGACGGAAGTGCAGGATATCGATAATTTGACGGATTGGAAATTAGCGGAGATGAAGTATCGGATGATGAAGGAAAGGGCAGATTGAGTATGGAGAAAAAGATAAAGATAGGAAGCCGCTATATAGGGGAAGGAGAAAGGACTTTTATTGTGGCGGAGGTGTCGGCGAATCATTTGCAGGATTATAGCCGGGCGGAAGCGATTATAAAGGCGGCCAAGGAAGCAGGGGCGGATGCGGTAAAGCTGCAGACGTATACGCCGGATACGATTACATTGGATTGTGACAACGATTATTTCCAGATTACCCAGGGAACCATTTGGGACGGGACAACGCTCCACAGGCTGTATGAAGAGGCTTATACTCCGTGGGAATGGCAGCCTAAACTGATGGAGCTGGCGAGGCAATTGGGGATGGAATGCTTCTCTTCCCCTTTTGACGCTACGGCGGTAGATTTTATGCGCGAAATGGACATGCCTGCCTACAAGGTGGCATCTTTTGAAATCAATGATATCCCGCTAATACGGAAGATTGCAAAGATAGGGAAACCTGTGATTTTTGCCACAGGGATTGCTTATTTGGAAGATATCGAACGGGCATTGCGGGTATGCGTGGAAGAGGGGAATGAGCAGGTAATCCTGTTGAAATGCACTTCCACCTATCCGTCACCGTATGAGGATATGAATTTGAGAGTGATTCCCAATATGGCTCAGGTATTCGATTGCCTGACCGGGTTATCCGACCATAGCATGGGAAGCGCCGTGGCGGTAGCAGGCGTTGCCCTTGGGGCAAAAATGGTGGAGAAACATCTTACTTTGTCACGGGCAGACGGAGGGCCGGATGCAGCATTTTCTATGGAGCCGGCGGAGTTTAGGAGGATGGTGGACGAAATCCGTATCGTGGAAAAAGCCTTGGGAAGGGTAACGTACGAATTGACGGAGAAACAGAAAAAAAGCAGGGAAGACGGGCGTTCCCTTTTTGTGGTGAAAGATATTAAGGAGGGGGAGACGTTTACGGAGGAAAATATACGTTCCATACGTCCTGCTTTTGGTATGCATACCATGTATTATGAGGAAATTCTGGGGAAAAAGGCGAGAGGTGATATCGCAAAGGGGACTCCATTGGATTGGAAATACATTTTGTGACGTGTGATGGAGGAATGGCAGATGGGGAAAAAGATGATGATTCTTGGAGCCAGCCCGCTTCAAGTGCCCGCAATCCGGGCGGCAAAGGAGCTGGGGTATGAGATTATCCTTGTGGACTATGATGAGGAGGCGGTAGGTTTTCCGCTGGCGGATGTCAAATTGGTGGTCAGCACTTTGGATATGGAGGAGGTATACCGGCAAGCGTTGATTTACCGGCCGGATGTGGTGATTACGTCCACCAGCGACGGACCGGTAAGGACTGCGGCTTATGTAAATGAAAAATTGGGCAAGCGACCGGATTTATCTTATGAGGATTCCCTTTGTGCTACGGTGAAGAGCTATATGCGTGGGCGCTTGAAAGAAAACCATGTGCCGATTCCGGCTTACTATGTAGCAGAAGATTTTGCAAGTTTCAGGGCGGCGGTAGAAGCGTTGGGCGGACGCTGCATGGTAAAACCTTCGGATAATGCCGGAAGCCGTGGGGTAACTTTGCTGGAAGGCGGGGGAAAATCCAAGGATGAGCTGTGGGAAGTTTATGAATTTAGCAAATCAAATTCCAGAAATGGTGTGGTGATGGTAGAAGAGGTGATGGACGGACCGGAGGTGAGCGTGGAGGCTATGACAGTCGATGGGGAAACCTCCATCATAGCCATTACCGATAAATATATTACACCGCCTCCCTATTTTGTGGAAATTGCCCATTGTGAACCAAGTCAATTAAGCGAAAGGCAAAAAGAGGAGATAAAAGCGGTTGCTTTGCAGGCAATCCGGGCAATCCGGCTGCAAAACGGGCCCTCCCATACGGAAATCAAGGTAACGGCGGATGGGGCAAAAATTGTAGAGATTGCCGCAAGGCTGGGAGGGGATTTTATTACTTCCAAGCTTGTGCCTTTATCTACAGGCGTTGATTTGGTAGGGGCTTCTGTCTTGCTTGCTACAGGAAAAGAGCCGGATTTGGATAAAAAACGGCAAAAGGGGGCGGCTATCCATTTTATTTTTGCGGACAATGAGCCAAACACTATGGCGGCAGGGGATGGCAGCAGTAAAAACAGGGAAAGGAAAATAAAACGTTTAGAGGCCCGGGAGGAAATTTTCCGCCTGACAGGAGTGGAAGAAGTGGTGATGTATAAAAAAGCCGGGGATATAGTAAGGGGCACCAGGTCCAGCAACGATAGGCTGGGGCATATCATTACGGTAGGAGAAACTGCGAAAGAGGCAATGGAAACCGGAAAGAAGGCAATGGGCTATATTCATGTGGAATATGAAGAAGGGGAAAATGGCTAAATGGCGGGGAACAGACGAAGAGGTGGATGAGATGAAGAAAATAAAAGGCTGGCTTTTGGCTACAATGCCATTTAGTTAACGGTACCGGACGCCGTGAGGAACATAAAATGCTCCGTCACCACG
>CAJUSR010000022.1 GCA_910588855.1 uncultured Kineothrix sp. | reverse complement strand
AGTCAGCCGGACAGGGAACGGCAAAATTTTTTACACTTCTTTTACTTCTTTATCTCACATGAGCAAAGTTTTGCAAGCTGTTTCAACGTTTTTATGCCCACACCGGCAACACGCAGAAAAAGGTCTGTACCTTCAAACAAAATATGGATGACCTGTACCGCATCTGTGATCTCACTGCTCATCTGCCATCTCCCCTCTCCTGACCTTTGGACTGCTGGATATCTTTCTGCCGCTGATACTGGCGGTCTTTCACTGCCATAAATTCTTTTTCCAGTGCCTGCATTGCCATCTCCATAGCATTCCCGGCTTCCTTTGCCTGCGCTGCCTGCCTGCATAGTTTACTGAGAATGCTGTTTCTCTGCTCCGCTTTTTCTGTACTGCTGTCGGATAAAAGGACGCTGTTTATCTCTATGGACTGTGCCAGCTTTTCACTTTTTTCCTTAAAATCTTCTGATGCATAGATAAATTCCTGTAAATACTGTGTCATGCCCCCTGCCCCCTTTCGTTCAATATCTTCATGGTCATGCGGAGTTCCCTGATCTTTTCTGCATCCATAGCCTTATCTGCAAGAAGGATAAGCTGCCCTTCCGTAAGTCCGTCCTCAATGCCAAAACGGATCTCCGCTATCTGTCCGGCATCCAGTTCCCCTGCTAACTTTTCCAGTAAACCTGCTTTCCTGCGGATAAACGGAAAACTGAATGAAGATAAGAAGCTGTCCTGCTTTTTATTTCCGGCTCCTCCTGCTTCCTGCCTCTGGCAGTTTTTCTCTTCAGGGCTGCTGTCTGGCTTCTGTTTTTCCTGTATATTTCTGCTTTCCTGTGCCGCCTGCTTTTCCTGCAGCCCTGCCATGTATGACTTCTGGGCCAGCAACTGCTCATGGAGGTTTTTATTTTCCACTTCCAGTTCCCTTAATCTCCTGACAGTTTCTTCCCGTTCCTCTAAAAGCCTCTCCGCATCTTCCCTTGCCTGCCGGAACTGCTCTTCCAGTTCCAGATAATAAGGATCAACTTCTGTATCTGCTCCCGTTCCCTTTTCCTGCACCGAAAAAATATCCGGCTTATTTTCCATGGCTTTCTTCAAATCCTCTATGAAGCTGTTCTGCATTGAAAAACTTTCTTTCAGCTCCCTTACCGCTTCCGTAATGAATTCCATTTTTTCCCCAATCTTCTCCGGTATGGCTTCCCTCCCCTGCATGAGGGGAAGTATTTTCTCCCGTAGTTCTATGGGGAACATCCCATTCCTGTAGGCTGCCTGCAGTTCTGGGAGAGGTACGCCTGACTTTAAAGCTTCCAGTAAAATGCGCCCTGATTCTTCCTGCCTGACAGCAGATAAAAATGCCGCTTCCTGTACACCGTAATCCTCTTTCATTGCGGTAAGCATATTTTTCATTATCCCTGCCGGGATAGCGGTATCATCAAAAAGCTGCAGGTAGTCTGTTCCAATACCGTAATCAATGGCATCCATGATCACCTTAAGCTGCTCTCCCCGGTATTCTTTTGACCTGAAATAAGAAAGTTTTTCCTGTTTCAATTTATCATTTAAATCTTTTTCCATCTGTTTTCCTTTCCGTTATTGTTATCTTGCCTGTTCCGGCTGTTTCTTCTTCTCATCATGGGCTGGCATTTCTGTCTGGAATGATCCTGTTTTTTCTACATCACCCCCTTTCCCGGCGGAAATAGCTTTCCGTATGCTATCTGTCTCTTTTATATTTTCCTGTGCTTTTATCTCCGGTACTGCAATCTCCATTACCTGCACCCTGCTTCTTTCTGTAAGAATACCGCCGATCAGGGTTTCTTCTTTTTTAAGCTCACGCTTTGCCCTTGCTACGGATGCAAGCTCCGTCTGATATGACTCCTTCATTTCTGAAACCTGTTTTACCGTATATCCCTTCTGAACTAAAATTTCTGCCGCCTCCTTCCATTTCTCATAATTAGGGGCATAAAAAAGGCTTCCCTGTCTGTAATAGGAAGCACGTGTCTCATTCTCTTCAATTATCTTCAATAGCGCAAGGGCTGACTTATGAGGATATCTCTGTTTGTATATCTGGTGTCTTGTCTCGTCCAGATCCCCCATGCGGATGTCAAGATTCTCTTTCCGTTTTTCTAATTCCTCTGCGGAGCGGATTTTATTTTTCCACAGATACAGGTATTGCGACTGCAGCTTTTCAAACTTTGCAGCTTCCTCCTTGTATCTCCACATCTGGCTGTAGGGCTTCCGCTTTAGCTGTCCGGTGCGGTACATTTTTGCAAGAAATGCCTTTTGGTATGATGTTGGCGGAATGTATTTCCGGTAATTTTTTCTGCACCCGATAATCCTTGGGGTACGGTTTCCGCTTCTTTTAACCTCATGCCGGATTCCCTTTTCTATTTGGGATTCTATAGCTTCTTTTGTATAATACCCTGAAATATCCGTAAGGCGGATAAACCGCTTTTCTCCCATAGGTTTCAGATAAGCCTCCCCTGACTGCCGCCTTGTCTCATATCCTTTCAGTTCCATTAATTTCAGGAAATTTTCATAATTATTTGCAAAAGAAATGGAATCCTCCACATCCAGTCTGATCTGGTGATTCCACTTAAAAATACCCTGTTTTGTTTTATCCCATTTCTTTGGTTCTTTTTCTACGCCTACCTCAATATCCTGTATGGAAAGACCATACTCCTTGCAGAGTTCATTGACAATGGGCTGTATCTCTCTTGCCCAATCACCTTTTTCGTAGCGGTACTTTTTTCCGGTACGCCATGACACGCTGTTGAAAAGAATGTGGCTGTGAACATGCTGCGTATTGTCATGGGTGGCGTACAGGCACTGGAAATCATCCCCAAAGTATTTCTCTACAAACTTCTGTGTGATCTCCATAGCAGTTTCCGGTCTTACTTCCTGCTTTTTGAAGGATATGATAAAGTGATAGCCCTGCCGCTTATCTATTTTTCCAAATTTCCGCTTTATGGCAAGCATTTCCTGTAGAGCGGTGTCTACGTTGCAGTTATGGCTACCCACCAGTGTGCCACCCTGCGTCTTTTCTTCGTCTGTGATGTAGGAAATGGCATTTGCAAGGTGCATAGCCATGTATTTTTTTCCTGTCTGGTGGATGCAGGATATTTTTGTGATTGCGATTAATCAAACCTCCTCATTCCTTTATTAAACTATAGTTCCGCATAAAGTTTCTACTTACGCCCAAATCCTTTAAATGCGGTGTTTGAGGCGCAGATTGTAAGTCCAATAAATTCTACTTACACTGAAGATAATAGACTTACCAACCAGTCAGTAATTCAGTGTTCATGCGGATTTACAGCTTTCCACAACAATGTAAGTAGAATCTGGTTGCGGAACTATAGTTAAATTCCTTTCAATAATTTTCCCAATATCCTTACTTCCGGTAATGGATAATTGCAAAGTTTTAATAGAACTTTTTCTTTTATTCCATCTTCTATCAAAACCATTAGTTCTAAAAAATCCTCATATTTTTCTATAAATGACCTTTCCTTCTCATTTATTCCCCAACTCTCCTCTTTAAAAAAGAATTTAATCATTCCATTTGCAAACAACTTCATCCCAAAATCAGTAACATTACCTTTCAAACACCAATAGGCAATAGGTAATGCCATATCACAATATGAATTTCTATTGACAATTTTTCTATTATCAGCAGAGTATTCATTTTTCAGTAAACATCTATAAACTGTTTCTAAAACTTTTTCTTTTTCCGTATGACCACATAAGTCTTTTATAAATGGTAATACATTTTTCATGGTATAAATCCCATATAAATTTGCAGAATCACATCCAAACAAATGAACCAATACATTCTCTAACTCTTCTATTGTCATGTTTTCTTTTTTTATTCTAGTAAATTCATACATTATAAAGTTTTTTTGTTGATTATCTATACTACTTTGCATTGTTTCTACAACCAATTCATTATACTGTCTGTTAAATCCCAAATCACGTTTGCATTTGTAAAAAAATTCCATCCTGACACATGAGATTATTTTTCTATATTCCTTAGATGTTCCTCTCGCATAAGCACAAAATAACTTATTGCACTCAAAACCAATTTCAACAGTTATATTCTTTTCGTAAATATAGCGAAGAACTGCCCCAACCAAAATACCATTCTTCCCTTGTTTCTCGATATCTGCTAATAATCCATCATCTAATACTTGATCATTTTCAACTTTTGCAAACACTATATCTAAAATATCTTTTTTGAACAGCTCCGATTCCTTCGTCGCTTCTAATAATTTAAAATTATTATCTCCGATTTCTTTCCTATTTTTTACTTCTTTGCTACTGTTTTTTAGTTTTTCAATTAATAATTCTTCTCCCAATCGCCATATAAGTGATATGGAAGCTGCACTCATTCCCTCCCTGTCCATATATGTATGTTCTGCCAAAAATTTTTTATCACAATCTGTAAATTCATCAATTAAAATTAACATCCAATGATATTTTTCTACCCATCTCCACCCCTGCAGTCTATCATCATCAATTACTTTTCTAATCTCATCGCCGAGTATTCTACCATACTCTGGTTGCCTCCTTCCCATTAACAGCCACCTCAGTCCTGTCTCTTCTATCTCCACTCCTTTCCAGTTAGTATCATTACAAAATACTTCCCATACCAATCCATTCCAATTAATATTCAATTCATCTTCTAAAGTAAAACATTTTAATATTTTATAATTTGAGCTTTCTTGATAGTTCTCCCTATATTTAAAAAACAACTCTCCAAACTCAGGTTGAGATACATAGAAAATGATTTCTTCAATGCTGGGAATTGGACCATTCGCCCATACAGAAAGAATACATTTTACTCTCTCCTCCAAACATAATTTATCATAATACTTCCACAATAAAGTTCTTGCAACATCATATTCTATACAATCTGCTTTTCCTTGGTCACATAATTTTCCAAAGACATTTTCATCACTTAACTCAAAATCACTCAAATTAATTTCACTGGTATATGAATATTTCCAGTTTGTTTTCGCACTAATTAATTCCTCTTTATTACATTTAGTGATTTTTGCCCCATTATACGCCAATATTGCCAGAGCCAATATCCTTTGCTCTCCCAGTAATAAATCTAACTGCGACAACAAATAATTTAGCACTTCATCTCCATACTTTTGAGAAGCGATGAATCTACACCATTCTCTATATTCTGAACTGTCAACCATACCAAGAATAACCATTATCAAAGCATTTCCATTAACGTTTTTATCACAAGAAGCTAAAATCATACTGGCAGCTTCCCTTAATTTTCCATCATAGGAATCCAATGCACTTATCAAAGCCTGTCTATATTCTTCATATTTCAAAATATGAGTAAATAATTCTCTAATTTCAGCATACCTCGGCAAAGTATAAAAACCAATATATTTGATACATTCTATAAACAAATCTACTTTTGTTTCTTCTAAACTCAAAAGATATTTTAAAAAAATCCTATAGCAGCCTGCACTGGCTCCATTCACAAAATATTCCTTACTAAATAAAATTTTACTCCCTTCTATCTTTTCTTTTTCCATCTTATAAAACACTAATTCCATTGTTTGCTCATAAATACAATATACAGGGGCATTAATCATTCCATTCACTAACGCATTTGCAATAAAGAATAAATTCTCATTCTCATATTTGTACAACTCCACCGCAGCAGCAGCCTGTGCTTTATCACCTTCGACAATAATTCTTCTTAAAATAATTTTCCATCTATTATGTCCAATCTCAGCAATGCACTTATCTAACATCTCCCTGTCTGTTTCATTAACTTTATCTTTTCCATCATATATATACCGTAATAAATTCTTAATAACCGCTACAGTTGGAATTTTCTTGTTATTTATTTTCAACCAATATAATGCGCTTATACTATACTCGCTATTTTCTAAAACTAAATTGCATACATCAATATTATTTAATGCCATTTGACAGAATTGTTTTTCACCCCAATAAAAAAAGTCTTCTTTACATGCTAACTGTAAAACACAATTCAGTCTGTCTACAACTTCAAACTCCTCAGGCATCAAATAACATAACACTTCCCTAATAGAAAAATAGGAAATACTGTTTCCAAATCTTAAAACTCTAATTACTTTTTTTAGTTTTTCCTTTTGCTCACTGTTTAAGCGCCCTTCAACTAATACAACCCATTGTTCAAAAAAATCATATATAAATCTACTCCCTGCATTTATCAAGGGAATTCTCGGATTTAAGTATTCCTCAATAAGCCAGTCTGTTCCTTTATCACCTGCCAAAACAATCATTTTTGCAATAGCTGTAACGGAATACTTCCTCTCTCCTTCATAATACCAAAGAGGTCTGAATCCTACTTTACTTACGCATTCCAAAGCCCAAACGGCAACGTCCTCATCCATCAGTTCATTACATATATAACTGATTATATATACCATACTATTATTTTCATGTGGTAACTTCTCAATAAAATTTATGAAAAGTTCTTTGTACTTTGGCAATACCTTCCAATTCCTTAGTATACTACCTGCAAATGCAATTTCTCGCCACAACTCCACTGGTATCTGGTTTATATCCAACCTCTCATTAATAATTTCCTCTGCCATATAATAACCCGCCGCGACCTGAGCTAATGGCTGGTATGAGAATCGGATTCTATCACCTGTACTAATTAGTCCATTAGAAATCAATGTCTTTATAGCTTCATCTGCCACTAGATTGTTATTAAGCATTTGATTTTGAATAAGACTTTTTACGATTACTTTTGCACTTTTTACAGATAATACTTCATTGGATAATGCCTCATAAGCTACTCTGCCAACCAAATAAATTTTATCATCATCTGTTGGAAATGCTGCCAAATAATTATTATTTGTATTATCTTTTAAATCCAATTCACTCCACTCCGCAGCACGCATTTTCAATAACTCAAATAACAAATCGCCCACTGTTAATTTCTCTATATCCAAATCCGAATCAAAAGATTTATATAATAATCTTATAGATAAGGGCGTATTGGACAATCCGTATATAGAAGGATTCTTTCTAATAATGCTCATACTCTTCTGAACAAATATATCTTTTTCCTGCCCTACTTTTCCATGCGCTTCTGCTTCATGCAATAACATTCTCTTTCTTTGTTCCATATCCAATGGAGGCATCTCGCATACTGTCCACTGTGAAATATTAATGTCTCCAATTTCAGCCACTCTTGTAGAAACCACTGCTGCTAGATTACGATAAGCCCTCATCAGCCTTTCGATCTGCCTCAATAAAATTTTAATATGTGTGATATTAATTTCATCCAGTCCGTCAATAAAAAGAAATACTTTCTTTGCATTCAAGATTACTTCTTGAAAAGTATTTTCAAATAGAAAACTTTCTATCAAAAAACGATCTATCTCTTCACGCAATTCGATTGCGCTATTTTCATCTGTCAATGTTAAAGATTTAGCTGGTACAAAAACCGGAATAACCTCTTCTCCATTCTCCAAAACATCAATCACAGTTTGCGCCATCAATGTGCTTTTTCCCATTCCTAATTCCCCAATAAGCAGCACCTTCTTGTTATTTTCAATAACATTATATAAGGATGTTAAATCATTTTTACTATTTCTTTCTTCTTTTCCATTGAGCAATTCTTTATGAATACGCTCAAGTCTTACCTTTAATTTTTCCTGCTTTAAACTATTGAGTGGACAATTTATTTCTCTTACCTTATTTTCAATTACCTCTTGTACATAATCTTTCATTAATTTCCTGATTCTATCAGCACTAAAACAAGATTCTTTCTCTAAATCTTCTGTTTGCATTTTCCAAAAGTTTTTTTTCTCAGGTTGCTCTATTGTCCAACGATTTTCTAATTGAGCAGGTGAAAAAATAATATGTCTTAATTCAAACCCATCACTTTGTATCTTTAATAAATTAACATTATTAGGATATTTTTCATTAATATTAGTTGCCCCAGCACGTACACTCCAACAGTTGCTTTCCATATAACTCGGTTTACCAATTGCTCCTTCATGCGTATGCCCAAATAAAAGCATATTACAAAGCGACCACAAATATCTCAACGCCGGTCTTCTATCTTCGTAAAATCCCTTTTCCTTTTCAGCAAAATCTGATTCTGTTCCATGATGCATAATAGCAATTCTAATATCACTATTTTCTTGGCTATCCTGTTGCTTCATTTGCTCTAAATAATTTTTGCCCAGCCATAGTTCTGATTTGTCATGAAATGAAAACCATTCGCTATTACAGCCCCAAAAGCATATATTGTCAATTATTCTCGTACCGACTAAATATGATTCTTCCCCCATAAACTTGTAAGGAACTATGCCTAATTCCTGACAAAAATCATTATATTGACTAAATCTTTTCAACAAATAATCTGGTATCGGATATGATAGTATTTGATCTGCCTTTTGCGAATCTGCAACATTTATTTCTGGGCAAATCAATATATCACGTGAGCAATCATGATTTCCGGGGCATATTAAAATTCTTTCCATCGGCACGCTAAGTATTTCAGCCAAGTTCTTTATCCATATCTTAGCTAAAGCAAAGCCCTCAATATCGTATTTATCCACAATATCCCCTGTAATGCAGATGATTGTTGGTTTCCAGTCAACAGTTTTTAATATTTCCGTCAATTCTTCCAATACACTATCAGAATTCACCTTATCTGTTCCAGATAATTTTGTTGAAAAATGCAAATCACTTAAGTGTAAAATAATGTTATCTGATCTCTTCATAATGACCTCTCATCTGTGCATCAATAATTTATTCTTGGGTATTCCACGAATTCAATCAACGCAAGCCTAATTTCATTCATCAACTGTAATATCTTTATTTTATCATCTTCACTATATATATGGGGATTATTATTTTTTACTATCTGATTAATATTCACACCAATCTTATTAATCTCATTCCGCAACCGCATGATCTCAAGTTCTAATTTCCTGCTTCTTAGATGCTCCGACTGGTTCAGGAGCAGATAGCGGATGTATTCTGATTCGTTCATACTTTCAGCTTTGGAACATTCAGCTAACAGTTTTGCTGTTTCTTCCGTCAGTTTAAAGTGCTTCCGCAGTGTGTTTTCGCCCTTTGGTCTTGCCATGTGTTTCTCCTTCCTTTTCCGGGAGAGGGCGTTCTATGGAACGCCGCAAGATACGCATTTCGTGGGCACGAAATGCTAAATCTTGTCGGGGAGTACCCCGAACCCCCTTATTTTTGCCATATTTTACATACAGATATCAGTTCCGGCTTTTTTGATATAAGAAACCGGGAAGGTGAAATCAAAACCGCTGGAAATGAAATCGCCTAAAAACAGGCGGATATCAAACTATCGGTTTCTGAAATCGCCTCAAAATGCCTTGATATCAATTCCCTGTTTTTTGAAATCGTCTGAAAATGACTGGATATCAAATCTCCGGCTTTTGAAATCGCCTGAAAATACCCGGATATCAAATCACTGCTTTTTGAAATCGTCCTAAAACACCCGGATATCAAACTATCGGTTTTTGAAATCGTCTCAAAATGACCGGATATCAAGCTGCTGGTTCTTGAAATCATCCTGAGTGCCGGGTGGCGGTTCCACTTTTTCGGCTACCCTACCGCATACTTTGCCGCCTGCATTGTATCGGGGAGAACATCCGCTGTCAAGTATTTTAGTCCTAGTCGAAAATCCTTGACAGCGGCTGCCCTCCCCAATGGGAGGGTTGACAAGGCAAAGTATACGGGGGTGTCGGCTGTGCCGCACTTCCCCACACCAGCTATCTTTCTCTTCCAGGGTAATAGGCGGCTCTTTCTGCCACCGCCATCTGTTCCTTTGCCCCTGTCTCATAGATATGGCGGAACCTTTCTTTTTCTGTATTGGAAAGGAAAGGCGGCAGCTCTGTTTTTTCACTGAGAAGAATACTGTCATCCCGTAAAATACCGGATAGCCCCTTTTTATCTACCGCTTCAAGGAAACAGCTTATTTTTGCCGCAATGCCTGCCAGTTGCGGCTTGTCAGTTTCCTTTGCCTTATCGTATGCATCCCTTGCCGCATTCTTAAGGCACACCAGTGTGTTCCGGGAACATGGGATCTCTTTCTTATTGGCAAGGATATCCAGCATCACAAGCCAGTCCTTCTTCATAAAGACAGGCGCTTTCTTATCCAGCGCATTGATATCCCTGACATGGGCAATGGTTCCTCTTTTTGTCAGGGAAAAAACCGGGAGGTTGAAGGAAGCTGCCTGCGCCGCCATCTGTTCCGTCACTTGCTGGTATCCTGACTGTTTTATCTCCTGTTGGAAGGACTTAATCCTTTCGCTGTCCGGCCTGCCCCTCTGGTAATTGTATTCATCCATTATCCGCAAGGATTGCATTTCTTCCCAATCCCTGCGGAACTGCTCCAAAGTTGCTGCTTCTAAAGTTTTCTCCCGCATGGTATGAATTTCCCGTACCGTTGCTGACAGGGAGCGTTCATTTTCTGCCTGGTAGACAATGGGTAAAAAGTCTCCCCTGCCGGAAAACATATCCTGCCGCATCCGTATCAATGCATCCGCAAGGTAGGCATAGCAGATACAGTTGACTTTCTCCCCGAACGGTCCTCTGATATACTGCTCTGTGGAGAGGCTGGTGCTCTTGGTTTTTCCGCTCCTGTAACGGATGGTAAGGGATTTCCCTTTTGCCTGCTTCTTCGTAATCTCTTTGGAAAGCCTGCGGTTATCAAGGATTGTTATGTCTGCCTTTCCCGGCCTGTCCTTTATGCGTACGGAAAAAGAAATGCGTGTATCTGAAAAGTATGGTAATGACCTTGCCATCAGGTTTTCCATGCTGTCCTTCAGATAAATTTCTCGCTCATTTAAACAGAATGCCTTTTCCCCATCCACATGGATGAGATAGTTTCCGCTCTTTTGTAACATATCAAAATCTTCCGGGAGCTTTCCGCCATCTTCCATGATAAAATGCAGCAATTCGTGTATGTCCACATCTTTGATCCTGTACTCTTTCAATGATTTCTCCCTACAAAATAAATTGTCTGCGCTATGCAAGCCATTTTCATATCTGACAGTAACAATCTTCTATCTCTACATAGTCAGAAAAATCCTTGTTCCTGCGCTGCTTATACTGAAAAAAACAGGATGCATAATGCACCCTGCTACATTCCCATGAAGCCATCCATAAAGTCCAGGGCGGCCTCATTCAGTTCTTCGGTTTTGGGGGATGTCTGTTCCTGCTGCCCCGTCTGCTGGGGCTGGGCTGCCGGATAGGGGTATGGTATCTGCAAAGGAACGCCGGGGATCGCTGCCACTTCCTTATGTATAACCTGTTCAAGTCTCTCCAATAATTCCTCGTGGCTCATGGTCACTTCATCGTAATACCCGACAACGGCCTCTGAAATGATGCTGTTATAGCTCCGGTTCTTTCCTTCACCGTTCCCCTTGCTAAGTTTCTGGATGATCTGCCACGCCCTCCGCTCCGGCTCATCATCCATGTCAAACCGGCAGAATACCGGCTTGATGTTTTTGATTATCCCTCTTTTATCGCTCATCTGTTTTTCCCTCCCCTACTTCTGCCGGAGCTTCCTGATCCGGCGCTGGTGGGAAAGGTATTCATAACCTTTGGCATTGGCGTTGATGTCCTCAATGAAACGCACCCTGTTTTTATCCAGCTTCCCAAAGTGCTTCATCAGCATGGCGCCGCCTCCAAGGAAATGGAGCTTCGCCAGTTCTTCATTGTAGCCATACTCACGCAACTTCCGCATGATCTTTTCGGTATATTCCGTAGCGCATTCCCCGATTGCTTTCAGGTATTTCTCGCCAATCTCTGCGGTTCCATCCTTTAAAACCTTTTTCACGATAAGGTCATCCACCACCGAATGCACCTTGTTTGTCAGTTCGCTCCGCATCTCGATCACACAGCAGTCTACGCCGAAACGCTCCGTATAGTAGCGTGTGGAATCGGGGATGCCGTCCACCACAAAGATAACGTTCATGGTCCCGTTGCCGATATCCGCCACGATATTGAATCCCTGATAGTCTCTTAGGTTTTCAGCAATGGCGGCGAATCCCTGTGCATAAATCTCCACATCCTCAATCTTCACATGGTAGCGTGTGCCATTGCATTTAAAAACCACTTCCTTCTTCTGCATCAGGTACTTCCGGAATGCCCCTGCCTGCTCTTCCAGCCACTTGATGGGGAGCCCTGCCGCAAGGATGGCGGATGCATTGCAGAGCCCCCTGCCCTGCAGTTCCTTCGCCAGTGCCGCAAGGGTAAGCACGTAATAATCTTCATCCCACACCTTGTCCATCTGGTACTCCTTATGGGTGGAGCCGATCTCGTAAAATTTCCCTTCAAACTCAACCACCATGCCGGATAATTCTGTGATGCTCCCCTTCTGCACCACTCCCGACTGGAAAATGTGGTGTGCCGTCTTGATGTTCCCATACCCATGGTCAATGCCGATCCTGTAAATCTGTTCCATAAATTTTTCTCCTTTTCCTCTGAGTTTTCTGCGCTTATGTACCGTACAGATCATGGTTGACCTCCGCCCGGTAATAGCTGTCCATTGTCGCCGGGGCGTTATATAGTGCCGCCAGCAGGTACGCCTTGATATTCCCTACCTTTGTGGTGTTTTTGTCAATACAGCCAAAGACATACTCTAAGTGGCTGGAATTGATCTTTAAGAACCGGCCCCTCACAACCTCCCTGGGGAAATCGTCGCCTGCTATGCGGATATAGGGGCGTTTTGACAAAACTACTTCCAGCATCAGCTCCACTGTTTCATCCATCCGCTGTTCCCCATACCGTTCCGCTAAGATACCATACTCAACATTTTCACGAATGATCTCCCTGTATGCTTCTGCCAGTTCCATCTGATCCATCCCATCCCGGCATCCTGCCGGATAGATTGATTGATGTGTATTTAATCTGTCTGTGTTTAATGAATCAGTATTTAATTGTGCGGGTTTTCCCTGTCCAGGCTCCTCCTGTTTTGGTTCCCCCTGTTTTGGTTTTGCCTGTATTGGTTTTACCTGTTCTGGATTTTCCCGTTCAGGTGGATCCCCTTCTGGTTCCCCGCTTACCGGCTTTTCATGTATCATGTATTCGATATCCCCCAGCCGCCCGTTTTCAAAGCGGATGCGCCGCCTTGTGAGATACCCATGCTACTCTAATTCCTTTAAGGCACTGCCAATGGAATCCACCCCGTCCTTGCAGATGCAGGCAAGCCCTTTTGTTGTATAATCCCAATCCTCCGGCAGTGAAAGCATGAGGGATAGGAGCCCCTTTGCCTTCAGCGATAACTTCCCGTTGCGGAGATGGTGGTTGCCCATGACGGTGAAATCTTTTGTCTTCTCTACCCGGAATACTGCCATATCAAAAACCCCCTTTCCAAATGTCCACACTATCGGGTGCGGTTCCTATCCTCGCTGCGGTCACAATGCAGATGGCCGCCCGGTGCAACCTTCGCATGGTTCTCTATCCTGACCTCCCCCTGCTCCTGCCGTTCCTTAAATTTCTGGTACCCGGCATCCGTCAGGAACAGGCGCACCCTGTCGCCTTTACTGCCTGCAAAGGAATCACCTGAAAGCACCTCAAAGATGACCATGTGGCGCACTTCCGGGTCAAACCGTTCCAGTGCCATGATGTCATGCCCTTTTAACTGTTCAGCGCCGGACCTCTGCCTTGCCTCCGCAAGCATCTCGCCAACAGTCCTGCTTCCCTTGGGAAGCCTGTAGTTTTTCCTGATATCGTATACAATCTCCATGCATTCACCATCTGTCAGGGAGTTCAGCTTTTTAATAAGGCTGTCCGCCGCTTTTCGCCTGTCCGGGTCTTTTGCATACCTTGAAGCCATAGCCAGCTCATGCAGGACGGCATACCATTCACTTCCTTCTGTCTGGTACAATAGCCGTTTTTCCATTTCGTTAAATTCCATATGTTCCCTTCCTCCTAAAATTCTGCAAAAAGATAAGGACTACCCAAGCACGTACACTTGAATAGTCCTTATCACGCAATAAAATAATTGCTTCCTAACTGCTAAATATTCTGTTTCACCTCGCATTTCTTAAAAGCCATAGGATGACCGCATCAGTGATGGGCATTTCTGACTTCTTTGATGTAGGTTTTCGATTTTCGTCCAGCGCTGTCCTAATCTCCACCTAAATGGGCTTAAATAAATAGGACTAAATCAGTGCAAACCCTTGTTTTATGGGCTTCTCTTGATTTAGTCCTATTATACCACCAGCAAAGCCCAGAAAAATTTTGTCATACCCTGCAATCGGGGCGTTATAGTCTTTTAGCTCCGGGCGGGATGCTTTATCACTCATTTCCAAAGAGCTGCGGGAATTTTTGTCATTCCAGTTAAGGTCCGCCGAAGTATAAGGAACGGCAGGCAGAATTTCATACAAATCTGCTTCTACAGCTTTTGCCAGTTTTTTTGCTGCTTTGGCAGTAACACCGCTGGCAGAAAAAAATGCAACTAAAATTTTACTCATTACAATGCCCTCCTTGTCTGAATGAATTTTACTGTTTTTGAAGCCTTCTCCCGGTCGTCGCAAACTACCATCTTCATCGTTTCTTCCTCAATTTAAAGTTCTTTCCTGCTATAAATTATATCGGACTATTTGGAGTCTGATTAAACGCCATTTTCTATTTTTATAAAAAGCGTCTTCTGTACTGCCGGGCAGACCTTTTGACACCCTTTCAAATCGCGGTTTTGCCGGAAGATGCAAAGTGGACTCTTTTGCATTGGCCCAGACCAGGAAGATTTTATGATTTGATGAACTTAACCATGTGGCTAATGGGATACCGTGCCGGCCTTGGCGAGGAAAATCCCATTTTTGCCGCCCTACCGCCCTCAGAGCGGGCTGTGGAGGGACCGTTTTGGGCCCGTCCTGATTACGACAACCAGTTTGGGGATTCTATGTTGGGCTTCTGGCAAAACCGGAGCTTCGATTACACAATACCAGGAGAGCAATTACGCTGGATTGGCGAGGACGTGTTCCCTCAAGAGTATTTCTTCAATGGCCGCGGTTATTCCTCCACTGGCTTTCAATTGGAATGGCTGAAACATCCGGAACGTATTATGGATTGGACAGAATGCTCCATCCCGTTGGTGTGGCATTCATTACAGACATAGTGCCCATTCATGCATCTGGTTTTGCTGTTCTCTTTTTTATGGCAGACCGCACACTCCATAAGTTCATCTTTTTCCAAATATTCCAAAAGAGCATTGCAAATCAAACATTCTTCTTTCATAATAATCCCCCGCGCTTAATCGACCTGCTGCAACAACATTTATCGAAAGTAAAAGCCTTTTATGAGCATAATGTTGTCAAAAGCAACTTGTACCTTTCCGTTTCATCCCTTATATCTTCATCTGTAACCCCATAATATAAATAAATATTTTTAAACAGTTTCTTTAGCTGCCTCATACTCTTCTTATCCCCGCTGAATGAGCCTCCAAGCACCTGCCAGACAGTTTCCACCGCTACCTCCATCCTGCCGCCCTCCGGTCTTATTATCTCATATATATGGAAATCTAATGGAAAGATATCGTCCGCTATTTCCCCTGCTTTCTTGTTCCGTTCCTGCATCTGCCCCAAGAATGTTTTGAAAGTTTCCATATCTGCTCTCTCCGGCACTTCCAAGTCCTTCCATTCCCCCAGCAAATCCAGGCGGTGACGCATGACAAGGGATGTCTTCAACCCCCTCCTCTGCTCCAAATAATTATGAGACTGCTGCGAAACCTCCACTGCCCCATATTCCCGTTTCAACCATTCCACGACTTCTTCCAACGTATGGGGATTGGCAGTAATCCGCCTTTTCATCCTATTCCTTTTTATTTTGCTAAAATAACTCTGTATACTTGTTGCCAGCCTTACTTTACTGTCTTTCCCGGCGATAAAAATACTTGTCGGCCCGTCTGCGCCGCCTATAACGGATACACTGCCTGCACCCCTTCCCATGTTGACCTCTCCTATTCTGAAATTTAGTTTTTGCTGCTGTTTTCCAGCTCTGCCAAAAAGCAGAAACGTCTGCCCGCACTTATTGTTGGCTGGAAGAACTTACTTTTCCCCCCGCACTTCTCCGGCATATCTCCTGCGGTAATACTCCATCGTACGGTATTCCAGTATATCTTTCATATGCTTCTTAAAAGCCTCTTTATGTATGATTTCTCCTAAATCGCTTCTGATTGCAAGAGCATAATCTTCTTTCCCAATGAAAAACCCCTTTCCAGAAGCCTTCAGGAATTTAATCGGCATTCTCTTTGCCTTGCTCAAATGCTGTCGGTCCGTCATGGCTTTATAATCAGTATACGAGATATCCGCCGCAAAGTCTTTCCAATTCGTTCCGTTATCAAAGAACTTTTTCCAAGCATCCAGCATCTCATCATCCGTGACTGCCAACCGTATATCACCGCCGTTATAAAAACTATATAAAATCGGCATCTTGTAAATTTTCTGCATATCCGTCGTTTCTATCAAAGATAAAAATTCTCTTCCGGCTCCTGCATACACCTCTTCTTCATCTGTAGATAACTCATCCATTTCATTTAGAAATTCTATATATCTTCGGAATGGATTTTCTTTGGCATGCTTTATACAATATTGATATATATCATCATCCATGTATGTAAATAATTCCATCCGTGTAGGAACCTGACCATCCAACAATTCCTTCACCCTGTAAAATTCCCTTTTAATCCGCTCCTTCACAGATAATGTTTTCTTATCCAGCTCTCTGAATAAGTCAATCAGCCGCATATCAAAATCTACAATACAATCGTCAGGATATTCGACATCATTATAATCATAAGCCTCTCCTTTTACATAACCTTTCCCCCCACTTAAAATCAAAGGTGCGTTGCCGGCTTTCTCATAATTTCCAATAAAATCCAAAACATTTAAATATTCCTTCCCTTTACTGGTGCGGAGCCCACGCCCCAACTGCTGCAAAAATACAATTGGTGATTCCGTCGGTCTCAAAAACATAACCATGTCAAGAGAAGCAATGTCTACCCCCCTCATTGAACATATCTACCGAAAAAATAACCTTTATCTCCCGCTTCTTCAATTTTTCAATTGCCCTGTTCCTGTCCTCTGAAAACTCGCCGTTCGCATCGCTATAAACCGCAACCGACTCTATACCTCTTTTGCAAAATTCTTTTGCCATTTCTTCCGCATGCTGTTTGGAGCAGCAAAAGCCAAGCGCTCTTTTTGAGCGATACTTCATGTAATATTTATAAATTAAATCATATCGTTTTGCATTCCCAATATAAGCTCCATTCAAATCCTTTTCCTCATAGTGGCCTTTTACAAGACGAAATAGCGAATAATCCGTTTCATCATATATGCCATAGTAATGGAATGGAACCAATATACCTTTGTTAATTGCTTCTTTCAGCGAAATTTCGTACGGTACGTTATAATCGCATATTTCATAAATATTTTTGCCATCCATCCTTTCAGGAGTAGCAGTAAGACCCAACATAAACCGCGGTCTGAAGTAATTTACAATCCGTCGATATTGTTCATTTACTGCATGATGAAATTCATCAACCACCAAATAATCAAAATAATCCGGCAGAAAAAAATCTTCTGTCAGATATTCGTTTCTGCCAAGCGTTGCAACGGACGCAAAAATCACTGCTTTATCCGTATCTTTCTGCTTCCCGTTAAAAAAACCATAATCGTCAGAGTTCCTTACATTTTGAAATGTTATTGCTGCCTGCTTTAATATTTCCTCCCTATGAGCTACAAATAATACACGTTCATACTTGGCAGAGTCGAATGCCGCCAAATAAGTTTTACCAACACCGGTGGCTGCCTGTACCAATCCCTTGACTGCACCTTCCATTCTGCTATCTTCCAATGCATATAAAGCTTCTATTTGCGCTCCTCTCGGCTGGAATAAGCGTTCCACCTTGAAACCTGCATCCTCTTCCGCATCATCATATTTCGCCAAGTCTTTTGATACAGCCGGTTTATGCCAATTCTTGGAGTATATGGCCAGTTCATTATCATCAATTACAAACGAATGATTGTTAAACAGGTCTGCAAAAGTATCATAAAATAAGCTAAAGTTCTTCTCGTCATCCAAACTGGTAAACCGATAATTCCACTCAATCCCAGAAGTTAAAGCGCTTTTTGAAATATTAGAAGAGCCGATATATATCTCTCCAATATTTCCACAATGAAAAATATATGATTTCGGGTGAAAGGAACGGTTTTTATCGCTATAAAATCTCAAATCTACCCGATTTCCTAATTCTTTTTTTATCAGGTACAACGCTGAGGGCTGCGTGATGCCAAGATAATTTCCAGTCAGAATCCTTATTTGCGCGCCGCGCTCCAAAGCCGCCTTTAAATCCTTTAGAATCAACCTCACTCCGGATTCCATAAGGAAGGAAACGATAATGTCAATCCTATCCGCTTTTAACATACTCCCTTTCAGCTGGTAATATAAAAAGCGATTTCTATTTCTGTCACCAGTCATGACATCGGTAGATTCTATTTGTAATTCATCAATCCCTACCTTTTCCGCAAAATAAGATTGAGCCATTTTTCTTCACCCCTTTTAGGACGTACATCAAAAGTTATCCACTGTTCTTCCACTTTTAAGTCTTCTATCTTGCTCAAAAGCCCTGCAAATGTTTCTTCTGTCATATCCGTAAAAAAACGTCCGTTCCTTTCACCCGAAAATATTCCATATTTGAAAGACGTATAAATTATACCACTATCTTTTAAGGCAATCGCCATCCTCCGCATTACATCCGCCAGCTCCTCCATTTGCAAATGCAGTATAGACGAGCATGCCCATATACCATCATAGACATCCACCTCTGCAAGCTCTTGGAAAAACATTTTTTTCACTTCAGTTCCCGTATAAGCGCTAGCCAGCTTGCACAATTCAGCGGAGCCATCAATCGCATCCACGCGATATCCCTGTCCTAAAAAATGCTTCGTGTCACGTCCGGAGCCACAACCAAAATCAAGTATATAGCCGCCCTTCTTCAATTTGCCTAAAAACATACTATAATTTTCCGAAAAATCCACATCCACAGTTCTTTCGGCAAATTCTTTGGCATTTTCATTGTAATAAGACAACGTTTTACCTGCTTTCACTTCAGTGTCCTCCCCATATCACTTACATTTTCTTTTGCTTTTCATTTTCCCCTCTTCCCGCTCCAGGCCCCACACACACCATCCTCTCCCTGCATCCAGTCCGTACCGCATGCACAGCATGCATATCAAAACTCACGCACTTCCACCTGTCAGCCCCTCGCGTGATATTATCCTTCCAACACCGCCACAATCAAAAGCCGCATGGATTCCTCCTCTGCAAAACATGTCGACAAAACCAAAAAACGGTCTTCTTCCTTTGCCGCTATACTTTCGTCAAAATTCCCTTCGCACTTTTTGATATCATTGAGAAATCTACGGATTTCTTCCGGTTTTGAAAAGTCATATTCATAGGGAATCAAATCATCCGAAAAGCTTACTTCCGCAAATATCTCATAGGTAAAAGTGTTGTTAGGCGTTTGGATAATGACAGTGCGGTTTTCATCAAAAAAATCCTTGTCCCTGAACTCATGAAGGCTTCCGAACATACTTCCATCCTTCATATTATGACCATATAACACGGTGACGGCATCGGTAAATCCCAAAGCATTCACAGGCTGCGAATAAATTGCGCCGGGATACCCTTCTACAAAATCCACCGTATGATTCAAATAATAATCATCATATACATCTTCAGTTTCCATCCTCTGTACAACAGGATAATCCACTGCAGTTCCCGGAACCGTAATCCAAGCATAGATATCCTGGTTCCCCGTCTGCAACGATTCAAAATCGATAAATCCGCCTTCGGTTTTTCCCACCAATCCTGCCGTATCCGTATCCGAAGCAGAATCGGAAAACTTATCCGAAGATTCACCTGAAGAGACAACAGCCATATCCGATAATCTCATAGCCCGGTTACAATAACCGCCCCACAAAACTGCCAAAACGGCTGCAAGGATGATAGCCACTGATAAGATTCTTTTTTTATCCAATTTCATCTTTATTGTTCTCCTGTTTTCGGGCTCTTCCTTTTTCCGCCGTCAACATTTTTTTCTACAGGTTTCACCGCCGCATTGCTGTCTATGACAACTACATAATCGGATGCATGCGAGAAGGTCATGCTAACCGTTCCGTCTTTCCCAATCTCCCCGGCATCCATAAACACCAATTTCCCGGTACTGTCGTAATAATATAAATTCCCTGTTTCACCGCTATGCTCACTGCCCAAGTTTAACATGAGCCTTGCCCTGAATCCAAAATCCCCATTATGGCTCAACGATAGCTGCCTTACAGGCTTATTCCCCGCAATCGATTGGATAAGGCTTGTAGGTATTTTGCTTGTATCCAATTTGACTTCAAGATTAATATCTTTTAAGTCTGTTGCTGCCACATCCATGCCATTGATTACCCAGCTATACCCGTTCATTTTAAGGACAATATCCATTGCCTTGCCCCGGATGGATTCCAAAATCTGCCTTGGCACTACAGTAGCATTTTTCATATCAACAGTAATGGCTGTGCCGTTGGCCGCGTTTGCAATTTCCGCCGTTATTTCGGAAATTTTCTTTTCCGGCATTCTAACCTCTCCGGCATTTCCTGTGGTTCCCGGAGTTGCAACGCCTGTATTATGGTTACTTCCTCCTGACGGTTCCGTATCCCCAAAATTGCCTGCATCTCCTATATATTCCGACCCGTCCGCATAAAAATTCATATCTCCGGAAACAACCACTTTCGCCCCTTTATCATAGCCGTTCCAAACGATATCCTTATAGTTTCCTTTTTCGGTAGGCAGTATAAACTCCGCCCCTTGTTCCATAACAATATATTCGTCCGTGCCATCCGGATAATAAAGAGAAACCACACAATTGGAATATTCTGCAATAAATATAATCAGTTTATAGCGCTCTTGACCCTGGGGTAAAGCACTGCTTGCCCATTCTTTCAGCTTTAGCCCATCAAAATGCTTGAATTGATTGATTCCCTGCCCGGCGCTTGCTGTTGCCTCGGCTTCCGAAAGATTTTCCCCATCAACCAGCAACATCTTCCTGTCATATGATTTTCTGCCATCTTCCTTCCTGTATAGATATTCTGCTTCTACTGTGGTTTTCCCTTTATACACAGCAATTGCACGGAAATCATGTACAAAATCTATGGATACATCCTCATCCTCTGGTGCAGCCGGCAAAATCCATTTTTCAAATTCCGCCCCATCCACATCCGCCGGTTTCTCCAAATCCAACAAAATATCCTTTACTTTCGTTCCTGCCGGATAACTCTTATTGATAGAAAAAGTAGCTATATTTCCGTCTTTATCCATATATTTTGCAGTGCCTGATATGGGATAGCTGTCATAACCCGCTCTTACCGATAGATAAGCCTCATCCCCTACTTTGCTGTTTTCGTCATCCCTTATCAGTTCAAATCCCGTAAAATGATTCGCTTCCCCATCTGCCGGCAGCTCCAACATTCCCAGCACATCCTTAAAAGTAGCTTCCTTATCCACAAATATACCTATTTGGCTATAACCCACATACCCTTGTTGTCTTAAATATTCAATCCATACTTCAACATATCCCTTATCATAACAAGGCTGCAAATCACATAACAAACTTCCGGGTGATGTATTGTTAAATAATAATTGTGTATTTTCATCCACCAATATACCTTTATATTCCCATCCTATGATAGATACACCTTCTATCGAATGCTGAGGCAAGGCTACCCCCAATTCTTTCAGGCTTGCTCTTCTTCCTACATTCTTCACCGTTTCCTCGGACAATAAACTATTTGAATAACCGTTTCCATCTTGCCGTCTCGTCAACCCATAAAAGCGGAACGTTACATCACTTACATTTTCCACATAAGTATCGCCTGCCTTTACCCTATAATACCATGGGCGGGTATCATAATAGTCTTTTTGAAAATCAGACAAGTTTGTCATATTCCCATTTTCGTCCCTTACATTTAATGAAGAGAGAACCCATTCACAAGGATAAGTGTCTTCCGTTATTGTAATCGTTCCTACATATTCTCCGCTATCTTCATCCAATGTTAAATAAACATACTCTGAAATAGATACATTAGAAACAGCTGGCAAAAAATGCGCCAGAATACGTTTTTCCAGATGTTCGTCCTTTGCTTTTACTTTAATAGTAACAACATCTCCTGGGCTGACATACTGCCCGTTTTTATCAATTATAATACTTTCAATCACCGGGGGAACCGTATCATAGCCATCTTGTTCCACCACAAATTTCAAATCCTCCACCGAATCCATTTCATCGCTATAAAAAGCATAATATTTTCCGGATTCCGTATATACTTTTATCGAAGATATCTTCCATGTTCCCGGATAAGTCTTTTCCGTAACTGTATACTCGCCCATTGCCTTTTGTGTATCCGCATCATAATCTGCTGTAATCCATTCAGTATCATTGCCCTCCCCACACTTTATATCTATAGTAACCCTCCTGATATTTTCATTATCGCAGGCAATATCGACCGTATATGTTACTGTTTCACCCATTCCCAGCTTTCCATCCCCGTTTGCATCATTTATCTGCATTTGGACATTGGAAACGGAAACATGAGTATCTACATTCCCTCCTATTTCAAATTGATACAGCTTTTCCCAGTTCTCATTTATTACCTCCCATTCCGCGTAATTCCCAACTTTATCCTTTACCCTAACACTGGAAATATAAAAGCTGTTTCCTACAAGTTCGCTACAGGAAAGGGTTCCGGAATACAAATTTCCGTCTCCGTCTTTTATACAATCTAAAAATGCGCCATCACCAAATTCATCCTGACATGATATCCGTATTGTAATACTGTCGATTCCGCTATCCGCATCATAAGCCGATATAGTAAAATGAAGTGAATCATCGGCTGTCAATGTTTGCCCGTTCTCTGCAAATGTAAAGCTTTCGATTACGGGCTGATTTACATCATAGATATCGGCAGCTAACATAAGATTGGCTTCTTCCTCCTGCTGCTTCAACTTCTCCTCTTCCGTAATTTCCACTTCTTGCATTTCTGCATCGGCTTCCGTTCCGTCGCCCGGTTCTTTTCCTTCCACCGTCAGCCCACCTTCTAGTGTCGGCTGATTTCCGTCTGGTTTTTCTTTCTCTGGTATTGATACCCCTTCCTCCGGAATTTCTCCGCCCGGTTGTTCCTCTTCAGGCTTCTGTATTCCTCCGTCCGGATTTTCACCATTAGGTTCCTGCTCCCCTCCGCCCGGGTTTTCACCATTAGGTTCCTGCACTCCTCCACCTGGGTTCTCCCCACCAGGTTCCTGTACTCCTCCATCCGGGTTCTCCCCATTAGGTTCCTGCACTTCCCCATCCGTGACCTCTCCATTAGGCTCCTGCACTTCTCCATCCGTGGCCTCTCCATTAGGGCTCTGCGCTTCTCCGCCCAGGTTCGCCCCACCAGGCTTTTGTACTCCTCCACCCGGGTTTTCACCATTGGGTTCCTGCTCCCCTCCACTAGGTTTTTCTTCACTAGGCATGTGTGTTTCTCCACCTAAGTTTTCCCCGCCAGAAGTCTGCGCTCCCCCGCCCGGGTTTTCTCTGCCAGACGTCTGTGTTTCTCCGCCCGTATTTTCTCCACCAAGCGTCTGCGCTCCCGCTGCGGCCACATTGCCTTCCGCTGCTTTGCCCTGCATCGGCATCACTGTTGTTACCGTTATCACTGCCGCCAAAAGGATACCCACTAATTTTTTGTTGTACTTCTTCACCATTTTACCACCCTTCTTTTTAGAATAGTAAAATTCCGCCCTTACTTATTATCGTTAATATTATACTTCTATTTCCGTCAAATTACAATGTTATACTTGTAATCCGGCCGGCAAAATACATACCCTAATTTTCCCCATATCCACCCGAAGTAGTTATATTTTACTTCCACTTCCCAAAGCGTATGCCCAAATCCTATGGAAAAATCACCCAAAATAGTTGACGATAAGAATGGCAGAGCCAAGAACTACGAGTACACCCCCTGTTGCCCGGTTCAACGTTGCGGCGCTGGCTTTATTCGCAAATTTTGCAGCAATTCTTGCCCAAAGCAGCGTAGACAAAACACAGAAAAGCAGGCAAGGCAAATCCGGCAGGCCCCCGATAGCAAAATGGCTGGCGGCCCCTGTAAATGCCGTAAATGCCATGATAAACACACTGGTTCCAACCGCAGTTTTAAGCTCATACCCAAGTACACTGGTTAAAAGAAGGAGCATCATCATCCCGCCCCCAGCACCGATAAATCCACAGATAAACCCCACAGCAGCGCCGCTAACCACTGACTGGAAAATCCGTTTCCTGACGCTTGACTCCCCCATAGACTCTTTTGTGGCCATAACAGGCTTCACGATAAATTTAATCCCAAGCAGCAGCGTCATAAATACGGAAAAACTGCCCATTGTCGTATTGGGCACCAGGCTTGCCACAAAACTTCCCACTAACGTAAAGAGCAAAACCGCAGCCATCATAACCACCCCGTTGCGGATATCAAGGTTTTTATTTTTCCCGTAAGTATACGCGCTGACAGCACTGGCCAAAACATCGCTTGCCAACGCAATACCGACAGCCTCATATGCCGGAAGCCCCAGAAAAGTAATCAGCATGGGGCTGATAACCGCCGCTGCACTCATTCCCGCAAATCCCGTTCCGAGCCCGGCCCCAAGCCCGGCAATAAAGCAAATAAATAATTTAAACATCCTGTGTTCCTTCCTCCTTTTTGCTTCTTCCCCTTTCCCATTATGATACAATCCGGGTGTCAAAAGCAATGCCATCCGGCACCGTTTTTGACACCCGGTTCCAATCCTATCCATACCGCCTACAGCTGCGGCGCCCCCTTTTCCTTCCGGTACAATTCATAAAAATAGGGGTTGCCTGCCAACAGCTTTTCAAAAGTCCCGTTGCCGGCAATCCTGCCTTCCTTAAAAACAACAATCCTGTCAAATCCGCGGACGGAAGCCAGACGGTGTACAATCGCAATCACTGTGGCGCCATCCATTTTTTCCACAACATTTTCCATGACAATACTTTCTGTCAGATTATCCAATGCCGAAGTCGCCTCGTCTAAAATGACCATATCCGCTTGCTCATACCATAATCTGGCTAACGCCAGCCTCTGTTTTTCGCCTCCCGATAAGCAAGCGCCCCGTTCCCCAATTTTTGTTTCCAGCCCGTTATCCAATGAAGCAAGCAATGGAAACAATTGGACGTTTTTAAGGCTGTTCTTGATATCCTCTTCCGGAATTTCCTTATCAAATACCAGATTTTCCCTTATTGTGCCATCAAAAACAGGTGTGTTTTGCGGGAAATAGGATACCCTTTCATACAAGGATTCCAGCGAAAACCCTTTTAACGGTTTCCCGTCAAAAAGAACCTCCCCTTTCTCATATTTCAGCAATCCAACCAATATTTTTGCCAATGTGGATTTCCCTGACCCGGACTCGCCCACAAATGCTACTTTTTCCCCCTTTTTTATTGTAATGCTTATCTTATCCAATACTTTTTTATCCCCATATGAAAATGACAAATCCTCCACACTTACCTCATTGCTAAATGTACCAAAAGGGATGCCTTCCTGCAGCTGGCTGTCCTCTTTCAAATCCAGCAAATCCGCAAACCGCCGCCATGCTGCCTTGTTCAATTTATACTGGACATAAATAACATTAAAAATAGCAATCGGGGTATATGCATTATCAATCAGCGTAATAAGGGCCACCACCGCCCCAATAGACAAACGGCTGTATTTCCAGGCATAAACCAAAAGCCCCATATCCAGGCAGACCACCAGCCATGCAAATATCGTAAAAAACGCTTCATGAATCATTGTCATTTTCACTTTTGACGATACAATGACCTGTTTCGCCGCTGACGCTTTTTTAATTTCATCGGGAAATTGATGCTTCATACGGAAAAGCGGCATTTCCATAAAACCGCGTACAAGAAAGTGGTTCAGCTCCTCCTCGTTCGTTAATATTTTTTCTTTTATCTGGTATAAGCCTTTTAGCAGCAAATTAGTCACAATAAATACAACAATATACCCCGTCAAAAGAAAATACGTGACCTTTCTATCTATTTTCCAGATAAAATATAAACTGAACAGGATGGTGGGAACTAAATTTCTCATTACGCAAAACCAAAAATCATAAAGGACACCTTTGCCTGCATTGGCGCCGTTGTCAATCCGCTGCACTAATTTTCCTGTACCCAATTTCTGGTATTCGCAATAATCCATCCTGCCGATTTTCTGCAATGCCAATAATTTAAAATCCAGATAAATTTCATTGCCTAATTTGGCGGACGGATATTCATCCAAATAATTCATCCCGTAGTTTAACAAAAGAAGGAAACCATAAAACAAAATCCCGTAAACGGTTATCGTCCTATCTGCCAGCCCATCCACAACCCTTTGAAAATACCCTGCCTTATAATTTGACATAAACGCATTGAACAACCCGATGACAAGATACACGATTACCCAATTCCTATTCTTTTTTAAAACCTCTTTCATATAGCACATAACTGTACTCCTTTCCTCATACCAATTTACTGGTTAAGATTCGGATATCAAAAGCTCCATCGGGCAACGCCGGTTGGCGCCCAATCCTTATGAAAAAGTACAGTTGTAATGTAACCGTCCAGCCTATGGCATGACAGCTACATCGTGACTGTCAGCAAGTTCCATTATCCTCAGCACAATCTGCCAACAGTTTCATCAACTGTACTGAGTATTTATCTCGAATATTTTTCGTCAAACGACTTCACCCCATTTCCGGCATATAAGCAATATGATTCATTATACCATGCCATCCCTTATACTGCTACTTTTCCACCCCATAAAGATTCCCCCCATCCTTCTCCATGCCGGCATACCCGGCGCCATTTCCTACGCTTTAATTTTTTTCATTGTATTTTGCTGCCTTTTCGCTATATTTATATTAGCCATAAAATATACATGGCAGTTATTGGCATATCGGCTTTTTTGAGTTATTGACGCAAAACTTTTCAGCGTAGCAGGAAACAGGGCGGGAAAAGGGGCGCAAAACGCGCCTGTGGACGGTTAGAAGCCGTTTTCGGCGGTGATATGACAACAGCAAAAATCCAGACGTTCAAAGATTTAAGAGTGGAGATTTTTTCGCTTCCTTTGTGAAAAAATACTACTTGCCCTATGACGGTCTGGATAGTCGGAACGGACTTAGCACGGGGATTGCTTTTCATAATTGAGCATAGTATAATTTTTCCGGCACAAACCAATAAATCTTTAGGTATGAAAGGAGTAACAACAAATGAGTAAAAAAAATAAATTATTTCAAAAAGAATTTTCGCTAAAATTCCCCCGATCTGCCATTGGCCGGAAAACTATCGTTTTACTGACCGGCTTTATACTGCTATTAACCTGTACCATAACAGGATGCGGAAGTAGCAATCAGCAACAGTCGATTTCAAGAGAAAACCCTGCACAGGAAGAACCAGCACAGGAAGCTCAAAGCCAATCTGTGCCAGAACAACCAGATATGGAACAGCCCTCACAGGAAGAGGCCAACCAATCCCAATTTTCCCCCATCCTACAACCTGACCCCAAAAAAATGGAATCTGAAGCCGAAACTGCCGCCCCATCCCCAGATGTATCCTCTTCTTCCCCCTCCTATTTTGGAACATGGCAGATAACTTCATCAACTTTTGGCGCCTACAGTGCCATGTCAGAGGAAGATTGCTCTGCGCTGGTGGGAACCCGTTTTGAATATTTTAAAGATTATGCTATATATGATGACAAGCACCGTCTGGATTCCCCCCAATATTGCGAAAGCACTCAGACCGCAGATGATTTTTCATCCATCTATCAAGGCACTAGTCTGGAAACGCTGGGAATTTCCAAAGATTCTATTCAGGTAGTGGCCATAGAAAATGCAAGCGGCATTGGTGATACTTTTTATATAAAGGACGAAAACACTCTGATTATTCCATGGGATGGTGTATTTTTTGAAGTGCAAAGAATCAGCTCCGACAGTTGAATCCTCTGTACATAGGTTCCTCAAAAAAGACTGGCAAATGAAAGCCCCAAATAGGGCGGCGGCGATAGGTGTTGACTATCCCGCCGCCCTGTCTGTTATCTCTCCATATCCTGCTTTCTGTTGGGTTGTTTCTCCCGCTGTTCCTACCGCAAGATACTGTAAACGCTCTTTCTGATTTTCCCGGCTTCTTTCACTTCCTCTTTCAATGCAAGATACCGCTAATTGAGTGTTTTCCTCTCGGCGGTCAGTTTGGCTCTATCCATATGTGCATTTTTGCTCCGCAGCCCTTACAGAAAAGCAAGCCCGACAAGGGGTGGATTTCCCCGTTCCCGTTTGGCCAATTTGACAAAAAAGTGTGTAAAACAAAACCTAATTTCTTCTATAACTATGAAGAAAATGTCGTAGATGGGCACTCTTTTATATAAATCTGCCATGCCTGGAACCCGTTCAATGCCTCCGGAACCACAAAGCCAAACTGCCTTAATGCGGCGCCGCTTATCACTTCCCCGGGAGCGAATCCAAAGGGCAGCCGTTTCCCGGGATGTTTTTCTTTAAAATCTTCATGCAGGGAAAGCTGATATCCTGCCTCATCCTTTAATCCTTGCACTTTTACCCTGATATGTACGGGATTCGCCTGCACATGATGATATACGGCACTGACCAGTGCCTCCCTGCCAGACGGGTCTGCAATCTCCCATACCGTACATGTGCCTTCCAGTGGACTGGATATCCTATAATAATCGCCATACTGTATCAGGTGATAATGCTTTTTAAATATACTGATTTGCTCTTGTATTTCCGCTTTTTCTTCCTGCGTCAGTTTGTTAATATCCAATTCATAGCCGAACGTTCCTGCCATCGCCATACATCCTCTCGTGGAAAGCGGTGTCACCCGTCCGGTTTGATGATTTGGAACCATTGAGACGTGGGTTCCCATTGCAGAAACAGGATATCCAAAAGAAGCCCCATACTGGATACTCAGCCTTTCAATGGCGTCTGTCGTATCGCTGCCCCATATCTGCGGCATGTAATAGAGCATCCCGGCATCAAACCGTCCGCCGCCGCCCCCACAGCTTTCAAACAGTATTCCGGGAAATTTTTCCGTCAGTTTTTCCAATACCCTATACAATCCCAGCACATATCTGTGTGAAAATTCCCCCTGCCTGCTACTGTCTAACACCCTGCTGAATTTATTACAGATTGCCCGGTTGCAATCCCATTTCACGTAAGTAACCGGTATCCCGTCAAGCAATTCCGTGATTCGATTTATTATATAATCCTGTACATCTTTTCTGGAAAAGTCCAGAATCAACTGCCCCCTGCTTAAGCATGGCTTTCTGCCGGGAATCTCCACTGCCCAATCCGGGTGGCATTTGTACAAGTCGCTGTCTTCGGATATCCCTTCCGGCTCCAGCCAGATGCCAAACTGCATCCCTTCCGCAACAATGCTTTCTGCCAGCTCTTTTAACGTACAACCAAGTTTCTTTTCATTCGGAAACCAATCGCCTAACCCGGAGCTGTCATCCTCCCTTTTCCCAAACCATCCATCGTCCATCGCAAATAATTCAATGCCCAGCTTTTTCGCCTCTCTTGCAATGGCAATCAGCTTTTCCCCGGTAAAATTAAAATAAGTTGCCTCCCAGTTATTAATCAGAATAGGGCGCTGTTTGTCTTTCCATTCTCTCATCCGCCCCTTTTTCACATAAAATGATAAAAGGATTATATTGATGGCTGCTTGACCCCCTGACACTTCCAATTGCCTGTATGCCATGATGGATTCCCTCTCTTTGAAAGTTCATCTCCATGCTATGCCTTCCATAAAGAGATATCCACTCAAAATCGCCGTATTCCCAATCCAGGTTCATACTGGCTGCTTTTTCTAATATTAAGTCTTCTGTTCCCAGGTTTGTTATTTTTACCGCCCTAGTAATGACATCCATATCTTCCAGTATCCCGTAATAAAGCTCAACCTCCATACCGGAATAGGGGTCTTCCAGCCTTATAACCAGTGTTTCCGCTTCCTCATTTTCCGCATACACCGCCGGCATATCCGGAATCCCATATTTTCCTTTTTGTACACGGTATCCGGTATAACGCAGTTCCGCCGCCCTGCTCCCGTCTTTATTTTGCACTTTCAGGGAAGTTATCCTGTAATCGCCTGTACCGAAGCAGCTATATTCCTGCAAAAGCGAGTCCATAGAATATGTCCTGTCAATCTTCCCCATTTCATGTGGATTGCCTGAAAATCCTCTGTCCGTCTGGTAAAACAAAAGAGATTTGTCACTGTTATCCGTTTTTTCCCCATAATACGTATGGAGCAGGACATTCTGGGCATCCGCTTTCATCTGATAGGTTGCATTTTTGGTATGTAATGTAAAAACCCTACTTTTGTCATCAATGATTATCGCCATAATTACCCTCTCCCATCCTTTTGCTCCAGATAGCGGAAACCATAAGCTGGAATGGGCAAGTCCTGCAGCAAACAAGTTTCGCCCGTCAGCATATCAGTAAATTCACCGGAATCATGAGGAAAAGTAACTGTCTTTTCCCACTCGGTGAAGTTAAATACCCCTATTACTTTCTGCCCTTTGACATAACGCCCAACAGCCAGAAGACCGTTATCGCCGGTATCCAAAGTCCACACATCTGCCCCGGTTCCAAACGCCGGGGAAGACCCCCGCAACGTGGTCAACGCATGCAGCCCACAAAATATTTTCCCTTCCGGGGTTTCCAAATCATGGATATGTTCCGCCTGTTCCCATCTCAGCCTGCCCCGGTGAAGGTAACGGCTGTCATCCGCTTTCTGGGGCTCCTCTTTATAACTGCAATCATTTACCTGGGCCAGTTCATCCCCGCTATATAACATGGGAATGCCTGTCTGCATAAACATCATGGCATGCAGCGCCAAATCAAACCGTACCGCCCTCTCCATTGCCTCATGATCCTGCTCAAACCTTGCTTTTTCGATACCGCACAAGCTGGCTGTCGTGCCGCAGAGCCGGGCATCACCGCTGGCAATGTCATCATTGTAAAGCTCCCCTCTGCTGGTACTGTTACCTGCAAACCCTTGGAAATAATCGTTCAAATACCTCTTATGAAGTATTTCGTCCGTGCCGAAGTTCTGGTGGAGCCATTCATAATCCAACCCCCATCCAATGTCATCATGGCAACGGAGATAATTTAAAAATACATACTCCTTCGGCAGGGCGTTTACTGCATCCAACTGCCTGCGAAGCAGACGGGTATCCCGGGTAGCCACAGTATGCCATGTGGTACACATGGTGGTCACATTGTATAACAGATGGCACTCCGGTTTGTCTATACTGCCAAAATAAGGCACTACCTTTACCGGTTCCATAACCACCTCTCCCAGCAGTATCACGTTTGGACAGACAATCTCACCTATCATCCTCATCATCCGGACAATGGTGTGTACCTGCGGGCGGTTACGGCAGTCAGTTCCCAGTTCTTTCCATATATACGGCACGGCATCAATACGTATCATATCCATGCCCTTATTTGCCAGGAAAAGATAATGATACATCATCTCATTAAACACACGGGGATTCCGGTAGTTCAAATCCCACTGGTATGGGTAAAAAGAAGTCATAACATAGTGTTTGCAGTCATCCAGCCATGTGAAATTTCCCGGCGCAGTCGTGGGAAATACCTGAGGTACGGTTTTCTCATACTCTGCCGGTATGGAAGGGTCGGCAAAGAAGAAATACCGGCTCATGTACTCCCCTTCCCCCTGGCGGGCCCTTTTCGCCCATTCATGATCCTGGCTGGTATGGTTCATGACAAAATCCATACACAGGTTGATTCCTTTTTTATGGCAGACTGCTGCCAGCTTCTCCAAATCATCCATCGACCCCAAGTCGGAGCGGACTTTACGGAAATCCGCCACCGCATAACCGCCGTCACTGCGCCCGGGCACTGTATCCAAAAACGGCATCAAGTGGAGAAGGTTTACTCCTGCCTGCTGGATATAAGGCAACTTTTCCCGCAATCCATTCAGATTCCCGGCAAAGTTGTCAATATACATCATCATCCCCAGAAGGGCGTTGGATTTATACCACTCCGGGTCTGCCTCCCTTTCCAAATCCCGTTTTTTCAAAGCCGCCGGGCGCGCTTTTGCAAATTCGTATAGATTTTGGCACAGTTCCGCAAACATGGATTCATTGTCGTACAGTTCCATATAAAGCCACCGTAATTCCTCCATATGGCGGGTCATGCGGTTTTGAAACAATGTTTCTTCTTTCTTAGCCATTTTTAACCCCATTTCTGCGCAGCTTTTTGCAGATGCCAAGTTTGCGGATGCCGCGCAGACACAAACTTGGGATTGAAAATCTTTCATTTTCAATCCTATCGCCCTATTTTCCTTCTATTTTCCTTCTATTTTCCTTCTATTTTCCTTCTATTTTCCTTCCATTTATCTTCCATTTGTCTTCCATTTAAATCAACTGCAATTCTTCAAATACTTGATAAAGGCCATCTTCTGTCACTGACGGGCAGACTATGTCCGCAATCTTCTTCAGGGAAGGGGCTCCATTTGCCATACAAATGCCAACCTCCGCAGCCTGAAGCATCTCCAAATCATTCATACTGTCCCCTACAGCAATGGTATCTGTCCGGGGAATACCCAAAAAAACGCATAGCCTTTCCACTGCTTTCCCTTTATTGAAAGCCCTGCTGGCCAGTTCTCCATTCACAATGCCGCAGGCATCCTCCTCCTGAATGCAGAAGTCAAATTCATCCTGCAAAACCTGCATAGGTTTTTCCAGGCGCTCTGCGCCTCTGCTCATGAATGCCATCCCATAGATAGGCTCGCCGTCGTATTCCGACATGGGATGGATGCCCAGTTCATTCTCAATCTGAATCCGCCACCGCAATAACTCGCTGTTCGCCTTGGATTGTGCGTTTTCCGCAAGGAACTCTTTAAACCCCTCGTCCGTATAACTGTTATTTCTGCCCCCTATGGTACGGTATATACCGCTTTCCTTAAAAACATCCAACACCCTGGCCTGTTGTTCCGGTGTCATCGGGCAGTCATAGACCACCTGGCCGTCATATTCAATATAGCCGCCGGCACTGGCAATCAGCCCGTCAAAACCAAACTTCAATACAGGAAAAAGCATCCCATAATTCCGACCGGAACATAATACTACTCTATGCCCCCTTTCTCTTGCCCTGCGCACCGCTTCCACTGCGGACGGGGGCGGAACATTTTTCCCCGGCTCCGTCAAAGTGCCGTCGATATCCAAAAAAATCAATTTTTGATTCATAGTATCCTCCTTCTATCCTTTTCCTATCATTTCTTACATTAAATACCACTAAATACTTAATTGGACATTTACTGAACACGTTTTCATTTTGTTCATTATAAATTTCAAAAACATCTATGTCAATCCGTCCTTTTTCTTTTTCTGTTTTTAACAAAAGGAAATTGGATAATTTATGCAAATTGCTATTTTTACGTTTTTTTCAACACTTGTATTGAATTTTCACCGTTCCCCATGCTATCCTCGCTTCAAGATGAACGCGAGTACATTATGTGCATTTGCATAGTACATCAAAACAAATTTTTTAGGAGGATATTATGAACTACGATTATGCAAAGATAGCAAAAGAAGTGATTCAGGCCGTCGGCGGGTCGGAGAACATCAAGTCTGCCGCCCATTGCGCCACCCGACTGCGCCTCATTGTCGCAGACCGTTCCCTGGCTGACGATGAAAAAGTTGGCGAAATCGATGCCGTAAAAGGCACGTTTTTTACAGCCGGACAATATCAAATCATCTTCGGCACCGGTCATGTCAACCGGGTCTATGAACAAATTATCCAGCTTGGTATTGCCGAGACCACTGCAAGCGAAGCGAAAGAAGCAAAAATGGACGGCAAAAACCAATTGCAAAAAGCCATCCGGACTTTCGGGGATGTATTTGTCCCTGTTATACCTGCCTTAGTGGCAACCGGCCTGTTCCTCGGTTTGAAGGGTGCCTTACTCAACAACAACTTTCTGGCTTTATTCGGCATGACCAATGCCGACATCCCCCAAACCTTTCAGGTTCTGGTAGATGTACTTTCCGGCACTACTTTTGCTTTTCTGCCTGCTATTGTGTGCTGGTCCACGTTCCGCGTTTTTGGCGGCTCTCCGGTACTCGGTTTAATTCTGGGGCTGATGCTCGTGAACGGTTCCCTGCCAAATGCTTACTCTGTGGCAGACCCTTCCAGCGGCGTAACCCCTCTTATGCTTTTCGGCTTCATTCCTATCGTAGGTTACCAGGGCAGTATCCTTCCTGCTTTCGTAGCCGGAGTAATCGGCAGTAAGCTAGAAAAGAAACTGCGAAAAACAGTTCCCGCGGTTTTTGACTTTATGATTACACCTTTCCTGGTGTTGTTCGTTATGCTGATTCTTTCCCTGTTAGTCATCGGGCCGCTCCTTCATGCATTGGAAAATATCCTGTTGGTCATTGTAGAATATGCACTGCAACTTCCTTTGGGAATTGGCGGTCTAATCGTCGGCTTCTTCTGGTCTATCATCACCCTCACAGGTGTCCATCATATATTTAATATGTTGGAAATCAGCTTGTTGGCCAGCACTGGTTTTAACCCTTTCAACGCTATTTTGTGTATGTGCGGCTTTTCTTCGGCCGGTGTATGTCTCGCCATCTCCATAAAGGCCAGGAAGAAAGAAATCCGTGCCATCGGCCCCAGTGCCACCGTATCTGCCCTGTTGGGTATCGGTGAACCGGCATTGTTCGGTGTTATCCTGCGCTATGGCATGAAGCCATTCCTGCTCAGTTGTTCCATCAATGGCGTAGCCGGCATGATTGCCATGCTGCTTGGAATGAAAGGTACCGGCAATGGCATAACAACAATTCCGGGGCTTTTGCTGTACATATACTCCCCTTCTCAGTTAATGATGTATGTGGTACTTGCCCTCACTACTTTCGCTGTCGCTTTCTGCCTGTGCTGGTTCTTCGCCGTACCCCCTGAGGTAATGGAAGTCGATGCACCCAAAGGAAGCAAAAAAGATGTTCCCGCACCTGCACCGATACCTTTCCCGGATGTGCTGGGGGCTGTAGCCCAGGGAGCCTTTGTTCCTATGGAAAATATCCCTGACCCCACATTTTCCCAGGGCGTCCTTGGGGTATGCTGCGGCATCGATCCGGAAGTCGGAAAAGTTTATTCCCCTATGGATGGCAAAATAAGCCAGCTCGCCGATACACTGCATGCTATGGGCATTGAAGCAGAAGGCGTAGAACTGCTCATCCATGTAGGTATAGATACTGTAGAGATGAAAGGCGATGGCTTCAAGAGCCATGTCAAGGAAGGGCAGACAGTGAAAAAAGGAGACCTTCTTCTAACTATGGATTTGGAAAAGATTAAGGCTGCCGGCCATCCCTCCACTATTATGGTAGCAGTTACCAATTCCGATGATTTGGCTTCCGTTGAAACGGTAGCTTCCGGTCAGCTTAAACCCGGCGACCAGTTAATGTGCCTGAAAGCATAATACTGCGCAAACTAGTACATAAATGTCAAAGCGGCTGTTCCCGCCTTTGAGTGATTTCGAAGAAACAGCCGTAAGTTACAATCTACTCCGGCAAGTAAGTAAATATTTACAGGAACTGGCGTAGGTGCGGATTGCAACAGGAAGGGCCACCCGCAAGGGTGGCTCTTCCCTTCTTGACAACAACGATAGTCAGGAATAAAATATTCCTATATATTATGGATTATACCCTATGAACCACCTATGATTCCATACATGAAGAAAGGAGGGATTGCCGTGGTCAGTATGCAGGATATTGCCGATAAGGCAGGGGTCTCCAGAGTTACCGTCTCCAGAGTCCTTTCCAACCATCCTTCCGTCAAAGCAGAAACACGTCAAAAGGTACTCTACTGGGTCAAAGAATTAGATTATGAGCCTAACCTCATTGCCCAAAGCCTGGCGGGAAACCGGACGAACATCATCGGTCTGCTGGTTCCGGAAATTGCCTATCCTTTTTTCAGTGAAATTATAGAGTCTATGGAAAATCAGGCATTCTACGAAGGATACAGCGTGATTATCTGCAACACGCACCGGAGTCTGGACAAAGAAAAAAATATCCTCGCCCAACTACGCCAGCGAAAGGTGGACGGTGTAATTGCAGTTCCGGTTTCTACGCAGCAAAGCCTGCCTGCCTACCAGCGTCTGCAGGTTCCGGCAGTGATGATAACCAAACAAATGGAAGGATTCAGCAGCGTATATATTTCCCATTATAACGGTGGACAACAGATAGCCAAACATTTTCTGAACATGGGTTTTCAGAAAATAGGATATATCGGACCCACCAAAGAATCTACCTCCGCCCTGAAATACGCAGGGTTCCAACAGTATTTATCCGCAAACCAAATCACTCTGACCGATGTAATCGAATGTCCGGCGCCAAAGAATATGAACGCCAGCTTGGTCTATAAGCTGGTAAAACAATATGCAGCAAATGCAGGACTGCATTGCGAAGCATATTTTGCAAACGATGACATCACCGCCTGTGAAGCCATCGCCGCTTTCCGTGAACTAGGCTATGCAATTCCACAGGATATTGCTATTGCCGGCTTTGACAATTCCCTGCTGGCCAAAGAGACCAGCCCCAAACTCACCGCCCTGGCCCAGCCTTTGGATGAAATAGGAAAAAAATCTGTGGAAATCCTGTTAGACCAAATAAACAACAACGCAGAGCCGTGTATGTATGAGCTGGAATCCCGTGTCATTGCCAGAGAGTCCACCATCCGCTTTGTACCTACTCTGCAGTAAAGAGACCTATGCATTCCACCCAAACAAATCACCCAAATACACGCCAGTAATCCGTCGCTTCTTTCCACATTTGGGCGGCAGCACGCAATGCATCGCATCCATTACTATCGGCATTCACCAGCCATTACACTGGCCGCCAGCTCCCCTGCCGATTCCGGAATATTCATCCGGCGGCATTTGCCGCTATATCTTCCTTAATAGCAGGGGCTTTTGAATCTCTTCTAAAATCCCTTAACCCCCCTAATCAAATTTTCCATAACACTTTGTTCTTAAGATTCTGGTATCAGAAGGTCTGTCCGGCAGTGGCGCTTGGCAGATGGCACAAAAGAATATTGTGCGCGTTCCATTGTACGGAACATTCCGATGAGCCTCTTAAAACAAAATCGTGTTCAGCATTGGCTTCCACGATTTTTGAGTCTCCTCTCCATCGTACAAAAGTCACTTGCACAATATTCTTTTGTGCCATCTGCCAAGCGCCACTGCCGGACAGACCTTCTGACACCCGAATCTTCCTAAGCAAAAACTTTCTTATCCTCTTTTATCCATCATATCTTGGATAATTCAAATACTATATGCTGAATCAAGCAAAAAACAATTTATTTTAGATGCAAATGCCGTCAAAGGTGATAAAATATAACTAAATTTATACCTAACAGCAGAAAGGATGGAATAAGAAAATGAGGATTACAGCCTTGCTTGAAAATGAAACAGAACGGGAAGATATGCTCACCGAACACGGATTGAGTTTATATATAGAAACCGAGAACCATAAGATTCTCTTTGATATGGGGCAGTCTTGTTTGTTTGCCGAAAATGCTGCCGCGCTGGGTATCGACCTTTCCACCGTGGATATGGCTGTCCTTTCCCACGGGCATTATGATCATGGCGGCGGGCTCAAAACATTTCTTGGGATAAACCGGAAAGCCCCCATTTATCTAAACTGCCATGCCTTTGAGCCTCATTATCACGGCACCGAAAAATATATCGGATTGGATACTGCTCTTGCGGACAATGAACGGCTTATTTTCACCGACGATACAACTGTCCTTGCACAAGGGCTTACCCTTTATGCCTGCGCCAAAAAGGAGCCGGCCAAACAGCAACACAATCCTGAAAGTTCCGGCTTGAACGTTCTGGAAAACGGCAAATTCCTGCCCGAAGACTTTCGCCATGAACAATACTTATTGGTCGAAGAACAGGGCAAAAAAGTATTGTTCAGCGGTTGTTCCCATAAAGGGATTCTGGGCATCGCAGACCGGTTCCGGCCGGACGTCCTCATAGGCGGTTTCCATTTTTCCAAACTCCCCCTTGACGATACTTTAAAAAGCTTTGCGGAATATCTGGGCACATTCCATACCGAATATTACACATGCCACTGCACCGGTAAAGAGCAATTTAAATTTATGAAACATCATATGCCATACCTGCATTATTTATCTTGCGGGCAAAGCATCGAGCTTTTCGGATAACGGGCAGCGCTCCTACAAACGGATATCTACGGATACATAGCCAGCCTTCTTCTGCTCCGTGGCCGGTATATCTGCCGGAGCAGAAACATCCGTTTTTTTGTTTTCCTTTATTGCGTTATCCGTTTTTTTGTTATCCTTTTTTGTACTGCCATTTACAGCGGCATCTGTTTTTGTATCAGAGCCCTTATCTGCATCGCCCTCTGCCTTTGCCGCTTCTTCTATCGCCTCATTCGCATCACCCAGCGTTTCCATCTGGGAAGCCGTTGCCTTTGCCGCCATCTGTTCTACTTTGGTAAGCTCCTCTTTCTTTCCCTTGGCATCTCCGCCCAAAGCTTCATCCATTTTGATTTCAGACTCTAGGACTGCCGCCTTCCCTTCCATCTTCGTAGCCACGCTGCCCTGTATTTTCGCCTGTTTGATGGAACTGTCTGCCGAAATTATAGCTGCCATACTGGCTTGTGAAAGCCCGGTTCCTTTCCTTCCCGTTTTTCTGTTTCCTGTACCGCCCAACAACTCTTCTACAGGAGAACCCTTCGTCTGCCGCTTTGCCGTACGTTCTTCCATACGTTGCTCCATTTGATGCTGCCTTAACTGCATATTCAGCTCATTTATCTGCTGCTGTATTTCCTGACGTTTTTTCATCTTCTCTTCTGAGGTCATATTTTCGTTGGAAGAAAGCTCCTGCAACTGCCTCTGCGCATTCGCAATCTGATTCTGTATGCCCTTGCTATACGCATCCGTCTGTCCATTCATAGCGGAATATCCTGTCTGTACGCTGCCGTTCCCCTTCTGTAATGCTGCACCATTTGCACTGCCTATTGTCATCATAATTCTGGTCTCCTTTCCATCTGTTCCATCCATGTGTTGTTTTCCGACGTATTGTAAATGAGGCAATACGCCGGGGAAGTTTCCATCTGTTTCTTCCTGTTTATTGTTTCGGAGCCTTTTTCTACAAACTAAACCAATGCAGCGCAGAACGACCTTTTTCTGCTGTGAGCCTGCTCTTCGCAAGTGCAAAGGAACGGATAAGCAATTATGCCAACATCAGCATAACACTAAGGCAAAATTCCCCATCCTTTTGTATAATATCAATATCCCCCGCATATTTCCTTGCCATTTTACGGATATTTTCCAACCCATATCCATGATTCTTTTCATAGTTATAGATTTCCTCGTACTTATGGCTTTTCCTATAACTGCCAGCTCTTTCCTTTGATGTTATGGGCAGCCCGCTTTCTTTATCCCACTGTATATGACCTGTAAAACTGTTTCTTACCTCTATCATATAAGCATTCTTCCTGCGGTAAGAATAAACGGATACATAAGGGCTCTCATTGCTTCCTGCATTTTCCATTGCATTTCCCAAAGCATTATTCAATATAACGCTGATATCAAATGCGTTTGCATTGGAATCCGCCGGATAAAAAAAATCACAGCAGAAACGGATTCCCTTCCGCTCCGCTTCGCTCTTCCATTCTTGTAAAATCACATCCGTAACCGGATTTCCACTCTTTATGCCCCCTGCTGTTTGGGCGAGGGCTTTCTTTAGCTCTTCACCGTAAGCTTTCGCTTCCTCCTTCTTATCTCCCTCATAAAGCTTTTCCAATGTCAGGATGTGGTTTGCCATATCGTGCCGGATACCCCGGATATCCCCATATAGGCTTTCCACCTGTTCTATATGTTTCCGCATTCTTTCCATCTGTACGGCAAGCAATTCATCCTGCAGCCTGCCCTCCTGCTGTGCCTTAATATTCTGGTATAATACAATCATCACTACAATCGCGGTAACAGCCGCCGCACAGTATAAGAATGCCAATATTTCATAACTGCCAAAAGTTTTTCTGCTTTCACCCTCGTACAATCCACGGCAATACCATATATTGACATAACCTGCCACCCCCATAACAGAAGGGATTATCATCATAAGCAGTTCCTTCTTCGTCATATCCGCATACTTATATCTATAAACTTTTAAAATACAACGGATGCCGATTAACATAAGCCAGAATCCCCCTAACAAGAAAAACAGTGTCATCGCTACATACAAAGCAAACCACATGTTTAAATGTTTTTCCATATAAGCTGTATTTTCGGCAAATTGATATGCTTTATCGCGCAGTATTTCTGCCATTGCAAAGGCGAACCACCGCATAGAGAAAAACGTCACCGCAATAAAAATTTTTTGCCTGTAATTCCTCCTATCCACACAGCACATCACAAAAAAAGCAGCCAAAGCCCCTATTGTATAGGCGGCAAAATAATCCATATGCTGCGGCATGAAATAAAGTACCAGCATAACCAGAATGTATACCGCCCCTGCCCAATGTGCCCCTTTTTTCTTTTCCATAAACGGAGCAGCAAGCCGGGATAAACAATATCCTAAAAGAAACAGCTCCGCAATTGGTTGTATATAAGCTACACCTGTCCAGTAAACTCCATTATATATCATTTCTTATACCCTGTATCCGCTGCTGCGGATTGAAAGTCAATGGTTGACACCGTTTTTTCTTACCTTTTCAAACATGCTGCCTGCTTCGGCAAAACAACCGGCAACAGACTTCTCCCATCTTACACCCTTCGATATAAAGTTCCGGATTTCTTAACCTGCATATTTTACAGGTTTTGACCTGAATTTTTACAGCCTTCAATCTCTCCCTATTTCCCCATGTCTCTGATTATATTTTAAATAGCTTTTCACAAATTCCCTGTAATTTTGTTTTGCCATAAGCGCCTGCCCTTTTTCCAGATAGATAGTTGTCGCATCATATTTCCTGATATAGTCAAAATTCACCAGATATGCCCTATGGGAGCGGTAAAAACTATCCCCCGCCTTTGTTTCCAGCTCTTTCATTTTTCCATAGTATTCGATATCTTCATCCATTGTATGAAGAAGGATTTTCCGGTCAAATATTTCCGCATACACAATATCTTCCCAATGGACAGCAATATGTTTACCGCCTGAAGTTATCATCAGGCTTGGCGTTTTTTTCTCCGTTTCCGCAGATTCCGCCTTTTCCCTTTCCTCAAGCTCTTTTACCGCCTTCCGCAATACTTCTGCAAACTTTTCCTCGCTGAAAGGTTTTACCAAATAATGGTATGCCCCTACATCGAATGCCTGAAATACATACTCCTCCAATGCCGTTACAAAAATGAGGATTGTCCGTTTATTCTTCTTGCGTAATTCTATTGCGGTTTCCATTCCGCTTTTATCCGGCATTTGAATATCCAGAAAAAGGATATCCGGCTGGCTGCCCGACAATAATAAAGCATCTCCGGACGGATAAAACGACAACTCCGCTTCGGGGTAAACCCTTTGTATTATTTCCGCCAATATATTCCTGATTTCCTTTTCATCGTCACATATCCCAATCCGCACGTTCCCACTCCTTTTGTCCTTTTCCAAATTTTCATACGGGCATACTTTATTTCGGCATATTTCAGGAAAACACAGCAGTAAAATGTTGCAGAACGGACATTTTATGCTGTAAATACTCTGCGGCATTTCTATTTTTGCCCTCCAAATCCTATCATTCAAAAAACGGGCACGAAACATTCATTTCCCACCCGCCTTTTGTTCTGAAAAATAATTTTAAAAAAGCCCCATTTGGGTATTATACCCAAAAACAGTTTCCTCTTATTGCATTTCCATCAATTTCAGCTCCCGCTTCGCATCAAAGTTCCCTCTGCTGCCACATGCAATCGCATGTGCAAAGCACTTTGCAGCCTCTTCCCTGCGGCCTTCATAAAGCGCCATATACCCTTTGATTTCCCATTCCTCGGTACATTCTTCGCAAGTGCAAGTGCTGCACCAGGGGCATGTTTCCATGCGCTGTAAATATTTCCTGGCTTCCTCGTATTCGCCGCAGTAATAATGAATGCGGAACAATTGATACAGGCTCACCCTTTCTCTTGTAAAATCCCCTAAATACAGTTCTTCCGGTCTTTTTCCTAGTCCTTCGCACTCCTTATAATATCCTGCCAGACTTTGGAAAAATAGTTCCTTATACTCCTTCGCCTGCTCCAAATCCCCCATCCGATGCAGTACCCTCATAATCGGCACTAATGTAGAACGATACTCATAGTCATCTATCCCCTCTTTTCCCTTCTTTGCCTGTTCCAGCGCCTTTTTAAAGAACAAGAGCCCCTTTTCATTTTCCCAAAGGTAATCCGCATAACAATAAGCAATCTGCATATACGCACATCGTCTGCCCTCATAATCCTCTTCCAGCCCTGCTGCCCCTGCTCCATCCAGAAGCGCTTCCGCCTCCTGCGCTTTTTGGCGCAGTTCTTCCTCGCTTACATAGTATTGGAACAAATCCAAAAGGTCATCGATACGCTTCCCTTCCATTTTCCACCCATCACATACATAATCTTCCAGCGTCGTTCCTCCATATATTTGCCCGGTCGTTTCCAATGCCTTTGGCCAATCCTGCAATGCAATGTAATAATACCTAATATACCCCATTATTTTCCTGCGTTGTTCCTCCGATTTTACCTGTTCCGCCTTTTCCTGAAACCATGCAAGCCCTCTTTCGTACTGGCGGCTTTCGCAGAAATAATCATGCATCCGGTAATAAGAATAACTATAATCCATCCCCCTTTTCAAGTTCACTTTAATCGCTTCCTCAAAACATTCGATTGCTTCTTCCCTTCTGCCCAGCATTTCCAGCAGCATACCCTTATGCCCCCAGTTCCTGCTCTGCTTATCCTTTTTCATTGCCCTTTCGATTTCTTCCAATGCAAGCCCATACTCCTGATTATCCCCATGCAAGTCCGAAATCTGCCAAAGTTCTCTGGGGTTTTCCCCAAATTTTTCCACATGAAGCTTTAAATATTTCATCGCTTCCTCGTAATATTCCCTTTGCCCTACCCTGTCAACCTTTTTACGGTAAAGCCACCCAATCCGCCATGCAAAATCCCTCTCCTGAGGGTTTTTCTCCCATGCCTTTTTATAATAGGCAATGGCATCATTCCATTCTTCAAAGTCTTCATGGCACTGGGCAATATAAAAATACATCCATTCAAAATCCAGCCCCCGCTCTTCGCAGATTTTCAGATGTTCATACGCCAGTTTCGGCTCTTCCCGGTATTCCGAATAAAACCGCCCTAAAAAGTACCGGTTCCTGTTGCTGTCTGCCAGCTCCACCGACCGCTTTGCCCAAGTTTCCATCCCATCCACTTGACGGAATGATTCCGCATTGCTGCTGTCATGGATAAAAGCCCTTTGCAGATAGACATCGGACAAAAGGGAATCCTCTACATCCCCCTCCTTTTCCATTTCATCTATCAACTGTTTCGCATATTCATCCGCTGTTTTCAATTCTTCTGCGCTTTCCGCATTCCGCCTCATCAGCTCCAGCTTTCTCACCCTCAGGTAATAGCTGTCCACTCCTGCATCCTCCGCCTGCTTAATAATATTTTTTGCCTCCTGATATTGGCCGTATGCCCAAAATGCCCTTGCCGCCCGCTCATAAATTTCCGGCATCCCTTCATAGATGCTCTTTGCTTCGTAAAAAGTATCCACAACTTCCTGTGCTTTCCCCATCTTTTCAAAAGCTTCCTGCGCATAAAAATATGCCCAATAGTAACCCGCGTCTATTTCCTTTATCTTGCCGCACAGTTCCACTATTTGTTCATACTCCTTGATATCCCGCAGAAAATGCAGCTTTGCCATCAGGAAGTCAATCTCCTTCGGCCTTTTGGACAAAGCTTCGTCAAAAGCTGCCAGCGCCGCTTTTTTAATCCGTTCCGCCTCCGCCCCTTCTTTATCTTCCAGCTTCCCAAACCGCATTTGGAGCGCCTTTCCCTCCAGCTCAAAGCTCTGTGCAAACAAATAGGGTTCTTCCTCCTCCTTTTCCAAAAGCTTCCCTCTCCAAAGCTTTGCTTCCGCTTCCGTCTCCTCGTCCAATCCGCTTGTCATAAAAAGCACGGCTTTCGCCCTATGACATTCTGCCGTATCCTCCTCCAATACCGGATATTTCTTAAAAAAGCCCAGCCCTTCTTTTGATTTCCCGGACTGGATATAGCACCATGCCAGCATAATGCCGTCTTTCGCATTCATCTTTGCTGCCTTCTCCCCTGTGTAGAGGGCTATTACCTCTTCGTTGCATCTTTGCAGCAAATCCACGGCTTTTTTCGTATTATAAAGCCTTCTTGCGCATAAAGCATGTTCCTTCGCCTTTTCCCATTCCTGCTGCCCCACATAAATTTCTGCCAGCGCAAGGGATGCCGTATACACATCGTCCTGGCTCATCCCCTCATGTTCCAAAAGGCTCTGGTAAACCTCCGCCGCCTCCCCGTCGGCTCCACATGCTTTTAAAATATAAGCGCCGGAAAAAAGCATACGGATATCCTTCTCCCCCATCGCCCAAAGTTCCCTGACCATGTGTTCCGCATCTTCCTTCCGGCCGCACAGCAGCGCGTATCTGGCTTTCTCCATTTCATACCACGGATGGGCAATCCCAAAAGAATCCATAAAGGCAATCTTTCGTCCAATCTCTTTTATGCGTTCCTCTGCCTCTTTGGCCTCCTCCCTTGCCATTTCCACCAATTGATTGTAATTCTTAATAAACTCATCGTAATCCGCCCCATCTTCCCCTTTCAGCTTATGAAAAGGAAAATCCGAACTTTCCGCCCCTTCCGCGCATTTCCATACCATGAAATCCACAAATTCCACCGGAAGATGTTCCTTAAATTCCCCGGCATTCCCTACCACAGCAAATGCCCTGTCCAAAACCTGCCAAACGGGCGCAGGAATCCTGAAATGGTCTGCCAAATACCGAAAAAGCTTCCACTTTATTTCCTCTTCCAGCTCCAAATCATCCAGCAAACTGCTCTTTGTCAAACGCTCCCATTCCTTCACATCCAACCTTCTGGACAAAGAAGAATATACCTTTTCCACCTCTTTTAAATATGCCGTCACCGGGCTATCCTCTTCCTGTACATCCTTTTCCGGCTTCCGAATCAGGATAAGCGCCTCTTCATATGCCTCCCGCAGCCTCTGAAACCCTTCCGGGTTATCTTCCGGGTTTACGGTCACCAGCTTTTCCCTGTATGCCTTTTTTATCTCCCTTTCCTCTTTTGTCTCACCAATCCCCAATATTTCAAAAATCCTGTTTTTCTCCATCCTTTGCCATCTCCTGCCCGCTGTTTATGAATACCTTATTTTTGTCGCTTTGCCGCTTTACCGCTTCCCCTTTTCCTCTCCCTCTTTTCTCTTCTTCCTTCCCTTTCTTCCTTCTCTCTTTCCCCTTCCTCCTTTTCTTCCTCCTTTTCTTTCTCCTTTTCCTCCTTCGCCAATTTCATTTTTTATTCATCCTGGCTGCATATTCCTTCTATCTCTTCTTCCTCTTCTATCGGTCTCCATGCCTTGCCGAATTTCACGTCCTGAAAAAGCGCCGCCAACCCCGTAATTTGTTTTAACCGCAGGATTTCATCTCTTTCCATCCCCAAATGTTTGGAAATCCATGCATCGGAACGGCCGATTTCATGCAGTTCCTTTACGATATTGCTCATCAAATCCACATTATGGCTTCCTCTTGCCCGATTGTGCCGGATGGTGCTTGCCATCCGCTGGTCAATGGGCTTATGGATAATGGATACCGGAAGCATTCCCCCTTCACGTTCAAAAATATCCTCGTGTTCCAGCATAACCCTATACCGGTGGAAACCGTCTACAATAATATATTCATCCGTTTCCTTATTATAATAACATACAATCGGCATTGTGTACCCATCCATTTTAATGCTCTGGTAAAGCAGACGCATTTCCGGCGGGGCCACGCAATTCGGATTATAGTTATTAGGCTTGATTTTATGTACCGGAACCGCAATTACATTATAAACCGGGCTTTTATGCTTCTCCATTTATTTCCTCCAATCCCTTATATCTGCTTTTTATCATATCAATGGCCTTCTGCTGCTGCCTGTTCAGCCCAAACCCCATAGACCTGCATATATGGTCGTTTTTTAAAATACAGTAGCACATCCTTTTCCAGCTTGGGATGTCCTTGCTTGTCTTTATATCGTCCGTATTGTCGGGGATTTTCTCCATAAAAATAATCCTGGATTTTTTGTTCAGCGTATAATTGGAAACCCCGTTCCGTTTTATTTTATAACCATGTTCCTCCAATTCCCTTATGGTTTCTTCCTCCAGTCCCCCTCCCTTTTCATGCCAAAATCTTATGGAAGTGTTGAACTTTTTCACATAATTGTTCCTTAACCTGACTGGAAGCGTATCCAGCAGAAACCTGGTATAGGATTCCCACGTATGCCCCTCCGGAAGGGTAATGCTGCGGTATCCCATAGCCTTTGACCGGGCATATATGCAGGCAAAATTCGCCCCTTGCACCCGCCCTACCAGCTTTGCCCATATTTCCGGGTCAAGCACCCGGTACAAATTCAGGCTATCTTTGGAATAATCGTTGAACGGGGAAGCTACCCGCATCTGGGAGGCCTTCAGCCCTGCCATATGGTATAAATCGTACAAACGGTTGTAATCATAATTAAACAAATAATTGGCATGCCATACATCCTCTAAATTCCAGTCGTACATAGGTGAGGCACACCATACGTTTTTAAACTGTTTGCTAATCCAGCATTCATTTTTATAACCGTACTTTTTGTTCAAAAAACCGCTGTACCTTTGCAGCGATTCATCCGCCCGCATCCCGAGCAGGCAAACCGTTTTTTGGTTCCCATGGGAAATGCGATACCATCTGCCGAACTGTTTTGCCAAATCCTCCTGATGCATCCGGTAGCGGTAAGTTGTTATGGGATTGTTTTCCAGATGTATGACATAATCATGTTTGGGCAGTTCCCTTACCCAGGCCTCCTTTTTCGTATCATCCCAAGGATACCAGAACATTTCATAACTACTAAGCGCTGTCCTTGTCGCCATAGGAAGGCATACCCAATATAGCTCCGCCTCCTTTTCCAACCGCTTGAAAGTACGTTCAATATACTCCGTGGTTACGCTGTATTGTGCCTCAAAATCCTGGTGGAAAACTCCTATCCTCTTTTTGGGATAATACTTTTTTTGAAAATCCATCGTCAGATTCAGCAAAAGGCCGCTGTCCTTACCGCCGGAAAAAGACAAATAAATATTGTCAAATTCTTCAAAAATAAATTCCAGCCGCCGCTGCAATGCTTCGTATACATCTTCGGTTCCATATCGCCGTATCACCGGACAACCTCCTCCCTTTTATCCATAAGCAATAGTAATATAAAGGTAAATCTACCATAATTTACCATTTTTTTCAAGAATACCCTTTTTTTGTCTTAAATTGTCATTATCCGAAGCTGATATTCCTATGTTGTACCGGGCTTTTCAATACAAGCCCCCTGACCCCAAAAAGGCTGTTCCCCAATGCCCTTTGACAGGCGGCACCAAAAATTGACGCTCAACCGTCTTCTTTATACAAAGGTAATATTGGATATAAAATTTGTATTATTATTCATTAAATTGTACACAATGCACAATTTTATTGTGCCATTCGATTGGAAAGTGTTATAATAAAAACAGAAGGAGGAGATAGATAATGAAGAATCTTAGTGTAACATTAAAAATGGCGATTATAGGGATAGTGGTTATCGCATTCATGATGTTCAGCATCAATTTCTCTATTAACAGCATGCAGGCGATTAACACCCGGATTCTGCAAGAAGAGGAGGAGAACATCCGAAAAGATTACGACGACAGTATCAGACAACAGGTGGCGCAGGTTATTTGGCTCCTCGACAGTTATAAGGCAGACATTGATGCCGGCATCTATACCAAAGAAGAAGGGATGAAGCTGGCTGCGGATAAAGTCAGGAGCCTAAGGTATGGAACGGATGGGTATTTCTGGATAGACCAGTCTGACGGAATAAACGTAGTCCTTTTAGGAAGCGATACCGAAGGCACCAACCGGTTAGACACCAAAGACGTGACCGGATATGCGATGGTAAAAGATTTTATCCAAGGCGCGGTAGCAAACGGCAGTTATTACAGCGATTACCAGTATCCGAAAGAAGGTGAAACGGAGCCTATGCCAAAACGGGCATATACGCAATATTATGAACCCTTTGACTGGGTTGTAGGCACCGGAAATTATATAGACAATATTGACGACCAGATTGCCGCATCCACAGAAACAGCAAACCGGTTTACCAAAGAAAAAATTACCACGTTTGCGATAGTATGCGCCCTGTTTCAGCTCTTAATCATCTTATATCTCATTATCACTATTCTTAATATTACAAAGCCGTTAAAGCTGGTAATGAAAGCGCTGCAGAGCATGTCAGAAGGGGACTTCTCTGCCAAGCTAGACAGTTCATCCTTAAAGCGCAGGGATGATTTCGGCAAATTACTGAATATTTTGGAAAAAATGCGGACAAGCATCGGCGGGCTGATAAGCGATGTTATGAAAGAAACATGCCAAACTACGGAAAGCGTCAATGGGATTATGGAGAATATAACCCGCCTGAACAGCGAAATAGAAGACGTATCCTCAACGACCACCCAGCTTTCCGCTTCTATGGAAGAAACGGCCGCTACTGCCAGCAACATTGATGAAATGACAAAAGACATTGAGTCCGCTGCAAAAAATATTGCGGATAGGGCACAGGAAGGCTCCGAGCGGGCAGAAACCATACATAAAAAAGCAATCGGGGCAAAGAACTCGGCAAATGAAAGCAAAACCAGCCTAATCCTGCAAAAGCAGTCCATTGAGGGCCGCCTTCAGGAAACTTTGACCAAAATAAAGGTAGTTGCCGAAATTTCCACCCTTGCAGAGTCCATTATGGAAATCACTGCCCAGACAAACCTTTTATCCTTGAATGCCAGCATTGAAGCATCCAGGGCCGGGGAAGCCGGAAAAGGGTTTGCCGTCGTAGCAGATGAAATCCGTAAACTTGCCGAGCAGTCAAAGCAAAGTACGGAAAACATTAAAAAAGTGACCGGGCAAGTGAATGAATCGGTGGGAAGCCTTGCCAAAGATGCAAAACAATTGTTGACATTTATTGATACTCAGGTCATGGAAAGCATTGATGTATTTGAAGCAATTGCCAATGATTATAATGAAGATGCCAGTGAAATCGATTCCCTTGTCGCCGATTTCAGCGCCATTTCCGAAGAGCTTCTGGCTTCCATCAACAATATAGCAGACTCTTTGGACGAGATTTCACAGGCAGCGCAGGAAAGCGCCGAAGGAACGACAAATATCGCCGAACGCGTCGGGGATGTGGTACAAATATCCGATTCCGTCCATGCTTCCTTACAGGATGCCAACGGAATTGTGGGCCGTCTGAACGATGCAACCGGCAAATTCAGTTTATAATATTGCATAAAAAATATTAAGCAAGCGGCTTTTGCACGATGGAGAGGAGACTCCAAAATCGTGGAAGCCGCTGCTTAATACTATTTTCATTTTATAAAGTTCATCCGAATGTTTCCTGCAATGAAGCGGGCATAAACCATTGCTATTTGCAAATGTTGCTGCCCAATCATTTTGTATTTTTTTCCAGCATATCTACCAGCTCGGCAAATTCTTCCTTATATTCATCATCCAAATCCAGTTCTTCCAACACTTCGCTAACATGTGCCAACGAAGCGTTTCCCTTATATTCACTGTCCATTGCCGCCAGTCCAAATTCTGCTGCCGCTGCTGCAAAAAGGAAATCTTCGTCCGGCTCTTCCGTATACGATGCGTAATCTACCGGATATTCCAAAAGCTTGCTTTCCGTTCCGTCCGGTTCTTTATAACGGATACTGACAGTCATCCATTCATATTCCTGATAACTGTTCCCCTCTTCTCCCTCTGCTTCGCTTTCCTCGTCCTCATCCCCGTAGAACTCCGCATACTTTAAGCCATCCCTGTTTATGCCGCTTCCTTTTATGTTTTCCTTTGTCTCAATTTCATACAAAGCCGTTACGCAATGCCCTGCGCCGATTTCCCCCGCGTCCTTCGTATCATCCTCAAAATCTTTTGCTGCCAGCCTCCTGTTTTCATATCCAATCAAACGGTATCCTTCTACCACCGCCGGATTAAATTCCACTTGAAATTTCACATCTTTGCATATCGTTAACAATGTTGCGCTCATTTCTTCTACCAGCACCTTATTTGCCTCCCGCAGGGAATCAATATAGGCATAGTTCCCGTTCCCTTTGTCTGCCAGCGTTTCCATTTTATTATCCTTAATATTCCCCTTGCCAAACCCTAAAACGGAAAGAAATACACCGGATTCCCTTTTTTCCGAAATCAAATCTTCCAATTCTTCTTCTGAAGTAAGCCCCACATTCAAGTCGCCGTCCGTAGCTAATATAATCCTGTTGTTCCCGCCTTCTATAAAATATTCTTCTGCCAGACGGTACGCTGTCTCAATCCCTTTGCTCCCATAAGTGCTGCCGCCAGCCTCCAAATCAAAAAGCGCCTCGCAGATAACCCTTGTTTTATCTCCGCTTACCCCTTCCAACACAACTGTATCATCCCCGGCATAAGTTACTATGGATACCCTGTCTTTTTCTGTCAGGTTCTCCGCCAATACTGCAAAAGATTCCTGAAGCAGGGGAAGTTTATCGTCCGCATACATGGAACCCGAAATATCCAACAGAAAGACTAAATTGGATGGCGGAAAATCGTCATAAGCTACTTCCTCCGTCTTCAGCCCTACGCGGACAAGCTGCGCCTCATGGTTCCACGGGCAAGGCATAATCTGGGTCGTTACCCCGAAAGGCTCGCCTCTTTTCGGCTCGTTCAAACCCTCATAAGAAAAATAGTTGATAATTTCCTCAATCCTGACTGCCCCTTCCGGAATATCGCTAATCCCATAACCGGAGCGTATCAATCGGCGGAGATTGCTGTATGATGCCGTATCCACATCGGCGGAAAACGTCGATAAAGGATTATTATATACGGACACAAACCCTGTTTCCGTCAGTTGGGAATATTCTTCCGTATCCCCTCCCTCATTTCCGCCATCCGGATTATCCATCCGGTCATAGACAGTGTCAAACTCTCCTTCATAAGTAGTCTCCGCCGCCCCCGTCTCTTCAGCAGATGTTGATAAATCTGGAGTCGATTTCGCTCTTCCACATCCTGCCAGCAGCATACTTCCCATCATGCAGAGGATAAATGCCGTTGCCATTCCATTTCCTTTTCCTTTCATAATTTTTCCTCCCTTTATGTGAATCTTGTCTTTATGTAAGTCTAATATAGATACGAAAAAGAATGGCTATAATTATGGAAAAAATATCCCCTTTTCTTAAAACCGGCCAAAAATCCGGCTGCCATCGTATAGCAGTTTTATAAACTGCATATAATGATACTATCATTGAATAAACTTTAAATAAATCAATCATCTAACAAACAAGGCAGGAATCATATGTGTACCAGTATTGCAATGAAAACCCAGGACTTTTATTTTGGCCGTACTATGGACTTTGAATATAATTTTAACGAATGCGTCGTCTACACTCCAAGAAACTATCCACTCCCTTTCCGCAAAGCAGGAATATTGGATAAACACTATGCCATACTTGGAATAGCCACGGTGGAGGAAGGCTACCCTCTTTATGCCGATGCCGTCAATGAAAAAGGGTTATGTATTGCAGGTCTGAACTTTCCCGATAATGCATATTATCCGCCGAAAGTAGAGACAAATAGCAGCAATATCTCCCCTTTTGAGATAATACTTTGGATATTGGGGAAATGCGCTTCGGTGGAAGAAGCAAAAAAACTTCTCGCCTCCACCCATCTTGTCAGTATCCCGTTTAGCGAGCGCCTTCCCTTATCCCCTCTCCATTGGCATATAGCAGACAGCCAAAGCTCCATTGTCCTGGAAGCTACCAAAACCGGTATGGAACTGCATGACAACCCGGTAGGGGTACTTACGAACAATCCGGCCTTCGGTTTCCAGACCACAAACCTCTGCCAATACATGAACCTGATTTCCGGCAGCCCTAAAAACTGTTTCAGCAATATAAAAAGCCTTGTCCCTTTCGGGCAAGGGCTTGGCTGCTTCGGCCTGCCCGGAGATTATTCCCCTGCTTCCCGTTTTGTCAAAGCTGCCTATCTTAGCCTAAATTCCATCTGCGAAAAAGATGAGATGAGCAGCATCTCCCAATTTTTCCATATTTTGGACTCCGTGTCCATGATCCGTGGGAGCGTCATTACCCCCGAAAACCTATATGATATCACGACCTATTCCTGTTGCATGAATGCAACAAAAGGGATTTATTATTATAAAACATATTCCAACAGTCAAATTACAGGCGTTGATATGAACCGGGAAAATCCAGATTCCGACCTTTTGCGCACTTATCCGTTAGTTTCCGCACAACAGATTGCATGGGCGAATTAGTGTCTATAACCCCCACTGCACCCTTGCAAATCCCCTTCTTTTATGCTACCATGCAAACAGAATTTTACCTTTGCTTGCAAGCCGTCGTTTTGCAGACAAAAGAAGCATGGAGGTTTTTATGAATCTGACACTTGAAACAAGTATCTCTGCTATCACCGTTTTTTTCCAGGGGCTTATCAGCTTCTTTTCCCCTTGCGTACTTCCTCTGATACCTTTGTACATCGGTTATCTGTCCGGGGGTGCAAAGACAGTGGATGAAGAAGGGAACATCATTTATAAAAGAGGACGGGTTATGAGAAACACCCTGTTTTTCGTCCTTGGCATCAGCTTTGCTTTTTTCCTGCTTGGATTTGGATTTACGGCAGTAGGCAAATTTTTTCATAACTACCGGACATGGTTTACCCGTATCGGCGGGATTGTGGTCGTCCTGTTTGGCCTCTATCAACTCGGTCTGTTCGGCAGCCTCACCTTGAGCAAAGAGCGCCGTTTCCACTTCCAGCCCGACTCCCTGGCCATGAACCCCCTTACTGCCCTTATCCTTGGTTTTACTTTCAGCTTCGCATGGACACCCTGCGTAGGCCCGGCACTGGCCAGCGTTCTTCTTTTAGCTGCCTCTGCAGCATCCTCCCTTACCGGATTTTTGCTGCTTGGCGTTTACACTTTGGGCTTTGTGCTGCCTTTCCTGGCTGTCGGGCTGTTCACCAATGCCCTTTCCTCCTTCTTTAAAAAATACCGTTCTGCCATGAAATACACGGTAAAACTTGGGGGCATATTAATGGTTTTTATCGGTGTCATGATGTTTACCGGCTGGATGAACGGTATCAGCACATATCTTTCCGGCAATACATCCATGAACTCCACTGCCGAAGGCAATGATACCCAAAATGGCAATGCCGCCGGAACAAACACAGACGCCAATGCAGACCCATCACACGCTTCCAATGCCTCCCAAACAGAAAGCGGCAATGGAGAAAATCATGCGGAACAATCAAATAAAGCAGCGGACGAAACGGGCACATCGGCAACAGATTCCGATGCAGCCGCCATTCCTGCCCCTGACTTTACTTTGCAAGACCAATATGGCAATACACACACCTTTTCCGACTACAAAGGGAAAACAGTATTTCTTAATTTCTGGGCCACATGGTGTCCGCCCTGCCGGGCAGAAATGCCTGAAATACAGGAAATCTATGAGGAATACGGAGAAAACAATTCCGATGTCATCATCCTTGGCATCGCTTCCCCTAATGTGGGAAGAGAAGGTAGCGCCGAAGATATCGCCGCCTTTTTGTCCGAAAACAATTATACCTATCCGGTCGTTATGGATACCGATGGGATTATCGCTTACTATTATGGCATCAGCGCCTACCCCACCACTTTTATGATCGACTCGGACGGCAATGTTTACGGCTATGTGTCCGGGCAGATAACAAAAGATATTATGAAAAGCATTATAGAACAAACCCCTTGACCGCTGATAAAGCAAATAGAAGATCCCATTCAAAAAGCGCCGAAGTATACACTTACGGCGCTTTTTCCATACTGCGTTAATCCACTTCTACAAGCTCCATAGGCTTATAAAACCATAATCAAAGTCCCTGCCGAAATCAGCACACAACCAATGAACGATTTCACTGTAAATTGTTCGTGGAGGAATACAAAAGCCAATATAAGGGTAATTACCACGCTCAATTTATCAATCGGCACGACCTTGGACACTTCCCCTAACTGCAGTGCCTTATAATAGCAAAGCCACGACGCGCCGGTGGCCAGCCCGGAAAGAATCAGGAACACCCAACTCCTTTTACTGATTTCCGTTATCCCCCCCTGCGCATTGGTCAAAAAAACCATCCCCCATGACATAATTACGACCACTGCCGTCCGCACCGCCGTTGCTAGATTTGAGTCCACCCCATCTATGCCAATCTTAGCCAGTATGGAGGTAAGCGCCGCAAAAACAGCCGACATTATTGCAAATAAAAACCACATATACAGCCTCCTTGGTTTCCCTGTTTCAGACCGTGTACTATTCCCCGTGTACTATTCCACCGCCTACTCCTTCCTCTGCCTTCCGTTCCCGCTCAGATGGTACTTCTCTTTATAAATTAATTGGGATACAGGCACTACCATATACCCCTCTTTCTCTAATCCGGTAAGAAGGCTTTCCAAAGCCTCTACCGTATATTTCGCCCCACTCTGGCAACGGATTATGGAACCGTTTTTCAAATCCCCGCTTCCCAATACGTTGTCCAGTATGGACTCCGTACCATAGTCCTTCCAATCAAGGGAATCCACATCCCAGCGCACCGAATAGTAACCGCATTTCGCTGCATTGCTTATCACATGATTGTCATAGTCTCCATAGGGCGGCCGGAACAGGAACATGTCATATCCTGTCAACGCCTGTACTTTCGTATGTGCCTGTTCAATCTCCTCCCGGCACTCTTCATCGGTCAATTGAGGCATATGTTTATGGCTGTCGCCTATATTGCCTACATCATGCCCGGCAGCAAAAATCGCTTTTACATCATCCGGATATTCTTCCACCCAATTCCCGGTCAGGAAAAAGGTTGCATGAATCTCATGCCTTTTTAAAATTTCCAATATTTTAGGAATATCCCTGTTCCCGTAAGTGGCCTCGAAGGTTAACGCTACTTGTTTTTTATCCGTTTCCACACTGTTGATAGGAAGCAGCTTACCATTCACGCTGCTGCTTACCGTAATAGACCTTGGCAACACCGATGCCACCCCTCTTACAAGAGCAAAGGCAGTCAGTACAAACAACAATACGGTCGCCCCTTTGGCAACCAGCAAGTTCCGGTATCCTGCCCTGGACTGGCCCTCTCTCCTCTCCGGTATGATTTTCCTTATTTGTTTTACCACCTTTTCCATTGATCGATTCATATACTGCAACACCTGTCTATAATATTGTTACAATATATGACATCGATAGTTTGTCATAGTCGCTTCCGGCAATATTTTCCGGCTATCTTCACGAGAAGCTCTACAATCTTTTCCATATCGTCGGCACACGCATATTCAAACCTTCCGTGGAAGTTCTGCCCTCCCGTACAAAGATTCGGGCAAGGCAGCCCCATAAAGGATAGCCGTGCGCCGTCGGTACCACCCCGGATAGGCACCACTTCCGGCTCAATGCCAAGCTCCGCCATGGCTTCTTTCGCATTTTCCACCAAATGCATATGCTTTTCTATTACTTCTTTCATGTTGTAGTAGGAATCTTCCAGAGAAACCTCAAATGTTCCTTCTCCGTATCTCCCATTCAGGAAATCCCCCACCTTCAAAAAGTAATCTTTTTTCTTTTCAAACTTCCCTTTATCGTGATCCCTGATAATATATTCCAGCGTCGCCTTTTCCACCGTGCCGGCAAAGGAATCCAAATGGTAAAAGCCTTCATAGCCACAAGTATACATGGGGTTTTCCGCCGGCGGAAGCATCGTTTGAAATTCCATCGCCATAAGGATAGCATTGCGCATCTTATCTTTTGCCTCCCCCGGATGGACGCTCCGCCCGTATACCGTTACTTTCGCCCCTGCCGCGTTGAAATTTTCATATTCCAGCTCGCCCAGCCGTCCGCCGTCTACCGTATAGGCATAATCCGCCCCGAATAATTTCACATCAAAATAATCCGCGCCGGCCCCCACCTCTTCATCGGGAGTAAATCCTATCCTAATCTTCCCATGAGAAATTTCTTCATGCTCAAGCAAATATTCCGCCATCGCCATAATCTCCGCCACGCCAGCCTTATCGTCCGCCCCCAGAAGCGTTGTGCCATCGGTTACAATCAGCCTTTTCCCCTGATATGAAAGCAGTTCCGGGAAATCGGACACCTTCATCACAATCCCCTCTTTTGGGTTTAAAACAATATCTTTCCCATCATAGCTCTCTATGATCCTGGGGTTTACCCCTGCCCCCGTTACCGCAGGGGAAGTATCCATATGGGCAATAAACCCTACTACCGGCGATGACTCACATCCCTTGGATGCCGGAATGGAAGCATATACGTAGCAATGTTTCATGTCATAAGTAATTTCTTCCGCCCCCATCTCCTGCAATTGCCCGGCCAATACCTTTGCCAGCTCATGTTGCTTTTGCGTGGACGGGAAAGTCATGCTTCCTTCCTCCGATTCCGTATCTATTTGCACATATTTTAAAAAATTATCGATTACCTTTTCCATCCCAATCCCTCTTTTCCTGAAAAATTTTATTTTGCAACTCCTTTTACATTTCTGCCGCCGCTTTCAATTCCAAAGATAGTGCCCGGATATTCTCCAAAACCTTACTGCACTTCTCCATCTGTTCCGCTGCCTCCGAAGCCGTTTTTACCCCTGCTTCCGAAGATGCTGCCACTTCCTCGCTGGTAGCCGACAGATGGGATATGCTGTCCGTGATTACCCCTGTTGCCTCAAGGATTTCCCCCATTGTCATTTCCATATTGCGGAGACTTTCCGCGAGTTCCGCTACCTCCCCGTCAATCATCTCAAACTTCTCTTTCGTTACTTCAATCATGTCTGTCTGTTCATGAATGGATTCTACCGAATGCCCCAAACTGTCCGATGCACTTTTAGCATCTTCAATTAAATCTTTAATTATACCGGTAATCCTTGCAGTCGCATCCTTTGTCTGTTCTGCCAACTGCCGGATTTCATCCGCCACTACCGCAAAGCCCTTTCCTGCCTCTCCGGCACGTGCCGCTTCTATAGAAGCATTTAAAGCAAGAAGGTTGGTCTGGGAAGAAATATTTAAAATATCGCCTATAATATTTTTCACTTCATCCACACGCTCCGCCAGCCGTTCTGTGGCACGGACGGTTTCCAGGCTGGCGGATTCCACGCCTTCTGCCTGCCCCTTTAGATCCCGCACTAATTTTGTTCCTTCTTCCACATTCCGGGAAACGGATTTTGACACTTCCGCTACTTTTGCAGTCTCCTTCCCCGCCAAATCCGAGCTTTCCTGGATTGAGCTGCACATATTTGCCTGCTCTTGAATCGTCTGCGCCGTACTTTCCGTGCTTTCTGCAATATTGTTCATGGAAAAACTGTTCGTATCAATGCTCATCTTCAGCTTTTCCAACATCTCATTAGCGCTTTCAAAATTTTGATTAATCTTTTCCGCCGTGGCAACCATTTTGACCGCCGCCCTCTCCTGTTCCGCTGCCGCTCGCCTAATCTTTGTCATGTTTTCTTCATTGAACTTCTGTGTAATATCCATCACACTGTAAGCCGCAACGCATATGAGGATTGTAATTGTCCATCTTATCATAACAAAACCGATATCCATCGTTCCCAAATCCACATCCCTGAATGTGCGGATGACATTCGCTATTAAAATAACTGTAGTTCCTGCTATGGCAAAGCGTTTGTTCAAATATGTAATGGCCGATATTAAAATAGGGAATGCATACACATAAGTAAGCTCCTCCGACCCCAAACACATCATCGCCAGGAAAGAGGCCGCACCCATCCCCGCCATAATAATACCGCATCTTTTCTGCCCCCTGAACATCACAAATCCAGCCACACTGATTACAAATGCCGCCACAAATATTACAAGCTGGATATAAGTTCCAGTATTTGCCGTTTTCTGTGCAATCGCATATAGCATCGATATGGCCATATACAATATAGTTGTCCCGCTCAACATCAATACTCTTTTGTCCGCTCTTAAATATTGCCCGCTTGTCATCCCTTTTCCTCCCTGTCCTCATATTTTCCGCCAGCGCAAAAGTGCATTATAATAAGCATCCTTTTGCCGCCTAATCTTTATATATAATATAGCATTTTACAGACTATTTTTAAAGTATGAATAATTTATACATTTTTCTAGTCCATTCCCCCAAAATATGTTAGAATAAAAAGATAGAATTTTACAAAAAGTATGTTATTTTTCATGGAGGTATGCAAATGTTTCGCAATAACAAAAATGGCTTAAAAGAGCTTGCAACTTTAACACCAATTACAGAACAGCCTGCAAACCGAGAAGCCTATGCCATTTATAAAAGGCTGGAAAAGGGGCGCCAGCAATTTAACGACTTATCATCCTTCGCCCTTGATTCCGCAATGAGCCTTAGTACGACATCCTTAATCCTCGATGAACGGATTGAAATGCTAAAAAAGACCTGCGGCTATCTGAATAATTCTATCTCATCCCTCATCACCACTTCCGGGATTACTTCAAAAATAGCAGCGGAAGTCATTAATGCACAGGAACAGCAATCCATGTCAATCATTGAGATATCGGTAAATGCTGCCGATATCCTTACCCATACCCAGCAAAGCGATGAAAGCATTCATTCTATCGTTAATATTTCCCAGTCCGCTTCTACTTTTTCACAGGAAATGAAGCAGGATATGGAATCCCTTGTAGAGATTATCGGCCACATGCAGGAGGTCATTTCTTCCATCAACGATATTTCCTCCCAGACAAACCTCCTTGCTTTAAACGCTTCTATTGAAGCTGCAAGGGCAGGGGAAGCCGGAAAAGGCTTTGCCGTCGTCGCCGATGAAATCCGCAAACTGGCAGAACAGACCAATTCCTTAACCTCCAATATGGGGCAGTTTGTAGGCAAAGTGGAAAACGCTTCCCAGCGGAGCCAGAAAAGCATCGTCTCTACTGCGGATGCTTTATCCCAGATGTCGGAAAAACTTACGGAAATCGATACTTTAAATCAGGAAAACCGCCAAAAGGTTATTGATATTAACAACGAAATCAATGTGATTGCCGGGAGCAGCGCAGAAATCAGCAATTCCCTTGGTCAGATTGATGAACAGTCCACAGAGCTTGACAACCAGATTTCCTATCTGAAAGAAGATGTCTCCTATTTGGAACAGATAAACAGCGGTTTGAAGGACATCAATAAGCCGATTCATACAGCGGAAGACAGCCTATCCAAGCTAAATAAAATGATTGGGCAAATGACAACCGATTACTTCTACATGATAGATAATGCCACCTTTGACCGACAGATACTTTCCGCTATCAATGCCCATAAGCTCTGGGTGGAAAATCTGCACCATATGGTAGAAACGGGAACTGTTGCTGTTTTACAGACCAACGAAACCAAATGCTCTTTCGGGCATTTCTATTATACCCGCACACCGGGCAACCCCCGTATCCTTCCCTTATGGAATGAAATCGGCCCGCTGCATAAAGAAGTCCACGCAGCCGGCAAAGATGTTTTAAACGCGCTCAAGGCGGAAGAGCCGGAAAAAGCCAAAAAGCTATACCAACGCGCGAAAGAATTGTCTACTTCACTCATACATAACTTTGAAACCCTCTCTGCCGAAATAAAGCAATTGACACAGAACCATATCTCTGTTTTTGAAAAAACTTTAGCAGAAAATTAACACACAGATATCAACGATAGGTGTATAATAAGTACATCTAGTATTCTACTTCATCCTGTAAAAGGGAGTAGCCGGCATATAATATGCATTCCGTTGCGACATACCCGGCTGCCGCAAATTTTTGCCGCAGCCCGCATGGAATTGAAACGGCAAGACTTTTACCGTACATTCTGGACTATGTATGGTAAAAGTCTTTTTTTACTTTAATTTAAGGAGGAAATTTATGGAATTTATTTACGAAGGAATTATTTCTGTCACATGGCAGCAAATAGCCATGTATTTTATCAGCATCCTGCTTATATGGCTTGCTGTCAAAAAAGGATACGAGCCTTCCCTGCTCCTTCCTATGGGGTTCGGCGCTATCCTCGTCAATCTTCCCTCTTCCGGAGTCCTCAACCAAGTGCTGGACGGGGCAGGGGAAACAAGCGGCATCATCCAATGGCTTTTCCATGTAGGCATCGAAGCTTCCGAAGCGCTCCCCATCCTTCTTTTTATTGGCATTGGCGCTATGATTGACTTCGGCCCGCTTTTGTCCAAACCTGTCATGTTCCTTTTCGGTGCCGCTGCCCAATTCGGCATATTCGGCGCCATCCTGATTGCCGCCATGCTCGGGTTCGATTTAAAAGATGCTGCGTCTATCGGCATTATCGGCGCAGCCGACGGCCCCACGGCCATTCTCGTATCTCAGATACTGCATTCCGATTATATCGGCGCCATCGCAGTAGCCGCTTATTCCTACATGGCGTTAGTCCCTATTGTACAGCCCTTCGCCATCAAACTGGTAACCACCAGGAAAGAGCGGCGCATCCACATGGAATACAAACCTTCCCAGGTTTCCAAGTCCATGCGCATCGTTTTCCCAATCGCCGTTACCTTTATTGTAGGCTTTATCGCCCCTTCTTCGGTAGCTTTGGTAGGTTTTCTTATGTTCGGCAACCTTATCCGTGAATGCGGCGTCCTTGGCTCCTTGTCGGAAACCGCCCAAAATACCCTGACCAATTTGATTACCTTGCTTCTGGGGATTACGATTTCTTTCAGCATGAAAGCAGATGCTTTTATCCGTATAGATACCCTCTTTATTATGGCTATCGGCCTGATTGCATTTATCCTGGATACCATAGGGGGCGTTTTCTTTGCCAAAATCCTGAATCTGTTCCTGCACCAAAAAATCAATCCGATGGTAGGAGCCGCAGGCATCTCCGCGTTCCCTATGTCTTCCCGGGTAGTACAAAAACTGGCTATGGAAGAAGCCCCCGGCAATGTACTTATCATGCAGGTGGCGGGCGCCAACGTCTCCGGGCAAATCGCTTCTGTCATTGCAGGCGGGCTTGTGATTCATTTGGTAACGGGATATTTATAAAAAGATTTAGAAAATACAAGATAGGAATCCCCCAATGTCATTTAGTTAACGGTACCGGACGCCGTGAGGAACATAAAATGCTCCG
>CAJUSR010000021.1:31265-63205 GCA_910588855.1 uncultured Kineothrix sp. | reverse complement strand
GCAATTTCCTTTTCCTCAACCGGGACGGCTGCCCGAAAACGAATGTGAACTATGCTACCATGTTCCGGGGGCTTGCGAAGAAGTACAACAAGTGCCATGAGGAAGCCTTACCCAAAGTAATGACACCCCACACCCTGCGCCATACGTTCTGCACCAACTTAGCCAATGCGGGCATGAACCCGAAAGCGTTACAGTATATCATGGGACATTCCAACATCACCATGACGCTGAACTATTACGCACACGCAACATTCGCTTCCGCAAGGGCTGAAATGGAACGGCTGATTGCATAGCCGCAGACGGATTTACTACTTCTTTTACTACCATTGAGAGGGAAAACCTAAGAAGTTTTGAGGGTATATAAGAACTTCTCCCCATATCTAAAATGCCGGGAAAGCCCGAAAATACGGGCTATACCGACATATAAGAACTTCTAAAGAGATAATCTAAATTCACCCATAATTTTTGAAGAAAAAAACAGAAGCAGGGGAGGAAATCAAAAACTCCGTGAGGGAGTTTTTGGCATAATAGATTGGGACGGAGGATTAGGAGAGGTAGGAAAAATCGTATCCGTATGATGGGCCTGTCCTATCAGGGAAAAGGAAATGGATGTGCGTATAGCTGGCGGCGATGGATAGGAAGCAATCCATTGCCTTCTTTTTGGCTTCACAAAAAACTTTATTTGGGTTGCGGAGTTTGGTGGGATGATACAAAGGGCTTGCGGTTTCAATAAACCATAATTGCTATAAAAGAGAGGTTTGATACATATGGAGGGCGGAAGAATTAGGATTGTCGATATTGCTGAGGAATTAGGAGTGAGTACGGCTACCGTATCGAATGTTATTCATGGCAAGACAAAGAAAATATCAGATGAAACGGTGAAACGCGTGCAGCAGCTTTTGGAAGAAAAACAGTACATTCCAAGTATGGCAGGGGTGCTGTTGGCACAAAATGATTCTAAAATCATCGGGGTAGTTATCAATGATCATGAAAAATATGAAGGTCATGCGTTGGAGGATTATTTTATTTCCGCATCGGTGAACGCCTTGGCAAAGGAGATAGAGCAGGCAGGAAAGTTCCTTATGCTTAAAATTACAGATAAATGGAATGAAATCCCCAAATTTGCTTCCATGTGGAATATGGAGGGCATGGTGCTGATTGGCTATTGCGAACAGGATTATAAAAAACTGAGGGAACAGATGCATATCCCGTTTGTGGTTTATGACGGATATATGGAAAGTTCAGGTAATCTTGTAAATATTCAGGCCAATCACTTTGACGGCGGGGTACAGGCGGGGCGTTATCTGAAAAGCAAGGGGCACAGGGCTGTGCTATGTATATCGGATAATTCTATTTGTATGGATATGAAAAGATTTATGGGGTTAAAAAGTGAGATTCCTAATGCGGAGCTTATGGTGATTCCTATGGAGCAGGAAGCGCGTACTGTTTTTTACATGGAGCATTTAGGGGAAATAAAGAAATATTCAGCAGTTTTCGCAGTGTCAGATTATTATGCAATGGATTTTATCCAATTCCTGAAAAGTGTGGGGATATCCGTTCCGGAGGATATATCGGTAGTTGGTTTTGATAATGTAAGGGAATGTGAAAGGTTTGTACCGGCTTTGACCACGATAAAACAGGATAACAGGCAAAGGGCAGCTTTGGCAGTCAAAATGCTGCACCAGTTAAGAAACGGAGGCTGCAGGGAGAAAAATGTGACGCTGTCTGTAACCCTCAAAGAGCGTGACAGTGTGCGTGATGTAAAAATGCACAAAGAATGAGGCTTAATTTTGTCATGGGTTATGCGTTTAACCTTTGCTATTTATCATGGTTCACTTTATTATTATTACAGCTGCTAAGACGCAGACTGGAACAATAGTGTGAAAAACCAGTCCGATAGCTGGTTTTATCACATGGCTATTTGTGCTGGAGCGACACAAATAAGCCCTGATGGCAGACGCAAATTTGAGATTTGCGCGCTTCATCGTGTAAACGCTTCAGAATGGAGATTAAAATGGAAAAAAGGAAGCTGGTAACTCCGGGAGATATTAAGGCTGCTTTGAGGGATGTGGGTGTCAAAAAAGGGCAGTCGATTATGGTGCATACATCGTTGAGCAGTCTTGGTTATGTGTGTGGTGGCGCGCAGTCAGTCATTGAAGCGTTGATGGAGAATGTGAGTGATGAAGGTACGATTATGATGCCGACACAGTCATGGAAAAATTTGGACCCGGCGGCAGGCGTTTATTGGCAGGAACCGAAGGAATGGTGGCCCGTCATACGTGAATGCATACCTGCTTATGACAAACGGATTACACCCACAAATACAATGGGTGCCGTGCCGGAAATGTTCCGGCAGTGGCCGGGAACGCTTAGAAGCAATCATCCTGCAAGGTCAGTAGCGGCATGGGGACGCTACGCACAGTATCTGACAGAAAACCATGACCTGTCTGATATTTTTGGAGACAACTCGCCGATTGGCAGGCTGTATGAACTGGATGGATATGTTTTACTGGTCGGAGTTGGTTATGACAAAAACACCTCCCTTCATTTAGCAGATGTAAGAGCTGAATATCCAAGTAAGCATACGGTGATAGAAAGCAGTGCCATACAGCTTGACGGACAGCGGATATGGAAATCCTATGAAACATTAGCTGTAGATGGGGAGGACTTTCCGGCGATTGGGGAAGCATTTGAGCAGACAGGGCAGGTTCGTCATGTGCCTTTGGGGAATGGCATTCTTTCCATGATGCGTCAAAGGGCTTTGGTAGATTTTGCCGTGAAATGGATAGAAGAAAACAGAAAATGACGGAAGGGCGGAAAATTTCCGTCTCTTTTCCCTGTCTATGGAAAGGGGCATACGAGTGATAAATTTATTCCCGCGAGCAAGACTGCCGCGAGGGTCAAATACCCCGCTGCTCTGCAGCGCTGCAAGTTTGATACCCCGTTGCTTGCAGCAGGGTTTTTGATTGGTCATCTTCAGAAAAGAGAAATGGATGTAGATATTTTGAGGATAAAAGAAAAACATATTTTGCCTTATGGGAAACAGGAGGTTTTATCATGGATAAAAGTTATAATAAAACATTGTATGCCTGCTTTATCGGATATATTGTGCAGGCGATTGTAAACAATTTCGTTCCGCTTCTTTTTCTGACTTTCCATAGCAGTTATGGTATCCCGATGACACAGATTACGTTGCTTATTACATTTAATTTTGGCTTGCAACTGTTGGTGGATATCCTGTCAGTTACTTTTGTTGACAGGATAGGGTATCGTGCATCAGTGATTATTGCCCATCTCTGTGCAGTGATGGGTTTCGTATTCCTGACTGTTTTGCCGGATATGTTTGAAAATGCGTTTACAGGATTGCTGGTTGCCGTTGCCGTATATGCAGTGGGTGGCGGATTGTTAGAGGTATTGGTAAGCCCTATTGTGGAAGCCTGCCCAACTAAAAATAAGGAGAAAGCCATGAGCTTGCTTCATTCCTTTTATTGCTGGGGGCATATGGCAGTCGTGGTTGTATCGACAGCTTTTTTTCACCTGTTTGGCATAGAGAACTGGAAAATTATGGCTTGTGTTTGGGCGATTGTTCCTTTTGCCAATCTGATTTTTTTTACAAAAGTACCAATCGCTTCTTTAATAGATGAAGGGGAAAAGGGGTTGACAATCGGACAACTTTTTCGTAAGAAAATCTTTTGGGTATTGATGGTAATGATGATTTGTGCCGGGGCAAGCGAACAGGCGGTTAGCCAGTGGGCATCTGCTTTTGCGGAAACGGGGCTGCACGTAAGTAAGACAATAGGGGATTTGGCGGGGCCAATGCTGTTTGCATTTCTGATGGGCAGTGCCAGGGCTTTCTATGGAAAATATGGAGAAAGGATTGACTTGGATGAATTTATGATTGGAAGTAGTGTTTTGTGCATTATTTCATACCTTTGCATTTCGCTTGTGCCAAGCCCGATTGTGGGTTTTATTGGTTGTGCATTGTGCGGTCTGTCGGTTGGCATCATGTGGCCCGGGGTGTTTAGTAAGGCGGCAGCTTCAGATGCCAGGGGAGGCACTGCCATGTTTGCGTTGCTTGCATTGGCAGGTGATGTGGGATGCGCGGGAGGGCCTACAGTAGTTGGAATGGTTTCAGGCGCTTGGGGCAATAACCTTAAAGTGGGTATGCTGGCAGGGGTGGTTTTTCCGGTAATTTTACTGATAGGAATATATTTATGTCGGGTATGGAATGGGGAACGTAACCGGAGGGCGAATTAGAGCATAAACTTATAACGAGAATGTTTGATTAAAACGATACCGAAATAAGGGGCAAAACGAAGGCAGGTGGGGGAGATTTCCTTAACGATGAAACGGTAAGGAGTAAAGACTTTGAACCGAAGGTAGGGGATTTGGCAGCGGGGTCTTTGATTGGAAATGCTTTTCCGCCGTAAGAAATAAATATGCTTTTTCCATATAACAGGATTCGGGTGTCAAAAAGTCTGTCCGGCAGTATCCCCGGCAACTTTTGACACCCGAATTTATAGAAGAAATCGCTCTATTCTATAAATCAAAACTTTTTTGCGGCAAAATATTAAAAGTGGAGCCTGCGTCTGACCGCTTCTCTGAGCCGTCGGGTGGAAAGCAAGGTAACTAATGCAATAACGATGATTCCGCAGACAGTAAGGACGATGGCAGACCAGGACAGGGAAAGGGGAGAACCGAAATAACGGTCAATAAACAGTTCAATCCCGACACAGAGGATGGCAGCTTCCGCAAAGAGATAAAGTGCCGTGGCAATGATGGAAACGGGCAGCTTGCGGATGCATAAGGTAAGGACTTCCGCCAAAAGGGTCACGAGGGCCACAATAGGGACGGCAAGTTCCCAGAACCATCTGGCGGAAGCCGTCAGAAAAGTTATCATATACAAGTAAACGCCGATTGCAATTCCGTCCAGAAGAAGGGAAAGATAAATGGGCTGTTTGGTATAGATAACGGCTGGGATGGACAGGACGAACAGTATAATGCAGATGCCGATAATCAGGAGCGACCATAAGCTTCCGGTAAAAACAAACAGATTTAAAAGCGCACATCCGATAGCGGCAGCGGAAAGGACGATGGTTACAAGGATGCCCAAGTCCTTTCTTTTTACTGTTTCCACCTGGCCTTTTTCAGCGGGGTAAGGGGATGTGAACCCGGCTTTTTCCAGTTCGCCGGGATGGATAACAGGAGTATGGCAAAGCGGGCAGGACTTTAAGGAAGAATCCAGCTCTACCCCGCAGTTTACACAATATGACATTTGAATCACCATTCCTTTCAGGCAGCCGTTTACCGGTTGCTTTCTATTTTTATATGGATGCCGTCCTTCACAAGTTTGCGGAAAAAATAACGCTCCACATCCGCTTCTTTAATGCTGCTGGCAAAATTAATGGTAAGAGTATCTTCAAAGCTGGCAATGGCACAGTTAGTACGGGAAGAAAAAGGCTGCCCCATATAAATATCAAACCGTTCGATATAAGGCTTCATGTCTTCGGGCACCTTTAAAGCCCCCATGTTGGTTAAGCCGGCGGAGGAGTTCCGGTCCTGGACTTTCGTATAAAAAAGCCGGACGGTAAAATCTTTGATAAAAAGCGGAACAACCCGTATGAAAGGATTCCGCTGGGTGGCTGCGTTCGTGGTGATATCTCCCCGCAGAAACTTTTCATTAATATAATAGCGCATATAATTCCGCACATGGATAACAATTTCATCAAATGTATATTCCCCAAGCCTTGGGTCAATGGAAGGGTATACCATAGTAATAAAATTGCGCAATGTTTTTGACGGGAAAAAACGCCTTAAGTTGACGGGCATAGCAATTTTTACCGACCGGAGTTTCCGGTGCCAGTCGTGGTATTGCTTTTGCAGGAGGGCGTAAAGAAGGACGGAATTGAGATATTCCGTAATCGTTGCGTTGTATTTTGCCGCTACCGCCATAACTTGCTTTACGGACATGATGCCATCAATAATGTTTAATGTATAAAAAGGTTCTTTGGTTCCCCTTACCCGATAAGCTTTTTCGCCGGGGCGGGGCGGACGGACTTGTGCGTTGGCATAACGCATATAGGCGTCTTCCAGCTCTTCCGGATCCGGCTGTCCTTCAACATCCAGCACAAAGCCGCCATTGGAAACAGAGTGCCCTAAAAGCCTTAAATATACGGCGGTAATGGTCTGCAATACACACATGCCGCCGGTGCCGTCTCCCAGACTGTGGTGGGCTTCCAAAGCAATCCGGCATTCATGGTAATAAATGCGGATAAGATAGCGGTTGTTTGCCTTGAAGGGCATAGGCATACATGGATTTTTGATATCCGGCTGAACAAAAGGGCCGGGCCGGTTGTTGGTTTCCAAATATCTCCAGAAAAGACCTTTGCGGATGGCTACCTTATAAGTAGGGAAACGCCGTAAGGAAATATCGACTGCCTGCTGAAGGATTTCCGGGTCGATTGTTTCTTTGAGTACGACAGAAAGCCTGTAGACAGAGGAAAAATCCCTGCGCTGCAAGGTGGGGTAAACAATAGCGGATAAATCCAGTTCATACCATATTTTTCTGTCGTTTTTCTTGTTGATGGCCATAAAGAATCCTCATTTTACAATTTCTTTTCTTAGAGTATACCACAATTTGCAGATTATGTGATAGAATTGGATAAGAAAATAAAAATGGCAGCAATGGAACCAAAAGCGCTGCGGTTGCTGGGAACAGGGAAAAAGATTGAGGTAGGTATGGCATTGACGGATAAAAAGAATATAAATTTAATGAATCTGATAAAAAAGGTACACAGTGTAGTGGAGAATGTGGATATTGAGAAGCACAGGCAATCCCAGGACCATTTCGGCGCTATTTTGGGGAACAACAAAGAAACGGTAATCCGCGAAATTGTAATTGAAGATATGTACGCGGAGTGGATATCGGTAAACCGTGCCCATATGAAAAAATATGTTATTCTTTACTGCCACGGAGGGGGGTATTCTACGGGGAGCAGTTTGTATGCCAGGACGCTGACGACCAAACTGGCGATGTCCACATCTATGGATGTGCTTTGCTTCGATTACCGTCTTGCGCCGGAACATCCTTATCCGGCGGCTTTGGAGGATGCCATGAAAGCATGGGATTATCTGATGCTGTTGGGGTATGGGGCAAGGGATGTGATGCTGGCCGGGGATTCGGCAGGAGGGAACTTGGCGCTGGCGCTGGTTCATAAGCTGAAAAGCGAAAACAGGCTGTTGCCCAGAGGATTGGCATTGATGTCCCCGTGGACGGATTTGACGGCTTCCGGGCAATCTTATGAGACGAAGAAAGATGTGGATCCGGTATTGGATGCGGGATATATCGGGGAGATGGTTCACAATTACGCAGAGGGGCAGGATTTGAAAGAGCCTTTGATTTCGCCGCTGTTCGGGGATTTTACGGAGTTTCCGTCCACTTATATCCAGGTGGGGAGCAATGAAGTGCTGCTGGAAGATTCCATGATGCTCCACGAAAAGATGGTAAAGGCCAACGTGCCGGTACGGATAGATGTTTTTGACGGAATGTGGCATGTATTCCAGATGTCGCCTTTTAAAACAGCTTATGAGGCGATGGATAAAAATGCAGAATTTATCTATACTATATGCCGTTGACAAAATCTTTTAAGAAAAAAAAGGATTTTTTGATTGGATGCCGAATACTTTAAATGTACAACTATAATCAACAGGCGCCGTTTTGCGAAAGGATGGTGGTTCTGCCGTGGGAATGTTAATCCGCGAAAAGCTGGAGCAATGGGAAAAGGAGTATTTAAGCCCGTATGCTTCCTTAAGTATGCAATCCAAAGGACGGATAAGGGAAGAGGAGCAATGTGATATCCGGCCGGTGTATCAAAGGGACCGGGATAGGATACTGCACAGTAAGTCTTTCCGCCGGCTCAAGGATAAAACACAGGTATTCCTAACGCCGGAGGGCGACCATTACAGGACGAGGCTGACCCATACGTTGGAGGTTTCCCAAAATGCAAGGACGATTGCGAAGGCTCTTCGTCTTAACGAAGATTTGGTGGAAGCTATTGCATTAGGGCATGATTTGGGGCACACCCCTTTCGGGCATGCCGGAGAAAGGGCATTGAATGCGATTTGCCCTTACGGGTTTTGCCACAGCGAGCAAAGCGTGCGGACCGTGGATGTTTTGGAGAAAAACGGACAGGGGCTGAACTTAACGGATGAGGTAAGGGACGGGATACGGAACCATCAGACGAAAGGGATGCCTTATACATTGGAAGGCAAGATAGTACGTTATTCGGATAAGATAGCATACATACATCATGATATGGACGACGCCATCCGGGGCGGGATTTTAAAAGAATCCGATGTGCCGGCGGAAATCGGCGAGGTCATAGGCTTTACGACAGGAGAAAGGCTGGATCATTTTATCCACGATTTGGTGACTTATAGCTACGAGAAAGATGATATCCATCTGTCGCCTGCCGTAGAAGATGCCATGAGAAAACTCAGGAGTTTTATGTTCGAGCGGGTATACCAGAATAAGGCGGCGAAAAGCCAGGAAGCGAAAGCGGAAATGCTGATGGAATCGCTGTATCAATATTATCTGAAACATTTACATAAGCTTCCCCCGCATCTGCTGGCAAGGATGGAAGAACATGGGGAAGCGCCGGAAATGATTGTGTGCGATTATGTGGGCGCGATGACGGACCGGTTTGCGATTGCGCAATATGAGGAATTGTTTATTCCCAAGTCGTGGCACTATTAAAAATAGGATTCGGGCGTCGAAGGCTGTTTTGCGGGCCGTGTGCGCAATAGCCTTGTGCAGTAGACAGGGCGGTATTGTCAAACGGGGCTTTCCGCGCCCGGATGAAAACAGGATTCAGTGGCATAAGGGGGCAGATATAGGAAATGTACTATCCGGATGAGTTAGTGGAAGAAGTACGGATGAAAAATGATATCGTGGATGTGATTTCCGGTTATGTCCGTCTGCAGAAGAAGGGGGCAAACCATTTTGGGCTTTGTCCTTTCCATAATGAAAAATCCCCTTCTTTTTCCGTTTCCGGCGGCAAGCAGATGTATTATTGCTTCGGATGCGGGGCAGGAGGCAATGTTTTTACTTTTATTATGGAATATGAGAATTATTCCTTTCCGGAGGCAGTGAAGCTGCTGGCGGATAGGGCAGGGGTGGACTTGCCGGAAATAGAGTATTCCGACGAAGTGAAGAAGAAAGAAGGCAAGAAGGCAAAACTGCTGGAAATCAATAAAGAAGCGGCCAAATATTTTTATTACCAACTGCGCAGCGGACGGGGCGAAAGGGGATACCGCTATTTGTTGGAGCGGCAGCTTGACGAAGAGACGATGAAAAAGTTCGGTCTTGGTTTTGCCAGCGTATCCAGCAATGATTTGATACAGTATCTGCATTCCAAAGGGTATGCGGACGATTTGATACTGGAAGCCGGTGTGGCAAGTTTTGATGAAAAATCCGGGCTGCATGATAAGTTTTGGAACCGGGTCATGTTCCCGATTCAAGATATCAACCATCGTGTCATCGGTTTTGGCGGGCGGGTGATGGGAGATGCCAAGCCAAAATATTTAAATTCGCCGGAAACGGTAATCTTTGATAAAAGCCGGAATTTATACGGGTTGAATTTTGCCAGGACATCCAGGCAGAATCATATTATCCTTTGCGAAGGCTATATGGATGTGATTGCCATGCACCAGTCCGGATTTACGCAGGCATCGGCCTCCCTTGGCACGGCTTTTACCATAGGGCAGGCAAATCTCCTGAAACGGTATGTAAAGGAGGTATTACTGGCATATGACAGCGATGGGGCAGGAACCAATGCGGCTTTGCGCGCAATCGGTATATTGAAGGAAGCGGGGATAAGCGGCAGGGTGATCAATATGGAACCCTATAAAGATCCGGATGAGTTTATGAAGAATCTGGGGGCGGAGGAATTTCGCAAACGGATAGAAAAGGCGGAGAACAGCTTTTTCTTTGAACTGCGGATGATGGAACGGGAATATGATTTAAAGGATCCGGAATCCAAGACCAGGTTCCACCGGGAAATCGCGAAAAAACTTTGTGGATTTCCGGAAGAAGTGGAACGGGAAAATTATTTGGAAGCAGTGGCAGAAAAGTACCGTATCGGTTTTGAGAATCTTAGAAAATTGGTGGCTGCTTATGCGGCGCAGACGGGGCTGGCCAGACCGATAACCCGTCCGTTGTCCGGGCTGGCAGAGAGGAAGAATACACCGGAGGAGAACCGGAAGAAGGCACAGCGGCTGCTTATCACATGGATTACCGACGAGCCGGAGATTTACCCGAAGATAGCAAAATATATTGCAGCGGAAGATTTTACGGAAGAATTGTACCGGAAAGTGGCGGACAAGCTTTTTGCGGGGCTTTCCAAAGGGGAATTTAATCCGGCAGCGTTAATCAGCATGTTTTCCGATGAAGAGGAACAGCGCCAGGTGGCAGCGCTTTTCAACACGAAGCTGGAAGAACTGCAGACAAAGCAGGAAAGGGAAAAAGCCCTTCACGATATTATATATACGGTAAAGAGAAACAGCTATGAGTATTATTCCGGGAGGATGGGGGCTGACGTAGAGGCTCTGAATCAGGTAATTGCAGGAAAAAAAGCGCTGGAAGAACTTAGCAAAACGCATATTTCTCTGGATGAATGATAATACTATGACTACATGAGGAAGGATGGAACCAAAAAATGGATGAAAACACACAAGCAAAGTTTGAGGAGCGTTTGAAGGAGCTTCTGAACGCTGCGAAAAAGAAAAAAAATGTTTTGGAATATCAGGAAATCAGCGATTTCTTCACCGATATGCCGTTGGAGGAAGAGCAGTTTGATAAGATATTGGAAACATTGGAACAGAATAATGTGGATGTACTCCGGATTACGGAGGACGATGATGTGGATGACGAGGAGATTATCCTGACGGAAGAGGATGAAGTGGATGTGGAGAACATCGACTTGTCCGTGCCGGACGGCATCAGCATTGAAGACCCTGTCAGGATGTATCTGAAAGAAATCGGGAAGGTGCCCCTTCTTAGTGCGGAAGAAGAAATCGAGCTGGCAAAGAAGATGGAAATGGGCGATGAGGATGCAAAGAAGCGTCTTGCGGAGGCGAATCTGCGCCTTGTTGTCAGTATTGCAAAAAGATATGTGGGCAGAGGGATGCTTTTTCTTGATTTAATTCAGGAAGGCAACCTTGGGCTTATTAAGGCTGTGGAAAAATTTGATTACCGGAAAGGGTATAAATTTTCCACTTATGCTACCTGGTGGATTCGTCAGGCGATTACCAGGGCGATTGCTGACCAGGCGAGGACAATCCGTATCCCGGTACACATGGTGGAGACGATTAATAAGCTTATCCGTGTCAGCAGACAGTTGCTGCAGGAATTAGGGCGTGAACCTACCCCGGAGGAAATTGCGGAGGAAATGAATATGCAAGTGGACCGGGTAAGGGAGATTTTAAAGATTTCCCAGGAACCGGTATCTTTGGAAACGCCAATCGGGGAAGAAGAAGACAGCCATTTGGGCGATTTTATACAGGATGATAATGTACCTGTGCCTGCGGACGCGGCGGCATTTACCTTATTAAAAGAACAATTGGTGGAAGTGCTTGGCACGTTGACGGAAAGGGAGCAAAAGGTGCTTAGGCTCCGTTTTGGGCTGGACGATGGACGTGCCCGGACATTGGAAGAAGTAGGGAAGGAATTTAATGTAACCCGTGAACGTATCCGCCAGATTGAAGCGAAAGCGCTTCGTAAACTCCGCCATCCCAGCAGAAGCCGTAAGCTGAAGGATTATCTGGATTGATGCGGGAATCTGTGCCTTTTACGGAAAAAGGCAGGGAAGGCTTAACATTAAAACTGTCAAAGCGGATGCAGGCGGTAGCGGATATGGTGACGGAAGGAAACCGTGTGTGCGATGTAGGATGCGATCATGGTTTCGTATCCATTTACCTTGTCCGGAAAGGAATCAGCCCTAAAGTGATTGCTATGGACGTGAACAAAGGGCCGCTACAGGCAGCCGGGGTGCATGTGAGGGAATACGGCTTGGAGGATTACATAGAAACCCGGCTGTCCGACGGAGTAAAAGCCTTTGCAGGAGGAGAGGCGGAGACGCTTGTTTGCGCCGGTATGGGCGGTCGGCTGATAATGAAGATTATGGAAGAGGGGAAAGATAAGCTTTTGGCCATGAAAGAACTTATTTTGCAGCCCCAGTCGGAAATACAGGCGGTGAGGGAATATCTGCGGGAAAAGGGATATGGGATTGCAGATGAGGATATGGTTTTTGAAGATGGGAAATATTATCCCATAATAAAAGTTTTGCCCGAACTATCCTCACCGGTCAAGGCGGAGCCGGACGGCCTTTCGGAGGAAGGGGAAAAGCCGGAAATAGATGCTGTAGACAGGCAGCGGGTAGAGGATAAGTACGGCCCTGTTTTACTGAAAAAGAAAAGCCCGGTATTGGAAACCTATCTGCACAGGGAAGCTTCCCTGTGTACGCAGATTATGGAAAACTTGCGTACGAATGGGAAGGGGAAAGAAAAAAGGCAGGAAGAGATAGAGGATAGAATCAAAGATATAGAAACCGCTCTTGCGTATTACCAGTAATAGATGAGAGAGAAAGAGATTGGCTTTTTACGCTTGGATTTTATGTGGGTTATATGGCGAGGCAGCGGAGAAATGGGGATGCATATGGGAAATGGAAAAAGCGTGGAATGCAGCACTGTGATAAAAAGTTTGGAACAGCTTTGCTCCCCGGCATTTGCGGAAAGCTGGGATAATGTAGGGCTTCTTGCCGGACGGAAAGAGAAAGAAGTGCAAAAAATCTGCATTGCCGTAGATGCGGTGGAATCCGTTATAGAAGAGGCAGTCAGAAAAGGCGCGGATATGCTGCTGACTCATCATCCATTGATTTTTTCCCCTGTGAAAAGAATCAATACGGACGACTTTACCGGAAGGCGTTTGATACGGCTTTTGCAAAACGACATCAGTTATTACGCCATGCATACCAATTTTGACGTAATGGGGATGGCGGACGCGGCTGCAGACGAACTGCGTCTGAAAGATAGGCATGTTTTGAGCATAACCTATGAAGACGAAATTTCCAAAGAAGGAATCGGGAGATATGGCATGCTGCCTCAGGTGATGACGTTGGAGGAATGTGCTTCCTATGTTAAAGAGGTGTTTGGATTGGAGAGCGTGAAAATATACGGGGAAAGGGATATAGCAATCGAATGCGCCGCCATTTCGCCCGGCTCCGGCAAATCCATGATACGCCCTGCGATGGAAGCCGGTGCGGAAGTATTGATTACGGGCGATATTGAACATCATGAAGGATTGGATGCCATAGCGCAGGGATTGGCTATTATTGATGCTGGGCACTATGGCTTGGAGAAAATCTTCGTACCTTATATGATGGAGTATATCCAAAGGGAATTTCCACAAATCAGTGTTTTTGCGGCGAAAGAAAAGAACCCGTTTTGGGTGATGGTTTAGAGGAATGGAATGACAACAGCGGTGCCGGAAAGAATAAAGGGAATATAGGAATAAAATGAAAATAGAACTGGAAAATGTGGGGAAAATCAATAAGGCGCAAATCAGGCTGGATGGAATTACGGTAATTGCGGGTGAAAATAGTACAGGGAAAAGTACGGTAGGGAAAATGCTTTTTTGTGTATTCAAGGCATTTTACCGAATGGAAGAACATATCCAATTTGAAAAAGTAAATACGGTCAGGAAAACGGTCACCAATTATTTTTTTGAAACATTTAACAGGATTCCAAACGGGAATGGGATATTCAGGCTCTCCAAAGAGGTGGTTGAAAGTCAGGATTACAAGAAAAATAAGCAGAAAATCGTTGACAGGATGATGGGATACTATAGAAGGTATATGGATTTTTTTGGGGGAGGCTTAAAGGAAGAAGAAGTAAGCGCCGTTGCGGATAAAATCAACAAATTTTTGTATATAGAGGACGAAGAGCTAGTAAAACGCATACTAAAAACAAATTTGGAAGTGGAATTTGGAACAAAAATAGGGCACTTGAATTTTCCGGAACAAAAGTCCCATGTCCGTATAGAAATAAAAAACCACGTAATTGAGTTTGAAGCGTCAAATAATGGGGAAATGGATGTTCGGAGCTTTATCAGTTTGATGAAAGAAATCATTTATATGGACGACCCCTATGTATTGGATAATTTAAGTGGATACGATAATCACTCCTATTCCAATGTTTTAAACCATAGGAATGATTTGCTGGATAAATTGAGAAGCAGTAAAAAGGAAGATAGCATCAGTGTCTTAGAAGAAGTGATGACGAAAAAACGTCTGCAAAAGATTTTGGATGTGTTCAACAATGTGTGCGACGGGGAATTGTCAGATGACGGCAATACGGTAAATTATGTATATAAGACGGATAAATTGCAGGATGGTTTGGAAGTGGTCAATCTTTCCACCGGTATGAAGAACTTTGTTATCTTAAAGCAATTGCTGCTGAACGGGCAGATTGACGAAAATGGGATTGTGATATTGGATGAGCCGGAAATCCATTTGCATCCGGAATGGCAGCTTAAGTTTGCCGAGATTATCGTCCTGATTCAAAAAGAGTTCGGCATCCATATTTTATTGAATACCCATAGCCCATATTTTTTGAATGCGATAGAAGTATATGCGGATAAGTACGGGATTGCGGATAAATGCAGCTATTATTTGACGGAAGGAAAAGGGGATAGGACGGAAATAGAGGATGTGTCCGAAAATATAGAGCGTATTTATGCAAAATTGGCAAGACCGTTACAGGATTTGGAGAACTTGAGGTACCGGGATGGAAATACAGGATGATAAAATAGGAATCTTTCAGAACTATCTTTCCACTTTAAAGAAAACTTCTCTGGATAAAGGAAGCGGCCAAAAAAAATATATGACGGAATCGGAAATGCCGGTGGTAGATTTTGACAAGGTGAAAAAAGCATATGTCAGAGAGTTGGGGGTAAAACCTAAGAGTATGCCATGTTCCAGCGATGCACTTCATATTGGGAAAGATGGGAATATCAGTTTTATCGAATTTAAAAATGGGAAGATAAATTATATGCAAAGATACAATATTCACCAAAAGATATATGACAGTTTATTGATTTTTGGCGATATGACAGGGAAAGGGCTTTCTTTTTGCAGGGAACATGCGGACTTTATCCTGGTATATAATGAAATGAAAAACCGGGAAGAAGAAAAAGGGGAAACAGGAGAAGGGGAAGCAGGAAAAGGTAAAAGCAAAGGCGGGGAGCAAAGGCAGATACAGGAATCGGATTCAAGGGTAGCCATTGGCAAGTATTTCAGCCGAAAAGGAAAGAAAAATTTTGTCCGGTTTGACTTGGAGAAATTTGAAAATTTTTATTTTAAGAATGTTTTCACTTTTACGGAAAAAGAATTTGAAGATGAATTTGTAGGGGGCATAACTATATAAAGTAAGAAGGACGGGAGGAACACTATGATAACGGTCACAATCAAGGGTGAAAAGCGGGAGTATGAAGCGGGCACTTCCTATGAAACGATTGCAAGGGATTATCAGGAGCAGTATAGCAGCCAAATCGCATTGGTTACGGTCAATGGGAAAATCAGGGAGTTGTTTAAAAAGCTGAAAAAGGACTGCGAGATTTCTTTTTTTACTGTCAGCGATGGGATAGGGCATAAATCTTATGTGAGGACTGCGGTGATGCTTATGATTAAAGCGCTGCGGGATGTAGCCGGAACGGACAGGCTGGAGCGGGTGAAGGTGGAGTTCGCAATCGGAGCCGGGTATTATTGCAGTATAAAAGGGGATTTGGAGTTAAACGAGGAGTTGATAAAAAAACTGAACGGGCGTATGCGGGATTTGGTGGAGGCGGATTTGCCGTATATTAAAAAATCTTATCCCATAGGCGATGCGATAGAAATTTTCCGGCAGCAGGGCATGAAGGAAAAAGAAAAGCTGTTCCGTTATCGGAGAAGCTCTTATGTGAATGTTTATTGCCTGGATGGATATTATGATTATTACTATGGTTATATGCTTCCACGGACAGGATATGTAAAACATTTTCAGGTTTCGGCTTATGAAGACGGTCTGATGTTGCTTTTGCCGGAAGCGCAGGCACCGGATAAACTGCCCCGGATATTGTCCAGAGAGAATTTATTTAAGACCTTGAAACAATCCGACGAATGGGGTAATATGATGCATATCGGTACCGTCGGCGATTTGAACGATAGGATTTGCCAGGGGAATATCAATGATATTATACTGGTACAGGAGGCCCTTCAGGAAAGGCGCATTGGGGAAATTGCAGAGGATATTGTTAAAAGGAATGGCGTAAAGTTCGTTATGATTGCGGGTCCGTCTTCCTCCGGAAAGACCACATTTTCTCATCGATTGTCGATTCAGCTGCGCACCTATGGTTTGACGCCCCATCCGATTGCATTGGATGACTATTTTGTAAACCGGGAACAAACTCCAAAAGATGAGAACGGCAATTATAATTTCGAGTGTCTGGAAGCTATTGATGTCAAACAATTCAATAAAGATATGCTGGATTTGCTGGCAGGGAAAACCGTGGAGTTGCCCAGCTTTAACTTTAAAACAGGACAGAGGGAGTACCGGGGGAATTTCAAGACATTAGGCCCGGAGGATGTGTTGGTGCTGGAAGGGATTCATGGGCTGAACGATGCCATGTCTTATGCTCTTCCCAATGAAAGCAAATATAAAATTTATATTAGCGCCCTTACCAGTATTAATATTGATGACCATAACCGTATCCCGACTACCGATGGCCGTTTGCTTCGGCGCATGGTGAGGGATGCGAGGACAAGGGGAACGCCGGCGAAGCGGACAATTGGAATGTGGGCATCGGTCAGGAAAGGGGAAGAGGAATATATTTTCCCGTTCCAGGAAAGCGCGGATGCCATGTTTAATTCCGTGCTGATTTATGAATTGGCAGTGCTGAAACAGTATGCGGAGCCGTTGCTGTTCGGAATCTGCAAAGGGGAGCCGGAGTATTACGAGGCGAAACGTCTGTTAAAATTTATGGAATATTTTATTGGCGTGAGCGGTGACAGCATCCCGAAAAATTCCATTTGCAGGGAGTTTATCGGCGGAAGCTGTTTCCAAGTATAATGATTTCGGTTATAATAAGCGAAGGAAACAAAAGATACTAAGTAGAATAAATGATCGCGGCTGCATCCCAAAAGGGGTGCAGGTGAGGAAAGTCCGGGCTTCATAGGGCAGGATGCCGGATAACGTCCGGTGGAGGCGACTCTAAGGATAGTGCAACAGAAATAAACCGCCCCGCAAAATGAGTCAAATCATTTTGCGGAAGAATCCGGTGACGGGTTCTTGGGGTTCCGTTTGACGGAACTTCCGGTAAGGGTGGAAAGGCAGTGCAAGAGACTACCGTTTGCCTGGCAACAGGCAAAGCCATGTAAACCCCATCCGAAGCAAGGCCAAATAGAAAGCGATAGGTTTGCCCGGCCTGTTTTCAGGTAGGCCGCTTGACATTGCCGGTAACGGCAATGCTAGATAGATGATCATTCACGACATAACCCGGCTTATCGTTTTGCTTAGTATTTTGTTTTATAGAAATCTCTCCGTAAGCGGGGAGATTTTTAAATAATTGGAAAAGCTATGAAAGGGATAGGCGGAGCAGAGGGGGCAGAAGAAACAAAAACACGGAAGATGGGGAGTAGGAAGGGCTGATAAAGTATGGCTTTAAAAGATGAAATTAGCTTGCCAAGGGAAAGCGAGAGGGATTTTACGGTTGCACAACATAAAATAGTATATGGCATAGGCGCATTGATTATAGGGGCAGGTATGCTTTTTCTGGTTTTGGAGATATTATATCATCTGTCTGTGATTCCGCTATGGATTTATGGGATGATAGCGGCTGTTTTTCTATTGGGCATATTAGTCTGCCTTGAGGTAAAAAACAGGCAGCTTGCCGTTTGCGGGAACCAATGGTATTACCGCAATATTTTTGGGAAAGTAAAGAGCTATACGTTAGAAGATATCGGCTCGGCAAAGATAGTATGCAATGCTTCGGGCGGAAAGGATGATTTGAGGATTTATAATAAAGAAGGGAAAATGCTGTGCCGCCTGGAATGGAGTATGCAGAATATGGATATTGCCATACTATGGCTTCGTGACAATGGAATTGCAGTCCATATGGAGAGGAACAGGAAGCAGGATTTGCCGGATATTCACCAGCCGTTGGAGATAGAAGAGAAGGAATTAAGGATGCTTTCCAAGGAAGTATATGGGCAGGCAAAAAAGATGGCGGAAACTTGGATGGAGAAAAACCGGAAGCTGGGGGCGGATTTGGTTTATGGATTTGCGGAATATCACGGCAGTAAGGTAGATGGGGAAGCGGAAATACAGGCAAGGGAAAGCAGGATAGAAAAAGGAGGGGCCAAACCCGAAGATTATATTTGTGTGTTGGAAATATATGTGAAAAAGGATGGATTTTTTGTAAGGGATAAGAAAAAACGTCTTTTGGCTATGGCTTTTCCGGTATTTTATAAGAGAAAGGATAAGACGGTAAAGGGGGAAATCCGCCTTTATTATGAAGAAGAATGGAAAACAGATTTGGAAGATAGTTTGCAGTTGCTGTTAAAATATCTTCCGGGGCACAAGTTCTTTTTAGAACAGATGGAAATAGAGTATGAGCTTCAAAAGGAAGTATGAAAGGATGGCTTTGGAATGAATGCAAATGTTTGGATAGGGATAGCAATCCCGTTTTTAGGAACGGCTTTGGGGGCGATGTGCGTATTTTTGCTGCGGGGGGAATTGAATGCTACGGTACAAAAGGCGATGCTTGGATTTGCTGCCGGTGTGATGGTGGCGGCATCCGTATGGTCTTTGCTGATTCCTGCTATGGATTTATCGGAGCCTATGGGCAAGTTGGCATTTGTTCCGGCAGCGGTAGGCTTTTTGCTTGGAATTGCGTTTCTGCTTGTTTTGGATAGGGTAGTGCCTCATCTGCATCTGGACGGCGGAGAGCAGGAGGGTATAAAAAGCAGTTGGAAAAAATCGACTATGTTGATGTTGGCTGTCACTATCCATAATATACCGGAAGGGGCGTCCGTAGGAATTGTTCTGGCGGGGGCAATGGCCGGGGGCAGCCCGATTACGATGGCTGGGGCGCTTGCCTTATCGGTGGGGATTGCCATACAGAATTTCCCGGAAGGGGCTATTATATCCCTTCCGTTAAAGGAGGAGATGGGAAAAGGGAAGGCTTTTGTTATGGGCGCATTGTCAGGGACAGTGGAGCCTGTGGCGGCAATCTTTACTTTGCTTTTGGCGGAACAGATTACCCCTTATATCCCCTATACCCTTGCTTTTGCTGCCGGAGCCATGCTGTACGTAGTGGTGGAGGAATTGATACCGGAATCGGCAGAAGGGGAACATTCCAATATGGGAACCATTGGTTTTGCCGTTGGATTTGTGATTATGATGGTAATGGATGTGGCATTGGGATAGCATTTTATCAGTCAGCAGATGGCTTCGTGTATGGCAGGCGGAAGAAAAATGTGCTGCCTCCGCCTGGCGTATCGGCAACTCGGATAGTTCCGCCCAAGGAACGGACGATTTCGCTGGCGATGGGCAGCCCAAGGCCGAAATGGTCTTTGACGCTGCGGGATTGGTCGGTACGGTAGAAGCGCCGGAATATTTTCTCCTTCTCCTGGTCGGGGATGCCGATGCCATTGTCGGCAACAGACAAAATAAGGCATTCCGGCTTTCGGGAAGTATCCAAAGAAAGGGATAGGAGGATTTTTCCGCCTTCGGGCGTATAACTAATGGCGTTGTGCAGCAGGATAGCGGTAATCTGGTTAAATCGCTCCCCGTCGCAAAGACAGGGAAGAAGGGTATCTTCCGGCAGGGAAACGATAAATGAGATATTTTTTTCCTTTGCCATCGGTTCAAATGCTTCGTATGAGTTGAGGGTTAACGTATCGCACTCCGTAGGCTGTAGGTGGATTGGAAAAGCGTGGGCATCTGCCTGAGAGAGCAGAAGCATATCGTTAATTAACTGAGACATCCGCTGCCCTTCGGCATGAATAGTGGATAAAAAACCGTCCTCTTCCTCCGGAGAGGCTTTTTTTATGGCCGAAACGCAGGAAAGGATAACGGAAAGGGGCGTGCGGAGTTCGTGGGAGGCGGCGGCTACAAATTGAACCTGCTCTTTACGGTTTTGCTCAATAGGGGAAAGAAGCTTTTTGGTAAAGAAAAAGGAAAAAAGGGAAAGCAGAAAAATTGCCCCAAGGTCAATCAAGGCAAAGCGGATGCGTTGATGCTTAATCTTTTCATGCAATTCCTGCAGGGGATAGAGGATAAGGGCCTGGGTATGTTGGTTTTGCTGGCTGATTTCGGCAACGCATACATAATAATCGCCGCCGGAAGAAGCGGTGAAAGGAAATTCAAAGTGTTGGCTTGTTTTATCGTCCGTAGCAAGAAGATTTTCAACGGAAATGATGGAGTGGAAGTAATCCAGGGCTTCTTCCTCTATGTTCCGGCGGGTTTCATCGAGCTGTCTCTGGTTAAAAAGTAAAGGAACCCCGTTGTCGGTAATGCGGATGAAATAGGAATTGCTGCTTTCCATGCGGTAGAGCCATTCGTGGGTCAGGACGCTTTGCTGCTCGAGATTGCTTACGAAATTGTCCATAGCATGTTGAAAAGATAAAAACTGGCTTTTATTTAGGCTGTCTTCGGAGACATATAAGTAGATAAACGACATGATAAGCAATATTACAGTGGTGATGCCGGCACATAAAAGTGTCAGGCGGTAATGGACTTTACGGAACATAGGATTCCTTTCTTTGTCTGGACGGATACTTTGTGTTTGCGCAAGGTTATAGGTAGTAGTGTGAAAAATCAGCTCGATAGCTGATTTTATCACATGGCTATTTGTGCCGGAGCGTCACAAATAAGCCCTGATAAACCCGTCGCGTAAACGCTCCGGAATGGAGATTAAGATAAAATTTGCAGTTTCCTTTGTAGGTTGTGGGTGCCAAGAAGTCTGTCGGTTGGTTTGCCAAAAGGTCAGCCAAACCGTTTGCCGGGAAGTCTGTCGGACGGTTTGCCAAACGATTCGCCCGGCAGCATTGCCGGACAGGCTTTTTGACACAGGAACCTTTATTGTCTGGTCATCGTGTATAGCAGGGCAGGATGGTGCGCTATAGAGGCTGTTCCATACAATAGCCGATGCCGCGGACTGTGCGAAGCACCACCTGACTTCCTACTGTTAGGAGACGGCGGCGGAGAAAGTGGATATAATTGTCGAGATTGCCGTTTTCAATATCCGAATCCACCCCCCATACTTTGGCAAAAAGCTGTTCCCGCGTGAGGGTTTGGCCGGGATTACGGAAAAATGTCTGGAAAAGTTCGCTTTCTTTTTTCGATAAGCTGCAGGAACCTTTAGGGCCAACCAGGCTGCTTTCCCCAATGTGCAGAACCAAATCTCCAAAAGAAAGGTCATCATCCCCATGAATAAGCGGGGAGCGGCGGGTGACGCAGCGGATGCGGGCAAGCAGTTCTTCAAATTCAAAGGGTTTTACAAGATAATCGTCCGCCCCCAAATCCAAACCGGTGATTTTATCATTTAGAGTACCAAGAGCGGTGAGGAAAATAACAGGGGTGTTGTTATTTTTCCGGCGCATTAAGGTAAGAAGCTCCGTTCCGTCCAAAAGAGGGAGCATACGGTCTAAAAGGATGACATCATAGATACCCTGATTGATATAAAAAAGAGCTTCTTCCCCGTCAAAGCAGGCATCGACAATGATGTTTTCTTTTTGTAGTTGATATTGTAAGGAATGGTTTAACTTCTTGTCATCTTCAACCAGTAGCAGCCGCATAGAAACCTCCGTTTATTCTATATTTAATACCGCATTCATTATAGCAGATAAATCTCTAAAAAACCTCTAAAAATTTTTTTGCGTTTTAGAGGTTTTTTAGATGTTGGGGTGGTAGGCTATAGATTGTAAATCAGTTTGATAGCTGGTTTTTCAATCGGCAGCCGGAAATTTGAGGCTTCCGATTTGTGCCATTGCGATAAACGGCTCTGGCATGGAAGATTAACTTGCATAAAAGAAGCTCGGACACAAAAATGCCGGCTGTTTTGAAAAGGGCTTTTGGGATATGCATAGAGAGGAAAGAAAGAGAGGTTTTTGAAAAATGAGGAGAAAATATTATTATAAAGTAATGGCGGTATTGGCTGTTGTGGGTTTGACAGTAATGAGCGGCTGTGGGGATGCAAAAGGGAAGGAAGAGGAAGCGGCAGCGGTTGGCATAGAGACAGAAATGATTCCGGAAAATGAAAATGCCGGCGACAGTGTAGAGAATCTTGGGAATGGAAACGAAACAGGGGCGAATGAAGGCAATGAGGATAAAGGCAGCGGGGATAGGGAGGCTGCAGAGGAGGAAAAATTAGCGGAAGGGGAAGAAAACGAAGGAGAAAACGCCCAGTCGGACGCTGTGGAAGGGGAACCGGAGACAGAAAATTCTATTGTATGGAACGATATTAACGGCGAAGGGGTTAAAACGATAGAAGGGACAGTGAAGGATATTGAGGAAGGAAGTTTTGTGATTTCCCAGATATATACAGGAAAAATAGATGATGGTGATGGGGGCGAAGTTGCCGTAACTATTGTGGGTAGTGGAGAAGAGGAGAATTTGATTACAGTAAATTATAATGAGGATGTAAGGGTGGTTGTACGGACATCGACGGACGGGATGACAAGTACGGAAAAACCCGGTAGTATAAGCGATTTGCAGAAAGAAAGCAATGTGAGCTTAACGGGAGTCTGGGAAGGGGAAATATTCCGGGTGGAGGAAATTTCGATTTTTATTTTGGATATGTAAAAATAAGCGGCTGGGAAATTTTGTGCGGTAAAGGTATTCAGGAAATAGATGGATGCTATGCTTACCGGAACGATGAAGGAGGCTGGGAATGAAGATGAAAGTGAAAAGGGTAATCGGCGGGCTGCTGATATTTGCCATGATGGCTGGAACTATAGGGATGGCAGGCTGTGGACAGACAGAAACCGGCAGCGGCGGAACGGTTGGAGGCACAGCAGGAGAAAATAAGGGGGAAGATGAGGAAAGAGAAGAAAATCCAATGCAGGAGGAGACAGCAGAGGGAGAAAAAGCGATGGGGCGTTATCTGGAAAAGGCGGATGATTCCTTAAAAGAAGAACTGGGTACAGGAAGTAAAATCATTGAGACATCGGACGGAAGTTTAACCATTATGTCTCCGCAGTCAGGGAAATGGGTTTCTACGGATAACGGTATGACATGGGAAAGAGAAAAACTGGCGTGGTTTGAGGAGCTAAAAGCCGGTGGAGTTTGGATTATGGAAATTGCGGTGGCGAAAGACGGTTCTGTAGCGGTAATTTATGCCGAAGATTCTGAAACAGAGGAAGGAGAGAGTGGAGCAGAAGAGGAGGACGAGAGTAAAGCAGAAGAGGAGAGTGTGCCGGAAGAGGAAGGCGAGAGTAAAGCAGAAGCGGAGAGTGGAACGGAATCAGAAAGGGGCATTAGTTTTTTGCCAAAATACGGACTGGTTTCGCCGGATGGGTTATTTACAGAGTTGGATATCCCTTTTAGGGATAGGGAGTATATCCAGTTTATAACCTTTGCCGAAGACGGCAGGCTGTTCGGCGCCTCGTTAGGCGGCAAGGTTTTTGAGATAGATAAGGGAACCGGAGCAGTCAAAGAAGTGGTAGAGCTTCCAGGAACGTCTCATTATATGATAGAAAAGGATAACCGTTTGCTGCTGGTTCATGTAAAAGGGGTAACCATTGTGGACCTGGATAGCGGGGAAGTAATGGAAGATAAAATATTGGATGAATTTCTACATGACCAGTTCGGGAACTTTATTGAATACAATACAGAAGGCGTACACCCGCTTTTGATTATGCCGGATTCGGATGGGGTAATATTTTTGGCTTTTGAGAAAGGGATATATCGGCATGTGATTGGTGGTAATGTGATGGAACAGATAGTGGATGGGTCTCTTACCTCCTTGTATAACCCAAATTATGGGCTATCGGATGGGATTCTTGTGAATCATGATGAATTTTTGCTGCTGTTTTCAGTGGGCGAGCTGATGCGATATACGTATGAGCCAAATATACCTGCCACGCCGGAAGTGCAGATGACAGTCTACAGTTTACGAGAAAGCCGACAATTGAGGGCAGTAATCAGCAAATACCAGTCAGAGCATCCGGAAGCATATATACGGTATGAAATCGGGCTTGGCGATAATTCGGCGGTAACAAGGGAAGATGCATTGAAGAAGCTGAATACGGAAATTGCGGCAGGAAAAGGGCCGGATATGTTCCTTCTGGATGATATGCCTATGGATTCTTATAAGGAAAAGGGTGTGCTGCTGGACTTGACACCTTATTTGGCGGATAAGGAAGAGGATAAGTATTTTTCCAATGTATTGAAAGCTTTTCAAGAGCCGGAAGGGGTTTATGCCGTGCCTTCCCAATTCCAGATTGCCCTTGTGATAGGGGAAAAAACAGATATAGAAAAGATGATTGATTTGGAATCAATGGCCCGGGTGGTGGAGCAATATAGGGAAGAAAAACCGGAAGGCTCAATATTAGGAGCAAGAAATGAGGATGAAGTGTTGAACTTGCTTTTGCCGGTTTGTGCGCCGGCGTGGAAAGATGCGGAAGGGAAAGTGGATAAAAATGCATTGGAAGAATTTTATACGCTTGCAAAAAGAATTTGGGATGCGGAAGATGCAGGGCTGGATACCGATACAAGGGAAGAATATAAACAGTTTCTGGCAGATATGAGGGTTTCGGGAATCGGAGCTGATGAGATGCGGGAAATCCAGCTATCCGTAGGCGGTAAAGTGCTTGGTTATATGAATGGGGAAAAGTCATTAATAGTGGGCTTGCTGCAATACAGCAGCGGGTTCGATATGATTACCTCCTGTTTTAAGACCGAGAGGGGAACGGATAAAGGATTTGCAGCTTATAACGGGCAGGCTAAAGGTGTGTTTATGCCAAAGAATTTAATGGGTATCAGCAAAACCTGCGGACAGCAGGAAGCTGCTGTGGAACTAATGGGAATGATGCTGGATGACGACGGTTGGGAGAATATTCCTGTAAATAAAGAGAAATTGAAAGAAAAATTCCGTGCAAATGACAAAGAGGATGGCGGCAGCTATGCTTCTATAGGAGGGAGCAATGCAGACGGCAGTGGCAGCTACAGTATGGATCTTTATGCGTCTTCGGAAGAGGATGTGGAGCGGCTGATGGAAGTAGTGGAAGAAAGCCCGGTTCCTTATGTACAAGACTCCATTTTGGAAAAAGCCGTATGCGAAGCCGGCGGTAAAGTATTGCGCGGAGAGATAAGCCCTTTATCCGGCGCAGAAGAGGTAGTGCAGAAAACGGCGATTTATATGTCAGAGTGAAAGGTATTGCGGGATTTGGGCCAGCAGGATGATTGGGGCCATAATGGAGATGGATAGGAATGGCTGGGAAATAGCCGGGGGAATAGATGGGAATCAGGAAGGGGTAAGGCATGAAGCATAGAATTGGAAAAAAATATAGCAAAAGTATGGGAAAAGTGGCAGCTTGGCTGACGGTGTTTGGTTTAATAGCGGGGATGGGCGGCTTATGTGGATGTGGGGGAACGGGGAATACCGGAGAGGAAAAGGACAGTGTAAAGAGTAGTTTAGAGGGGGAAGGAGTAAAACCGGAGAATGGTTTGGACGATGGGAAGGTGATGGGACGCTATCTGGAGACGACGGACGATTCCCTGAAGGATGAATTAGGGGTGGAGAGCAAGGCTGCCCGGATGGAGGACGGAAGTTTGGTAATTTTCTCAAGGAATGCCGGGAAATATGTGTCCAGGGATAATGGTATGACATGGGAGTGGGAGCAGATGGCATGGTATGAGGAATGGAGGGCAGAAGGCACTTGGGTTCATGATATGGCAATGGCCAAAGATGGGTATATGGCTGTGATTTATGTAACGGACAGCAAAGATGAAGAAAACACCGGCATAGAAGAAAACGGTGAGAGGAAGGAAGCTGGAACGGATGCCGGTGAGGAACCGGAGGGGATGGAACTGCATATGGAAGATTTTTCTTTCCAGCCCAAGTATGGGCTGATAGCCCCGGATGGAACGTTTACGGAACTTGCAGTTTCCTATAAGGATGCGGATTATATCAATCGGCTTGTTTTTTCCGAGGACGGCAGGTTGTTTGGTTCCTCTATAGACGGAAGGGTTTATGAGATAGACAGGGAAACGGGGGAGAAAAAAGAGGTGGCAGAGCTTTCCCATTGGACAACATATATGACGGAAAAGGACGGAAAACTGATGCTGGTAAACAGCGATGGGGTTACCATTGTGGATACGGCATCCGGCATGATTGTGGAAGACAAGGTACTGGACGATTTCCTTAAAGCGCAGTTTGGGTCAAATATTGATTCGCAAGTGGCAGGGGTAAAGCCTTTACTGCTTATGCCGGGCGAGGACGGAATATTATATTTAGCGCTCGAGAAAGGGATATACCGGCATGTGATTGGCGGCAATGTGATGGAACAAGTTGTGGACGGAACATTAAATTCTTTGAGTGACCCTTCTTGTGGGCTGGCAGACGGGCTACTTTTGGAGGACGATGTTTTTCTGCTCGTTCGTGCTTCCGGTGAAGTTATGCGTTATGTGTATGACCCGGATACGCCTGCAATACCGGAAATACGGTTGAAGGCGTACAGCTTGAGGGAGAATGGGCAGCTTAAAACGGTGATTTCCTCTTATCAGGCAGAGCATCCGGAAGTTTATATCCAATACGAGACGGGTATGGATGAAAATCTGGCGGTAACAAGGGAAGATGCACTGAAAAAATTGAATACGGAAATTGCGGCGGGGAAAGGGCCGGATATCCTTATTTTGGATGATATGCCGATAGATTCTTATGTAGAAAAGGGGGTTTTGATGGATTTATCTCCGTACATGAAAGATAAGACGGAAGATAAATATTTTACAAATATCCTTCGTTCTTTTGAGACCCCGGAAGGGATTTATGCATTGCCCGGACAGTTCCGCATGTTTCTTATGGTAGGAAGACAGGAGGATATAGAAAAAATGGCCGGTTTGGAAGCAATTGCAGGAGTCATGGAGAGTTATCGGGAAAAAGACGGGGAAAGCTTGCTGTTAGGGGCTAGGAGCGAAGAAGAAATGCTGAGTCTGCTGTTGCCTGTCTGTGCGCCGTCATGGAAGGATGGAAACGGGAAAATAAACAGGGAGGCATTGGAAGAGTTTTATACGGTGGCGAAAAAAATATGGGATATGGAAAAGGGGGGGATTGGCCCGGAACAGAAGGAAAGCTATGAACGATGGATAGAGGAAATGAGGGAAATGGGGATTCCGGAAGGGGAACTCAGAACATACCAATGTTCAGCAAGCGAGAAAATGTTAGATTATTTATCCGGTCGTCAGAAGTTTGTTGCCGGATTTGTCGAAGATAGTTTTGGCTTTGATGTGATGGTTTCCTGCTTTAAAATCAAAGGGAAAACGGATAGTGGATTTACCTCTTGCAGCGGACAGGCGAAGAATGTTTATTTACCGGATGGGATTATGGGGATAAGTACATCCTGCGGGTATCCGGAGATTGCCGCAGAGATTTTGGATTATGTTTTAAATGGGGATGGTTGGGATGGCATACCTGTAAATAAAGAAAAATGCAGGGAAAAGTTCCTGATTAATGCCCAGGAGGATGGCAGCAGTTACGGCACTATGGGCATCGAATCGGAGGATGGGAAAAGTTATTTGGCATTGGATATTTATTCTGCTTCGGAGGAAGAAATTACACGATTGATGGATTTGGCATCGAAAGCGGAAACACCTTATGTAAGGGAACCGGTTTTGGAGGATGCCGTCTGCCTTGCAGGGGTAAAAGTGCTGTGCGGGGAGTTGGATGCTTCCGCAGCGGCAGAGGAGGTTATCCGAAAAACGGCAATTTATATGACAGAATAAGTAGGTATCAAAGGGCTTGGGCATTGCCTGCGCCGTGGTGGGTAGTATATCCGCAAGTGCGGGAAGAAAGGAAAGGGGTTTGATTGATGAAAAGGAATATGTCTAAGTTTCTTTTTCTTGCCCCAAGTTTTTTGGGGGTGGTAATCTTTGTACTGCTGCCGTTTGGGGATGTGGTCAAGCGCTCCTTTATGACCGCGGTAACAAAGGAAGGGGCAGGAATGCGGAATTATCAAACAATATTTACAAACAGCGCTTTTTTGCTGGCGGTAAAAAATACATTTCGCTTTACCCTTGTCTGTATCCCGCTGCTGGTGGCAATGGGGCTTGCAATTGCTTTGGCGATGGGGAGCATACGCCATATGCAGGCGGTAAAATCCCTTTATTTATTCCCGCTTGCCATGCCTACGGCAACAGTGGCAGTGGTATGGAAGATGCTTTTTTATGAAAAAGGGTTTTTCAATAAATATTTGGAACAGATTTGTCTGCTTTTTCATATGGGGGAAATGGTAGAAACGGTAGATTACATAAGCTCCGGCGCGGCATTTTACGTGCTGGCCGGAACTTATCTCTGGAAAAATTTGGGGTATACGATTGTACTTTGGCTGGCGGGCATTATGGGGATAAACAAGGATATGTTGGAGGCGGCCGGGGTGGATGGGGCGAATAAGATGCAAAGGTTTTGGTACGTACTTTTGCCCAATTTGAAAGGGAGCTTGTATATTATTGTGGTAATCTCCTTTTTAAACTCTTTTAAAATCTACCGGGAGGCTTATCTGGTGGCAGGCGCTTATCCTCATGACAGTATTTATATGCTGCAGCATCTGTTTAACAACTGGTTTGTGAATCTGGATTTGGATAAAATGGCAGCGGCGGCGGTAGTCTGCGCTTTGTTCTTCCTTATATTTATCTTGTTGCTGCAAGGGTTATGGGATAAAGAGGCAGGATGAAAATAATTGCTTGTATTGTGCCGAAGGGCAGCGTAAAGAAATTCTTTGAGGAATCCGGAAAGGAACGGGCTAAGATAAGATATGCCTTTACATTGGAGGGCATAGTAAAAATGGGTTTTTAGTCCGTGTTTGAACTGCTAAAAAGCTGCGCTGTGGAATTAGTATAAGGTTTGGATGTGGCATAAGGCATGGAATGAATATGAAGTAAGGGATTAGCGTAGGACATGAAATGAATACAAAGTATGGAAAAACAGTATAAGATATGGAATTTGTATAAAGCGTGAAATAAATATGAAGCATGGAATTAGTATGGTATATAGGATTAGTATGAAGTATGGATTGTATACGAGGTAAGGGAAGTGGATAAGAGGGAAATGGTGAAAACTTGGATAAGCCGTATAAAGGGCGGGCTGCTGGAGGCGGTGCTGGTTTTTCCGGTAGTGATGGTATGCATCCCCATTCTGCTCCTTGCAACAGGGGCACTTATGGGGAGGGATGAGCTGCGGGAAGGGTTAAGCCCTGTATTTACGGGTATGGGGGATTACATTGAGTGGAATCTGATGCCGGATTACCCTACTTTTGAAAACTATAAAAAACTGCTGTTGGAAACACCGCAATTTTTTGTATTATTTTGGAATTCCGTAAAAATGGCAGGCTGCATATTGATAGGACAGCTTCTGGTAGGAGTACCGGCTGCGTGGTCTTTTGCAGTTTACCGGTTCCGTTTCGGTAAGGCGGTTTTTACCCTTTATGTGGTTTTGATGTTGCTGCCGTTTCAGGTAATGATGCTGTCCAATTATTTGGTTTTGGATCAATTGGGGCTAATGAACACGCAGTGGGCGGTCATATTGCCGGCAGCCTTTTCTACTTTCCCTGTTTTTATCTGTTATGGAGGTTTCCGGCAGATACCGGCGGCTATGTTGGAATCGGCGCGGATAGATGGGGCGGGGGAAGCTGCCGTTTTTATAAAAATAGGGTTGCCTTTGGGGAAGGGTGGAATCCTTTCCGCATTGGTATTGGGATTTTTGGAGTATTGGAATTTGATGGAACAGCCTCTTGCATTTTTGGACAATAAGGAGCTTTGGCCCTTATCGCTGTATCTGCCTGAAATCACTTGGCAGCAGGCAGGATACGCTTTTTCGGCTTCGGTGATTACATTGATACCGTCGGTGTTTGTATTTTTGATGGGGCAGGACTATTTGGAACAGGGAATTGTTTATGCGGGGTTAAAAGGATGAAAAGGAAAGAAAAAATTGCGGCAGGACTGTGTGCCTTTTTTATTTGCATGTGGGTATGTACTTTGATTTCTAAGAGTGTCTATGTTTCCAAACTGCCCCGTGTGACGGTGGAAAAGACAGAAAAGCGGCGGATAGAACATATTGTGGAGACGGATGGGATTATCAAGCAGGGCAGCGATGTAGCTATACATACTTTGCCGGGGATGAGGGTGCAGAAAATCTGTGTACGCGTCGGGGAGGAGGTAGAAGAGGGAAGCGAACTGTTTTGGCTGGATAAGGACGATTTGGAAGAAGTAATCGAAGCAAAAAAATTGGAGGCGGTCAAGCTGGAATACCAGATTACAGACCTTAAGGAGAATCGGGCATTGGATGAGATAGAACGGCAAAAAGGCATCCGCCGTGCCGGAGAAGACTTGGAAGTGACAAAAGATAAAGCAGGAACCGCTTTGGAGAGAGCGGATAAAGCCTTGCAGCAGGCAGGGGAAGAGTTGGATGATTTAAAAAAAAGCGGGGTTGACATAACTTCCGAAGAGGACAGGCAGAAGGCTTATCATGAGTATAACCAATGGGTAAAAGAAGGGGAAAAATTAGGGGCGACCGTATCGGGGAATCAGGTCGGAGTGGCGGAGAAGGAGAAATATCTGGAAGAAGTAAGAAGGCAAGGTAATGCGGAAGAAATCAGGAAGGCAGAAGAAGCCTTGAAGGAGGCAAAAGATAAACTGGCTTTAGCGGAAAAGGATTATGAAAAGTATCAATCCAATCCGAAGACGCAGCCGGATTTTGAAGGGGAAGACAGTGCAAAAAAGGCTTGGGAAAGTGAAAAAAAGGCTTTGGAGGAAAGCGTGCAGAATGCCGAATATGGGCGGGAGGATGCTTTGACAGGGAATGTGGACAATTTGCGGGAGGCGGATAGGAAGTTGGAAGATGCCAATACCCCAAACCGTGCCGATAGTACATTGGAAATTTACCAGATGGAATTGGAACGTTTGAAAAAGGAAATCGAAAAATACCGTGAAATATATCGTGAGGGCGGAAAGGTAGTCAGCGATATGACAGGAACGGTGACGAAGGTGAATTTGACGGTAGGGGAGCGCACTGTGGACGGAGCGGCGATTGTTTGTGCGGATAAAGATGTGCCTTATCAGTTTGAAACTTTGGTTACCAAAGAGCAAAAGAAGTATGTCAACCAGGGAGATACGGTTACTTTGGGAACCCCGGAGGGGAAAAAAGAATTGGAGATTAATTATTTGGAAGAGGATGTTTCCGGCGCATACCGGGCAGTGGTTTACCTGCCGCAAGGGGAAGGTGCGCTGGGGATGAGCGGCACTTTTACAAAATATGAGACTTCCGAAAGCTTCGACTGTTGTATCCCTATTGAAGCCCTACACCGGGAAGGGGTGGGGGAACGCTATTATGTATATCTGGCAGGGGAACGGGATGGCATCTTAGGTACGGAACGGTATGTGGAAATGCGTTATGTGAAAGTCTTAGACCAGAACGACACCTATGCCGCCTTAGAAACCGGGGCGGTATCCGGAGACGAACAGGTGATTACAGGAAGCGATAAAGAAATAGAAAGTAATATGGTAATCCGCGTGGACGGAGGGTAATGCCAATCCCCCCCATATTCCTGTAATCCATACCACCACCACCCACCGAAAATAATAGTTCTTTTTTTGGGGGGCATATGCTATAATGTCGGTAGACATTATAGCAGCGC
>CAJUSR010000021.1:3495-31165 GCA_910588855.1 uncultured Kineothrix sp. | reverse complement strand
CGGTTCGTGTCTGACCGAAGGGAGGACAAATTCCGAAACGAACCGTGCGCAACCAAAGGAAAAGGCATGTCCGAAGGACATGGCATAATGTCGGTAGACATTATAGCAACGCCGGTTCGTGTCTGACCGAAGGGAGGACAAATTCCGAAACGAACCGTGCGCAACCACGGGAAGGTTTTCCGAATGGGCTGAGGATGATCGGTGAGTATAAAAACAAGCAAACAACCAGAAAGGCGAATAAGTATGTATGAATTAAAAGATGAATATTTAGTAGGGATTGAGTCGATTGATAACGAGCATAGAGTCCTGTTTGAGATAGCGGATGAAATATATCAGTTATGTATTAATGAGTTTGTGCCGGATAAGTTTGACAATATAGCAAGCCTTATCCAAAGGCTGAAAGATTATACAAAGATGCATTTTGAGCATGAGGAAGCTTATATGGAAAGCATTCAGTATAAAAGGATGTTTACCCAAAAGGTGCAGCACGATAATTTCAGGCATAAGCTGGAAACGATGGATTTGGAAGCCATAGACGACAATCAGGAACAGGCAATCCAAGACCTTTTAAAGTTTGTTACGGATTGGCTGGTGGAACATATTATGGAAACAGATAAAAGAATTGCGGAATAAAAGACAGAGGTAAAAGAAGCCGGGATATACTTCAAGTTTGCGGTTTGGGAAGATGGAAATGGAGCCTATATAGGCTCCATTTTTGTAGTATATATCAGGCTTTGGTTTTGCTTAAAAAGGGGAATGCCTTATATGAAAATGGAATGTGAATCTGCCCCATAGTTGTAGCTTACGATGGGGGATCTGCCTAAAGAATACCCGACATAAACAGCTATAAAAATGATATTTACATACATGATGATTCCATAAGCAGAGATATCGTCATTTCCTGCAATGCGCATAAGTTGGTAATTATAAAGCCAATACTGCCTACGCCAATTAAAACAGGCATAATCAGGTTTATGGGGGCGAAAACCGACTTTCTAACTATATTTAAATCAAAGAAGCCATTTACGATGCAGTATATGGATGTGCGGATAATCATTATGATAGCTGACAGGGAAAAGCGGAGCAGGCGTCTATAATCAAAGTGGTCGGTCAAGTGTATTTTCATTCTGTATATAGCTTATACAGTCATTTGGCGTGAATTGCAGCCTTTATGGCGCAGGCGGCTTTTATGAAGGGGGATGATTTTGGGTTATTCATCAATGGGGATTTCAATCTGCACAATGTAATCTTCAATCCGGTCAATGACATTTTCATTGATGCCCATTTCATAAGAAAAGTCATGGAGTTTCAGATTGTGTTTCCGGGCAAATGCGAAAATCTCTTCATACCGCCGGGGAAGTTTATCCCAATCCCCTTTATGGAAGGCCCTTAAATATTTCCCGTTAGGAGGTATGTGAAGGCCTTTCTGGTATGTAAGGAAGGGAATCTCAATAAAGAGTTTGGAATAATCGTCAAAATTGCCGGCAAGCAGGCTGGAAACGGGAATCATAGAGCCATAGGAAGCATCATGCAGGCGGCCTAATTGATATTTTTCCGTTTCCGCAGTGATGAGTTCCACTTTCTCTTCAAAGGAGGTTTCCCGATGGATATCGACGGTGACCAGAGAGCGCTCTTTTCGTTCAACAATGCTGATTTCGGATAAATCCATTGTCAATAGGGTAGACATATTCCGGTGGTGCGTACATAGGGTGGTGCGGACTGCCTGCAAGTGGGCAATGCGCAGATTAAGGTCGGCTATTTTATCTTCCATAAGGCTTTTCAGGCTGGCCGCGGAACGATTTTTCATGAAATCATGTATTTCCTGGATGGAAACGTCCAGTTCCCGGAGCAGGAGGATTGTTTCCAAAATGGGGCTTTGATAATAGTTATAGCAGCGGTATCCGTTTTCGGGATTGATGGAGGCGGGCTTAAACAGTCCGATTTCATCATACCACATCAATGTTTTTTTATTGATTCCATGCATGGCAGCAAATTGGCCGATTGTGAGAAGTTTGTCCTTTTTATTCATAATATTTTTTCCTTTTCTATTTATGGGCTTGACCGTACTGTTACTGTATGGTTTATCATACGATATACAGGAAGAAATGACAAGGTGATTGGAGGAAAAATTTATGGAAAATCAAAACGTATATGAAAAACCTGTAACATTGAAAAATATATTGAAATTTGCTGTGCCAACCATTGCTATGACAGTGTTCATGTCTTTTTATACAATGGTTGACGGCCTGTTTGTATCGAATTTAATCGGTACGGATGCGCTTTCGGCAATCAATCTGACAGCGCCTGTTATCCAGCTTGTCACGGCAATTTCTACCATGCTTGCCACTGGAGGAAGTGCGGTCATCATGAAAAAGATGGGGGAGCATAAAACGGATGAGGCAAAGGAAGACTTTACGTTTCTGATTCTGGTCAATGTGGTTGTGGGGGTTATTATGTGTTTGGTGGGATATCTGGCAATGGATTCTATTTTTGCCGGGATGAACCTTTCCGCCGATGTGGAAGGGTATTGTGTGGAATATTTAAGCCGTTATTTGGTGTTCACTGTGCCGATTCTTTTGATGAACAACTTTACACTGTATATGATTGCCAGTGAAAAAGCAACCCTTTCCTTGATTTGTTCTGTGACAGGCGGCGTTTTGAATATGGTGCTTGACTATCTGTTTATCGCGGTATTTGCGATGGGGATTAGCGGTGCGGCGGTTGCAACTGGGATTGGATATTCTGTGACGGCGGTTGTGGGACTGTTTGTTTTTAGCAGGAAAAAGAGCTTGCTGCATTTTAAGAAACCGGTATTCCGGTTTAGGGTTCTTGCCAATGCAGCTACAAACGGATGCTCGGAAATGGCGACTGCGCTTGTTACGGGAATTATTACCATGATGTTTAACTGGACGATGCTCCATTATGTTGGGGAGGACGGAGTTGCGGCTGTCACTATCATCATGTATGTGTTGATGTTTGCCAGCTCGCTTTATACAGGGTATTCGTACGGTGTTGCGCCTATGTTAAGCTTTTACTATGGGGAACAGAACCATGAAAAACTGAAAAAACTGGTGGCAGTGAGTTTGAAAGTGATTGCATTTATTTCAGTAATCACGGTTGCAGCATCCTGCTTGCTGACAAGACCTCTGGTGTCTGTATTTGTCAGGCCGGATAATCCGGTGCATGAACTGGCGGTTACGGGGAACCGGATATGCACGGCTGCATTGTGCTTTATCGGATTTAACATCTTTGCCAGTGGGATGTTTACCGCATTATCTAATGGGATTGTTTCGGCTGTCCTTGCATTTTCCAGGTCGTTCGTATTTATGCTCATCACTATGATTGTGCTTCCTTTGCTCCTTGGGGTGAACGGCATCTGGCTGGCAACTCCTGCAGCGGAATTGATGGCGCTTGCCTTGTCCGCTTTTGTGTTTATGAAATATAGAAAGCGGTATGGGTACTAAGGGGGATTTGGTTATGGGGTGTAGAAAAGAAATAGATTATTATAAAAGTAAAAAATCTAGGAAAAAACAAAAGAGTCTGGGAAAAAACAAAGGAGTCCAAGTAAAAACAAAATGGATGCCTCCTGTAAAATACAGGGGCATCCATAAGTTTTGCCTGTTTCCCTTTAATTACCCAAACGAAACGAAAAACCTCTGCTGCAATTCCTGTTCGTCCTGAGGCATATTCAAACCGCTGATATAGAGGGTATTTTCTGCCTTATCCGGTACACTGTCCTTTACGGATGCGTTGGTTTCCGTTGCTGCTTTCATTGTATTGTTTGCTTCGCCTAAAATAGAGAATTGGTATGTCATTGCCCGTTGTTCCTGCTTCTCCATCTTTTCAAGCTCTGCCTGTTTCCTTTCCGTGTCTACGCCGCGGTTTTCATCCTGATTGATTTCTCCCTTTAAAATAGCAATGCCGTTTCTTGTTTTGGCTACAATGGTTCCCAAATTGCTTGCCTGTTGTAGGGAAGAGTCCGCCGATACCATTGCCTGCATTTTTTGGGCAGATAAATTGGAGTCGGTATCCGTATCATTATCAGTTGCTTTTTCCTCTTCTACATCAACGGATTTTTCTTTGGTCTCATCAACCGGTTTATTTCCGGTATCTACGTTATGAATCTGGCTTTGGTTTTTGCTTTGACTTACGGCATCTTTTAGAATAACGGAGCCATCGTTGTTTTGGGTGATGACTGTTCCCGGCTGTGCGGTCTGTTTCTCATCGGCTGGCAGGCTTTTTTTGTCTGCGCTATCTGGGGAGACCGCTTCGGATTGCATTTTTTCTTCTGGTGCAGGTTTCGTATCTTCTTGCAGCTCCGCCATCATAACTTCTTTCTTCTGTGATTTGCGGAGTTCTTCTTGATACTGCTTCAATTCTATGTTGAGGCTGGATATTTCTTTTTGAAGCTTTTTCCGTTCATTTGTTTTTTCATTAGCAGACAAGTCTTCTTTGGAAGATAACTTTTTCATCTGCTGTTGCGCGTTTGTAATATCGCTTTGAATGTTTTTGCTTTTTTGGTCTTTTAAGTTTGGCGCAGCCATTTGCATGGCTGACATACTGTTCGTTGACGTTATGCTGCTAATTCCCATAAAAACATCTCCTTTCTCCTGCTAAAGGGCGATTCCAGATAACGTATCATATCTTTTCTTATGTGTGTTTTCTTTCATAATTAATTTACCTATATTTTACTATTTTTTACAGGTAGGAAGCAAGGCTTTTTATGATTTATTCTGTAAAAATCAATCAAAAAGCTTATATTTATTTATCTTTGTGGGTGTAAATGTTAAGTATTGACGATAATATATGTTTGTAGAAACGGTATTTAGACATAAACGTATTTGGCATGGTTTTTTAGACTGGCAGGAAAAAGAAGCGGCAGCTTCACAGAATGCTGATTGACGAGGGCTTATATTATGTGCTTATTACGGTTGAGGGCTACAGACTGATTCACTTGTGCAACAAGACAGCCAAGCAAACGATTGGGCAAAGTTTTGGGAACGGTATGGTTTATTTGGGGCATACCGTTCCCTTATTTAAAGCCAGAAGTGATTTGTTTTACAATTAATTATCCGGGTTTTCAGTTTTTAAAAACTTTTCGTCTTCCTGAATTATTCGCCTGATTTTGTGCTTTCTGGTTTTTAGATTCTAAAAGCCTTCTATTTTCCTAAACGAATCTCCTGTTTTGTAATTTTTCAGTTTTTTGGCTTCTAAAAACATTTCTCCAGCTTTCAGTATTCACCCGTTTTCGGGCTTTTTGGCTTGCCGCCCTTGCTTCCGCGGGAATTAGGAATCCCATTGCTCTCATTCCTTTCAACTGGGTTTGTTTCTTTGCCATTATTCTGGCTATTATCTTGGTTGTTGTTCTGGCTGCCGCTTTGGCTGTTATTTTGAGTGTTATCCTGACTACCGTTTCCGGAAGGGTCTGCATCAATGATGGCCACATAATCGGATGCGTGAGAGAAGGATAGGCTTATTTGCCCGTCTGTTCCGATTACCCCCGCGTTCCGGAACACCAATTTCCCGGAACTGTCGTAATAGTACAGGTTGCCGGTGCGCCCGTGGTACTCGCTGCCAAGATTCAAGGTCAGGTCTGCACGGAAACCAAATGGCCCATTGTGCGTTAGGGAAAGCTGGGTGGCGGGCTTTCCGCCGGCAATGGAATCCACCAGGCTTCCGGGGATGGCGTCTGTGTCTATTTTTACCTCTAAGTCCGTATCTTTCAGGTTGTCTGCAAGCACATTGGTTCCGCCGATGGACCAGTTATATCCTTCCATGTGGAGGACAATGTTGATTTCCTTTCCCTGGATAGCCTCCAATACCTCTTTGGGGATGACGGTGGCCTTTCTCATGTCCACATGGATAGTTGCCCCAGCGTCGCTGTGCCTGATTTCTTCTATGACCTGGTTGATTTCCTCTTCCGGTGGTTTCTTATCAGGCGTAGCCGGGGTACTTCCATCGCGGGGGGTAGCATCTGCCACAAGGAACTCCCTGTCGCTGGTAAGAGTCACAGTTTCCCCTTCCCCGAAACCTTCCCACAGGATGTCCGTGTATTTTTCGTTTTCGGTTGGGAGCGTAAAAGGGGAGCCTTTGTCCATGACTATATACTGGCAGGAGCCATCCGGGAATTTCAGAATGGCAACGCAGTTGGAGTAAAGCGCCCAGAAGTCGGCTTCCCGGTACCGTCCAAAAGTTATGCCGGTGAAGCCTTCCCACTCCGAAAGGGAAAGGCCGTCCAGATGCTTTATCTCCTGAAAGGCGTCCGAAGCCTGGCGCCGTAGTTCCGCATCGGTGAGGTTTTCCCCGTTCATGGCCATCAGCCTGTGGCCGGAGACCAGCCTGCCGTCCTCTCTTCGGTAGGTGTAGGAAGCGTCTACGGTAGTTTTCCCCCGGTATACGGCGACTACTTCCAGCTCTGTCATAGCCTCTGACAAGATATCGTCTTCCGTAGGCACTGTCAAAACCCAGCCTTCAAATTCCAGCCCACCGCCTGAACCGGGGGATTCCAGGTCTGCCAATGCTTCGTTCAGGGTAGTTCCTGACAGGTATGATTTTGAGATGGTGTTGTAGGACTCATTGCCGTTCCAGTCCAAGAATCTTGTGTGCCATGCCACTTGACAGCTATCGTATTGGGCCGTCACAGAAAGATAGGAAATATCCCCTACTTGCATATCCCCATTGGAACCGTCCTCCAGCCTGTAGCCAAGGAAATCTTCCGTCCGGGCGTCCTCCGGCAAAGTGAGGGAGTCCAATATTTCCTGATAGGTCGCTTCTTTGTCGGTAAACAACGGTATGGTTACCGTCTTTATTCCATCGTCTTTTGTCATATAGGTAAGGGCTACATTGGCGCAGCCTTTGTCATAGGTGGCATAGAAGTCGCAGGAGAAGTCAGAACTGGTACTAAAAAGCATTACAGTATCTTCATTGACTTCTGTTCCATGCCAGTTGCTTCGCCATTTGGCGTTTACCCCTTCCATTGGTTGGGGAAACGAAATCCCAAGCTCCTTTAAAGAACATCTTCTGCCTACGTTTTTCGCACTCTGGGAGGAAATGAAGGAGTCATATTGGAAGCTTCCGTCTGCTTGGGGGGCGAGCCCATAAAAGGAAAAGGTGGCATTTTTTACATCTTCCCGGTAAGTGTTGCCGGATTTTACCTTATAGTACCACGGGAAGGTGGAGAGCCAGTCCGGAAAAAAATCTGACAAATAGGAATGATGGCCGTACGTATCGGATACGGAAAACTGGGTAAGCATCCATTCGCAAGGATAGGTATCCTCTGTGATAGGGATGGTGCCGACATAGGCTTTGATGTCCGCACGATAATTCAGTTCAACTTCAAGGGAACTGGAAACATAAGATACTTGGGGGTGGAAAATGGCATATGTTTTGGGGGAAGGGTTTTTCTCCTTCACTTTCACGGTCATGGTAACGGTATCGCCCGGCTGTACCCACTGCCCGTTTTTATCAAGCGTAACGCTTTCGATAATGGGTCTTTCAATATCGCCGTCATATCCTTTTGGATCCACGGTAAAATAGCATGGGCGTGCCGTATCCCAATCTTCACGGAAGTCCGACAAAGAGGCTGAATTTCCGTTTCTGTCCGATAGGGTTAAGCTTATAAGGTACCATGTTCCGGGGTAAGCATCCTTGGTAATTTCGGCTTCCCCTGTATATTCCATCGTCGTTTCGTTTAACCGTAATTCCACCGAAAAACCGGAAGCTTCTATATTTTCCGGAGTAAAGTATACGTACATAAAGGAGGAAGGGTTTTTTTCCTTTACTTTTACTTTCATGGTAATTTTATCTCCGGTTTTTAACATTTGTCCGTTTTGGTCAAGGGTAATGCTTTCAATGATTGGTTTTTCATAATCGTAGTCTTCATTAACAACAGTGAACTTTAAATTATTATCCGGTTCGATTTTATAGGGATAGAAAAAATGGGTATACATATAGGGGGCGTTTACGTAAATGGAAGTCATATCCCATTCTCCCGGAAGAGTGCGGTCCGTAATGGTATGTGTGCCAATCAGTGTTTGGGTTTGGGCATCATAGTCCATAGTGACCTCGTCGAAATATTTGGAATCGGTAGTATGCAGTTGCATTTTTGACCCTTCTTTGATTGGTATTCCTTGGGAATCAATTTGGACAGTATATGTAACGCTGTCGCCTACCCTCAAATTCCCGTCTTCATGGGAAGCGTTTTTATGTATTTGGAAATTAGAGGCAGAGATATCCCTTTCATCCTCATTTATTAACATAAATGAATAAAGGTAGTTCCATTCTGGCCAGGAATAAATTTCCCCTTCGACAAAGTTGGTTGCGTTGTCTTCTATACGGATTTGGGAAACATAAAAATCCCCTCTGTCACTGGGAAGGTCGCTGCAGGGAAATGTGGCTGTATATAGGTTCCCGCTCACATGTTGGAAATATAAATGTGCAGAACAGTAGGGGGTACCTCCGGATAACATGACAGTAATGGACTTGATACCGCTGTCCGCATCATAAACAGACATATTGAAATGAAGGGTATCGTTTTGGGTCAGTGCCTGCCCGTTCTCCAGAAACTCGAAGCTTTCAATGACGGGCTGGTCAATGTCGTAAGAATCTGCCGAGGGCATAGCAGCATTTTCAGCGGCTATATTTGCCGGCACATTGGCGGAAACTGTGTTTTCTTCTTCCTTTTGGGCTACATTGCTAATCTCACGGTTAATTTCTGAAGCTTTGGTGCTTTGCATTGGAAAAACAGTTGCCGCCGCTATGGAAGCGGTGAGCAAAATCCCTAATAATCTTTTGATGGATTTTTTCATCCATAATCCCTCCTTTGTAAAAATATATCATTTGGTTTTTAAAGAAGTGGCGGTCGGACGGACAATTGTTATCTTATGCAGCATTTGGCAAAATGCCCATCTTGCTTTTAGCGTTAAAAGTTTTGTCCTCCGGCATTGTTTAGATCCTGAACTAAAAAAGGAACAAATGTGGATGAATCCGCACTTGCTCCCGGTGCAACCATTCCCCCTTTCCATTTGAAATTACGTATTAATATACTTTGATTATATATTTATTTTCCGTAAGAAAAAAGAGGTTTCTTATTATTTTAGACCATTTTATGTTATACCATGTCCTTCGGACAGGTTCCTCCCAATGGTTGCGCTTGACCAGCCTTGGAATTGGCCCGTCCTTCGGCCGGACGTGAACCGACGTAGCCATATTGGCTTTGCATAAAAGAGGTTGGCTTTTTTGAAAGGAGATGAAGAGGGCATTGGAAAATGGGTGCTTTGGTGTGGCTTTTAACATATCATTAGTGATTCTTGGCTTAATTCTGGCAGGAGTTTAAAATTGTTTAACATACTTTCGTTCACATATGCTTCTAATCCCAACTCTAGTTCGGTATCGATAAGTTCTTCAAAGTGAATAGTATGGAGTATTTTATGGAAATCTATTCTCTCAAGTACTTTCTTTGTATAGGGACGTTTAGCGTCCAGAAACGCAATAGTAGAAAGAAATTGTTGTACACGTTTGGAATTTAAAAATAACATGGCAACGTATGCGGTATCATATGTTGGGAAACAAATAAAATAACTTGTATCATCTGTCATAACAGGTACGCTATCGGGGGAGACAAGAATGGAAAAAAAAGGTTTTTTATAAAAACCACTGATTCCAACTTTATACTGTCCATAGGAGTAATCCCCAATTCCAAACATAGAGTAATCAGGTGCATTTTTGTAGATTGAACTTTTCCTTTTTGCAAAATACTCTTTATGAGAAATTAAATAAGCCCATGTTTTTGGAGCGTCAAATGCTATATGGGAAGTATCCTCCCGCACTTTTTTTTGTGTCACAATCACATATTTAGTGAAAGCATTTATAATTGGAGATTTAAACATACTACTCTTTATAAGTGGAAAAACATATCTTCTTTCGATATCGACAGATTCATTTAATCCATTTACAAAAGATGTTCCATTTAAAGATAATTCCATTACTTTTGAACAATCGTGTTTTACACCTTGCCGCCACTCAAAGCAACAATTTCCTGAAAAATCATCTGATTTTTTATTCGTATTACTATAAAGTTTTCCGTTGATATAACCAAATGAATTTTTAACTTCTTTAGGCTTATCAAAAGAATATACATTGCATATATTAGCAGAAATTTCAGCAGATATATCTGCTGAACTAAGCTCTATGATTAATAGGCATGCGTTCGCATTGATTCCAAACACTTTGTTTGCATTAAATTCCAAAATATCACAAGAAGAAAACCTGGTATGTGTGCGTTTCATTTCTATGAAGACATTTCTTGCAACAGATGCTTTGCACAACATTGCAATAGTAGCGTTTGTTCCATGCAATGATGCAATAAGTTGTAAAATAATGTACTCACATATATCAAAGTTGCTCGCCCCAGTAATGGCATCTATGCCTTTCAACCCTTTAAAATTTATTTTTACCGGTGTATTATCGGAGTCCAAACTTGATAATGTACTGTTGTTAACCCATGGTGGATTTCCGACAATTAATAAGTGGTCTTTTTCTTTCGCTATTGTTTTTAAATCAAAAGTAAAGAAGTCAGCATTTACGATTCGTACCCGAGAATCAAGAATACTTTTTTCACATGTTTTGCAATATTCCGGGTTGATTTCGATACCTATAATTTGTGATGCATTAAATATTAAACTACTTTTTATAAAATTGCCTATTCCGCAAGTTGGTTCAATAATAACGGAGGGTGCAAGATGCCTTTCATTTTTAAGGTACTGGCAAATAGCCAGAGAAAAATATTCTGGTGTTTGATAGTCTCCATACTCCTTTTTACCATTCATAATTGGTTACCCCATCAACTGTATTATTTAGTTCAATTACTCTTGAATATTGCAACCGCCATTGAAGCGCATTGCTAATAGTTAAATACCCTTGCTCTGGAGTTAATTTCAGAATTTCCTCTGCTAACTCGTTGAAAATAATTTCATCGCCGGGAATATTTCTATCCTCCAAGAATCCAATAATATCCTCTTTAGATGCACCATCTTTCTTCATTTCCCGAAGACGTTTGGTAATAGTAAAGTCAGCAGTTCTCTTTTTGTCGATGAAAGCACAATGTTTGAATTGTAGAAAACACTTATTGTTTTTATCATGTTTGTCATATACAAATATTAAGAGATTATAACCTAAACCATATATTTTTTGATGGGCATTTTTAAATGGGCAACTTGATTGGGGCTGGGTAATAGAGGTAACTTTTATATCGGTTTGAATATTTTCATCAGGTAAATCAATGCCTTTTGCACTGCTGCCAATAGTAACTGTATAATTACCGGATAGGTAATGCTGAAATTTATGCTCTACATATGTACCAACTTTTTTACCGTCTGTTACTCCCAGCAATTCCGGGTGGTTTTCTTTGGACATAAAGTTACAGAAAATTTCAGCCTCCCGGATTAAATGATTAATTGATAATATAGGTTTCATATCTGCATTTCTCCTTTTTCTTCTTTAAATTTCCTGAAAGGAAGCATAGCGGCGATTGTTCTTTTGATAGGCGGGTTTGTTGCCATAACTAAGATAAAGCCCAAATCCGTTGTTCAAATGTCTTGGGCTTTAATGTTATGGATACATATTTCCCCTGTATGGTTTCATTATACAGGAAAATGACAGAAATACAATTCTTGAGCTACAGATTTGACAGAAATGAAATTCTCACAATAATTTAAGGGTTTCTTTCACAAAGTTGCTTTTTCTTAAAAAAAGTGATACACTTAAGAAACTACTTTAATAAAGTGTAGGTGATGGTATGGATAAGAAAAAAATAACAAATATGGAAGTAAAAAAGAAAAATAGAAATGAGGTTTTCCGTTATATCTGTAAACATGGAACAGTATCAAACCCGGATATCTCATATAATATGAAGATTAGCCTGCCTACAGCAACACAGATTACAAAAGAACTGATAGCGGAAGGCTTATTGGAGGAAAAAGGGGAACTTGAGTCAACCGGCGGGAGAAGGGCGAAAGCGTTATCGGCAGTGGTGAATGGCAGATTGGCGGTTGGGCTGGATATTACCAAGAACCATATTGCATTGGTACTCACCAATATTGTGGGTGAAATTTTAAAATATGAGCGCATCCATCAGCCATATGCTCCCGAAGAGGCTTATTATCAAACAGTCAGTAAAAGGCTGGAACTTTTTTTGGATGAAAGCGGCGCTGACAGGAGCAGAATTTTAGGGGTGGGTATATCCTTCCCGGGAATCATAGATTTGGATATAGGGCAGATAACTTATTCCCATATATTGGGCGTAGAAGCCGTACCATTTCATACGGTAAGCGCTTTTTTCCCTTATCCATGTTTCTTCCTCAATGATGCTAACGCAGGGGCTTATGCGGAGGGGTTTCATGGAGAGGAAGAAGAACATTTTTTCTATCTTTCATTAAGCAATACGGTAGGCGGTGCGATTTATAACGGAAATGAATTGATACAAGGCAAGAATTTCCGGTGCGGCGAAGTCGGCCATATGACAGTAGTAAATGATGGGGAAAACTGTTATTGTGGAAAAAGGGGATGTCTGGATGCGTATTGTGCGGCATGGCGTTTGTCCGATGCGGCAGATGGGAAACTGGAACAGTTTTTTTGCCTGCTGGATAAAGGGGATGTGGAGGCGGTGAAGATATGGAACACTTATACCGACTATTTGTCCATTGCAGTGAATAATATCCATATGGTTTTGGACTGTGATATTGTTTTAGGCGGCTATGTCGGGAGCTGCATAGGTACGCATATTCAGGAGTTATGGGATAAAGTGGCTAAAAGGAATACCTTTGAGGAAAAGGAACCTTATGTGAAAGCCTGCAATTATAAAGTGGCGGCCGCTGCATTAGGGGCAGCGCTGAAAGTGATAGAGACGTTTGTTAGCAAGATATAAAATTAGGGAAGGATAGTTTAGAAAGAGGCTTCAGAAATGAGGCCTCTTTTTTTGTGTGAATTTTTAATAAAAGCTCAGATGGGATTTTGGCAGAAACGACGAAAGTGCAGGATTTGGCAAAAATAAGTTGACAAAATAAGGTTGCGACAATAAAATTATATACATAATAAAACTATTTAATTAAGTAATAAATAAAGTAATATGTAAAGAAGAATAAAAAGAAATATAAAAACAAAATTATTGTGCTGAAATGGATGAACGCAGCGGGATGACAACAAAAAAATTTATGGAAAGTGGAGGAAACGGTCATGGAAGGAAAAATGAAAGTAGCGGTAATGCTGGGGATTGGCAAGATGGGATTTGAGGAGAGGGATATCCCGAAAGTAAAGGATAATGAAGTGCTTGTCAAATTGGAGTATGTGGGAATCTGCGGCAGTGACCTGCATTATTACGAAACGGGGGCAATCGGCGATTATGTGGTTAAGCCGCCCTTTGTACTTGGGCATGAGCCGGGCGGAACGGTTGTGGAAGTGGGGAAAGATGTGAAGAATCTGAAAGTCGGCGACAGGGTGGCGCTGGAACCGGGCAAAACATGCGGCCATTGTGAGTTCTGTAAAACGGGAAATTACAACCTTTGCCCGGATGTGGTATTTTTTGCAACACCGCCGGTGGACGGGGTATTTCAGGAATATGTGGCTCATGAAGCAGGTCTTTGTTTTAAACTGCCGGATAATGTAAGCACGATGGAAGGCGCTCTGATTGAGCCTTTGGCAGTGGGCTTTCATGCCGCCATGCAGGGAGGCGCAAAGGCAGGACAGACAGCGGTTGTCATGGGGGCAGGCTGTATCGGGCTCGTGACAATGATGGCATTAAAGGCAATGGGCGTGTCCAAAGTTTATGTAATAGATATTATGGAAAAACGTCTCCAAAAAGCATTGGAGCTTGGTGCAGACGGTATCATCAATGGGGCACAAGCAGACGTTGTGGAAGAGGTAAGGAAATTGACAGATGGAAAAGGCTGCGACCTGGCAGTGGAGACCGCAGGCACACAGATGACAACAGTGCAGGCAATACATATGACGAAGAAAGGGGCTACAATCGTGCTGGTGGGTTACAGCAAGAGTGGAGAAATGACGCTTCCCATGAGCTTGGCGCTGGATAAGGAGCTGACGTTCAAAACTGTGTTCCGTTATCGTCATATCTATCCGATGGCGATAGAGGCTGTTGCGGCAGGCAAGGTAGACTTAAAAGGTATTGTAACGGATATCTTTGAACTGGATGAAGCGCAGAAAGCTATGGACTATAGCGTGAATAACAAGGCGGATATTGTAAAAGCGGTAATACGCATTGCCGAATAGCTGAAGAACAATGTAAGAGATAAGATGAACGGCATATTGCGTAGGGCGGCTGCTTTCAGGGTATCTGTGCTGGGGTTTTAACAAATAGACTGAAAGCAACGGCTGCCTTTTTACAACGTCTGGAGTTCAGGTTACGTTCCGGGCAGTGAAGGGAGCGGCAGATAAGAGGGGGGCAAGTGTAAAACAAGTATAAAACGAGGGAACGTAACGATTGGGATAGGAAAAAATAGGCAGGCTGCGCCAGTTTATAGCGCATTTATCCATGTTATACGGAATGTGAAGGAGATTAAAGGAATGTTTTGAATGGCAGAAGAGAAGGGGTGTTGTATATTGGATGGAGAGGTTGACTTTCTGCCTTTTGGGGAAAATGGGATAAATTTTTTGCGGTTATGGAACCGGATAAAGGAAAAATGGAATTTGACCAATGTTTATAGCAAATAAGGAGGATTGGAATGGAGCGGAAGAATACGGATGTCAAAGTGCCGTTGATTAGTAAAATCGCTTATGGCATGGGGGATGTGGGATGTAATTTCAGTTGGATGTTTGTGGGGAATTTCTTGATGATATTTTATACGGATGTGTTTGGGATAGGGATGAGCGCAGTGGCAGGTTTGATGTTGTTTTCCAGGTTTTGGGATGCCATTAATGATCCTGTGATTGGAGGGTTAAGCGATAAGACGCATACAAGATGGGGGAGATACCGTCCGTGGCTTTTAATCGCTGCGCCATTGACCGCTATTGTATTGATGCTGACCTTCTGGGCGCATCCTGACTGGTCATCCACTGCTAAAATTATTTATATGGCAGTTACCTATTGTATCTTGGTCTTAGGGTATACCTGTGTCAATATCCCTTATGGGACTTTGTGCGGTGCGATGACACAGAATATCGAAGAACGGGCGAAGATTAATACGTTCCGCTCCGTCAGTGCGATGGTTGCTATCGGAATTATCAATATTATAACAGTTCCCCTGATTGCGGCGCTTGGCAAGGGGAATGACAGGAAAGGCTACCTTTTAATAGCTATCATCTATGGATGTATTTTTGCAGCGTGCCACATCTTTTGTTTTGCAAAGACAAAGGAAGTCGTGGAAGTGCCGGAAAAAGAAAAAACATCCCTGAAAGTGCAGCTATCTTCCGTTGCGAAAAACAGGCCTTATATGATTGCGGTGGCAGGGCAGTTTTTGTTCGGGATAACGCTTTATGGGAGAAATGCGGACGCGCTCTACTATTTTACATATGTGGAAGGTGACCAGACATTATTCAGCACCTATTCCCTTTTTATCATTATCCCTTCCATCATTGGTGCAGCCTGTTTCCCAATTGTATTTCGCCTGACAAACAATAAGGGGCGTTCGGCTTCGATATTTGCGCTGCTTACGGGAATCAGCATGTTTTGTATGTATTTCTTTACGGTTGGGGAATCACCTGTTCCGTTTTATCTGTTTTCCTGTTTGGCACAATTCTTCTTCTCGGGATTTAATACGGCTATCTATGCAATCGTACCGGATTGCGTAGAGTATGGGGAATGGAAAACAGGGCTCCGCAATGACGGTTTCCAATATGCGTTTATCTCTTTAGGGAACAAAATAGGGATGGCGATTGGAACTTCTGTATTGGCAGGCGTTTTGGGCAGCTTCGGATATGTGGCGAATCAGCAGCAGAATCCGGCAGTGCTGGCAATCATCAAGCATTCTTTCACCACAGTGCCAGGAGTATTGTGGATTGTAACAGCAGCCGTTTTGTTTTTTTACCGTTTAAATAAGAAAGCCTACAACAAGATTGTCCAGGAGATTCAGGAAAAGAAAAAGAGTGGAAAAAATATATACCAGGTCGTTTCTGAGTAACAAGACGATGGATGCGGCAGGAACCGGGGATACTTTTTGCAGCTGTATGCCCGGTTTTCTGTTTTTACCCATGTTTGTGGGAGGATACTTTGAGGGTTCTTTGCGATAGGTTACATAAGAAACGGCTTTTAGCGATATAGACATTTCCCAAATTCCCGACGGAGTTCACGTTGGAGAATATGATGTGAATTTAATTTTTGCTAAAGTGGAAGTGACGGTTCAGGATGGAGCGGTGATAAACATTGACATTCTGGAGCATAAAAACGGGCGCGGAAAACCCGCAGAAATCGTTGTAGACAGAATGGTTGAGGAACAGAAAATTGATGTTGATGCAGTGTCAGGTGCGACAAACTCAAGCATTGTCATAAAAAAGGCTGTTGAGAATGCCCTCACAGGAATCCTATAGAACCTATAGAAAAGGAAACGATTTTGTGATATGATGTATGGCATTAAGGATAAGCGGTATAGTGGATGTATGCCAATAAGGATAAACGGTATAGTCAAAGCCTGTCATTAAGGATAAATAGTTTAGCCAACGCATGGCATCAAGGGAGGGGAAGGATGATACACGAAACATTGGACATTCAGACAGAGCCTTTATTAACACCGGAAGCAGTTTATGGAAAACATAAAAAAATATGTGATGTGTGTGTGGTGACTTTTTCATATAAAGTGATTGAATGGGCTTTGCAGCATTTGGAATGTGAGCAGGCAGCGGAAATTAAATGCTGCAATGGAAACCATCCGATTTATCTTACGGAGTGGAAGGGGAAAAAAGTTGCGTTTTATATGACTTTGGTTTCCGCTCCGGGAGCGGCGGCCTGTCTGGAAGAAGCCCATTGTCTGACTGGATGCAGGGATTATGTGTTGTTTGGTTCCTGCGGAACCTTAAATAGCCAGTTGACAGACGGAAAGATGATTATACCAACGTGGGCTTACCGTGATGAGGGATTGTCTTACCATTATATAGCAGCGTCTGAATATATTGAGATGAAGGGCTGGAAAAAAGTTGCAGCTTTTTTGGAAGGGAAAAAGGTACCGAATGTAACAGGGCGCACATGGACTACGGATGCCGTGTACCGTGAAACTTCCGGGAAGGCTGAAAAATTGAGGGAAGATGGATGCATTGCCGTAGAAATGGAACTTGCAGGCATGCAGGCTGTATGTGAGTATTATGGTTTCGCATTAAAGGCATTTCTATTTGCCAGTGACTGTCTTGGAACGGAAGAATGGCATAATGAATTGCTTGGAAGTGAGCGTGAATGGGACATACAGGTGAAATGCTTTTTGCTGGCTCTGGATTTGGCATTGTTGCATGACTGACAGAATAAGAAAACAGGGGCAAAACCCACAAATTTTAACGATATGCCAGAGCGGAATGCTCTACAGGGCTTTGCAAAGATAGATTTGATATTTCTTCGTGCGGGTTGAATTGGGCTTTATGCCCTGTGCGAGGAAAGGAAAGGCATATTGTATTGTGATTGCGCAAGATGGCAAAGTGAAATATGCAACGGATATTTGCTTTTTAGCGCTTTCCGTATTCTTTATTCTTTTTTCCTTATGCCTTATAATGGCAATAAGGAGAGTGATTTTATGAATATGGATATTATATCGAAATACTTACAGTTTTTGCGTAAAAGCCATAATTATACGCAAAATGATTTAGCAAAAAAATTAGACATTTCAAGGCAGGCAGTTTCAAAATGGGAAACGAAAACAGCTATCCCGGATTTAGAGGTTTTGCTGAAAATCTCCAAATTATATGGCATCACAATAAATGACATATTAGAGCCAAAGATACAGCCGCAAAGGATAACCGATTTTGAGCAGATTACTGCAATTCCTGAAAAAGAACTGAAAGAAGCTCTGGAACAGTTTGACGTTAATTCTCTTGTAACAGCCCTTATGGGGGCGTCTCCTGAAACGAATTGTTTTTGTGAAAGAATGTATCCCGATATCAATTTTGAAACCATCAGAAATAGTATTGGCAGGGTTAGGATAGAAACTGTTGAAGATATGCAAAACCAAATAATTGCTATGATAAATTTACAGGCGGTTGACGGGAAGATATAGTATATGGAAAGCTTTCCATGCTAAAACGCGGATTGTATTGGAGGTTCCAATGAAAGAGAAAGATAGAGTTGATATTTTTTTGGATAAATTGAAGGAAGACTTTAAAGAGTATAAAAATATGGAAACGGCAGGGTATAGTCTGGCGGAAAAGAAAAATACAATCCGCTCCCTTATGAATATCCGTATGCCGGGAGCAATTTCCGGCGATTTACTGGATTTGCAGGATAAATATTTACAGGAAGAGCTGGGGAAAAAAGGCATCGTGGAGTTATCGGATATACCTACGGCGAAGGAACAGCTTGGCAGCGGGCTGCTTTTTGCGGAAAAAATATCGCTTTGGCAGGGGGATATTACAAGGTTAAAAACAGGCGCAATTGTAAATGCCGCTAATTCCCGGATGTTAGGGTGCTTTGTGCCATGCCACAGGTGTATTGACAATGCCATCCACAGTGCGGCGGGTATGCAGCTTCGGGAAGAGTGCAGCCGTATTATGAGCCGCAGGTGTGCGGAATTTGGGAAGAATTATGAAGAACCTACCGGCACTGCTACTTTGACGGAAGGTTATAATCTTCCCTGTGATTATGTCATCCATACGGTGGGCCCCATTGTATATAACGGGATAAATGAAGCGCTTTGTCAGGACTTGAAAAATTGTTATGAGAATGTATTGAAGTGTTGTATGGAAAATGATATCCAATCGGTTGCTTTTTGTTGTATTTCCACAGGGGAATTTCATTTCCCGAACAAAAAAGCTGCAGAAATTGCAGTAGAGACGGTAACGGCTTTTTTAAAAGCCCATGACAGTGTGATGGAGCGGGTGATTTTTAATGTTTTTAAAGATGATGATTGGGAAATCTATGAAAATATATTAAGAGGGATAGTGTGAAAAATCAGTTTGATAGCTGATTTTATCGCATGGCTATTTGTGCCGGAGCGTCACCAATAAGCCTTGATGGCAGACGCGAATTTGAGATTTGCATCGCTTTGCTGCGTAAACAATCCGGAATGGAGATTATCATGTTAAAAGCAATTGTTGTTGGATGCCCTGGGGCAGGGAAAAGTACATTTGCCCGTAAATTGCGGGATGCGTCAAATCTTCCGTTGTACTATTTGGATATGCTATGGCATAAGCCGGATCAAACCAATTGTTCCAGGGAAGAGTTTGACAAAGGGCTGAAGGAGATAATCAAAAAGGAAAAATGGATTATTGACGGGAATTACCAGCGGACATTGGAAATCCGTTTAAAGGAAATGTTTACGGTTAGAGGGAAGTAATTTCAGATTAGGCGGTATAGCCCCAATTACAAGGGCTGTACCGTCTTTTCGAGTTCCTATGCGCCTTGCCGTTTCGGTTGCGTGGCAGAAAGGAAATTGATTTCCCCTACAAAGTTGAAAACAATATCTACTTTCTGTACCCGTTTCCCGTCCACCTTTTCCGGCGCATGGACTATGATTTTCTTGATAAATTCATTGACGATTGCGGGGGTGAGTTCCTTTATCCCCACATACTTGCGGATAATCGCGGCGAAGCTGTCAAAATCGCTCTTGTTCTGTTCGTAGGTATCGACTTCCTGCTGGTCTGCCTTGACCTTTTCTTCCAGTTCCCGCTGTTCCGCTTCATACTCTGCGGACAGCTTCAAAAATCTGTCATGGCTGATTGCCCCGCTTATGTCGTCCTCATAAATCCGTTTGAAAATACGGTCAAGTTCTGCAATCCGTTTTTTCGCCTGTCCGACTTCACGCTTCCTGCGCTTCATTTCCTTTTCTGTTTCAGCGGAGCGTTGCTGATACATCATTTCATGGAAAGCCATAATGTCATCAAAGAAAAGGGCGGTTACGTCAAATATTCTGCTCCACACTATCTGTTTCAACACTTCTTCGCGGATAAAGTGAGCCGTACAACTTCCCGTATTGCTTTTATACTTTGCACAGCGGTAATGGTCTTGTGAGCCGTTAAAGCTTTTGCAGGTAGCAAAGTGTAATTTACTCCCGCAGTCTGCACAATATACCAAGCCGGAAAACAATCCCTGTCTGTCCGCTTTTGTGGGGCGGCGTTTGTTTGCCCTTAGTTCCTGCACCCGTTCAAAAACTGCGTCCTCCACAATCGCTTCATGGGTATTGAAGAAGATAGCCTGCTGTTCCTTTGTGGTTGGAATCCGCTTTTTCAGCTTGTGGGATTTGGAATAGCTTTTGAAGTTCACCGTATGCCCGCAGTAGTCCATACGCTCCAAAATACCGACAATGGTACTATCCCTCCAGTCATAGGGATTTTCGGGAAGTGCTTTTCCCTTTTTCTTTGCGTAGTGGGCTTTGGCAGTCAGTACCTTATCTTCTTTGAGGATTTTTGCTATCTGCATGGGACCTTTCCCACCGATACATAAATCAAAAACCCGTTTCACCACAGCGGCGGCTTCCTCGTCTACAATCCATTGCTTTTTGTCCGTAGGGCTTACCATGTAGCCGTAGGGCGGCTTTGTCAGATGTTCCCCCGCCTGTCCCTGCGCCCGCTTGATTGCCCTCACCTTTTTGCTTGTATCTTTGGCGTAAAAATCGTTAAACAGGTTACGGAACGGGGTAAAATCGTTGTCGCCTTTTGCGCTGTCAACACCATCATTGATTGCAATATAGCGCACGTCACGTTCCACGAAAAAGATTTCCGTATAGTAGCCGACTTTCAGATAATCGCGCCCTAATCTTGACATATCCTTGACAATGACCGTCGCCACGTTTCCGGCTTCAATCTCTGCAATCATGCGGTTAAAATTTGGTCTGTCAAACGTCACACCCGATACACCGTCGTCAATGAAGAAAACGGGATTGGAAAAGCCGTTGTCCGCCGCATATTTGGAGAGGACTGCTTTCTGGTTCACAATGCTGTTGCTGTCGCCATCTAACGCATCTTCCTGCGAAAGACGGGCGTATAATGCTGTTATCTGTCCGGGCTTGTATGTATTCGTATTTGCTGTCATGTGTTCATTCCTCCTGTAATGAACGCCCGACAAACAGAAGTGCTAACCTTATTATATCGCACTTATCCCTGTTTGTCATTGGGCGGTTTGACGGTTTCTGCTTTTATGAGCCGTATCATCTTGTCGCGGAGCCGTTCCGAACCGCCGCAGGAGGTAGACACTTCATAGTATGTGCCGCCGATTTTGTAGCAGACGGTTTCTTCTGTTGGCTTTCTCTTTTGCGGTACAAATTCGCTGTCTTTGATTTCCAGTTCCCAATCCATTCTTTTCCCTTCCTTTCCGTATTTGTTAAAATGAAAAGTTTCGGAGCAAGCATAGGAAAAGGGTACCCTTTTCCGTAAATCTGCCCGTCTGCGCTATGGCTTGCCGGACAGATTTTGCTTGTTGGGAAGAATCCCAAACCCTCTGATAAACTCTCTCACTACCTACAACACCGCACAGGACGATTTTGACGGACTTTTGAGAGAAATTCTTCAAAAAAGTTTTCCTTATTCCCTACTACGGGGAAGTTTGGAAAATGCCAAACAACAAATTATACAATTTCAAAAATTTCACTGTCATTGCAATTATTCAGAAGTCCGTATATAATTATGGCGTGCCAAGAAAAGAGATTTTGTGTCATAAAATGGGAACAGCCATATTTTTGTTATTTCCCTCAAAATAAATAGAGGAATGCGACACACTTGCTGTCATATTCCTAATGCTAAAATACACACAAGGAGGATATGAATATGCCGTTTACAGAAATATGTATTTATCAAGTCAAGCCACAAAAGGTAGAGGAATTTGAAGCGTTAATGCTTGAAGCTAAAAGCCTTTTGGAAAAACAGGAGGGACTGCTTCTGCTCCGGCTTGTCAAAAGAGGGTATCACATAGACATGGAACAAATTAAAGAGGGGCTTCCACCGCTAAAAATCACCCGCATTGTAAAAAGTGTTAAGTATATGCTTTATTGGGAATTTGATACGAAAGAAAGCTATGGAGCGGCACAGAAAAATCTTTACAACAGCTATTGGAAAACGATTGAAAAGTGTTTAATCGTTCCACATGACAAATATTTAGGGGAGGCAGTGTTTTAATGGATTTAGCATATTGTGGATTGAATTGTGGGGAATGTGCGGTTTATCTGGCTTCTGTCCGTAAAGATACAGCCGAGCAAATCAGACTGGCAGACGAGTATTCAACGGACACTTATAAATTTTCAAAAGAAGATATGTATTGTTTGGGATGTCATTCTGATACGGTGTCCCAAAAGATGTGTGGCGATTGTGAAATAAGACTATGCGGCACTAAAAAATCTTATAAAAGCTGCGCCGAGTGTGACGGATTCCCCTGTTCCATGCTTGAAAAAGATTTAGGTGATAATTCAGACAATCTGAACAGGCTAAGGCAGCTTGCCGCTGAATATAAAAAAGAAGAGTGATGATATGCAGATAGACAGACTTATTCAAATTGTGTTTCTCCTGTTAAGGCATGAAAATATAACAGCGAAACAACTGGCAGAAGAACTTTGTGTTTCTACCCGCACAATATACAGGGACATCAATATACTTTCGGTTGCAGGCATACCAATTACGTCACAAAAGGGATTTGGCGGAGGGCTGTCCTTATTACAAGGCTTCTCATTGGATAAATCTTATTTCACACAAGAGGAGCAAAACAATATTGTACAGGCGTTGCAGATTTTAAAATCGTCAAATTACCCCGATGCAGACAAATCATTAAACAAGGTTGCCGGACTGTTTAGCCATAATTTACAATCTGAATGGTTGGAAATTGACTTCTCCTATTGGGGCAGTCCTGAAAAAGAACGAAATAACATTACAGCTTTGGAACGTGCGATAATCAACAAATATGTGATTACATTTACTTATTTTAATGCCGAATTGACTGTAACTCATCAGACTGTTGAGCCGTTGAAATTAGTGTTCAAATCGCATTCATGGTATCTTGTTGCTTATTCAGAAAATAAAAAGGATATTCGCACTTTCAAAATGTCCCGCATAAGGGAGCTTCAAATAACGAATCAGTTATTTGACCGTGAACTGCCAAAGGATTTTTCCATTACCCCTGTCTATAAGGAAGAATACAATACGCCCGTATTCATATTGCATTTTTCAGAAAAGATAGCGTATAAGGTTTATGATGAATTTCAAGAGAAGTATATTAAAAAATTAGATGATGGCACATTGGAAGTAACTTTCAGATATCAGCTTAGCGACTGGACTTTCCTTTATCTGCTTTCTTTTGGTGAATACGTTGAAATTATCGAACCGGTTGAAGCAAGAAACATTCTAAAGGAAAAAGCCAAAAAAATATTTTCTATGTATTAACAAAATATCCGCCACTACGGAAATAAAAAAAACCGTTGTTGTGGCGGCAGGATTATCATGCGTTTTTAACAAAATAAAGCGGCTTGACGGCGGTTTTGAAACAACATTCAAGACCGCCGTTTCCCTTTTTCAAAAATGGATTTACAGAGGGTGTGTTAAAGTTACACTTTTTTTAAGGCATGGCGGTATCGAATGCTTAGAAGCATTGGGGGTATCGCCATGTTGCTTTTTTATTATCCGAATCATGTTTCTTATGGTGAACTGTTAAAAAAATCCTGTCTGATAGAACGGGATTTTCTGCCTATGAATATGAACATACATATCATTTAGCGTGTCTTAATAACTCATATTATCGGAACCGTTTCGCAAACCCGATAATCATGTATTACCCAAATGCCTGTACCGCTTTATGCGGTATGGGCGTTTGCTGTAATAGCCCCCTACTGGGAAGAAAGGGGGTGAGAGAAAATGAGATATTCTGAACAATTCATGGAGCATATCGAATATGCTTTCAATGCGTTCTGCAAGATTGTATTACGCCATGAAGCAATCAACGCATGGCGGGATTTGAAGCGGAAAGAAGCAAGGGAAGTGTCCCTTGACTATCTGATGTCGGAAAGACACTTTGAACCGTCTGCTATGGACAGCTATTTTGAAAGACAGGAGAAGCCGACCGTATTTCTTGTGTTGGGAAAGGAAGTTATCGTTGATGATGAACGGTTGGCAACGGCATTATCAAGATTGCCGGAATTAAGGCGGGAAGTCCTATTGCTTTATTACTTCATTGGTTATCGTGATGAAGCAATCGGCAGACTGTACGGGCGTTGCAGGAGTACGATAAACCACAGGAGAAATGTTGCATTGAAACAGCTACGAAAAGAATGGGAGAGATTGGAACATGAGGAACAAAAAACTGATACCTTTTGAAGTAATCAAAAAAGCTGTTGCCGGAGAGCCGGAAGCAATAAACATAGTATTGCTGTATTACACTGCACACATCAAATACCTGTCTATGTATAAGGGGCATATCAATGACGATATACAGGACAGATTAAAGGCTAAACTGGTTGAAGCCATATTGAAATTCCGTTTCGACCGTTAGGAAGTAGCAAAGACAGGAAAAGCTGTCAAGGGTAAACTTCGCGCTTCGCGCCCTTGACAGCTTTTCCCGCCTTTGCTTGTGGGTAGTCAAGAGGGCGAAATCAGTAAACTGCTTTCGCCCTCAATCCAGTATGGAATGTTTGTTACACGATAGAGGGTGTTTCTCGCTTGATTTAAGCGCATTACAGCGGCGATAAGGACAAGGGTAAGGGTTTTGTACTCCTATCCTTAAAAACGGCGTTCTATTGCGTAACATAGTAAACGATATTTCCTTGTACTGCCGTTTCCATTCAATTCCATTCTTTTCCATTCCTGCAATTCTACCGCTATATCGTGCTTCAAAGGAGAGGGGTTAGGGGAAAGGATAGGAAAGGAATAGATATTTGATTAAATCCGTATTTGGTTTTTCTTTAGTTAGTTATATCTTTATTTAATTGCGTTGGATTTTCCGATGTCGGATAACCCGGTGTCGGAAAATCCAATATCGGATAATCCAACACCGGGAGTTGTTACGGTGTTCAAAATCCGTCTAATCCAATCGCTTTATAAAACTACTGCTTTCTTGGGTAGGTATGTTACGCAGTAGAGGTTAAAAAGTCCTTGATTTATGCGGCTTTCAGAGCATGGGAAACACTTAGACGATATTTTTATGTTCCTACCCTCAAAAATGGCGTTCTACTGCGTAACAAAAAGCAGAGAACCGACCACTAATGAAAGTGATATGCTCTCTGCTTTTGTTTGCACCCTGTTTGTCAGCGTTGATGATAGTTGTTGTGAATACTTCCTTATAAACGTAAAATCAATGTGATACTGTTTTTTTGCTGGATGTTCCGCTGGAAGTTTGTTTGTCGGGCGCAAAATCCCGTATAGGGAAAAAGAGGGAAGATTTACCGTGGATAGAAAAGGAATTTGATAAAGAGTTTATGCAATGGATTATGGATTTCCCCAAAAAGGAACTGCCCCCAATTTATAGGCTGCTGGACCAATACAGGGGAAAGAAGGACATTGTTATTTTCAAGTCGAGGCGGGAAGCGGAAGAGTATCTGGAAAAAATGTATGGGAACAGTGCCTTTTAATGTTTTTATGTTCAGTTCCATGCAAAGGAAATATGCCGCTATGCGGCGCGCAGAAAATAGGGGAAGATGAATCTTCTCTACTCGACTAATTAGGCGCTGGAATTTTTCTGTGGAACCTTTATTGCCAGATAATTGCAATTGCTGTACAAAGCATGTTATAATTTATTACTAACGACATTTTTATTCAGGCGATAGGAAGGAACTTATATGAAGAAAAAGAGTATTTTCAGACAGATGACTGTTCCCATGATGACGGTAATCTGTGTGCTTGCGGCAATTATTCTCATAGTATTTATAACTGCTTATGAGGAAGATATTTATTCCAGAAACAGGGATATTTCCAATTTATTGGCTGGGGAGATAGCGGTTTTTATGGACGGCGCATACGGCATTAATGAAGGGCTGGCAGAGAACCCCAGTATTTTAACAATGGAGACGGATATTCAGACGCCTATTTTGGCGCAGTGCGTGAAAAGGAATACCTATTTGGAACAGATTTACATATAAGGAACGGATGGATTGCAGACGGGGCGTTCCCAGGGGGAGCTGGCAGACCGGTCTACAAGATGGTGGTTTGTCCAGACTATGTCGGAGAAAAAGCCGTTTATATCAAAATCATACTATTCCGTTGCGACCGGAATGCCTTGCGCTTCTATTTTCTTTCCGATGTACCGCGGGGAGGAATTGGTAGGCATTCATGCGGCGGATTTGAAGCTTGATTTTTTACAGGATTTGATAGGGGAATATTCCAGGGAGGAAGATGGAAGAATTTCTTTCGTGATTGACGGGGAAGGGGTAGTGGTGGCTCATCCCGATACCACACAGATAGAAGAACAATATAATTATCAGGAAATGGTCAAGACGGTTCCGGTTAAGGACGGGGCAGGAAATGCCAAGAGGGATGCGGAAGGGAATATTGTGACGGAACAGCTTCCGCTGGAGATTCCGGAAGACTTTAAACAAATCATCGATAAGGTAATAGAAGGGGGAGAAGGAAGCGGGAAAGTTTCTTATGAAGAGAAGCCGTATTATGTCAGCTATACGGCAATTCCGCTAAAAGGGGAATCGGATTCCTGGTCGTTGATTACTTTGCATAAGAAAAGTTCCGCTATGGCGACGGTGAACAATATGCTAAAGGCCGCAGCATTTATTCTGCTGGCCGGTATGGGGATAGCCCTTTTGCTGGTGATACTTATTGTCAGGAAACTGACAAGACCCCTTATTTCTATTACCGGGTTAATAAAGGAAGCGGCGGAGGGCGATTTTTCTATCCGTGCAGAGGAAGGGAACGGGAATGAAGTAGGGCTTTTGGCAGGAAGCTTTAATATAATGGCGGATAAAATTTCCGATATTCTGGGAAGGATTATGGCGTCTGCTGAAGAATTGTCCAGATGTTCCGGCAAGCTGCAGGACATTGAGGCAAATGTAGGGAATATCGGTACGGCATTGAAAGAGATAGCGGAAGGCACCGTGGAACAGACGGAGGATTTGCGATATTTCGCAGAAAACGGAAGGGCTGTCGGCAGAGGTAATAAGAGCTTTGGAAAAGGAGCTGACGGACATCCGAAGCGAGGTAGGCAGCATTGAGGAAGTTTCCAAAGAACTGGAAAAGGAAATGAAGAAATTTAAAATATGAAATCGCTGTACTTTCACATGATAGATAAGTCAAATTAAATCCAAAAGGCTACCCAATCAAAACGGGCAGCCTTTTTCAATTCTCATCTTTAATTTTCTCAATATTCAGTAGATGGTTTTTCAAGTATAGTTGCTTAAATCGCGTGAAGAATTAAGAATATATGAATATTCATCAAATTTTGGGAGATGAACAGTGGGAACACTTTTCCGAAAAGGGAGTATGAATATTCACTTTTTCAAAAAAGGGATGGCATGAACTTGACATATAAATATTACTAGTGTAAGATTTACGTGTTGGGAAGTTGGGAAGTTGGGAAGTTGGGAAGTTGGGAAGTTGGGAAGTTGGGAAGTTGGGA
>CAJUSR010000021.1:0-3395 GCA_910588855.1 uncultured Kineothrix sp. | reverse complement strand
AGTTGACAGCGGAGCCGGATTTGTCGAGAACATTCATTATGTATATATCTTAGTATTTTTTTGACATAAAATCTTACAAATGTAATATTTTATGTTATTAATTCCAAGAAAAGAAAGGGAGATAAGAAATAAAAGGGATAAAAGCAAAAGAGATAAGAAGCAAAAGAGATAAGAAGCAAAAGGAATAAGAAGTAAAAGAAATAAGAGGGAAGAAAAGGATATGTGGTTAAGGAATAACGGGTGGCTTGGAGGGGATAGCGTGGGAGCAGAGGATAAGGAGAGGAGAGGACGGAATATAAGGCTTATTGTTTTGCCTGTAATATTTGCCGCTCTTTTTGGCATGCTGCTTTACCGGACATGGGAACTGCAGATTGTAAACGGGCAAAAGTATGTGGAGGAGTTTGAGTTAAGAATCACCAGAACGGTAAAGGACAGCAATACAAGGGGGATGATATATGACTGCAACGGGGAAATCTTGGCATATAATGAGCTGGTGTTTACCGTAACTATGGTGGAGGAAGGGGATTATGCATCGGAAAGGGAACGGAATCTTTCATTAAATGGTGCAATTTACCAGATTGCAGGAAAGTTGGATGATTACCATGAACGGATAAATAATGAGCTGAAAATCGTGATTGGGGCGGATGGCAATTATGAATATACGGTAAATGGGGGCGCGTTGTTAAGATTCAAAGCGGATGTATTTGGGGAAGCGGATCCCTTGGATATGACGCAGGAACAGGCTGGCATGGACGCCAATACTATGGTAAAGTTTCTGGCAGGGAATGATAAATTTGCGCTTTACGGTGAAGGGAAAAAAGGATATTCTGATGAAGAATTGCAAAAATACGGATTGCCGGAAGAATACACGGAAGAAGAAGTTTTAACTATTGTGGGAATAAGATATATGCTGTCTTTGAATGCATTTAAAAAATATGTGCCGATTATACTGGCGAGGGATGTATCGGAGGAAACGGTAGCTTATGTATTGGAAAACAATCAATCATTGACAGGGATTGGGATTGGGCAGGATTGGGAACGTGTTTATACCGGAGGAGAAGCATTTTCGCATATTCTTGGATATACCGGAAAGATTTCTTCGGAAGAGTTGGAACAGTATGGGGATTCCGACAGGAACTATACGGCGGATTCGGTAATCGGGAAGGCTGGGGTGGAACAGTATTTTGAAGGGCAACTGCAGGGCATGGATGGAGAGCGGCAGATTACAGTAAATAATGTGGGAAAGATGGTGGGGGAAGATAAAGTAATAAAGGAAATGGAGAGCGGGAGGGATGTATATCTTTCGATTGATAAAAATCTGCAAACGGCGGTGTACCATATTTTGGAGCAGGAATTGGCGGGGATTTTGGCAAGCAATTTAATCCCTGCAAAAGAATTTGATAAAACTGCGGTTTCGGATACTTCCCATATCCGTATCCCTATCGGGGATGTATATATGGCATTGGCAGACAATCAGGTGATTCGGTTAGGCGGTTATTTAAGACGTTTTGATGCAACGGATTTGGAAAGAAAGATGGCAGAGGCGTTGGAAGAAAAATATGAAAAGGTATTGGGGCTGTTGCTTGTCCAGTTGCGTGATGGGGATACTGCGTATAGGGATTTGACCGGAGAAATGAAAGAATATTTATCTTATCTCGTAAACCAGACAGGAATGTTAAAGGATGATGTAATCCATAAAGAGGATAAAGTTTATATGGAGTGGAAAGGGGGCGGGATTAGCGTAAAAGAGTATTTGATGTACGCAATTGAAAAAGGATGGATAGAGGAAACGTTTTATGAAGCGGAACAGAAATATTTTACGGCAGAAGAAATGTATGAGGCATTGATAGACAGCGTGGAGAAAAAGACAAGGGATGATGGCGGATTTGAAAGGCTGCTGTTTCGGCAGATGATATTGGAGGATGAGATTACAGGGAAAGAGGTATGTATGCTTTTGTACGACCAAGGTATTTTACCCAGCCGGGATAGGGATTATGAAAAGTTAATGTCGGGGGAAATGGATGCTTTTGCTTTTATGAAAAAGAAAATCGAACAATTGGAAATTACACCGGCACAGTTGGCGTTGGACCCCTGTTCGGCATCGGCGGTTGTTGTACAAGCGGATACAGGGAAGGTGCTGGCTCTTGTATCTTACCCGGGGTATGATAATAACCGTTTGGCGAATCAGATGGAAGCGGCATATTACAACCAGTTGTTGAATGATAAATCGTTACCCCTCTATAACCGGGCAACACAGCAATTGACGGCGCCCGGCTCTACATTAAAACCCATTACCATAATCGCCGGTTTGCAGGAAGGTGCCATAACGCAGGATTCCGCTGTAGTTTGTGATGGAGTATTCGATAAAGTTGCCCCCAGTTTGAAATGTTGGAAGCATTCCGGACATGGGAATGTGGAAAATGCCCCTACAGCATTGCAATTTTCATGTAATGATTATATGTGCGAAATTGCGTATCGGTTGGGAACAATAGATGAAATAGGGTATCAAGACAGCGCTGCCTTAGAAAAACTGCAAGACTATGCGGAACTTTTTTATTTAGGACAGAAATCAGGAATTGAACTTGCAGAATCTATGCCACACATAACGGATGCTTATGGGATTCCCTCTGCCATAGGGCAAGGCACTCATAACTATGCGACTGTCCAATTGGCGCGCTATGTGAATACAATCGCTTCCAAAGGTGACGTTTATCCCCTTTCTTTAGTAAAGGGGATAACGGATGTGGACGGCAAATTAATAGAGGAAGAAGCGGTAATGGAAGAAAGGATAGAATTGCCGGATTCCGTATGGGCTGCGGTTTGTTCCGGTATGGTGCAGTTTGCAGGGAATAATGCGGTGTTAAAAGAAATGGGGATTCCCGTTGCGGGTAAGACCGGTACGGCGCAGGAATCGGAAACGCGGCCGGACCATGCGTTATTTGTAGGATATGCGCCTGCGGAGGTTCCGGAAATAACGGTAACGGTACGGATTGCGAATGGGTATGGTTCTTCTAATGCCACTGCGGTAGGGAGAAACATTTTTAACTATTACTTCGGATTGGAAAAACGGGAGGAAATCATAACGGGGGAAGCGGCAGAAGTATGGAATATAAGGACAGATTGATGAAAAAAAAAGGGAACGAGAAATGGAATGGAATCAGGGGAGAAATGAGAATAAGGAAAAGAACCGAAAAGGGGAATAGGGAAAATTTGAGAAGCAGAGTGGGAGAGGAGCGGGAATAAAGAGAATAAGAGAAAGGATGAAAAGCATAAAAAGAGGAATGAAAGGGGAATCAGGAGAGGAACGAAAGGGGAATCAGGAGAGGAACGAAAGGGAAACTAAGTCTGCAAATAAAAAGTCAAGCAGAAATTTGTGAACTTTGAAAATTTTATAC
>CAJUSR010000020.1 GCA_910588855.1 uncultured Kineothrix sp. | reverse complement strand
TGAGCATTTTATGTTCCTCACGGCTGAATCAAGGCACTAACTAAATGACATTGGGTGCCGTCGGGCTGGTTTTTGGTATATGAATCTATCATCGAGTTCGTCACGCGCCCCATGCGCAATATTTCCTCTGCACGGGGTTGGGCATAAATCAAATACCCCGCTGCAAGCAACGGGTATCAAACTTGCAGCGTTGTAGAGCAGCGGGGTATTTGACCCTCGCGGCAGTCGCCAAATGTCTGCAAGCAGCCACTTGGCTCGTTGCTCGCGGGAATAAAAAACATGCGTCATTCATTGGCGCATGTTTTGATATATCGGCCTAGTTCCTGGTCCTCTATTAATATGTGGTTGAACAAAAAGTCTTGTAAATGTATCTTTATCTGGGGAAGTACCTGTTCCGGATGCTTTCCCAGTAAAGGCAGGTTGATATTGAGGATATTGGATCGAAATTCTACGTGGGAAGCTTTGTGTTTATCGGACATAGGATAGTTGTATTTCGCCATTAAATCTTCTTCTGTATAGAAGTGGTAAGAAGTGTATTCCCTTAGTTCGCAGACGATATTCAGCAATTCTTTGCTCGTAGCATTTTGGCATCCATTCATAATGAGTTGTTCCATGTCACGGCCGATACGGAAGAGTATTTGATGCTGGTCGTCAATGGCCTTGACGCCGCATTCCATTTCTTTACACCAATCAAATTTGAAATCAAACATAGAAACCCCCTTTGGGAAAAAGTTGTATGGATTTATGATTTGTAATAAAATAAATGGTATATTTTTTTATTGTATAATAGGACAGAGTTGTATGCAATATGAAATTGCATGAAATATAGAGAAAAAGAATAACGGAAAGGGAAAACCAATGAAGAATGAGGTATGGATAATTCTGGCGGTGTCCGTTATGGGCATATTGATTTGTATGGGAATCATAGCTATAGTACGTGCCGGGCGGAAAAGGAGGACGGGGTTTATAGATGATATGGAAGGGCATGAGTTTGAATATTTTTGTGCAGAACTTTTAAAGGACAATGGGTTTACGGAAGTGGAGGTAACAAAAGGCAGCGGCGATTATGGGATTGATGTATTAGCGGAGAAGGAAGGGGTTACCTATGCCATACAGTGTAAGTGCTATGCGGATTCCGTGGGGGTAAAGGCGGTACAGGAAGCTTACGCGGGCAGGGATTATTATGATTGTATGGTAGGTGCCGTGATGACTAACCAATATTTTACTGCCCCTGCGGTGGATGCAGCAAAAAAATTGAAAATTTTGTTGTGGGATAGGGGATATATAGATGAGATGATGGAAAATAGATAGTTGTACTATAATGTGATAGTACAACTATTTTGTATTTGTATTATATTTTTGATAACTAAATATTGACAAGTTTGATAGAAAGGAAATAAAATAAAGAAAAGAGGTATGGTAAAAAGCGGAACTGTTATGGTAAATCTTCAACAGTATGCAAATAGTGGAAATGGAGGATGGTAAAATGAAAGCAGGAAAGAACTACAAATTTTGGTTTTGTACAGGATCACAGGATTTATATGGGGATGAGTGCCTTGCAAATGTGGCGGAACATTCCAAGATTATTGTGGAAAATTTGAATAAGTGTGGGATTCTTCCTTTTGAAGTAGTATGGAAACCGACTTTAATTACGAATGAATTGATTAGGAGAACCTTTAATGAAGCAAATGCAGATGAAGAGTGTGCAGGCGTTATCACATGGATGCATACATTTTCCCCGGCAAAGTCATGGATTCTCGGTTTGCAGGAATATAGAAAACCTTTGATGCATTTACATACACAGTTTAATGAAGAAATCCCTTATGACTCGATTGATATGGACTTTATGAATGAAAACCAGTCGGCTCACGGCGACAGGGAATATGGGCATATTGTAAGCCGTATGGGGATTGAGCGGAAAATCGTAGTTGGGCATTGGAACGATAAAGAAGTACAGCAGAAGATTGCGGACTGGATGCGGACTGCAATCGGCATTATGGAATCTTCCCATATCAGGGTATGCCGTGTTGCCGACAATATGCGGAATGTTGCGGTAACGGAAGGCGATAAGGTGGAAGCACAGATTAAATTCGGATGGGAAATTGATGCATATCCGATTAATGAAATTGCGGATTATGTTAAGGATGTGGCAGAAGGGGATGTGGATACCCTTGTAGAGGAATATTATTCTAAATATGATATCCTTCTGGAAGGAAGGGATGAAGCGGAGTTTAGAAAACATGTAGCGGTTCAGGCAAAGATAGAAATCGGCTTTGAAAAATTCCTGGAAGATAAGGACTATCATGCAATTGTTACGCATTTTGGCGACCTTGGCGCTTTGCAGCAGTTACCGGGGCTTGCAATCCAGAGATTGATGGAAAAAGGGTATGGCTTCGGGGCAGAGGGCGATTGGAAAACAGCCGCTATGGTACGTTTGATGAAGCTTATGACATCCGGCATGAAGGACGCAAAGGGAACTTCATTTATGGAAGACTACACTTACAATCTGGTGCCTGGCAAGGAAGGCATTTTGCAGGCTCATATGCTGGAAGTCTGCCCTACTGTTGCAGAAGGGAAAATTGGAATTAAAGTAAACCCGCTTTCTATGGGAGACAGGGAAGACCCGGCACGTCTTGTATTTACTTCCAAAACAGGGCCGGCAGTAGCGACTTCTTTGATTGATTTAGGGAACCGTTTCCGTTTGATTATCAATGCGGTAGATTGTAAAAAGGTAGAAAAACCGATGCCGAAGCTTCCGGTAGCGACAGCATTCTGGACTCCTCAACCCAACCTGAAAACAGGCGCAGAGGCTTGGATTCTGGCAGGGGGTGCGCACCATACGGCATTTTCTTATGACCTGGGCGTAGACCAGATGGTAGATTGGGCAGCGGCAATGGGGATTGAGAGTGTGGTCATTGATAATGACACGACTATCAGGAACTTTAAGAATGAATTGAGATGGAATGAGATTGCATTCAGGTAAAGCATATATGGGCTGCAATATCGTTTGGGCGGCAGAATGAGAGGGAACGATGGATAGAAAAGAGATGATTATCAACGGCAGGACGGCGCTTGGCATAGAATTTGGCTCTACCAGAATCAAAGCAGTGCTGATAGGGGAAGACCATTCCCCTATCGCTTCCGGCAGCCACGAGTGGGAAAACCAGTATGAAAATAATATTTGGACGTATAGCCTGGATATGGTCTGGAAAGGATTGCAGGACAGCTACAGCAAGCTGGCTGAAGATGTGGAAAAGCAGTACGGGGTGGTCCTTGAAACGGTGGGAAGCATTGGCTTCAGTGCAATGATGCATGGCTATATGGCATTTAACAAAGACGGGGAGCTTTTGGTACCCTTCCGTACATGGAGGAATACGATTACAGCGGAAGCGGCAGAGGAATTGACCGGAATATTCCAATATAATATTCCCCAAAGATGGAGTATTGCCCACTTAAGGCAGGCAATCCTGAATAAAGAAGAGCATGTAAAAAACATTGATTTTCTGACAACACTGTCAGGATATGTCCATTGGAAAATGACAGGGGAAAAAGTATTGGGCATAGGCGATGCCTCCGGTATGTTCCCTATTGATACGGATGCAAAAGATTATTATGCAAAAATGCTGGAACAGTTCGACGAATTGGTTGCTGGGGAAAATTATTCATGGAAACTTAGGGAAATCCTGCCTAAGGTATTGGTTGCCGGAGAAAATGCGGGAACTTTGAGCGAAGAAGGGGCAAAGCTTTTGGACGTTTCCGGTAGACTGAAAGCAGGTATTCCGGTATGCCCTCCTGAGGGAGATGCGGGAACCGGCATGGCAGCCACAAACAGCGTTGCAGTACGTACGGGCAACGTTTCTGCAGGAACCAGTGTATTTGCTATGATTGTCCTGGAAAAAGAACTTTCTAAGGTATATCCGGAAATTGATCTGGTGACTACACCGGACGGAAGCCTGGTAGGTATGGTGCATTGCAATAACTGTACTTCCGATTTGAATGCATGGGTAAACCTTTTTAAAGAATTTATGGTAACGATGGGTATAACAGTAGATATGGACAAGCTTTTCGGAACGTTGTATAATAAGGCATTAGAAGGCGACAAAGACTGCGGCGGGTTATTATCCTATTGTTATTTTTCCGGCGAGCCGGTAACCGGCTTTGAGGAAGGGCGGCCATTGTTTGTTCGGGATATTGACTGCAAATTTACGTTGGCGAATTTTATGAGGACACACCTTTATTCTTCCCTGGCAGCATTGAAAATAGGGCTGGACATTTTGTTTAAGGAAGAAAAGGTACAGGCAGATGAAATTTTCGGTCATGGCGGCCTGTTCAAGACAAAGGGAGTAGGGCAGGGAATCCTTGCAGCAGCAATGAATGCGCCGGTATCCGTTATGGAGACAGCCGGGGAAGGCGGTGCATGGGGGATTGCAGTGCTGGCCGCTTATATGCAGAACAGGGCGGATGGGGAAGCTTTATCCCATTATCTGAATGAAACCGTATTTGCCGGAAATAAAGGGAGCAAAATGGAACCGGATGCGGAGGATGTGGCCGGATTTGACGCCTTTATCAGACAATATACAGCCGGATACCCGATGGAAAAGGCGGCTGTAGAAAGTATGGGACATAAATAAACGGAAAATAAGGTATATGCATTTTGCAGACATGGCTTGGCATTTGGGGCGATGTCTGCAGAATCCGGAAGGCAGGAGACGATATGTTAGAGGAATTAAAAAAAGAGGTATACGAAGCCAATATGCAGCTTCCCAAGTATGGTCTTGTTACTTTTACCTGGGGGAACGTAAGTGGAATAGACAGGGAAAAAGGGCTTTTTGTGATTAAGCCCAGCGGTGTGGAATACGACAGGCTTACACCGGAAGACATGGTAGTTATGGATTTGGAAGGGAATAAGGTAGAAGGGAAATATAATCCCTCTTCCGATACACCTACCCATTTGGAATTGTATAAAGCATTTCCGAGAATAGGCGGAATAGTGCATACCCATTCTTCCTGGGCTACCAGTTGGGCACAGGCAGGGAGAGGGATTCCCTGTTACGGAACAACCCATGCGGACTATATGTATGGGGAAATCCCCTGTGTAAGGTGTCTGTCAAAAGAGGAAATCGAAGGAGCTTATGAGAAGAATACAGGGCTTTTGATTGCGGATTATTTTGCAGACAAAGATTATGAGGCGGTTCCTGCCGTGCTTTGCAAAAACCACGGCCCTTTTACCTGGGGCAAAGATGCCCACGAAGCAGTCCACAATGCGGTGGTATTGGAAGAAGTGGCAAAGATGGCGGCAAGATGTGAAATGATTCAGCCGAAAGTAGCCCCGGCCCCTCAGGAATTGCAGGATAAGCATTACTATAGGAAACATGGGGAAAATGCATATTACGGACAGAAATAAACGATAATATATAAAATGGCGTTCTAAATGGTGTTTTATAAGTTGAAATGCTTATAGGGCGCCATTTTTCTATTCCGGTTATGGGTGCATATGGATTCGGTAGTTGCGGGAAAGATATAGGATGAGTGGATGGCAGATGGAACAGGGGAAAGATAAAATGCCGTATTTTAAAAAAATTTGAAACCTTTTTATCATACGAATCGTATTACATATATAAGAACTTAGGATGAGGGGTTATTATGCTGAGAAATGAGGAAAAGGAAGCGGAGGCAACGTTTGAGAAATATAAAGACATACTGTACCGCATTGCTTTTTCCAATATGAAAAGTAAGGCGGATGCCGAGGATGTGGTACAGGAAGCTTTTTGCAGATATCTGAAAGCAAAGCCGACATTTGACGGAGAAGACCATGAGAGGGCATGGTTTATCCGCGTGGTTATCAATATTTGTTATGATATCCAGAAAAGCGCATGGTTTTCCAGGACAGTTGCTTTTGATGAAGTACCGGAAAGGGAGATGAAACATTTTAAAATTCCTTATGTTGAGGAAGATGAGACAGTGCGGCATGTGATGGGGCTGCCGGCGGCTTACCGGAACCCTCTGTATTTGTTTTATTATGAGGACTATTCCGTCAAAGAGATTGCCCGGATTATGGAATTAGGGGAGGGAACGGTGAAGACAAGGCTGCGCAGGGGCAGGGAGATGATAAAAGAACGGATTTTATATGGGGCGGAAAAAGGGCAGGAGCCTTACGGAAAAGGCGAGGGCTTTCAGGGGAAAGCTTTGAAGGAAGGTGGCAAGGATGCGGATTAACGAATGGTATAAGAATAGAGCGGATGGAAAAGGGGTAGGCAATGCGGCAGGAAGCCCCAATGCGAAAAAACTTTGCGATATTTCCATAAATAGCTGCAAAATAAAGCCGGAAGAAGATAGCTTCCTTAACAGTCTGCAAAAAAGCATGATTCAGGAAGAAGCGATGAAGGAATATCGGACGAAGGCGGAGAAGGACGGGCGGTTAAGCCCCCAAAGGGTATCCCGGATGGAAAGGGAGATTGGGGCGAACAAAGCGGAAAGCATTAATATCAGGATGGAGGGCAATGCAGCCATTAAGGGTGCGAAAGAAGTACCGGTCAGGAAAATCCCTTATCAGGAATGCGATATGGTAGAAATCAATGTGATGGAAGGTTATGTCCTGAAGGCAAAAAGGGAGGGGGGACAGGAAGGGAAGCCAAACGGCTATCCGGTTTATATAGAGAAAAAAAGCGATGACGGGGAAACAAAGGCATACTTGTTTGATGGGGCGCATTCCCGTCAAGACAGCAAAGATGAAATGGAGCGTATGGCATATGCAGTGATGCACAGCGATAAAAAAATATAAAAAATAAAAAATTATAAAGATATAAGAAGATAAAAAGAGATAGAAAGGGATAAAGATAAGGGCTATGGTTTATCGCGGCAGATGATATTTGCAGAATATTTGGCAGCGGCGTTTTAGGGGAACGGAAGTATAGATTAGCTTTAGGCTGCAAGGGATGCGGCCTGGAAATGAGGTGGAGAATGGGAATCAGCGGAATTGGTTTTTCCAGTGAATACTATTGCAGGGAGGCATTAAGGAAACGATTTATAAGGGATAATGGGGGCCAGGAAGGTTTAACGGAGGCAAAGGGAACTTTTGTAGAAAACCCGGCGGAAAGAAATATAGAAAAACTGCCGGAAGGCCGCAAGATGGCAATCCCGGAAAAGAACCAGGGGGCGCCGTATTCTTATTTGGCGAATGAAAACGGAGTGATAGAGTATAATGGGACAGTATTCACTGTAGACAACGAGAGGAAGTGGCTGTGCCTTGGCAATATTGACTTAAACCATATGGAACAAGTAATTCAAATCCCTTTATCGGAAGGCGGCTGCCTGATGGTGAACAGGGATAACATAGGGGATTTGGCAAGGGCTATCGGAATGTTTTCGCCGGAAGATGTGAACCGCATTTTAAGAGCCATTAAGCTGGACGGAAAAATACAGCAGATGAAGCACGAAATTGAAGAAATGGAAAACGGTATCGGCAAAAGCAACGAGGAGCAAAATGCGGACAGCGGGGAGAGCGCTAAAAAAGCGGCGCAAAAAAACGGGAATGCCAATGGATATAACGGGTATGAAGACCCCGGGGAAGAAAACGGGGTTTTCAAGCTCAAGGATTGGCAGTTGGAAGCTCTGGTTGGAGAAAACGGAAGCAGTATCCCTTTGCCAAAGGGGGCGGAAGAAATGGAAGATAGCAGATAATCCGAAAAATGGGAACAGGAAATGAGGATAAGATATGGGTGGGGTTAGTAATACACAGAATTATTTCCGGGCAGGGAACAGTGCTTTTTTTGCCGGCAGAGGAACGGAAAAGAAGGAACAGGGGAACGAAAACATAAAGGATATCATAGAAAGAATCAATAATGCCGGAGAAATGGATACCGCGGATAAAATGGATTTCATTAGGATGCGGAAACAAGAAATAGTGGAAAAGGTGAAGAGGGGCGAGACAGAACCCTCTATTCCCATTGGGGCGGCTTCCTATACGATGAAGCAGTGGAGCAAGATGATGCGCAGCCTGGATAAGACGATTGATGATATGCAAGAACGTATCCGCAAGGACGAGGAGCAGCAGGAACAGAAAGTGAAGAAAAAGAGAGAGCATACGATTTCGGATGATATGCTTTTTCAATTGCTGGGAACAGGGAAAAGAGAAGGGAAGTCCATAGCGGAGGGAGGGCTGTACTATCAAATTACCGGTGAAAAACGTTTCAGTCAGGACAACGATTACTATTGTATTGAGGAAGAGGGCGGCGGAATATTTTCCATTACAAATAAAGCCACAGGTTATACTTACCGGTTTGCGGAGGAAGGCTGCCTGCTGCAGACGGATAAAGTTTCCGGGCGTTCTTTTCTGATTTCAGGCGGCAATACAGCAATGGAAGGAAATATAATGGTGGCAGATGATACGCTGAAGTCGATGCTGGCTCATTATTTTGGAAAAGAAAGTTTGACGGAAGGGGAGCTTACCGGTTTTACCTTTGGCAGAAACGCTGCTACAGGCATTGAAATTATGATACCGGATGGGATGAAGGGGAAAACGGCGCATATTTTATTCCAAAGCAAGGTCGATGTAGATGCGTATAACAAGCTGGTGCAAACCTATAAAGTAAAATACCCTAATTTGGTGCAAAGCGATGAAATGGCAGCATTTTATGCCTCTATAGAAATAGAAGGCTTATGCCATAGAACAAACACAGGGATTTTATACACCAATGCCGATGGAGTCAGCTATGCGGATGAAAATGATGCGGAGAAAAACTGGTTCATTCTTTTTGGCACACAATCGGAAGAAAACTATGATATGTTGATGGATATGATGGAGGAATTAATACAAAACGGAAAAGATGTCAGCGAGCGTCAGGAATGGGAGAGGCTATTTGACAAAAATAAGCTATTTTAATATAAATTATTTCAATACAACCATTTCATAAGTACAGTTGCTGCTTTTCAAAATAGCCGCAAAACCGGGCATACATAGGAAAAAAATTATCTGTAAAACAGATTACCTTGCAAAAATACATTACCTGGCAAAATATATTGCCTGCAAATACAATGTCTGTGAAATTATTACCCGCAAAATAAATTTGACCTTCAAAGTAATGTCATGGTATACTATCCCCATGCGGAGTGTGGTATAGTGGAAATTGAGCAAACATTAAACGAAATACTTGTGAAGCTGTTCCGCAACATTAATGCTATTGAGGAACAGGCGATAAGGACAGAAGAGTATAAGAACGTAACGACAAATGACATGCATGTCATCGAAGCGATTGGCATAGGAAGCCCAAAAAACATGACGGCTGTTGCCAAGGAACTCGGTGTAACGACAGGTACTTTGACCATATCAGTAAACAGTCTGGTGAAAAAAGGGCTTGCGGATCGGGTGAGGAGCGAGGAGGACAGGCGTGTTGTTTTGGTGTCTTTATCCAGGAAAGGGATAAAAGCTTATGAACATCATCACCGCTTTCACGAAGAGATGATTGGGGCGGTGGTGGAACGGCTTACGGATGGGGAAAAGGCGGTGCTGGAAAAGGCATTGAAGAATTTAAACCGGTTCTTCAGGGATAAAGCGGCAGAGTAAAGGGAACAATAGGTTGCTGCCTGTGCAAAGCTTTGCACGGCAGCATCATGTTTGGCAAGAGAGATGATGATTGGGACGTGTCTGGTATTTCCGGATGCAGGAAGACGGCAAAGAAAGGGATGGTTTTCATATGAAATTCGAGGATATGCCTTACAAAAGGGTAGAATACGAGGAGACGGAGAAAGAATACCGTAAGATAATTGAAGACTTCCGTAAAGCGGGAAGTGGGGAAGAGCAGTTTAAGGTACACGAAAGATATTATGCCCTGAACGACAGAATAGGTACGATGATGACGATTGCCCATATCCGTCACGATATTGACACGACTGACGGATTTTACGGGGAGGAAAAAGAATACTACGACGAGATACAGCCCAAGTTAGCAAATCTGACGTTGGAGTACCAGCAGGAGATGTACCATTCTCCGTATCGTCCTTTTTTGGAAGAGAAAATCGGTAAAGTAGCTTTCAAAAATATGGAGCTGCAGTTAAAATCTTTTGACGAAAAATTGATTCCCTTAAAGCAGGAAGAGAATGCGCTGACTACAAAATACGATAAGCTGATTGCCGGGGCCGAAATCGAATGGGAAGGGGATATCCTGAATCTATCTTTGATGCGCCCGTACCTCACAAGCAGTGACAGAAGTGTCAGGAAAAAGGCATATGAGAAATACAGTGCTTTTTTTGCATCTGTTGCGGATGAATTGGATGAAATATATGATAAGCTGGTGAAAAACAGGACGGAGCAGGCAAAGCAGATGGGGTACGAGAACTACGTGGAGCTTGGCTATTACCGGATGAACCGCAACTGCTATGATAAAACGATGGTAGATAATTACCGCAGGCAGATTAAGAAATATTTTGTTCCGTTTGCGGAGAAGATGCATGAAAGAAGGAGAAAACGCCTTGGGCTGGATAAGTTGTCCTATATAGATGCAGGGGTATATTTCAGGAACGGAAATCCGGCTCCTGTGGGGAATCCGGAGGAAATCATAAAGGAAGGGCGGCGGATGTATGAGGAGATGTCCCCGGAAACAAAGGAGTTTTTTGCCTTTATGGTGGATAACCAATTGTTTGACGTGCTTGGAAGAAAGACGAAAAGGGCGGGGGGCTATATGACATTCCTGCCGGAATATGGTGCGCCGTTTATTTTTGCCAATTTTAACGGAACAAGTGGGGACGTGGATGTGATTACCCATGAATGCGGACATGCCTTTCAAGGGTATCTTGCCGGGAAAGACCCGATACAGGAGCATAGGGATATTACGATGGAAACGGCGGAAATCCATTCCATGTCGATGGAATTTTTTGCAGAGAAATGGATTGGGCTGTTTTTCGGAGACAGGGCAGAAGATTACCGGAATATGCATCTGGAAGATGCGGCGGCGTTTATCCCCTATGGTTGTATGGTAGACGAGTTCCAGCATATGGTATATGAAAACCCGGAAATGTCGCCGGAGGAAAGGCGGAAAGCGTGGTTGGAGCTGGAAAAGGTATACCGGCCCCATATGGATTTTGAGGAAGATGAATTTTTTGCAAAAGGCGGTTTCTGGCAGAAACAACATCATATTTACGATTATCCGTTTTATTATATAGATTACTGCCTTGCCCAGACTTGTGCATTCCAGTATAAGGCAATGATGGATGAAGACTATGATAAGGCATGGGAAAGCTATCTGAAGCTATGCCGGTTGTCCGCATCCGGGTTTTTTACGGATATGCTGGAAGAAGTAGGGTTGGTAAGCCCTTTTAAGGATGGATGCATTAAGGAGACGATAGAAAAGCTGGAAAGTGAAATGGACGGACGGTAACGGGAAACGGATACCCCAAAGGTTTTTAAATCTTTGGGGTATCCGTTTTTGGATTAAAAGCCGGTATGCACCGCATACTGGCTTTTGATTCCGGTTTGTGCCGAATTGGAAGGCAGGCTGGCAAGGGGGCTTTGTTTTAACTGCAGCCGCAAGTTGGTAAAATCTGCAGGGCCGTTTTCCAGATAAAATTTATGGAACCGGTATTCGCTGTATGTATCCTGCCATAGCTTTTTTGCCTCTTTTTTCAGATTTATGATTTCCAGATAACCGAGATAATACTTTAAATAATTGGTGGGCTCTTCTACAATATATTCATAAATGGAACGGGTGGTAGAAGGCTCGGAAATCCCTACGGAGGAGAGCATTTTATGTGCCTGCTTATAAGTGGCGCCTTCATAGTGGATGGCAATGTCCAATAGGGAATAAAGGGAAAGCTGTATTTGCCGGTCCAACTTGTAAAGCTCATAAAGTGCCTCCGTTTCAGGAGCGGTTTGTTTCATTAAAGATTTTGCATAATCATAGGATTTCAATTCCACATACATCGCCCAGCCTTCGACGTAACCGCCGTAAGAAAGCAGGCAGCGAATAGGGTTTGTTTCTGTTTTCCTGAAAAACAGTTGGCTGTAAACGGTTTGGTAAAGATGACCGGGATAGCCTTCATGGGCCAAGGTCGTATATAATTCCACCCCGTGAGGATTGTTTTTCGGGTTAATATAAATCACATTTTCACCGATGTCATCCAAAGGGGGCGTTAGGTAAAATGCCGGGCTGCAATATTCCTGTAGATTTTTGGAAATAGGCTTTACCGTACATACAGATGTGGTATCTTCTGCCACATCCGATAAAGCGGGGAAATCGGAAACCATCATTTGCTGTAAGTTTTTGAGCATATCCGTAGGCGTTTCATAGGCAAAGGAATTGGAAAGCGTCCCGGAGGATGATAAAAGCCCAGGATTGGATTGCAGCAAAGCCTGCATGGATTCTATGCTTTTTTCAAAATCCCTTAACAAGAGCAGTTTAATTTCCTTGATATCCCGATAGGAGCCGGTGTTGGACTGGATGAGATAAGTGTAATATTTCTTTCCGTCGGGATAATAAAAAAGCCCGTTTTCATTTTTGCCGCTCCCTTTCAGCAGGAGAAGTTCATCCCCCATTTTTTGATAGGCGGGGAGCATAACGGTAGTAAGCAGTCTGGAATTTTCGGAAAGATAGGCTGCTTTTTCTTTTTCTGACAGACCGCCTTTTTCTATTAAATGATCCAGCCTTTCTTCAAATGTAGTATTTAAGAAATGGGTGCCTGCTTCCAGGGATGTCTTATCCATAATAGTATCGCACTGGGCGATAATTTTATCCACGGAGTAATCGGGCATAAAGAGCCCCTGCGCCGACTGGTCTTTTAAGTAGGAAGCGATTCCCTCAAAGTAGGAATCCGTTTGATCCAGCAGGGAAAGATAATCGTCCACATCCTGTTTGCTGCGGAATGTATATTCTGCCAATAGGATAGGAAGCTGGGACTGCATCCCGGAAGAGGGGGATAGGGGATTGGCATAGTAGTAGAGCAGCATCCCGTTCTTCTCGTTTTCCAGATACGGCAGCAACAGCCGGTATAGATAGGCGTTCCCGTCATTTAGCTTAGCAATATCGATGCCTTGCAATGTTTCGATGGCGGATGCCAATTCTTTGATGGAATTGTTTCTGCGCTCCTTGGAATAGGAGGGCAGGGTGGGGGTATAGGAGTCGATGCCGTAGCGGGAAGGGTTAGCGACGGTGTAATGCATGTTTAAGGTGTTCCCGCTCAGTTCCGACACAAAAAAGTCGTTGCAGAAGCGGCGAAAATTTACAGCGTCCCTGCTCAGGAAAAAAACAGCGAAGGCAGAGAATGCCAAAAATAAAGCGATGGCGCATATAGTAGCTTTTCGCTTTCGGGAAAAAGTGAAAGTTTTCAATGGAATTACCTGTTTGTTTTTTTAAAATATATGCTTTGGGAAATAAAAAATGTACAGATACAACTTGGACAACTGGTATTTTGGGAAAACGATAAGAAATTGATTTTAAACTAATTAAGTGTTAGAATAATAGCCATAGAATATACGGGTAAAGCGGAAAGGGTATGGTTATGGCTATGGAAAAAAAGCAGCCGAAATATACGGAACTAGTGAACTGGATACAGGAACAGATTGCATCTAAAAAATTTCTGCCGGGTCAGAAGATATACTCGGAGAACCGGCTGAAAGAGATGTTTCAGGTCAGCAGGCAGACAGTCCGCCATGCGATTGCCATACTGGAAGAGGAAGGAGTGCTAATCAGGAAACGGGGCAGCGGGACCTATATCAGCAATATAAGGCGGGAGAACCTGGAAAACAGGACAAGGATTGCGGTGGTTACAACTTATGTGGATGGGTACATCTTCCCTAAGACGATACAGGGGATAGAAAATATTTTGTTTGAGAACGGTTATTCCGTCCAGATTGCTTTTACCAATAACCAGATTAGCCGGGAGAAAACAATATTGGAGGATATTTTAAGCCGGAACGAGGTGGCAGGGGTCATTATGGAGACCACAAAAAGCGGATTGCCCAATCCCAATCTGCCGTTATACGAAAAGCTGCAGCAAAGGAAAATCCCCGTGATTTTTATCAATAGTTTTTATCCCCGGCTTTCCATACCTCATGTTTCGTTGAATGACAGAATGGCGGGGGAGAAGGCGGTGGAATATCTGCTTGGAAAAGGGCACTGTAAAATCGGCGGGATATTTAAACTGGATGACGGTCAGGGGCATTTGCGCTATGCGGGTTATCTGGATGCTATGCAAAAGGCCGGGATGGAAATCGATGATTCACGGATTGTCTGGATAGATACGGCGATGATGCAGCGGTTGGGGGAATATAGGAACCTGCTGATTGGGAGACTGGACGGATGCACGGCGGTAGTATGCTATAATGACCAGATTGCTTTTGAGGCGGCATCTATCTTAAACAGCGTGGATATCCGGGTGCCGGAGGATATTTCCCTGATAAGCATTGACGATTCGGAACTGGCTGCATTGGGGGATGTGGCTTTGACCTCAATACCGCATCCGAAAGACAAGCTTGGGGAAAAGGCAGCGATTAATCTGCTGAAGATGATACATAATCCGGATTATGACGGAACGTTTGAGTTTTCTGCGGAAGTTACGGAGAGAGAATCCGTGGTGGACAGATAAGGCTGTAGACGAGAATAGAAAATACGGAGTGCGGAAGTTATGTTGAAAATATTTTTGGTAGAGGACGAATTTGTAGTACGGGAAGGGATTAAAAATAATATTGACTGGGGTTCGCACGGTTATGAGTTTTGCGGGGAGGCCAGCGATGGGGAGCTGGCTTTCCCTATGATTCAGAAGTTGAAACCGGATATTGTGATTACGGATATCAGGATGCCGTTCATGGACGGCCTGGTGTTAAGCAGACTGATAAAAAAAGAGTTCCCTTGGATAGAAATCATTATCCTGACGGGGTATGAGGAGTTCGAGTATGCCAAGGAAGGGATTAAAATCGGCATAGCCCAATATCTTTCCAAGCCGATTAACGGAGAGGAACTGTTAAAAGAAGTGGATGCGATTGCTATCCGGATAGAAGAAAAACGGAAAGAAAGGGAAATCAAAGAAAAATATATGAAGGAAATGGAAGAGAACCTTCATAAGGAGCGGAAAGAACTGTTCCAATACCTTGTAACCGGCTCCAAATCCGTGGCGGAGCTTTTGGAGACGGCAGACCGGTTGGACATTGACCTTTCTGCTATGTGGTATAATATCGTGCTGATGAAAATCCAATCCGAAAGCCATGCCTATAACGAATATTCCAATAGTTTGATAGAAGTGGAGAAGGAGCTGGAGAAATTCGACGACAGGATGCATTTGCTCGTTTTTGACAGGAATCTGGAAGGGAAAGCGTTTTTAATCCGGGCGGAGTCCTGGGAGGAACTGGAAAGAATCCAGAAAACCTATTTGGAAAAGATGAAACAAATGCTGTCCGCCTATGAGCATATTCGCTATTTCGGGGGCATAGGCACACCGGTAAACCGTTTGAGGGAGCTTCCGGCTTCTTTTGAAAGCGCAAGCCATGCATTTGCCCACCGTTATCTTGTGAAAGAAAGCCTTATCCTGGATTGTAAAGAGATGGAAAAGGGGATTTACCGGGAAAAAGAGGAGTTCAATATCAGCAACGTGAACCCAAGGCAGATTGACAGAAGCAAAATAAAGGAATTTCTTAAATTCGGCGATTTGGAGGAAATCATTTACTTTGTGGAGGAGTTTTTTAAGGCCCTTGGAAGCAATGCGATGAAATCCAGCCTATTCAGGCAGTATATTACGATTGATATTTATTTCTGCGTGGTAGAATTTTTGGAGGGCCTGCAATTCAATAGAGAGGAAATAGAGTCTTTGGATGACATCGCCGAGATTGTACAAAGCAAAGAGGATGCCACCAGATATGTGACAAGAATCTTTAGAAAGGCTTTGGAGATTAGGGAAAAAGCAGCCAGCAACAGGTATGGGGATATTGTGGATGAAGTGATGCGGTATATTGAGAAAAATTATGCGGATGATGAATTATCGCTGAACTCGGTAGCATCCCATGTAAATTTTTCACCAAACCATTTGAGTATGATTTTCAGCCAGCAGACCGGAGGAACGTTCAGCAAATATCTCACTGACTTCAGGATGAACAAGGCAAAAGAATTGCTTCGCTGTACAGGAAAAAGGAGCAGCGTTATCAGCATGGAAGTAGGGTATAAAGATCCGCACTATTTTTCCTATCTGTTTAAAAAGACGCAGGGTATGACACCTACCCAGTACCGCGGCGGGAGAAATCCGGAGGGAGACGACTAGATGAAGGAAAAAATAAAGCAGCTTTATAATAATTCCACCCTTGCCGTGAAAATCAGGTACTTTTATTTGATGCTGCTTGTGCCGATTATGATTTTTCTTGTTTTTTTGCTGTACAATTTATGGGTGGTAAACCGTAGTTATGAGAGCATGATTAATTCCTCCGTGGTAGCCAGCGAATTTAGCCTTGATTTTAAAAAGGATTTTGACTATGAGACATATCTTCTGATTGTGGAGAATAAATCCATTGAGGAAGCAAAGCTGGACGATATGCTCAACGAAGCGAACCACATTGTGGAAAGACTGGAGGAATTTACGAATTCCAGGGAAAATATCAGCCGTTTGAACAGTGCGAAGAAGTATTTAAAAAATCTGGGGATTTACAAAGGACGTATCGAGCAGAACCTGATAGAAGGCAATAAATATGAGGTGAACCTTGAGATTTGGGAGAACGACGTGCAAATCGTGACATCGCTGCTTCAGGATACCATTTTCCAGTATATATATTACGAAATCAGCGATTTACAACAGTTAAGCACCGAATACCAGAAATTTTTTGTGGGAACAGTGCGGTTTTTCCTGATTGCATTTGCGTGTATTTTCGTATCCATCCTCTTCTTTTCTTATTACATCCCCTTAAGCATTACGCGCCCAATACGGAAATTGAGTGAAGTGACAGACCAAGTGGCAAAAGGGGATTTAAGTGTCCGTTTTGATGCAAGGAGCGGGGTAGAGGTTAACAGACTCAGCGATTCGTTAAATACGATGATAGATAAAATCAATGAGTTGCTGGAACAGGTTACCACCGAACAAATCCGGTTGAGGAAGGCAGAGTTTGAACTTTTGCAGACCCAGATTAACCCACATTTCCTTTACAATACGTTAGATACGATTATTTGGCTGGCGGAAGCCGGGAAGCAAAGGGAAGTGGTGGGCATGGTAGGCAGCCTGTCGGAATTTTTCAGGGCATCATTAAACCAGGGGAAAGATATCATTTCTATCAGGGAAGAGCTGCAGCACGTGAAAAGTTATCTGGAAATCCAACAAGTGCGTTATCAGGATATCTTGAAATACGAAATCCAAGTACCCGGCGAGCTGGATAAATATTTAATCCCGAAGATAACGATACAACCCATTGTGGAAAATGCACTGTATCATGGCATTAAGAATAAAAGGGGGCTTGGCAGGATTAGAGTTAGCGGGAAAGAAGAAGAAGGCGGATTTGCCATACAAGTGGAGGATAACGGAATCGGAATCAATGAAGAGCGGCTCCGTCAGGTAAGGGATAAAATCCAATATAGAACGCCTGCGGAAAATGATATTTACGGATTGTACAACGTAAATGAACGTATCCGTCTGAACTTTGGGGAGAAATTCGGGATTTCTATCGAAAGCGTCTATGGGGAAGGAACCGTCGTGAGTATCCATTTGCCTTATGGGGAGAAGGGGGAATAAAAAAACCAACTTTTTTCGTAGAAAAACCAACCTTTTTTGAAAGACAGATAAGAAATCGAACTTTTCTATGATTTATCTGAATGGATTTCTGAAAGCACGAGTAATATGATATAAACATCAAGGAACCATTCCTTGAAAATCGTATCTAAGGGAGGATTTAAAAATGAAGAAAAAACTTTTGGCAGCCATTATGGCAGCAGCTATGGTAGTCAGCTTAACTGCATGCGGTTCTGCTCCGGCACAGGAAGCGGCAGCTCCGGCAGAAGAAGCAGCGCCTGCTGAAGAGGAAGCAGCACCTGCAGAAGAAGCAGCTCCGGCAGAGGAAGAAGCGCCTGCTGCAGAGGAAGCAGCTCCGGCAGAAAGCACAGGGGAAACAATAAAAGTCGGCATTATCAATAATGACCCGAACGAATCCGGTTACCGTACGGCAAATGACAAAGACTTGCAGGCAATGTTTACTGCAGAGAACGGGTACGAAGCTTCTTTCGCATACAGCAACAAGAATGATGAGCAGATTGCAGCAGCTCAGAAGTTCATCCAGGATGGTGTTGATTATCTTCTTCTTTCCGCAGCAGATACTGCAGGATGGGATTCCGTACTGAAAGATGCACAGGACGCAGGCATCAGGGTTATCCTGTTTGACCGTACTATTGATGCAGACGAAAGCCTTTACGAAGCATCCATCGTTTCCGATATGGCAAAGGAAGGCGAGACAGCAGTAACATGGTTAAAAGGACAGGGTCTTGAAGAATATAATATCATCCATTTGCAGGGCGTTATGGGTTCCGCAGCACAGCAGGGCCGTACCGGCGCATTGGATGCAGCAGTAGCATCCGACGGATGGAATCTTGTAACACAGCAGACAGCAGAGTGGAACGCTGAAAAAGCACAGCAGATTGTTCAGTCCGTAATCGACTCCGGTGCATCCTTCAACGTAATCTATGCAGAAAACGATGATATGGCAAAGGGCGCTGTAGCAGCTCTTGACAAAGCAAATATCCCTCACGGCGTTGGCAAAGACGTTATCGTTATGGGCTTTGACTGCAACAAATGGGCATTGGAAGAACTGCTTGCACAGAACTGGAACTACGATGGACAGTGCAATCCTTTCCAGGCATCTTACATTGATGAAATCATCAAGACAATCCAGAGCGGTGGAACTGTTGCCGAGAAGACAATCATCATGGATGAAAAAGGTTTTGACGCTACTGAAATCACACAGGAAGATGTTGATAAATACGGCATCTAATACAAACGGATTATTAGGATAGCAATTGAAATAAATAGATGATGGTTAATAGGCGCGGGGCGGTAGAAAGAACAAATATGTTTGCTCCGCGCCTCTTTATAAAAAAGTACAAGTAAAAATACTTTTACTTGTAAAAATACTTTTATTTATAAGAATATTTTTTGCCGACAAATTTAGGGGGTGAATGCACTGGTGAAAGAAAAAGCTGTATTGGAAATGAAAAATATCCACAAAAGCTTTCCCGGAGTGCGTGCCTTGCAGGGAGTGGATTTTACGCTGTGCGAGGGCGAAATCCATGCGCTGATGGGCGAGAACGGCGCTGGGAAATCGACATTGATTAAGGTATTGACCGGAGTATATGGAAAGGATGAAGGGGAAATTTTCTTAAAGGGGAAGGATAAGGCGGTAGCAATCCATTCACCGCAGGACGCACAAAGGCTGGGAATCAGTACCGTGTACCAGGAAATTACCCTTTGCCCTAATCTTTCGGTGGCTGAAAATATGTTTATCGGACGGACGAGCGGCGTATGCCAAAACTGGAGGAAGATGAATACAAATGCAGATAAGATTCTGCAATCTTTGGATATCCCGGCAAAGGCGACGCAGCAGTTGGCGAGCTGTTCTATTGCGGTCCAGCAGATGATTGCCATTGCCAGGGCTGTGGATATGGACTGTAAAGTATTGATATTGGATGAACCGACCTCTTCTTTGGATGAACAGGAAGTGGAAAAACTATTCCGGCTGATGCGCGATTTGAGGGCAAGGGGAGTAGGGATTATCTTCGTTACGCATTTCTTGGATCAGGTATATGAGGTCTGCGACAAGATTACGGTATTGCGTGACGGGAAATTGGTAGGCGAATATGAAATTAAGGATCTTCCGCGTGTGAAGCTTGTTTCAAAGATGTTGGGCAAGGAATTAAACGATATGTCGGATATCAAAGGGGAAAGCAAACCGTATGATAAAAACGACCGATCGGAGCCGGTATTTGAAGCAAACGGGCTTGTGAGCAACGCGGGGATTAAACCTTTTAATTTTTACATAAAGAAAGGCGAAGTAAACGGGTTTACCGGTTTGCTTGGTTCCGGCAGAAGCGAATGTGTGCGTGCAATTTTCGGTGCGGACAGGGTACTGGGCGGAACGGTAAAGATGGACGGAAAAGAAGTAAAGATTGGAAAGCCGCTTGACGCTATGAAAAACGGCATAGCATATCTGCCGGAAGACCGTAAAGTGGACGGTATCGTTGGAGACCTTTCGGTACGCGAAAACATTATCCTTGCTTTGCAGGTATTGAAAGGATTCCTGAAGCCGTTTACAAAAGCGGAGGCGAATAAATTTGCGGAGGATTATATAAAGCTTTTGGGGATTAAGACGGCTTCTGCAGATACACCGATTAAATCCCTGTCAGGAGGCAACCAGCAGAAAGCGATTTTGGCCCGCTGGCTTTTGACAGATCCGAAATATTTGATTTTGGATGAGCCTACAAGGGGTATTGATATCGGAACAAAGATTGATATACAGAAATTAGTATTAAAACTTGCTTCGGAGGGTATGAGCGTTACCTTTATTTCTTCTGAAACGGATGAAATGCTCCGCACCTGTTCCCGTCTGGTAGTCATGCGCGACCGCAAGGTGGTGGGTGAGCTTTCCGGCGAAGAACTGAGCCAGAGCATGATTATGAGTACCATAGCCGGAGGTGACAAATAATTATGAAAAGCAAAGAGACAAATAAATCAAATGTATCCGAATTTTTTTCAAAGATAGTAAGGCGGCAGGTTTTCATCCCGATTGCGGCATTGTTGTTGTTAGCAATCTTCAATCTGGTTACGGATCCGTCGTTTTATAAGATTACCTTTGGCTACAACAGTGCAGGCAATCCGGTATTATCGGGCAATCTGATGACGATTCTGGACAGCGGTTCGGAATTGGCTATTCTGGCAATCGGCATGACGCTGGTAACGGCGGCTACCGGAGGGCAGGACATCAGTGTGGGCGCTGCAATAGCGATTAGCGGAAGTGTGATACTCCGCGTACTCTGCGGTACCGATTCCAGGCCGGAGACATTGCAGGCCCCGATTATCGTAGCGTTCCTCGTAGCCTGCGTAGTGGCAATGCTGTTTGGTGCATTTAACGGGGTGCTGGTAGCCTATTTTAAGATACAGCCGATGGTGGCGACGTTAATCTTGTTTACCGCAGGGCGTTCCATTGCGGCATGGATTAACAATAATGAACTTCCTATTATCAATGAGCCATCTTTTGGCTATTTCGGTGGATTTATTCCGGGGATACCGATTCCTACGCCGTTTTTCATCGCTGTAATATGCATGGTTATTATTGCCCTTGTACTGCGGTTTACAAATTTGGGGTTATATACACAGGCGGTAGGTATTAACGAAAGCTCATCCAGGTTGAACGGGCTGAATCCTGCATTTATTAAATTTTTAACTTTTGTAATCCTTGGCCTGTGTGTTGCAGTTGCCGGATTGATTAAGGTAAGCCGTTTTTCCACTATCAATTATTCGGTTATTGCCAAGGATATTGAAATGGATGCGATTCTTGCAGTGGCATTGGGCGGGAATGCGTTGAGCGGCGGTAAGTTTAGCATGTCGGCTTCTATTTTGGGCGCTTATGTTATCCAGTTTTTGATGACTACATTATATAAGTTTAACGTAAAATCGGATGCACTTCCGGCATATAAGGCGGTGGTTGTAATCGTTCTCGTTGTTTTGAGTGCGCCGATTGTAAGGGAATGGCTTTCCAGCATGTGGAAAAAAATAAAGCCGGAAGGGCAAGGAAAGGAGGTCGCTTAATATGGCATCATCTAATAAAACATCGAAAGCCGGCGGCGGATTGGGCGATAGAATGAAAAATATGACGGATACCAATCTGCTGCTGACGATAACAATCGTCGTATTCTTTGCCATGTATATCGGGGCGATAGTGTTTCAGGGAAAAGGGTTCCTGAAGCCGCAGACCTTTTTCAATATACTCAATGCCCAGGCGGCACTGATTATTACTGCCTGCGGGATGAGCCTTGTAATGATTACCGGCAGCATTGATATTTCGGTAGGCGGCGTGGTGGCGCTGGTAAGCATGTGCAGCGCGGTGTATCTGGATTTCCATAACGGGAATATTTTTATGGCAGTGGTGATTTCGCTGCTTATCGGCCTGGCTTTTGGGGCGGTGCAGGGATTTTTGGTTGCCTATTTGGATATCCAGCCCTTTATCGTGAGTTTGGCAGGAATGTTTTTTGCCCGCGGCATGACTACAATTGTCAACACGAACCCTTTCAACGTAAAGAATGAGGCATTTGTAGCTTTAAAGGAAACCCGCGTAATTGTACCCGGATTCGGTTCTGTCAATAAGATTGGGAAATATGTGGACGCCTATGTGGAAATCGGCGTTATCGTAGCCATATTGGTTGTTATCCTCCTTTTCTGCGTGCTGCGGTGGACGAAGCTGGGTCGTGGGTTCTATGCGGTAGGAGGTAATAGCCAGAGTGCGTTGATGTTAGGTATTAACGTAAAAAGGACGAAATTCCTTGCCCATCTGATTTGCGGGCTGTTGGCAGGGATTGGCGGATTTGTATACTTCATGCATGTCGGTTCAGGTTCGGCTTCCCATGCAAGCGGGATGGAAATGAATGCGATTGCATCTTCCATTATAGGCGGTACGATGTTGACCGGCGGTGTAGGGAATATTATCGGTACTTTCTTCGGTGTGCTTTCCCTTAGCACGATACAGAATATCGTTTCTTCAGCCGGGCTGGATAAAGCCTGGTGGACCGGGATTACCATTGCCGCAATGCTTTGCCTGTTCCTCGTTATCCAAAGTGTGGTAATGGCGCGTAAGAAGAAGGCATAAAGGGCAAAAGCGGAAGAGTAAAGTCAAAGGGAAAAGTATTAGGGAAAATGGTGGCCGCCGGTGTGTGCGGCTGCCTTTTACTATACATAAGGATATAAGTGGTGATTGACAGGGGAAAGACAGTATGGTATATACAATTATGAAATTCTTATTCGACAAAAAGAGGAAAAGCGGAAGAAAATGTATTTGAAAAAAGCTTTGGCAACCGCCATAATTTTTATACTTTGTGCATTGCAGACGGGCTGCGGAAGCAGGTTTACCGATAAAGGTGAGCCGGGGAATGCGGAAGAGGAAACGGCAGGCAATCACATAATAGTAGGTTTTTCCCAGCTTGGGGCAGAATCCGACTGGAGGAGTGAAAACACAAATTCCATGAAATCTTCTTTTACGGAAGAAAATGGTTATATATTGATTTTTGAGGATGGGCAGCAGAAACAGGCGAACCAGATTAGGGCGATACGGATGTTTATCCAGCAGGAAGTGGATTATATTGTCCTTGCCCCGGTGATGGAGACGGGATGGGATACTGTTTTGCAGGAAGCCAAAGACGCAGGTATCCCGGTTATTATTGTGGACAGGAAAGTGGATGTCTCGGATGATAGCTTATTTACCTGTTGGGTCGGCTCAGACTTTGAACTGGAAGGGAAAAAGGCGGCAGAGTGGCTAAACCAATATGCCCAGGCAAAAGGGATTGCCCCGGCGGATATCCATATAGTGAATATACAGGGCACCAAAGGCTCTTCCGCCCAGATTGGGCGTACAAAGGGGCTGGCGGATGCGGCGCGGGCTAACGGCTGGGATTTGATGGCGGAGGTAATCGGCGATTTTACACAGGCAAAAGGGAAAGAAGTCATGGAATCCCTTTTAAAGCAGTATGACAACATTAATGTGGTTTACTGCGAAAACGACAATGAAGCTTTTGGAGCCATAGAAGCCATAGAAGCGGCGGGCAGGAAGGTCGGTTCCGATATCACGGACGGTGAAATTATGGTGATATCTTTTGATGGCGTGAATGAAGAAGCTATCCGATATATATTAGAAGGCAAAATCACATGTATTGCTGAATGCAATCCTTTGCACGGGCCCCGTGTCCAGGCGATTATTGAATTGTTGGAGGAAGGTGGCACACCGGAGAAGCGGCAGTATGTGGATGAAGAAATTTACAGTGCCAATGGAACGGTAAACAGTCTTACAATTGATGGCATAGACTATGCGGTTACTATACTGGCGCAGGAGGATGGAAATTAAAGGAAAGGAGTATGATAATAAAATGACAAATCAGGAATTGCAAAAAAAAGCCAATGAGGTGCGGAAAGGGATTGTAACGTCGGTACATAGCGCAAAAGCCGGGCATCCGGGCGGTTCTCTGTCCGCTGCGGATATTTTCACGTATTTATATTTTGAAGAAATGAATATTAACCCTGAAGAACCTAAAATGGAGGACAGGGACCGGTTTGTATTGTCCAAAGGCCATACGGCGCCTGGGTTGTATTCCGCATTGGCAAACCGTGGATATTTTCCGGTGGAAGATTTGAAAACATTGCGTAAAATTGGCTCGTATTTGCAGGGGCATCCGGATATGAAGCATATCCCGGGCGTGGATATGTCCAGCGGTTCTCTGGGGCAGGGAATTTCCGCAGCAGTGGGGATGGCTTTGAGTGCGAAAATGAGGGAAAAAGATTTCCGCGTTTATACGCTTTTAGGCGACGGCGAGATTCAGGAAGGGCAGGTTTGGGAAGCTGCCATGTTCGCCGGTCATAGAAAACTGGATAACCTGGTAGTGATTGTGGATAATAACGGATTGCAGATTGATGGGAAAATAGATGATGTATGCTCCCCTTATCCGATTGACGAAAAATTTGCGGCATTTAATTTCCATGTAATTCATGCAGACGCTCATGATTTTGACGATTTGAGAAAGGCGTTCCAGGAAGCAAGGGAAACAAAAGGGATGCCGACAGCGATTGTGGCTCACAGCTTAAAGGGCAAAGGGGTGTCCTTTATGGAGGGGCAGGCGGCTTGGCACGGAACAGCCCCGAACGACGAACAGTATGCGGTAGCAATGGCGGATTTGGAAAGGATTGGTGAAAGTTTATGAGTGGTGAAGGAAAGAAAATAGCTACGAGAGAAAGCTACGGCAATGCTTTAGTGGAGATGGGGGCCAAATATCCGAATCTGGTGGTATTGGATGCCGATTTGGCAGCGGCAACAAAAACAGGGGTGTTCAAAAAAGCATATCCCGAAAGACATATTGACTGCGGCATTGCAGAATGTAATATGGTTGGCATAGCGGCAGGGCTGGCTGCTACGGGAATGATTCCTTTTGTTAGTTCTTTTGCTATGTTTGCAGCAGGGCGCGCGTTTGAGCAGGTGCGTAATTCGGTAGGGTATCCGCGCTTAAATGTAAAAATCGGGGCAACCCATGCAGGCATTACGGTAGGGGAAGACGGCGCTTCCCACCAGTGCAACGAAGATATTGCTTTGATGCGAACCATCCCAGGGATGGTAGTTATGTGCCCGGCGGACGATGTGGAAGCAAAGGCGGCGGTAAAGGCAGCGGTAGAATATGAAGGGCCGGTATACTTACGGTTTGGCCGTGCAGCCTGCCCGGTGATTAACGACAAGCCGGATTACAAATTTGAAATAGGCAAGGGCCAGGTTCTCAGGGAAGGAACGGATGTAACCATTGTTGCTACGGGAATTTGCGTGGGGAATGCATTGGAAGCGGCTGAAAAACTGGCACAGGACGGAATTAGCGCAGAAGTGGTTAATATTTGTACAATTAAGCCATTGGATGAAGAGCTGATAGTTGCCTCGGCAAAGAAGACGGGGAAAGTTGTAACGGCGGAAGAACATTCCGTTATCGGCGGTTTGGGGAGCGCAGTGTGCGACGCGTTGTGCAAATCCAATCCGGTGCCTGTGTGCAAAATCGGTATGCAGGATGTATTCGGGGAATCCGGTTCCGCAGCGGCGCTGGTAGAAAAGTACGGGCTGGACGGAACAGGGATTTATAAAACAGTAAAAGAGTTTGTAGGAAAGTGAGATAGAACATGTTGATTTTATCACCTTCTATTCTGGCGGCAGATTTTTCCGATTTGGGGAAGCAAATAAAGGAAGCGGAAGCGGCGGGGGCAGAATATCTTCATATTGACGTAATGGACGGCTGTTTCGTTCCTTCTATTTCTTTTGGGATGCCGGTGATTTCATCCATCCGCAAAACGACGGATATGATATTTGATGTGCATTTGATGATTGAAAAACCGGAGAGATATTTGGAAGAGTTTGCCGCAGTTGGGGCAGATATTATCACATTCCATTTGGAGGCTGCAAAAGAGCCGGGGGATGTTATCCGCAAAATACATGGGCTGGATAAAAAAGCGGGGTTGTCCGTGAAACCGGCAACCCCGGTGAAAGAGATGATTCCTTATGCCGACTTGCTGGACATGCTTCTCGTGATGACAGTGGAGCCGGGGTTTGGCGGGCAGAGCTATATCCCGGAATCCACAGAGCGTATCCGGGAAGCGCGGCGGATTTTTGAAGAACGTGGGCTGGTAAAGGATATCCAGGTTGACGGTGGGATTACGGCGGATAATGTACACGTAGCGCTGGAAGCGGGAGCGAATGTAATTGTGGCGGGCAGCGCGGTTTTTAAAGGTGATATCGGAGATAATATACGTAAAATGCAAAAAGCTTTTTGGGATTTTAAAAAGTAGGTGGAACCCCGGTCTTTTTCGGTTGAGGAAGAGGCCGGGATTTGAATTGGCAGCCGGATGATAGATTGGTAAGGTGAATGCGGATGATATATAAGAAAATGGGCAGGAACGATAGGTGCTGGTGCGGCAGCGGGAGGAAATATAAAGTCTGCCATGAAGCGTTTGACGATAAGGTGCTGGGATACCAGATGAAAGGGCATATGATTCCGGATAAGGATATGCTGAAGACGAAAGAACAGATAGAGGGAATCCGGGAGAGCAGCAAGATTAATATTGCGGTGCTGGATTATGTGGCAAGGTATATCCGGGAAGGGATGACGACGGAGGAGATTAACCGGATGGTGCATGAAGAGACGGTGCGCATGGGAGGGATTCCGGCGCCGCTTCATTTTGACGGATATCCAAAAAGCGTATGCACTTCCATCAATGAACAAGTATGCCACGGAATCCCTTCGGAAGATGTGGTGTTGAAGAACGGGGATATAGTGAATGTAGATGCATCCACTATATATAAAGGATATTTTTCGGATTCTTCCCGGATGTTCTGTATTGGGGAAGTGGACGAGGAGGCGGCCCGGCTGGTGTGGGTGGCAAAGGAATGCATGGAAAAAGGGATAGAACAAGTGAAACCGTGGAATTTTCTTGGAGATATGGCGGAAGCAGTGCATAGCCATGCCCTTGCCAACGGATGCAGTGTGGTAAGGGATATCGGGGGGCACGGAATTGGCTTGGAATTTCATGAGGAGCCTTTTGTCAGCTACGTAACGAAAAAGGGAACGGAGATGCTGATGGTTCCCGGGATGGTATTTACCATTGAACCGATGGTGAACCTTGGTACAGATGAAATTTATATTGATGACGGGAACGGATGGACGGCTTACACGGAAGACGGGAAGCTATCCGCCCAATGGGAAGTGACAGTGGCAGTGACGGAGGAAGGGCATGAAATTCTAACGTATTGACATCACTATTCCTTTGTGATAGTCTGACATTTACTTATGGATAGATAAACGGAAGGAGAATGGGAAATGGGTAAAGGGAAATATTATATCACCACGGCAATTGCCTATACATCCGGCAAACCGCATATCGGGAACAGCTATGAGATTGTGTTGGCCGACAGTATTGCCAGATTTAAGAGAAAAGACGGTTATGACGTTTTTTTCCAGACCGGAACGGACGAGCATGGGCAGAAAATTGAACTGAAAGCGCAGGAATGCGGCGTTACGCCAAAAGAATATGTGGATAACATCGCAGGCATGATAAAGAAGCTGTGGAATTTGATGGATACTTCCTATGATAACTTTATCCGTACGACAGACGAACCTCACGAAAAGCAGGTACAAAAGATTTTTAAGAAGCTTTATGACCAGGGGGATATTTATAAAGGGGCTTATGAAGGGTTGTATTGCACGCCCTGCGAATCTTTTTGGACAGAATCCCAGTTGGTAGACGGGAAATGCCCGGATTGTGGGCGGGAAGTCAAACCGGCAAAGGAAGAGGCGTATTTTTTCAAAATGAGCAAATATGCTGACCGCTTGATTGCGCATATCAATGCACATCCGGAATTTATACAGCCGGTATCCCGTAAAAATGAAATGATGAACAATTTCCTTTTACCCGGCCTTCAGGATTTGTGCGTCTCCAGGACTTCTTTTAAATGGGGGGTTCCGGTGGATTTTGACGACAAACATGTGGTATATGTATGGCTGGATGCATTGACTAATTATATTACAGGAATTGGTTATGAGTGCGGAGGGGAGAGCAGCGAGCAATATAAAAAACTTTGGCCGGCGGATTTGCATTTGATTGGAAAGGACATTATACGGTTCCATACCATTTATTGGCCTATTTTCTTAATGGCGTTGGGCGAGCCTTTGCCGAAACAGATTTTTGGGCATCCCTGGCTTCTGCAGGGAGACGGGAAGATGAGCAAATCCAAGGGGAATGTGCTGTATGCCGATGATTTGGTTGATTTCTTCGGTGTGGATGCCGTCCGTTATTTTGTCTTGCATGAAATGCCGTTTGAAAATGACGGTGTAATTTCCTGGGAATTGATGGTGGAACGGTTAAACTCGGATTTGGCGAATACTTTAGGCAATCTGGTAAACAGGACTATCTCCATGAGCAATAAATATTTCGGCGGAATAGTCTGCGACAAAGGGGTAACGGATAGTATGGACGCAGACTTGAAAGCCTTGGCGACGGCAACCTATGATAAGGTTTTGAAGAAAATGGAAGATTTGCGGGTGGCGGATGCCATGACCGAAATTTTCACACTTTTCAAGCGGTGCAACAAATATATCGATGAAACGGAGCCTTGGGCGATTGCCAAAGATGAAGCAAAGAAAGACAGGCTGGCTACTGTCCTTTATAATCTGACAGAAGGGATTATGATGGGGGCTTCCCTTTTGGAGCCTTTTATGCCCGCAACAGCAGTAAAAATAGCAGCCCAATTGAATACGGAATTGTACCCGTTTGAAAGCCTGAAAGAATTTGGGAAGTATCCATCCGGAAACAAGGTAACCGAAAAGCCGGAAATTTTGTTTGCACGTCTGGATATGAAAGAAGTATTGGAGAAAGCAGAACAGCTTTTTGCTGCGAGAAAGGCGGAAGCGGAACAGGAAAATAATGGAAAAGGCGGGAAAGAAGAGGAAGTGCCCGAAACAGTGGTGGATATAGATACAAAGCCGGAAATCACATATGACGAATTTGCAAAGATGCAGTTCCAAGTAGGCGAGATTATTGCATGTGAGGCAGTGCCGAAATCAAAGAAATTATTGTGTTCCAAAGTACGTATCGGCAGCCAGGTAAAGCAGATTGTATCCGGCATCAAACAGCATTACAGCGCTGAAGAAATGGTAGGGAAAAAAGTGATGGTATTGGTTAACTTAAAGCCGGCGACTTTAGCAGGCGTGTTATCCGAAGGCATGCTTTTATGCGCAGAGGATGCGGAAGGCAATCTTGCCCTCCTAACCCCGGAAAAAACGATGCCCTCCGGCGCCGAAATCTGTTAATGATACCTGCCAATTCCAAATTATTTATAACGAATAACATTTTGATGAAATTATTATTAAAATATTATAATCGGCAGTTATATGGTGTATAATGAATCCATAGCACGACGGAAGGCCCTGCTATGGATTCTTTTTATACGCAGACCTGTGCAGAGGAAATAAGCCGCTATGCGGCACACAGGGAGCGCTAGAGTCGGGGAAGAGGAATCTTCTCTACTCGGTTCATACGGGAAAGTCCTTTGCCAGGAGGGCAAGAATTGTCAAAGGCACTTCTTGACATAGGTGCTATGCATGGAATGGGAGGGAAGCTGATGGTGAAAAGGGAAGAACTGTATTTTGATTCCAGAGACAATGAGAACAAAATCCATGCAATGAGATGGATTCCGGATGTGGATAGGCCGGTATGTGTCTTGCAGATTATTCATGGCATGGCGGAGTATGTGGAACGTTATGATGAATTTGCAAGGGAAATGGCAAAAAAGGGGATATTGGTTGTGGGTGAGGACCATCTTGGCCATGGAAAATCCGTAGGGGAAAAAGGTACATATGGCTATTTTTGCGAGAGGGATGCAGCTACTGTGGTAGTCCGCGATTCCCACAGGTTAAAAAAAATGACGCAGGAAAAGTATCCGGGTGTGCCTTATGTTATTTTAGGGCATAGCATGGGCTCCTTTATTTTAAGGAATTATCTGTGCCGTTACGGGACAGGGATTCAGGCGGCGGTTATTGTAGGTACGGGGATGCAGCCGAAACCTTTGCTTTTGATGGGGAAGGCGGTCGCTGCCATACAGAAGGTATTTTGCGGCTCCAAGCATCCAAGCAAGCTTCTGAATGCCTTATCTTTTGGAAGTTATAATAAAAGAATAGCGGGCCACCGGACGGTAATGGATTGGCTGACTAAGGAAGAAAAGATTGTGGATGCTTATATAAAAGATCCGCTTTGCGGCTTTACTTTTACGGTGAACGGGTTCCAGACGTTGTTGGAGCTGGTGAACAGGCTGTATAAAAAAGAGAACCTGGAAAAAATGCCGAAAGATTTGCCGGTACTTTTTGTGGCAGGGAAAGAAGACCCGGTAGGGGATTATGGGCAAGGCGCAGAGAAGGCATACCGCTCGTTCCAGGACATAGGCATGAAAAATGTACGGATGAAACTGTATGAGGGCGACAGGCATGAGCTTCTTAACGAGAGCGATAGAAAAACCGTATATGAAGATATTTATCAATGGATTAAGTCCGCGATACAATAAACGATAGCGGCTGGTATTCATATTTTAAGAGGAAAATGAGGAAAGTTATGAAGATTATGAAAAAATTTTTATCTATAATGGCAATTTTATTATTAATCGGTGCAGCAGGGCTGGCATTTGAAATGGAAGCCCATGCAGAAGAGACGAAGACGGTAATTGCATTGGGCGCAGATTTATCTGCGGAGCAAAAGGCTACAGTGCTTGGGCTCATGGGGATTACAGAAGAACAATTGGCTGGATGTGAGGTAATTTATATTACAAATGACCAGGAACACCGATATTTGGATTCATATCTTGGGTCTTCCGTTATCGGAAGCAAATCGCTTTCCAGCGTTATGCTGAAGAAGGGGGCGAAGGGAAGCGGTGTGAATGTCACAACCAAAAATATTAATTATTGTACGACAGGGATGTACCGCAATGCGCTTCTTACGGCAGGAATCCAGGATACGGAGGTGATTGTGGCAGCCCCTACGCAGATATCGGGTACGGCGGCATTAATCGGCGCAGTGAAAGCTTACGAAAAGATGGAAGCCACAACCATTCCGGATGCTGCTTTATCCAGTGCGCTGAATGAGCTGATTACAACCGGTCAGCTGGCAGATGCGGTAAAAGATGTAAACGGTGATGAAATTGAAGGATTAATAGCTTATATCAAGGAAAAAGTGGCCAATGGGGAATTGGAGACGGAGGCAGATATGAAAGCTGCCATTGAAGAAGGGGCGCAGAAATTTGGAGTAACCCTTTCAAAAGAGGAAATCCAGAAGATTGTGGATTTGATGAATAAACTGAAGGGCATGGGGCTAGATAGTGAATACCTAATCAGCCAGGCAGAAAAGCTTTATCATAAATACGGGGAAGATATTGTCAATCATGCCGACGAGGCCATTAGCGAGGCAGTGAGCGGTGCGGTAACCGGTGCAGCAAACGGGTTTTTCCAAAGCATCAAGGATTCCGTAAAGGATTTTTGGAACAGCATTTTTTCATGAGGCTTTTTTACCATATAGGATCCGGGCGTCAAAAGATTGGCCCGGCAGAGGGCGGAAGTAGGCTGCTGCTGCAATCTGCAGCAGGCGGAATGATATATTGGGACAAGAAAAAAGGGAATAAGATAAAGGGATTATGCAAATGCTATAACGGACAAAACGAAAACCGGAAATCCTAAGGAGGGAATTGGCTATGAAAATCGCATTTTACGGAACAAAGGCTTATGATAAAATTTGGTTTGAACCGTTGGGGAAAGACTATGGATTTGATATCCGTTTTATCGAACTGCCATGTAATGAAGAAACAATATTTCTGGCAAAGGGTTACGACGCAATCTGCATTTTTGTCAATGACTACGTGAATGCAGAGATGATAAACCAGCTTTATGAGATGAAAGTAAAGGCAATATTGCTTAGAAGCGCAGGGTTTAACCATGTGGATGTGAAAGCTGCGGAGGATAAAATTATTATCTTAAGGGTTCCCAGCTACTCGCCGGAAGCAGTGGCGGAGTATGCTATGGCTCTGCTTCTTACGGTAAACAGGCACACCCATAAGGCATACAACCGTACCAGGGATTTTAATATGAGTTTAAATGGGCTGATGGGGAACGATTTGAACCACAAGGTGGCGGGAGTTATCGGCACAGGGAAAATCGGTCAGGCGATGATACGTATTTTGAACGGCTTCCAGATGCAGGTGCTGGCATATGACCCTTATCCGGTAAAAGGGCTGGAGGCAGAATATGTTTCGGTGGAAGAATTGATGAGCAAATCCGATGTGATAAGCCTTCACTGCCCGTTGACCACAGCAACAAAACATATCATCAATAAAGATACTATTGCCATGATGAAAGAGGGCGTTTACCTGATTAACACGTCCAGAGGCAGCCTGATTGATACGGAGGCGCTGATTGGCGGGCTTTTAGAGAAGAAATTTGCAGGGGTAGGGCTGGATGTCTATGAAGAAGAGGAAGGCATTTTTTATGAAGACCGTTCCGGCGAAATCATAGAAGATGAAAACCTGGCAAGGCTGGTTACCTTCCCCAATGTGCTGATTACTTCGCATATGGGATTTTTCACGACCGAAGCGATGCAGGCGATTGCAATCGAAACGTTGGAAAATGCATATGCCTTGGAGAATGGTCTTCCGTTAGTAAACCGTGTGGGCATAGAAGCTTCTTAAGATAATAAAAACAATAATCTTTATTATTTTCTTGTAAAGGCTAAAATATTTTGCTAAAATAAGTGGTATTGGTAGTTTTGAGAGGGTGATGGGAATGGAAGGGGCAGTGTTTCCGTATACAATCCGTATGGCATATCAAGATGAATGGGAGGATGCGATGGCGCTGGCCTGGAAAACATTCCTTGAATTTGAGGCAGATGATTATGCGCCGGAGGGGATTAGGAGCTTTGAGGATTTTATTACGGACAGTACCTTGCACCGTATGTTTGTAATGGGCGCATATCAGATGTTTGTGGCGTTGGACGGGGCAAAAATGGCAGGTATGATAACGGTAAGGGGCAATTCCCATATATCGTTATTGTTTGTAGATAAGGAGTACCATAAGCAAGGGATAGGAAGGGCTCTGATGGAAGGGCTTTGCAGCTATCTAAAGACGGAATTGGGCATTCACAGGGTGACGGTGAATGCAGCCCCCTTCGGAACAGGGTTTTACCGCAGACTGGGATTTAGGGATTTGCAGCCGGAGCAGACATCATCCGGCATTCGCTATACACCTATGGAACTTCTGTTAAAATAACGGGTGGGGCGGCTTTCCGGTTACGGCTTATGGGATACATATATAGGAAAAGGCTTAATACAAGAAGAGGAATGGTAAAATGGGAAAACTATTTAATATTGACAGCCCTGTGATGCGTTTTTTGGGAAAAGTGGCGGATTTGATGATATTGAATCTGGTAACATTATTATGTTGTATCCCGGTAGTAACAATAGGGGCTTCTTTGACGGCGATGCATTATGTGCTTTTAAAAATGGTGCGGAATGAGGAAAGCTATATTGTCAGGTCTTTTTTCAAGTCTTTCAAAGCCAACTTCAAGCAGGCTACGGTGATATGGCTGATTATTTTGTTTTGCATTGTCATCTTTGTAGCAGACTTGATGATTATTAATAATTCCGGGCTGGAATTTCCAGAAGTATTGAAGATATTGTTATTTGCTTTGTTCATGGTGGCATATATGGTAATGTGCTATGTATTCCCCGTGCTTGCAAGGTTTGACAATACAGTTCCAAAAACAATAAAAAACGCATTATTCATGGCAATCCTTAGCTTCCCGAAGACTGTTCTTATGATGGTGGCTTATCTATTGCCAATAGCTGTGGTTTACTTCTTTGTAATGGCAGTGCCGCTCGTATTTCTTTTTGGGATTTCGGCGCCGGCATACTTGGCAGCTATGCTTTACAGCGGGACATTTAAAAAATTTGAACCGGAAGAAGAAGCTTATGTGGACCGGTTTGAAGCAGGCGAAGGGATAGATATGACAGAGGATTGAGGAGGGCTGAAAGATGACAGACAAGCAAACAAAGTCTGTAATTATGCAATGGCTGATACCTACAGTAATTTTAGTAATTATTCTGGTAGTGATGCTGACTGATTTCTCAACCCAGAGCCAACAGGCAGCCGCAGATAACGTGGCAAAGTCGTATGTCAATGCAGCGGAGAAATATGCGGAGGAAGTTAAGTACGAAATTCAGGGAATGGCAGCAGCCGGGAAGACAATTATCCAGCTTATTTGTGAAGAACCAAGGATAAGCGAAAAAAAAGTTGTTGAAATGGAGAGAGCTTTATATGAGAACTCGGATGCATATGCTGTAGTATATTATGGAGGCCGAGGACTGGGGGTTATGCACGACGGGCTAAAGGTTGAGATTACGGAGGCCAGATATTTTCAGGGAATCAAGGACGGGCTTATAAAAAAAAGCAGAGAACAGAAAGAAGCTGCAGCCCCTATGATTTCCTATACATATGTCTTTAAGGATGAAATAGGAATCGGAAACTCAGCGATTGTGGCCGCATTAACCGGAGGCAGCGGGGAAGATTTGCTTTTGATGTATTATCCGGTGAAAAAACTGGATGGGCTGTTTATCCAGCCTGAGTTTGAATCCAATGCTTTTTATACGGTTATCAGCCCGGACGGACAGATTATCAAAGTAAACGGCAGCGGACAGGGCTTGGTAGAAGGCGGGAATATATGGAAAATCCTGGAAGACAGCGGGCATGACAGCGACTTGCTGCAAAAAGTTGAGGTCAGGATGAAAAACAAGACATCGGGCAGTTTCACCGCCAATATAGGGGGAGTGGATAGAAGGGTAGTATACGCCCCGGTGGGGATTAATAACTGGACACTGCTGGTTGGGATTGACCAGTCTTATGTGGATAAACAGATTGACAGAGAATGGAGCAATTCTGAAAATATGATTTATCGTCTTGTGATGGCGGTAGGCGTATTCCTGGGAATAGTGGTAGTGATTAATATTATAAGCAGACTCAGAAGCAATGAAAAAAGGAAAAAGCTGGAACAAAAAGCGGATACGGATTTGCTGACCGGTTTGAACAACAAATTGGCAACGGAACGTAAGATGAAAGAGTATATGGAAAAGCATCCGAAGGAGCAGGCTTTGCTGTTCGTCCTTGATGTGGATAATTTCAAAAAAATCAACGACACATTGGGCCATGCGTTTGGGGATGAAGTTTTATCCGCATTAGGCCACCGGATGGCTTCTATTTTCCGCTCATCGGACATTATTGGCCGTACCGGCGGGGATGAGTTCATGATTCTTTTAAAGAAGCTGGACAGTGAGGAAATATTGGAAAAAGAAGCGAAGAAATTATGCGACTTTTTTAAAGACTTCCAGGTAGGGGAATATGTGAAGTACGCGGCAACGGCCAGTATAGGGGCAGCGGTTTTCCCTAAGGACGGCAATGACTTTGAAAGCATGTACAAAGCGGCGGACAGCGCGTTGTACACGGCAAAAAAACGAGGGAAAAGCCAGCTTGCTTTTTATGGGGAAGAGAATGATAAAAGCGAAGGGATAAAAAGGGTAGAAAGAGAAAGCAAAGTGGTGAAATAACAGCGGCTTGTACAATGTGTATAGGAAATAAAAAAAATATTGTTCAACTTGACGTGAATATTAAAATTATTGAAATATTGTAAGCAATTTTAACAATGAGGCAGAAAAACTTTGTGGAATGTTGGTATAGTAAAAAAATGAGAACTTCGTTATACTTGCTTTAGAGTTAAGCAAAGGATTCCGGCGGTGGTACGGAACAATAAAACAAATAGCGATTAGGAGGCAAACTAATATGGCAAGTTTATCATTAAAAAATATCTGTAAGGTATACCCTAATGGATTTGAAGCAGTTAAGAATTTCAATCTTGAAATTGCAGATAAGGAATTTATTATTTTCGTAGGACCGTCAGGATGTGGTAAATCTACAACACTTCGTATGGTTGCTGGTTTGGAAGACATTTCTTCCGGTGAATTATGGATTGGCGATAAGCTGGTGAACGATGTAGAGCCGAAGGACAGGGATATTGCAATGGTATTCCAGAACTACGCTTTGTATCCTCATATGTCCGTATATGATAATATGGCTTTCGGACTCAAATTAAGAAAAGTTCCGAAGGATGAAATTGATAAAATGGTAAAAGAAGCAGCAAAAATCCTTGACTTGACAGCTCTTCTTGAACGTAAACCGAAGGCTCTTTCCGGTGGACAGAGACAGCGTGTGGCGATGGGGCGTGCTATCGTTCGTAACCCTAAAGTATTCCTTATGGATGAGCCTCTTTCCAACTTGGATGCAAAACTTCGTGTTCAGATGCGTATCGAGATTGCTAAATTGCACCAGAGACTTGGCACAACGATTATCTACGTAACACATGACCAGACAGAGGCTATGACCCTTGGTACAAGGATTGTTGTTATGAAAGACGGTATTGTTCAGCAGGTAGATACACCTCAGAACTTATATGAGAAACCGAAGAACCTGTTCGTTGCAGGATTCATGGGTTCACCCCAGATGAACTTCTTAGATGCAGAAGTGGAAGCAAAGGGCGGTGTAGCAGCTCTTAAGGTTGCAGGCAAGAGCATTGAACTTCCGGCGGCTAAATCCAAAAAACTGATTGACGGCGGCTATGTAGGAAAGAAAGTTACTTTTGGTATCCGTCCTGAAGATGTATATGATTCAGAAGAATATGTTGCAAAAGCACAGTGTGTATTTGAATCAACCATTAAAGTTTATGAATTACTTGGTGCAGAAGTTTACTTATACTTTGATTTGGCTGAGTTCCCGATTACCGCAAGGGTTGATTCCCGTACATCAGCAAGGCCCGGCGATAGCGTAAGATTTGCTTTTGATGTTGAGAAGATTCACGTATTCGACAAAGAGACGGAGCAGATTATTACAAACTAGTTAGAATGATTAGGGGGGATGCGAAAGCATCCCTCTTTTTTGCCATATAGGAAAGTTCTCCGAATTTCCCATATGGCAAAAAGTAATTATCGCACTGCGGCGGAGGGGGAGCATGTCGCTGCTGCGACCCGCCGCAGGCGGAGAATCCTGCAAACAGGATTCTTTTTATCATATAGGAAATTGTTTCGTGAAGGAAAGGTTTAGGGTTGGGATATGATATCAGGCCAGGTAATTAGAACGAGCATCGAAGAATTGCATGCGATAACAAAAGTAAATTTATGTGTTTTTGATTTAGAGGGGAATGTTGTAGCTGCTACATTTGATACAAATGATATTCAAACCGGAATCGTCATTGATTTTGTAGCTTCCCCTGCGGATAGTCAGGTAATAGGGGCAGACCACCTTTTGAAAATTCGGGATGAGGGGGAAGTAACATATATTTTAGCCGCAAGAGGGAACGGCGATGAAACGTATATGATTGCAAAAGTGGTGGTAAGCCAAATCCAGAACCTTATTATCGCGTATAAAGAAAGGTTTGACCGGAACAATTTCTTCCAAAATCTTTTGCTGGATAATCTTCTTTTGGTAGACATTTATAACAGGGCGAAAAAGTTGCATATCGAAGTAGCGGCGCCAAGGATAGTGATTATAGTGGAGACGGGAACCGGGAAGGATGCAACGGCATCGGAGCTTTTAGGGGGCATGTTTTCAGTCCAGTCCGGGGATTATATCACTGCTGTAGATGAGAGCAATGTGATTTTGATAAAGTCGTTGGATATGGGCGAGGGCTATGAAACGGTGGAATATACGGCACAGACCATCGCGGATATGATGAATATGGAAGCAATGATGAATGCCCGCGTTGCATATGGTACAATCGTCAACGAATTGAAGGATGTATCCAAATCCTATAAAGAAGCAAAAATGGCTTTGGATGTGGGGAAAATTTTTTATGCGGAAAGAAAGGTAAATGCTTATAGCTCTTTGGGGATAGGAAGGCTCATTTACCAATTGCCGATAAACCTTTGCAGAATATTTATTAATGAAATATTTGGCAATAATGTTCCGATGGATTTCGATGAAGAGACGTTGACGACGATAAATAAATTTTTTGAAAATAACTTAAATGTATCGGAGACATCCCGACAATTATATGTCCATCGGAATACGCTAGTATATCGGATAGAGAAGCTGGAAAAAAGCACGGGATTGGATATCAGGGTTTTTGATGATGCCCTGACTTTTAAAATTGCTTTGATGGTTGCAAACTACATGAAATATCTGGATACTCTTGAATATTGATACGAAAGGAACTAAAGGGCAATGTCATTTAGTTAGTGCCTTAGTTCAGCCGTGAGGAACATAAAATGCTCAAGGAGCCCGTTAAAAAGCGTCGGCACTTAACGAGGTTCCTTACGAGTTTAGTGCCCGTTACGCTTTTTACCGAGTGCAAGCGTGGTGACGGAGCATTTTATGTTCCTCACGGCGTCCGCTACCGTTAAATAAATGACGTTGGGACAAAGGGGCTATGTTTTGCAGCTTCCCGTTATGATTTGGATATCCAAAGGCTTGCCATATTAACCATTGATGGAATTTTATATGTTTTTCCCTGATTGCTGTTTAAAATCCGTAGGGCTTAGGCCAGTGTATTTTTTAAAAATAGAGGAAAAATAAGCGGGGTCGTTATAACCTACCAGTTCCGCAATTTCATAGGATAAAATATCCGAGTGCATCAAGTAATCTTTAGCCTTTTCGATTCTTGCCCGGTTAATAAATTCGGTTAGGGATTCGTTACAGGCTTTTTTAAAAGTCCGGCTTAAATGGGAAGGGGAAATATGCAGATGTTCTGCAATGCTTTCCAGGGATAAGGAGCCGGAAAGGTTTTCGTGGATATATTTAATGGTATTGTCAATTAGCCGGCTTTGGTTCCCGATGGTGCGGATAAAATGCTTTTTGGTATATTCCATAAGCTGGTAAATGGTTTGTTCCAACGTAAAGATATCCGAGGAAGTGCGGATGCGCTCCAAATAATCAGGTTCCGGAGACGGAACTTCTTTTTTTATCAGGACACGGCAGCATATATAATAAATTTGTGTACAAATATTCTTGGCGTCCTGTGAATTGACAAAATTGGTTTTAAATTTTGCCATCATACGGTTCAAAATGCAAGAGGCATCGTCAAAAAGCCAGTTGTTTAAGCTGTTTTCAAATTGGAACAAATCTAAGGAGTTTTCGGCGGTCAAATCGCAGGTTTCATTGTTGGCAAAATCCGAAAAAAGAGAAATATTATTTTCTGAGTAAAAGTCTAAAGTAAGGGCGTGGATGGATTCCGATACGGCGGCGCCAAAGCTGGCAGCGCCGGAATGGCAATGGCTGATGCCTACAGCGACCTGTCTGGAATCTAAGGCAAAGGCAATGGCAGCAATTTCTTTGCAGTTGTTTAAAATATAGGAAGGTACGGCAGGGCAGGGCTGCTCCAAAAAATAAATGGTAATGATGAGATTATTATACCGGTAGCAGTAGGCGTTTTGCTGTTCCCCTATAATAATTTTTTTTAACGAAGAAATATCGTTTTCAAAGGGAATAAGCCGAAAGGCGGCGGTGATATAATGGCGCAGGGGAAGCCGGAACTGCTCAAGGCGGGCTGCCAGTTCCGGGGAAAAAGGGCCGGCAGTCAATTCCTGCAGGAGCTGGTCTTTTAAGAAGGTAAATTCTTCTTGGGCGATGGAAGTGTGCTTTCTGGAGGCGATGATTTTCTGCTGGGCATTTTTTACGGAGGAAAATAAGTCTTTTTTGTTGGTAGGTTTTAAGATAAAATCAGAAACATCGTATTGAATTGCAGTTTGGGCATATTTGAAGTCTGCATAGCCGGTAAGGAGGATGATTTTCGTTTCCGGCATGTTTTCAAATACATATTTGGCTACTGCAAGCCCGTCGGCTTCGGGCATTTTAATATCGGTAATGACAATATCCGTATGGTTATGCTGAAGAAAACGGATAGCTTCCAGCCCGTCGCTGGCTGTTCCGGCCACTTCACATCCGATGGATGCCCAGTCCATAAAATTGGCAATGCCTTTGCGCATTGTTGCTTCATCATCTACGATTAACAATTTAAAAATCAACGGATTTCTCCTCCTTTCTGATAGGAATACGCATGGAGACGGAGGTACATATATTGGGTTCGCTTTCTATATTCAGGCGGGATGCGCTGCCAAAAAGCAGTTCCAGCCTTTTGTTCAGGTTCCGCAGGCCGATATGGGTGTGGGAATCCTTTTCCGAAGATGTGATTTTCGATATATCGGGAATCTGGGCGAATCCAATACCGTTATCTATGATAGAGATTTCCATTTCGTGCCGGTCCGTTTCAATCACTTGGATAATTAAGCGGCCTTTTCCTCTTTTCGGCTCAAGGCCATGAGTCAGGGCATTTTCCACCAAAGGCTGTATGCAAAAACAGGGAATCAGACATTTCATCAAGTGGTCGGGGATTTGTATATGGCATGTAATTTTGTCTTCAAAACGCATCTGTTGGAGATACATATAGAATTTGACATATTCCATCTCTTTATCCAATGTTATAAAATCCCTTTCTTTAGAGAGTGTGTTCATTTTCAGCAGCTCCCCCAAAGATATGACCATTTGATAGATTTCCTCGTTGTCGCTTATTTGGGCTTTCCAGGCGATGGTATTTAGTACATTGAAGAGGAAATGGGGATTGATTTGGCTTTGCAGCGCACGTATTTCCGCATTTTTTAAAAGGAGCTGCTTTTGGAAATTGTCGTTGTAGTATATGTCCAATTGTTTGAGCATTTGATTAAAAGATTGTGCCCAGACATCAAATTCATGATACATCTGCATGGGGGGGAGGGATTTTACTTCCCCTGTGGAAATGCGGTCGATGTAGTATATCATTTTGTCGATGGGGCGGGTGATAGCCCGGCTGATAATAAGGGAAATGGATAAAGCGGCTAAAACGGTGAGGGCTAAAAGCAAAAGGTAAGATTTCATCGTGTCGTCCAAATCTTCCAACAGCAAATCTTTGGGAGCGGCAACAACTGAAACCAGGTCAAATTCATTCAGGCTGCGTGAGGCGGTAAAGTAAGTGCGCCCGTCTAAGGATAATTCCTGAAAAGAAACGGAGTCTTTGTCAGGATTGGTTCCTCCCTTCAGGCCAAAATCTTTTTCTGCCATATTCTGTCCGGAAAATGCGCTTATTTGCTGATTATAGAGACAGATAAACCAGTAAGGGTCCAAGCCTTTGGCGCAGTATTGAACCCATTTATCCAGATTGATATGGATGATAAATAATCCCATATGGTTTCCGGTATTGCCGTTAAAAAGGTTGCGGGCAAAATAAATAGCGTTCTTTTCCGAGTCAAGCGTACGGCAAAGAAGCCCGGTATCTGTCGGGTCAATGCTTTCTAAAAGTTCGCAGCCCTGATATAAAGGGGCGCTGGCATAGCCGGATGTATAGGACGTGAGGATTGTTCCGCTGTCGCATACGATATATATGGCATCGGTAAAGTTCCGCCCGGAAAGGGGAGCGCTGTAATAAATATCGGACATCTGCTTTTCCAACTGGAAACGGCTGTTGCGTCCGGAAGAAGGGAAAGAGGATGTTTCCAGGGCGTTTAAAAGCATGGTATTGGAAAGGAACAGGGGAATGGTGGAATCTATGGTATCAATCTGTTCCATAATATTCTGGTTTACCTGATTAAGCTGCCCGGTAATCGATTGCTCCAGATTGCCGCGCAGCAGAAGGGAAGTTTTATAATAATAGAAGAAAGTGGAACAAAGTAAAATAACGGTTACGGTGATTGAGATAGCGAGCGTTATAAAAGAACGCAGAGAGTGCTTTTCCCGGGTAAAAATCCGCAATGGTGTTGCTTTCATACAAAAATCTCCTTTAAGTGCAGATTTGTTTGCAGGTATGTTTTATTATGGCATAATAGAAAAACCCCTTCAACGTATTTTCTAAGAATGCGGAAATTTTCAAAGTTTTGGACAAAATATTACAAGCCGCTGGGAAGATAGGGCAAAATAAGGGCGCCGATGGCGAAGACAGGGGGAAATTGTATAAGAAGAGGGCATGGAAATGAATTAAAAAATCAGGAGGAAAAAAATATAATAGATTTAGTAAGCGACAACAAAGCTGTGGGGGGAACCCGGCAGAAGAGGTATGGAAATTTGTGCCTGTGCGGTATGGAATATTAAAAAATGTGCAGGTTACGGAAAGGGAATGGTTATTTATATGAAAAGAAAAATGGTAAGACGGATTTTGGCATCGGCAATAGCTTTTGCTATGGTATTGGGAACGGCGGCTTGTGGGAACGGAGGAGATGCAGGCGGAAAAGCGGAAACAGGGGCGAAAGCCGGAAGCAATGAAGAAGCCGCAAGTACGGAAACAGCCGAAAGCGGCGAGAAGGTTGTGCTGAATGTGATTAATTATCATGTGGGAACGGACTATGCGGCAGAATATTACGCTTATCTGTTTGAGGAATTTCAAAAGACGGAAGAAGGGAAAAACGTGGAATTTAATTTTGAAGAGATTCCCACCACAGATGCTTATAATCAGAAAATCAAGCTGTTGATTTCCAGTGGGGATTTGCCGGATATCGTTTTTAACGGAGGCAATAACATTACGGAGATGGCGGCAAAATCCGGAAAAGTAGCGGATTTAACTCCTTATTTCGATGCGGATCCGGAATGGAAGGCGTTATTTGACGATACTTCCTTAGAATTCAATACGGTAGACGGCAAGATATACGGTGTACCGGTTTCCAAGGAGATTTCTTATATTTATTATAATAAAGAGTTGTTTGAGCAGGCAGGGCTGACGGCGCCGGAAGTGGCATATGGAAGCTGGGATGAATTTTTTGAGGCGTGTGAGCAGTTGAAAGCGGCCGGCATTACACCTGTTGGTATGGACAGCGCGGATTCGGGATGGCTGACCAACCTTTGGATGAGTGCGTTAATCGGAACAAATGGGCAGGCTGGGAACGAATGGATGAACAGTATGTATCCTATGGATTTCAATACACCGGAAGTGGAAGCGGCAGCAGAAAAAATTGCGTTAATGTTCCGGGAGTATACGACGAGCGACGCGGTAGGAGGGAAATATGACCCTATGGCAACCCATTTCTTTAATGGGGAAGTGGCAATGTTTCCGAACGGGCCGTGGATGATTCCTGATTTTTCGGAGGCGGAGAAGGCACCGGAAGGGTTTTACGATAAAGTGGGCATTATGCTGATGCCTTGCGCCGGAATGGAAATGGTTCCAACGCCTGGCGATATGGTAGGGGCAAAAGAGGAAGAAAAAATAAAGGCAGCCGTAGACTTCCTGAAATTTGAAACAAGGCCGGAAAACCAGATTAAGGCGTTGGAAATGACAGGTCTGCAACCGGTATCCAACGATTTGGAGATTCCTGCGGATTTGACGGAAAGCGACCCTTTGATGGCGGAAGTATTGGAAATCCAGAATCATGCAAAAATGACTTACGGGCAGAATCAGGCATATTGGTACCAGAATACAATAGATACTTTCTCTACGGAGCTTCCTGAATTAGCATACGGCAATATTACGGCAAAAGAGTTTTGTGAGAAATTGACGGAATCGGCGGCAAAAAACCAAGAATAAAGATGGAAAATCAGAACTTTCAATCTTAGATGTTTGAATTTTGGAATATAGGTACGGGATGATGAAAACAAAAAATAAAGGGCTATGGATTGCTACATTTACGATTCCATGTATGATATTGTTTGCCCTTGTTTATGCAGCGCCTATCGTTACTGTTTTGTATACGTCGCTTTGTAATTATACGACGTTTTCGGCGCCTGCGTTTCAAGGGATAAAGAACTTTGTGACTATTTTTTCGGATAAAGATTTTATAGTATCGATTCGGAATACTTTAGTTTGGGTTGTGCTGCAATCCACTTTTCATGTGGGGTTGGGGCTGGCGATGGCATTGGTACTGCGCAGGAGGCCGGTGGGGTGGAAATTTGTCCGTACAGCATATATGGTTCCGAATATCGTGCCGACGGCGGCAACGGGGGTTATGTTTACGCTGTTGTTAAATCCATCTTTCGGTGTTGTAAAGCCTTTTTTGGAGGCAATTGGGATAGAGGTAAATCAGGTTCCGAACCTGTTCGGAAATTCCCGATATGCATTTTGGACGGTGACGGCTACATGGATTTTTTATTCCGGTTTTAATACGATTATTTTCCTGGCTGAAATGGGGGCTGTGGATAAAGAAATCTATGAGGCAGCCAGAGTGGATGGGGCGAAGCCGTGGCAGCTCGACCGCTATATTACTTTGCCTTTAATGAAAAATATCTTTGGTACGTGTGTGACGCTGGCTTCGGTGGCAATGGTTTCCCAGTTCGATATTATTTATATGACGACGAAAGGCGGGCCGGGGAACTCCACACTGAATCTGCCGATTTATCTGTATAAGGCCGCCACATTGGAAAATAATTACGGCAAGGCAAATGCGGTGGGGGTCGTGCAGATTAGTATAGGATTGCTTTTGGTGCTGCTGATTCAACATATTTTTATGGAGAAAAGAGAAGCATAGACGGAACATAGAGAAGCAGGTTATTGTACTGCTCCGGGGATTTCGGAATGCGTATTTATGCTGATAGGTGAAAAGGGAAATAGTTACAAGTTCAGTTTGTGTCTGCGTGGCATCCGCAAACTTGAAAACAAATTGGTTTTGGATAATAAAGCCACGCAGAAATGAGGTGAAAGATGAAAGAGATATCCAGAGCTGTGATAGTTGCGGCGAAAATTGCCAAGTATTTGTTTATGGTGGTTTTCGTGTTGGTATCCGTGGGACCAATTGCATGGGCATTTATCAGTTCTTTTAAAACATATGCGGAAATCAATTCCTCGGCGCTTTCATGGCCGTCCGGCTTTAGGCTGGACAATTATGAAGCGGCGTTCCGGTATGCGCCCATTGCCCGATATTTTTTGAATAGTGTGGTGATTGTGGGGTGCAGCGTTTTAGTGACAGTAGCGTTGGTAGCAATGTGTTCTTATATTATTTCCAGATTTGATTTTAAATTGAAAACAATAATTGTGTTATTGATTTCTGCTTCTTTGATGCTTCCGGCACAGGCGATTTCGCAGCCCTTGTTTGCGATTTTCCAGAAACTGGGGATTTTTGATACGAAGTTAGGGATGGTGATAGTGTATTCGGCGATGGGGATTCCAATGTCTTTTTTTGTCATGACAAGTTATTATAAGACCATTTCTATGGCTTTGGAGGAGTCGGCATATATTGACGGGGCTACTTTTTTGCAGACATTTTGGCATATTATCCTGCCGCTGGCAAAACCGGGGTTGGTGACGATTGCTTTGCTGCAGTTTATCAATACGTGGAATGAATTTTACTTTGCTTTAATGCTGACCAGCGGGAACCGGGCGAGGACGGTTCCGATTGCCCTGAATTATTATATGGGTACATTTGCCAACAATTATTCCGCGTTATTTGCGGCGGTAGTGATGACGGTGCTGCCGACTATTTTAGTGTTTATTCTTTTGCAGAGACAGGTGATGGAGAGTCTAACGGCAGGGGCAGTCAAAGGATAGGGCACCGGAAGCGGATGCGGTATAGGGAAAGCAATGACGGGATAAGGGCGGCGGATGGCAGAAAGGCGATGAAAGAGATATGAAGAAAGATAAGGAACGGATACATAAGCAGATTTATCCGGTAGAGGCCTGGAATGTGACGGAGATGTCATTTGAGAGGGGGAACAATTACCGGAATGAAACCACATTTGCTTTGTCCAATGGCTATATCGGTACGAGGGGAACCTTGGAAGAAGGGTACGGTTTTTCCATAGAGGAAGGGCTGGAAGGGAATTATGTGAACGGATTTTATGAAAGCGAAGATATACGGTATGGGGAGTGGAATTATGGGTTCCCGGAAAGGAGCCAGTCTTTGCTGAACCTTCCAAACGGGAAGCGGATCAGGATTTATTTGGACGGAGAAATGTTTGATTTAAGAAAGGGGAAGATAAAGAGGTATCAAAGGACTCTTTTTATGAAAGAGGGGTTTGTCAGAAGGGAAGTGGAATGGGTATCTCCAATGGGGAAGGCGGCGGAATTTGTTTTTGAGCGTCTGGTATCTATGACTTATAAAAACGTGATGGCACAGAGGGTTAGAATCCGTCTTTTGGATGGAGAGGAGCCAAAGGAGTGCGAAGCAAAAGCAAAAAAGGCAATAGAGGAATGCAGGGCAAGGAAAATAAAGGTTCAGTCATACCTGGATGGGGATGTGGAAAATCATACGAGGAAAACAAACCCATTGGTGGATTATGGGCCTTTTGGAAAAAGGCTGGAAACAGAAAAGTGTGAGGCTTCGGAAGAACTGCTTTACTATGAGGGGCGGACAAAGAAAAGCGGTCTCAGGATTGGTTGCGGGGTGGCCGGGGAGGCCAGATGGAAAGACTACGTGACCGGCACGGAAGAGGAAGGGATGGCGGAGCCTGTGGAGTGCCGGGTGGAAACAGGTGGATGTTATGCGAAGGCGGAGAGGGAGTTTTCTGCAAAAGCAGGAAAGGAGTTGATTTTTGACACGTATATCGTATATTTTTCTTCCCAAGATGTGGATGGTCCGTTGTATGATGCGGCGGTGCAGGAGTGCAGGCGGTGCAGGGAAATAGGATATGACAGGTTGAAAGCGGAACAGAAGGAAGCCTTCCGCACTTTTTGGAAATATGGGGATGTGAAGATAAAGGGGGATGACCGGCTTTGCCAGGGGATACGCTTTAACTTGTTCCATATTATGCAGGCGGCGGGAAGAGACGGAAAAACCGGAATGGGGGCAAAAGGGCTATCGGGGGAAGGATATGAGGGACATTATTTTTGGGATACAGAGATGTATATCCTGCCGGTATTTGTCTATACCGCTCCCCCAATCGCCAAGGCTTTGTTGGAATACCGTTATTCCACGCTGGAACAGGCCAGGGCACGGGCGAGAGTGCTAGGCCATCCGAAAGGGGCATTGTTCCCGTGGCGGACGATTAACGGCGAAGAGGCTTCTACGTATTTTCCGTTGGGAACAGCCCAATACCACATCAATGCGGATATTGCTTATGCGTTTTCCCTTTATACTAATGTAACGGGGGATGAAGCTTTTTTTAAAGAGCGTGCGGCGGAAGTATTGTGCGAGACGGCCAGGGTTTGGGCGGATGTTGGGTGTTTTGCGGAAGCGAAGGGGAACAAATATTGTATCTGTGCGGTGACGGGACCGGATGAATACAATGCCATTGTGGATAACAATTTTTATACCAACCTGATGGCGCGGGAAAATATAAGGGATGCGCTGAAAGCTTTGAAACGGCTGCAGGAAATGGGAGAAGATGTTTATTCCGAATTTGTAGAAAGGCTTGGAATTACGGAAGAGGAAACCGCTTACTGGGAACGGATTGTAGAAAATATGTATTTTCCCTATGACGAAAAAAGAAAAGTTTATCCGCTGGACGACGGGTTCATGATGCGCAAGCCGTGGGATGATTCCCGGATACCGCCGGAGAAAAGGCATCTTTTGTACGAAAATTATCATCCATTGTTTGTCTATCGCCAGCGTATGTCAAAACAGGCGGATGCCATATTGGGGATGCTGCTCCACAGTAATTTGTTTACGTCAGAGGAATTGAAACGGAATTATGACTTTTATCAGGAAGTCACGCTCCATCATTCTTCCCTTTCGACTTGTATTTTCGGGATATTGGCATGTCAAATCGGTTATTATGGCGAAGCATACGAATATTTTTCCAAGTCGGCAAGGATGGATTTGGATGATGACCATAACAATTTTTATGCGGGCATCCATGCGGCGAATATGGCTGGTACATGGCTGGCAGTTGTCTATGGCTTTGCAGGGCTGCGTGTAAACAGTGGGAAACTGGAACTGAAACCTTATGTGCCGGAAGCATGGGAAGGATATTCTTTTACAATCCGCTATCAGGGGAAAACCTTGCTGGCAGAATTAAACCATGAGGAAAGGCGTTTTACATTGACAGAAGGAAAGGCATTGCATTTTTGGCTGGAGGGAAGGGAAATCATATTATCGGAAAAGGAGAACAGTTACAGTGAAAAAGTATAAGGCAATTTTTTTTGACTGGGATGGAACGGCAGTTATCTCCCGCAAGGCTTCGGCGGATAAAGTGGCAGAACCGATGAAACGCTTATTGGCGGAAGGAGTGAAGCTGGCGGTGATAAGCGGAACAACGATGGAAAATATCGCGGGCGGAAGGCTGCATGAGTATTTTGGGATAGAAGAGAGGAAAAACTTATTTTTGGGTTTGGGAAGGGGGGCACATAACTATAGTTTTGATAAAGAAGGCGTTCCTTTTTTAATGGAGCAAAAAATACCTACGGAAGAGGATATTCTGAAAATCCATGATATCTGTTATGAAATCCACAAACACCTGCTGCATACATACCGGATTCCTACGGATATCGTATTCAGCAGACCCAATTATTGTAAAATAGATTTGATGGTGGGGAACCACAGGGGAGACGCCTTATTTTTGCAGGAGGGGGAACGGGAAGGGCTGTTGTTTTTCCTGGAACAGCATGGCATAAAAGGGGGAATAAAAGGGGTGATAAATCTGGCGGAAAGGATTGGCAAGGAACATGGAATGCCCATCCTAACCACGACAGACGCAAAATATCTGGAAGTAGGTATTTCCAGTAAAAGCGATAACGTAGATGCTTTGTGTGGTTTTTTCCAAAAAGAGTATGGGATTACGGAAAAGGAATGCGCATTTTGGGGGGATGAGTACATTGGCTTTGGGGAAGGGATATACGGCAGCGACAGTTTTATGATTACGGAGAAGACGAAGGACGGGGATTTTTACGATGTATCGGATACGGAAGGGGAACGGCCGGTACAGGTTAAGAGAGTAGGGGGCGGGGTGGAAAGTTTTATCAGGTTCTTAGAAGAACAAAGCATGAGATAAAGGAGGGGGAGGGAAAAGCGTCGCGTCGCCACTGCGACAGCTTGTCAGCATAAATGGGAACTTGCACGCATAGAATTAGGAAACAGGAGATGCGGGAGGAGGATTCCATTGGCTGATTATTTAAAGAAAGTAATCTATCTTTCATATCTGGAACAGGGAAACAAAGTCAGGAGCGCCGGGTTTATCAAGGTGGAGATTTCAGGTGATAAATGGGCTTTCCATATGCATGTGTCAGGGATGACGGAATTGCCGGAAAAGAAATATGACATATATGTCGCAAATATAAAAGGGAAAGAATACGGGATAGGGAACATATTTCTGCATAAAGGAAGCGGGGAATGGAAGGAGAGCGGAGCAGGGGCTATACCGGGTGCGGAAGGGCTGGCCGTTAGAGAAGTGGGGGGATTTAGGATAAAAATATCTGCTACGGAGATGATTGAAGGAAAATTCCAAGCATTTCCGGCGGCGGAAGAAAAAAGAGAAATTTATGCGGCGGAGAAAAAAGGGCGGCCGGAGAGGAACGAAAGCCGTTTATTGGGGAAAGGGGGCTCTTTTTCTAAAAACGGCAATGGCCATAAAGAAGAAAAGGTGATAAAGGAAGAACGGCAGATAGAACCGAAGAAAAAGACAAACAGGGAAGTGCTGGATGGAAACCGGGAAAAAGAAGTAAAAATAGAGGAAATCATTTTAAACGATAAGTGGGAACAGCTTTGCGGGATGTATCCGGTGGTGCATCCATATGAGGACGAAAGGGAATACATATCCATACAGCCGAAAGATTTCGTCATTATGACAGGCGATTACCAGCATTTGGCCAATAATAGTTTTTTGCTTCACGGATTCTATAATTATCGGCATATTGTGCTAGGCAGGGAGCCGGTGGAAGAGACAGGGGCAGAAAAGACGCAGAACGACAGAAAAATGGAGAGGGGAAACAGTACCGAAAATAAAGGGGCATACGGAGATTTTTTTCTGGGAGTGCCGGGCGTGTACTATGAAAGGGAAAAGATGGTAGCGTTAATGTTTGGGTTTGAGGCGTTTGAATGCTGCGGAGGTAAGGCAGAGCCGGGTAAATTCGGCTATTATTTGCGCAGGGTCAGGATATAAGGTTTAAATGCCGTAGCAATCAAAAGGAGGGATAAAGCTTTCCGAACAGGTATCCCCTTCCTGGATAAAGCCGTTTTCGATGCCCAAAGATATGGCATAATCCACAAGCCGCTCATATTCAATGGAAGTAACGCTGCGGTTCAACTCAGGATAAGCATCGGAATCAAGGAAAGAAGGAATTGGCGTATATTGGTTCATAATGCTGACATATATGTCATTTTTGTAGGTGGAAGAAAGGTACCGCAAAATGGCTTTAGAGTCTTCCATGTGTCCGGGAAGCATTAAATGCCTGACAATAACTCCCTTTTTCATTAAAGGCCCGGAATACTCATCCTGGTCCTCCAAAGGCAATCCCTGCGGAGAGAAAACCGGAACACCGGTCTGACGCACCATTTCCTCAATGGCGGAAGAGGCATAAGAAAAATAATCCTCGGCAGCGGAATATCTTTTTCCGAGAGCCGGGGAGTAATATTTTAAATCCGGCAGATAAATATCAATTAACCCGTCCAATTCTTTTAATGTTTCTGCCTTCTCATAGGAGCTGGTGTTATAGACGACAGGAATGGAAAGACCGTTGGATTTGGCATTTTCCAACGCTTTTTTGATGTGGGGAAGGAAATGGGTAGGGGTGACTAAATTAATATTGCATGCTTTTTGCTCCTGAAGGTTTAGGAAGATTTCACTAAGGCGCTCCGGAGATATTATTTTCCCGGTATTGCCTTGGGAAATGGAATAATTCTGGCAAAAAACACAGCCCATGTTGCAGCCCGAAAAAAAGACCGTACCGGAACCGGAACGACCTGAAATACAGGGCTCCTCCCACATATGAAGGGCAGCCCTTGCTGCTTTTATTTTGTCTGTCTGTTTACAATATCCGGCTTGCCCGTTTGCCCTGTTTGCATGGCAGCTGCGCGGACAAAGGGTGCAATCTTGTAAATTCATGGGTAAAATCCTTTGCAGAATATAAAATACCGTGCGTTCTATGTTGAGCCGCATCAATACACGTTACCTTTACAGTTAACTCCGCCAGGCACCCTTACGGCACATAGGAGATTCTGCTTAGTGCTGCTTTGTTCCCAACCTGACACGGTTCGCAGATTCCCATTGCGTAAGACCCAAACTTCAACGCCACTTATAAAGGGCAGCTATACCAAATAAAAGCCCGCGACAGAACATCACCCCTACTAAAGCGGATTGTAGGTACAGGACACCGCTAACGCCCCGGCTGCACGGTGTTCTTAGTATACTGTGTTTTTTGGGGTTTGTCAATTGCCCTTTTTATTCCTTTGGCGGAGTTCTTTGAAAAATGTGGTGAGCATCCGGCTGCATTCTTCTTCCAGGATGCCCCGGGTTACTTTGACTTGATGGTTAAACTGGGGCATTTCCAGAATATTGAGGATGGAACCGCCGCATCCGGCCTTGGGATTCATGCTGCCCATAACCACTTCGGGGATGCGTGCCTGGACGATGGCGCCGGCGCACATTTGGCAAGGCTCCAACGTGACATAAAGGGTACAGCCTTCCAAACGCCAGTCCCCTATTTTTTTGCTGGCTTTATTGATGGCTGTAATTTCGGCATGGGCAAGGGTGTTTTTATCGGTATTGCGGCGGTTATACCCCCTGCTGATAATTTTCCCTTCATAGACAATTACGCAACCGATAGGGACTTCCCCTAAAAGATAGGCTTTGTTTGCCTGCTTCAATGCTTCTTTCATATATTTTTCGTGAATATCCATAGTTACCTCATAATCTGTACAGGGTTTTGTAGTTCATGCATAAAAAATAGTATAATATATTTTTACGGATGAAGCAATCCTGTACCGCTTGCCAAGATTTGCATCCATTTTCATGACACTGCCCAAGGGCTGCTATAAAACGGACTTCTGCAGTTTGTCGGGCGATATGGCCGGATGGAATTTTGACACCCGGATTTTTATTGTGATAAAATAATTATTGTTTATATGAGGATGAATGGGCTGGGAAGGCTTTGGCAGGAATTTAAAATGCGGATAGGAAGGGGTGTGGTATGCGGTGCGGATATGCGGGTTAAATAAAACGACGCTTTTGGATTATCCTGGCCATGTAGCGGCTACGGTTTTTTTGGGGGGATGCAATTTCCGCTGCCCTTTTTGCCAAAATGGGGATTTGGTGTTAAAGCCGGAAGGGCAGCCGGCAGTAGAAAAGGAAGAGGTAATGGCTTTTTTGAGGAAACGGAAAGGGGTCTTGACAGGGGTATGCATTACAGGAGGGGAGCCGACAATTGAAAGAGGGCTTGCAGAACTCATAGAAGAGGTAAAAAATATTGGCTATCTGGTGAAACTGGATACCAACGGCTATTGCCCGGAAGTAATCCGTAAGCTGACGGAAAAGGGGCTTGTGGACTATATAGCGATGGATATAAAAAATGATTTGAAAAAGTATGGGGAAACGGTGGGGATACAAGGGATAGATGCAGGAAGGATTATGGATTCTATCCGGTGGATAATAAATGGCAAGATGGATTATGAATTTCGGACAACGGTAGTGAAGGAATTGCACGGCAGAGAAGATATGTCTGCCATAGGCAAAGCGATAAAGGGGGCAAAAGCATATTTTTTACAGGGATATCAGGAGAGCGGGGGAGTGATTGCCCCAGGATTTCACGCATATGGCAAAGAGGAGATGGAGGAGTTGGCAGAGTGGGTTAAGCCTTTTGTTCCGAATGTGCAATTAAGGGGAGTGGAGTGAATGGGTAAAATGTGAACCTAGAAAATAGAATAATATTTCCGGCGGATTCTTCCGGTGAACCCATAATCAATAATAACAGGGCGGTTACGGAGTATTCCCCAATTGGCGGGGCGGCACAAATCGGTGACAAGAAGATTATATTTACGGGGGATATAACTGAAATTGCTTAATTGAAAAAGCTCCCGGTTATTTTTGACATGAAAATAATCTCGGACATAAGAAAAGTCCGTAATCGGGCCCGCCTTTTCCATAATAAGGAAATGGTTATCAGGTGAGATAAACAAGGTTTTTGCAAAAAGGTCAGAGTCATCCATTTCGGAAATAATGGCTTCTACTTGATTTTGGGCATAGCCTTTTTTGTTTTTGGCTGCCTTTAATGCGGTACCGTCGCCCAAATCATATACCCTGCGCCCTGAACCGCTGCCGAGTGTCGGATATGTTCCATTGTAAAGATTATTTAGTATATTAGACAAATCAATTGTGCTGTTCATGCCGTTCCACCTGAAATATTTGTAATATATTATCATTATATGGAAGGAAGTGGAGAATCGTGCGCGCTGCCTATGCCCACGAAAGTTGTTTTCGTAACAGTGAAGCCGAAGGCTTCACTGTCACGCTAGATGCACACAAAATGCTCCAAAGTCGCATTTTGGCGCTTTCACAACTCGCAAAATCGCATACAGAGCGATTTTACTTGCGGAATATCGTAAGGCTGAACTGTTACTTGTTTTCCGTGATTTCCGGACTTTTTCCGTGCAAAAACAAAAAGAGTATGGTATAATACTGGCAAACATGATATCTGTACCGGTCCGCGTCCGGCCGGAAGGCGGGCAAATTGCAAAACGGACTTTGTGCATCCCTGGCAGAGGGCATGCCCGAAGGATATGTTTTCATAGGATTGGGGTACGGGAATGGGGAAATGAAATAAGGGAAAAGAGGTAAGGATGTATGGAAATGTTGATTTTAGGCGGCGGGTTGCTAATCATTATTGTTGCAGTGATTGTGGCGGCAGTATCTTCGGTGGTATCTGCAGTGGCTGCAAGTGAGGACGAGGAGAATTTCTAAATAGTATGTTCCAGAATTTAATATTATTTAAGATATAATTTATGAATGGTTATGAAATTTTATAAGTTTTTTTAAAACTAAACACATAACGGACACATTTATCGATTATTATATGTTACAGATAGTTGATGAACTCACTATTTAAAACTCACTATCTCCCCCCTCATAAGAAAATAAAAGAAAAAGGTTCCGCTATGGCGGAACTTTTTTCGTATAATCATATAATAAGATTCAGGAACCCAAAAGGCTTGCCCGGCAGAGCCGCTTTGCAGGATACACAATCAAAGACCCCGCTGCAAGCAACGGGGTATCAAACTTGCAGCGGGGTCTTTGACCCTCGCGGCAGTCTTGCTCGCGGGAATAAAATTGTGCCCGTTCTATTGTACGGAACATGGTAATTGCACAGGGCATAGTAATTGTACGGGACATAGTAATTGCACGGAACATAGTATTTGGTATGGAGGACAGTATATGGATAATCTTAGTTTGTTATATCCGGAGGGATATGGAGAAAAAAAGAGGGCATCCCATAGGATGAAGAACTATGATTTTATTAAGGAACTGCAATTGGAGTCTTTGATAATCCTGATTCGGGGCAGCCATAGGGGGATGACGAATTTAAAATTACAGGATTTTTTTACTACGGATGCGGAAGTGCTGGAATATCGTCTGGATATAGTGGAGGATATGGTAAGGCATAGGGAATGGTATGATTTATTTTGTAAAGCCATTCCGGCAATTCAGAACGTATCCGACTTGCGCAGGAGCATGAACGGCGATTTCTCAATAGAGTCTGCGCTGGGTTCGATACGCTTTTTGGAGCTGTATATCGAAACCGTGGATTTGTTTGCGGAAGGCATCCTTTCAATAGAGACGCATTCCAAAGGCCTTCTCGCTTTGCAGGAAAAAATCAGGGAAGTGGCAGAGGGGGAAGAGTACCGCAGCCTGAAGGAAGAGCTGGGCAAAAAGGAAACCAATTTTGGATTAGTGAAAAGCGTTACGCTTGGAATAAATTTGGATGAGACGCTCTGTGTTCAGGAAGCAGGGATTGTCTCGGTAAATTTGGAAAAATTCCACCAAGGAACGGTAATGGACAAACTGTTGAAAAAGACAGGCAAGGACAGCATGGCTTTTATGACACCACTGTTTTCCATTCCTAAGGGCCTGCAATTCGGGGATGCGAAAGCGGTGGAAGTTACTGCCCGTTCCGCATTGAATACGATTTTTGCACGGACCATAAGAAGTTTCGGACCGGCGGTGCAGAAATATTTTTCGGTAAATACTTCTTGGTTTGTGCAGCTTTTGGATGACCTCCGTTTTTTGACGGCGGGAGTGAAATTTATTTTGGATATGAAGGAACAAGGTTTTGCCATGTGTAAACCGGTCATAATGGCAGCAGAGAAGAAGCAATGTCGGTTAACGGAAGTCTATAATCCGGTATTGGCGATGAAAGGGGTGGAACGGACGGTCGTTTCCAATTCTTTTACCTATGACGAGAATGGGCGTTTTTATCTGGTGACAGGCCCCAATCATGGCGGAAAATCTATTTTTGCATATTCGATCGGGATGGCGCAGGCGCTGTTCCAGTTAGGGCTGTTTGTTCCGGCGCAAACCGCCTGCATCAGCCCTGTCACAGGGATATTCACCCATTTCCCGGTTTCGGATGAGGATAATTACGGGAAAGGAAGGCTGGAAAGCGAATGTGCCAGGCTGGGGAAGATATTGGAGGAACTGGAGGACACGGATATCCTTTTGATGGACGAGTCTTTTTCCAGTACCAGCGGGATGGAGGCCGGATACATTGCCTCCGAAGTTTTGACTGGGATTGGGCTGATAGGGTGCGGCGGGATATTTGTAACCCATATCCACGATTTGACCCAGAAGCTGGAAGAATATAACAATTATCTGGGGAACAAAGGGAAGATAGATAATTTGGTTGCGCTAATGGAAAATAAAGAGGATGGCACGCGGAGCTATAAAGTGGAACGGGCGATGCCGGATGGGTTAAGCTACGCCAAAGATATTGCTGCCCGTTACGGGTTGCTGTGCAGACTGCCCATTTATACGGATAACAATGAAAATAGCGGAAAATGACGGAAGATAATGAAAAATAATGGAATAGGATAGACAGGGGAAATGGGTTTGGAAGATGAGGATACGGGATGGAATGTGAAAATGTTTGAAACGACGGCACAACATAAAGGGAAAATAGAAGGCAGCTTGCAGGAAGAGCAAGAACAAAGACAACGTAGGGCGGAAGAATTGGCAAGGCAGGTGATGCAGTTGGCAAGGGACAGCATTGTAGTGCATATGCGGTTTCTTGATGTGGCGTTATCGCGGGTAAAAACGGAGATAAGACCTGGGCTTGGCGGGGCTGCTGCGGATGGGGATATGCTTTATTACGACGCTTTCTGGCTTTTGGGAAAATACCAGGAGGAAACGGGATATCCAATCAGGCTGTATCTGCATGTGCTGTTCCACCATGTTTTTTACCATAGTTTTGCCTATGGGGAAAAGGAAGAGGAGTTATGGGATTTGGCAGCAGACGCTGCGGTAGAAAATGTGGTATTGGAAATGGGGCTTCCGATGGGAGGGCTGGATACGGACGCTGAGGCCGGAAATAAATTGCATTATCTGAAAGAGGATGCGGGGATGCTTACAGCGGAACGGATTTACAGATATTTAAAGAATAATCCTGTTTCCCAGGCAGAGAAAGAGCAGTGGAGACGGCTTTTTTGCCGGGATATGCATGATAGATGGAGAAAGCAGGAAAATATGGAAATTACCCAGGAACAATGGAAAAAGATAAGCGAAAGGATTAAGGCGGATGTAAAATCTTTTTCCAGAGATAAGAATACATCGGAGAGCCTGGAAAAAAATCTGGCGGAAGCTACAAAAGACAGATACGATTATGGGGAACTTCTGCGGCATTTTACCGTTATGGGTGAAAGTATGCAGGTCAATGACGACGAGTTTGACTATATTTATTATACTTACGGCTTGTCGGAGTACAAGGATATGCCGTTAGTGGAACCTTTGGAATATAAGGATGAAAAGAAAGTAAAAGAATTTGTGATTGCTGTGGATACATCGGCTTCCTGCAGAGGGGAAACCGTAAGGGAATTTATCCGGAAAACATATTCCATATTGAAAGGGACCGAACATTTTTTCCGGAAAATCAATGTGCATATTATACAATGTGACAGTGATGTCAGAAGTGATACGAAAATTTCCTGCCAGGAGGACTTTGAAGCTTTTATGAAAAACGGGAAGCTGAAAGGCTTTGGTTCTACGGATTTCCGTCCGGTATTCGATTATGTGGATAAGCTTTTAGCGGAAGGGGAATTTGAGAATTTAAAAGGGTTGATTTATTTCACGGATGGATATGGGATATATCCGCCCAAAATGCCGGATTATGATACGATATTTGTATTTTTGGATGACAATGCCGAGCGACCGGAGGTTCCTGCCTGGGCGATTCCGGTAGTATTGAGCGAGGACGATATAGAAGGGATAAGATGTGAGACGACATGAATATTAAGCAGGCGAAGGAACATATTAAAAACACGGTAAATTTGTACTTAAAAAAGGATGAATTTGGGGAATATAGGGTTCCTGTGGTCCGTCAGCGCCCGATTTTCCTTCTCGGTGCCCCGGGGGTGGGGAAGACGGCGATTATGGAGCAGATAGCCCAGGAGCTGGGGATTGCGCTTGTGTCGTATTCTATGACACATCATACGAGGCAGTCCGCCCTGGGGCTTCCTTTTATCAAAGAAAAAGAATATGGAGGGGAAGGTTACCGTGTTTCCGAATATACGATGAGTGAAATTATCGCATCTATTTATGACGTTATGGAAGAAAGCGGCATAAAAGAAGGGATTCTGTTTTTGGATGAAATCAATTGTGTGTCGGAGACATTGGCGCCGTCCATGCTGCAGTTCCTTCAATATAAAGTATTCGGAAGGCATAGGGTTCCCGAAGGATGGGTCATCGTTACAGCAGGGAATCCGCCGGAATACAATAAATCTGTACGGGAATTTGATGTAGTGACAATGGACCGGTTAAAGGTACTGGATGTGGAAGCGGAGTACGGAATATGGAAGGAGTATGCCCAGGAGCGGGGGATACACAATGTAGTTACCAGCTATTTAGAGTTGAAAAAAGAACATTTTTACCGTATAGAAACTACTGTAAAGGGGCGGTCTTACGTAACGGCAAGGGGATGGGAAGACTTATCCCAGATTCTTTATTTGTATGAAGAAGAGGGGCTTGCGGCGGATGAAGCCCTGATTGGCCAGTATGTAAGGAATGAAAGAGTGGTAAAGGAATTTGCGGCCTATTATGATTTATACAATAAATATAAAAAGAATTACCATGTAGAGGAGATATTGGACGGGAAGGCGCCGGAGGAGGCGTTTATCCGGGCAAAAGCGGCAGCTTTTGATGAACGGTTATCCTTACTTAGTATGTTGATGGATAAAATATTCGGGGAGATGAAAGAGATAGTGGAAACTGCCGGTTATTTAAATGAATTGATGCCTTTGCTGAAAGCGGTAAAAAGTTTGGCCGGGAAAAAACAGGAAGAAACCGGCATGGACGATAAAAGCACAGGAGGAGGGGAAAAAGCCGGTGTCAGCGTTCTTGCGGACATGCTGGAAAAGCAGGCGGAAGCGAAAAAGAAATCAATGGATTCCCTGCGTACAGCCAATGCTTTGTCAGAAGGGGAGAAAAGAAAATACAGGCGTATTATTCATTTTCTGGAGCAGGCAGAAAGAAAACTGTATACCGGGGATGCAAAAACGGTAGAAGAGGGTTTTGGGCAGGTAAAGGAGAGGTTTGACTCCCAGGTAAGTGAAATGAAAGAAATAGTTGCCTCAACGAAGGGAAGACTCCATGCATTATTTTCATTTACACAGAAGGCTTTCGGAGAGGAAAACGAGATGCTTATTTTGGTGACAGGCTTGACGGTAAATACATCCGGCGCCCGTTTTATCGGTATGTTTGGCAGCGAAGACTACCAGAAGTACAACGGGAAGCTGCGGTTGTCCAAAAGGCAGGAGGATTTGCGGCAGGAAATAGAGAAGCTAAAATTGTAAAGGATACAGGATAAAAGTATGCAAAACGGAATATATGAAACCCAGGAAGGGGCTTTTGGATATCGGATAGAGAGGAATAAAGACGGGAGCGGGATGCCCTGGATAACGATTGCCGATTATAGAGGGATGCATACGGAAGTGCATGTTCCGGAGAGGATAGAGGGAATTGCGGTTAAAGCGTTAGCTAAGAAGACCTTTTTAAGCAGGAAGAACCTGAAGAAGGTAATCCTGCCGGAAACATTGGAAGAAATCGGGGATTGGGCATTTGCTTATTGCGCTGGGTTAGAAAGCGTATGGATTCCCAAAAAAAGAATAAAACTTGGCAGCAGGATTTTTATGGAATGCCCTAAAATCAAGAAGGTGTATGCTTATGAAGCATTAGATGGAGTATCGGAACAGACTGCTTCCTTGCTGGCAGCATCGGCAGCTTTGCTGGATGCGGAATATTTGCTGGATATATGGGAAGCCGGCACGGAACCGTGGCTGGAAAAATGGGATGCAAGAATGAAGGCAGTGATGGAAGCGGAGGATGACGAGGGATATACGAAAATGATACTCTGTGGAGAAGAAGACTATGGATGCAGCCTGGAAGAGTTTGTAAAGAATAAAAGGAAAGGCAAAGTGCGCCTTGCGATGCTGCGCCTGCTAAATCCGATAGGGTTATCTTCAAAGAATAAAGAGTTGTGGGAAGCATATCTTCTGGCGCACACGAAAGGCTGTGCATCGGAAGAGACATGGGAGGTCTTGCGGAAAGAACATGGTTATGAGGAAGAATATTTTAAGCTCTTTGCGGAAATCGGAGGGATGGGGAAAGACAATTTCGATGCCCTGCTTTTGGATATGGAGGGGGATTATGCGGAAATGAAAGCTTTTTTTATTAGTTATAAAGAAAAACATATGGGTGGAGGGGATTTTTTTGACGCTTTGTCGTTGGACGATTAACAGGGATATTATATAAAAGCGGATAAAAATGTCTATAAAAACATGCGTCGAATCTTTTGTATATGGAGATAAAATACATAGCGGGAAGGCAAATTGGGATGGAGGGAGAACGGAATGAATGAGAGATTAATTGATGATATTTTAAAGCATTTGGATAAGGAAACCGAGATGGGTGTTGTAAGAATGAGCGTAGAAATGGATGAAAAAAGCGATAAGGGGGTGGAAATCTCCCATAAATGCTGCAATATGTACGGAAGGCCGGCAAATGAAACGGTGGGCTTGTTAGACAGCTATACGGATTTAAATGCCGGAAGGCCGGACAATGAGAAGTGAAAGGCTATATTGATGCAAATAAATATCCCAAAGCCGGAGATAAAACTCAAGCTTTGGGATAAAATTTTTCTATAATTATAAATGCAGGAATATTTCTGAAAGTCCAGTGATAATAAAATTAAAGGTAATAATAGCAAATATTACGGTAAAAACAAGGGATTGTGTGCGGTTGCTCTGCATAGGTTTCCTGAACTCTTCTACGATACAGCAGGAAGGGTCTGAAGGGGAGTAACAAACGCGGTAATTGCCGCCAAGGCTGTAATGCCCTTTTCTTTTTTCGGCATAATCCAGTTTAGTAGTATAGTCTTTATTGTCTACCGTATATGTAATTGCCGGATATTCATTTGTCCAGCGGAATGAGCGGTTGCGGCGGCGGACATTGATAATTTCACTAATCCTTCCATTGGCAGTAGCGGTCATCTCGTGCGCGCGGTTGAGGATGCTGCTTACTTTTTTGAAACGACGGAAAAAACTAAATGCTACAATACCGACAATCAGACCAAAAAGAATTGTCAAGCCTCCTGATGCAAGATAAAAACTGCTATCCATAATAAAATACCTCCTGTGAAATAATATAAATTTATAAAATATTAAAAATGGATAACGGAGATGGAGAGATTTGAACTCTCGCGCCGGTTGCCCGACCTACCGCATTTCGAGTGCGGACCCTTCAGCCACTTGGGTACATCTCCATTGGTGCAAATAACAGATATTATTCTATCCTAAAAAGCAAATTTAATCAAGATGAATCCGAGATTTTTTTTGGTTTGATATGTAAAAACATGAGTTGTGATAAAAAGTAAATTATTATATAATTGAATAATGAGTTAATAGCACGGGCTTACGACAAGCCTTAAGAAGCTTAAAGGAGGATGAATAATGAAAAGAATCGGAATGTTGACCAGCGGCGGTGACTGTCAGGCATTGAATGCGGCGATGCGCGGAGTGGCAAAATGTTTATTCCACAGCGGCGAAGATTTGGAGATGTACGGCTTTTTGGAAGGTTACAAAGGACTTATCTACGGCAATTTCCGTATGCTTACCCCTGCTGATTTTTCAGGAGTACTGACAAAAGGGGGAACGATATTGGGGAGTTCCAGAACGCCTTTTAAGCAGATAAGGGAACCGGATGAAAACGGGCTGGATAAGGTAGAGGCGATGAAGCAGAACTATTACAAGCTTCGTTTGGACTGCCTTGTGATTTTAGGTGGGAACGGCACACATAAGACAGCGAACCTTCTGCGCAATGAAGGGCTGAATGTAGTAACGCTGCCTAAGACAATTGATAATGACTTGTGGGGAACAGACATGACCTTTGGCTTCCAGAGCGCAGTAAATATTGCTACGGATGCTATTGACTGTATCCATACGACGGCAGCTTCTCATGGGCGTGTGTTTATCGTGGAAGTTATGGGCCATAAGGTAGGGTATTTGACATTGAATGCAGGGATGGCAGGAGGGGCCGATATTATCCTGATTCCGGAAATACCTTATGACATTAAGAAAGTAATTGAAAAGATAGAGGAAAGAAATAAAAACGGCAGCAAATTTACGATTCTTGCGGTTGCGGAAGGGGCAATTTCAAAAGCGGATGCAAAACTGTCAAAGAAAGAATTTAAAGAAAAAATGAAGAACTATAAATATCCGTCGGTTTCCTATGAAATTGCAGCGAAAATCCAGGAGAAGACAGGATACGATGTCAGGGTAACGGTACCCGGGCATACACAAAGAGGCGGAAGCCCGTGCCCTTATGACAGGGTATTTGCCAGCAGGCTTGGCTCTGAGGCAGGCAAGCTGATACTGAAGGGGGAATATGGCTTTATGGTAGGCTACAGGAACCGCGAAGTGGTAAAAGTGCCTTTGGAGGAAGTTGCGGGTAAACTGAAAATGGTTGCACCCGATGCAAGTATTGTAAAAGAAGCGAAATTGCTTGGGATAAGCTTCGGCGATTAAAGAGAGGTTTTTATGTCTTATACAGCATTGTACCGTAAGTTCCGGCCCCAAAGCTTTGATGAGGTAAAAGGCCAGGAGCATATTGTAACTACGTTGACAAATCAGATAAAGGCGGAACGTATCGGACACGCTTATTTATTTTGCGGAACCCGGGGAACAGGGAAAACGACCATCGCCAAGATTTTTGCAAAGGCAGTCAATTGTGAAAATCCGGTGGATGGCAGTCCCTGCGGGGAATGCTCCCTGTGCAGGGCGATTGCGTCCAATGCCAGTATGAACGTGATTGAAATAGATGCCGCTTCCAACAACGGGGTAGACAATATCCGTGAAATAGTAGACGAAGTATCTTATTCCCCGGCAGAGGGTAAATACAAAGTTTATATTATTGACGAGGTCCATATGTTGTCCATAGGAGCGTTTAATGCGCTTCTTAAGACTTTGGAGGAGCCGCCGTCATATGTTATTTTTATTCTGGCGACAACGGAAGCCCATAAAATACCGATTACAATTATGTCCAGATGCCAAAGGTATGATTTTAAACGGATAACCATTGATACTATAGCCGACAGGCTGTCTGAATTGATGGAGACAGAAGGGGTTCATGTGGAAGATAAGGCGTTGCGCTATATAGCCAAAGCGGCGGATGGCTCTATGCGGGATGCCCTTAGTTTGCTGGATCAATGCATTGCATTCCATTTCGGGGAAGAGTTGACTTATGATAAGGCGCTGGAAGTATTAGGGGCAGTGGATACTTCTGTGTTCAGCCGTTTGTTTGAGTTAACGTTGGAAAAGGATGTTACGGGCTGTATAGAACTTTTGGAGGAAATTGTAGTTCAAGGACGGGAGCTTTCCCAGTTTGTGACGGATTTTACATGGTATCTGCGCAATCTGTTGCTGGCGCAAAGCTCGGAGAATATAGAAGAAGTCATCGATGTATCTACTGAAAATATGAAAAGGCTGAAAGCTGAGGCGGAAATGGCGGATATGGATACTACTATCAGGTATATCCGCATTTTTTCCGAACTTTCAGGGCGTATCAAGTATGCTTCCCAGAAAAGGATACTGATTGAGGTAGCCTTGATTAAACTATGCCGGCCGAGTATGGAAAAGGATACGGATTCTTTACTGGAACGGGTGCGGAATTTGGAAAGCAAACTGGAAAATGGCATGGTTGTTGCCGCACAACAGGGTATGGACGGGAAGCCTTACGAAGGGCAAACACAGGTAAGGCAGGAACAGCCGGATACGGAGATGCCCAAAGCAGTTCCGGAGGATGTGAAACGTGTAGTAGGGAATTGGCCATCCATTGTGGCGGATATAGGGCAGCCTATGAAGACGTATCTAAAAGATGCCCGTTTGAGTTTGGGCGGGGACAATAAGCTGCTGGTAGTAGTAAAGGAAGGTCTGGCATCGGATTATTTCATGACGAACCAGAAGAATAAAGAATTGCTGCAAAGGGCAGTTTCCGAGGCTGTCCAAAAGGAAATCGAACTGGAGGTCCAAAGCCTTGCAGACAATAAAATATTTGAGGATTCCTATATTGATTTAAGCAAACTAATCCATATGGAAATAGAAATAGAAGATGAATAAATAAAACAATTGGAGGATTGGCAAAATGGCAAAGCGAGGCGGATTTCCGGGCGGGATGCCCGGCAATATGAATAATTTGATGAAGCAGGCACAACGGATGCAGCGTCAAATGGAAGAAAACCAGAAAGAGCTGGAGGCAAAAGAGTTTACTGCGGCGGCCGGAGGCGGTGCTGTGGAGGTAACGGTAAGTGGAAAGAAAGAGATATTAAAAGTAAAGCTTTCGGAAGAGGTAGTAGATCCGGAAGATGTGGAAATGCTGGAAGACTTGATTGTGGCGGCAACCAATGAAGCGCTTCGGAAAGCAGAAGAAGCCAATGCGGAGGTTATGAATAAGATGGCCGGAGGCTTGGGTCTTGGAGGAGGCTTCCCGTTCTAATGGATTTGTATAGCGGACATATTAACAGATTAATCGATGAGCTGGCAGCGCTTCCGGGAATTGGGGCAAAATCGGCACAGCGTCTGGCATTCCATATGGTCAACATGCCTAAGGATAAGGTGGAACGTTTAGCAAAATCAATTGTGGATGCAAAGGAAAACGTCCGGTATTGCAGGGAATGTTATACGCTTACCGACCAGGAATTGTGCCCGGTATGCAGCAGCCGGAAGCGGGATCACAGCATGATTATGGTAGTGGAAAACGCAAGGGATTTGGCAGCTTATGAAAAGACGGGGAAGTACATGGGAGTATACCATGTATTGCATGGGGCGATTTCCCCTATGCTAGGAATCGGCCCTAATGATATCCGTTTAAAGGAATTGATGACAAGGCTGGAGGGGGATGTGACGGAAGTGATAATAGCGACCAATTCCAGCCTGGAAGGCGAAACTACGGCGATGTATATCGGGAAGCTGATAAAACCTACGGGCATCCGGGTGACGAGGATAGCCAGTGGTGTACCAGTGGGAGGGGATTTGGAATATATTGATGAAGTTACATTGCTTAGGGCGCTGGAAGGCAGAATAGAATTATAAATGGGGAACTAAAAAGCGTGCGGCGGGCAGGATGAGAAGAAAAATGCGGAGGGAATCAGATGATAATGAAAAAAACGGTCTTTGGAACAATGGAAGACGGTACCGAGATTTATTTATATAGTATGGAAAACAGCAATGGAATGAAGGCGGAAGTGATTAATTACGGGGCAATACTTGCCAATCTTTATGTGCCTGATAAACAAGGCAGGATAGAGGACGTGGTATTAGGATATGATAAGTTGGAGGATTATTATGCAAATGCCGCTAATTTTGGGGCGACGATTGGGCCGAATGCAAACCGTATCGCCAATGCAGCATTTGCTTTGGACGGAATAGAATATAAACTGGATGTAAATGACGGGAAAAATAACTTACACAGCCATTTGGACTTAGGGTATCATAAAAAAGTTTGGAAGGCAGAGGAAAGCGATAACAGCATCACTTTCTATTTGGAAGGGCCTGATGGGGAGATGGGATTCCCCGGAAATAAAAAGATAAAAGTTTCTTATACTTTAACGGAAGACAATGAACTGAAAATCCATTATCATGCAACAAGCGATAAACAGACAATTATCAATATGACGAACCATAGTTATTTTAATTTGGCAGGGCATGACGCAGGGGAAATTTATGGGCATATCCTGACGTTAAATGCTGCCCATTATACACCTGTAGTGGCAGGGGCGATTCCGACAGGGGAAATTGCGCCGGTTCAAGGAACACCGATGGACTTTGCGGAACCGAAACAAATTGGAAACGAAATTGATGCAGATTTTGAACAGTTGAAATTGACGGGAGGCTATGACCATAACTGGGTTTTGGACGGTGAGGCAGGAACTTTGCGCCATATAGCGACTGTGGAAGAGCCGGGAAGCGGCAGAGTTATGAAAGTTTATACGGATTTGCCGGGAGTCCAGTTCTATGCGGGCAATTTTATCGAAAAAGGAGCCGGAAAAAGAGGGGCTGTCTATGATTATAGGAATGGGCTGTGTCTGGAAACACAATATTATCCCGATACGGCAAATAAACCATCTTTCCCGTCAGCAGTTTTCGGCCCAGACAGGGAATATGATACAACTACTATATATAAATTTGAAATATAACAGCAAGCAGGGCGGAACCGGAGGGTTCCGCTTTTTTACCATATAGGAAAGTCCTCCGAATTTCCTATATGGTAAAAAGCAATAATCGCACTGCGGCGCAGGGGAGCATGTCGCTGTAGCGACCCGCCGCAGGCGGAGAATCCTGCAAGCAGAATGAGGATGGCTGTTAAAGGGTAAAAAGTCGATGAAAAGTATGGGCAATATGACATATTCCGATAAAAAAGATAAATAGCCGATGATATAATATATTGGCAGTATGTGGGATAAGAAATATAGATGGAAAGGGGAGATGGGAATGGAATTGCCGAAGGCTGCCGGTAAGGTGGGTGTGATAGAAGATGATAAGGTTGTTTACATAGAAGACTATGCATTACAATATATCAAGGTTTTAAGACAGAAGGGATTTATAAAAGAGGACAAGTATCTTTTGTATGGGAAAAAAGATAAAAAATCCGGAAAAGAATGGTATATTATATATGGGATTTGCAGATTGGAAGAAGAAAGCCGCTTATGGATGAAAGAGGATGGGAAGGGCTATGAATGGATAGGGAACGTGGATACCGCTTTGTGGGAACGAGAGGGAAGCGGGTATGATGGTATTTTGGTGGGAACGAAAGAAGGGGGCCAGCCGATAAAGGGGTATTATATTTTTTATGATGCGGATGATAAAATGAAGGACTGTTTGAGCGGGTATTATGAAGAAAGTATGAGCCGCAGCCGATATATTCCCCAAAGGGAAACGGAAATCGGAACAAAAGCTGAATTGGTAGCTTTAAGCAGCAAAGAGCAGCCGGCTGAAGTATCCATATATCTTTGGATACGGATAGTGGCAATAGGGATATTGGTTGTTTTTTGCGCTATAGCAGTAACAACAATTAACAGATATGATAAAATCAGCAACTTTGTCCAGGCTGCCGTCCGGACAAGCGAGATAATGGAAGAACCCTAAAAGAATTGAAGCCGTTAAATAAGTGTGTTAAAATAAATGACATATTTACACATGGAGGTTTGGAATGGCAAATGTCAGGGAGTATTTACGTTCCAGGACAAAAAGAACGAGAGAAGGACGTAATATTAATTATAAAGAAAGAATTAGAAGCCATAAGCTGTCTATTTTTTATAGAAGTGTTCTTGGAATTGCGCTGGCAATTGCCGTGGCAGTAATGATTATTGTCAGTTGGAAGAATAGGGAATACGAAGAAAGTGTAATTATAAATTCTATTCCAATAACAAGGGTGGAGGGTTCCATCTATTTATCTTTTGGGAACCATATTCTTACTTATAGTAAAGATGGTGCAAATTGCATGGACAGCAAAGGGCAGGTTCTTTGGAACCAGACTTATGAAATGCAGAATCCGATGGTGGATATGAATGGATCGGTGGTGGGTATAGGCGATTATAACGGAAGGACGATTTACGTTATGAATACATCCGGCCGTATCGGGGAAATTACGACCAACCTCCCGATACGTAAATTCAGTGTGTCGGCCAATGGGGTAGTGGCGGTTGTGCTGGACGATTCCAGGGTAACAAGGATACACTTATACGATACGTCGGGGAATGTTCTGGTGGAAAGTGAGACGACGATGGATCGCTCCGGTTATCCGTTGGATATTAGTATATCCCCTAATGGGGAATTGCTGGCAATTTCTTATTTATATGTAGACAGCGGCATTTTAAAATCATCCATTGCTTTCCATAATTTTGGCGAGGTAGGGCAGAATTTGTCGGCAGACCGGTTTGTCAGCGGATATGATTATCAGGGAACGGTGGTGCCATATATTCATTTTATGAACAGCAATACAGCGTTTGCGGTATCGGACGACAGGGTTATGTTTTTTGCCGGGAGCCAGAAACCGCTTAGTGCGGCAGAGAATCTTCTGAGTGTTAAGGTGCAAGGGGTTTTTTACAATGAAGAATATGTAGGTCTTGTTTTTTTAAATACGGAAGGCGACGGAAAATATAGGCTGAATATATACGATGATAGTGGAAGCCTGATTACAAGCAAGGGATTTGACATGGAATATACGAACATCGTTTTCCATAAAGATGAGTTTATTATATATAGCGATGTAGAATACAGTGTATATAATATACATGGAACAGAACGTTTTAGGGAACAATTCGATGAAATAGTGTACCTTTTTGTTCCGCAGGAAAAGAGCAACCGTTTCCTGATTATGACGCAGAATGCAATGAGAGTAATGGAAATGAAATAGAGGGAAACAAAAGTGAATATACTGGCAATTGGTTTTTTGGCGTTAATTGTGTGGCGTGCTTTCAAAGGTCTTAAGAGTGGTTTCGCGAAAGAAGTAAACGGATTATTTTCTTTGTTTATGGCGCTTGTAGTGATTTCAATAGGGCTTCTTCTGTTGGGCGGGGTGCTGCAAAAGAATATGAGGATTATTATTATAGCCGTTATCCTGCTTGTTATAATAAGTTTTTTGTATCGTTTGATAGGAATGTTAATGAAGTCTATAGAAACGATGGCGAAACTTCCGGTGGTTAATTTGGTTAATGCAATAGCCGGGGCTTTGGCAGGCGCGTTGGAAGCTCTTGTTATATTCTGGATAATATACATAATCATAGATAGTTTTCCGACGGGGCAGTTTGGGGAACAGATTAAGGAATGGACAGTGCAAAGTGAAATACTAATCCATGTATATAATAGAAACTATATTGCCCATTGGATTATGTGTTTAGGATAAGGAAAAACCACAAGATATAGTGGTTGTAAAAGATTAGAAAAAAACTTGAAAAAATTTCAAAAAAAGTGTTGACAGCTTGGGGATATTGGTGCTATACTCAATTTCGTTGCCGGCGAGATAAGCAAAACGGCCGGTCAGGAAGAGCAGAGGCAGAAGGCATACCTTGGAAGGGCGCCGGATGCAAAATGCA
>CAJUSR010000019.1 GCA_910588855.1 uncultured Kineothrix sp. | reverse complement strand
CAGTATCCCTGCTTTTTATTTATTCAGTTGTAACACATGTATTGTAATCCTACAGTAGAAAGGCGGCAGCCGGAAAGAATGAATTTACTTGCTCTATCCAATATGATAAAATAAGAAGGTAACAGAGAAAGAGTGCAAAAGAGGATTTGTACGGTATGAATGTAAAAGAAAAGGTTTTCCAGTTGGTAAAATATTGCGGAGGTTATGAAGGGCATTCGTTTATGATGGATGAGCGGAATGAGGACGACTTCAATATTATGTTGCCGCAGGAGAAGGAAATACGGGAAAGGATTTCCGGGCTTAAATTTATTTTGCTGACTGGCGAAGCGGGGGATGGGAAAACGAGGTTGATGCGTAACCTGAATGATGTGCTGCAAAAACATGGTTTTCAGGTTTGTATGGATTTTTCAGCAGTAAGGGATGATGAAAAAAAAGGCTTGATGAAAAAAATAAAAGATTTGCTCGAGGGGAAGAGCGAAGAGAAATATATATTGGCGGCCAATATCGGCATTTTTACAAAGACAGTTTTGCAGTATTGCCCGGAGTTGCTTGAAGAACTGAAAGCAGGAAGAGATGATATGCTAATCGTTAACTTTGAGCGGAGGAATTTGGCGGCGGATAAGCAGCTTTTCCAAGATATTGCAGCTTCCTTCCTTGCATTTGACAGGAATAGCGAATGCGGGGAAGCGGATTGCCCTTATAGGGGGAACTGCGTTTACAAAGAGAACTTGATAGGTTTGATGGATAAAGGCATGGAAGGGCTGCGAGTCCTTTGCGATGCCGTTTATCTGACCGGCGGCCATATTACATTCCGGGAACTGCTTTCATTGATTTCTTATATGGTCACATTTGGGCATGATTGTGAAATGCGTAAAAAGGAAAAAGAGCAGGATAGATTCCGCTATTATCAGATTTTTGACGTAACAGGCGATCTTAGGCTGCAAAAGTTCTGTTGTCTGGATCCGGCAAAGGCAAGGACGAGGGATGCGAACAGACAATATGGCAGCAGGGAAGAATGTATTATAGAAAAACGGAAAAATTTTTTTGAGCAGGGCGACATAAAAGCAGAAGAAAGATATGCGCTTCTATATGCGGATTATTTGACGGAATTTCGCTCGGTATTAAATATTATCAATGGCAGGGCGCCCTATTTTGTCAGCACTATGGATACAAGCGATAGGAACCTGGTCAAGTTAAAGCTTGGCTTGAGCAAGATTACCCGAGCGGGGAATACCAATTTAAAAATGACGGTGGCGGATACGCCCAGCATATTTGACGGGTGTATTCAGACGGAATTTGATATTAGCAGTAATATAGAAACCGTATGGAAGCGATACGACTTGGATTTACAAAACAGGGGCAGCGGGATTTTGCCGGCAGGGCAGGAAAACAGGTTTTTCCTCAGTTATGTTTATATGGAAGGGAACAGGCTGCGGGAGGAAAGTATGCTGATTGACTATCCGTTATTCCGTTTTCTTTTGATGGCGGCCGACGATTACCATATGGATAGGAATGGTATTTCTATGGAGGAATATGCGGTGAATACTTTTTACCGGAAGGTGCTGCATTCCATGCCGGATGCTTACCGGAAAGCACATATCCGGTTCGATGAAGCAAAACGGAAGGATTATATAAATTTCAGCCTGGAATTAAAACAGCAGAACCTCTTTTTATTTGGGAACAGCACAAAGGTGATGATTGAAAAGGAAGCAGAGGCTTAATCTGAAACATAAATTTTCTGCTCTCAACTTTGCACCGGTGTTCCAATGCTTGCAGGCTGAGGGAAAGGCATGGTTATTAAAATGAAAAATGAGGCATTGACGGCTCTTGTAGGTGTTTCTGCGTCTGAAACACCAAAATATTTATTGTTGAATAATTTTCTTGCTGATTTCTTTGAAGCGCGGAGCCATGAAGAGGACGATTATACATTTTCTTTTTTTGAAGAACAGGGGATATTAGTCTGTCAGGAAAGCAATTCTGAAGTGAAAAAGGATTTGGAGCGTTCTTTTGAAAAATTTCTCCAATATTTTACGGGAAGAGAGATGTTATCGGGGATTAAGAGTGGGAAAGAGAAGATATATATGCCCCTTTCTCTGGACATGCTGGGAAGTGCCAATGTGAATTTGCGCCATCTGCTCTATCATTTGGCCCTTAGCGGCGGGAAACCTTCCGAAGAGGAACGGATACGGGAGGAATTGTATCAATATTTATATGGGGATTCTACCGGAATCTATGATATTGTGAGGCGGTTTTGCGGTATTGAAAAGGGGCGGAAGGACAAGGTAAAAGAACCCGGAGGTTTTGAAAAACTAAGGGAAGAACCTTTTTTTAAAAAGTTGGGAAGGCGGTTTTATAAGGATTTACATTCCCTGCTGACACATCCCTATTTCACCGGGCAGGATTTTTATAAAAGGCTGGATGATTTGGCCATGCTGCTGACTATGTATGTGGTATTCTATTTTATCCACCGGGTAAGGCCGGAGACGTCAGGGATGCCTGTTTTATTATGCAAAGGCTCTACTGACAGCGGATTGAACGATGGCGGGCTGCATCGTGCCTGTACGTCTAATTACCAGTCATTCCGGGATAGCTTCTCGGATTTATTGTCCGGCTTTTATGTAGGAAGGGTTATGGAACAAAGGGAAAAAGAAGCAGGAGAAGAAGCCGGAAATGCGGACGGGAACAGGATAGGGCAGGACAACAGAAATGCGGATGGAAGCGGAATAGGACAGGAAAGCAGAAAAAGGGATGGAATCAATGATGCAGAACAGGGAAAGGAGACTTTTATTGTAGTCAGCAACCGGAATGGGGCTATCCACATCGGGGATGTACCGTTAAAGGAATATTTGAACCGGGTTTTTGACGCGAATTACCGGAATGATGAAAGGCTGAACCAAAAGGCAGGGGATGTTTTTCATTTGCAGATGGGGGAAAGCTTAAAATTGTCCGTGGAAGCATTTGTGGATTACTATATGCAGTTGACAGGGAAAATATCGGGAACAAACCAAACAAGGATTTTTGGCGTATTGCAGGGCAGCGGGAAGGAAATTGGGTTTGTATATCCGGCAACCCGTTCCAAATATAAGTATTTTGCATTATCCGGTGAATTGACCGCTTTTTTGGTAAGGCTATATCTGACGACCAAAAAGGATGTGGAATTTGCCTTTTTGGATGATTTTATAAAACATTTGGAAGATAATTACGGGATTTATATCCGAAAATGCAGCAAAACGGAGCGGCTGGTACAAAAGTACAAAATCCGTGTAAAACAGCAGGAATTTAGCAGGAATGAACAGGCTTTTTTGGAAACATTGGATCAGGTCAATTGCCTCATCCGGTTATCTGACAGCGGTTATGTGGTAACGCTGCCGGAAAAAAAGGGAGAATTTAAATTACTATGAAAGAAGATAAAGGCAAAGATAAGGATAAGGATAAGGAGATTTTTCGACTAACGGCGAAATATTTGTCTGCCTATATCCGGGAATTGACGGACGGAAAAGAAGAAGTATTTATAGCAATTACGGATATCAACGCGGAAATGCTGCCGGATGAGTATTTGCTGCCGGTAGAGGGATGCCGGTTCGTCCGGGCGGAACAGGAAGATTATGCGGATGCTGTACGGTACCGGAATGACGGAGAGGTGAAGAAGCTGGTGCTGCTTTGCTCGGATTCCATAAGAAGAATTGATTCGTTAAAAGACTTTATCGAATATCCGATAATACCGGATGACAAGAAACGGTTATGGAAACTGCTGGTTCAGACATTTGAAATTACGGACAGAGACGGAACTTTGGAAGAGTATGTCTATACTTTGGTGCAGAACATACCGGTGGATATCGGGGAATTGATGGAATATTTAGGGGATTGCATTTCCAAAGAAGGAGATTGCATTAGCTTTTCCAGAAGAAAAATTAACGATAATGTGAACCGGTTCGGTATATGGAGGACAAAAGGCGATGGGCTGAATAAAGGAAGGCTAAAACGGCAAATCCGGTATTCCAAGCCGGATATTGTGCGTCAAAGGCTGGAAAAGGCTTTGGAAGATAAAAATATGCCGGAGAAGCTGCGGAAGCAAATGATATCCGCACTGGGAAAGGATAAGCTGGAGAAGTTTATCAAAGAATCGGAATTTGAATGGGTGGAGGAATATTTCCGCTATAAAAAGACTGGGAAAAAGCAGAAAAAAGAACCGGTACAAGAGGAACATATTTATAGCTATTCCTATGATATGTGCCTGAAAGAAGCGGGGTGGGATATTGTTTCTGCAGAGAAGGAAATCAAGGCCTGCTGGAAGGAAGAACAGGAGGAATCCGACGGAAGGGGCGGTTCCTTTGCAAAAGCAAAAGAAATATTTGCGGTAGAGAAACAGGAACTGTCGGAATGCAGGAAAAAAATAGAGGATTTGTTTGAGCTGGTAGAAGGGTATGGGATTTTGAAAGAAAAGAAGGAAAAATGGAAATCCCATCTGGCAGAACTTCTTTCCGCTTTTGACCAAGCGGTGGAAAGGGGGGATTACCGGGAAATTACCCCTGTAATGCTTTCCCAATATTGTGAAAATCAAGAAAGGTTCGTGTCCGCATATTTTGCAGCGATGGGATGGCTCTTAATGGATGAGGCGATGAACCATTTGTGTGAAAATACGGAAATCGTTGAAGCGTTCCAGATGTTGTTTTGTAAGGAAGAAAAAGGGCGGATGGAGATGCCTTTTTACCATCCGGCTGTTGGTTTGTATTTCCTCCGGTTAAAAGGACTGTATGAAGCGGCTTATCAGGAAATGGAAGGGCTGGAGGCCATATCGGATATCCCGTCTTTTATGGTAGAACAGGAGAAGCTCTGGTTTCCCATCCGTTTTTTGCAAAAAGGGCATAAGTTGTATCAACTGGATTATACCAGCATCCGGGAACCGGGGAAGATTCTGTTTTATGAAAAAGAAAGCAGGGGCGCTAATTCGCCGGTAAATTTCCGGCTGCTAAACAGTGTCATTGAGGAATATATTGTCCAGAACCCTTATCTGGGAACGCTGTCTGTCAGCATTGTGGACTTGGATGATTTCCAGGGGCTTCCTTTCCTGCTCCGCAGGCTGCAGAAACTGGTGAATGGAAAAACCTGTCTTTTAAGCAGGATTACGATTCAAATAGTCAGTATAAGGGAAAGGGAGCTGAAACGGGAACTGGAAAGATTGTATCATAGGGGGATGGGAGACCCGGGTGTTTATTTCCGGTTTATCAAGGGGAAGTATGTAAACGGCGGGAATGAGCTGGAAATCAAAGATTTGCTGGAAGGATGCGATTTGCTGTTTTTTGCGGATACGGATGTTATCTACAATTCCAGCAAAATGGTCAGATATGTTCAGGAACCCAATGAAGTAAGAAGAAAGCTGGGGAACTTTGATTTAAAGGAGCAGATGGGTTTTCTGCAGACCGGCAGGAATCATATAGAGGTTTTGTGGGATACTTTGCAGCGCATCCAGAACGGGGGAGGCGCGGTTTTGTCCAAGTGGAACAATCAGGAATTAAATATGCGCAAGTTGAAAGAAATCAGCGCAAAGGTGCAGGATGATGCCCACTTTGAGGCCGTCATCATTAGTGCAAACGAGCGTCTGCTGCGGCATATTTACCGGGAAGAGAATTATCAAATCAGAAAAAGCCAGATTAGCGGAAGCGGAAGTATTTTGCTGATGCTATCGCAGAAAAACAAAAAGCAGGAATTGGAAGAAAGGGGGATGGAGGTAGCAGAGATTTCTCTCAGCGGGCTTTTGGATGAACTGTCCGGAGAGGAAGACTTTTGTAAGCAGTTGTTAGAAGCGGAGGGCTTGCAGGAAATTTTTTTACAGGCGGCTTATAGGGACGGAAAGCTTTCTTTTGTGCTTGTGGTGGAGACAAAAGAGAAAGAGGCAGCAGAAGAGGAAACGGAGAGATACCAGCAATTTGCAGTGGAGCTGGTAAGAGGAGCTTTTGTCGACAGCGGTTATATGATGGCTAAGTTCCGGGAAATGCTGATAAAAGAATTTTATGGGAAGACGGAAAATTACCCTCTGGCGTTGGCGTTGTATCAGGCTGGGAAAGGCAGGAGGAATAGCCCGGAGGTATCGGTGCAGATACAAGAAGCAGGGGAAGGGGTGCATTCCCATTACCTTACCACGGATATTATGGAACTGTTGGATATTCTGGAATTTTTTGAAAAGGTGGTAGAAGTGGATGAAAATTCCGTAACGAGGTTTATGGAATATTACAAGAAAGAAATGTTGCTGCATACCCTGTGTATAGCGGAAGCGGAGGGGCTTTTGGAAACGTCGATGAAAAAGAATATGAAGACTTTATACGAAAGGATAAAAAACTGAAATGATAGGGGAAGAAAAAGATAAGGTAAAAGGCGATAAAAAGGATGATAAGAAAGAAAATAAAAAAGATAACAAGATTGTTATGATAAATTCGTTTAAAGGAGGAGCAGGCAAGACGACGGCAGCCCTTTGCCGATGCATGTCGGAGTATAAAGGAGATACATATCAAAATATATATTATGTAGATTTGGATATACTGGGAACAGGTGTGGAGTATGTCCTTTCTCTGGAAAAACAAAAGGTATACTACAACGATTTGGACGATAGAAAAAACAGTACATTGCAGGAAAAGGTGCAAAAAATTAATTTAGAAGGTAAAAACCATTTTTTTGCGGCGATTTTGAACCCGGTTTCCAGAAGAAAGGAGTCCTATAGCGGACAGGATAGGCTCCGTTCCTGCCCGGATGTGGAAAGAGGTATTTTCCAAAGCAAGGTAAAGAAGTTGTTGAACCAGATATTGAACGGAAAGGGGAAAAACCTGATTGTGCTGGACTGCGCGCCGGGGATTTCCTATACGGAGGAGTGTATTTTGGCAGATATCTATGCAATGAGGAATAACGATAAGAAGAGCGTAGAAGTGGAAGAAATTTATGTTACAACGCCGGATGCCTCCCATATCAGGAAGACAGCGGAAAGTTTAAACGAATATGCGGCATATTTGAAAAAAAAGAACCGTACCGTAACCATACTCATCAACGATTTGTTTGATTGCGAAGGGATGTCTCAAAGAGAAAGGGAAGAAGGTGAAGAAGCATACTTTCTTTTTAAAAAGCAAAATGTTATAAGAGAAATAGAAAGTATTTTCCACATTCCGTCACTGAAAATATTTTATCTGCCCTATAATGAAAATTTATTAAAAAAGAGTATTATAAAAAATGAGGCAAAACTGATAAACCGCCCCGATGACTATGATGTTTGGCCAACGAAGGCGGAAGTAGAAAAGGAAGACGTGGGGGAAGAGGAAGCAGAAAGGGTAGAAGCACAGAAAGAGGAAATAGAGAAAGCAGAAAAAGGAGAATTACAGGAAGAGGAAGCAGGAAAAGCAGAAGGAGAGAAAGCGGAAGCGGGAAAAGTAGAAGCACAGGAAGAGGAAATAGAGAAAGCAGAAGCGGAAAAAGTAGAAGCAGAGCAAGCGAAAGCAGGAAAAACAGAAGCAAAGCAGGCGGAAGCGGAGAAAGTAGAAACACAGAAAGCGGAAATAGAGAAAGCAGAAGCAGGGCAAGAGAAAGTGGAAAAAGTGGAAGCTGAGAAAGCAGAAGCAGGGCAAGAGAAAATGGAGAATGCCAAAAAAGAGAAAGAAATAAAGAAGGATGAGCATTGAAAGGGGAATCCATGAATAAAAAGGGAAATGTCCGAACCATAAACGACGAAAGAATGTATGATTATTTTCATAATTTGTTGGAAAATATGCCGGTGTTCTTGAAAGCGGGGAAAAAGAAAGAAAAAAAGGGAAGGGCATGGCAGAAGAGCTTAACGTCGTACAACTTTGAACAGATTTATGAAACACGCAAAGCGATATATTCGGAAGTGGAAGTATGCAATGAACTTTGCATGATGGACGATATTCTCCATATTTTCCAGGAGTATTTCCACATCCCGGGTATTGACCGGCTGCTGGTGAACAATTATGGGGCATTGGAAAATGATATCTTTTTGGAATACGATGGGGAAAGCGGTGTGCCAAAGAGGATTAGGGAGCATTATAAACACCAGTACCGCAATGTATATCTGGGTTCCGTATTGATGCTGGATTATGATTTTCTGGATGCAATGACTGAATGCATTTTGCAATCCAATACGATTTTGTCCAGCTATGTAAAGGCGCAGACAGAAGCGGATGAAGCGGCAGTAAAAAGGGTTTTGTACCAAAGCTATTTTATCGGTGCCATGTTCCATGATATTGGATATCCGCTGGATTTCTTTATGCGGAAGGTGAAACAGATTCATAAGTATGCCCCTTTTTATAAGATTATTTCGTCGAATGTAAAGGAAGAATTTGCAGAGTTGCGTGCTTCTTTGGCAGGCAGTTTATTGTTCGAGCTGGTTCCAGGGGAAAAGATTGAGGAAAAATACAACCGGAATGATCATGGATGCCTATCGGCTCTTAGTTTCCTGTTGAACTTTTATTCTGCGGGGAGTATCTTTTCTTTGGATGAAAAGGAACGCTGTATGGTGGAAATGGCGGCTTTGGCAATTTACCGACATACAGACAAGTTGGAAAACGATTATATGGTATTTGAGGAAGACCCCTTATCTTATCTGGTGCGTCTTTGCGATGATTTGCAGGAATGGGAAAGATTCCTTTTGCTTATCAATGAAAAACATAATTACTTAAAATGTGCCGAATGCGGATGCATTGTCCAATCGGAAGGGCGTATTTATGAATGCGGATGCGGCGCCAGATATGAAAAAATTACGGACATTACAAATAAAAAAGTGAATTATATTAGCCTTTGCAATCAGTTGCTGTTGGATTATAATGAAAAGGAGAAAGAACTGGAAGTTTATCTGGAATTTGATTCGTATAAGCAGATTGAAATATTGCTGGATGACTATTGTGCGGTAGAAAAACGGAAAAGTGACTTGGATAAAGTGAAGAAGTATTTGCAGTTCCAAAAATTTATGCCGAAGATACGGCTAAGGGAAAACCTATCCAATAATCCGGTGGAATTGATTGAGGATTTTCTGGAACAGAAAGGGGTTTCTTTGGAAGAAATAAAGGAGGAGGTGGAAAAAGGGGGAAAATGGAATAAGCATGGAACGGATAAAATGTGGGATTTCCTGAAAGAGCTGGAGGGCTATCAGGAAAAAGAAAAGAAGGAAAATAAATTTGGCAAAAGGCTGGAAAGCGATATGCTTGTTTATGGAAAGAACGCGGTAGAATTCGTGGAAAAAAATTTAGGGCAGATACATTCCCTGATGAAAGAGATGTGCCAATAGGCATGAGATTCATAATACAGGTTAGTATGGAATTGCCAGGAATCCGATAGGTGAATGAAGCATGGGGGTAAGATTGGAAATTTTGGATTTTCAATCTCAAGTTTATGTCAGTGCGGCATTGCAAGCTGAGTATGTGGAAAAGCCGCACGGAAATGGAGCAAAAAATGAAAGAAGGATTAGAAAACGGGAAGAAAGTAAAAAAATATACTTATAGTTATGAAGAGTATGAAGAGCAGGGCAAAGGAGCGGACAGCAGGGTGGAGGACATTTTGGCAGACCCTGATTTACCCGAATTGACAGGGATAATTATCGGCGATTGGGGCGATGCCTGGGAAGATGGCTGTCAGACAATGTTGGATGATATTGTGGCGAATAAGGAACGGTTTTCCCATATTGAGGAGCTTTTTATCGGCGATATGGACTATGAAGAATGTGAAGTATCATGGATTATACAAGGGGATTACAGCAAACTTTGGGCAGCTATGCCGCAACTGAAAGCATTGACAATCAAAGGCAGTACGGACTTGGAATTAGGGGAAATCTGCCATGAAGGGCTGGAATCGTTAACGATTATCTGCGGCGGGCTTCCGGTGTCGGTGCTTCGTTCCATTCAGGGCGCAAAGCTTCCCCAGTTGAAAAAGCTGCTGCTTTATATTGGAATTGAAGATTATGGGTTTGACGGGGATGCAGATACTATAAAGGAATTGCTGGAAAAGGCGGATTTCCCGAATCTTACTTATTTAGGCATCGTGGATAGTGAGATACAGGATGATATCGCCAAGATGGTTTTGGAGAGCAAGTTTATGGGGCAGATTCATACGCTGGATTTGTCCAATGGTACTTTGACTGATAAAGGAGGGGAACTGCTTTTGGAGCAACTGCCTTCTTATCCTAATATAAAGAAACTGGATGTCCATTATCACTATTTGTCCGATGATATGGCAGGAAAATTAGAAGGGTTGCCCATAGAAGTAGATATTTCCGAGAAAAATGAACCGGATGAATACAGGGGTGAAATCTATATGAATGCCATGCTGACGGAATGAGGAAGGTGGCGCTTCTGGGGAACCCGGATACAAAGCGGACCGATTATTTTAGGCAGGCGGCAAAAAAGGCAAGTCTGCCTATTTGTTTTGTAGATTGGAACGATTGGGGAAAACAATGGGGAAGTTTTCCGGAGGCAGGACTGTTTTTAAAAATTGACCCGCCGCTTTGGAAAAGCTGTTCCCTGGGGGAACTGGACAGCCTGGTAGGGGATTACAAAAGGAAATTGGACAAGCTGGCAGGGATGGCCGATACTTACAAAATCCAATATTTCAATCATCCTTTGGCGATAGCAGGGCTTCTGGACAAGAGGGCTTGCAAGAAGAAACTATGCCAAAAGGGGCTTCCGGTGACGGAAAGCTTAGAGGCGGAGGGAGTGGAGGAGCCAAACCTTCTGTCAGTTGAAATGCTTTTGGAAAGGATGGAAAAGTGTGATATCCATCAAGTTTTTATCAAACCGTTAATTGGTTCCGGGGCAGCGGGGGTATCGGCTTTCCGCTGGCAGCCCCGTTCCGGGAAGATGGTGCTTTATACTTGTTCGTTGGAGCAGGAGGGCATCGGTCTTGTGAATACCAAACGGCTCCGCCGTTTTACGGAGCCGGAACAGATTGTATCTTTGCTGAACCGGCTTCTTAATCTGGACTGCATTGTGGAACGCTGGTATGCGAAGGAGGAATATCAGGGATATTCTTACGATTTACGGGCAGTGGTGCAGGAGGATAACGTGGACTTCCTTTTGGCAAGGCTTTCCAAAGGGCCGATTACCAACCTGCATCTGAATAATCATCCGATGGAAGCAGGGATGCTGGGGCTTCCGGCTTCGGTATTGGATTCGGTGGAAGAGATATGCAGAAAGGCTATGGAGTGTTTTACAGGGCTTAGAAGCGCGGGGATTGATATCCTGTTGGAAAGGGGAAGCCTAAAGCCAAGGATTATCGAGATGAATGCCCAAGGGGATTTAATCTATCAGGATATTTATCATCGAAATGTAATCTACAGCCATCAGGTGCAAATCATGAAGGCATGGCTTTCTGGGAGCGGAAAAGTAAATGGGGAGTTACTTGGAAAAAAATTGTGATTATAGAACAAGTGGAGGGAAAGGAAAATGGATATGAAAGAGGATGCGGAAAGAACGACAGAAAAAATAACGGAAAAAGAGGTTCCTTTCCGTTTATTCCTTTCTGGCAAAGAGCAGAAAAAACCTTCCGTCGATATGAATCAAGTGGTGGGAAGCTGCGATATTTTATTTATCTGTTTGGATACGTTGCGCTATGATGTGGCGGTACAGGAGGAGGGGGCCGGAAGGACTCCGGTGTTAAACAGATACGGCTTATGGGAAAAATGTCAGGCGCCGGGCAATTTTACCTATCCTTCCCATCATACCATGTTTGCAGGGTTTTTGCCTTGCCGGTATGACGCCAAGAATTTGGCGGATAGGGAAATGCTGTTTTTCCCCAAAGCCATCGGCCTTGGTAAGAAGGCGCCCGAAGGGGCTTACGGCTTTTCCGGCAGTACGGTGATGGAAGGGCTGGGAAAGGACGGCTATGACACATGGTGTGTAGGGGGCGTTTCTTTTTTCGATAAACGTTCGGATATTGGAAAGGTATTCCCCGGCTTTTTCCAAAAAAGTTACTGGAACCCTTCTTTTGGCTGCCCGGTTAAGGACAGTACGAAAAATCAGGTAGATTTTATATTGAAAAAGATAGAGTCTGCGGAAAAAGAAAAACACATTTTCCTTTATTTAAATGTGGATGCCATCCATTATCCAAATTATTTTTATCTGGACGGCGCATCCCATGACGATTTGTCGAGCCATGCGGCGGCTTTGCGATATGTGGACGGCGAACTGGGAAGGCTATTCGATGGTTGGAAAGAAAGGCGGGGCAGCACTTTCGTTATTTGCTGCTCGGACCACGGGACCTGTTACGGTGAAGACGGCTGCCAATTCCACGGCATCCATCATCCGGTAGTAGATACTATCCCTTACAAACATTTTTTCTTATAAATAGCAAATTGTAGATAGCCCATTGCAAATACTTATTGATAGCACCGGAAAGGATAATAGCCATGCAACTTTTAGCATCTGATTATGATGGAACATTAAAACAGTATTCCGATAAGGAGAAAGGACTGGCGGTAGAAGAAAAAGACAAAGACGCAATTAGTACATTCAGGAAGAAGGGTAATCTGTTCGGAATTGTTACAGGGCGCTCCAAGGGTATGATAGACCCGGAGCTAAAGAAGTATGGAATCGAGACGGATTTTCTAATTGCCCAAAACGGAAGCGCGATATGGAGCAGGGATTTCCAATTGCTTCATGCCTGCGAAATAGACCATGAGACTGCCGTAGAGCTGGCAGATGTTATAAAACGGAAAAAAGTAGTCTGTTTTGGAGCGGCCGATTTGGAAACATCGGGTATTTTGTATGATAACAGGCAGGACAGCGATGATTTGGAAAGGATAAGAATGCAGATAAAAAAGTTGACGGAGGAAACTTTCCGGCAGATGACAGTTATTTCCTTTTTTATCAGAAATGAATCCGATAAGGCGGCAGAGCTGTTGGCGGAGGAGCTTGCCCGGTTATTCGACGGACGGTTATCGTTCCACTGCAATAAAGAAGCCATTGATGTGACGGCATATGGGATTAGCAAGGAGACAGGGGTGCGGTGGATTGAGGAATATTATCATCCGGATAAGGTTGCTGTCATAGGCGATGCGCTCAACGACTTATCTATGATTAAGGCATACCACGGTTATTATATTACCAGTGGCTGTGCCGGCTTAAAACAATATGCGGAACGCGGTTTTGCAAATATAAAAGAATGCCTTACGCATATGATGGGGGAAGCGGATGAAAGTAAGAGTCGATAATATCATCTATCAACTGGCAGGAAGCGACGACCCGTTGACGGCAGACGAGCTGGGGAAAAAGCTGGCGGTCAGTTCGAGGACGATTAAGTCGGAAATGGCGGAGGTAAGAAGTGAACTGAAAAAAGTAGGGGCCGAGCTGAAGGCAAAGAGGAACGAAGGTTATTCGCTCATTATTGTGGACAGGCAGGCATTTGATGACTTTTATGCACAACTTGTGCTTCGTGCGTCGGTAATGAACAACTATTATGCATTGGATGGACAAGCCAGGTTTTTGTATATTACGAGGAAACTGGTGTCTTCCTCCAAATATGTGCGGATAGAGGATTTGGCCGACGAAATGTTTATTTCCCGCAGTGCGTTGCAAAAATCCCTGACAGAAGCAATGATATTTCTAAAAAGCTTTCATCTGGAATGGGAGAACAGGAAAGGGCTTGGCATTAGATGTTATGGAAAGGAATATCATGTGCGTATTGCGATGACGGAGCTGTTTGCCGTCCATTTCCATAAAGCGGTATTGAATGATGCCGGGATGGAATACAGCAAGTGGCTGGAATGTGATTTTGAAGAAAGGCAGAAAATACGGCATACTTTTTTGAAAGTCCTTCGGGAAAGCGGGCTTGGAACCTCCGATATCAATGCACAGAAGCTTTCTATTTACCTGCTTATTGTGAGGAACCGCTGTAATGCGGGCTATCGTTTATGGGTGGGCAATCGCTGTATGGAAGAAGTCCGTTTGACAAAAGAGTACGAAATCGCAAAACGCATTTTCTATCATTTAAGTGAAGCCTTTGAAGGATATCATCTTATGGAAGAGGAAACGGTATTTTTTGCAATTTATCTTATGACGCTGGAGGATGTTTCTTATCGGCTGTGCCTGGAACAACAAAAGCCGGAAAACCGTTTCCCGCTGCAATATAAAAAGGCCGCCTCGTACGGAAGGGAGCTGCTGGAATATATAAAAGAAAGGCTTCATATTGATTTTTCCGTCAATGAAAAAGCAGAATATATGCTAATGGCTGGCATGATTCCTATTTTGGGGCAGTTCCGCTATGAATTGAATGGATTTAAAAACTTTTGGTATTATGATGAAAATTATGCGATGCGAAGCCCGGTTGCATTGAAGATTGCAAGGGTGATGGCAGGCTATATTTGGGAAAGGGAGAAAAAAGAAATTTCCAGTTCCATCCTTTTGAAATTGGTGGGTATTATTTACCAAATTATAGCGGAGCAGGAATACGATATCCGTCGGATGAAACTGCTGTTGGTCAGTTCATTAGGCATTGATGGAAATGAAATCAACAAAATGCGTTTATCATCCAGATATGGGCAGTTTATTGAAAGCTTTACTTTTGCAGAACTGTATGAAATCAGGGGGATGAATGAAAAAGAATATGATGCCATACTGTTGGATATGACCAATGCCGCTTATAACTATGATTTGCCTTACAGCCCTTTGCATGTCATCCCGATGCAAAAAGAAATGGATGGGGTATTTAATAAAATATTGCTTAAGGCATACCAGATTAGCGGGCTATTGCCGGAAAAGGGGAAGGTTCATGTTTACTTGGACTTTGCCTATGAGAACGAAAAACAGTTTTTCCAGTTTATCAGCTTCCGTCATTGTGCGGATGCCGATAAACAGCGCAGGATGCAGCAGATTCTGACAGAAGATGAAGCGTTGATGACACATTGCAGTATGTCTTCCCAGGCGGCTGTCATAATCGGGGAATACGAAATGACCAAAACGGAGAGTGTGGAGCTTTATTGCCTGCAGCATGAAGGAACATGGTCCAACGATAAGATTCGTTATATCCTTTATGTATGCGTGGACTGGAAAGATGATTTAAAACGTATGAAGGCGGTAGAAAATGCGGTGTATCAACTGACAAATGATGAAAAGAACCTGAAAGAGTTTGAAAAGGACAAGGATTCCATTTTAGAAAAGATGGTGTACCAGTACATGAAAAATGTTTGATTGACAGAAGGTATAAGGAGACAGGGAAGAAAGGCTGTCTCCTTATTTTTTTGCCATGTAGGAAAATTCTCAGACTTTCCCATATGGTAAAAAACAATTATCGCACTGCGGTGGAGGGGAATCTTTTTTATCCATTTTGATCCTTAAAAATCTTGTTTATGGGAAATAACTATACCATTGCACTAATTTAGTGAATATATTAGAGCATTTCACTTATTATATGAAATAATTAGTGTTGATAAGATGGAAAAATTGTATTATGATAAATATAGAAAATAGAATATAAAACGACAAAAAAAGTGGAAAGGAGTCCGATAGTAGATATGCTGAAAATATTTATTTCTTCTCATGGGAAATTTGCAGAGGGAATCAAAAGCTCCCTACAGATTTTGCTGGGCGGATGTGAAAACATTACGGTATTTTCTGCCTATGTAGATGAAAGCAGCGTGCAGGAAAAGCTGGATGAATTTTATGCAAATGTCTGCGAAGAGGATCAAATAGTATTGCTTTCCGATTTGTATGGGGGTAGCGTAAATTCGGTGATGTATACTTATTTGAATAGGGAAAATACTTATCTGATAGCGGGCATAAACCTGGCTTTGGTGTTGGAACTGGCAACGAGGGAAATGGTTACAAAACAGGAATTGGAGGAGCTGGTTGCTTCATCAAGGGAAATGATGATGCTGTTGGAGCTGGAAGAAGGGGATAGCGGTGCAGAGGATACATCCGCCGGAGAGGAAGAAGATTTTTTTTAAGGAGAAAATAAGAAAAAACTGGCTAATGCCGATTTCCCAAGTTTGTGCCTGCGCGGCGTCCACAAACTTGGCAACAAAGCCGCGCAGAAATGAGGTTAAAAATGATAGCAATGGTAAGGTTGGATGAACGTCTCATCCACGGTCAGGTAGCGATTAAATGGTCCAGACATTTGAATGTGGACAGGATAGTGGTAGTGAGCGATGAAGCGGCGGCGAATCCGGTCGTCCAGAAATCTTTGATGATGGCAGCCCCTGCAACTGCAAAGACTACCATCAAATCATTGGAAAAAGCAGTAAAATTGCTGCAGGATCCTAAAGCTGCGGATCACAAGATATTGATTATTGTAAGTAGCCCGGAGGATTTGCTGAAAATAGTGACGCAAGTGCAGGGGATACCCGTTATCAACGTAGGCAATTATGGAAGGGTAGCGGCGAAACATGGAACAGAAGTACGTAAAACATACGGTTCAAATTTATACGCGTATGACGACGAGGCAGAGGTATTGAAAAAAGTAATCGACACCGGCATCAAATGCATTTACCAGACAACCCCGGACGATACGCCGGAAGAGCTGGCAAAGGTGTTAGGGTGAGAAGAACTTCCAACGCTCACAGCAAGGGCTGTTTCGCGAAGAAGTTCTAAATCTCACACCAAAAAATGCCTGAAATACAGCATTTTTCAGGATTTGAGCCGCAGCAAAGCTGCGGTGCAGGTGTTAGGGTAAATAAAATTTACGAAGGAGGAGATGTATTATGTCTATTATGACAGCTGCCGTTATTGGCACAATTGTTTACTGGGTTATTTATGTATTGGACCCCTATATCATTTCATGGCAGTGCCTCAACCGGCCGATTGTGATTGCGCCGGTTCTGGGATTGCTGCTGGGGGATTTCCAGACAGGTATTATTATGGGGGCAGCTTTGGAATCTATCTTTATGGGGATTTCCGCAATCGGAGGACAGATTCCCGCAGATGCGCTTTCTGCAACAGTAGTATCCGTATCTTATACGATATTGACGGGGGCGGATGCGGAAACAGGGCTTGCAATCGCATTGCCAATCGGAACCGTTATGGCATCGGTCAACAGTATGTTTATGTCTCTCTGGTCGGCAATGGCACCTTATTGGGAGAAATTGGCGGTGTCAGGAAAACCGAATAAATTTTTAACACATAACCTTATTTTCAGTTGTATTATTTCACCCATCCCGGGAGCGCTCGTTATGTTCTTTGGGTTGGCGTTCGGTGTTACCGGCCTGAACAATGCGCTGGCAGCTCTTCCGCCGTTTGTTATGGCAGGGCTTGGGGCAGCTTCCGGTATGATGATTGCCATCGGTTTTGCAATTTTAACGTCTATGATTTGGTCAAAAGAAGTAGGATGCTTTTTCTTTGTGGGCTATGTAATGTCTAAGATTCTGGGGATGGATTCCTTGTCTATAGCGATTATTGGGGCAGCGATTGCAATTACCATGTTCTTTAGGGAAAAGAGCATGATTGATATGAAAAAAGAATTGATGGCAGCAGGCGTGCAGTCAGATGACGGAGAGGAGGATTTCTTCTAATGGAAAAGAGACAATATACTCAGGAAGAGAAAAAAGTTTTAAAATCAATGTTTATCCGTTCCCATTTGACATTCTTATCCTTCAACATGACCAAGATGGAAGCAAATGGATTTACAGCCACGATGCAGCCTGCGATTGAATCTATTTATGGGAATGACGAAGAAGCAAAAAAAGAAGCATACGCAAGACATCAGAATTTCTTTAATACCCATGCGGTACCTTTTGCATTCATCGCCGGCCTTGCATATGCGATGGAAAAGGAACATAAGGAAAAAGGTTCCATAGATGGGCAAATGATTGAGAGCATTAAGGCGGCATTGATGGGCCCTACGGCGGGTATGTTCGACTCCATGTTTTTTAACTGTCTGCGTATTATTGCAGCCGGCATCGCAATCGGCCTTTGCTCTCAGGGCAATTTCCTCGGGGTTCCGATTTTCATTCTGCTGTATGGCGTGACACAATCTATCGGGAAATATATTTTCCTGCATTTAGGATATACTTATGGCACATCATTTATTGACCAGATTTTCAGTTCTGGATTGATGACAACTCTGACAAAATCGGCATCGGTGCTTGGGTTGATGATGGTAGGGGCTATGACGGCGACTACAGTGAACGTACCTCTTAACTGGACGATTAATATAGGGCAGACTTCGGTTATTGTAGGGGATGTAGTCAATTCCATATTCCCCGGGATCCTGAGCATTGGGCTTTTGTTCCTGCTCATGAGCCTGATACGGAAGGGGAAACGTCCGATTCAGCTTATCGTAGGAATATTCGCGGTAGCGATGATTGGGGCTTTAGTAGGGATTTTCTAAAATGGGGTGTGAGATAACGTTATAAGATAAAGTTATATAAAGTTATAAAGTAAGAATTTAAAAGTAAGAATTTAAAAGTAAGAATTTAAAAGTAAGAATTTAAAATAAAATTATGAAAAAAACTTTTTTACCTTATAGGAAATTCTTTCACCAGAAGGAAATAAATTGAGGAAGAACCGAAGGTTCTTCATGAAGTGTCGAAGACACTTTTTTATAAGGAGACAAAACATATGCGGGATAAGATGATGCTATATGGGGTGACTTTGGCAAAAAGATATACAAAACGGCAGAAGGCATACTTCCTTGCGCATATTTTGGAATCTTATTCCGCGTATGGCTTTCCGGCAAAGCTGCAAAGCAGGAAATCCTGGACGGGCAATATCAATAATGTAATTGCGGGCAGTTTGGAAACAGCCGGAACAATAGTGGCGGCAGCCTATGATACGCCTGCCAGGGCATTCCTTCCGGGGTACCGGTATTATCCGTTCCACACGGAGAAAAATAAAAAGGAAGAACGGAAAAATATTTTGGTGCAGATTCTGATTGCTGCGATATTTTCAATTACCGCATGTGCTGGCACAATGCGGTTTTTTAAAACTCATGCTATAGGAATGCTTCTGCTGGTTTTCCTGTCGATAGGGGCAGCCGTTTGGAGCAGCCGGGTAAAAAAGAACCCTGTCAATTTTAACAGAAACAGTGCGTCACTGGCGGTGATGGATAAAGTGGCGGAAAATCTGCAGGGGAATGAAAATGTTGCCTTTGTATTTTTGGATCAGGGCGTTTCTTCTTTTGAAGGATTTAAATTATTCCGGGAGAGTTTGGAGGATGCTGCCAAAGACAGAAAAAAGAGGGTGATTCTGCTGGATTGCATCGCTTATGGCGATACATTGGTGGCGGCACATGGGCAGGGTGACGCGGAAAGCGCAAGGAAATTGATAGAAATTGGGGAAAACCATGAATTGGCAATCAGGGATAAGGTCTATACGGAAGAAAAAATAGAAGGGAATATCCTTTCGTTCCTTCCGGGCGGCATTTATCTGGCATCCGGCAGTATTGAGAACGGGGAATTTGTGGTAAAAGATACCCGTTCCCCAAAAGATACAAAGGTAGATATGGAACGTTTGGAAAAGATTGCAGCTAGCATTGCAGCATTTTAAAGTTTAAAAGTATTAAAAGTAGAAAGAGGGATACGATTGAAAATTGAAAAATTTCAATCCCAAGTTTGTGTCTGCGCGGCGTCCACAAACTTGTATGCAAAATGAAATTAACTTTGCACAACAGAGCTGCGCAGAAATGGGGTGTACTTATGATTATCAAGTCGGAACGGATTTATATGGAAGATGGGGTAAAAGACGGATATTTGGAAATCCAGGATGGAAAATTTGTCAATTTCAGCGAAGAAGCTCCGAAGGAGGAATGGATAGATTTTGGAAAGGACAGGGTGATTCCCGGAATCATCGATACCCATAATCACGGAACCTGTGGATATGCAATGATGGGCGATAACCCGTCCGAGGTGAAAGGATATTTGAAAGGCTGCGCTTCCCAGGGAGTGACGGGGATTTTCCCTACGGCGGACATAGAGATGATGGAAGCGGTGGCAGATGAGGCAATGAGACAGGAAGCGGCAAAAAAATATGAGGGAAGCAAGATTTTGGGAATACATAGCGAAGGGCCGTGGTTAAACCGTACAGGAGAAAAAGGGATTCGTCGGGGATGGCCGGAGGTAAAGCTGGAAAAGGCACAGGAAATGGTAAAGAGGGCAAAAGGATATCTGAAATTGGTTGCGTTTGCTCCGGAAATCCCGGGAATGGATGAGATAATATCGTATTTTCTGTCTCAGGGGATTACTGTGGCGGATGCCCATAGCGATTGCAACTATCAGGAAGCCATGCAGGCTTATGGAAAAGGGCTTACGGTAGCTACCCATACAGGGAATGTGATGACCGGGATGCATCACCGGGATATCGGCGGCCTTGGGGCAGCTTTGCTGAATGATAAGGTGGACTGTGAAGTGATTTGTGACGGGATGCATATTTGCCTGGATATGCTGAGGATTTATTTTAAATTAAAGGATTTCTCCCGTTTCATGATGATTTCCGACTGCACGCAATTATCCGGCGCACCGGTAGGCTCTTACCAGGGGTTTGAACCGGGAATGATAATCAATGTGACGGAAGAAGGCTTTTTACTTAGCGACACCGGACGGTTGTGCGGTTCCAGCCAGCCCGTCTTATATGGCATTGGGAATCTGGTTGAAAAATTAGATATTCCTATGGAAACGGTAGTAAAAATGGCAGCATTAAATGCAGCTACGAAATATGGATTTTCCAAGGAAAAAGGTTCTATAAAAATAGGGAAAGATGCGGACTTTGTAGTGATTAGCGATGAATATAAAGCTCTCGCAACTTATGTGGAAGGCCAGAAAGTATACGACAGGGCAGAAGAAGGGGATATTTTTAACCCGGAATTTCTGGATTCTTTGGAGCCTGTTGGAAAAGAGTAAAAAGAGGAGTGGTCGATATGAAGAAAAAATTAATTGTAGTAGCGGATGATTTTGGCTTCAGCGAAGCGTATAATTATGGGGTAATAAAAGCTTATAAGGAAGGCATTGTGACCGTATTATCCCTAATGAGCAATATGGGGGCGGCAGCCCATGCAGTTAGGCTTTGGAAGCAGGAAGCAGAAGATGCCTGTATGGTACAGCATACGAATTTTGTACAGGGCTTTCCGGTATCAAAACCGGAGGACATTCCAAGCCTGGTGGATGAAAAGGGGATGTTTTACCGTTCCAGCAGTTGGAGGCCGGAGAATGGGCAGGATAAGAAATGTACCGGGGATGTTGTTCCTACAGCAGAGGATTGTTATAAAGAGACGGTGGCACAGTTAGAGCGTCATAAAGAGCTGACCGGCAAGTATCCGATTCATTTGGAAGGCCATTCCGTTATGACGGCTCCGGTAAAGGAAGGTTTCCGGAAAGCGGCGGAGAAATTTCAGATACATTGCATGACAATGCCGGAGGAGGAAACGGAGAGAATGTATCCGGCACATGAGTTGGCGTTTGGAAACCCCGAATATATGTCGGCGATTATGCGCGGAACAAGGCCGGAGGACTTTTTTGAAGATAGGCTGGGGCTATTAAAAAGCCCGTTTGAAATCAATGTCATGCATTTCCATCCGGGCTATCTGGATAATTATATCCTTGAAAACACCTCCCTGACGGTTCCCCGCTGCATTGATTTGGAAACCCTTTGCAATCCGAAAGTACGGGAGTGGCTTATGGAGCATGAGGTGGAATTGGTGGATTTTAAGGCGGTATATAAATAGAAACGTGGACGATACAATATTAGGTTGATTTAGTGAGAGCTAAATCAACCTAAAACTTTTTAAAAGCATTTGAACCGATACAACCTTTCCTGTATAATTTGTGTTATACTGTCAGCATGCAATTTTGCTTCTTTGAAATTTTTATTTAAAAAGTATACCAGAATGTTCTGTGCAATGAAACGAAACAGGTTTTGCGCACAATTTTTTTGCGCAAATCGTCATACGATGCAAGGCAACAGAGTTTTTGACACTTAAATCAAAAAAATGATAAAATAATAGATATTCCTAACAGCCTATAAAGGGGCATAAACAGAGGGGATTCCGATAAGGGAGGTGCCTGCATGAATCCATATCAGCAATATATGTACAGTTATCCGCACAAAACCGCATACCGCCCTTTATCCGGGGTTTCCCTGAAAGAATACGCTCCGTTGTTTGCCGGCAAAGGGCATGGGCTGTATCTTCATATCCCATTTTGCCAGGAAAAATGCGGCTACTGCAATTTATTTTCAGTAACAGGGCAAGGGAAAGAAGCCATAGGACGGTATTTGGATGCAGTAGAGAGGCAGTGCGCGCAATATGGGGAATTATTGGCCCCTTATGCTGCGGAATTTTCCGAATTTGTGATTGGCGGCGGCACACCGCTTTTGCCGGATGAGGGGCAAATAGAGCGGATGTTTGCCTGTATAAAACAATATTTTTGTTTAGAAAAAGATAGGGAAATCGTGATTGAGACAGCGCCTAACCAGACCAACCGGAAGAAACTGGAGATTTTGTCACGGGAGGGCGTAACCAGAGTGAGCATGGGTATCCAAAGCTTTTCGGATGAAGAACTTTCGGTTCTTGGCAGGAGGCATGGGGCAAGGCAGGCAAAAGAAGCGTTGGAATTGATAAGGGCCTATGGCTTTCCTTGCGTCAATGTGGACTTCATTTATGGGATTCCGGGGCAGACGGCAAGAAGCTTGCTTGCTTCCCTGAAAACAGCCCTTACTTTTGCGCCGGACGAAATCTTTTTATATCCCTTGTATGTGAAGCATGGTGTGTGGCTGGAGCGCGCCGGAGTGGCGCCGGATAAGGAAGCCGCTTATTTACAGTATCGGGAAGCCAGCAGTTTTTTGCGTGGGGAAGGCTTCCGTCAGGATTCGATGCGGCGGTTTGTGCGACAGGGCAAAGAAAGGGGATTTTCCGAATGCGGTATGGGAACTTCTCTGGCTTTGGGATGCGGGGGAAGGAGCTATGTGGGGAACCTTCATTTTTGCAGCCCCTATGCCATTACCGGGAAGGAATGCCTCAAAAGGTTGGAGGAGTATGAAAATACGGTAGATTTTACCGATATAAGACATGGGATTTTGCTGTCAGAAGAGGAAATAAAACGTCGTTATCTGATTCGGCATTTATTAATCTATCCGGGAGTGGATATCCAAAAGTATGAGAAGCATTTCAAAACCGGACTTATGGAGGATTTTCCCGTTTTACAAGAATGGATGGAGCAGGGATTTATCCGATGGAAAGAGGACGGGAAGGAAGGGATGCAGGAGGGAGAAAAATTCCTTGCCTTAACACAGACCGGGCTGGGCCTTTCCGATTATTTAGGGCCCCAATTAATTTCTGACGAAATCCGAAAGGCGATGGAAGAGTGGGAGGAAATGCATGGACAGCCATATGATATTATATAGGGGCAGTTTGAAAAGCTGCAACTATCATTGCTCTTACTGCCCTTTTTCCAAGAAACCGCTGTCGGAGAAGGAACTGGGAAAGGACAGGGAACAATGGAAGGCTTTTGTAGAAACTTTCCAAGCGCATGGCAGACGGATGAGGATAGGCGCCCTTATGGTAGTGCCCTATGGGGAAGCGCTGATTCATTCATGGTATTGGGAAGGGTTGGCGCGTATCAGCGCCCTTCCGTGGATAGAGGCGGTGGGGGCGCAGACGAACTTTAGTTTTTTGGTCGAAAAATCGCTGGGCATTTTTGGAACAGCTGGGGGAATCCGGGAAAAACTAAGGCTATGGGCAACCTTCCACCCGGAAATGACAACGATTTTAGAATTTGCAGATAAGTGCAGGCAGATAAGGGATAGAGGGATATCCCTTAGTGTGGGGGCGGTAGGTGTGCCGGGTAATATAGAGCTTTTACAAAAGCTGCGTAAGGAATTGCCAAAAGAAACCTACCTTTGGTTAAACCGGATGGACGGGCTGGAACGGCCTTATACGAAGGAAGAAATCGAAGCATGCCTTGAGATAGATTCTTATTTTCTAAGGGAATTGACGCCTCCTCCTGCGGAAGTAACTTCCTGCAAAGGGCGGCTCTTTGTGGAAGGGGATGGAAGGCTTCGTCTGTGCAACATCGGTCAAGTGCTGGACGAAAGATGGGAAGGGATTTGCAGAAGGGCGGAAGAATCTCCTGCTGGACTTCAGGAAAGAGAGAAGAAGAAGCAGGGCGAGGATTTCGCTTATGGAAGCTTCAATCATTTCAATCATTGGGATTTCGCTCCAAATCCGGAATGTAAAAGAAGACGATGTACTTGTTATCTTGCCTATGGCGGGCGGGAAGAGGAATGGAACCGGATGCTGTTTGGACCTTACCCCTTGTTCCGCATACCGCGGAGACCGAAGGCGGTTTTTTTGGATTTAGAAGGAACTCTTATTCCCCCAAAAGAGGAAGCGTTAACAGTGAATAATGAATCCGGTAACTGTTTGGCCAGATCCAAAAGGGGTGAGATTCCGGCGGTCGTTTTGGCAGGTCTGGAAGGGCTTTTCCGGGATGGTTCATTTCTTCTTTTTGCGACTACGCTGCCGTTTGAGGATGGGATAAGACGTTGCAAAAAGGCATGCCGTTTTTTCAGCGGCGGAATTTTTGCCGATGGGGCACATATTGTTTTGGAAAGGAACGGGGAAAAGAAGGAAAGATACTTTTTTTTGGATGGCTCCGTTTTACGGGTATTGGAGCCCTTTGAGAAAAAATTTGCATGTCGGCTTTTGACTTGTCAAAAGGGAGGCAGGGTATATAAAGCAACTTTGTTCCGTTCCATCCATAAGCCTTGGGAGACGCAGGAAATAGAAGGTGTATTGGCTGCCCTGAGGGATACGACCGGAAATAAAGTGCGGTGCTTTGCGGAAGGGAATTGCCTGCAAATTGTAGATGCGAAGGCGGATAAGGCAAAAGGTGTCCTGGTTTTGTGCGAATGGCTGGGGATTGCGCCGGAAGAAACTTATGCCATAGGGGATTCGGAGGAAGATGCAGGCATGGTGAAGCTGTGCGGAAAAGAAAGAAGAACAGGAGAGGGATGTAATGGATTTGTTTGAATATATGAGGAGTACAAATATGGAAAAGGAGTCCCCTCTGGCGGCCAGGCTGCGTCCAAGGACGTTGGATGAGGTGGTAGGCCAGCAGCATATTATCGGGAAGGACAAACTGCTTTACCGGGCGATTCAGGCGGATAAATTAAGTTCTATTATTTTATATGGTCCTCCGGGAACGGGAAAAACTACGCTTGCTAAAGTAATTGCCAATACTACCAGTGCGGAATTTACCCAAATCAATGCTACGGTTGCCGGAAAGAAAGATATGGAAGCAGTGGTGGAAAAAGCAAAAGAAATGCAGGGGATGTATGGGAAAAAGACAATATTGTTTATTGATGAAATACACCGGTTCAATAAGGGGCAGCAGGACTATCTGCTTCCCTTCGTGGAGGATGGAACGGTAATCTTAATCGGTGCGACTACGGAAAACCCTTATTTTGAAGTGAACGGAGCATTGATTTCCCGGTCGGTGGTTTTTGAACTGAAGCCTTTGGCAGAGGAGGACATTAGGGCATTGATTAGAAGGGCATTATCCGACAATGACCGGGGGATGGGCGCTTATGAGGCAGTTATAGATGAGGATGCGTTGAACTTTTTGGCGGATTTGTCGGGCGGGGATGCCAGACATGCCTTGAATGCGGTGGAACTGGGGGTAATGACCACACAGCGCAGCGAAGACGGCAAGATACATCTCACCCTGGAAGTGGCAAAGGAATGTATCCAGAAGCGTGTGATAAGGTACGACAAAGGAGGGGACAGCCACTACGATACCATATCGGCTTTTATCAAGAGCATGAGAGGGTCGGACCCGGATGCGGCGGTTTACTATTTGGCCAGGATGCTGTATGCGGGGGAAAGTGTTACATTTATTGCAAGGCGTATTATGATTTGCGCATCGGAAGACGTGGGGAATGCGGATCCTACAGCCCTTCAGGTGGCGGTTAGCGCCTCCCTCGCCGTGGAGCGGGTGGGAATGCCGGAGGCGCAGATTATTTTAGCGCAGGCAGTTTCCTATGTGGCATGTGCGCCAAAAAGCAATGCGGCGGTGGTGGCAATCGGAGAAGCGTCGAAAGCGGTGGAAGATATGGGGAACCTTCCGGTACCTGCCCATTTGCAGGATTCCCATTATAAAGGGGCGGCAAAATTGGGGCGGGGGATTGGGTATCAATATGCCCATGATTATCCCAATCATTATGTAAAACAGCAATACCTTCCATATGAATTGAGCGGAAGGGAATTTTATAAACCTTCCGGCAACGGATACGAAGCAAAGATTAGGGAGCATATGGCGAGGATAAAAAAAGAGGCGGAATAAAGGCGGAATAAAAAGAGGCGGAAAATGGAAATGAAGAAGAAAAAAGAAAGTGGCATATGGGGAAGGGGATGGAAGAAAGAAGGACAGAAGCAGAAACTTTGGCTGGCGGCGGCTGTTTTTGGATGTTTGGCATTTTTGGCAGGTTGGATGACAGTAAAAACAATGCGCGAGCAGAAAATGGGCGTTATTGAGGCGGCACGTATGGAGAGGGAGAAGACGGAAGAGGAGAAAGACAAGACGCAAAGGGCTGCGGCGGAGAAGAACGCGGAAGAGGAGGGCAGCCGGGTGCTTGGTTTTTCGGCAGAGTCTGCAAAAAGCGTGCTGGAAGCCCTGAAAAGGCGTCCGCCTATGGTGGATTTGACAGAGGAAAATGCAAAAGATTTTGCCCATATTGCATCTTGCAGGATAGACAGCGGAACGGGGAAAATTGTAGTAGAAGCTTCCGCAGAAGGGATTCCCGTAAGTGATGACAAATATTATTATCTGTTTGCCCTAAAAGCCAACGAAACGGAAATTCCGCAGGATAGGGAATATTTAGAGCAGGAATATAAGGGGGAAGAGTTAGAGTTCCGTACGGAAAAGAATTTTACAGGAACCGGAAGCGAGGTGTTCCGGAAGTATGTGCTTGCAGTGAAAAAGAAAGACGGATATACGGCGGTTAGCCGTCCTGTTTACATTTCCAATCAGGAGGCGGCGGCAAAGTATCGTTCCGGTATGCAAAAACCATCCTCGAAAAAAGGGCTTTTGGTTGATCCGAACAAACTGCGGACATCGGAATTGGATGATTTAGGGGTGAAACATGCTGCCTACAATATTCCGGTATCCAGAATTTTAGGGCAGAGTACCGACGGTATCCACCCTACCATTCATTATAATTATCATGGGAAAACCTATGCATTTAACGGTCAGGTAATGTCGGAGTACGATTTGGTGTTCGGCATCCTGTCATCCAAAGGGATTGAAGTTACGGCGATTCTTTTAAACGATTTGGCTCCGGCATATTCCCAGCTGATACATCCGCTGGCCCGTTCGGGGATAGGAAGCGCCCCTTATTATGCATTTAACGGAAGCGATGAAGACGGGGCGGAGTATTTGGCGGCAATAGGGACATTTTTGGCAGAACGGTATTCCAGCGTTTCCAGCGGAAGAGGGCTGGTAACCAATTGGGTCATCGGCAATGAAATCAATGCAAGAAAAGAATGGAACTATATAGAATATGTAGATTTGGAGACATATGTAATGGAATATGCAAAGGCGTTCCGTACCTTTTACAATGCTATAAAAAGCACCAACGGTTCCTGCAATGTATATATTTCTTTGGATCAGCAGTGGGATAGAAACATTTCTTCTTCCCGGAATTATGATGCCAGAGATATTTTGGATGAATTTAACCGGCAGATAAAAGAAGAAGGGAACATTGACTGGGGGCTGGCTATCCATCCTTACAACGTGCCCCTGACAACACCTTACATATGGAACCCATCCAAATATGTAAAAGACGGGGCGGACACTTCCATGATAACGATGGCCAATATCCATGTGGTGACCGATTATTTGCAGCAGGAGGCTTTTTTAAGGGAAGATGGGGAAGTGCGTTCCATTATTTTAAGCGAGCTTGGCTATACGTCGTCAAAAGGCGAGGAGGTGCAGGCAGCTGCGATTGCGTATGCCTATAACATTGCGGCGGCGAACCAGCATATTGATTCCATTTTGTTTTCCAGACAGACAGATGCGGCAGAAGAGATTGCCCAGGGGCTTGCATTAGGGATTAACCGCCCGGATGGTTCCCATAAATATGCCTATAATGTTTATAAATATATGGACATGGATCAGGCGGAAAAATATACCGGGTTCGCAAAGAGCATAATCGGTATTGCGGATTGGGGTCAGGCTGTGAAACGTCGTTAAAATAATTGTTCTACGAGAAATTGATAGATTTCCTGATTTTTCCGCTGCCAGTTGTCGCAGATAGCGGCAGCGGACTCTTGTGTAGGAACGGAGAGCGTAATGTCTATCAGTTTAACATTTTTCTCTTTTGCAGTGAGGTGGGCATCGTATTCCCCTGCAGTAGATTTGTAATATTCGGCAGTGATGGAAACCTCATCCCGTAGCCGGACTTCGTTTTCGTTTAGGTAATGGCCGATTTCTTCTTTGATGGTATCGCTGATACGGTTTTCAAAGAAGGATAAAGTATTCCTGCCCTCCGCAGTGATTGTTATATGTGTGCGGTTGCCAACGGAATGGGTGGCGATTAAACCTGCGTCGGTTAGTTCAAAAACGGCTTGCTGCAGCGTAAGGAAATTGGTATATTCTTTTTCCAAAATAAAATTCCCTACTTGGGCATTGGTTAATGGGAAATCTACCCGGTTCAGCATATAAAGGATAATCAGTTTATATAAAGTCAAAGGTTCTTCCATCATAGCGCATTTCCTTTCCAATCTTTTCCTTGATAAGCGTTTTCCAGCTTCATTTTATGGTGGAGGTTGTTTAGGACATTTTTCTTGTTTCTGCTCCATAGAGGGGCAACCAGCAGTTCCTTCGGCCCATCTCCCGTTACCCGATGGATAACAATATCCGGAGACAAACGGCAGATGCAGCGGATGAGAAGAGACAAATATTCTTCCGTAGAAAGCGTTTTAAAACGCCCGTTTGCGTAATCGTTGGCCAAATCCGTGTTTTTCAGGACATGAAGAAGTTGAAGCTTGATGCCGGATATAGGAGTGGCATTGAGGTAGTCTATGGTCTGCAATGCCATGAATCCGTTTTCGCCGGGAAGCCCAAGGATGACATGGGCAATCACCGGTAGGTTTCTAAGATTTAGCTGGTTTACGGCATGGGAAAAACAGTCGAGGGAATAACCTCGCCGGATATAGAGCGCCGTCTCTTCATGGATAGTTTGCAGCCCCAGCTCTACCCAAATAAATTTATCAGGATAATCCGCTTTTAGCGTCGACAGGAGAGAAAGGGTTTCTTCCGGAAGACAGTCGGGGCGTGTGGCGATAGAAATACCGGCAACCATTGGGCGTTCCAATGCGGTACGGTAAACCTTGTTCAAATAAGGGATGGGCGCATAGGTGTTTGTATATGCCTGAAAGTAGGCAATATAAGGTTCTGTTTCGTTATCCGGCAGACCAAGGGAGGCAAAATCGCCGCTTCCTCCGGCGCTGCAAAAGATACAGCCGCGGGTATCCAAAGAGCCATCCCGGTTAGGGCAGGTGAAACCGGCATCGATGGATAGTTTTTTTATTTTTTTCCCATATGTGTTTTTCAAGTAAGCATCCAAAGAATAATACCGTTTTCCGTGCCATTTTCCGGCGGGCATTTCATGGATAGGACAGGTGGTGCAATCGTTAGGGAAATGACCGTTTCCATTTTTTTCTCTGTCTTGATTGTTTTGGTTACTTTTGCTGCATTTAATACTTTTATGGTTCATATTATAATTTCAGAGTCTAACGTTTGATATGGGATTTGACTGCTTCGGCTACCGCCTCGGCAACTTTAGGATCAAAAGCTTCCGGCATAATATTGGTTTCATTCAGCTCTTCGTCGGGAACAAGGCCTGCAATAGCATGGGCGGCAGCCAGTTTCATTTCTTCCGTAATCTGCAGGGCGCGTCCTTCCAAAGCCCCTTTGAAAATGCCGGGGAAAGCAACCACATTGTTGATTTGGTTGGGGAAATCGCTGCGGCCGGTGCCTACGATTTTTGCGCCGGCTTCTTTGGCAAGGTCAGGCATGATTTCCGGAACCGGGTTTGCCATAGCAAAAAGGATGGAATCCTTATTCATGGAAGCAACCATTTCTTTTGTTACAATGCCCGGTGCGGATACGCCAACAAAAATGTCGGCTTGTTTCAGGGCATCGGCAAGGGTGCCGGTTTCCCCGGCAGGATTTGTCACCTGAGCCATTTTTTCCTGCATCCAGTTCAAACCTTCGGTTTGTTTGGAAATAATTCCGGTCTTGTCGCACATAATGATATTGGAAAAGCCATAGGTGAGGAGAAGCTTAGTGATGGCTACCCCTGCGCTTCCTGCGCCGTTTACTACGACTTTGCAGGCTGTTTTTTCTTTTCCGGTGATTTTTAAGGCATTGATAATTCCCGCAAGGACAACAATAGCCGTACCGTGCTGGTCATCATGGAAAACAGGGATATCCAAAGTCGCTTTTAGCCGTTCTTCGATTTCAAAACAGCGAGGGGCGCTGATATCTTCCAAATTAATCCCGCCGAACCCCGGGGCAAGGTAGGTGACAGCTTTAATAATTTCTTCGGTATCCTGCGTATCCAGACAGATAGGAACGGCATTGACGCCGCCAAATTCTTTAAAAAGGACTGCCTTCCCTTCCATGACCGGCATCGCGGCATAAGGTCCGATATTGCCCAGCCCAAGGACAGCGCTTCCATCGGAAACGACGGCTACCGTGTTGGCTTTCATTGTATAAGCATATGCTTCTTCTTTATTTTCAGCGATTACCTTACATGGTTCGGCAACACCTGGGGTATATGCATAGGAAAGGTCTTCCCTGGATTTGACAGGGGTTTTCGATACCGTTTCCAATTTTCCGTTCCATTGTTTGTGGAGCATTAAAGCTTTTTCATTTGTTGTCATAGTTTACCTCATTTCTACATTGCTTTTATGCGTAATGGAGTTCGCGGATGCCGTGCGGACGCAAACTCTGGATTGTACGGAATTATCATATAATATTTGAAGGGGAAATGCAATGTGTATTTGAGGGGGGAGCGGCGCTTTTACCCTTATCTTTTTTGGTTGATTGGCTGGATTCCTTCTTTTCTTGAATTATGTGTCTGATTCTGGTTTTCCGGTGTCGATTTTTGAGTGATGCTGTTAAACATATTGTGGTTTTTCTGTTCCTGGATTTGTTGCTCTATATCTTTTTTTCCCATTCTGTCCACCTCAAAGTTTGTGTATTGTTTTATTGATTCAGAATACCTGTTAGCATAATATTGACATAATATAAGTATAGCCGGAACCTTTTGTAAGTATACTTGAAAAACTTCTTAAAATGCCGATGTCTGGCAATAGAAGCCGTGCAAAGGGAAAAAAATCTCTTCCTATTTTGGAAAAGCTGTTGTATAATAGATAACAACAGATAGTGTTTATTAGCAATTCCATTCACATATCAGCTATAAAAACCCCAAAGACAAAAGAAACAACATTAATATTTGCAGCAAAGGCAGGGCGTGTGCCGTTACATAAGGGCGTTGTTTGCCCGGCGAAAAGGAAGCGGAGGAGTTTATGAGAGAAAAATATGAATCATTGGCACTTGCGGATTTGAAGGAAATCGCAAAGGCAAGAGGGATGAAAGGAACGTCCACAATGAAAAAAGCGGAAGTAATAGAAGCCATGCTTTTGGAAGATGAGAAAGAGAAGAAGGGGGCGGATGTAGCGGAGCGGCAAGCTGTGCCGGAAAAGGCGCCTAGAGGCAGGAGGCCGGCAGCGAAAAATGCACCGGATGGAAGGAAAACGGGAGAAGGCGCAGGGCGTGATAGCGGCGGAGCCGGGGAAAAAGGCAGGCAAGGGGAAGAACGCGGACAGGTGGAACGAAAGAGCCAGATAGAGGGCCAGGAACAGATAGAGGGAAAAAAACAGGCAGAAAACCGGGAACAGGCGGAAGGGAAAAGCCAGATAGAAAACCGAGGACAGGCAGAGGGGAAAAACCAGATAGAAAACCGGAGGCAAGCAGAAGGGGAGAATCAGACAGAAAACCGGGAGCAGGCGGAAGGGAAAAGCCAGATAGAAAACCGAGGGCAGGCAGAAGGGAAAGGTCAGATAGAAAACCGGAGGCAGGCAGAAGGAAAAGGGCAGTTTGAAAGCCGGAATCAGGGGGAAACCAGGTTTTCCCATGAAGGGCGGAGCCAAGGGGAAGGCAGAAGGGGACCGAACGAGGGGCGCACCCAACAGGACGGACAGTTCCGTAGAGAGAACCGGTGGGATAATATGGCGAAAGAAGAAGAAAAGTATCCGGCGGATTTGGACAGCGGGATTACGGCTCATGGTATCTTGGAGGTGATGCCGGATGGCTATGGATTTATTCGTTGTGAGAATTACCTTCCGGGAGAAAACGATGTATATGTAGCGCCCAGCCAAATCCGGCGCTTTAATTTGAAGACAGGGGATATTCTGGAGGGGAATACAAGGATTAAAACACAGAGCGAGAAATTCAGCGCCCTCCTGTATGTCAAGACAATCAATGGATATACGCCGGATGTGGCGATGCGCAGATGCAATTTTGAAGATATGACACCGATTTTCCCGAATGTGCGTTTGAACCTTGAGACGCCGGGGGCTTCAGTGGCGATGCGCATTATGGATTTAATCAGCCCGGTAGGAAAAGGGCAGAGGGGGATGATTGTATCCCAGCCAAAGGCAGGCAAGACAACGTTGCTAAAGGAAGTGGCAAAATCGGTGAAAAAAAATTCGCCGGAAGTACATTTGATTATTTTGCTTATTGATGAACGGCCGGAGGAAGTTACGGATATTAAAGAGGCCATTGAAGGTCCGAATGTGGAAGTGATTTATTCTACTTTTGATGAATTGCCGGAACATCATAAGAGAGTGTCGGAGATGGTAATTGAAAGGGCAAAGCGTTTGGTAGAGCATAAAAAAGACGTTATGATTTTATTGGACAGTATTACCCGTCTGACAAGGGCTTATAACCTTACAGTCCCTCCCAGCGGAAGGACGTTGTCCGGGGGCCTTGATCCTGCAGCGCTGCATATGCCGAAACGTTTCTTTGGTGCAGCAAGGAATATGCGCGGCGGCGGAAGCTTGACGATTCTGGCGACGGCTTTGGTGGAGACAGGAAGCAAAATGGACGATGTAGTGTATGAGGAATTTAAAGGAACGGGAAATATGGAATTGGTTCTTGACCGGAAGCTGTCAGAGCGCAGGGTATTTCCGGCTATTGACATTCCAAAATCCAGTACCAGGAGGGAAGATTTGCTGCTTTCGCCGGAGGAACAGGAAGCGATTAACATTATGCGCAAAGCCCTGAACGGGCTCAAACCGGAGGAAGCGGTAGATAAGATTTTAGATATGTTCTCTAAGACGAGAAGCAATATGGAGTTTGTCCAGATAGTAAAAAAAATCAAGTTTTTATAAAGTTCTTGCAGAAAATGCTTGCATGATAAGATAAGCTGTGCTACAATAAAAAAGCTGTTTGGTTACCGTCAACAGCAGTGGCTTATTTAAGTAAATAGATAAGAACAGAAAGACTCAATTTACTATAGAGAGGTGAAAAAGATGAAAGAAGGAATCCATCCTAAGTATTATCAGGCAACTGTAACTTGCAACTGCGGCAACACTTTCGTGACAGGTTCTACAAAACCGGAGATTCACGTTGAAATTTGTTCCAAATGCCATTCGTTCTATACTGGTCAGCAGAAGACGGTAAGAGCTGACGGACGTATTGATAAGTTCAATAAGAAATATGGCGTTGGACAAAAATAAAGCGCAGGAAAGCCGAGGGCTGAAGGGTTGCAGCATGGATCTGCAACAAATAGATTTGTTGAAAAAGGTTGAGATTAATATCTCAACCTTATTTAATAAGACAGGAAATGATTCTATAATCGTCTATTTTATATAAAACCTTCAGGAAGATGCTCGCTTTGGGCGGAAGGAAAAGCAATTATCGCACTGCCGCGAAGGGGAGTATGTCGCTGCCGCGAGCCGCCGCAGGCGAAGAATCCTGCAAGCAGGATTCTTTTTTAACTTATGGAAAGTCCTTCGCCAGAAGGATGTAGATTGAAGAAGAACCGAAGGTTTGTCCGGCAGCATTGCTTGGCAGATTGCAAAAGAATATTGGATAAGTGACTTTTGTACGATGAAGAGGAGACTTAAAAATCGGCGAAGCCACTTTGGGAAACATTACAAAGAAGAGCTGTAGAAGGGCTAGAGTGGATATGAAAAAAGACAAAGGCGGACGTTATTCCGGTATTGGCGGGCAGGCAGTGCTGGAAGGCGTAATGATGAAAAATAAGGAACAATATGCGGTTGCCGTACGGAAGCCGGATGGGGAGATTGATGTGGAAGTGGATGTCTACAGGGGTGTCATGGATGACAGCGTATTGAAGAAGGTACCTTTTATCCGGGGCATTTTTAACTTCCTTGATTCTATGATATTAGGGATGAGGACATTAAACCATTCGGTTTCTTTTTATGAAGACGAGGAAGCGAAGGAGACGGCGGCGGATAAGGTTTTCAATAAAGTATTTAAGGAGAAAGCGGAAAACGTTATGCTTGGCATCGTGACTGTAATTTCTATTCTGCTTGCTATCGCTATTTTTATGGTGCTTCCGTACTTTATCACATCCTTGTTTGAGGGCTATATCCGTAATGTATCTTTTATGGCGATGATAGAAGGGCTGATAAGGATTCTTATTTTTATTGGCTATATTGTGGCGATTACGATGATGAAGGATATCAAACGGCTCTATCAATATCATGGGGCCGAGCATAAATGTATCAATTGCATCGAAAAGGGGAGGCCGTTGACCGTGCATAATGTAATGCGCAGCTCCAGGCTTCATAAAAGGTGCGGAACCAGCTTTATGTTTTTTGTAGTATTTGTCAGTATTATCGTATTTTTCTTTATCAGGGTGGAACAACCCGCTTTGCGTATACTGCTCAGGATTGCGCTGATTCCTGTGATTGCCGGGATTTCTTATGAAATCATACGGTTGGCGGGCAGAAGCGACAACATTTTTGTACGTATACTTTCTGCTCCCGGTATGATGTTGCAAAAATTGACCACAAAAGAGCCGGATGAAGATATGGTTCAGGTTGCAATTGCATCGGTGGAAGCGATTTTTGACTGGAAAGCTTATCTGAAGGATACCTTTGGATATGAAATCGACGATTCCTGGTTGAGGGATACCCCCTTTGAAGATGATGAAGATGAGGAAGAGGACAGGGAAGAAGAGAGCAGGATAGAGGAGGACGGGGAAGAAGAGGACGGAATAGAAGAAACGGATAAAAATGAAACCGTGGAAAAGCCGGAATAAGAGATAGACGAAAGGGCTATACAACTGGAAGGGTTCGCAAAAAGAGACAGGTAAGATGAAGTATAAGGAAATATATCATTATGGCGTCTGCCAGTTATCGGATGTAGGAATAGAGGAAAAAGAGTGGGATGCAAGGCTTCTGTTGGAGTATGTCTGTCATACGGACAGGAATGATTTGCTTGTTCATGGTGACAGGGAAGTGCCGGAAAGCGAAAAAGACAGATACTTTGCTTTGATAGAGGAAAGAAAAAGGCATGTGCCTTTGCAGCATATTACCGGCGAACAGGAATTTATGGGGCTGGTTTTTAAAGTGGATGGGCACGTATTGATTCCAAGGCAGGATACGGAGATTCTGGTAGAGGAAGCGCTGCGCCATCTTCATGACGGGATGAATCTTTTGGATATGTGTACCGGTTCCGGATGTATCCTTTTAAGCCTGCTGTATTATTCCAATGGATGCAGCGGAACCGGGGTGGATATATCAAAGGAGGCGCTTGTACTGGCAAGGGAAAATGCAGCCCAAATCAGCAGATTGGCTGGAGGGAAGGAAGAGATTTCAAACTGTCGTTTTCTGCAAAGCGATTTGTTTGAAAAATTGGAAGGCAAGTATGATATGATTGTTTCCAATCCCCCGTATATACCAACGGAGGTGATTTCCGGCTTGATGGAAGAAGTGAGGGATTACGAACCGATGGAGGCTCTTGATGGGAAGGAAGATGGGCTTTTCTTTTATAGGGAGATTTCCGTTGGAGCCTATGATTTTTTAAAAGGCGGCGGATATTTATTTTATGAAATCGGGCATGATCAGGCAAATGCCGTGGAAGACATTATGGAAAAGGCTGGATATCGGGAGGTTACGGTTGTCAAGGATTATGCAGGGCTGGACAGGGTAGTGTATGGATGGAAACCCGCATAGGGCGGTAGAAAGGATAAGAATGTTTGATAAGTTAGAGGATTTACTCATTCGTTTTGAGGAAATATTAAGTGAGCTGGGCGAACCGACGGTGACAAGCAATCAGGAACGTTTCCGCGCCCTGATGAAAGAACAGAGCGATTTGACCCCTATCGTAGAGGCATATAGAGAGTACAAAAAGTGTAAACAGGACATTGAGGACAGCGTTTCCATGCTGGAAGAAGAAAATGACGAAGAAATGCGGGATATGTTGAAGGAGGAATTAAACGTTTCCAAGAAACGGGTGGAAGAGTTGGAACAAGAACTGAAAGTCCTTCTTCTTCCCAAAGACCCTAATGATGATAAGGATGTTATCGTGGAAATCAGGGCAGGGGCAGGCGGTGATGAGGCGGCTCTTTTTGCTGCGGAGATGTATCGCTTGTATGTGCATTATGCGGAAAGCCAGCGTTGGAAAGTGGAAACCATGAATGTGGACGAAATCGGTATCGGCGGCATGAAGGAAGTAAACTTTATGATTTCCGGCCAAGGCGCTTATTCCAAATTGAAATATGAAAGCGGGGTACACCGTGTACAGCGTGTACCGGAAACCGAATCCGGCGGGCGCATTCATACTTCCACCATAACGGTAGCAGTTATGCCGGAGGTGGAGGAAGTGGATGTAGTAATTGACGATAAGGATATCAGGATTGATGTCATGAGGGCCTCCGGAAACGGAGGGCAATGCGTAAACACCACCGATTCCGCGGTCCGTTTAACCCATTACCCGACGGGGATAGTTGTTTACAGCCAGACGGAAAAATCCCAGCTTCAGAATAAAGCAAAGGCATTTGCACTTTTGCGTGCAAAATTATATGATATAGAACAGCAAAAAGCCCATGATGCGGAAGCGGAACTGCGTCGCAGCCAGATTGGCACGGGCGACCGCTCGGAGAAAATCAGGACGTATAACTTCCCTCAAGGACGGGTGACGGATCATAGGATAAACCTGACGCTGTATAAGCTGGATAAGATTATGAATGGGGATATCCAGGAAATACTGGATGCCTGCATTGCTGCCGACCAGGCGGCAAAACTTCTGCGGATGGGGGAAAATTGATCTTTCCGGTGAATAAGGACAGGATAAAATAATGGTATGCCATAATATCCTATGTTGGTTTTCGATAACTGACATAGGATATTTTTTTGCCATATAGGATTCGGGTGTCGTAAAAAAATGCAATTATTTCCCAAAAATCTTCTATTTTCATTTCAAACCCATGAATTTATAATAAAATAAGAAAAGTATAATTTGTCGGGGGTACATAAGATGTTGAGGATTCTTTTGGTGGATGACGAAAGGACGGAGCGGGAAGGTATCCGCTTTTTAATTGATAAATTTAATTTACCATTAAAAGTAGCGGAGGCGCCTAATGGGAAAAAAGCACTGGAATATATAAGGGAGCATCCGGTGGATATTCTGCTTACGGATGTGAAGATGCCATATATGGACGGGCTGGAACTGGCACGGGCGGCCAATGGGTATAACAGCAATCTTGTCATAATTATTTTCAGCGCCTATGGGGAGTTTGAGTATGCCAGACAGGCTTGTGAGGTTAATGCGGTGAATTACCTGTTAAAGCCGATTGAAGTGGAAGAGTTCCGTAGCGTAATGGAGAAAGTTATTGCGATTTGTAGGGAAAGGAAGCAGTGGGAAGAGAAAAAGGAATCTTTGCTTGTGGCGGATAAAAGTCTGCTTTTTTTAAAGTTGATGAGCCCGAAAGCTTCCAGCGAAGAGATAGGGAAAAGCCTGGAAGCCTATGGAGTACATCTGCAAAATAAGCATATGGCTGTGGTTTGCATTGAGACGGAAAGGAATTATTTTGAGCATCATTACGATGAATTTTTAAAGGTTTTGGAAAAAGAAGTTCCTATGGGCTATGAATATATCAACCAATATCCCAATTTAGCCAATATCCTTCTTTATGACGGGAGCCGGATGGAACAGGAAGAGATTGAGCGGGCGGCGGAAAAAATATACCGGGCGATGACAAGACTGGGAGACGGCAAGGTGTCCATGATTGTAGGAAGGCGTTGCTTTGGGTGGAAGGATTTTGGGAAAAATATACAGGAAATCGAGAGGCTACGGGAAGATACATTTAGCTTTTTTTCTGGCGTGATTTATGCCGGGAAAGTGCATAGGGGGAAGGAAGAACGGCTGACGCAAACGGAGCGGATGAAGCAAGATGTCCTGGTAAGCATAAGGAACAGGGATTTGGATATGGTGAAGGAGCAGATGGCGGCTTATTTAAGATGCCTGAAAAACGAAAAATCATCGAGCGCCATGTATGCCAAATATACTTTTTTGGATATTGTAAAGGCTTTGTATGAGGAATATGGGATTTATCATAAAGGCATCCTGTTTGAGACAACAGAAGAGATTATGGGATGCAGCGGGCTAGATGAGGTAGAGGATGCTTTTTACCGTGTGATGGAAAAGGCAGGTTCCATGCAGCAGGACAAGGAGGCAGATGTGAGCCAGACTGTAGCGGAAATCATTCGGATGGTGAAAAATGAGTATATGGAAGATTTGAGCCTGGAAGGGATTGCCGGAAAAGTATGCCTAACTCCGGCATATGTAAGTTATATTTTTAAGCAGGAAACAGGGGTGAGCCTGATTAAATATTTGACCGATTATAGGATGCAGCAGGCAAAGGCGCTTTTGGAACAGGGGAAGCTGAAAATTGTTGATGTGGGAAAGGCTTGCGGCTATCCGAACCAGTCTTATTTCAACCGGTTGTTCAAAAACCATTTTGGGGTAACACCGAAGCAGTATAGGGAGCGTAAATTAAATATATTGCCTGCAGCGCAAAGCCTGCAGGCTGAGGAAAGGCATGGTTGTCCATATGGGAAAAATGGTATATAGGTTTTGGCATTGGTTTACGGGGAAGGCTTCCATACGGAAAAAGCTGATTATCAGTTTTGCGGTATTAGTTTCCATTCCCATTACTATTTTGGGGGGTTATTCATTCCATGTATCGAACCGGAATCTGTTGGATCAGACAAAGAAAACGGTGGATAATAATTTAGGGAGATTGGTAATGGAAATGGAAGCATGGTTTGGGCGGGAAACGGATTTTACGAAGTTTCTCGCCTATCATCTTTCTTTCAGGGAAACTTTGGAGAAGAATCCTTTTGACAATGTAGAAATCGCCCAGGTGCTGAATAAGACGGTGGAGCCTATTTTCTGGTATTTTATCAGCAGCGATTCCAATATAAAGAACATACGGATTGTGACTCCTTATGTGAGAGATAAAGTGGGGTCTTTTTTAGAGCCTTCCGGCATTTATGAAGAAGAGGCATGGTATCAGGAGCATCAGGAGAATTTCCGGACGAAATGGACGGTGGAGGGGGATGAACTGTATGCCACAAGGACAGTGCTGGATACGGCAACTACCAGCCGGCCGATTGGTGTGATGCGGACGGAATTTTTTTTAAACCGGATGCTGGAACCGGCGCAGAGCATGGATTATTTAGAAAACGGGATATTGATTACGGATGGGGAAGGAACTATCATTTATTGGAAAAAGTCGCCTGACGAGGATGTAAGTGGACGGATTCTGGCGATGGCAGAAAGGATGGAGGGACGGCAGGCTGCGGAAGAGCAGTCTTTGGAAGCGAAGAATTTGGGAGGGCAATCTTCTATGGAATTGGAGGTTCCGATAGAGAGGGACCTTGATGGAGGAAATGATTTTTTTGAAAACGGAAAAGATGAAACGGTACCTGGCTGTATTTTGAAGGTGGGGAGGTTGGAAAGTACCGGATGGAGGATTTATTATTATGTGGAAAAGAAGATGATATCCGACAAGACCAATTCCATTATCGTGTCTACGCTAGTGGCCGTATTCGGCTGTATGCTGGTGGTCCTTATTTTTATCAGCATTTTCTCCCGGACATTGAGCAGGAGGCTGCTTTCCTTAAAGGAACAGGCGGAAATGATTTCCGGAGGGAATCTGGAACATCCCTGTTATACCGAAGATACAGATGAAATTGGTATCGTAACGAACAGCCTTGGAAGGATGACGGAGCGGCTAAATGATACAATCAATCAGGTGTATAAAATTGAAATAGAGAAAAAAGCAACGGAATTAAAAGCATTGCAGGCTATGATTAATCCTCATTTCCTTTATAATACTCTTTCTTCCATCAAATGGAAGGCGTTGAAAAAGGGAGAGGAGGAAATCAGCGATATTACAGGGCTGTTGGCAAAATTTTACCGGACAACGCTGAACAACGGGCAACCGGTGACTACGGTGGAAAGGGAATTGGAGAATGTCCGGGCGTATATAGAAATCTTGCAGAGGACAAAGGAAAATGGATTTGCAGTGGAATACCGGGTTGATGAGGATGGGCTTGGCTGTGAAATGTTGAATTTCTTGCTGCAGCCGATTGTAGAAAATGCAATAGAGCATGGAATTGATTATATTGAGGAGGAAGAAGAGGAAGGACTGGTAATAATTGAATTTTGCAAAGAAGGGCAGCATTTGCTTTTTTCCGTGTGCAATAATGGCCCGGTGATGGATGTGGAGATGCTGGAAGATATTTTGGGGAAGCCGGGAAAGGGGTATGGCATATATAATATCCAGCAGAGGATTGCGATTTATTATGGGGAAGGCTGTGGGCTTTCCGTGAAGATTACAGAGGAAGGGTATACTTGTTTTACAATAAAGATTAAGGAAAAGGGATAATCAGAATATTACACGAAAAAGGAACAGGTTTCTAAAAAATGTATTATATAAATGCCGGGGGAAAAGCCTTACAATGAGCATATCAAAGGAAAGGGAGGATAGAGTGGAATGAAAAGAAGGTTACTGAGCATTTTGTTGTGTACGGCTATGACGGCAGCGATGCTGACCGGGTGCGGAAGCAAACCGGCAGAGCCGGCGAAGGAAGAGGCGGCTGCCCCGGCTGCTGGCGGCGAAGAAGCGGCAGAAGCTGCGGAAGGGGAAAGCGCCGGTGGGAAAACGGTAATACGTATGACTTATTGGAACAGTGAGGATACGGTAGCGGCTATGCTGGATTATCTGGCGGAAGCGGTGCCGGATGTGGAAATTGAGTATTTGTTCATAGACAATTCCAATTATGATACGATTGTGGATACCCAGTTGTCGGCAGAGGAAGGACCGGATATTATTTGCGAGTCTCCGGGGTCGGCGCTGAAACATGCAAGGCTGGGGTATTTGGCATCGCTGGATGATTTGGCAGGGAAATATTCGGATGCAGGAACAAGCGTATATTCGTATGACGGAAGCGTATATGCACTGCCTGGGATTAGTTGGTTTGAAGGGATTTTCTACAATAAACAGTTGTTTGAGGATAACAATATTGAGCTGCCTAAGACTTTTGATGAATATATAGCGGTTTGCAAGCAGTTCCAGGATTTGGGGATTACTCCTCTGGCAGCAGGTTTGAAGTCATGGGAACCGATGCTGAAAAACTCTATGGCATTTGTGGCAGCGGAATATCTTTCCACCGATGCGGGGAAAAACTTCGGCAGTGACTACAGGGAAGGCAAAACAACGATGGACGGCACATGGAACCCTTATCTGGAAAAATGGTCGGAGATGATAACGGAAGGTATTTATACTACGGATATGACAGGTATCGACCATGACCAGGCGTTGGAACAGTTTGCTATGGGAGATGCGGCAATGTTCTGCTCCGGCCCTTGGGATTTGGATGCGATTATGGCGAAAAACCCCGACTTGCAGATTGACATGATGCCTTTCTATGGACAAAGCGAGAGTGCTGGCTGGTTGATTGGCGGACCAGGATGTGGGTTTGCAGTAAATGAAAATTCGGCAAACAAAGAAGCAGCGATGAAAGTCGTTGCGGCGATTTCCACCATCGAAGGGCAGACAGCTTTGTGGGAGAACAATCAGGGCGGCTCTTCCTATTTAGAAGGGGCATCCTTCGACCTTCCGGCAGCTTATAACAGCGTATCCGATGCATTGGCGGCAGGGAATGTATATTGCCCTTGGAACGAATGGGGAGCGGCAGCGCCGGCACATGAAGAATACGGCACCCAGATGCAAAGCTACCTTCTTGGGGCGCAGGATTTGTCCACTACGCTTCAAAATGTAGATGCGGCGGTAGCAGAATTGCTGTCTAAATAAGGTTATATATAAAGCAGCATCCCGGTAGCAGGATTGCCGGGCCAGTAGAAGCGCCTCAAATGAAAAGAGAAGTTTGGGGCGCTTTTTTTACCATATAGGAAAGTCCTTCGCCAGAAGGATGTAGATTGAGGAAGAACCGAAGGTTCTTCATGAAGTGTCGAAGACACTTTTTTACACAAGTGCATGGGTATTTAGATGGGAAGGGATAGGAAATGAAGAGAATGGGCGTTAAAAAGAGGGAAGCGGGAACACTTGGGTATTATTTTATATTATTTATTCTGCCGGCATTTTTAATTTATCTGCTGTTTAGCATCGTGCCGTTTCTATATACGGTGTTTTACAGTTTCACGGATTATACGGATATGAATCCGGTAAATCTGCATTTTGTCGGAATCAGCAATTATCTGAAGGTATTCGATACACCGCTGATGACGATAGCGATTAAAAATTCGGTGGTTTATGCGATATTACTGACTTCGTTCCAAACGATACTGGCGTTGCCTTTGGCGGTAGTTTTGGATAAGAAGTTGAAAACAAGGAATCTGTTGCGGGCAGTTTATTTTTTTCCGGCGGTGTTTAGTTCCTTGATTATCGGGTATTTATGGAATTTTATTATGTCTTCTTCGGATTATGGGCTGGTGAATAATTTATTCCACCGGATGGGTTTGGATATATTCAACTTCTTTACGGCTAACCGCGCATTGTTTTCCGTAATATTCACACAGGTATGGCAATGGACGGGATGGGCAATGGTCATTTATCTTGCTAATCTGCAAAGTATTTCCAAGGATTTGTACGAGGCGGCGGATATTGACGGAGCCAGCGGTTTGCAGCGGTTTTTCTATATTACGCTTCCGCTCATGTGCCCTTCGGTAAAGATTATTGTGGTAACAGGGCTAATCGGGGGAATGAAAGTATTTGATATTATTTATTCCATGACATCGGGAGGGCCGGGCAACGCTACGGAAACGGTGATGACAGTCATGATGAAGAAAGGGATTTCGGACGGGTTTTATTCCACCGGCGCAGCGTTTGGCGTATGTTTCTTTATAATTGTGCTGATAATCAGTGCTTTTGTGACCAAATTAATGGGGAAATGGAGTGAGGCGATATCATGACGAAATATCAAATGAAACATCAGACAAAGTATCAGACAAAAAGAAAAAGAAACTTAGCGGTGACGGAAACCATAATGATTTTATTGGCGGTTATCTGGTTCATACCGATTTACTATTTGATTGTAACGACGTTGAAAAGCCCCAAGGAGGCCACGGCAAGCCCGCTTGCGCTGCCGAAAGTGCTTATGGTGGAAAATTACGTGACGGCATGGCAGAACATGCAGTTTCCCAGAGCATTTGGGAATACTCTCTTTATTACGGCAACGGCGGTTTTTTTCATCGTTATTTTCGCTTCTATGGCAGGGTATGCATTGGCAAGGACGAAGACAAAATGGGGGATGCGGTTTTTCCTCTTTTTCCTCGCAGGGCTAATCGTGCCTTTTCAGATGAATATCGTAAGCCTTTATAAAATAGTGAAGAGCTTTCATTTGATGAATAACGCGTTTGCGGTGATTCTTGTCAATGTGGCAATTAATACCCCACAGGGTGTATTTCTGTTTAAGGAGTTTATTGAATCCACGATTCCGCGGGAGTTAGAAGAGGCGGCGGAAATCGACGGGTGTTCGGTGATGAAAAAGTTTTTTTCCATAGTGCTTCCTTTGCTAAAGCCGGTGATTTCTACGGTGGTCATCATTGTGACGTTAAATGTCTGGAATGAATTTATGACTCCGTTGCTGTTTTTGCAGAGCCGGGAGAAAGACGTGATTTTACAGGAGGTCTCGCGGAATATCGGACAGTTTTCCACAGATTGGACTGCGTTATTCCCGATGTTGATGCTGGGCGTGGCGCCTTTGATGGTTTTTTATGTGTTTATGCAGAAATACATTATTGCAGGCGTGGCCGCAGGGGCGGTGAAAGGTTAATAAACTTTCTTATATCAAAGAACGCCCCAAATGCAGTTTTCTCATTTATAATGTGAGCCCGGGAGACGGCACAGGGAAAGCGTAAGGGTGGGGAGAGTGTCTGGCGCTTGCAGCAGAGAGTGCTTCCAAAAGAAGCATAAAGAAGTTCAGGAAGAATGGTTAGGGGGTATAGGAATGGAAGTACGGGAGATTGGGGAAGGTTTTGGAAGCATCATGGTGTTGGTGCCGCATGAGGATGATGAGATTTTGATGTGCGCAGGGATTATGGAGAATGCGGTCAGGTATGGAGTAAAACTGACGGTGGTGATAGCGACTAATGGGGATTATGGCAGCAAGGACGGCGCGGAGGGAAGGGCCAGACTGAGGGAATCCTTAGAGGGGCTTAAGTCCCTTGGTGTGCCGGAGGACCAAGTGGTATTCCTTGGGTATGCGGATACGGGGATGCCCGAAGAGGAGAGCTTTTTATTTGGGCTGTATCATGAGGAAGACGGGGAAAAAGTCCATCCTTCCCATTGCGGAATATCGACGTATGGTTTGCCGGAGAAGGAGGAATTTCATAAGGAAAACTATGGGGAACATGGCTTATATACGCGGAATGGGTTCCGGTGGGATTTGAAGGCGCTGCTTATGGAGTATCGGCCGGCGCATATTTTCACAACGGCGGCGGAGGATACTCATGGCGACCATAGCGGGCTGTTCTTTTTTGTCAGGGAGGTGCTGGGGGAATGCAAAGAAGAGGGATATGAGCCGAAGCTTTACAGCGGTATCGTCCACTCCCGGGCGGGGGATGAGAATTGGCCAAGACGGGGAGAAGGGATTACTGCTTTCGATTCACCGGAACTTTATGCAGAAGGGGAAACTTTGAAGAACGGAACGGAAGAGGAAGACAATCGGATATTAGGGGATTTAAAGTGGGAGGATAGGATTGTTTTTTTGGTACCGGATTCTATGAGAGGGAAATGTTTGGAAGAAAATAGGAAAGCGAGGGCATTAGCCAAGCATGTGACTGCGCTAAAACCAGATGCGGTGGACTTTTTGTATGCCTTTGTTAAAGAGGAAGAGATTTTTTGGGAAATATAAGAAATGAGGAAACGTAATGAAAGAAAATAAAGTGATTTATCCGGTGGAGGCATGGGATATTACGGAGGAAAAGTTCCGGATGGAGCATGTTTACCGGAATGAGACGACGTTTGCGTTGTCCAACGGTTATATTGGAACAAGGGGAACCTTTGAAGAAGGGTATCCGTTTTCCGAGGACGAAGGGTTAGAGGGCAATTTTATCAATGGGTTTTATGAAAGCGAAGAAATCCGTTATGGGGAATGGAATTATGGTTTTCCGACAAAGAGCCAGACATTGTTGAATTTGCCCAATGGAAAGATAATCAAACTTTTTCTTGGAGAGGAAAAGTTTGATATGCGAAAGGGGAAGCTGTTGAAGAGCCGACGGACGCTCCATATGAAAGAAGGGGTGTTAGAAAGGGAAACGGAATGGGAAAGCCCGTTGGGGAAACAAGTACGTATCCGCACAAGGCGTCTTGTTTCTTTTGCCTACAAAAATCTGATGGCAATGGAATACGAGGTGACACCGTTAAACTTTACGGGAAAAATCCGTCTGGTATCGGTTTTGGACGGGGAGGTGGAAAACCATACGAGGAAAACGAATCCGCTGGTGGACTACGGCCCGTTCGGGAAGCATTTGCTGCCGGAAAAGATAGAGGCAGGAGGAGAAACCCTTTATTATGAAGGAATGGCAAAAAACAGCGGGCTTGTTATGGCATGCGGCTGCGGCCATGCCGTTGATACGGAGGAATATCATGTAAAGGAAGGCACGGAAGGGAAGCAAGCATGGATAGAATATGAAATGGAGGGGAAAGAAGGGGAAAAACGGATTTTTTTTAAGTGGATAGCGTATACCAGCGTGTTGGATTGGAAAGAAGGCGGCAGGGAAAAGATGGAGCCGTTTATCCGGGAAGTGCTGCATAGGGCAAAAGAGGAAGGCTTTGAGGAACTCCTGAAAAAACAGAAGGCCTACATGGAAGCCTTTTGGGAAAAGGCGGATGTGAAGATTGTTGGGGATGAAAGATTGCAGCAGGGAATCCGGTTTAACCTGTTTCATGTGATGCAGGCACTAGGCAGAGACGGCAGGACGGGAATGGGTGCCAAAGGTTTGTCCGGCGAGGGCTACGAGGGGCATTATTTCTGGGATACGGAAATGTATGTCCTGCCAGTGTTCGTATATACGGAGCCGGCGCTTGCAAAGGCACTGTTGGATTTCCGCTACGATACTTTAGAGGAAGCCAGGAAAAGGGCAAGGATATTAGGGCATGAAAAAGGGGCGTTGTATCCTTGGCGGACGATTAACGGGGCGGAGGCTTCTACCTATTTTCCGTTAGGAACGGCGCAATACCATATTAATGCAGATATTGCGTATGCTTTCAAGCTTTATGTGGATGTATCGGGCGATTATGATTATTTGGAGAATCGGGCGGCGGAAGTGTTGGTGGAAACGGCAAGAGTATGGGCGGATGTGGGTTGCTTTGCCCCTTCCAAAGGGGGACGTTATTGCATTTGTGCAGTCACCGGGCCGGACGAGTACAATGCTCTTGTAGACAATAATTTTTACACGAACTTAATGGCTAGGGAAAATATCAAAGATGCCCTTTGGGCTTTGAAAGAAATCGGGGAAAGGAACCGGCTGGCGTTGGAGGAGCTTTTCCGCCGTTTGGGCATTACCGGAGAGGAACTGGAATATTGGGAAAAAATTGTGGAGAAAATGTACTTCCCCTATGACGAGGAAAGGCAGATATATCCGCTGGACGATGGGTTTATGATGCGAAAACCTTGGAATGAAAGCAAAATCCCTGAAGAGAAAAGGCATCTGCTCTATGAAAACTATCATCCTCTTTTTATTTACAGACAGCGGATGTCGAAACAGGCAGATGCTATTTTAGGTATGCTGCTGCATTGCGGTCTGTTTTCCACGGAAGAGTTACGGAGGAATTACGATTTTTATCAGGAAGTCACATTGCATCATTCTTCCCTTTCAACATGCATTTTCGGTATGTTGGCCTGCCGGATTGGATATAGGGAAGAGTCGTATCGGTATTTTGCGGAGTCGGCGAGGATGGATTTGGACGACTATCATAATAATTTTTATGCCGGAATCCATGCGGCTAATATGGCCGGAACCTGGCAGGCGATTGTTTTCGGTTTTGGCGGGGTAAGGGTACAGAAAGGTATGCTTTTGATAGAACCCTTTTTGCCGGAGGCATGGGAGGGCTATTCGTTCCATATTTCCTATCAGGGAAGTAAATTGAAGATTTCCGTTGGCGTTAGCGGGAGCGAAGTGGAGCTGGAAAACGATGTTCCGGTTTGCTTTATGGCAAGAGGCGTAAAAAAAGAACTGAATGGAAAAGGAGACAAGTGGGTTGAAGAAGTATAGAGGGATTTTTTTTGATTGGGACGGAACAGCGGTGATTTCCCGTAAAGCGCCGGTTGAGGAAGCGGTGGCTGCTATGAAGGGGCTGTTGGACAAAGGGGTGAAGCTGGTGATTGTGAGCGGTACCACTTATGAAAATATAGCGGGCGGAAAGCTGGAGGAGTATTTGACAGAGGAGGAATTGAACCATCTTTATTTGGGGCTGGGAAGAGGGGCGTATAATTACCGGTTCGAGAAGGGGAAACCGGTAGTATTTGCAGACCGGATTCCCGACAGGGAAGGGATTCTGCGCATTCACGATGCGGCTTATGGGATTCATAGGGAACTGTTAGAGGCTTATGGGCTGGAAACGGACGTCATATTCTGCCGCCCCAATTACTGCAAGATTGACCTTATGGCAGGAAAAGACAGAGGAGAACAGCTTTTTATGCAGGAAGACGAGATTGGGTCGCTTAAGGCGATTCTGAATGGGAATGGCATAAAGGGGGGACTTGGGGAATTGTTGCAGATTGCCTGTAAGGTGGGGCAGAAGCATGGAATCGAAATGAAAGCGACCTGCGACGCGAAATATCTGGAAGCAGGAATCAGCGATAAAAGCGATAATGTGGATATGATTTTAGGCGAACTGGAGAAACGTTTTCAGATAAAAGGGGAAGAATGTTGTTTCTGGGGCGATGAATTTGTAGGGCTGGAAGAAGGGATTTATGGAAGCGACAGCTTTATGATTACGGGAAAAACGAAAACCGGCGATTTTTTTGATGTATCTTCCGTAAATGGCAAACGGCCGAAGAACGTGCAGCAGTTAGGGGGCGGTGTGGAATGTTTTTTGAACTTTTTAAAAAGGCAAGGGGAAGAACAGCAATAAAGAAAATAGCTGCTCCGGCTTTTTTTTGAAAAACAAAGTATGCCGAAAAAAATGCGAATGGTGCGGGATAATCCTTGCCCATCCTGGAATGGTGTATATTAATGATGTATAAATGATGTATATTAAAATAATATGGTGGTGCATAATTAATAGATATGTTTTCATGCCGATGACAGTCCAGGCGGATTTCCAATCCATGAATCAATGAACCGATGAACCATAAGCACAATGAGAACGTGGAATATGATATAATAAAAATATGGTGCATAAGAATCGTGCTTTAATAAACATGGTAAAACAAAAAAGACATAATAATATGTAAACACACTGTCCTCCAAGCGCTAGACTTCAAATCTGGCTTTTGGAGGACGGTACATAACACAGACAGGATGGATAAACGGCCGATATACAAAGTGTGAAAGGATTCCCCCAAAATGACACTGGTACAAATATTTAAAGAAAGGCGGATAAAAAAATGCTAGGCGGTTCCGTATTGATAGCGCTCCTCAGGTTCATAATAAGCCTGATAGGGGTCAATATTTTTTATGCATTGATGAGCGAAGCGCGGTATGGAAGAAAAAAGACCATCATTTATGGCGCTTGTTTTTATACGGTTATGCTGTTGCTGGCGTGTATCTGGTATGTGATAGATTGGGAGAATTGCGTAAAAATCGTGGCATTGGCGATGTATATAGGTTTTGCTTTTTTTGTTGTTTATATGAGCAAGGGTCCGTTTTATTTATCCATGTATAAACTGGCCTTTACTTATTATCTCTTGGCAATATTCCTTATCGGCGGAATTGAATTTGCTATTATTTTTTTTGATGGGAGTGTATGGGCGGATATAGGCGCGCGTATTGTGCTAATAATACTTATCGCCCTTTTTATAAACCGCTATTTGCGGGATTCGATTAAGGCTTTCGGGGCATATGTGGAAAAAGAACTGGACTGGTTCAGCGTTACGCTCATGATTTTCAGCCTTGTATGCGGGATTGGTTTTGTTTTGAATCCGGGCAGGCTGGATCAAAGCCCTTACCGTTTTTACCAGATGGCGGTTACGTTTTTCCTGATAGGCACATTGCAGCTTTTGATGTTCCGGCTCTATCTGCATATCGGAAAAGAACAGGAGTACCAGAAAGACAACCAATTGATGCAGATGAACCACAGGCTGTTGGAGCGGCAATTGGAAATGATGGAAGAAGCGGTGGAGTCCAATAAAAGGAAACGCCATAATATGAAACACCATAATGCCGTGATTGCCGAATTTGCCCGTAGGGGACAGACGGAAGAGCTGCTGCAATATTTAAAAGAATGCGAAGAATATGAGGAGGGGACGGATATTGATGTGGAAGAGGATATCTGTGAAAATAACGCTGTCAACCATATTCTTTCCGCGTATGCCAGAAGGGCAAAAAAAGATCAGATTCAAGTGATGCTGGATATTGAACTTGGCAAGGATTTGCCCATCCCCGTTATTGACTTGGTAACCATATTGGCGAATGCATATGAAAATGCTATTTATGGTTGTATGGAAGTGAAAAAGCAGGAAAAAGAGAGGGAATGCCTGATTCATCTTATGATAAAAAGGAAAAAGAATAAGCTAACTATTTATTGCAGCAACACATGCAGGGTGGAAACCGAACTTCGGAAAGGGGAACCGAAGCCGGAGTTTACGGGAGGCGTTGGGGTATCGAGTATTATTAAAACGGCGGAAAAGTTTGATGGGGAATACGACTTTAAGAATGATGAGGGGGTGTTTGTCTTCCGCTTGATGATAAATATACCATAGCCGTAGAGACTTGCCCGCAAGGTGAGTGCCTGCGGAATTTGGCTGTCTTTAGTAGAAAAGGGGAGGATGTTCCAAAGAAAGAATAAGGATGATAAGGCATTTCTATATGAAAAACGGGGGTAAACTATGTATCAGATAGCGCTCTGTGACGACGAACCGGAGGAATTAAAAAAAACAGAGGATATGCTGAACGCCTACCAGAAAGGGCATCCGAAACTGGGTATTGTGGCAAAAGGCTTTGAATGTGCGGATGAATTGCTTTATATGGTTAAGGAAGAAAATTATATGCCGGATATGATTTTGATGGATATTTATATGCCGGAAAAAATGGGGATAGATGTGGCAAAGGAACTGCGCGGTATTGGGAATGAGGCGAAAATTATTTTCCTTACCACGTCCAGGGAACATGCATTGGATGCTTTTGGTGTGGGGGCGGTCCAATATTTGGTAAAGCCGGTATGGGAAAAGGAGTTGTTTCCCGTATTGGACAGATTCTTAAAAGACATAGAGGAAGAAAGGAACCGGTATCTCCTGCTGCGTGCGGAGGGCAGGACACGCAGGGTGGTAGTGGGCGATATTGTGTGCTGTGAAGCTCACGGGAAGGCGCAATGTATGCATCTTGTGGATGGCACGCAGCTATTGCTTCATATGACGATGGCGGAAATATACGGGATGCTATCCCGCTATCAGGAATTTGTAAGGGTAGGGATTGCCTATATTGTAAATTTGGAATATGTGGATAGTTTGAACGGGCAAGACATCTGCTTAAATACCGGAAGGAAGATTTATTTGCCGAGAGGGGCATATAAACCGCTAAAGGAGCAGTATTTCCGGTATTATTGTGAGGAAGAGTGAATTATCCGGGAAACAGGATATGCAATATATAGGATGCAAAAGATACCGAAAAAAGTACAATACATTCCTAAATACTTTAAAATATACTTTTTTTTGATATACTTGTCAAAAGCAAAAAAAGTATAAAAGGAGTTGAGGATATACTATGGAAAGTTTGGTAGACAGTCTTCTTATAGTATGGGAGGAGCTTAAGTCTGTGCAGCGGAATGTTATTGGAAACAGGAAAAATGGACGGAGGCTTAGAAGAAGGGGGAAAAACTTTTTATGGGATAAAGTCAAATGGCGCTTAGCGGGTATCGGGCTGTTTGTGGTTACCATCCCTGTGGTGAAGGCATTAGAGGGGGATGCGACCATTGCACTACTGACTGTTCCCTTGGGGATATATATGATGTCAGGAAAAACGTCCGGAAGGAAATATGAATAAAGGGAGCCGGATGTTGGATTGCCCTGAAAATGATATGCTTTTTATGGAGCAGAAAGCATAAATATTAAAAATAAAGCGCCGGGAATGTTTACATATATTTGTGTGACATTCCCGGCGCACACTATTTTTCTGTCTGTTGCACGAAACCGTAAAATCATTTATACTGTAGGATGTCAACGGTAAACAGAAAGAAGGAAAGAGGAAGAAAAGGGCAATGGAAATCAGGCGGGCAAAAGAAAAGGATATGGATAGAATGAACGAGCTTTTGAGGCAAGTGTGTATGGTGCATCATAAAGGGCGTCCGGATTTATTTCAAGGGAACAATAACCGGAAATATACGGATGAACAGTTAATGGAGATTATAAAAGATGACAAAAGGCCTGTTTTTGTGGCGGTGGATGAAAATGATGAAGTAATGGGCTATGCTTTCTGTATGTTCCAACATCATAGCAACGATAATATTCTGACAGACATTAAGACTTTGTATATTGACGATTTATGTGTGGATGAAAAAATCAGAGGGAAGCATATCGGAAAAGGATTGTATGAAAGAGTCTTGGAGTTTGCCAAAGAGCAGGGCTGTTATAATGTGACTTTGAATGTATGGAGCTGCAACGAGGCGGCGATGAAATTTTATGAAAAATGCGGGTTGAAACCTCAAAAAGTAGGGATGGAAAAAATTTTGTAAAGGTATTGTTTCATGGCGGGATAAGGGAAAATGACAAAAGAGAAAACGAAAAAAATTTTGGATACTCTGGATAAAGAATATGGGTTGAAAAAGGAAAGTTTTTTGCATAATGAGGATTGGCAGCTTTTGATAGCGATTATGTTGAGCGCCCAAAGTACGGATAAACAGGTAGATGAGACGCTGCCTGACCTGTGGGAACGCTTCCCTTCCATAGAGGCGGTGGCACAGGCCCCGGCAGAGGAAGTGGAAAATGCAATTAAGAGCATCGGTTTATATAAAGTAAAGGCACGGAATATGAAAAAGTGCTGTGAAAAACTATGGAAGAAATATGGCAAAAAAGTTCCGGTGAGCATAGAGGAGTTAGTGGATTTACCCGGTGTAGGGCGGAAGACGGCCACGCTGTTCCTTGCGGATGCTTATGGGATTCCGGGGGTGACGGTAGATACCCATGTATTCCGGATTTCAAGAAGGATAGGCTGGGCGGAAGGGAAAAACCCGGTCCAGGTGGAAAAAGAGTTGATGAAAGCCCTTCCGGAAGAACATTGGAACCGCATTAATTTTCAATTAATTTATCATGGCAGGAGCATATGCACGGCGAGGAAGGCACGATGTGAGGATTGTGTGCTGGAACAATGGTGCGGAAAGCGGATATAAAAAACAAAGGAGGAACGGCAACAGTTTCATGAGTTTGGCAAAAAAAGTATTAAAGCAGTATTTTGGATATGACTCCTTCCGGGAGGGGCAGGAAGAGCTGATAGAAAGCATATTACGGAAGCAGGATACGTTTGGGATTATGCCTACGGGAGCGGGGAAATCCATATGTTTTCAGGTGCCGGCCCTTATGATGGAAGGAATTACTCTTGTCATCTCCCCATTGATTTCGCTGATGAAGGATCAGGTAGAAGGGTTGAATCAGGCGGGGGTGCATGCGGCATATTTGAATAGTTCCCTGACGGCAGGGCAATATCAGAAGGCGCTGGGGCTTGCCAGACAGGGGAGATATAAGATTATTTATGTGGCGCCGGAGCGGTTAGTGACGGATGCTTTTTTGGATTTTGCGATGCAGGCAAACATAGCTATGCTGGTGGTAGATGAGGCGCACTGCGTTTCCCAGTGGGGGCAGGATTTCCGTCCAAGTTATTTGAAAATTGTGGAATTTATCGAAAAGCTGCCCAAACGTCCGGTTATCAGTGCTTTTACGGCTACTGCGACGAAAGAGGTAAGGGACGATATTATAGATATCCTGTTGCTGCAAAATCCTACCGTGACGGCGACGGGGTTTGACCGCCCAAATTTATATTTTGCCGTACAGTCGCCCAAAGATAAATATGCATCGATGAAAAATTTTCTGCAGATGCATCCGGGGCAGAGCGGGATTGTTTATTGCCTGACAAGGAGATATGTAGAAGAAGTTTATGAGCGTTTAAAAGAAGAAGGCTTTTCCGTGACTAAATACCATGCTGGCCTTGGGGATGGGGAGCGGAAGGCAAACCAGGAAGATTTTATTTACAGCAGGGCGGAAATTATGGTGGCAACTAATGCTTTTGGCATGGGAATTGATAAATCCGATGTGCGCTTCGTGGTGCATTATAATATGCCGAAAAATATGGAAAGCTATTATCAGGAAGCCGGGCGTGCCGGAAGGGATGGGGAAGCGGCGGAATGTGTGCTGCTGTATGCAGGGCAGGATGTGGTGACGAACCAGTTTTTTATCGATAATAATAAAGACAATCAGGAATTGGATGAAGTGATGAGGCGGCTGGTAGCGGAAAGGGATAGGGAACGGCTGCGGAAAATGACTTTTTACTGCTTTACCAACGAGTGCCTGCGGGACTATATCCTCCGGTATTTTGGGGAATATGGAAGCAGCTATTGCGGAAATTGTTCCAATTGCCTAAGCCGGTTTGAAGAGGTGGATGTTACGGAAATGGCAAAGGGTATCATCGGGTGTGTGCAGGCCAGCAGGCAGCGGTTTGGAACGGCAATGATTGTGGATACGGTACATGGGGCCAATACGGCGAAAATACGCAAATACCGGATGGAAACCAATCCTTATTATGGAAAATTGGCAAAGGCCCCGACACATAAATTGCGGAAAGTGATGAACCATTTACAATTATATGGGTATCTGCATGTGACAAACGATGAGTTTGCGATTGTGAAATTGACGGAGAAATCGGAGGCGGTGCTGAAGGAAGAAGAACGGATTGTCATGAAAATGGCAAAAGAAGAGGAGCATCCGGCCAAGGCAAAGAAGGAAAAAAGCCGTAAGTGGACGATTGGGGTTACGGAGGATGAATTTACGAAGACGGAGGAAGAAATGTTTGAAAGGCTCCGGGCTTTGCGGACGGAGATTGCAAGAGAAGAAAAGGTGCCGCCTTATATTGTTTTTTCCGATAAAACATTGGTACATATGTGCATAGTGAAGCCCAAAACAAAGGAAGAAATGCTGTCGGTATCCGGAGTCGGTGAATTTAAATATGAAAAGTACGGAGGACGGTTCCTTACCTGCGTGCAAGGGGAATCAAAGACCCCGCTGCAAGCAACGGGGTATCAAACTTGCAGCGCTGCAGAGCAGCGGGGTATTTGACCCTGGCGGCAGTCTTGCTCGCGGGAATAAGCTATGCGCAATCCATTTCTCCACGGATTTTTGTGCATGTCAGGTTTGCGGATGTCATCATAAATTGAAAAAGTAAGTTGGCTTTGCATAGTATAGAAGCGAAAAGCTGGGAAAAATAGGATGAATTTTGGAAAAGGGGATATACTAAGCCGTAAGGCGGCAAAAACCCATGAATATTACATAAGGCAGGAGGTATTCCCATGACAGGAATCAGTCTTTTTGACGTGATAGGGCCGAATATGGTAGGGCCGTCCAGTTCCCATACGGCGGGGGCAGTGTCGATGGCATTGCTGGCACGGAAAATATTTTATAAGGAAGAAAAGACAAAAGAGCAGCTTATGAAAAGAGTGGATTTTACATTATATGGTTCTTTTGCCAAAACTTATAAAGGGCATGGAACAGATAGGGCCCTGCTGGGGGGCATACTTGGCTTTGCAACCGATGATTTGCGGATTCGGGATGCCTTTTCCTATGCCGGCAAAGAAGGTTTGGAATATACATTTACCTTGTCGGAAGAGAAAGATGTGCATCCGAATACGGCGGATATGGATATTGCAGGAAAGGACGGAAGGCATCTTTTTGTCAGAGGGATATCCCTGGGAGGGGGAAAGGTAAAAATTGCCCGCCTGAATCAGATTGAAGTGGATTTTACAGGGGAATACAGCACATTGATAGTGAGTCAGACGGACAAGCAGGGTGTGGCTGCCCATATAACCAAGTGTTTAAGCGATTGTGGGGTAAACATTGCTTTTATGCGGATTTTCCGGGAGGAAAAAGGGGCAAGGGCTTATACGGTAGTAGAGTCGGATGAAAAAATACCAAAGACAGTGACGGAAGGGATTAAGGAAAATCCCCATATTATGGACGTGACGCTACTATAGGAAGGATGCAAAGATGAGGAGGACAATGGATTTTAAAAGTGGCAGCGAGCTGCTTGATTTATGCAGGGAAACGGGGCTGCCCATATCCGAAATAATGAAGCGGCGGGAAATGGAATTGTCCGGGATGGCGGAAGACGGGGTGGAAATAAGGATAGGAAAGGCATTGGCTATTATGGATGCTTCTGCCCATGAACCGTTGGAAAGGGAAATCCATTCGATGGGAGGTCTGATTGGCGGTGAGGCACGTAAACTGGAAGCGGGCAGCAAAAGCGGGTTGCCGCTGTGTGGCAGTGTGATAACGAAAGCCATAACGTATGCAATGGCAGTGCTTGAAGTCAATGCTTCTATGGGGCTGATTGTAGCGGCGCCGACGGCTGGCTCTTCCGGTGTTTTGCCGGGGGTTTTGTTTGCGCTGAAAGAAGAATATGGCTGGGGGGAAGAGATTTTACGAAAAGGGTTGTATACGGCGGGAGCGGTAGGATATCTCCTAATGCGCAATGCTTCAGTGTCCGGGGCGCAGGCAGGCTGTCAGGCGGAAGTCGGTTCGGCTTCCGCGATGGCAGCAGCAGCGGCGGTGGAAATGGCGGGCGGAACACCGGATCAGGCCATGAGCGCTGCGGTAGGGGCATTGTCTAATCTGCTCGGGCTGGTCTGCGACCCTATCGGGGGCCTTGTGGAAAACCCTTGCCAGAACCGGAATGCGGCGGGGGCAGTGAATGCCCTTATCAATGCCCAGCAGGCCCTGGCGGATATCCGGCAGAGGATACCCTTTGACGAAATGGCACAGGTGATGCTCAATGTGGGGAGGAGTATGCCTTTTGAACTGAAAGAAAGCGCATTAGGAGGCTGTGCATTGGCGCCGTCTGTTTGCAGTATGGCGTCGGATTGCTGCAGTAGATTATAAAAATGATACGAAGTGTGAAGAATATATTTTACGAATGGATTGTCCATGCTGCAAATATTGGTATACATTTCAGAGTTTGCAGGATGAGAGAAAGGTATGGTTATTAAAATGGAAATCATATGGAAAAAACTTAGGTTGGAAGATGAAGGGATTATCCAGCATTATTATGATATGGAGCCGGTCAGGAATTGTGAATTTACGTTTGCAAACAATTACCTGTGGGAACCCTTTTATGAAATTCGCTATGCGATTGTGGAAGATATGCTTGTTTTTTTATCGGAGGAGGAAGAACTTTCGGTAAGCTGTCCTTTGGGGAAAGGGGATTTGAAAAAGACAGTGGATGCCCTAACCAGTTATTTTAAAGGGGTGAAACGGCCGTTCCGGATGCATTTGGTTTCCCCTTCCCAGTTTGAAAAGCTGGAAATGCTTTATCCGGGAAGGTTTCAAGTGGAATATGACAGGGATTCTGCGGATTATGTATATGAATCGGAACGGCTCATTTCCCTTGCAGGGAAGAAGCTGCATGGGAAGAGGAACCATATCAACCGCTTCAAGGAGAACTATCCGGATTGGTCTTATGAACAGATTTCGGATAAAAATGTAGATGAATGTATCGCTATGGCGGAAATTTGGCGGCAGCAAAACGGCTGTATGGAAAAAGGGGAGAAACACAATGAATTTTGTGTGACAATCCAGGCATTGGAGCAACGGGAAAGGCTGGGGCTGCGGGGCGGCTTAATCCGGGCAGAGGGGAAGGTCGTTGCTTTTTCATTAGGGGAACCTTGCGGGGAAGATATGTTCGTAGTGCATATCGAAAAAGCGTTTGCCGATATCCAGGGGGCTTATCCCATGATAAACCAGCAGTTTGTAGAACATGAGGCGGCTGGTTACCGCTACATCAACCGGGAAGAGGATACGGGGGAGGAAGGTCTGAGAAAGGCGAAACTTTCTTATGACCCAGTATTTTTGATGGAAAAAGGGCTGGTGTCGGAACGGGAAAGGGTATAAGGAAAACTTTGGAAAGGTTTAGATAGTTTGAAAAGATAAGTTCCTTATGGAAGGTTTATGGGAAGAGGGCATGGAAAGAAGGATAAAAAGGGAGGCGGAGACGGATGGAATATGTACGTAAGATGTTGGAGTTTATAGAGAAAAGCCCTTGCTGTTATCAGGTGGTAGAGAATATGGCAGCGGAACTGGAAGCGGCAGGCTATACGCTGCTTAAGGAAAACCAAAAATGGGAGTTGCTTGCCGGAGGGAAGTATTATGTTGACAGGAATGGTTCCTCGCTAATCGCGTTTACCCTTCCGCATAGGGAAATGCAAGGGTTCCATATAGTGGCATCCCATAGCGATTCCCCTTGTTTTAAAATAAAAGAAAACGCGGAGATGACAGTAGAGGACAGATATGTAAAGCTGAATGTGGAAAAATATGGAGGGATGATTCTCTCTACGTGGCTGGATCGTCCGTTATCGGCAGCAGGACGGGTGATTGTGGCAGACAGGCAGTCACCGGGGCGCTTTATGGCACCGGTAGTGAAAAATGTGGTGGTAGAAAAGGATTTATTCATTATCCCCAATGTGGCAATTCATATGAACCGGGAGATTAATAAAGGGATAGAATATAATGTGCAGACGGATATGCTTCCTTTATGCGGCGGAGCAGAAAACAGGGGGGCTTTCCGCCGGTTGATTGCTCAGGTTGCAGGAGTAGAGGAGGAAGATATCCTTGGAAGCGACCTATTTTTATATAATAGGGAAAAAGGAAGGATATTCGGTGCAGCAGGAGAGTTTATCTGCGCGCCGAGGCTGGATGATTTGGAATGTGTTTATTTATCTTTGCAGGGAATGCTGCATGCCTTGCCGGAGAAATATGGCAATGTATTAGCTGTCTTTGATAATGAAGAGGTAGGCAGCAGTACGAGGCAGGGGGCGGCATCTACTTTCCTTAAGGACACACTGCAAAGGATTTGCAGCGCTCTCCATATAAATGAAGACGGTTATTGCAGGTTATTGGCGGATAGCTTTATGATTTCCGCAGACAATGCCCATGCGGTGCATCCGAACCATCCGGAAAAGGCAGACCCAACGAACCGCCCTTATTTGAATGGAGGGATTGTCATTAAATATCATGGAAGCCAAAAGTATACCACGGATGGAGTTTCCGCGGCGGCGATGAAAGATATTTGCAGACAGGCGGATGTGCCTTGGCAGACGTATGCGAACCGTTCGGATATTGCGGGAGGCTCTACCCTTGGGAATTTGTCTGCCGTACAGGTTCCGGTCAGCACGGTGGATATCGGGCTGCCGCAGTTGGCGATGCATTCATCTTATGAGACGGCAGGCACTTTGGATGTGGAATATATGCGGAAGGCAATGGAGTGCTTTTATAAGGGATGAATGGAACAGGGGATGGATATTGGTTCAAATGTACAAAAGGAATAAGGAAATAGTAGACTTTGTTGTACATTTGTTGTACAATATATGGAACTATACTATTATTATGAAAGGTTAAAATCTAACATGTATGCAAATAAAACCCCACCTAAAAATACCGGAATGACGATGGCGGAAAATTCGGAATATATGACGGAACAATACCAGGAAATTCTTCTCGGAAAGGAAGAAGGACTGGACATTTCGCTTTATTCTAATCCGGAACTCAACTGGCTCCAAATGGAGCAAATCCGGATGGGAATTAAGGACAAGGTAGATGTTTCCGCATATGCGGATCCTTCATACAGCTACGAAACCATGAAGCAGATTCGGCTTTCCTTTTATTCTTCCACGGATCTTTCGCCCTATTTGGGCAGAGGGTTTGTGGATGATGAATTAGAGCAAATCCGCCTTGCCTTGGAAGAAGGGCTTCCCATCAATGATTGGCTGACCGATGATATGTATGTGCAGCAGATTCATGAAATAAGGATAGGGCTGTACGAAGGATTGGATGTTTCCATATATGCCAGCTCCCAGTACAATTGGATGCAGATGGAGCAAATCCGTTTGGGATTGGAGAAAAAGCTGGAGGTTTCATGTTATACCAATCATCTGTTCAGCCATTGGCAAATGAAAGAAATCCGTTTGGGGCTTGAGGCGGGATTGGATGTAACCCCTTATGCCAAACTGATATTTTCCGGAACGGATATGCGGGAAAAACGTAAAAAACTTTTGAATGAAAAGACCGAAAAGCATACAACGGCGGATAAATTAGGGATAGATATTTCTTCTTTTGTCAAAAAAGAATTTAGTATCTTTGTAGAGGATAACGGAACAAAAGCCTATGCATTTATTACATGGATTCCTGGAAATTCGGTAACGGAGGCGGATGTTTACCGTGAATTGGAAAAACGTGGAATTGTTGTCGGAATTAAAAAAGACGCAATTAAAGATATGGTCAAAAAGAGAAGGATGAATGAAAAGATACTGATTGCGGAAGGAACACCGGCACAAACAGGTGAAAATGGCTGGTATGAATTTTTTGTCCGTCTTGATTTGCCCCGTATCCCGGCGCCGCTGCCGGATGGTGGTGTTGATTATGTCAATATAGAAGCGTTTGAATTTGTGGAGGAAGGGGAAAAGATAGCGGTTTATCACCCCGCCCAGAAAGGGGTAGATGGCGAAAACATTTTTGGCGAAGTCCTTCATGCCGGTGAAGGAACGGAGAAGAAGCCCTTGAAAGGGGTAGGGTTTTATATTGACTCGGATGGAGTGACTTACCGTTCCAGAATAAGTGGGAAGTTTGAATACTTGAACGGCCGGATTGTTATTTCCAACATGGTTATCGTGCGCGAAGACGTAACGGCTGTTACAGGGAAACTGGAAGTGGACGGTTCCGTGCATGTAATCGGAAGCGTTTATTCAGGAGGATATATCTCGGCAACGGGGGATATCATCGTGGAACATAATGTAGAGGCAGGCCGGTTGATTGCAGGCGGCAATGTTATGATAAAAAAAGGGAGCTGCTCCAGATTCGATTGCTTTATCGAGGCTAAGGGGGAAGTATCCGGCAGCTTTTTTGAGGCAGCCAATATCAATGCTGAAGGTAATGTAAAGGCGAATTACATTATGAACAGCAACATTAACACAATGGGGAAAGTAATAGTATCCGGCAGCAAAGGAATGCTTCTGGGAGGCAGGGTTCGTGCGGTATTAGGGGTAGATACTTATAACCTTGGAAATAAATCTCATATAAAGACATTTTTAGAAGTGGGGAAAAATGAACTTTATGAAAAGAAACAAGCTGAGTTGGCAGAAAAAAGAGAACGCATTTTGGAGGAATTGTCAACGCTTGAGGAACGGTGGCATAAGATTTTAAAGGCGCTTCCTCAGGACAAGGAGCAAGCGGTTCAATTCATTAAAAAGCTGAATGCTGCGATTGTAGCAAAAGACCATGAACTGGCGGATTTGGATGCGGAAGTATCCAAGCTTGCAAATTTAACGGATCAGGACATGAAAGCGGTTATTGTTAGGGGAAATGCATACGAGGGGAGCTTTATTGAGATTAATACAGTTAAATATATGTTGCCGTCAAATGTAGGCAGAATTATCTTTAAACTGAAGAATAATTGTGTAGCAATGGTAAAACTATAAAACGGAAAAGAAGGTATGGCAGAAAATGGTACGTGATACAATTATGATTCTTGAATATGATGAAAGCAGCCGCAAAAAATTGGCTGAAATATTTCAGGATAAATATAAAATCCAAGAAGTTTCCGATGAAAAAGAAGGGATTGACATTTTAAGGAAACATGCGTCTTCTCTTGCAGTTGTGCTGGTAAACCTTATGATACCGGCTAAGGATAATTTCCAGGTGCTGCAATGGTTGAGCGGAAAAAAACTTTTGAGCCGGATTCCTTTTATTATGATAACAGATGAAAACACGGCGGAGTATGAAAAAAAGGGATATGAATGCGGGATTGTAAGTTATATTAAAAAACCGTTCCATCCGGAGATTGTAAGGCAATTGGTAGATAATGTGGTTGAGGTCTTCCGATATAAGATGCATCTTGAGGTTACGGTCAAAAACCAGACGGAAAGGCTGAAAAAGCAAAATGCCATGTTAAAACTGATGGCGGAAAAACAGAAGCATATGAGTGAGGATCTGATTGATTCTTTAAGCAATATTGTAGAGTTCAGGAATCTGGAGTCGGAACAGCATATAAAGAGAATCCGTGAGCTTACCCGATGCCTTGGAACAAGCATGATGAAGCTATATCCGGAGTATGAACTTACGGAAGAAAAACTGGAGACCATTGGAAGGGCTGCATCGCTGCACGATATCGGTAAAATAGTGATTCCGGATAATATTATACTGAAATCGGGCAAGCTGACCAAAGATGAATATGAGGTTATAAAGTCCCATACGACAAAGGGGGCTGAAATTATAGAGAGGCTCATCCATATGGACAGTGAGGAGTTCTGCGATTATGCGTATGACATCGCCAGACATCATCATGAAAAATACGATGGGAATGGCTATCCGGACGGGTTGAAGGGGGATGAGATTAGCATTGCAGCGCAGGTTGTTTCTTTAGTGGATGTATACGACGCACTTACCTCGAAAAGGGTTTATAAAGCAGCATACAAGACGGAAAAAGCTTATCAGATGATTATCAGCGGGCAAAGCGGTACTTTTTCGTCAAAATTATTAAAAGCTTTTACGGAGGTCAGAACAGAATTTGAAGATATAGTAGAGAAATACCGCGATGATTGAGGACAAGGGCTTTTGACGGTGGATAACCGTCAAAGGCCTTTTTTACCTTATAGAAAAGTCCTCTGAATTTCCCATATGGCAAAAAGCAATAATCGCACTGCGGCGGAGGGGGAGTATGTCGCTTTCGCGACCCGCCGCAGGCGGAGAATCCTGCAAGCAGGATTCTTTTTTATTGCACTGCGGTGGAGTGGAGATATGCCGTTATTGCAGCTTGCTGCAGATAAGGAAGTATGTAAGCAATGTCATTTAGTTAGTGCCTTGATTCAGCCGTGAGGAACATAAAATGCTCAAGGAACCCGTTAAAAAGCGTCGGCACTTAACGAGGTTCCTCACGAGTTTAGTGTCCGTTACGCTTTTTACCGAGCGAAAGCGTGGTGACGGAGCATTTTATGTTCCTTACGGCGTCCGGTACCGTTAACTAAATGGCATTCCTATGAAACAAAAACTTCCAAAGGAAGCAAGCTGTGTACAAAAGAGAATGGCTGTTAGGTGAGAAATATTCTGATATACATATATATGTGTTTGTTATATCACACATTTTGTTCAAAAAGGAAATGACGGAATATAATATAAGGATTTTAATTAGTGTATGGCTGCATTTTTTAAGGGCAGTTTTTGATATGCGGCCGGTAAAAGATACTAAAAAGGGGGAGCTATGAATTCACAGAAACTGGAGAACTTGTTAAATCTGGCATTGGACGCTTCGGAACAGGAGAGGGAAAAATCCCTGAATTTGGATGCAGGTTATGATGCGGAAACGGAAAGGTGGGAGCTGATTGTAAAATACAACGGTGATTTGAAGCGGTTAGACAGCACGATAATTTATGTAGAGGAATTGATTGCCGGATATGCCATTGTTACCATTCCAAAGAATTTAATAAGCTCCTTTGTAGAACTGGAAGAAGTGGAATATGTGGAGATTCCGAAAAACCTGTATTTTTCTTTACAGCGGGGAAAGGAAGCATCCTGTATTTTGACAGTAACGGAAAGGGAACCATATTTAAGTGGGAAGGGAACATTAATAGCAGTTATTGACTCCGGTATTGACTATGCGAGAATGGACTTCAGGAACCGGGATGGAAGCAGTAGGATACGCTATTTATGGGATCAAAGCCTTGCTACGGATGAGGGCAGGGGCATGTTGCCGCCAGAAGGGTATCGGATAGGGGTGGAGTTCAGCCAGACACAAATAAATGAAGCATTGAATGAAGCAGGGGAAGAACGTTTTGACAAGGTTCCAAGCAGAGATGTGACAGGACATGGAACTGCTGTAACCGCCATTGCTGCCGGAAACGGGTTGTCTTCCGAAGGGAGATACGTAGGGGTGGCGCCGGAGGCAGATTTGATTGTGGTAAAGTTAGGAAGCCCAAGAAAGGAATCTTTTCCAAGGACGACGGAGTTGATGAGGGCATTGGATTACGTAGTCAAAAAAGCCTTGGAATTGGAAGCGCCGGTATCTATTAATTTAAGCTTTGGCAATACATATGGTTCTCACGACGGAACATCGATTTTGGAACGGTTTATGGATAATATTTCGGAAATAGGGAGGAATGTAATCTGTGTTGGGAGTGGAAACGAAGGGGCTGCCGGAGGTCATACCGCAGGAAATGTAAAAGAAGAAGTTAGGGTGGAGCTGTCAGTTGCATCTTATGAAAGGGCTCTGAATGTACAGCTTTGGAAAGAGTATGTGGATGTGTTTCGCATAACGCTTATTGCGCCGGGCGGGGAAAGGCAGGAAATAGAAACCAGACAAACAGGAACGGTACGGCTTACTATGGGGCAGACAGAACTTCTTATTTATGTAGGGGAACCATCGCCCTATTCTATCAATCAAGAAATCTATTTTGACTTTATTCCGAAAGGGAATTACATCGACTCCGGGATATGGACATTTTTGCTGGAACCGGTAAAGATTGTGACGGGAAATTATTATTTTTATCTTCCAAGCAGCACTGTATTGAATAGTGGAACCCGTTTTTTCACGCCGACGCCGGAGGTTACCTTTACAATCCCTTCCACATCAAGGAAAGTAATCACAGTAGGGGCATATCATATTATTTATGATTCTTATGCGGACTTTTCCGGAAGAGGATATTTATTGGAGAACCGAATGGAAGGATTGGTTGCCAGCGAAAGCGTAAAACCAGATCTTGTGGCTCCGGGTGTGGATATAGCAATAAGCGACGGGCAAGGAGGAAGGCAGACAGTGACCGGAACTTCTTTCGCGGTACCCTTTGTGACCGGTGCGGCGGCTTTGATGATGGAATGGGGAATTTTAATGCAAAACGATCCATACTTGTATGGGGAGAAAGTAAAGGCTTATCTGAGGAGAGGAGCCAGACCGCTACAAGGGATTGATGTGTATCCGAATCCGAAGGTGGGGGCGTATGGTAATATAGTGTCAAGTTAGCAAGGAGCCAGTAAAATCAAGGGCTTCCGCTGATTTAGTCCTATGAAAAAACTGCTGCGAAAACAGCAAAATTGGATAAGGACGGGCCTGTTTTTAACCAGAAAACCGAAAATCAAGCAACTTGACACTAATATACCATCAAGCCGTTTGGTGTTATAAAACGTGTGCCAAAAAGGGGTGATAACTGAATATTTTTAAGTTTAGGTAGGACTAAATTAGCTTTTCATGCGGACAAGTATCGTGTCTGCGCGGCTGATTTAGTCCTATTTTTTATTGAATCATATTAACAGGAGGTACGAATGAAATCAAGAGAAATGACAGTTTACAGGGCAAGGGGAAACGGGAAAGACCTCACGGTTCCAATGATTATGATGCAGGGAAAGTGGCTGCGTGATATGGGGTTTGCCGTTGGCGATAGGGTGTCCGTAACCTTGCAGGATGGAAAACTTGTGGTAGAGAGGACAGGCCGGGTATGGTCTGACCCGAAAGGGATTACGGCTGTGAAAGAAGAAGCCGGGATATGCGATGGAAAGGCGGTATAAATATGGCAGATTTAAACATGGTATTAAAGGAAACCCAAAAGTTGAATGGAAGTATCAGGAGCCTGCTGAGGCTGTCTACATATGACGATTACGATGATCTGAGCGGGCTGCATATCGACTATGAGGACGGGCAGCAGCTTTTTCTCCAGACCGAACTTAGGGAGATCATGGAGAAACTTTCGGACGTGACGGGCAGGATTGCATATCTTTCCCGCCCGGTAAAAGAAACAAGCCGCCTGCATAAGAACCGGAGCGGAAGGTATGAGACAAAAGGCGGTCATTATTACACCAGTGGGAGCGGCATTGAGGCGTTGATAAAAGACGATTATCAGGAAGTGCCTTATTGGGTATGGACAAGCGTGGAGCATGACGGAAAGGGCTACTATCTGGTAGGCCATAAAAATATACGGCTGGACGGCCTGACTGTCCGGGTGAGAGAGGCGGTGTGAGTATGAGTGCAACAATCTACTGTTTATGTAACCAAAAAGGGGGCTGTGCAAAAACAGTCAGTTCCATCAGCATCGGGATCGGCCTTGCCCGCGAGGGCAGGCGCGTCCTTCTGGTGGATGTGGATTCGCAGGGTTCCATGACCGCCAGCCTGGGATATCAGCAGCCCGACCAGATGGAAACCACGCTCTCGGCTATCCTGGGCGGGATAATCACGGACAAGCCGCTTCCGCCCGGAAGCGGGATTCTCCACCATGCGGAGGGTGTTGACCTGCTCCCGGCAAACATTGAACTGGCCGGCATGGAGGTTACCCTGGTCAACACCATGAGCCGGGAGACCATTCTGCGGCAGTACCTGAATACGGTGCGTGAGGAATACGATGCGGTCATTCTGGACTGTATGCCTTCGCTTGGCATGCTGACCATCAATGCGCTTGCGGCGGCGGATCAGGTCATTATCCCGGTGCAGGCGCAGTACCTTTCCATAAAAGGATTGGAGCAGCTTATCCGCACGATTGCGAAAGTCAGGCGGCAGATCAACCCGCGCCTTTCCATAGCAGGGATAGTGGTCACAATGGCGGATATGCGTACCAACTACGCAAGGGATATTGTGGAGCTTCTGCACATGAACTATGACGGGAAGCTGCGGATATTTGACAGCATTATCCCCCTCTCCGTGCGGGCGGCGGAAACCAGTGCGGAGGGCAAGAGCATCTATCTCCATGACCCCGCCGGTAAAGTGTCAGCCGCTTATGCCGCACTGACGAAAGAGGTGATGATGGGATGAAAAGCAGCGCAAAAAATATCCAGGTGACGAAATTTGATGACCTGTTCTCCGCTGGGAATCCTGCGGAGGCAGGAGGCAGCGGGAACGTGCAGGAAATCCCGCTTACAGAACTGTTTCCCTTTAAAGACCACCCATTTAAGGTGCTGGATGATGAAACCATGCAGGACACGGTGGAAAGCATCAAGATACATGGCGTCCTTGTCCCCGGCATTGCAAGGCCCCGTGCGGAGGGCGGCTATGAACTGATTGCCGGACACAGGCGCAGGCATGCTTCGGAACTGGCAGGGAAAACTACGATGCCGGTGATCGTGCGGGAACTGGATGATGATGAAGCGGTACTGTTCATGGTGGACAGCAACATCCAGCGGGAAAACCTGTTCCCCAGCGAAAAGGCATGGGCGTATAAGATGAAGCTGGACGCATTGAAGCATCAGGGCGTAAAGGACACTTCTCGACAACTTGGCGAGAAGTACAGCGTGGATGCGCTGAGTGAAAATTCCAATGACAGCGCCCGCAACATCCATCGGTTTATCCGTCTGACAGAACTTCTTCCTGATCTGCTCCAGATGGTGGACGATAAGAAGCTGTCCTTTAACCCTGCCGTGGAACTGTCCTATCTGACGTGGGAGCAGCAGGGGGAACTTATGGAGATTATGGGGGAATTACAGGCTGTCCCTTCGCTGGAGCAGGCGAAACGCCTGAAAAAGTACAGCCAGGAGGGGAAACTTGACAGGAATGTGATGGATGCCATTCTGACGGAAGAGAGGCCCGCACCTGTGCAGGTGACGCTTAAAAATGACAGGCTGAAACAGTATTTCCCACAGACCTATACCACGAAGCAGATGGAGGAAGTCATTTTCTCCCTCCTGGAAACGTGGAAAACACAGAATACTTAAAACGCATTAAGCCGTCCGGCGACTGACTAATGGCAGTTACCGGGCGGCTTTTTTGCGTTTACCAGACAGATCATGCCCCGGCGACTATTACCATGCCGGGGCTTTTTTTATTGTCAAAATTGCAGGAAAAGGAGGCAGCAGCGATGCCGTTACAACTGGATTATTACTATGGGAACGAAGCGGAACAGTACAGCTTTTACCGCATCCCGAAAATATTGTTTACAGACCCGCTCTTTAAGGGGGTATCGGTAGAGGCAAAGGTGCTTTATGGGCTTCTGCTTGACCGCATGGGGCTTTCGGTAAAGAACAACTGGCTTGACGGGGAGGGGCGTGTGTATATCATCTTCACGATTGCCGATGTGATGGAGACGCTTGGATGCGCGGAGCAGAAGGCAAACAAGCTCCTGAATGAACTGGACTGTTCAAAGGGCGTTGGGCTGATCGAGCGCGTCCGGCGCGGCCTGGGGAAACCCAATGTCATATATGTGAAAAACTTCATTTGCAGGGCAAAACCGGGGCAGCCGGAATCACAAATCAAGAATTGTGAAAATCACAAATCAGGGGATGTGAAAATCACAATTCAAGAAATGCGGAAATCACAAACTAATAATACTGACTTAAATAATACTGATTTTAGTGATACTGATCCATCCATCTATCCGGCAAAGGCCGGGGCTTTTCCTGTGGATAACGTTTCTCCTGCGGGGCATGGGATGGATGGGATAGATCAGATGGAGGCTTACCGTGAACTGATAAAAGAGAACATTGATTATGATTATCTTTTGCATGACCATCCATATGACAGGGAGCGTCTGGACGGCTTTGTGGAACTGATGGCGGAAACCTGTTGCAGCAGCCGGAAAAGCATACGCATCAACCAGGGGGATATGAGTACGGAGGTGGTAAAGAGCCGCTTTTTGAAGCTGGACAGCGGACATATCCAGTATGTTATGGACTGCCTTGACAGGAACACAACACTGATAGGCAATATCCGGGCTTATACCCTGTCGGCGCTGTTCAATGCGCCTGTGACCATCAGCCAGTATTATGCAAGCCTTGTGAGCCACGATATGGCCGCAGGTTTTGGAAGCGGTTAAGCCTTTGGGCTTTTTTCTTTCCGCTGGTTATTTTTTCATAGCTGTGAAGCCCTTTACAGGCTGCACATAGACAAAAAAATTTAAAGGAGGACAACGAAACATGAAGCAAAAAATGGACATTCTGATCGTGGAGCCGGGGAAGGCCCCGCGTCCTGCCGCACTGCCGGACAACACGCTGGAAGCTGTGGAAGCAGTGTTAGGGGGCGCGGTACAGGTGGGGTGTTTCCTGCCGCAGAGGGTGTTGCTGATCAGCCGGGAGGATACGGGCGGGCTTGCCCCCAACCGCTGTATGCCGGGAGGGAAAGGGTTTGTAAACGGCACTTTCCTTTTGTGCGGCATACCGGAGGAAGGATGTCTTTTCGATTCCCTTACCCCCGGACAGCAGAAGGAGTTCCAGGAACTTTTTGCAAGGCCGGGGGAGTTTATGATGGTCGGCAGTGAAACTTACGCTGATCCGGATGATGTGGCGGACAAGGTTTACAGCCTGTGGGACACCCTGAAAAACGGGGAGACCGTGGTGCTGACAAAATGGGGCGGACAGGATCGGGGCGTGGCCGTGTGACAGGATAAAAGGGCATGGGAAATTGCGGAAGCAGCCTGTGCCGGAAAAGGAGAGTGTATAGAATGGGCCGGTGTCGGAGAGGATGCCGGCTTTTGTTTATCCGGGAAAGGAGAGGACTATGGCACGAAAAAAGAAACTGAGTAAATTCCTGCCCCGCCTGCTCGCGGCGGCGGTGGCAGCGGCAATGCTCATCGGCTCCGGCAGTATTGGGGGAATGGCCGTCTATGCGGCAGAGATGGGCACGGAAGGGACAGAGGATATACCGGCCGCTGATGTGGCGGAAACTGAGGAAACAGAAACGGAGCCGGAGGTGTGGGATGATGCCGGTTCCGGCACTGGCTCCGGGCAGGAAGAAACGCCGGAAGGCGGTACAGAAGGGGAAACAGGGACAGAACCGGAAACGCCCGCTGTTGTGGTCTGGTATGAGGACGGGGCAGAGGTGGATTCTCTGAAATCCCCCGTAGAGATGTTTGTGGAATACGGGAGCATAGGTATGTCTATCGACCCGGAAGTATTCGGCATACAGGCTGTAGCTGACGGGGACGAGGTGGATGTTCTTGTGGAGGATGTCAGCCGGGTGAGCGGGGAACCGGAAGAAATCAGGCTGATCGAGGATGGCCGGCAGGGAGTATGTATTGCTTATGGTTCCTTAAAAGACCGCATCACCTATGAAGTGACCTACCGTGCGGAAGGGACGGACTCCACCATGAAGAAGCAGTTTTATGTGACGCTCCTGCAGGAGGAGATCGAAGTTTATTACCCCGATACATCCCCCTCTGTCCCCAGGACGCTGGAAATCTCAAAGATTGACCTGGGGCAGTTTACGGAGGGCAACGGCCTGAAGATCAGGCGGCAGAATACCACGTCAAGTTACAGTGTATCAGGGGCTTCCTGGGGGAAAGCCTCTTACGGCGGCGCGGACACAGGGGCAAGCACCGCCCGTTTCACGAACCTGAGCAATTCCAGCGTGGTGCAGATCACCTATGCAAATATCGGCACATACAACGATAAGGCAGTGGGGGCGAGGGTGACGTTTACAGAACTTGGCTCCCTCTCGGCGCTTTACTATTGTGAAACCAGTTTTTATAACGGGTGGTGGTTCATAGGCAATGAGAGCGCATCGAGGGCGCAGGTCAAAGTAGACTATTTCTATGTGGATACACAGGAGACGATACGCTTTGACGGAAATTCCTTTATGACGTTCAACAGCCTGAATACCGGTGAATACGCTTCGCCTTTGAGCGGGACTACCACCGGGTACACGGCAAGTTCCACCAATGTAGCCGTTACGAAGGTCAGCGGTGTGCCGTCTTTTCGGGGCAGCAACAATAACTTCACGGATTACCTGGGCGGCTCCACTTTTTATAAAAACAGTGTTTCCATACCGCTGTATGCGACAGGCAACACTTTTTATCTTGGGTGCAACACCCATACGGGGTACTGGATTTCTCCGAGTTCCGCATCCATAGCAATCCCCAGGCCGGAGAATCCCTGTAAAACAGAAAACGGGGTGACATTTCTGGAGGAAACAGAGGAAGGACAGCAGATCACCTACCGTATCAGCCAGAAGGTGCATACGCTGGGCGTGGAGACGGTCAGCAGATATTCGGCGCTGCGGTTTGTTGATAAACTTCCGGCAGAGGTCGATTATGTGTCCGCATGGCTGGAGGATGCAGCGGGGAACAGGCTGAACGCCGGTACGGTTTCCTATGACAAAGACAGCCATAAGGTGGAATACGCCTTTTCATCATCCTATCTGGCCAATTCTATGGCCTACCAGGGGGAGACGTATACGCTTGTTGTCAACACTGCCGTGAACGGGACAGCAGAGGCCGATTATTTTTACAATAGCTGCAAGGTATATTTCAACAGCATGTCGGTGGAGAGCAACGAGGTAAAGGCGGCTTCCCCTTACAGGACGGTGGAGGCGCAGGTCGTAAACGGCAGGATCGGCATTTATGACGCGGACGGGAATGAGACCGTAAAGGGGGAGGAAGATATCAAGGTGGATGACCGCGTGAAATTCCACCATGACCGCACTGTCCGTTATGAGCCGGACGAGGGGTATCTTCTGGATACCGTTACAGTGGACGGAAAAAAAGTGGATATTACAGGGTACCCTTCTTCCTACACATTCAGCGATGTGACACAGAACCATAAGATTATCGTGTCCTATGTGAAGCCCTCTATGGATAAGGAAGTAGCGATAGAGGACAGCGCCTGCCTGCACAATTACAATGACGGACAGGCAATCGACAGGGCTGTGATTAAGGACGGCGATGTGGTGGCATACACCATCAGTTTTGAAAACCCGACCGGAACAGCGCGGGAAGTGGAGATTACGGACAGGGTGCCTGTGGGGATGGAGGTAATTACAAATTCCATCGGCAGCGGCGGCGTGTATGATGCGGAAAGCCATACGGTGGCATGGAAGGGCACAGTGGTCACTTACGGCAGGGGGGAAGTGTCCTTTCACTGCAAGGTGGAAGCTGCGGCGCAGGGGGAAGTCCTGAAAAATACAGGGACAGTGTGCTTTAAGGCGATCCCGGACAGTTCGGAAAAGGATGTGCCCCTGTCTGATGTGACAAGCTCCCCTGTTCTGGAAGACCCGGTAAAATCCGTGTGGAATACGGAAGGGGCGGATATTACAAACAAAGTGATAAACGGGGAGGAAACAGTTACCTATACCATTTCTTTCAGGAACCCGGCAGAGGAAGAAAAGGCATTTACCGTAACAGATGAAATCCCTGCGGAGGTTTCCCTTGTGGAGGGGACAGTATCAGACGGCGGCACGGTGGACGGAAAGAAAATCACCTGGAAGATGGCACTGGCGGCGGGAGAGGAAAAGACAGTCTCCTTTGACGCATATGTACCGTCTTTTGACACGGAATATACCAAAATATACAATCAGGCGGAGATTTTTGTGGACTGGACGCAGAAGGTTTCCATTTCCTCTGATTCCATGCTGGATGATACAACGCCGGTTTATGTTCTGGATCAGCCTTTCAAGGCGGTCTTATGCGTGGACGGCCACGATATAGGGGCGGACAGTGAAGGAGGCAGCATACAGACCGTAAAGCAGGCCGGGGACATTCTGGAGTACCGGATCACATTCCAGAATCCTGCTGATGATGCGCGTGAGTTTACCATTACGGATGCACTGCCGGAAAATGTGGAATTTATCGCGGCAGACCATGAGGGAAGCTATGAGACGGGCAGCCATACAGTTACATGGAAAGTGGCAGTAAAAGAGAATACACAGGAAACTGTATCGGTAAAGGTTAAGATACGGAAAGAAGCGGAGGACACCATCCTGAAAAACCGTGCCGTTGTGTCGGTTGATTTTGCCCGGAAAGAGACAAATGAGGTGGAGACGCCGGTTATCCCGACACCTGAAAAAGATGTGTTTTCCAAACTTGGGGAGCCGTCCATTAACACTTATCCGGTGCAGGCCGGGGAGAACATCATTTATACCATTTCCTATAAGAACCCTTCGGATTATGGAAAGACAGCGGTGATCACGGACAGCCTGCCGGAAGATGTGGGCTTTGTTTCTGTAAGTGACGGCGGTGTGTATGATGAGGGAACCCATACGGTCAGGTGGTCAATGGAAACCGGGGCGCATGAGGAAGGGATGGTATCTGTGGAAGTGAAAGTCCTGGAATCCGCGACTGGAAAGACGGTGGAGAATCAGGCTTATGTGGATATGGATGAGGCACATATCGGCACAGAAGCGGAGAACGGTGATAAAAAAGATCAGCATACCAGAAATTATGTGCCTGCGAAGTATGTGCTGGATGCGGACGGCAGGGACATAAACGGTGAGAACGTAGCTGCCGGGGATATTGTGACCTACAGGATCACCTATAAGAATGACGGCTATACAGTCCGTACCGTGGAGGTCAATGATATTCTCCCCGCAGGTGTGTTTTTTGTGGACGCTTCCAATGACGGCAGGGTATACAGCGTTGTCAAGGGTGATAACGTGCGCTGGTGCTTTGATGTGGAACCGGACACGGAAGGCTTTGTGACTGTCCGTGTGAAAGCCGGCGCAGATCTGTCCGGCAAAGCCTTTGCCAACAGTGCCGCCGTCACAGTCAGCGACAGGAAAACAGGGCAGTCCAAAACGGCAGGCACCAACCAGGTCATCAATTATGTGCTGGAGGAACTGTTAAAATCCGTAAAGAGTGAAAACGGGAAAAAAGATTTGAACGGGGAGACGGTAGGGAGCGGAATCAAACTGCAATACCAGATCACCGTAAAAAATACAGCGGTAGAAGAAAGGATTTTTAAAGTTACGGATGAAGTGCCGGAAGGATGCAGCTTTGTGTCTGCGGGAAATGATGGCTCCTGTGAGAATGGGACTGTCACATGGACGGTCACGCTTGCGGGCGGGCAGTCCCGGACAGTCACTTTCCTGGTGCAGGTTCTGAAAGAAGCGGAAGGGGGCTGCATCCAGAATGTTGCCAGCGTTTCGGGAAATGATGTGACGCTCACAAGCAACCGTGTGAGGACTTATGTGGAAAAGCCGGATACCCTGTTAGAAAACATAAAAGACCTGATAGACAATCTCCCGGAAAATTCAGACAGTGTGATAGTGAACGTGGATAATTCCAATAAAAATGAAGCCGCAGGAGGAAACGCTGCCGGGGAGAACACATCGAAGAAAGATTCATCCGGGGACAGTGCGGAAAAGACAGGCGCTGCCGGGAATACGTCCGCAAAAGCAGGGGGGACTTCCCTGTCTGCAAATGCACCAAAGACCGGTGATGATTCCAATATCGGCCTGTGGGCGGTGATCGCCGTCCTTGCGCTCCTTGCCGGAGGCGCGTCTGCCGGCTATGCAATCTATAAAGCCCGGAAGAAAGATGATGAAGATGCGTAAGGCGCTTGCGGTGTTCTTCCCGGCATTACTGGCGGTGGCATGTATCGGTGCAGCCGCCTTTTTTGGCCTGCGGGTTTATGACACATGCAGGCAGGATGCGGAGAGTGAAAGGACATACGGGAAGATGGCGCAGTATGTGGCACCCTGCAAAAAAGAACCGGGGGAGGCTGCTGTGCCGGAAACACCGTCGCCGGGCGGAGGGTTACAGGAGGATGCGCCGCGTATCCTCGATATTGATTTTGCTGCTTTGAAGGAAGCCAGCCCTGACCTTGTGGGCTGGCTTTACTGCCCGGATACGGCTGTCAGCTACCCGCTGGTGCAGGGGCAGGACAATTCCTATTACCTGTTCCATCTGGCGGACGGGAGCGAAAACCGGAACGGCTGTCTGTTTATGGACTGCGAAAACCGGATGGATTTGTCGGATGAGAATACCCTGATCTACGGGCACCACATGGCAAGCGGGAAGATGTTTGCCAGCCTGGTCTTTTATGCAGGGCAGGAATATTATGAGGCCCATCCGGTGGTATATCTGGTTACGGAAGAAAAAGACTACCGGCTGGAACTGTTTGCGGGGTATACGGCGGCGGTGGATTCGGATGCTTATACCCTGCGCTTTGCTTCCAAAGAGGATTTTGCCGCATGGCTTGTGCGCATAAAGGGGAGATCGGATTTTTCCTCGGATGTGCAGGTGGGGGAGGGCGACCATATCGTGACGCTCTCCACCTGTGCCTATTCTTTTGAAAATGCCCGCTATGTGGTGCATGGGAAGCTGACAGAAAATTAGAGGAAGGGAGGTTGTCGGATGCAGGATGAAGTCAGGGATAAGTCTGTCGCGCTTGTAATCCGGATGGGAAAGAACGGAGGGAAGCTGACGGCAGACCTTTTGAAATGGGCGATACGCCAGTACCAGAGGCAGGCAAACGAGCCGCATCATGGGAAACAGAGTGTAAAAAGCCTTGTAGGGCAGGGGGACGGCGTACAGAATATCGAGATCACGGATAAGAATATCAAATCCTTTGAGCGGGTTGCAAGAAAGTACGGCGTGGATTTTGCGCTGAAAAAAGACCCGGCACAGGGAAGGTATCTTGTATTTTTCAAGGCCCGTGATGCGGACGCTTTAAATGCCGCCTTTGCGGAATATACCGCGAAAACACTGAACCGGGAGAAGGGAAAGCCTTCTATTAAAAAGCAGCTTTCCCATTTTAAACAGCTTGTTATGGGGCAGTCCGTGGACAGGGAGAAACACCGCGGGAAAGGAGGGATTGAGCATTGAAAGGCAATATTGACATAAAAAAATACCTTGTCCCAAACCTGCCCTATGTAATGATGTTCTGGTTTTTCTCGAAGATCACGGAGGGCTACCGGCTCAGTGCGGGCACGGACGCGGTAACAAAGGCTATGGCGGCAGTATCCGGCCTGGGGGCGACGATTACCGCAAATCCTTTTCCGAGTTTCCATCCCCACGACCTGCTCATAGGCATTGCAGGCGCGGCGGCAGTCCGGGCGGTGGTGTACTTTAAGGGGAAAAACGCAAAAAAATACCGTCATGGCGTGGAGTATGGTTCTGCAAGGTGGGGGACGCAGGAGGACATCAAGCCTTTTATTGACCCGAAGTTTGACAGCAATATCCTCCTGACTCAGACGGAGCGGATCATGCTTGGGAGGAATAAGATACCAAAATACAACATCAACAAGAACGTGCTGATTATCGGCGGTTCCGGCTCCGGCAAGACACGCTTCCACGTTAAGCCCAATTTAATGCAGATGAACGCAAGTTATGTTGTCACGGACCCAAAAGGCACCGTTGTTCTGGAGTGCGGGAAAATGCTGCAAGAGGGCGGATATGAGATAAAAATCCTCAATACCATCAATTTTAAGGAATCCATGAAATACAACCCGTTCCGCTATATCCGCTGCGAGAATGACATACTGAAGCTGGTCAACTGCATCATGGAAAATACAAAGGGGGAGGACAGCAAAGGCGGGGAGGATTTCTGGGCAAAAGCGGAAGCGCTTTATTACCAGGCGCTGATCGCGTATATCTGGTATGAAGCCCCGGAGGATGAGAAAAACTTAAATACCCTGCTGGAGATGCTGAACGCTTCCGAAGTCCGGGAAGATGATGAAAATTTTAAAAACGCTGTGGATATGATGTTTGACCGCCTGGAGAAGCGCAATCCGGAGCATTTTGCCGTCCGCCAGTATAAAAAGTACAAAATGGCGGCGGGCAAAACGGCGAAAAGCATACTTATTAGCTGCGGTGCAAGGATGGCCCCGTTTGACATTAAGGAAGTCCGGGACATGATGATGGATGACGAGCTGGAACTGGATAAATTGGGAGACAGAAAGACGGCCCTGTTCTGCATTGTGTCCGATACGGATACGACATTTAATTTCATTGCGTCTATGGTTTATACGCAGATGTTCAATACCCTCTGCGATAAGGCGCTGGAAAACGGCGGTGCGTTGAAAACCCATGTGACCTGCCTGCTGGATGAATTTGCGAACCAGAAAATCCCCAACTTTGAACACCTGATTTCGGTGATCAGGAGCCGGGAAATATCCGCCCATGTGATCGTCCAGACGCAGAGCCAGTTAAAGGCGGTATACAAAGACCATGCGGAAACAATTATCGGCAACTGCTCCTGCGTCCTGTTTTTGGGCGGCAAGGAGCAAAGCACTTTAAAAGAGATTTCCGCCATGCTCGGAAAGGAGACCATAGACACATTTAACACATCCGATACGCGGGGAAGCCAGCGCAGCTATGGGCTGAATTACCAGAAACTCGGTAAGGAACTTATGACGCCCGATGAACTTGCTGTTATGGACGGCGGCAAATGTATTTTGCAGGTGCAGGGGGTAAGGCCGTTTTTCAGTGACAAATTCGACATTACAAAACACCCGCAGTACAAGTACCTGTCCGATGCTGACCCGAAAAACACGTTTGATGTGGCAAAATTTGTGAAACGCCGGCTGAAAGTAAAGCCGGAGGAGACTTATGAGGTGTGTGAACTGGAAGCACCGGCTGACCCCGGCAGCCCTGCCGCCTGAATCTTTTTTCTCGGCGGCGCTCTTATAGGGACTGTAAATAAAAATGGAAGGAAGTGAGGCAGTAATGAGGTGCAGGATACGCGCGCCCACCAGACAGGGAGAAATCCCGCTGACAACTGAATATGGAACCTGAAAACAGGGAGCTTTCGTATGGAAACCCGCTTTTATAGGCGGTTCCGGCTGTGGAGGCTCCCTTTTCTTATCTCAAAGAAAATAAAAATAAGGGAAAGGAGAGAAACCCGGCTCCTGAGATACACAGATTCGGAATGACAGGGCTGTTTTGTCTGAATTGTGGTGGAACGACAAAATAAGGCGTTCCGGGGGTTTGGGTTTCGGTAATCATTATGGCATTTTTTACAGCAGCAATCGACACTTTGAAGGTACTTGTAATCGCGCTGGGCGCTGGCCTGGGCGTATGGGGCGTGATCAATTTGCTCGAAGGGTATGGCAATGACAACCGTGC
>CAJUSR010000018.1 GCA_910588855.1 uncultured Kineothrix sp. | reverse complement strand
CCATTATAAATAAACAATTCGCTATGACTAATTTTTTCGGCTATTGCAGAAGCTGCAGTTGTTCCAACAATTTTATCGCAATCCCCGCCAATCACTAATGTAGGGCATACTATGTTACTTAATTCCACATAAGCATTATGACTGGTACAGGAAGCTGCCTGTATGAGAAAACGCTTAAAACTTTTTGGTTTTCCTATTCTTCCAATGAACGGATAAATTCGACGGTACTTTTTTAAGTATCTCTTTGAATATGATTTTTCCGCTGTATCTATCATTAAATCCTTATAATTTTCTTGCTCTGCCATTTCAATCCAGCCACCAACTACTTTTCTAATTGTTTCATTAGAGTTTGCGCTTGTTACCGCCAAAATGAGCTTATCGACCAAATCTGGATAATCAATTGCAAGATATTGAGCTATCATACCACCTTGGGATATGCCTAAAACGTCTGCTTTTGAAATACCAAGAGCGGATATCGCTTCTGCATGGTCTTTTGCCATTTCCCTTGTAGAATATCCCTCTTGCAAATGATTTTTCCGGCTGAAAACATACACGGTAAATTCTTTGGCATATACCCTATACATCATTGAAAAAACAAAAGCCATTCCTTTTACCGTAGACAGTCCATCTCCCAAACCGGGCAGCATAATAAGATTTTTATTTCCATTTCCAAAAGATACATAATCCATTACAGAATTTCCGGCACAGACACTTCCGTTATGGGCATTATAAAACATAGCAACCTCCTTTATTCCCGCGAGCAAGACTGCCGCGAGGGTCAAATATCCCGCTGCTCTGCAGTGCTGCAAGTTTGATACCCCGTTGCTTGCAGCGGGGTCTTTGATTTTACGATTCCCACTTTTAGAACTTCTATATACTCTGATAACTCTTTTATATATTCTTTTTCTATAACTTCAAAACTCGAATAGGCTTGTTTCTGTATTTTTGTCAAAAAGTCATCATTGAAACCTTTGAGAAACCACTTTACCATATCAAGCGTTTTTTGCCTGTCCCACCGGAATTGAGTTGTATCAATGTCCTGTAAAAACCAATAATATATCTCTTGTTCTCTATTGCCATATTTTAATATGGTTTTCTTATATATGTCGGTGTCATTTTTGGTGAACGCCTTGACAATCATTTTGGATTTTTCGGGGTACAAAATATACCACGAAAACTCCAAAACAGAATACTCTACTATCCGTTGAAATAAATCGGTGGAAAGGGTATTGATTTTTTCTTCTAAGCTGGAAATAAGTTCCGCTGCGATTTTGTCAAGGACATAAAAATAAAAATCCTCCTTTGTTGGAAAATATTTGAATAAACTTCCTTTACTGATACCAGCTTTTTTAACAATTTGATTTGTAGAACTGTTTTCATAACCATACTCGGCAAATTCGGAAACTCCTGCCATAAAAATTTTATGTTGTTTTTCAGAATCCAGTCCCAAAAATAAAGGTGTTGGCACTATAATCTCCCTTCTTTAATGACCACCTGGTTACTTTGTATGTTTAATTTTAGTGACCGCATGGTCACCAAAATTATCGTACCCGGTTTTAGCCTATTTGTCAATTAAATTTCAATATTCCTTTCAGTGCTTCATGGTAAGTTTATCTTTTGGTCTTTGGTTTCTTTGGTTCGGAATAGTGTGGTGCTGGCGGTCTATCTCTTGTTTTGGGTTGCTTGCTTCTTTAACGTACATGAGCATTTTACCCTGGTGGGTCGAATCTTCTGTTGAGAAAAATTTATTGCAAAATAGAGCAAAAGCTCCCCTGTATAACCCTCCGGGCCAAACAGCCTGCCCGGTCTACGTAACAATCTATAAATACAATTGTTTTTTGTTTTGCTGTGTGTATTAACTTTCGTATATCGCAGCGATATCGTGTATTCTGCGTTTTATTTCCGTGCGGATATGTAATGGTTCCAAACACTCGCATTTATCTCCAAAGCTTAAAAGGATACCGTAATAGTATTCGTTTTCTATGAAAGGGAAATGGACAATGTAATGTTCCTTCCCATCTGGCGAAAAATCTTCGTAAGTACAATAATCAAGCACTCTGTCCATCACGGATTGATGGATGCGGATTTTAATCCTTGTTTGTATATCTGCCCAGATATTATCAAAATCCAACTGCGGTTTTTGATAATCCCTGGGTGTGAAAATTTCTTCTTTCATTTGGAGGTTTGACATGCGGGATAAGCGGAATAACCGGAAATCATTTCTTTTGTGGCAATACCCTTGTAAGTACCAATGATGGCCTTTTAATACAAGCTGATAGGGCTCTACTGTCCGTGTGGTTTTATTCCCGTGATGGGCGGTATATGCAAAGGCTAATAGTGTGTTTTCCTGCAAAGCCAACTGGATAACCTCTAAATATGGCTGTATATTGCGGTTGCCTATCCACGGGCTTAAATCAATGCATATCTGATTGGCTTTTAATTCAATTTCTTTTTTCCTGTCGGCAGGGATAAAGCTCTTGACTTTTGCAAGAGCATGTACTAGTTCCTCGCCCCGTATCATGCCCGAAAGGCTGGAAAGCCCCATCAAAAGAGCAGAAAGGTCATCCGCCGAAAAAACCTTTTTGTCCATCTTGTATTCCTGCATGATTTCAAAGCCGCCGCCTACCCCCGATGTGGAGCGGACGGGAATCCCCGCCATGTTGATCGCATCTATATCGCGGTAGATTGTGCGGGGCGAAACTTCAAACATATCTGCTAATTCCTGTGCGCCTATCCGCTTTTCATCGAGAAGTATCATTATAATGCTAACCAGCCTGTCTACTTTCATCAGCCAACCGCCTTTCAATTTGGATTATTGCCATACTGTTGTCAACAATTGCATGGTACAATAAAATTGAAAATATATCAATAAGACGATAAATCAATAAAACAAGGAAGACGGAGGTAATTATATGTTTACAATCTATGTTTATGTTCTTGATACATTGGCTGACTGGGAGTTGGGGCACGTTACTTCGGAGCTTCATTCCGGCCGGTTTTTCAAAAAGGATGCAGGGCGTGTATCGCTTAAAACGGTTAGCCTTACAAAGGAACCAATCCATACAATGGGGGGTCTGACAATCATGCCCGACTGTTTAGTGGAGGATATTGCCGTGAGTGAAACAAGCGTTTTGCTTTTACCGGGCGCAGATACATGGAATGATTCAAAGCATAGGGCTATCCTCGAAAAAGCGGGCGAGTTTCTTTCTTTGGGGGCGACGGTGTGTGCAATTTGTGGAGCAACCGCTGCCCTTGCCGGTTTTGGGCTGTTGGATAACCGTCCGCATACCAGCAATGGACCGGGGTTCCTTGAAATGGTTTCCCCCGGTTATAAAGGGCAAAACTTTTACATAGATAAGCCGTCGGTAGCGGATAACAACCTGATTACTGCAAGCTCCACGGGAGCTTTATTATGGGCGAAACAAATTATTGAGCGTTTAGGCGTTTTTGAAACAAATACGCTGGAAGCATGGTACGACTATTTCAGCACCGGCAAGCCTGAACATTTCTTTGCACTTATGCAAACTATTTGACAGAAAGAAAAACAATGTTCTGTTATTAAATTTCAATATAGATAACCGAGCGGTGGTTTTGAAATAAGAATCAAAGCCGCCGTTTTACATTATAGCAATTTTTACCATCATAGGATTCGGGTGTCAAAAGGCTTGTCCGGCAGTGCCACTTGGCAGATGGCACGAAAAATCTGTGCGCGAAACTTGTTTTGCTTTTCTATTGTACGGAGCATTCCGATGATCCTCTTAAGACAAAAATCGTGTTCAGCATTGGCTTCCACGATTTTAGAGTCTCCTCTCCATCGTACAAAAATTACTTGCACAATATTCTTTCGTGCCATCTGCCAAGTGGCACTGCCGGACAGGCCTTTTGATACCCGAATCCTAATAGGAAAATATGCTACAGCGCCGCTATAAACAGAATAAAAAATAAACCTTTATTATTTGGATTTTTTATGATAGTATAAATATTAATGAATTAACATCAATTGCTATATTTTTATGTTTGAGGAGGTAATTCCGCGGCAGCCAGATGGGCGGAAGGCGGCGGGCAAGTTTTATGAGTGAGATTTTGAATACAGAAAATGAACGGCAACAAGAAGGGGAAAAAGAAACGGTTTCCAGAAACTTTATAGAGCAGATGATTGACAAGGATTTGGCAGAGGGCGTCTATGACAGGGTTCATACCAGGTTTCCTCCGGAGCCGAATGGTTATCTGCATATCGGTCATGCGAAAAGCATATTGCTGAATTATGGGTTGGCGCAGCAGTATAACGGACAATTTAATATGCGTTTCGACGATACGAACCCGACCAAAGAGAAGACGGAATTTGTGGAGTCCATTAAAGAAGATATTGCGTGGCTTGGGGCAGACTGGGAAGATAGGCTGTTTTTTGCTTCCGATTATTTTGAACAGATGTATGAAGGGGCTGTGAAGCTGATTCGGAAGGGGAAAGCTTATGTGTCCGATTTGACGGCTGAACAGATGAGGGAGTATAGAGGTACATTGACGGAGCCGGGGAAGGATGACCCGAACCGTGACAGAAGCGTGGAAGAAAACCTGAAACTGTTTGAAGAAATGAAAAACGGTGTTTATCAGGACGGGGAAAAAGTGCTTCGGGCTAAGATTGATATGAAGTCGCCGAATATTAATATGCGTGACCCGATTATCTACCGTGTAGCCCATATGGCGCATCATAATACGGGGGATACATGGTGTATTTATCCGATGTATGATTTTGCCCATCCGATTGAAGATGCTATCGAGGGGATTACCCATTCGATTTGTACGCTGGAGTTTGAAGACCATAGGCCGCTTTATGACTGGGTAGTAAGGGAATTGGAATATCCGAATCCGCCAAGGCAGATTGAATTTGCAAAGATGTATCTGACCAATGTGGTGACGGGGAAGAGATATATTAAGAAATTAGTGGAAGACGGCATTGTGGACGGATGGGATGACCCAAGGCTCGTATCTATAGCAGCTTTGAGGAGGAGAGGCTTTACACCGGAGTCCATTAAGATGTTTGTGGATTTATGCGGGGTATCGAAAAGCAATTCTTCCGTGGACTATGCGATGCTGGAATATTGCATCAGGGAAGACCTGAAGTTGAAAAAACCCAGAATGATGGCGGCTCTTGACCCGGTGAAGCTGGTAATTGATAATTACCCGGAGGGGCAGACGGAAATGCTGACCGTGGCAAACAATTTGGAAAACGAAGCTATGGGAACACGGGAAGTGCCATTTGGAAGGGAATTATATATTGACCGGGAGGACTTTATGGAGGAACCTCCGAAAAAGTATTTCCGGTTATATCCGGGCAATGAGGTAAGGTTAATGAATGCTTACTTCGTAAAATGCACCGGCTGCGTAAAGGATGAGAAAGGAAAGGTGATTGAAGTACACTGTACTTATGACCCGGAAACGAAATGTGGTACAGGGTTTACAGGAAGAAAAGTAAAAGGTACAATACACTGGGTGCCTGCTGCGCAGGCGGTAAAGGCAGAAGTCCGGCTGTATGAAAATATTATCGACGAAGAAAAGGGCGTATATAATGAGGATGGTTCGTTGAATTTAAATCCTAACTCATTGACAATACAAAAGGATTGCTATTTGGAGCCGGCGCTTGCAGATGCGAAGGCATTTGACAGTTTCCAGTTTGTACGTCAAGGGTATTTCTGTGTGGACTGTAAGGATTCAAAGCCGGAGGCGCTTGTCTTTAACCGGATTGTGTCGCTGAAAAGTTCTTATGTGCTGCCTAAAAATTAAGTTGTTGCAATATGTGAATGTGATTTTGGAGGTTTAAAATATGGCTGGATTGTTATCTGGGTTGAGCCGGCTTGGGCTTGGCTCATTGGAAAATATGGACTTATACGAGAAGCCCAAAAAGGAAGATGAAAAGGAAAAAGAGAAGGCGGCGGAGGCAAAGGCGGCACTTCCTACTTTCCATGAGCAGGATTTCTTGTTCAATAAGTCGCATAACTGCCCTGTCTGCGACAAGGAATTTAAAGTGAAAACGGTAAAAGTAGGACGGGTAAGGCTTGCCGGCAGCGATATGGATTTGCGCCCTAAATATGAGTATATGGATACGCTGAAATATGACGTAATTGTCTGCCCGCGCTGCGGTTATGCTGCATTGAGCCGTTATTTCAAGTTTTTGACGACGCCTCAGGCGAAATTGATAAAGGAAAAAATCTCGGCTAATTTTAAACCAAGGGACGATGATAAAAAGGAAATTTTTACGTATGAGGAAGCATTGGATCGTTATAAGCTGGCGCTTGCCAATGCTATTGTGAAGATGGCAAAACCGAGCGAAAAGGCATATATTTGCTTAAAGACGGCATGGCTTTTAAGGGGCAAAGGGGAGAACCTGGATAAAGCAGATCCGGAATATGCGAAAAAGAAGAAAAAAGTGGATGATGAAGAGAAAGAATTTTTGAAAAGCGCTTTAGATGGCTTCCTTACGGCAAGGCAGTCGGAATCTTTCCCGATGTGCGGTATGGATGAATCCACAGTAGACTATTTGATTGCCGTTACGGCAGCAAAATTTGAGCAGTATGATTTGGCCACAAAAATGATTGGCAGCGTACTGACATCCAATGGGGCGAATACGAGGATGAAAGACAGGGCCCGTATGTTCCGGGATCAAATTATGAAGCAGATTAAAATGAAGAATGCGGCTGGAAATGAAGCAAAAGGATGAATGGTTTAACAATTGCGTTGCATTATGGCGGCGGAAAGCATTTATATGAGCAGATATATTTGCATATAAAGAAAGAAATAAGGGAAGGGAAGCTTCTTCAAGGGGAGAGGCTTCCCTCCACGCGTTCTCTGGCGGAATTTTTACAAGTTTCGAGAAGCACGGTGGAGCTGGCTTACGGGCAGCTTGTGTCGGAGGGATATATTGAGGCAAAGCCTTACAGGGGATATTTTGTCTGTCCGGCGGAGGAGCTTTTTGATTTGGAAAAAACAGAGGATATGACGGAGAAGTGGGAAAAGGAAAAAACAGGGGATATGGCGGAGGAGTGGGAAGCGGAAAAAACAGGAAATATGGCGGAGGGGTGGGAAGCGGAGAAAACAGGGGATATGACAGAAGAGTGGGAAAAGGAAAAGGCGGGGAAAGAGAATATGGAGGGGTATGCCTATGATTTTTCCCCTAATACCATAGACATGTCGGCTTTTCCATACGATACATGGAAGAAAATAACGAAAAATATTTTGGTAGGAGCCAACAGTAACATTTTTGTTTCCGGTTCGCCGAAAGGGGATTATATATTACGGGAGACGATTGCCCATTACCTTCATACATCCAGAGGGGTGAACTGCAGGCCGGAGCAGATTATTATAGGGGCTGGGAACGATTACCTGTTGATGCTGCTGGAAAAGATATTGGGAAGACATGTGAAAATTGCTATAGAGAACCCTACTTACCGGCGGGCATACCGGATTTTCGACTCCTTTGCGTACCGTATCAGCCCTGTCGCTATGGACAGGAAGGGAATGAGCGCGGAAGGGCTGCGGGAAAGCGAAGCGGATGTGGCATATGTTATGCCTTCCCACCAATATCCTACAGGAATCGTCATGCCGATAGGACGGAGGATGGAACTTCTAAAGTGGGCAGGGGAAAAGGAAGGGCGTTATCTGATTGAGGATGACTATGACAGCGAGTTCCGGTTTAAAGGAAAGCCGGTGCCTTCCCTGCAGGCTTCCGACAGGGCGGGGAAAGTGATTTATATTGGAACTTTTTCCAAATCCATTGCCCCGGCTATCCGTATCGGCTATATGGTGCTGCCACTTCCGCTTTTGCAGGTTTATGAAGAGAAATGTTCTTTTTACTCCACTACGGTATCCCGGATAGACCAGAGGATTTTGAATGAGTTTATTGGGAACGGGCATTTTGAAAGGCATTTGAACCGGATGAGGAAGATTTACAGAGAGAAGCATGACCTCCTTTTGTCCGGACTGAAAACAATGGGGGATAGTTTTGCAATTTCAGGCGAAAACGCCGGGCTCCACATCCTTTTACAGGACAAACTAGGTAGGAGCGAGAAACAATTGACAAAGGCGGCTGCCGCTGTTGGCGTCAGAGTATATGGGCTTTCCGAATTTTGTGTGGGCGAAATAGCGCCCCAATGGAATAGGGAAACAGTGATTTTAGGCTATGCGTCTCTAAGCAGGGAACAAATAGTTGAAGGGTTAAGAAGGCTTGAGGAAGCCTGGAGGGAGAGATAGAAAGGCAGGGAATCCTGGTTATAGGATTCGGGTGTCAAAAGTCTGCCCGGCAACGTTGTCTGGCAGGTCTTTTGGCACCCCAATCGCTATAGGAAAGTTATTAGATTAGATGGAATCGGCAGAATTATCCTCATCGTCATCGTCAAAAAATTCTTCTACTTTTGCTTCTGCAGTTTCTGCTACATCTTTTGCGGCTGCTTTTGCAGCATCCACAGCGTCCTTTGCTGTTTCTTTTGCAACGTCTGCTGCGTCTTTTGCAGCATCTGCCACGTCCTTTGCGGCATCTTTTGCAGCGTTTTCTGCTTTTTCCAAATCCAGCGCTACATAATTACGTGCGCTGTCGTCTTCCGCAGCGTCGTCCTCCGGGTCATTGTCAAAATTGTCAAAATCGTCGTCGTCATCAAAATCATCGGAACAAGAAGAGTTCTTGTTCTGCAGATAATAATAAGCCCCTGCTACTGCCGCACCTGCGAATGCGGTGAACATCAAAAATTTGCCGAACTTTTTAGCCATACATGTACTCCTTTCAATTTCACGGTTATAGGAATATATTAATACTATTTTCTCAAATTGAAAAGAGATTATGTATAAAAATCCATATTTATTTTTAGAATTGTTTATTGTGCGCAAAGAAGAAATATGTTATATTAAAATCGACTCATAAAGTCAATAAAGGATAGATACTTATAGATAAGAGCGGGGAAAGTACATGAATGAGAAATTTTTTGATTTAAAAAAAGAAAAACAAGACAGGATGATCAATGCGTCCTTGAAAATATTTGCCTTAAACGGCTATCGCCATGCCAGTACGGATGATATTGTGGCAGAAGCCGGAATAAGCAAAGGGCTATTGTTCCATTATTTTGTCAACAAGTTAGGGTTGTATACTTTCCTGTACGATTACAGCGTCCGTTTTATGCTGTTAGAATTATCAGGCTGCGCAGGCGGGGAAAAGGAAGACTTTTTTGAGCTTATCAGAAAAAGGGAAAATGCCAAAATGCAGGTGTTAAAAAATTATCCGTATATGCAGCTTTTTCTGGACAGCATCCGTTATGAAAATGTGAAAGAGGCATTATATGCTACAGAGGAGAAGCGGAACGCCATTGCCGAGGCAGAGACGGAGTTAATGAAGCGGGCGGATATGGATCAATTTAAGCCGGAAGTGGATATTGGGAAATTGAATTTGGTCATTGAATATACTTTAAGGGGGTTGATGGAAGAGCGGTTTTTAGAAAACTCTTTCCACCCGGATATGCTGAATGAAGAGGTACGTGCATATCTTGCTATGCTGAAAAAATTAACCTACCGTTAACGTATGAACAATGCGGGTGCAAAAAAGTTTGCCCGGCAATACCGTTTGACAGAAGGTATAAAAAAGATACGCATTCTATTGCGCAATTCAATATCAAAACAATAGCATAAAGGCGCATGGAACAGTAAATGGAAACCTAAACCATGCGTCTTTTTTTGCGCCCAAAAGGAGGAACATAGGTCATAATATGCAAGCCACTGCCACAGGGCAGATAATGATGAACAATGCTTTTGGGTAATTTTTATATTATATTTTATTTCATTTTATAAGGATCGTCGGCAGGATAGCCGCCGGCCAGTTTCTGCATTCCACGCTGTACGGCATCTTTGGAGTTTTTCCAATCCGCCTCGTGGTTCCTATAGTCGAATTTTTCCACCAGCCATGCCACGTCATCGGAAAGCCGCTGCATGTTTTCCTCCATTAGTGCAAAAATCATCGGGAAAAATTCTGCTTTCTCTTTATCGTTCAACTTTGCTTCCGCTGCCGTGCATAAATCCCCAAAATGCGGCAGGCAGACCCCCTTCCCTTCCCGTACTTTGCTACGGAATGCCTCGTCTTTTTTATACATCACGAAAAATGTATCGAGATAACGTTCATAAGTATCCGAAAAACGTTTGCAGATATAACAGGACTTTTCCTGTTCCTTCACCCAAAGGCCAATAGGGTTTTCCGCCCCGGCATTTTTTTTCAATTTCCCCATAAAAGGCGTTTTCTGTGGGGTAAATGATTGGAAACGGGCTTTCATTGCCTGATTCATATGAAGAAAGTGGGTTTTTAAAATCCAGCCGTTCCCCAAAGTATTGCCGTAATCAAACATTTTTTTAAAATGAACCCGGCAAAATCCAGCCTTATCAGTAGCTTCGCGTACATCGCTTTCCATATAAGAAGAACCGGAGCCTAAAACAAAATCCAGCAAATCCTGCTCCACATTCCTTTCAATAAAGCAAAAAGGGCATTCATCGTTGGCATTTATGGCATCGTTTAAAGGGATTGTATATAATTGCTCTTTCATAGGACAACCTCCGTGCTTTTCTTCTTATTATACATGATTTGAGGTGTGCGGCAACTAAAAATCCACGTCCGCTGCGAAGAGTGCGCCTTCGGCTATTTTCTGTTCGTCGCCTTTTAGCTCGTCCATGTATTGTATATAATCGCATACATAAATATGGACGGTATCCGTTTTCCTGCCATAAACGGAATACTCTTCGGCATTCACTCCCTGGGAATCCAGCTGTTTGCCTTCGGCATCGCAGATGACTACAACGTAATCATAATTTTTGGCCCCTTCCGGGAGTATGAGTTCGGCTTTGATTTCAAAGTCCGTTTTTTCCACGGATGAAATCCCTATGCCGCTGCTGTTCGTTTTATTTACTGTGACGACCTGCTTCCCCTCTTCGTTCATATTGACATCAATGGCAAAGTTCCATGTGCCTTCATAATGTTTTTCCAGTGCTTCTTGTATTGTGATTTCGTCGCCGTCTGCGTCGGATGCCTGTACTTCTTCGTATTCCAATAATTCGGCATAAATATCGGAGATTTCCAGATAGTAAGTGAATTGTTTTGGAAGCTTCTCCACTTTGTCTACCCAGATAATATCATCATCGGTTTGTGCTTCTTCCAGGTTTACAGCATGGCCGCTGCTCATCAAGTCCTCATCCAGGGAAACTCTTATGATACCTGTAAAAGTGCGGCTGTCGATAAATTCGCCTTCAATAAAATAAGGGCTTAGTTTTCCCGTTTCGGGCATCCGGTCTTTCTTTTCCAGCCCTGGCACATCATAATAGGAAATGGTTTTCAGGTACATAGAATCATAATCCGGGATGTAGCCGTCCATATTTTTTGTCTTGATAAAATCTGCCGGAAAGTCTTCCTCATTTTCAATACAAAGCGCCAGATACAGCGCCTGCGGCGAGCAGTTTGCTTCCGAAACGGTAATGGTCAGCCCGTTTGAAGTCTGTACATATCCGCTGTTTTGGGTTTCTCCGGCCTGCTTTTGGGCGCTGCCTTTTGGCGATTGCTCCATATTTGCCTCCTGTGCCGTTGTGTGATCCTCGACATAAACTTCAGCGTTATCGTCAAAATCCCCCTTATAGCTTACTTTTTCCTGTACTCTTGAAAAAATATGCCCAATCAAAGGCAGTTTGGCGGCCAGGGAGGGGTTGGAGACGAGAAAAACCCCTGCACATATAAAAATAAGAGCCGCTGCGGCAATTAGGCTGTAGCGCAGCATACTTTTCTTTTTCTTCAGGTATTTTTGCTGCCGGATGCCTTCCTGAATGCCGGCTTTTACGGCGCTGTCCAATTCTTTTGGGATTGGGATTGCATCAAATCTATCATTTTGCATAATATTTTTCCTCCTTATTCTCACCGCTGCCGTTTTCTAACAATTTCCGCAAATGCTTTTTAGCCCGATAGAGGCAAACCTTTACGTTACCTTCCGACATTTCCATAATCTGGGCAATATCTTTAATCTTCAATTCCTGGAAATAGAAAAGTATGACAGCCGTTTTATATTCATCTTTCAAAGAATCGATGGCATCATAAAGGTCTATCTTTTCCTCAATCAAATAATTTTCGACCTTTTGCTCCTTGTACTCATCCAAAGAAACCGTCTGTGCCTTTTTCTTATCCTGCCAAATACAGTTAAGCAGAATCCGCGTAATCCAGGTTTTAAAATATTTGGCTTCCCTTAGTTTCCCTATGCCAAGCAACCCTCTCGTTACGCATTCCTGTACGGCATCCAAGGAATCCGCTTCATTTTTTACATACAAAAAAGCTGTTTTATATAAGTAAACCTGATACTCTGCAACCAATTCGCCATAAGCAGATTTACTACCCTTGATGGCTTTTTTCACAAGCCGGATGGTATCATCTTTCATTTAAGTTTCTTCCTTTCGTAATCTCTTCCCGGTGCGCGCGCTTATTATCTTTGCCGGTTTTATCATATATTTTATTATATATACGTTAGACAATCCAAACAAAGAAAAGGTTACACCGAAATCCAAATATATTCCCATCCCCCTCTTGAACGGAATATATATTTTGTTATATAATAAAAAGACTTATGTTCAACTACATACAAAAAGGGAATGCAAAAATATGGAAATGAAGAAGCCAATCAGACAAAAAATTATTTTTTGCGTCATGTCAGTATCGGTGCTGCTTGGGATATTGTTAATGGCAGCGATGATTATCAGTAACCTGATTACAACGAGGACGCTTCTCCTGGACAATATGCAGATGCTGGCAAAGGTATCTTCCCAAAATATCAGCTCGAACCTGCATCTTTTAACGGACAGGATGGCGGGCCTGTTGCTGGAAGAGGTTTTGGTAGATGATACTGCGGACAGCAGGGTGAAACAGGAGGTTTTGGATGAACGGGAGAGCCGTATAGAATTTGTCTGGCTTGCCGCGTATGATATGGAAGGGCGGAAGCTGTACGGAGATGAAGAGGCGCCTGTTTCCATCGGAGGAAGGGAATATTACGATAAGATTTCGGAAACGCACAACATGGTTATAGGTGAACCGGTTTATGAAAGCGGCATCTGGCAGATTGCCGTTGCGGCTCCATTGAAAAAAGGGGAAGAGGACTATGCCTATTTGATTGGCAGCTATAAATATGATTTGTTGAATGACGTTCTTGGCAATATCAATATAGGCGCTAATGGCGGGGCATATATTATTAATGAAAAAGGCGATATTATTGCGGACAGGGATGTAGAGAATATGTCGGTCCGGAATAATATTTATGAATTATACGGCTCTAAGAAAAATAATAAGTTCCTGGATGCGATGACAAATTTCCAGACAGGCGCTGCCGGGATGAGGATGCATGGCATTTATCATTACGCTGCCTATTCCCCGGTGGCAGGAACGAACTGGACGTTGGTGGTGGATGCGCCGAACAGCGATTTTATGGGGGCTGTGGTGGTGACCGGCATTGTCAGCGTAGCGCTGGGGATTTTATTGATGGTAGGGGCTGTGGTATATAGCAGCCAGGTAAGCGGCCGGATTTCGGATTCCCTTTCTTTGGCGACAGAGCGGTTGAGCGCTTTGGCGGAGGGGAACCTAAAGGATGAAGTGATGATTGCCCGGACAGGTGATGAAGCGCAGGTGATGACGGAGGCGTTGGCAAAAACGATAGAAAATGTGGATACTTATATAGAAGATTTGGGGCGGTCTTTGGATAGCCTGTCAGAAGGGGATTATTCCCAGGAAGTGCCGGACAATTTCACCGGAGATTTCCGGGCAATCAGGGAGGCTCTTTGCCGGATTACGGACTCCCTGAACGAGACAATGCACCGGATACATGCTTCTTCTAAGGCGGTAAGGAATAATTCTTCTGAGGTATCCGGATACGCAGAGCGTCTTTATGGCGGCGCTATGGAGCAGGAAAAGGCGTTGGAGCGGTTAAACAGCAGTATTCAGGTGATTGTAGACCGGATAGGGGAAATTGATGAGAGCGCCACTAAGGTGAAACAATTTGCCATCGGGGCGGAAGAAAAGGCGAATCAGGGGAAAAGCCAGATGGATACCATGCTGGAAGCGATGAACGATATTTATGCCGATATGCAGGAGATTATTAATATCAGCCATATGATTGAAGAGATTTCCGACCAAACGAGCCTGCTGTCATTAAATGCTTCCATCGAGGCGGCAAGGGCAGGGGAATCGGGAAGAGGTTTTGGTATCGTAGCCCAGCAGATAGGTATTTTGGCAGACCAGACGGCTTCAGCGTTACAGAGGACCGTGGAGATTATCGGGCAGACCAGCCTTTCCATCGATAAGGGGATGAAGGCGGCGGAAACGACGGCGGGTTCTTTTATGGAAATCCATGAGGTGACGAAAATATTTACGGATATCTCGAAAGAGATAGAGCAGATAGCTAATGAGCAGCAGGCGGCAGTTGCCAAAGTATCGGAAGAGGTGGAAAGGGTAGAAGAAGTGGCAAATGTGAATCAGGACCTATCCAGAATGACGGACGAAACGGCGGCGAAGTCGTTAAAAGAAGCAGGGGAATTGGCGGAAGTGGTAGAAGCCGTGAAACTGCGTGAGAAAATATAAAAGAAAAAAGGAGAGTGCAGCAGATGAAAAGGGTAGTTTTTGTGGTGTTGATGGTATGTTTTTTGGGGGTATTGCCAGGATGCGGCTCACAAAACAAGATGGAGAACGGGTATTATACGGCGGAAATGTCGGATTTTTCCCACGGATGGAAAGAATATGTATGTATTTATGTGAAAAATGATAAGATTGTTTCGGCAGAATTTAATGCCAAAGACCCCAGCGGCTTTATTAAGGCATGGGATAATGAGTATATGCGGAATATGCAGTCGGTAACGGGAAATTATCCGAATAAGTATACAAGAGAGTATGTGCAGCAGTTGATTGCCGGGCAGAAAGATACGGAAGTGGATACATTGTCCGGGGCTACCCATTCCGGCGGGAACTTTGCTAAATTGATTGACGCGGCGATTGGGCAGGCGCAGAAAGGGGATTTTTCGGCGGCGATAGTTCCGGCCGGAGCGGAATAGCAAAGGATGGTTATTTAGATGGGAAAATTTTTGGTTGCTGGTGTGGTACAGCGGGAAACAATCGTAAAAGTAGATAACATTCCGATAGGGTATATGGGTATTACGGAAAGGCCAAATACGATTTTTACAAGTACGGGCGGCGATGCGTATAATGAGTCATTGGCATTGAAATGGCTGGGCAATTCGGTGGATTTGATGTCGATGGTAGGGGAAGGGGAAAGCATGGACCTTGTCAACCCGCCGGGGTGTGAGGTGGAGCTGGTAACCGATTATGTGCTTCCAAGGCTGGCGGATACACCGATAGCGGTCCTGTTTTATGATGAAAACAGAAAACAGCAGATATTTGAGGACATTAAAAATCTTGGCGATGTTCCCTATGATTTGGCTTTGTTCCGGGAACGGGCAAAACGGGCCGAAATGCTGGTGGTATCCGATGCCAATTTCTGTAGGCCGTTGATTGGGATTGGCAAGGAGCTGCGCAAGCCGATTGCCGTGAATATCAGGGAATATACGGAAGAAAAAGCCTATTTTAACGAGGACTTTTTAAAAGGGGGAGATATCCTTTATATCAGCGATGACCGGCTGGTTGGAGACCCCTATGAGTTTGTCAAGCTATTGGCGGCAAAGTACCGTCCTCAGATTATTATTCTCGGGCAGGGGGCTGCCGGGCTCATCTTATATGATAAAAATAAGAACATCATTGCCCATTACAATACGGTAAAGACCCACAAGACAGTCAATACGGTAGGGGCCGGGAACGCTTTGTTTTCCTGCTTCCTTCATTTTTATAATAAGACCAAAGATTCGGTGTTTGCGGTAAAAAATGCGATGTTGTTTGCATCCTATAAGATAGGGTTTATGGGAACCTCCAGCGGATTTATGACGGAGGAAGAGATTTCGCTTTGGCGGAATTTAATTTGGAGGGATGGAAGATAGAGGATTGACGAGACTTCCCTGTTTATAATAATATAGTACAGGGTATCATGAAGATGAAAAATGTTAACCCCTGAGTTTGTGTCTGCGCGGCATCCGCAAACTTGAAATGTACAACAAAGCTGCGCAGAAATGGGGTGAAGAATGAGTAGTAAAAATCAAAAAACGGTAATCGGCGAAGAGGGCATTTTTGATGCCAGACAGTTAGGGGTGCCCAAAATGCTGATTTTAGGGATACAGCATATGTTCGCGATGTTCGGCGCTACGGTATTGGTTCCTGCATTGACCGGGCTAAGTGTATCCACGACGTTGCTGTTTGCAGGGCTTGGAACATTTCTGTTCCATTTTCTTGCGAAAGGAAGGGTTCCCGCATTTTTAGGTTCGTCTTTCGCATTCCTGGCAGGGTATTGGGCGATTGCGCCGAATGGGGAGGCTGGGCTGCTCCCGTATGCATGTTTTGGTGTGGCATGTTCCGGCGTGTTGTATCTGATTCTGGCAGCATTTATTAAAGCCTTTGGAACGGGCAGGGTAATGAAGTATTTCCCGCCCATTGTGACAGGACCGATTATTATAGCAATTGGTTTGAACCTTTCCCAGTCGGCCATTAACAACTGTGAAGCGAACTGGTGGATTGCCCTGGTGGCCATTGCTATTGTGGTGGTATGTAATATTTGGGGGAAAGGCATGATAAAGATTGTGCCGATTATCCTTGGGGTGGTAGGCTCTTATCTGGTGGCGGCAGTAACCGGCAATGTGGATTTTACTCCGGTGAAAGAAGCGGCATGGATTGGCCTTCCTTTTTCTTGGGATAGGACAGTGTTTGCGATACTTAAGGAACCGGATGTATCCCTTCTTGTCACTTCCGTGATTACGATTATGCCGATTGCCCTTGCGACGATGGTGGAACATATCGGGGATATGTCTGCAATTTCTTCCACCGTTGGAAGGAATTATATCAAGGATCCGGGGCTGCATAGGACGCTTTGCGGGGATGGGATTGCAACGATGATTGCCTCCTTGTTCGGGGCACCCGCAAATACTACCTATGGGGAAAACACAGGGGTGCTTTCCTTAACGAAGGTATACGACCCAAGAGTTATCCGCATTGCGGCAGGGTTTGCGGTGCTGTTTTCCTTTTCGCCGAAGGTGGCGGCAGTGATTTCCGTTATGCCGACGGCTACTTTAGGAGGCGTCTCCCTTGTGCTTTATGGTATGATTTCAGCAGTAGGGGTACGTAACGTAGTAGAAAATCAGGTGGATTTTTCCAAGAGCAGGAATGTAATTATCGCAGCACTGATACTTGTCCTTTCGATAGGGATTAATTTCAGCAACAATGCGGCAGTCGTATTTCAGCTTGGAAGCGTTGCTATCAGTCTTTCCGGGCTTGCAGTAGGCGCGCTTACAGGTATTTTGCTGAATGCAGTCCTTCCGGGGAAAGACTATACATTTGATGAGGACACGCCTTCGGACACTTGTGTGGATATGAGTGGAACAAGGAAGACGACAAAGAGGTAGGTTTATTCCCGCGAGCAAGACTGCCGCGAGGGTCAAATACCCCGCTGCTCTGCAGCGCTGCAAGTTTGATATCCCGTTGCTTGCAGCGGGGTATTTGATTTATAGGTTAAGGTTAAACAGTAATAGGGCTTCCGGCATATAATATGTCCGGAGGCTTTTGCCTTTTATGGAAAATGCGGGGAAAAGGAAGGAGAATAGGCATGAAAGTAGTGGATATGCATTGCGACACCATATCGGAGTTGTATAAGAAGAGGAAACAAGGAAGCAAAGAAGGGCTTTTGGCAAACGGCGGGCATGTGGATTTGGGGAAACTGAAAGCAGGGGGTTCCTGGGTACAGAATTTTGCCTTGTATGTGAACTTGGGGGAGACGGACAGCCCGTGGGAAGATGTGCTGGGGATGGCTGATTTTTATGAGGAAGAACTAAAAAAGAATGAAGAGGCGGTAGCCCCCGCTTATTGCTATGAGGATATGGAGAAAAACGATAAAGACGGGAAAATATCGGCATTGCTGACGGTAGAAGAAGGGGGCGTTTGCGAAGGTAGTCTTGCCCGCTTGCGGCATTTATATTCCCGCGGTGTGAGGATGATGACGCTTACCTGGAATTACCCGAACGAAATCGGCTATCCGGCAATCCACGCGCAGAAGGATAGGGCGGGAGATATGTTTTTTTACAAAAGGGCGGATAGGGAACATGGATTGACGGAAAGAGGGAAGGAATTTGTGGCGGAAATGGAACGTATGGGAATGATTATTGATGTTTCCCACTTGTCGGATGCGGGGTTTTACGATGTTTTGCGCCTGACAAAGAAGCCTTTTGCTGCGAGCCATTCCAACGCAAGAGCCATTAGCCCGTGGGTAAGGAACTTAACGGATGATATGATTAAAAAATTAGCGGAAAGGGGAGGGGTTATGGGGTTGAATTTCTGCCCTGATTTCCTGGAGGAAGGGCTGCCTGGGGAGAAGAACCCCGGCAGCATTGCGGCCATTGTAAGGCATGCAAAGCATATCATCAATGTAGGAGGAGCAGAGTGCATCGGTTTGGGAAGCGATTTTGATGGAATTGAGGGGCATGGGGAACTGCCGGATTTTTCGTATATGCCGAAATTGTGGGATGCATTGCAAAAAAGTGGGTTTGGCGAAGGGGAGTTAGAGAAAATTTTTTCTAAAAATGTCCTGCGGTTTTATAAGGAGACATTGCCTGGCAAACCCCTTCAAAACCAGATACCAAGATAAGACAAATATTCGCATTCTTATCCATACCGTTTTCCGGTTTTTAAGGGATATAATAAACATAATGATAGAAAAACCGGCAGGCAATGCAGGAATGGAGGATTGGGATGAAATATGGTTATTTTGATAATGGGAAACGTGAGTATGTGATAGACAGGGTGGATATCCCCACATCGTGGACGAATTATTTAGGGGTGGAGGATTTGTGCGCGGTAGTAAACCACACGGCAGGGGGATATTTGTTTTATAAAACGCCGGAATACCATAGGATTACCCGGTTTCGCGGAAACAGTGTGCCGATGGACCGACCGGGGCATTATGTATATGTGAGGGATAACGAAGACGGGGATTATTGGAGCATATCCTGGCAGCCGGTAGGGAAGCCGTTAGACGAAGCGGAATATATTTGCAGGCATGGGCTGTCTTATTCATCCTATGAGTGCAGATACCATAAGATATGGGCGAAACAGACATTGTCCGTGCCGATTGGCGATGCTTTGGAACTGTGGGATGTGGTGATAAAAAACGAGGATACCAAACCAAAGGACTTGAGTTTGTTTTCTTATTGCGAATTTTCGTTCCATCATATCAATATCGACAACCAGAATTTCCAAATGAGTTTATACTGCTCCGGTTCGTCTTATGAAGACGGGGTGATTGCGTATGATTTATTTTATGAGGAATTTGGATATCAATATTTTACGTCCAATGTAGAGCCGGACGGGTTTGACTGCCTGAGAGATAAATTTATCGGCAGTTACCGGACAGAGGATAATCCACAAGCGGTGGAATGCGGCTATTGCGGCGGATCTTATGAACTTGGGAATAATCATTGCGGCGCGCTGCAGAAAAATATACGGCTGATGCCCGGGGAGGAAACAAGAATCCTTTTTCTGTTGGGGGAAGGGAACCGGGAAGAAGGGAAAAAGGCGAGGAAGAAATACAGCGATTGGGCAAACGTAGATAAAGTATACGAGGATTTAAAGGAGTATTGGGATGCAAAGCTGGGGAAACTGCAAATCCGGACACCTAATGAAGGCATGAATACTTTAATTAATATCTGGACGCTTTACCAGTCAGAAATCAATGTGATGTTTTCCCGGTTTGCATCGTTTATCGAAGTGGGCGGCCGGGTCGGCCTGGGATACCGGGATACGGCCCAGGATGCGATGACAATCCCCCATTCCAACCCGGGTAAATGCAGGCAGCGTATCATAGAGCTGCTGCGTGGTCTGGTTTCCGACGGGTATGGGCTGCATTTGTTCCAGCCGGAATGGTTTGAGCCGGACAGGGAGGTAAAACCTTTCCAATCGCCTACCGTAGTGCCCAGGCCGGATAAAGGCAGTATCGTGCATGGATTGGAAGATGCTTGTTCCGACGATGCTTTGTGGCTGGTGGCTGCCATTGTTGAGTACATAAAGGAAACCGGAGAGACGGGATTAGCGGATGAAACGGTGACTTATGCGGATGGAGGAGAGGGCACGGTTTATGAGCATATGATGCGGATTCTGGACTTTTCTGCCAAAATGGTAGGGGCGACGGGAATCTGTAAAGGATTGCGTGCGGATTGGAATGACTGCCTGAATCTGGGCGGCGGGGAAAGCGCTATGGTCTCTTTCCTGCATTATTGGGCATTGAAAAATTTTATAGAATTGGCAAGATATCTGGGCAGGGAAGAAGATGTGGAAAAATATGACAAAGTTGCCGGGCATGTAAAGAAAGTCTGCAACGAAGAACTTTGGGACGGGGGATGGTTCATTAGGGGGATTACAAAGAACGGGAAAAAGATAGGCACGAAGGAGGATAAGGAAGGGAAGGTACATTTGGAGTCCAATGCGTGGGCCGTATTGTCCGGGGCGGCGGAGGAAGAAAAAGGGCGTAAGGCTATGGACAGTGTGGAGGAATACCTCTATACGCCCTGGGGACTTATGCTGAATGCGCCATCTTATACATTGCCCGATGACGATATAGGTTTTGTGACCAGGGTTTATCCGGGGGTGAAAGAGAACGGGGCGGTATTTTCCCATCCGAACCCTTGGGCATGGGCGGCAGAATGCAGGCTGGGCAGAGGGGATAAGGCAATGAAATTTTATAATGCCTTGTGTCCTTACTGGCAGAATGATAAAATAGAGATAAGGGAAGCGGAACCTTATTCTTACTGCCAGTTCATTATGGGAAAGGATCATTCGGCTCATGGCAGGGCAAGGCATCCTTTTATGACAGGCAGCGGCGGATGGGCTTATTTTTCAGCTACAAGGTATATCCTTGGTATGCGCCCGGGGTTTGAAACATTGGAAATCGACCCTTGCGTACCGGCGGATTGGAAAAAATTCTCAATGACAAGGCAGTGGAGAGGCGCTGTTTATGAGATAGAGGTGGTTAATCCGGATGGGGTAATGAAAGGCATAAAAGAGCTGTATCTGGACGGGGAGAAAGTAGAAAGCATTCCTGTTGCGGAAAAAGGAACAGTGCATCACGTAAAAGCGATGATGGGAAAGGAAGGAGATGCAAATGATTAAATTTGGTACGGGGGGCTGGAGGGCTATCATCGGGGATGATTTCACAAAGGCGAATATCCAGTTGTTGGCCAAGGCTCTTTGCAGTAAAATGAAAGCGGAGGGAAAAACGGATAAGGGGATTGTTATCGGTTATGACAGAAGGTTTCTGGCAAAGGAAGCAATGCAGTGGGCCGGGGAAGTGTTTGCGGAAGAAGGGATTACAGCTTATTTGATTAACAAATCATCACCGACTCCGTTGATTATGTTTTATGTAATGAAACACGAATTTCCTTATGGAATGATGGTGACGGCCAGTCATAACCCGGCGATTTATAATGGCATCAAAGTGTTTACGGCCGGAGGCAGGGATGCGGACGAGAGCCAGACGAAAGATATTGAAGAATATATTAAAAAGATGGACGGGGAATCCGTAAAAGGGATGGAATACGAAAAGGCTCTGTCTCTTGGGCTGATTCAGGAAATTTATCCGCTGAACGAGTATCTTGACAATATTATATCGACGGTGAATATGGACGCTATCCGGGCAAAGGGGCTGCGGGTGGTTTTGGATCCTTTGTATGGGGTTAGCGAAACTTCGCTGGCGACGATTCTTCATACCGCAAGGTGTGAGCTGACCGTTATCCATGACAGGCACGATACTTTGTTCGGCGGAAAGCTGCCTGCACCGAATGCGGTGACGTTGCGGCCTTTGCAGAATGCGGTAATTGATTATAAAGCGGATATCGGGATAGCCACGGACGGCGATGCGGACAGGATTGGCGTTATCGACGATACGGGGCGTTTCCTTCATCCCAACGATATCCTTGTGCTGCTTTACTATTATCTGGTGAAGTACAAAGGATGGGAAGGGCCGGTAGTGCGCAATGTCGCGACGACTCATATGCTGGACAAAGTAGCGGACAAGTTTGGGCAGAAGTGCTATGAAGTTCCTGTAGGTTTTAAGCATATTTCCGCCAAGATGAATGGAGTAGGGGCGATTATCGGCGGCGAATCTTCGGGTGGCCTTACCGTACGGGGACACATTAACGGGAAAGATGGCATCTATGCGGCTGCGTTGTTGGTGGAAATGATTGCTGCAACGGGAAAGAAACTTTCCGAAATTTACAAAGAGATTGAAGAAGAATGCGGCTCTATTTTCATGGAGGAAAGAGACTATAAATTCAATCAGGAAAAGAAGGATAAGATGCATAAGGTTCTGATGGAAGAGAAAAAGATACCGGAGCTTCCTTTTGAAATAGAGAAAGTTTCTTATCTGGATGGCAGTAAAGTATACTTTAAAAACGGCGGCTGGGTAATCGGAAGGTTTTCCGGAACGGAACCGCTTATCCGTATCTTCTGTGAAATGCCGGATATTGAGATGGCGAAACAGGTTTGCGATAAATATGAAGAGTTTTTAGGGCTGGGGAAATTTGCTTAAGGATTAGGCGGTAGATGGCGAATAGATGTGGATGCGGAAAGAGATTGCCGGTTGGGGCGGCACTCATAAAACAGCATAAGATTTTTTTCTCGAAACGGTGTAGCTTCGGCTATGCCGTTTCTTCGTTTTACAGGACGCCATTTCTTATCTTTCGGTTACAGGTATGCTTAACAATTCTTCGAGAAAAAGGTATGGGAACATCGGATAATATGCTATAATTTATGTGTTGCTCACCGATACCCGCAACAGGGAGGAGGTGTTTGCATGGAGATATTTGCATCTTTTTTAATTGCCGTTGTGGCTGGTGTGGCTTGCCACTACATCATCAAATGGTTAGACGGTGATGACAAGAGCAACAAATAGCCTAGTGGGTGCTTTGCCACTATAAAAGTAAAGAAGAATCCCCAAACTGTGCTGGAACACGGTTTGGGGATTTCGTTCTTTGTTCACATGGAACTTTTGCATCTCTTTTTGCCTATCGGCATTATAGCATATGCAGAAGTGTTGTTCAATATGCTTTGACTTAAAAATTTTATCCTTACCATCTTGTTTATCGTGCTAGCGATGTGGTTTTATCCGTGCAGACAGTTTAGTCGTGATTGAAAATATTTCAATTATATGATAATATAAAATTATAAAATAGAAGGGGAAAAAAACGCTGAAAGAGATAGCAAAAAGAATACTGGCAGATGAAATATTGATGCTTGAAAAAATTACAAAATATGCAGGGCTTCCTCTTGATGAAGTTAAAAATTGAAAGAAGAACGGACAGTATAAACAACACCTCGGGCTGGGAATCTAAAAATAGGTTCTCGGTCTTATTTTTTACCGGAACGTTAAAAATAGTTCCTTTTCGGAATTGAGTAGCCGCTAAAAGTAAACTATAATTGCACTATCGAATCGGGTTTTATTCCCGCGAGCAACGAGCCAAGTGGCTGATTGGGTATTGGTCAAGGAAGTCGTTCCTGCCTGCCCTTACCGGTTTCGCCCGATGGCAGCCCTGGAATGGAAGCTGGTGGGGAACTTGGGCAGACAATCGGATTCCACTAATGAAATGGGCTGGGGGATTGGAGGCGGACGGGTCGGCACTAAGCGGCATCCGTGCCGCATAGTGCCTAAAACCGCCTTCCTTGGCGGTTTTTCCCTAGTGGTTCTCCATTTCATAAGTGAAATGTCCGATTTTCTGCAACAGTACCCCACCAGCTTCCATTTCAGGGCTGCCACCGGGCAAAACCAGTAAGGGCAGGCAGGAACGGACCAAAGCAGAGCGGGAAGGGCGGACACCCGGAGGGATATCGCTAGAAGATTATCACAACCCCCCCCAACACCCTCGAAAGGAACATTGATATGGAAGTATCAAAGATAATAAAGAAACGAAAAACCAATAAGAATCTTGAAAAAAACAACTACAAACCTATAACAGATAAGAGGGAACCGGCAAAAGTGCGGAAAAAAGCTCCCTTAAAATGGAGCATGATTCGGCTTTTACTATTATGCTGGCTGCTTCCCCTTATTATCATCGCCTATGCCATATTTTACGTGGCGGCGGAGGAGATTCATTCCCAGACGGAGCGTACGATAGTAACATCGGCGGATAATGCCATTAAAATATGTGAGATGCGGATGGATGCTGCGGTGGAGGCTTCCAAGAACGCTTCTTACCTCCCGACCATTAAAGAATGTTACAGCCAATATCAGAAGGACGGGAACATTCTGGCTTTCCGAAAAGGGGTAAATATGTTTTTGGAGCAGCATTATTGTTACAATGATAGTTTTTTATATACGTCGTTGTTTTTTACGGACAACCCTACGGTACAATTTTTTACCGCATTCCGGGGAGGTACCAGCAATGCGGTATATCAGGCGGGCAGAAAGTTTGAGGAAGAAGTGTTGCCGAAGGTGTTGGAGATTTACCCACAACTGGATACGGATGTGGCAATTTTCAGCGTGGAAGACAGGGTGTACCTTGTGCGGAACCTGATGACGCCTTCTTATCATCCGTATGCGGTTTTGACGATGGAGCTGAACAAAGAGGTAGTATTTGGAAGCCTGGACAGCACATGGGGATATACGGGGAGCGCCGTATATGTGGATAATGTTCTTTTGACGGAGGAAAATCCGGAGGCGTTTGAGAAAAAGACGGGAATCGGCAAAGAACTGTTTGAGGAAAATAACAGGAACTGCAAATTGCTGAAAGTAGGGAAAGAATATTATGCTTATTCGGTGAGGAAACCGGAGAGGCACTATATCGGTTATCTGATAGCGCTAGACAGCCAGGCGATTATTGACGAAACTTATGTGGTGAAATATATATCCGTGATACTGATTCTTTTTATGGCTCCTTTGATAGTCATTGTTTTTGTTTTTTTCAGCAGGAAGGTGACAAAGCCTGTAGGCAGCCTGATTCAGGCAGCCCATAAGATAGAGGAAGGGAATTTTGGCTACCGGATTGAAAACAATGCCAACAGTCAGGAATTTGAATATTTGGAGGAAGCTTTTAACCATATGTCGGTTAGGCTGCGGCACCAGATTGAGAAGATTTATACGGAGGAACTTGCGTTAAAAGATGCCAGGATTATGGCATTACAGGCGCAGATTAACCCTCATTTTCTGAATAACACTCTGGAAATCATTAATTGGGAAGCCAGAATGAATGAAAATTATAAGGTGAGCCGGATGATTGAGAACCTGTCCATTATGTTGGAAGCTACGATGGACAGGCGGCATAGGCGTTTTGTGACGTTGGCAGAAGAACTGTCTTATGTGGATGCCTATCTTTTTATTATTTCCCAGAGGTTGGGGGAGAGGTTGTTCGTGGAGAAGGATGTGGATGAAAGCCTACTTCCGGTGAAGGTTCCCCGTCTGGTAATCCAGCCGATTATTGAGAATGCAGTTGAGCATGGCATCAACGGGCAGACGAAGGGAAGGATTTCCATCTGCGTATTCCGGGAAGGGGAAAGGCTGGTTGTAGAGGTATGCAATACGGGAGGGATGACGGAAGAGGATAAAGAAAAAATAAAGGTATTGCTGGCGGAGGATTATGAGCCTGGGGACTTTGGCTCTGCGAGTTTGGGAATACGCAATGTAAACCGGAGAGTTAAGATTATTTATGGGGGGGATTGCGGATTGACGGTAAAAAATAGTGGAAATAATGAAACAATAAGCAGGATTACATTGAAAATGGAACATGAGGGCAATAAAAGACAATAAATAGCAAGTCTGACAATTTTCTATTTTCTACTTATTTTATATGATGGATATAAGAAATGGAGACATATCAAACAAAGGAATCGGGAGGTAGAGATATGAAAAAAATGTTGGCAATGCTATTAACAGGCGCAATGGTATTATCTTTGGCGGCCTGCGGGAACAGTTCATCGGGGAATGCACCGGCACAAAGCAGCAGTGGGGCGGAAGAAAGCAAAGAAACGGGCGGAGGTTCTGTTACTTTGAACGTGACGACAACCTTTGCAGGTGAGGATACCAATGCTGCCAATTATCAGGAAGCGATTGCAGCTTGGCAGGAAGAGACAGGGAACAAAATCAACGATGCATCCGGGACATCTGCGGAAACGTTTAAGGCAAGGGTGATATCGGATTTTGAAATGGGTTCGGAACCGGATGTGCTTTTCTACTTTAACGGTGTGGATTCCAATCCTTTCGTAGAAGCAGGGAAAGTAGTTTCGATTGAAGAGATACGGAAAACTTATCCGGACTATGCAACGAATATGAAGGATGGCATGATGGGGGCTTCCCCGGTAGACGGGAAAAATTACTCCGTACCGGTAAACGGATATTGGGAAGGGCTTTTTGTCAATAAAGAAGTGTGCCAGGCAGCAGGCATCGAAATCCCTTCGGCAGACACCACATGGGATGAGTTCATGGATATCTGCCAGCAAGTGAAGGATGCGGGATATACGCCCATTGCAACTTCTTTTGCAGAAATACCGCATTATTGGTTTGAATTTTGTATTTATAACTATTTAACCCCCGCAACCCACAATGTGTTACCTGGTTCCGTAGATGACGAACATGGAAAAGCGTGGGTAAACGGTATCGGCGATATGAAAACATTGTACGAAAAAGGGTTCTTGCCGGACAACACGTTGTCTGCAACGGACGGGGAAACATTCCAGTTATTTATTGACGGCAAGGCAGCATTTTTGATTGATGGTTCATGGAAAGTAGGAGGCATTGAAGGAGCTACTGACGATGTTGACAATTTCACGGTAACTTATGTACCCGGGAAAAATGACCGTAAATCTACGGATATTATCGGCGGCCTTTCTTCCGGCTGGTATATCACGAAAAAAGCATGGGATGACCCGGAAAAACAGAAAGCATGTGTAGAATTTATTTCTTATATGACATCGGATGAAATGGTATCCAAGTTTGCAAGCGTATCTGCAACGGCATTGAAAAACGGTACGCAGGTGGATGAATCGCAGTTATCTTCTCTCGCAGTGGCAGGGCTTGACATGGTAGAAGGGGCAACCGGTATGGCGTCTGCAGTGCAGGATCAGGTAACACAGGAAGAAAGAGTGCCTGTATTCAACGGGATGCCCGATATTGTAACAGGGAAAAAGGATATTGCGGAAGCGATTACCGAATTGCTGGATTTGGTAGCGGCAGGGAAAACGGAATAAAAAGAAATATGGGCTAATCGGACTGGAGCGGAGAAACAACTTCTCCGCTCCGGCTTTCGGATTCGGCTTTCGGTTCCGGTTTTGGGATTCGGTTTTCGGCTCCGGTTTCCGGAAGGAGAAAAAGGCATTTGTGATATGAAGTGGAAGAGGCGAAGGTATTCGTGTGAAAAATACTTCATTTCTATTTGAGCCGCCTAAAAGCGGCATGGAGGGTTACTATGAGTTCAAACATCTATAAAAATAAAAAACCGATTATTTTCTTTTTGGTTCCGGCTTTTGCATTTTTGGCTATTTTTTTGTATTACCCTTTTTTGCAGAATATATTGAACAGCTTTAAGGTAATCAATAACTTGGGCTCTTCGGCCAAAGGCTGGAATGATCCGTGGTTTACCAATTACGTGGAGCTTTGCAAAGATGAAAATATCCGGGTGGCTTTGGTGAACACGGTAAAGATGATTGCTGCTACGATTATCGGACAGCTTGGTATTGCGATTGTCCTGTCTCTTATGGTGGATAATATTAAGAGGGGGCAGAAATTTTTCCGGACGGTTTACTTTTTCCCCATTGTCATAGCGGCTACCGCATTGGGTCTTTTGTTCAATCTGGTATTCCTTTATGATAAGGGGATGCTGAATCAGCTTAGGGAATTGTTCGGCGCTGTGAAGCTGGTGGATTTTAAAGACAATTCCCACGCCATGCTGACAATGATGATTCCGGTAACATGGCAGTATGTAGGGTTTTACTTTATTATCCTTATTACCGGATTGAATAATATATCCGACGATATCTATGAAGCAGCTACGATTGACGGCGCTTCCCGTCTGCAAAGGGTGCGCTATATTTCCCTTCCGCTTTTGCACAATGTGATTTGCACTTGCGGGGTGTTGGCGGTAACAGGGGCATTGAAAGTATTCGACTTGCCGTGGATTATGTTCCCGAAAGGGATGCCGAGCAACAGCACATGGCTGACGGGGACTTATATGTATTATCATGCTTTTGAATCCCATAATGTGGACTACAGTTCGGCAATATCGGTATTGATTGTTATCCTTGGTGTGGTAACGGCGAAGATTGTAAATGCCGTTTTTAAAGAGAAAGATTATTAGGAGGGGAAATATATGGCAGCGACAAATTATAAAGTAAAGAAGAAACACCATAAATTTTCCGCAGGGATGGCAGGTGTCTACGCCATATTGACAGCATGGGCGCTGACCACCATTTATCCATTGTTCTGGATATTGATGAACTCTTTTAAAAATAAAAAGGTAATCCGCTCGGATTCATTTTCCCTTCCAATGGGGGAACTGTTTACTTTTGACAATTACAGGACGGCTTTTGACAGAGTGAATATCCTTGGGGCATACAGGAACAGTTTGGTTATTTCACTGAGCGTGTCTGCAGCGGTTATCCTGTTGGCCGGTCTTGCATCTTATGCGTTGGTAAGGTATGATTTTAAGTTACGGGGGCTGTTAAACAGTATGGTAGTGGCAGGGATGATGTTCCCGGCATTTGCAACGATTATTCCGGTAATCCGTATGATGAATGTAATCGGGCTGGCAAATACGAACCAAATACCAAAATCGCTGTTGGCAGTTATCCTGCCCCAGATAGCGGGGAACCTGTCCTTTGCAATCGTGGTGTTAAGGGGATATATTGCGGGGCTTCCGGTGGAGTTGGAGGAAGCGGCTTATATGGAAGGATGCAATATTTTCCAGCTTTTTTTCCGCGTTGTGATGCCTTTATGTAAACCGTCTTTTGCAACCATAGGTATTTTCTCATTCCTGTGGAGCTACAACGATTTGTTTACCCAGTCGTTTTTCCTGAAGACGAAACCGGAATACTCGGTGATAGTACTGCTTAGTTTGCTTACTTCCCAGGAAGGTACGAACCATGGGTTGATGGCATCCAGCGTTTCGCTGATTGTATTCCCGCTGTTGATTGTCTACTTGTTTTTGCAGAAATATATCGTGAAAGGTTTAACGGCAGGGGCAGTAAAGGGGTAACCGATAATTTTCAGGATAGGGGGACTTATGTATAAGGTAGTGATTATTGATGACGAGCCGATTATTGTCAGGGGCTTGGAAAAAACGGTAAAATGGGAGAAATGGGGATGCGTGGTGGCAGGAACGGCTTATAATGGCATAGAAGGAATGGAAATGATACGGAAAGAAAAGCCGGATATGCTGATTTCCGATATATGTATGCCCCAGATGGACGGGTTAAGCATGATTGCGGCTTTAAAGTCCGAGTTTCCCCATATGGAAATCACTATTCTTACGGGGTACCGTGATTTTGATTATGCCCAAAAAGCAATCCGGCTGGGGGTGTGCCGTTTCTTGCTGAAGCCTTCCAAAATGGATGAATTAAGCGAAGCTATTTCGGCAATGCTGGAAAAATTACAGGAAAAGGCGGCAATAAAAGAAGCGGAAGAAGAGGAGGAATTGGAAGAAAAAGGGATAGATGCAGGGAAAAATGGAACGGAAGGGGAAAAAGAAGAACTGGAAAGCGCAGCCAGCAGCTTTATTGTAAAAAATGCCCTTGCATTTATCGAAGAAAACTATGCGGAAAGGTTAAAGCTTGCGGATGTGGCGGATAATGTTTATGTCAGCCAATGGCATTTGAGCAAGTTATTGAATAAGTACACCGGACAGAACTTTTCGGAAATTTTAAACCATGTCCGAATGGAGGAAGCAAAACGGCTGTTAGAAAACCCATCCCTGCGGATTGGAGATATTGCCGAAACGGTAGGCTTTTTGGATATGGCGCATTTTTCCAGGGTTTTTAAGAAGCAGGTAGGGGTATCTGCCAACGAGTACCGGAATACAGTATGTACACCTCAAAAGAAGTAAGATAAAGAAGAAATTTGAAAAAATTATGGAAGGAAAAACAGAAAAAGTATTGACATCTTGCAAAATTTGATGAAAACTATAGATAGAAAAATTATAGGCAAAATCATTTTGTCAATATAAGAAAACGAGGTTAAGTATCATGGCTGTGGGAAAGAAGAAAGCAGTACTTATGAAAGCGGTTTCGGAGCTGAAGGAAGCGGATTATTCCAGAGTGCCGGAGTTGGAAAGTATTTATAGGAGACTGTCAAGCGGAAGAGAACAGTTTGCAGGTGTACTGGATAAGAACATCAAAGCGGTTATGCAGATTAGTTCCCTTGACTTAACGATGCAGCATCATACGGAACAGATTATGCAGATTGCAAACAACGTGGCTGCAGCTACAGAGTCTATGTTTGGCGCAATAGAAAATTCGGCAGTTTCCGATGGGAGAACGAACAGTCAAGAAGAATTGACGAATACGATTATCCATGTTTCCGAAGAAATGAACGAAGTGAATAAGAAGATAGAAGTGGGGCAGAATGAGCTGACATCCATTAAAGAGCTGTCAAAGCAGACGATTGATGTATCCCGCGAAATGCAGAAGGATTTGAATGATTTATTCAATGTTATCAATCAGATGAACGAGGTTATTGCAGGGATTGATGCGATATCCATGCAGACGAACCTGCTGGCGTTGAATGCATCCATCGAAGCCGCAAGAGCCGGGGAAGCAGGGCGCGGTTTTGCTATTGTTGCGGATGAAATCCGGGGATTGGCAGAGCAGACCCAGAAACTGACCGGTGATATGGGGAATTTTGTGGAAGGCATTAAGGCAGCGTCCCAGACGAGTACGAAAAGTGCGATGAGTACGATAGAAGCTCTGGATACGATGACAGAGAGAATTGAACATGTTTGGGAAATCAACAATGAAAACCAGAGGCATGTATCCGAGGTAGATGAATCCATCAGCTCCCTGGCAGCAGTCAGCGAGGAAATCAGCAGTTCTATGATGGAGATGGAGAACCAGATTAAAAATAATACGATTGTTATGCGTGATGTCAGCGAGAAGCTCCAAAAAGCAGTGGAGCCGGTGGCAGATATAGAGAAAACTTTGGATGGGGCAGTAAGGCAGATGGGCGGCATGACAGAGGATGCTTTTTATCATTTGGAACGCAACGAATTTGCCCAGTATATGTCCAGTGCAATTAATGCACATAGGGTCTGGCTCGGCAACTTAAAGAAAATGGTGGACGGAAAGGAAATTATCCCCTTACAGTTGGATTCCTCCAAGTGCGGGTTCGGTCATTTTTATTACGCCATGTCACCGAAAATACCGGGAACAGAAACCGTTTGGGAAGGTCTTGGGCCGAAACACCAGAAATTCCATCAATTTGGCGCCGAGGTGATTAGGGCATTGCAGAACGAAGATTATATGAGGGCAGAACATATTTATCAGGAGGCGGAGAACTATTCAAAAGGGCTGATATCGGATATGGAAATGATGATACAGCTTTCCAGAGCATAATAGAGTATGGCGGGCAGCGGGTTTTCGCTGCCTGTTTTTACATAATTAAGATTCGGGTGTCAAAAGGTCTGTCCGGCACTGCCGCTTGGCCAACCCTTGGGAATCTTAATGGAAGATAAAAATGTGGAAGGAGTAAGACCGTGTACGAATTAGTTCAGGTAGGGGAGAGGACGTATTATATAGATTGTCCGTCCAAAATTGGGATTTACAGGCTGGATGATGAAAGGGTTTGCCTAATCGACAGCGGGAATGATAAAGATGCCGGGAAAAAGGTATTGAAGGTTTTGGCAGGAAAGGGCTGGCGGCCGGAGATGGTATTGAATACGCATTCCCACGCGGATCATATTGGCGGGAACCGGGTAATCCAGGAGAGGACGGGGTGCAGGGCTTATTGCCCGGGATTGGATAGGGCTTTTGCAAAAGATACGGTGCTGGAGCCTTCTTTTTTGTATGGGGGAAGCCCTTATAAGGAACTGCGGAATAAATTCCTTTTGGCGCAGCCGAGTATGGTAGAAGAATTAACGGAAGAGATTTTGCCGGAAGGGATACGGATGGTGCGTATTGACGGGCATTCCTTTTCTATGGCAGCTTTTGGAGCGGAGGATGGCATCTGGTTTGTGGCGGATGGCGTGACCGGAGGGGCCATTATGCAAAAGTATCACATATCATTTATGTATGATGTGGGGGAATTTCTGCGGAGTTTGGATAAGCTGGAAAAGTTGGAAGGCAGGCTGTTTATCCCTTCCCACGGGGAAACCTATACGGATATGGGTCCTGTAGTAAAGGCAAATCAGGAGAAAGTGCGTGAGATTGCGGACTTGCTCCGGGGGATTTGCAGGGAAAAGGTGGGAACGGAAGACATCATTCAAAAAGTTTTTGATAAATACGGGCTGGGGATGGACGAAAACCAGTACGTTTTAGTCGGCGCAACTTTACGCTCTTATCTTTCCTGGATGAAAGCACAGGGGGAAATGGAAACAGTCTTTTTGGGGAACCGGTTATATTGGCATACATTGGATGGAAAAAAGACAGGCGAAGATACGTGCAATCCTGTGGAAAAATGTCCCCCGGCAGCAGCCTGCGGAACGATGGAGGCGGTAAATCAAGACAGGGAAGGGAAATTAAACGATATAGACTGCTTTGCCCTTGATATGGATGGAACGATATATTTAGGGGAGCAGTGGATTGAGGGCGCAAAAGAATTTTTGGAAGAAATCCAGCGTGTTGGGAAAAAATATGTTTTCTTGACAAACAATTCATCCAAAAGCCCGGAAGTTTATGTGGAAAAATTAAGGCGTATGGGGTTGGAAACAGGGGTGGATAGAATTATCACTTCCGGCCAGGCTGCCATTTCCTATCTCCTACGGAATTACCCCGGGAAAAAAGTATTCTTGCTGGGCAATGACTTGCTGAAAGCGCAGTTTGAAAAAGAAGGGATTGTGCTGGACGATGAAAAGCCGCAGGCAATCGTTACGGCTTTCGATACCACGTTGGACTATGGAAAACTGTGCAAAGCCTGTGATTTTGTAAGGCAAGGCTTGCCTTATATCGCTACCCATCCTGATTACAATTGCCCGACAGAAAGTGGATTTATCCCCGATATCGGCGCTATCCATGCTTTCATCCATGCTTCGACAGGGCGGTATCCTGATTGCATCATTGGGAAACCAAACGGGGCGATTATTGACTATTTAATGGAAAGGGTTTCCGTTGAACGGGAGAGGACAGCGATGGTAGGGGACCGACTTTACACCGATATTGCTGCCGGAAAAAACAATGGACTTACGGGTATCCTCGTCTTAAGCGGCGAAGCAACCCTCAACGACGTTAGGGAATCGGAGATAAAACCGGATTTGATTTTTCATTCGGTAAAGGAAATTATTCCTTATCTGCAACGATGAAGGAAGGCAGTAAATTCTTTGATATATCTGTATCTGCGGGTGAAAGGACAGGCGAAAGCCTTTGCTTGACCATCCTGTTACTGTACGGTTTATAATAAGAAAAATATTTCATTCCAGAACCATATATATTAGGACATTGGAGAAACGAATCCTCGGTATTGGTTTTGGCAGGTTTTGCAAAGGAGAAAGGATTATGCAGACAGATTATAAAAACAAAGGGCTTATCCTCTTAAAGAAGGGTCAAAAAGGTATTATCCATGCGATATTCAGCCGTTTTGGGCTGATGCTGCTTTTGCTGGTGGTGCAGATTTTGATTCTTTTTAGTATTTTCCAGTGGTTTGAAGATTTTTTGCCTCATATTTTGGGCGGAACCGCATTATTTACTGTTGTGATGGTAGTTTATCTGCTCAATAGTAAGATTAACCCTACGGCGAAAATCACATGGTTGATTGCAATTATGCTTCTTCCGGTGTTTGGTGTGCTTCTGTTCCTGTATACCCAGAGCAATATTGGGCATCGGGCGTTGAAGAAGCGTGTCAATGATATGGTAACGGATACAAAAGAACAGATTCCGCAGCCGGAGGATGTTATGGCCAGGCTGAGGGAAGAGGATAAAGGCGTGGCGGCACTGGCCCATTATATGCACAGAAGCGGATGCCACCCGGTGTTTGCGGATACATCTGTGGTTTATTTCCCTCAGGGCGAGGATAAGTTTGAAGAGATGCTGAAACAGCTTGAAAAAGCCCGGCATTTTATTTTTATGGAATATTTTATTATAGACGAAGGGCTTATGTGGGGCAGGATATTGGAAATATTGGCAAAGAAGGCTGCCCAGGGAGTAGACGTCCGGCTGATGTATGACGGAGCCTGTGAATTTGCATTGCTGCCCCATGATTATCCAAAGCGGCTGAAGGCATTGGGAATCCGGTGTAAGGCTTTTGCACCTGTATCCCCGTTTGTTTCCACCCACTATAATTATCGTGACCATAGGAAAATACTGGTGATTGACGGGCATACGGCATTTAACGGAGGGGTGAATCTGGCGGATGAGTATATCAACGAAAAAGTGAAATTCGGGCATTGGAAGGATACGGCCGTTATGCTGAAAGGCGATGCGGTGAAAAGCTTTACCTTGATGTTTTTGCAAATGTGGGGAATTGATGAAAAACAGGTCGAGTACACCCGTTTCCTTTCCTATCCGTCACAGCCGGATAAAAGAGCGGGAGGTTATGTCATTCCCTATGGGGACTGCCCGTTGGATAATGATAAATTAGGCGAAAGAGTGTATATGGATATCTTGAACCGGTCTTTGGAATATGTACATATTATGACGCCATATCTGATATTGGATGGGGAAATGGAAACTGCTCTAAAATTTGCGGCGGAAAGAGGCGTAGAAGTAGTATTGCTGCTCCCGGGGATTCCGGATAAGGCAATCCCTTATGCTCTGGCAAAAACACATTATGCTTCCCTTTTGGAATCCGGGGTAAAAATATACGAATACACGCCCGGCTTCGTCCATGCCAAAGTGTTTGTATGCGATGGGCAGGAAGCGGTGGTAGGAACAATCAATTTAGACTACCGGAGCTTATATCATCATTTTGAATGCGCCACGTATATGTATCGCACAGACTGCGTTCCGGAGATAGAAAAAGATTTTCAGGCTACCCTTGCGAAGTGCCGTCAAGTGACTGAAGAAACGGTACGCAAAGAGAAATGGAGCATAAAAGCGGTAGGGAGTTTGATGAAGGTGGCGGCGCCATTGATGTAGGGGAAAACAGGAATCATAATAGGAGAACAACATGGGACTTCGATTTTATTTTGGGCCGTCAGGGGCTGGGAAGAGTACGGGTTTGCATAAAGAGATTATCAAGCGGGCAATGGAGAACCCGAAGACGGAGTTTTTGATTATCGTGCCTGACCAGTTTACGATGCAGACACAGATGGATTTGGTAAAAGCGCATCCGAAGAAAGGGATTATGAATATCGATGTATTAAGCTTCGGAAGGCTTTCCCACAGAATATTGGAGGAAGTGGGCCAAGATAGGCATACAGTATTGGATGATACCGGAAAAAGCCTTGTCTTGCGTAAAGTAGCGGAAACAATTGGGGAAGAGATGCCGGTAATCGGCGGCAACTTAAATAAAATCGGGTATATCCATGAAGTAAAGTCGGCAGTTTCCGAATTTATGCAGTATGGCATCGGGGTAAAAGAGCTGGAGGAACTGACGGAATTTGCAAAGAAGAGGGGGGCGCTGCATCATAAGCTAAAAGATTTGTGCGTACTTTACGGGCATTTTCTGCAGTTTATCAAGGAAAAATATGTGACGACGGAAGAAACGCTGGATTTATTATGCCGGATGCTGCCGAAGTCCAAAATCATTAAAAACAGCATAGTGGCATTTGACGGTTTTACCGGTTTTACTCCGATTCAAAACAGACTGATACAGAGGATTATGGGGCTGGCAAAGGAAGTGATTGTAACTGCGGTTATGGACGGTGGGGAAGCCAACCCTTATCAACCCAATGGAGAACAGCAGCTCTTTTATCTGAGCAAAAAAACGGCGGCGGATTTAATACGGCTGGCGGAGGAAGAGGGGGTATCCAGAGGGGCCGACGTATTTATCCGCGGTGGAAACGGGGAGAAGGGCCTGCCCAGATTTTCCGGGAATGGGGAAATGCAGCATTTGGAAAAATATCTGTTCCGGTATCCGGCAAAGCCTTATGAAGGGGCAAATGAGACGGTACACTTGATGGAGGCGGCATCTCCGGGAGAAGAAGTAAGGCAGATTTGCATCAAAATGCGTGAACTTATCCGGAAAAAGGATTATTGCTATCGGGATTTTGCGATTGTTACAGGGAATCTGGAAACTTATGCTGCCCATGTGGAAGCGGAGGCGGAGAAATTTGAGATTCCTGTATTTATGGATTATACGAAAGGGATTCTTTTAAATCCCTTTATTGAATACATACGGAGTGCATTGAAGCTGGTGATGGATAATTTTTCCTATCAGTCGGTATTCCACTATTTGCGGAGCGGGCTTACGGGATTTGACAGGGAAGATACGGACAGGTTGGAAAATTATGTGATGGCCTGTGGTATCAGTGGAAAGAAAAAATGGTCGTCACTTTTTACGGCGATGCCGGGAGGGATAAAAGAGGAAGAACTGGCGGTTTTCAATGAAATGCGCCTTGGTGTGATGGAGCAGATGGCTCCGCTTATGGAGAAGGGGATAGGAACGGCAGGGGAAAAAATAAAAGCATTGTACCGGTTCATAACGAAAAACTGTGTGCAGGAAAAACTGGCGGTTTATGAAAGGATGTTCCGCTGCCAGGGAGATATGCCCCGGGCAAGAGAGTATGGACAGATTTACCGTTTGGTGATGGACCTTTTAGACCAGATTGACAGTCTGCTTGCGGAAGAAAAGATGGGCTTGAAGGAATTTGCCGATATTCTGGATGCGGGCTTTGGTGAAATTCAGGTAGGAACTATTCCGCAGAATGTAGACAGAGTGGTGGTAGGGGATATCGAAAGAACCAGATTAAAGGAAATTAAGGTATTGTTTTTTGTTGGCGTGAATGATGGGAATATCCCAAAAAATACAGGAAGCGGTGGGATTATTTCCGATATTGACAGGGAATTTTTAAAGGAATCCCCTTATGAGCTGGCGCCTACCCCGAGACAGCAGATGTATATCCAGCGGCTTTATTTATATATGAACATGACAAAGCCTTCAGAGCATTTATACCTTTCCTATTGCAAGGTGAATCAGGAAGGGAAGAGCATCCGTCCGGCTTATCTGGTGGATACTTTAAGGAAACTATTTCCCCGGCTTTTGATACAAAAGCCGGAACTTAGAGGGTTCGAGCAGCAGATGGAATCCAAGCGGGCAGGCATGGACTATGTGGCGGATATGCTGCGGGATTATGGGGCCGGCATCATGGGATTGGAGGAAGAAAAGAAGTTTTTTACCCTTTATCATATCTATCATAAGGACGAAGAATACCAGAAGGAAGTTGACCGTTTGGTGGAGGGGGCGTTTATCCGTTATCAGGAAACCGATTTGGGGAAAAAGATTGCCCGGCTTTTGTATGGGCAATTGTTGACCAGCAGCGTGAGCCGTCTGGAACAATATGCATCCTGCGCCTATGCCCATTTTCTCCAATATGGCTTATCTTTGAAGGAGCGGGAGGAATACGGGTTTGAAGCGGTAGATATGGGGAATGTTTTCCACGGGGTGTTGGAAAGGTTTTCCGGGAAGCTGAAAGAAAACGGCAGCAGTTGGTTTGACTTTCAGGAAGAGGAAGCGGACAGGATATTAGGGGAAACTTTGGAGGAATATGCATCGGCATATGGGGAGACGGTTTTATATAGCAGTGCGAGAAACGAATATGCCATCGAAAGGATGCGCCGCATATTGAAACGGGCGGTGCAGACCTTGCAGTATCAATTGCGGAAAGGGAGTTTTGTGCCCAGGGATGTTGAAGTTTCTTTTACTATGGCGGAAGATTTGGAATCCGTCAATATTGCGCTGTCAAAGGAAGAGAAAATGAAGCTGCGGGGCAGGATAGACCGTATTGATACTTATGAAGAGGGCGGAAATGTTTACGTAAAGGTAATTGATTATAAGTCCGGCAGCAAAAGATTTGACTTGGCAGCATTGTATTATGGGCTGCAATTGCAATTAGTCGTCTATATGAATGCGGCGGTGGAAATGGAGAAAAAGAGAAACCCGGGGAAAAAAGTGGTTCCGGCAGCACTTTTGTATTACCGTGTGGCAGACCCGGTGGTGAAGTTTGACGGGGAAATGACAGAAGAAGAATTGGATGCCCGGTTGAGGGAAGAGCTGAGGATGACCGGTATAGTCAACGATAATGACACGATTATCGCATATTTAGACAGGGAATTTTCGGATAAGTCGGATATTCTGCCATTGGAGCGGAAAAAGGACGGTACGTTAAGTGTCAAATCCAGTGTCATAAACGAAGAAGAGCTTCAGGAAATATCAAAATACGTAAATTTGAAGATAAAAGAAATCGGCGGGGAGATTTTGGACGGGAAAATTGGGGCAAGGCCCTGCAGGCAGGGAACAGAAAAGGCATGTGATTATTGCAATTTCCGTTCGGTCTGCGGTTTTGATGGAAGGATTCCCGGATACCATTACAGGCAGTTGGATGGGATGAAAGAAGAGGAAGCGCTGATAAGGATGAAGGAAGAGAATGCCAAAAGCGATAGGGCGGATGAAATGGATATTCCATAATGATATTGCGGCAGAAGGGATTGCCGGTTTTGCATTTTCGATTTTCAGAAAGGGCATGGTAAGAGTATGGGGATTACATATACGAAGGAGCAGCAGCAGGTAATTGATGCGAGAGGAAGCAATGTTCTGGTGTCGGCGGCGGCAGGCTCAGGAAAAACGGCGGTTTTGACGGAACGGATTGTAAAGATGATAAGCGATAAGGAAAAGCCTGTGGATATCGACAGGCTTTTGGTGGTGACTTTTACCAATGCGGCGGCGGCGGAGATGCGGGAGAGGATTGGCGCAGCCATTGCGAAAAGGCTGGAAAGCGAGCCGGAAAATGAGCATTTGCAAAAACAGGCAACACTAGTCCACAATGCCCAGATTACCACAATCGACAGCTTTTGTATGTTCATTATCAGGAATAATTTTAATGACATCGGTTTAGACTCGGGATTCCGCGTGGCGGACGAGGGGGAACTGAAGTTGATGAAACAGGATGTAATGAAAGAGCTGTTGGAAGAAAGGTTCGCCCGTAAAGAAGAGGAATTTTTACATTGTGTGGAATATTTCAGCACGGGGAATACGGATAGCGCAATCGAAGGGCATATTTTAAAGCTTTACCAGTTCGCGGAGAGTAATCCCTGGCCGGAGGAATGGTTAGAAGAGAGGAAGGGCGACTATGGGATTGGGAGCCTGGAGGAATTGGAACAGGCAGAGTTTATCCGTTATGGGATGGAACAGGCCATGCTTATGGCAAAGGACTGTTTGTTGCGGATAGAGGAATGCATAAAAACCTGCCAGCAGCCGGATGGACCTTATATGTATGGGGAAGTGCTGGAGAAAGAGGCGGAAAATTTACGTAAGTTGGTGGAAATAAAGCGATATGGGGAAGGGTATGCCTTGTATCAGGGGATAGCTTTCGGCAGGCTGCCAGCGAAAAAGGACGACAGTGTTTCCAAAACAAAAAGGGAAATAATACAGGAAATCCGCAAAGGAATCAAAGACACAATAAAACGTATCTGCGGGAAGTATTTTCCCGCTCCGCCGGAAACGGTGTTGGAATATATGAGGGGGAGCGGCGGCGCGGTTTGCACTTTGATAAATCTGACCCTTGCCTTTAAGGAAGCCCTGGATAGGAAGAAAAGAGAGAACAATATTATTGATTTTTCGGATATGGAGCATCTTGCCCTTTCCATCTTGGTACGGAAGGGGGAAAAGGAAGAGGGGGAAGAAGGGAGGAAAGAAGGGGGAGCGAAAACCTATGAACCAAGCTGGACGGCATTGGATTACCGGGATTATTTTGAAGAGATATTGATTGACGAGTACCAGGACAGCAATCTGGTGCAGGAAATGCTTCTGGAAAGCATTTCGGGCGAAGAAAGCGGTCGGTTCAACCGGTTTATGGTAGGGGATGTGAAGCAAAGCATCTATAAGTTCCGTTTGGCCCGGCCGGAAATCTTTATGGAAAAGTTTGAAGAGTACGGAAAGGAGGGGGAAGGGAAAAGGCGGATTGACCTACATAAAAACTTCCGCAGCAGGCCGGAAACGCTGGATAGCGTGAATTATATATTTTCCCGGATTATGGGAAGGGAATTGGGGGGCGTAGAATATGACGAAGAGGCTGCGCTTTATCCGGGCGCGTCGTATCCCCTGCCGCCACAGCCGGAAGGCAGTCCGGTATACCAGACAGAATTGCTGTTGATTCGGAAGGGGGAAAAGGACGGCAGAACGGAACCGGAAGAAAACGGGTATGCCATTGAGCCGGAGGAGGATTTGCCGGAGGATGGGAAAATATTGTCCGACCGGCAAAGGGAGGCTTATGCTGTGGCAAAGCGTATTAAAGAACTGGTAGGGCATTTCCCTGTGACCGATAAGGAGAGCGGGGAATTGCGGAAAGCCTGTTATAAAGATATCGTTATCCTTCTTCGTACCAATGCGGGCTGGGATGAGGATTTTAAAAGCATCCTGAAGGAAGAAGGGATTCCTTCCCATGTCCTGTCGAAGACAGGATATTTTGCGGCTAGGGAAATAAGGACCCTTTTGCAGTTTTTGCAAGTATTGGATAACCCAAGGCAGGATATTCCGTTATTTGGCGTGCTGAAGTCCTTTTTCGGCGGGTTTTCCGATGAAGAGATTGCCCGGATACGGGGGGCTGTGGAAGACAAGGGGAAGGGCTTGTATTTTTGCATCAAAGAACAGGCGGAAAAGGAAGGGGAATTGCAAATAAAAATCCAACGGTTTTTGTCGTTTCTGGAAGAATACAGGGATAAAACAGTCTATATGCCTATCCATGAGCTATTGCAGGAAATTGTGATAAGGACGGGGTATCTGCATTATATTGCCGCATTGCCGGGCGGAGGGCAGCGGAAGGCGAACGTACAGATGCTTTTGGAAAAAGCGGCTGCTTTTGAGCAGACCAGTTACTATGGGTTGTTTCATTTCATCCGCTATATGGAGCAGTTGGAGAAATATGAAGTGGATTATGGAGAAGCCAATATTCTGGACGAGAATGCGGATGTAGTGCGGATTATGAGTATCCATAAGAGCAAGGGGTTGGAGTTTCCTATCTGCTTTGTCAGCGGGCTGGCTAAGAAATTCAACATGCAGGATATAAACGGTAAGATGATTGCAGATGTGGATATGGGTATTGGCGCGGATTATGTAGATGTGGAGCGGAGGCTGCAAGGGAAGACTGTAAGGAAAAATATAATCGGTGAAAAAATGCGGCTGGACAATTTGGGGGAAGAACTTAGAGTATTGTATGTGGCGCTGACCCGTGCAAAGGAAAAGCTCATACTGACGGGGATGATTGACAAACCGGAGAAGAAACTGGCCATGTTAATCCCGATTGCTATGCGCGGTTTTGGGCGGCTTATGTATGGGGAACTGGCGGGGGCAGGGAGCTACCTTGACTTCCTGCTTCCGGCGCTTTGCGTGCATCCGGCAATGGAACCCCTTTGGGAGTCGTGTGGCTTGGAAATACCCAAAAAACCGGAAAACTCATGGAAGTGGAAGGCACAAATGGAGATAAAAATCCTTGGGGATGAAGAATGGCAGGCAATGGATGTGAGAGAGCAGATATTGGCGGAAAATTTGAGAAAGAGGCTGGAATGCTCCAACCCCATGACGGATACGGATAGCGGGCTTATGGCAAATCTGTCGAAGATATTCGACAGTGCCTATCAATATAGCAATTTGGCGGATTTATATACGAAGACGACTGTGTCGGAATTGAAAAAAGCAGGGCAAATAGAGGAGCAGGATTTTTCTTTCCGTTTATATGAAGAAGAGACCGTGATACCCTATATCCCCAAATTTATGAAGCAGGAAGAAGCCCTTGGGGGCAAGGACAGAGGCAGCGCCTTCCATAAGGCAATGGAATTGATGGATTTTGGGGCTGGGGCAGAGCCGGTGGAAGAACAGATAAAGAAAATGCAGCAGGAAGGGATGCTCAGCCCGGAATATGCGGAAGTTATATCCGTTTCTGCAATCAAAACGTTCCTTTCTTCGGATTTGGCAAGGCGGATGGCTGCGGCGGAGAAACAAGGATGCCTTTACCGGGAGAAACCGTTTGTGCTGGGGATTCCGGCAAAAGAATTGAATGGGGATTTCCCCTCTGAGGAACTTGTGCTGATACAGGGGATTATAGACGTTTATTTTGAAGAGGACGGGGAAATCGTTGTGGCGGATTATAAGACAGACCGGGTAGATGCGGGAAAAGAGCTGATAGAGAAGTACCGGATACAGTTGGAATATTATGCAAGGGCGCTGCAGCAGCTGACAGGCAAGAAGGTGAAAGAGAAAATCATTTATTCCTTCCGGCTTCATGAAGAAATTGCATTGTAATTGATATATTTTTTGATTGTTATTTTTGCAAACAGCATAATTTAGTAATCAGGGTATTTTTGTAGTTATTGTATTTTGTAATTGTAGGGTATTTTTGTAATCAGAATATATTTATAATCAGAGTATTTTGTAATCAAAATATTTTATAATCAGTATGTTTTAATACGGATTTTAGTGAATATGGAAGCGTTGGAGGAAGTGAAAGGGTGGGGAAAAAGGGATAATTGGATTTGGATATTGGAAAACGGGCAATTGATTTCGTCGGTGGAAAAGGGAGGATATTGACGGATAAATTGCCGTATGATATCCTGAACACAGAATATTGAGCGTGCCGGGGGCGGTAGAATGTCAAGTATCAGAGATGTGGCAAAGGAAGCGGGAGTGGGGGTCGGTACGGTATCGCGTGCTTTAAACAAAACGGGGTATGTTGCTCCGGCGACGATGAAAAAAATTGAGAAAGCAGTGCGGAAGCTGGAATATACCCCAAATGAACTGGCAAGGAATTTGTATCGGAACCGGAGCGGGATAGTAGGTCTGATAGTACCTGACCTAGACCACCCGTTCTTTTCTTGTTTGGCTAAAAATATTGAAATGGAGCTATACCGGCAGGGCTATAAGACTATGATTTGCAATGCGGTGGGCATTAGTGACAGGGAACGCGAATACTTGGATATGCTGGAACGGAATATGGTAGATGGAATAATCACCGGTTCCCATTGTTTAGATGGGGAGGAATATTTAAGGCAGAAAAAGCCGATTGTATCTATTGACCGGGATTTCGGGCCGCAGATTCCTATTGTAGGCTCGAACCATGTGATGGGTGGGAGACTGGCGGCGGAATTGATGCTTTGCAATCATTGCAAAAAGGTGCTTCAGATTTCCGGTGTGTCGCCGAACATTTTTGCAAATGAGCGCCATGTGACGTTTCAGGAGATATTGGAAGGGGAACATGTACAGGTCTTGCAGGAAGCGATGGATTGGAATACTTTTGAGTGGGATGCTTATTATGGGATGGCGCAAAAAATCCTGAAAAAACATCCTGATATTGACGGTGTATTCGGCGGGGATTTAGGGGCTGTGGCGTGTATGAATGTGGCGTTGCAGCGTGGGATGAAAATACCGGAAGATATTTGTTTTGTGGGATTTGATGCCACCAGTATTACGAGGATGGTTTACCCGGTTGTTACGTCTATTAGGCAAAATGTAGAATTGTTGGCGGAAGTATCCGTAAATACACTTCTGGATAGGGTGGAGCAGAGGAAGAATGTGCCCCACAGGCAGATTTTGGATGTGGATATCCAGTTTGGGCAAACCACTTTACCGGAAAACGGGGCATCTATTTTATAGATATTTTACAAATTGGTATAAATTATGTAGATGTGGATTGTGGAAAATAAATAATAATATTGAAAGGAAGCCGGTTTTTATGCATTTTGTATAGTAGAAACCGGCTTTTTTGAATCCGGGGGAAAAAATGAAGGATGTGATTGACAATTTGCCCGGATTATTCTACTATCAAAATATGGAACGGGTTCCATAAAAACAGAACTTTGGACACCCAATGTCATTTAGTTAGCGCCTTGATTCAGCCGTGAGGAACATAAAATGCGCAAGGAACCCGTTAAAAAGCGTCGGCACTTAACGAGGTTCCTCACGAGTTTAGTGTCCGTTACGCTTTTTACCGAGCGAAAGCGTGGTGACGGGGCATTTTATGTTCCTCACGGCGTCCGGTACCGTTAACTAAATGACATTGTTTGGACACCAGAATCTTAATAGATAAGAAAAGGATTGGAAAGGAAGAGGAATAGAGAAAATGAATACACAGCAATATACATGTCTGGAGATTTTTGCCAGGGCCAGAGAAAAGGGAGGAAAAATCAAAGTGGTTTCTGCCCAAAGAAACAGCATGGAGAAAGAGGCGGAAACAGCTTATTATACATGGCTGAAGTTTCCTGTGGAGCCGGATACGGAATATGAAATAGAAAGGGGTACATGTGATGTGACTCTTTGCTATTTAAGCGGGAACGAAAAAATATTGGAAACCGGGGTGGAATATCTGGAACAGGAAAGGCAAAGCGGCAGATTCCTTCCGGTGGAGGAAGGCATACACTACGATTCCCCCATCCGTGAAACTTATCATTTTACGCCTTGGAAAAACTGGATGAACGACCCTAACGGGCTATGCTGGTTTCAGGGATATTACCATATGTTTTATCAATTTAACCCTCACCGGCAGAAATGGTCCAATATGTACTGGGGACATGCTGTCAGCAAAGATTTGGTTCATTGGGTTCATCTTCCGGTGGCGTTGGCGCCGCAGGATGAGATTCTGAAGAATCCCGAAGAATTGGTAGGAGGCGCTTTTTCCGGCTGTGCCGTTGTGGAAGGGGATGAAGTTATTTTTTATTTTACCCGCCATATAGGGCCTCATAATGACTGCGAAGAAACATTGCAGCAGCAGTGGATGATGCGAAGCAAAGACATGATTCACTTTACAGAGGAAAAATGCATTATTGGAAAACGCCCGGAGGATGCTTCTTTTGACTTTAGGGATCCTAAAGTATTAGAAATCGGAGGGCATTGGTATATGGTGCTTGCCAGTGCCATAAAGGGGAAGGGGACTATCCTTTTGTATGAATCGAAAGATATGGAGCATTGGAAGTATTTGCATCCGCTGTTGGTGGAAGAAAGCAGCGGCATAAGGTGTTTTGAATGCCCGGACTTTATGGAATTGGACGGGAAATATCTGGCGATTGGGGCATGGATGCATCATCATGACGAGTGCGGCAGACTTCAGATGAGCAGATATTATATAGGGGATTTTAGGGAACAAAGGCTGCAGGTGGAAAACAGTGGGTGGTTTGATTTTGGGGGCAACTGTTATGCGATGCAAAGTTTTGAGCATGGCGAGCGCAGGATTAGCATCGGATGGGTTTCTGATTTTTATGAGGAACATATAGAGAGGGAAAATGGGGCGTATGGAAGCATGACGCTGCCAAGGCAGCTTCATATCAGGAACAATAAGCTGTATATGAAGCCGGTGGAGGAAATAGAGATATTAAAAGGGAAGGAAATATACCTTGGGAAAGGGGAGTGCCTGCAGCTTCATCGGATAGAAGGCAATGCGTACCGGGCCAAAATCCATTTTTCGGAGGATACGGAATTTGCCATTCTTTTGGGGAAAGATGGAGAAAAAGAGATTTCGCTTCTGAATGACGGACAGGGGCTTCGGATAGAAACAAAAGGGGTCAGAAGCCAAGGGATATGCTTTCTGGCAGATGTGGAGAAAGCTGCCAGTCTGGAAATTTATGTGGATCGCCGGGTAGTGGAGGTTTATGTAAACGATGGAGAGGCAGTAGGAACAAAACTATTTTACAACTCTTCCACAGAGGGATGTTTTGTGCTGAGGACGGAAAAGCCGGAAAACATCAGTAAGGCTGAGATTTGTTTGATGAAAGGGATATGGGGGAGAAAGGGAAAGGAGATGTGAGCCCTCAATCCTTGACAAACCTTTTAGGAAAAGGTATAGTAAACACGGATAAAATAACATAAATCGCTAGGGGAGCATTTGCTGAGATTGAGTCTGACAAAGATTCTAACCCTCATAACCTGATCCAGATAATACTGGCGAAGGGAAGCGGGATTTTATGGAACATTTGATTTTGCGGGGAATAGGTAAAGCCGTTTTAAACCGGAACGGCAGGCAAAGGATGGGGATATGGTAAGTGACTCCATCGGTTCTGCGTTGGCGGAGAATGCCGAAGCCGGGATTTGCCCTGCTGCCTGTTGAGTGGAACATAAAATCCTGAAATGGAACCCCTCCAAGTGATTTGCAATTACGAAGGAGGTTTTTTTATGTCATTTTTTGTAAAAGAAGTTTTGAATGAAGAAAGCGGAAACTATTTTGAACTGACAGGAATGGGGTATGGCGCGCTGGTTGCCATTATGATTGGCATTTTGCTGGCGGCATGTTTTGTGTCAGGACGGAAGGAAGAGGAAAAATCCGGTGTAAGGCAGCTTATATTTTCTTCTATGGCGATGGCTTTGGCGATGGTGACATCTATGATAAAAATCGTTGACCTGCCTATGGGCGGAAGCGCTACGTTGTTCAGTATGCTTTTCATCTGCCTTATCGGCTATTGGTACGGTTTGAAAGGCGGGATGATGGCGGCAATTGCCTACGGTATTTTGCAGCTAGTGGTAGACCCTTATATTATCAGTATCCCCCAGATATTTACGGATTATATTTTTGGGTTTGGCGCCCTTGGGTTTTCCGGGATTTTTTCCAAAAAAAAGTATGGTTTGATAAAAGGCTATATAGCTGGTATACTGGGGAGGTATTTCTTTACCTTTTTATCGGGTATGATTTTTTTCGGAAGTTATGCTTCCGGCTATCATATGTCGGCGCCTGTATATTCTTTGATATACAACGGGTCATATATCGGGCTGGAAGCGTTGCTGACGCTAATGATAGTTTCTCTTCCCCCGGTAAAAAAAGGGCTGGAGAGGGTAAAAGGAATGGCGATAGGGGAATAGGGAAAGAAAGGTTGGGAGGCTGGAATGAAACTTTTAGTGACCGGAGGGAGCGGTTTCTTCGGAAGCCGGATAGGGAAGGCTTATCAGGGCATATGCCCGGGGCATGGCGAAATGGATATCCTTGACCGGAAATCTATAGAGATGGCATTTGAGAGGATAAAACCGGAAATGGTTGTCCACTGTGCGGCGGTTTCGGATGTGGGCTGGTGCGGGCAGAATCCGGAAAAGTCCTGGCAGATAAATGTGGAAGGAACGGAAAATATTGCAAGGGTATGCGGGAAATGGGGAGCCAGGCTTATTTATTGCAGTTCCGACCAGGTATACTTTGGGAGCAGCGAAAAAAATGCCCATAAAGAAAGCGAAAAGCTGGTTCCTGCCAATGAATATGGCAGACAAAAGCTGGAAGCGGAAAAGCGTTGCTTCGCGTACTGTGAAGATAGTGTTGCCCTGCGGCTAAGTTGGATGTATGATATGGAAAAGCAGCAGGAAAAGGAGCATGGGAATTTTATGCTTACTTTGATGGAAACGGTAGCCAGCGGAAGGGAAATGGCATACCCCGTCTATGATTACCGCGGGATTACGGATGTCCGTCTGGCCGTTGAAAATATGGAAAAAGTATTTGGGCTTCCTTCCGGGATTTATAATTACGGTTCCGAAAACAGTTACAATACTTATGAAACGGTATACCGGCTGCTGGGGAATGTAGGGCTCCCTGTGGAACGGTTAGAGAAAAATATGGAAGCTTTTGCGGATTCCCCCAGGAATATCAGAATGGATATGGGGAAACTGAAGGCGCAAGGCATAGAATTTCCGGATACTTTAACGCGGCTTGCATCCGTTTTCGTAAAACCGGATACTATGCCATAATGTGGTAAGGAACGCTTTTATTAATATCAAAACAGGGGGCGGCAGAAAGGATAATGCGCAGCCAGGTTGTAAAAAGGCGAGTTTACGGAGAACGTGTATGGAATATAAATATTTATTGTTTGATTTGGACGGTACTTTGACAGACCCGAAAGAAGGGATTACGACGTCGGTGCAGTATGCCCTGCGGGCGTTTGGGATTGAAGAGCCGGATTTGGAGAAGCTGAAACCTTTTATCGGGCCGCCGCTGCAAAGCAGCTTTATGGATTTTTACGGGTTTGACGAAGAAAAGGCAAAAAGGGCAGTGGAGAAATACCGGGAATGGTTCAGGCCGAAAGGCATTTACCAAAATGCCATTTATCCGGGGATTGAGGAAGTGCTGTCAAGGCTAAAAGCGGGCGGGAAGGTTTTGGCAGTGGCTTCCAGCAAGCCGCAGATATTCGTGGAACAGGTATTGCGCCATTTCGGGATTTATGATTATTTTACGGTGATTGTAGGAAGTGAGCTGGACGGCAGAAGGGATAAGAAAGAAGAAGTGGTGGAGGAAGCTTTGCGGCAGCTTGGGGTGGAAGCCGTGAAGGGGGAAGGCACAGAAGAGGAGCATGGATTAGGGAGCGGCAACTTGGCAGCGGTGATGATTGGCGATAGGAAGTTCGACATTGCGGGAGGAAAGGCGCATGGGCTGGTGACGGTAGGGGTGGCTTTCGGCTATGCGGAAGAGGGGGAACTGGAAGCTGCCGGTGCGGATTATGTGGTACAGACGGTAGAGGAATTGGGGAGGCTTTTGATGCGATGAAAGACAATGGAAGAATAAAAACAACACAAGAGAGTTCTTTCCGCAAGACGGTGAATATTCTGCTGCCTTTTCTGATTTACTTTGTCGTCCATGACCTGGCGCAAATCTTATTGGCATTTTTGGTTAATTTCAGTATGGGGGCATTCGGAAACGGTTATGGGGAATTTATGACAAAGAATGCATCCACGGTGAGCGGGCTGCTGAATGCATTGTCGCTGGCCATAGGTATGGCGGCGGTATGGCCTATGGCGCGGATGGAATTGAAATGGGCTAAGGTTTTGGGAGGAACAGAGACGGAAACCGGGGAGGAAACTGCCCTGAAAACGTTAAAATATGTACTTTTAAGCATTTTTGCCGTTTCTTTTGCCCTTGGCGTTAACCTGTTGATGGCGCTTGCCGGGCTCACCCGGATTTCAGAGAGATACCAGGAAGTGGCAGACAGGCAGTATGGGGTGGCATTGGGCATAGGAATCCTGATTTATGGGCTGGTTTCCCCGCTGGCGGAAGAAGTTGTGTTCCGGGGGCTTATTTACAACCGGATGCGGAGATATTTCGGGAAAGCATTGTCCGTTATCGTCTGCGGTGTAATGTTTGGCATTTATCATGGAAATCTTGTACAAGGTATATACGGGGCTGTCCTTGGCATTGCAATTACTTATTCTTATGAATGGTTTGGCAGTTTTTTTGCACCTGTATGGTTCCATGCCTGTGCCAATACCGCAGTATTTATTGCCGGTTATGACAAAGTTGTGAAAGGGAACATCGTCACACCGCTAAACTGCGGTATTTTCATGGCGGTTTCAGTTTTTTGCCTGCTGGCATTATGGAAAGCGGGGAGTAAAAAGTAATTTTTTGGTTTCTTAAAATATATTCTCTGCGGCAGAAAGGAAACATATCGTTACCGCGACCCGCCGCAGACGGAGAATCCTTTGCCAGAAGGGCTTCCCTACTCGATTTTAATAGGTTTCGGGTGTCAAAAGGTCTGTCCGGCAGAGCCGCTTGGCATATGGCACAAAAGAATATTGTGCGCGTTTTGTTGTACGAAGCATTCCGATGAGCCTCTTAAGACGAAAATCATGTTCAGCATTGGCTTCCACGATTTTTGAGTCTCCTCTCCATCGTACAAAAATCACTTGCACAATATTCTTTTGTGCCATATGCCAAGCGGCTCTGCCGGGCAGGCCTTTTGACATCCGGATTTTTATAGGAAAATCAGCAGCAGGGGCCGGCAATCCCATAAACTATAAAAATCCATATAGAACCGATGTTTTTTTGCGGAAAATGGTGACAAATGATATGAAAAATTGCTATAATAATAGCACGCTTGAGATAAAAATCAAAGACCCCGCTGCAAGCAATGGGGTATCAAACTTGCAGCGCTGCCAAGCAGCGGGGTATTTGACCCTCGCGGCAGTCGCCAAATGTCTGTAAGCAGCCACTTGGCTCGTTGCTCGCGGGAATAAATCGCTGTTCAGGAAAATAGTGGAGGGTGAAATTATGGGAATGGAAAAGCAGGGAGGACTGGTATTTACCAATGAAAAATGTATCGGGTGCAACAAGTGCATTTCTGTCTGCCCCGTCATTACGGCCAATAAAGCGATGGAAGAAGACGGGAAACAGATTATTCAGGTGGATGGGGAAAGATGCATCGCCTGCGGCGCTTGTTTTGATGCCTGCGAACATGATGCAAGGGAGTTTGTGGACGATACGGAAAGTTTTTTTGAGGATTTGAAAAAAGGGGTGAAGATATCCCTTTTGTTAGCTCCGGCATTTGCGGCGAATTATCCCGGGGAGTACAAAAGGATTTTGGGCGGTTTAAAGAAAATGGGGGTAAACCGTATTATCAGCGTCAGTTTCGGGGCGGACATTACCACGTGGGGATATGTGAAATATATCAGCGAACATCATTTTACGGGAGGGATTTCCCAGCCTTGCCCGGCGGTGGTCAGTTATATCGAGCATTATGTTCCGGAACTAATCCCTAGCCTTGTACCAGTACAAAGCCCCTTGATGTGTGCGGCGATTTATGCGAAAAAATACGAGAAGATTACTGACAGGCTTGCATTTATCAGTCCCTGCATTGCCAAAAAAGATGAGATTATGGATGAAAACAACAAAGGATATGTGTCCTATAACATTACCTTTGACCATTTGATGGATTATGTGCGGAAAAACAATATAAAAGGGGAGCCGGTAGGCGATGAGATTGAATATGGGCTTGGCTCGATTTATCCGATGCCGGGCGGGCTAAAGGAAAATGTATATTGGTTCTGCGGGGAAGACGTATTTGTACGTCAAATCGAAGGGGAAAGGCATACCTATGAGTTTTTGGAAAACTATAAAAAGCGGGTGCTTGGAAAGAAAGAACTGCCGTTTATGGTGGATGCCCTGAACTGTGCAAAGGGATGCATTTATGGTACAGGGATTGAAGAAGAAAAAGGGAAGACGGAAGATATCCTTTACGAAATACAGCGGATTAAAGAAGCGAGCAAGAAACGGGGCGGTAAGAGCGCATGGGGGGCGAAGTTAAGCCCGAAGCGCCGCCTGATCAACCTAAACCGCCAGTTCCGCTCGTTGGATATCAATGATTTTATGCGGAAATACACGGATAAGTCCAAGGGCAACAGCATTGAATATCCGAATCAGGCCAGGTTAAATGAAATATTTGCCACCATGAATAAAAATTCGGAGGCGGAAAGGGAAATAGATTGCAGCGCATGCGGATACAAAACATGCAAGGATATGGCGGCTGCCATTTATAATGGCTGCAACAATAAGCAAAACTGTATCCATTACATAAAAGGCAGAGTGGAGAGGGAAAAGGAAGAAGTACAGGAAGTTTCCAGACAGATAGAAGAAAAGAATATTGAAATCCAGAATAAAAATGAAGTCATCGGTACTATGGTAAGGGAGGCAAATGAAAGTTTTGAGGTATTGAATGCATCCATTACGGAGATGGTCAGCGGCAACAATTCCAATGCGGAAGAAAGCAGCAATATCAGCGCAGCAATGGTGACGGTAGTGGATTTTTGCGGCAGCATGAAGGAATCCTTTGAAATCATCAATGGGCTGCTGATGCAGTTGGAAGAAAACAACAACAGCATCACGGAAGTGGCAAGCCAGACGAATTTGCTTTCTTTAAATGCGTCCATTGAGGCGGCGAGGGCAGGTGCAGCAGGGAAGGGGTTTGCCGTTGTTGCACAAGAGATAAAAAGCTTAAGCGAATCCAGCAAGGATACGGCATTGGACAGCAATAAAAATAAAAAGGAAATCGTAGACGCTATGGATAGGCTGGCGGAGGAATCCAACCATCTGATGGAAATCGTGGACGAGGTAAACGAGCGTATCAGCAATCTGGCGGCAAGTACACAGGAGATTGCGGCATCGGCAACGATGATTGGCGAGGTTTCCGATGAACTGAAAGATAAATTTGAGGAGCTAAACCGGATGTGATTTCATATATCCTGCACGAATCGTTTTGCTTTTTTCCATCTTTCATTTTATTTTTGTACATTTACGGGACCATGTGTCCAAACTATAATAAGTGCATAAGAAATATTTCTTTATTCGCGAAAAATTAATTAATTTCACAGTACAAAAATGATAATGGAGGGAATGGGATGAAAAAATTAGTGGCGTTGGCATTAATCGGCGTTATGAGTTTGGGCATTTTTGCAGGATGCGGAAATGGCAATGAAAAAAATGTGGCTCCGGCAGAACAGGCAGCTTCCAATGCGCAAACGGAAGAAAAAGCTGCAGAAGAAGTTGCAGAAGACGGGCAGGAAGCGACAGCGGATACCGGCGAGGCGGTAACTATCAGTGCAATGATACAGCAGTCTAGATATTATGACGGTTTACAGGCGATGATAGACAAGCTGAAGGAAGAAGAGAATATTATTATCGACGTACAGGTAGTTCCGGATGCGGAATCTTTGAATATGTTGAAAATGAAACTGAACTCCGGGGAAGCACCTGATATTATCGATTATAATATCCCCGCTATTTACGATATCGTAGACCCGGCGAAAAACTTTGCCGATATGAGCAACGAAGCTTGGGTAGGGCGGCTGCAGATACCGGACAACGTAACTTGCAAGGCGGACGGGAAAATCTATGGCTTCCCTTTCCTGAGCGTACCCGGGACTCATGGATTTATCTATAATATGGAAGCATTTGAAAAAGCAGGTGTAACGGCTGTTCCTACCACATGGGCGGAGCTGCTGGAGGCTTGTGAGACATTAAAAGCGGCAGGGATTACCCCTATTTATGTACCGAAGGACAGTTGGGTGCCACAGATTCTTATGACGGATAATTTTGCAAAAATCCTTGGTGCGGACGGTGCCCAGGAATTTGCGGACAAATTGATGAACAACGAAGCAAAATGGACGGATATGCCGGAATTGGCAGAGGTCATTGACCAGTATCTGGATTTGTATGCAAAAGGATATATCAACGACAACTTTGCATCCGCTACTTATGACGATGCCATTGCGGCAGTTGCAGACGGTTCGGCAGCTATGCACTTTAACGGGGACTTCTTTGCGGCAAGCGTCCTGGAAGCAAACCCGGATGCAAAAGTAGGGATGTTTGCGATGTCCATGAAGGATGGCGTGGATGTGGCGACGGAAAATATGTCTTCCCCTGGCTTTGTGGCTTATAAGGATTCTGCAAATCTGGATACCGTAAAGAAAGTGTTTGACCTTTGGTCTACGCCGGAGTATGCGGATCTCTATTTTGCGGACCGTCCGGGCTTCCCCGCATTTGCGGATGTAAACGGAGGGGAAATCCCGTCTTACTTAAACGATATTAACGATAAGTTTATTAAAGCCGGAAAAGTAATCCCGGAATGGAACTATTATGTGATGGATTTGAACGCATTGTGCGAAAGCAGTTTGTATGTGTACTATGTGGATGCGCCGGCCAAAGGGAATATGGACGGGGCGGCAGTATTGGAAAAGTTCCAGAAAGACTTTGAACAATATATGAAAGACCAGGGCGTGGAAGCATTTAACTAAATAAAGTTGGGTGCCCGGATTTCAAATAGCAAATGGATTCTGCCATAATCTGGCACTTTCTGCAGCGGATGTACCAAAAGGGGACATCCGTTGTTTTGTAAAAAGGCTTGAAAAATAGATATTGTTGGGGGATTGCTAATGAAAAATAAAGTGAAAGAAAAAATATATCCGGGCTGGATGTGCATTCCGGCGCTTGGGATATATACGTTGTTTTATATTGTACCGATTGCCGCCGCTTTCTTTTTTTCCTTTACCGATTGGAACATGGACAGGATGAATGAGCCGAAATTTGCCGGTCTGCGCAATTTTATCAATTTGTTCGGTGACGATGTGTTCCTCCGTTCGGCAGGGAATACGGCAATCTTTGCCGTGATGACCACGGTACTCAAACTGGCGGTGGGGCTGGCTTTGGCGCTGCTGGTAGTGCAGAAATTCAAGGGAAACGGGTTTTTCCGTACACTTTTTTATCTGCCATGTGTGTTAAGCTGTATGATTATCGGGCTTTTGTTTACCGGGATATTGAAAATGGACGGGCTTTTAAACAATGCGCTCAGGGCAGTTGGGATGGAAGCAATGGCATGCGATTGGTTGGGCAAATACGGAACTGCCATGTTCTGGATTATTTTTATCGAAGTCTGGATGTGGGCAGGGTTTAATATGTTCCTTTTTATTTCCGGGCTGCAGTCTATACCGGCGGAGCTTTACGAGAGCGCGCAGATGGATGGTGCAAGCGCATGGGAACGGTTTGTAAAGATTACGCTGCCTATGCTGGCGCCTTCCTTTACCGTAGTGACTACGTTGAATATCACAGGCGGGCTGAAGGTGTTTGACCTCGTGTATGCTTTGACAGGCGGCGGACCCGGGTTTGATACGCAAGTGCTTAGTACGTATGCCTATCGGGCGTTCGGCCTGGGGCTTTTGGGGAAATCCAGCGCGAGTTCCATGATACTTTCCGTAGGGGTAGTGGCGATTACTTTTGCGATGAACCGTTTCTTAAGGTCTAAGGAGGTGGAAGCATAATGAAAGCAAAAAAGAGAAGCGGCAGGGTTGCCTTTGTCCTTTGCCTGGCAGTGATGCCTGTATTTTTTATCCCTATCCTGATGATGCTCCTTGGCTCTTTTAAAACCCAGGGGGAAGCGTTGCGCATGGATCTTAGCCTGCCGGAAAAATTTATGCTTGACAATTACAGGCATGTCATAGAGACTGGAAATATACTGCGGGGATATAAAAACAGCCTGATTATTACGGTGGCTGCGGTGGCGCTTGTGATTGTATTAGGGAGCATGGCGGGGATTGTCATTTCCAGAAGGAATGATAAAAAGGTGAATGCGGTGTATTACTATTTTATCTTTGGGTTGACTGCCACCATGCAGCTGGTGACTACTTATTTTCTATTGCTGAAATTGCATATGCTGGAATCCTATTTGGGGGTTATTATGGTTTTTACCGCCATTAATTTACCTTTTGCGGTGATGACATTTGCCAGCTTTGTAACCGGTATCCCAAGGGAAATTGATGAAGCTGCCATTATTGACGGATGCAGTACGCTGCAGATGTTTTTTAAAGTGCTGATTCCCATTATGAAACCGGCTGTGATTACGAATTTGATTATTGCGGCTATCAGTGTATGGAACAACTTTCAGGTGCCGCTGTATTTGATGAGCAGCTCCAGCCGGACGACGATTCCGATGATGGTATATAATTTTTACGGGCTGTATGCAAGAGACTGGCAGTATGTTTTTGCAGCAATTGTATTTACCGTGCTGCCGATTGTGGTTTTGTATTTGTGCCTGCAGAAATATATTGTGGAGGGGATGACAGCCGGTGCGGTAAAAGGATGAGGAAAGGGTTTTGTTTATGTTCCGGAAGTTCCGTTTTCAGACAAAAATGATTTTGGTGCCGAATATTGTCCTTTTAATTGTTGCGGTTGCCATTGGGGGCATATTTTATGACCGGATACAAAATACGATGATGGAAAGGAGCCGCGAAGATTTTAGGATTGTGTCGGACAGCGCAGCCAGCCAGATAGACAACCATTTTTACATGATGGATAAGACGGCGCTGCAGATTGCCGCCAATCCTGATATTGTGCGGCTCTTTTTCAATACGGGGCAGAACCCCGGCTTCAATTATTTTATCAGGGAGCCGTTAATCAATGCGGAAGTGGTAAGGCTGTTAAATTCCTATAATTTTAAAAGGGATGGCTTTGAAAGGATATGCCTGTATAACGGATACCATGATTTTGTGTATACAGCCACCGCCCCTACTACGGAATCCGGGATTGAACAATGGTTTGCCAGCGGAAAGTTTTCGGAAGTGGAGCAGTTTTTTGACAAACCGGGAAATTTTGTTTTTTATATAGAGCCGTCGGAGGATATCCTGAATGATACCGGGCTGTCCAGGAAGCCGTATTTTTCGGTGATCCGTCAGATAAAGAATTACACCACGAATGACCAGGCGTGCGGCTATGTGGAAGTGCAGGAGTTTGTCCAGTGGCTCGATGGCATTGTAGAAGATGCAGGGGAAGATACGTATGGGGCGATGATGGATGAAGAAGGGAAGATAATCTATTTTGGATCTTCGGCCAGTACAAAAGAGGGGGAAAAAGAGTTTTACCGGATGGTTTTTGGGGCGGAGGGCAGCGCGAGATGGGAAAATCTTATGCAGATGGATGGGGTAAAGGATGGGAAGGATGGGCTGCTGTATGTGAGAAAGCTGGAAAATGCCCCTTACCGGATTATTTTTACCAAAGGGAAGGGAACGGAGTTTTCCTTTTTCAGCCAATATAATCAGGTGATACTTTTGACTGTTTTTTTCATTCTCGTGACGGCAGTGGTAACGGAAATCTTGCTTGTCCGGAGGTTTTCCAAACCGTTGGAGGAGTTAAACCGCTCAGTGTGCCGGGTGACGCTGGCCCATCCTCAGTTGGAGGTGAAAGGGGCAGGAGACAATGATGAGCTGGTGCGGCTCCAATGGACGTTCAATGCCATGATTGGGCAGATGAAACAGGCTATGGAGAGGGAATATGCATCGTTGACCAATGAAATGAAAGCCCAGCTTTTAGCGTTCCAGTCCCAGATGAATCCCCATTTTCTGCATAATATATTGGCAATTATTTCCATTGAAGCCCAGGAGTACGGCAATGACAAGATTCCTGATATGTGTACCAGGCTGCGCCGGATGATGGCTTACAGTTCGTCTATGGAAAACGGGTACAGCCGGATACGGAACGAACTGGATTATGTGCTGGATTATATGGAACTGATGAAAGTACGTTATGAAGAACTGTTTGAATATAAACTGGAAAGCGATGAAAGACTGTGGGATACAAGGATTCCCAAATATATCCTTCAGCCGATTTGCGAAAACAGTTTTAAACATTCTTTGAAGAATGTGGAGCCGGTCTGGAAAATTAGGATTGCCGTTTATGAAAAGGAGGGGAAGTGGATGGTGGAAATCCACGATAACGGAACCGGGTTTACGAAAGAATATTTGAAGGAATTTGAGAAGGTAAAAGAAGAACTGACGCTGGAAAAAGTGCGTGATAAGCTGCAGGAGAGTAAGGTCGGGGGGCTTGGAATCCTCAATATTTACATGCGTATGATGTTATGTTATGAAGAAGGATTTGTTTTCCGGCTGGGCAATGACGAGGAAGGCGCAGTTGTTTTACTGGGAGGGGTATTGGATGATTAAGGTTCTTGTGGCGGAGGACGAGCTTCCTTTATTAAGAGGGATTAGCAGGCTGATTGAAAAAATAAACAGTGATTTTACGGTGGTCAAGATGGCGAAAACGGGGAAAGAGGCTATGGACTATCTGGAAGAATATCCGGTAGATGTGGTATTTACGGATATCAATATGCCCGTGGTGGATGGATTGGAGCTGTTAGAGTATGTGAGTGGGAAGATGCCGTCTGCGGCCAGCGTGGTTATCAGCGGTTATCAGGACTTTACTTATGCCCAGAAAGCACTGCGGTTTGGAGTGAAAAATTATTTGGTTAAGCCGGTGGATAAAAAAGAGTTGGAACAGCTTTTGGAGCAGCTAAAAGATGGGTTTTATGCCAGAGAACGGGAGCGGAAAGGCCGGATGCTGGGGGATATGGTACATGGAAAAATTGTACAGGGAAAGAAGCAGGGGCAGGGGGCGGCAGTTTTTTGCAGGATTTATCCGGTGTATCTCATTGCAAAGGCTTACTGCGTCTATAGCATGGAAGAGGAAGAGCTTGAGCCGGAAATATGGAAAGACTGGAAGGTGGAGGAATTTCCCTGGCTTGACCAATATGGTATTGAAAGGATTTATTCCTACGATGGAAGAAATGCGAATGAAATGCTGTTGCTGTTGGAGGCGGCGGATGAGCCGGATGTGGAGGGGCTTATTGGGAGGATGCGGGAATGGGGAGGCATTGGCTGCCCGGTGGCGGCTGCCGTAGGGGAGCCGGCGGCGGACGGAACGGATATGCGCAAAGATATAGGGAAGCTGCAAAGGCAGATATATGCCAATTGGATTTATGGCCGAAGCGGGATTGTGGATGGGGAAGGGGAGGAACTTTTCCATTTGTCAAAAACGGCGGAAGAAGCGCTCCAATATATGATAAAAAACAGGCAATATAAAGATTTCCGAAAATTGATGCTGGATATCAAAGAACAGATGCGTCTGGAAGGAATAACCCAACGCTCTTTGGAACGCTGCCTGAATAATATTATGATGTTTTTGCGGGCTTATGGAGCGGCTTTCCAGGGGAAGGCAGAGGGGGATTTGAGGTATGAAATTAACGGTATTGTGGTGCGGGCGGATAATTTGGATGAAATATTTGAGGAATTTTTGCTTTGGTGCCATGAGTTAATGTTTACGGAAAGCGAAGAAGACACGAAGGCGTTGATGGGGAAGCTGGATGTTTATATACAGATCCACTATAAAGAAGCTTTAAGCACAAAAATGCTGGCATTGGAGTTCGGTCTGGTGCCGTCTTACTTAAGCAAGCTGTTTCAGGATTATAAAGGGCTTACCCCTAACCATTATATCCAGGAAATACGTATTGAGAAGGCAAAGGAATTGCTGGCGGATTGCCCGGGGATGATGACGAAAGATATAGCGTTGATGATTGGCTATGCCGACCCAAGCTATTTTTCAAAAGTATTTAAGAAAAGCACAGGGGTATATCCTTCGGAGTATAGGATAAAGGATAAGTGATTGCAATAGGGCAGGCATTATGCCAAAAGCCGGCTTTTGACTGGTTTGGGTACTTTGAGGGAAGACATAGGGCACTCATTTGGCATTGGAGTTCTGTTAGGAAAGGAAAGTATGATGGAAAAGAAAAGAATAAGTCTGGCAGGAGGAGAAGAAAACATTTTAGGGGAAGGGGCGCGGATTTTCCTGAAACAGTACGGTTATGAATGGACGGAAAAGGAAAATAAACCCGATTGGCTGGTGACTGAGAAGTTTGTAAAAGAAAAAAAGCTGAAGGTGAAAAAAAGGGGGAGGGAATGTGTTATTTTCTGCCAGGAGAAAGCCCATTTTTATAGAGGTTTGTCATTGTTTTTACAAAACATCAGTAAAGAAGAATTTGAAATAGAAGAAAAAGTAAATTTCCATTCTAACGGCATGATGATGGATTGTTCCAGAAACGGTGTGCCGACGGTGGATACGATAAAACAGTATGTAGTGCGGATGGCTTCTCTAGGAATGAACCGCCTTTACTTATATATGGAAGATACGCTGGAAATTCAGGGCTATCCGTTCTGGGGATATTTGAGGGGACGGTATAGTAAGGAGGAAATGCAGGAGTGCGACGGTTTTGCGTCGCTTTTCGGGATTACGTTAGTTCCGTGCATACAGACGCTTGCCCATCTCAGGACTGCCTTGCATTTGCCTGCTTTTGCAGATTATAAGGATATAGATGATATTCTTTTGCTGGAAGAGGAAAAAACGAAAGCTTTGCTTTCCGGTTTAATTAAGACGGTATCCGAATGCTTTTCCGGCGGCATTGTCCATCTGGGGATGGATGAGGCAGCCCACCTTGGCAGGGGGAAATATATGGATTTACATGGGCCGGAAAAAGGGGCAAAGTTGATGAAAAAGCATTTGGAGTGGCTCATGGAAGAATGCCAAAAAAGAGGGCTGGAGGCGATGATTTGGTCAGACATGTATTTGCGGCTGAATTTTGGTGCGGAGGATTATTATGGGATTGACAAGGACGCGCTGCCGGAAGGGGAGGAAAACCTTTCTAAGGAGGTAGGGCTTTGCTATTGGGATTATTATAATGAGGGGAAGGAATTTTATAAAAACTATATAAGGCTGCATCAAAGGCTGGGGAATCCCTTGCTGTTTGCCGGTGGGGCATGGACATGGAACGGTGTTGCGCCATGTGTGAGCAGGGCGATGAAAATTTCTTATGATGCGTTGGATGCCTGCATGGAAACGGGAACGGAGGATGTTTTCGTTACAGCGTGGATGGATAACGGGGCAGAAACACCGCTGCAGACCGTATTGCCCCTGCTGCTCCTATACGGAGAATATGGTTTCGGGGAACGTCCGGACAGGGAAAGGCTGGAAGAAAGATTTGCTTTTTGCTTCGGGAAGGGGCTGGAACAATATCGCTTGCTGGATGCGTTTGATAATCCGGGCTATGAGGTATGCTGCGCGCCGGATACATGTGATAATCCCATGTATTACAACAAATACAGCGTAAATCCGTCCAAAACATTTCTTTATCAGGATAATTTGATGGGATTGTTTGAAAAAATGTATGATGGGGAGAAAATGGGAGGGCAATATTCCTTATTGGGAAAAGAATTGGATGCCATTTTATCCGGTCAGGATGGATTGGAGGAAGAGGATAAGGGATTGTTCGGCTATTATCATGTTTTGGCTGAATTATTGTCCATAAAAGCGGGGGTAGGCGGACGGATACGGGAAGCTTACAGGAATGGCAACCGGGAAAGGTTAAAAGAACTTGCAGAAAATGATTTGAAAAAGATAGCAGCGTTGGCGCAGGGATTGAACAGGAGGCGGGAAGAGATATGGATGAAGGAATATAAACCCTTCGGCTATGAAGTCCTGGATATCCGCCTGGCCGGGGTTGGGCAGCGGGCGCTTTCGGCAGCCCATCGGGTTCAACTCTTCTTATCCGGCAGCATTCCCCGGATTCCCGAACTGGAAGAGGAAATACTTCCATATAAAACAAAAGAGATGTTAGAAGGCGATTTTCAGCATGGCTTTTACTTGTGGGAACGGATAGTTACGGCGGGGAATATAGATGGGGTATAGAATGGATGCCTTGTGATTTATTTTATGAAAATTCGGGTGTCAAAAGGTCGCCAAGCGGCACTGCCTGGCGACGGAGCATTTTATGTTCCTCACGGCGTCCGGTACCGTTAACTAAATGACATTGTTCCAATCAAAGGGTGTTTTGCTATGATATAGTAAAAAATGGGGAGGGTGTGAGCCTTGAAAACGAAAAGCTGGTTGCGGTAAGTTAGGCAGTGGGGGAGTAAGGGCGTGGGTATTTCCAAGCAGCGGCTTTCTTACCTCAAACTCAATATTTGCTTTCTATCAGCTGGTATGTTCCCTTCCCTATTTTTTTGACTAATCCGGCGGTTTCGCTCTGGTTCAAAATTCTCTGAAGCCGCCTTGTACTGCAATGAAGATGAAAAGCAGCTTGCCCTATTCCCTTTAAAGTTCCATCGCTGCATTTATACTTCATATAGGACAAAACCCGTTCCGTAAGGGAAGCGGGGGCGGCTTCAATAGTAGTCAGGGTTCCTATTTTGAATGCAAGGCTGTTACAAATAAGCGCCAGAAACTGGCTGTTGGAGAGCAATATATCCCTATGCTTTTCAATCGAAAATGAAATACAGGTTAGGCTTTCGGCGGCTTCGGCATAAATATTTTGGCTTTTGGGGTAAAAGATATCCATATCTCCCAAGAAGTAGTCGGAAGTTCCGTTTGAAAGTGAATAACGCGTACCATCATCGCGGATAAAATAGATGTTTATAGAACCTTGTTCTACAATTTGGAATAAAATTTCGTTTTGAAAAGGTGAACTGACCAATTCACCTTTTTCATATTTTATCAAATAAAAATCCACATCCAATGAGTTAAGCACAGCATAGTATTTGCTGTTGGCAATGCATGTGTTAATTTTCTTTTTTTCATATATTCTTTCCATATATCTTCCTTGGAATGTTTTTCTTCCATAATATTTTTCCCCATATTTTCCTTCTAACAGGACATATGGCTTATTTTTAGCATTTATTTTACATTATAATCATTTAGGTGTCAAAGGCAAAAGGTTTGTCTGGCGGTGCTGTCTGGCAGATTTTTTGATGTCTGGGATATTATGATGAAAAAGTTTAAGGGAGGAATAAAGAGATGACATCCGTTTATGAAGAAAAAAGTATTTCCAAAGCAATTATGAGAGTCGGGCTGCCGGCTATGTTGGGACAGCTTACAACGCTTATTTATAATATTGCCGACACATTTTTTGTTTCTATGACAAAAGAGCCGGCAATGATTGCAGCCGTTACATTGTGCGCTCCAATATTGCTGATTATTATGTCCATTGCCAGTATTTTTGGAATGGGGGGCAGCAGCGTAATTGCCAGGCTATTGGGGGAAGAAAAGAAAAAAGAGGCTGGCAGGACAATGAATTTTTGCGTATATGCGATGGTATTTTCGGGCGTTATTACACTTGTTTTAGGACTGATATTTTTGCAGCCTTTGGCAAATATGTCCGGGGCAGATGCAGATAATATGGCTTATACCTGCGATTATTTGAAATGGATTTTATAGGCACGCCTTTTATTATCCTGGCGAATGGATTTGTCCATTTGTTCCGTTCTGCTGGTTTGATTAAGGCCGGTACCATTGGATTGGTACTTGGAAATGAATAAATATGGTACTGGATTATGTTTTCATAGTGATTTTAGGATGGGGAACAGCGGGGGCGGCACTGGCAACATCTTTAGGCTTTGTATGTGCGGCAATATATTATATAGTATGTATGATTTGTGAATGGCATAAAGGGAATCAATTAACGTCATTGTCACCAAAACATTTTTTACCGAATACAGCAATGGTTCATAATGTGGTAAGTATCGGCATTCCGGGTGCGCTTATTACGGTGCTTATGAGTGTGTCCAATATTGCCCTTAATAACTATATTGGTATTTACGGGTCTAACGCAGTGGCGGCCTATGGAATTGCATATAAACTGGATATGGTTCCGATTTTGCTGTCTGTAGGGTTAGCGCAGGGTGTTGCCCCGTTAGTAGGTTATTGCAATGGAGGAAATGAGAAAAAGCGGATGTCTGATATGGTGAAATGCACGGTGTTATATGGGGTTCTTATGGGTACGGCATTCACCGTTGCCTTTATGTTTTTTGGGAAGCCTCTTGCCGCTATCTTCCTGCAGGATACCGATTTGATTGAACAAACAGGATATTTCCTGAAAATCCTTTGCCTGTCGGCTCCTATGCTTGGCATTATCAATATGATGACAAGCTATTTTCAGGCATTAGGGAAAGCAATAAAATCACTTACCATTACAGTGCTGAGAAATGCCGCATTATTCATTCCGGGAGTAATTATTTTAAATTACATTTGGAAATTAAATGGAGTGATTGCGGCGCAGCCCGTTGTAGAAACTATTTTAACGGGAATCTGTATATTTATGTATGTCAATGACGTAAAATCAGGAAACCATTAACCAATCTGGGGAAAGCCCTTTGCCAGAAGGACGTAAATATGAGGGGCAGGGGAGTTGAGAGTGTCGAAGACACTTCTTTATGTTCTTTGTTTTCGCAATTCTTTGCTTACCAATATAATAGACAGGATAAATGCCGAAAAATCGGCAATAGGCCCTGCAAATAATACTCCCATGATTCCAAAACGGAGCGGAAGCGTCAGAAGAAGCGGAATCAGAAAGAAAACCTGCCTTGTCAGTGCCAGCAAAGCCCCTTTCATCGCTTTTCCAATGGCAGTAAAAAAGCTGGAGGAAAGGAGCTGCACACCGTTCACCAACACCATAAAAAGATAGATGCGCATGAACAGGACTGCAAACTCAAGATACAGCTTGTCTCCATCCCCAAACAGAGAAATGATGGATTGGGGGAAACATTGTAACAGGAAAAAGCCAACGGCAGAAACGGCTATGTTCCATTTTATTGCCAATAAGTATGCTTCCCGTACACGGGAATATTGCTTTGCCCCGTAGTTAAAACCTATTATGGGCTGCGCCCCCTGTGATATCCCAACAACAATGGAGAGGATAATCGCATTCGTTTTCATTACAATTCCGCAGGCAGCTAAAGGGATATCGGAACCATATACCGTTTGCGCCCCGTAATATGTCAGTGAATTATATAGTATAATCTGTACAAGGGTAATTGCAATTTGGTTTGCGCTGCTGCTAATTCCCATGCTGCAGGTTTTTAAACTTTCTTTTAGATTGGGCTGAAAATCGCTTTTTTTAAAGCGGATGGTTTTGAAATGCCAAAGATAACGCACTGCAAAAATAAAGGACAAAATTTGCCCCAGAATCGTTGCCAAAGCTGCCCCGAAGATACCCCAATGAAAGACGAAAATGAAAATCGGGTCGAGAATGGTATTTGCAATAGCGCCTATGACCATGCAAGTCATAGAATATTTGGGGCTGCCATCTGCCCGGATTAAATTGCTCATTCCGTTCGTTATAATCAGGAAAGGCATTCCCACTAAAGTAATGCTGGCGTACTGCCTAGCAAAAGGAAATACATCTTTTGTGGCTCCAAACAACCTTAAAAGTTGGGGCAATAGACTTTCGCCTATTACCAGATAAGCCAGTCCTAAAATAACCATCAGGCTTATGCCATTTCCTGCTGCCCTGGCTGCCGATTCCGGTTCTTTATTTCCCAGATAAAGCGAAAACCGGGAAGCGCTGCCGATTCCAATCAACAAAGATATGGCAAGGCAAATGGTAGAGAATGGATAGGCAACATTGGTTGCGGCATTGCCAAGATACCCTACCCCCTGTCCAATAAAAATCTGGTCCACAATATTGTAGAGGGAGCCGACTAAAGCTGCCGTAATACTTGGGATGGCAAAGCTTTTCAACAACTTTGGGATTTTTTCATATCCCAGAGGATTGTCAGTCATTAAATTCTTCCTCCTTTCTCTCGATATGAAGTTCTGCCGTAATATTTTTCCCGGCCCGCATAAGAAAATCTGCAAAGAGCTTTTTTTCTTCTTCGCTGAACCCTTGCAGTAAAAGAGTCTCCGTTTTCCCGCAGACTGTCTGTATTTCTTCAAATGCAGATAAGGCAAGGTCAGTGGGATATAACTTCCATGTCCTTTTGTCCTCATGATTGGGGGCACGGGTAATCATTCCCTGCTTTTCCAATGCAGCAATGGTCCGTACAATATTGCTAGGATGGATATAAAACATATTTATCAGCGAATCCTGCAAAATGCCGGGGGAATTACATATCTTCAGCAAAATCATATGTTGGCTGCTGTTGACTCCAAAAGGAGCAAGCTGCTTGTCCAAATAAATTTTGTAAAAACGGTCTGCCACCGAAAGCCATTTTAATATTTTCATAGATAACTTACCTCCAACCTGGGTTATTATATCACAAGATGTATGCGCACGCAATTTGTTTTTTATAATTTATCAATGATGCAATTTTGATGCAAAAGCAGTGTAAAATAAAATTTTAAAGTTGCATTTATAACAGGGTTCGGATGCCGGACGATGCCGTTGGACAGGCTTTTTCCTATCCGAATCTTGATAACCGTTATTTTCAGGATGGATAGAGGGTGGTGTTGGAATGAAGGATGCGAAAAGAAAAGTGATATGGGATTTGAGGAAAATATGGGTATGGAAAATGAGGGTCTGCCGGAAAACTGTGGTATGTTTTGGGATATGCCTTGTTTTGTGCCTTACCGCCTGTGGGGAAGCGGGAAAGGAGGGGAAGGATGATAAGAGGGAAGAGGCGTCTTTGAATGAAGACTTTTTTGCCTATACGGATGAGGAAAACAGGCTGTACCTTTGGAAGAAAGGAATGACGGAACCGCTGTTTTTAACAGATAGTGCGTTTGCGGCCTGGGAAGGGGCAGGGATGCTGGAAGAAGAGGACATTAGGAAAGCGGAAAAATACGCAAAAGGGGCATATTGGGAAGGATGGGAATATTGGCAGGAATGGGATGATGACATGGAACAGTGGGTTTGGAACAATGAGAGAGCTATGAGAGGGATTGTCAAAGAAGCGGAAGGGGAGCTTTTTTATTTTCCACAAAAGATGCGGTGGGAAAGTTTTTGCATGGAAAGGAGTACGGAGGAATGGGGGGAGGCAAAAAGGTATTCAAAGGAAGAGGATGTAAGTTTAGTTGTGGGAGTGAAGCTGTTTTTGTTCGACTTATTCTACCTCGATACAAAGAGGGAGGAAGGGGAATGTGTGGGGCAAGTGGCGGAGGATGTCTGTCTCTATGAGATAGATAGGATGGGGAATATCTGGTACTGTAAAGTGGAAGAAGATGGAGCGGGGAAAACCGAAGGCTATGCGGAGAATAGCGAAATGCAAACTGGCAATATATTGCATTGTATGCTTTATCGGTATGATGGGGAAGCTCATCTTAAGATAGGGGAAATTAACGTAAGGCGCAATGGCCCGTTCTTGGTAAGCGGGGATGGGGAATATGTGTTATTTTATGGGATAGATGATGGCTTGTATGGCTGCAAACCGGGGCAGGAGGCGGCTTTGCTGGTAGAAACGACGGGGGTGGATATGTTTGGGGAAGCCGGCATATATGCGGATTTGGATATGGGTAAAATTATTTATGCCAAAGGCAATACAATCCATAAGATAAATGGCGGGCGGAAAGAGAAAGAATGGCAAATGGTAGGAAAGGGAGAATATCTGACAACAGGAATGTTGGGGGAGGATGGGGATAAGATTTTTACCCTTTCTATGGAAAAGGAAGGTTCTTATGCCGATTGGGTGGTGCGGGAGGAAGAAAAGGAAGATGAAGATACCAGAAGGCTTTGGGAGCTGATGGAAAAAAGCAGGTTTCATTTTTATGCCTCTTTGTTCCATGCCGAAGTGACGGATATTTCATCCGATAAGCCGGAATGCGTGGAAGAAATGGACGGATATCTTTTGTCTTGTCTGGATGGTGAAGGGATGGCAACCAGACAGAATGTGTATTACATAGAAATGATACCGGCGGAAGGTTTTGAAAAATTTACGCTGTCCGAGTTGTTTGGAGGAATGACGCCGGCGGAGATATTGGACAATTATGCGTATCAAAAAGAATATTATGAAGGGGATGATGAATCGGCGATTACGGAAACTTTGGATTCCTGTGTGGATTTGGAGGCGCTGAAGGGCCGGGCGAAAATATATATAGTAACGGAAAATGGAATATTTTTAGCTGAAAAAATGAATTCAGGAAATATCTTTGTGGAGGGTGAAACAGGGGAAGGAGGGGATATCCTTTATTTAAAGCTTTGCCGGTATATAGATTTGGGGGAAGACAATAGGTTTGGCGGAACTTTTTCCCATTTTTCATATGGCTATTTGTACGATGTATATGTATTGGACAAGGAAGGCAACTACGAGAAAGCGGCGGAAGCTGTGGAAGAATCCATAATAAGAGGGGATGAGATTTTTTACAGCCGGATAGCGGGAGCGGAGGGAGCTGTTTGCTTATATCGCAGCGGTTTGGATAAACCGATGGCGGAAGCGGTATCCATTTCTATGGAAAGCATACAGAAATCATACTGCTCGGAGGCAGCCTTGTTTCTGGTTAATGGTTTTATGCCAGAGGAGGAAAGGGAAGGCATTTATGTGGAGGCGGAAGAGGAGCTGCTAAGGAATTACCGCAGTAAGATAAGAGAAAGGGAAGAGGATGGAATTGAAATACAGGAACGTACTTTAGTGCTTCATGATGGGAGCGGGGCAAAGGAACTGGAAGAAGAGGTGTACCGTTATGGTTTTTTTGCCGGAGACGATGTATGGATGTTAAAGTATGAGGATGGGGAAGAAGAGCGGGCGAAAAACCGGGTAGGAAATCAGGCAGAAGGATATGGGGAGGAAGAAGCTTGGGAAGATTGGGATGCCTGGTCTGGTGGAGACGGAAGCGGCAGGAGTGGAGGCAGCAAGCTGCTTATTTATGAAAATGGGGAAAAGAAACAGATTGCGGAGCGGGCAGTGTGGATGGTAGTTCCGGAAGAGAGGAATAGGGAAGAAACGGTGATAGCAAAGAATGCTTCGTGGAGGTATGAATAGGCATCCATTCTTTTATTTTGGATAATTCGGTATGCACTGTTTTTTCTGTTTTGCTGATAGATAACAGGATATGTTATGCGTGGCTTAGGGAGGGAAGAGGAAATATGAGGCATAAAGGTTATTTTGCAGGGGTATGTGTTTTGGCTGTGTCAATAGCAGCATGCGGCGTCGCTTATGGAGCGGAGAAAATAGAGGATAAGGTGCAGGAAATGCAGGAGGCAGCCGGAACGGAAGCGGTGGATAGGACGGAAGAAACGGACGGGAAAAAGCCAGCATTAGAAACTGGTGATGGGGAAGAAGGATTAACGGTAATATCGAAAACCGACAATGAGGAAGGGGAGGTAATTTGGGAAAACGGTAATGAGGAAAGGGAGGCAACGTCGGAAACTGGAAATGAGAAAGGAGCGGCAGCGCCGGGGCAGGCGTTTATAAGGGAGGAAGAGCCGGCAGGTAATTATGCGTTCCGGCTGCAGCCGGAGGGGGATTTGGATGATTATATCCTGCTTTGTATGCCTGTAGAAGATTATGTGGTGGAGAAGGGGGAAAATTTATGGAAAATAGGGGAATCGGTTCTTGGGGATGGGAACCGGTGGAAGGAGATTGCCGAAAGAAATAATTTCTCCAATCCGGATATGATTTGGCCTGGGCAAAAGCTGGATATGCCGGATAGGAAATATTATATGCAAAAGCCTTTTTTCCAGCGGGGAAAGGGTTATTTGTCGGATAAGGGGGCATTCCGTTTTCTGCAGCCGGAAGGATGGGCGCTTGCTACATGCAGTTTGGATGCCCGCTTAAGCACTTTCATCGGGAAAGACGTTACAGTGAGGGTTCTGTGGGGGATTGAGGATAATGATATGGGGGAGGACGCTTGGAACGGAATATGGGATGAAGTATGCCAAAATGTGCAAAGTACGGCGGAAACGGTTTTTGGGGAAAATTTGGAAAATATTTCTTTTGAAAAATATTGCTTGGAAAGCGGAAATGAAGTGTATCATATCTGTGCGGTTTTCCGGAATGAAACGGGATTGCGGTGGACGGTAAGTGCGGCCTATCGGTTTGGGGAAAAGAATTTAATGGAATTTATCGGTATCGGTCCGACGGAACATAGCATTGATATGGGGAAACTGACTTTATATACGGCGGCATCCTATGAGGAATACGAGGAAGAACGGCATATGGGATTTGGGGAAGAAAAGGTAGTATACCGTGGGATGGAAGTATGGGATTATCCGATGCTGCATAATCCGTTTGTGCTGGCATATGAGCTGGTAAACGGGAAAGCATGGCATTTGAAACGGGAGATGGGGGAAAAAGAGGACTATGTCATTGCATGGGAAGAGCCGGTATTTCCGGCAGTTGTGCAAAAAGCGCTGCAAATTGACGGCGATATTAAATACAGCGATTTGCTGCAGATTGAAAGTGTTGAGATAATAGAAAGCGTAGGATATGATTACTGTAGCATTAACGGGGAACGGTTTGAAGTGGATTGGAAGGACATTCCGGACGGGGATGCTTTACTAAAGGACGTGGCAAATTGTGGAAGCTTATATTCTTTGCGGGTGCAGATAGGGGATATTTCAGATTACTCCCCGCTAGGGAATTTGACCGTGTTGGAAGAGCTGGAGATACAGGCCGGCCGGACAGTGGAAGATATTGGTTTTTTGGATAACTTTCCGTATTTGAGGAAATGTGTATTGGAAAAGGCGCCTCAGCAGAAATTCGTAGATTCTTTGGATGACAAAGTGTGGGAAAGGACATGCAGAGAGGAGGGATTAACTACATTCCGAAAGGAATATGACGGTGAACCAGGTTTGGCATTTGATAAGGTGGAAATTCCAAAATAAAAGTAGTATAATGCAGGATGGAAGAAAGGTAAGGTTACGAAAATGAAAGATTTGACAGAAGGAACCCCTGAAAAAGTTTTATGGAAGTTTTCCATCCCCATGTTTATCAGTGTGATTTTCCAGCAGCTCTATAATATTGCAGACAGCGTAATTGCCGGGAAATTCGCCGGGGAGGACGCTTTGGCGGCTGTAGGCGCGTCATACCCGATTACAATGATATTTATGGCAATTGCGGTAGGAAGCAATATCGGCTGTTCTGTTGTTATATCCAGCCTTTTTGGGGCAAAAAAGTATAAAGAAATGAAGACGGCGGTATCCACCACATTGTTAACGGCATTTTTATTATCTGCAGTGCTGACTGTTCTGGGATTGGCAGGAACAAGGGCGTTGATGGCAATGATACAGACACCGGAGAATATTTTCGATGCAGGGGCGCTTTATCTTGGTATTTATATTGGCGGATTTGTATTTTTATTCCTATATAATGTGGCAACGGGTATTTTTTCCGCTTTGGGGGACTCGAAAACCCCTCTTTATTTCCTGATGGCATCTTCGATAGGTAATATCCTGCTGGACTATTTGTTTGTGGCGAAATACGGATGGGGTGTTGCCGGGGTAGCGTGGGCAACCTTTATTGCCCAGGGAATTGCAGGGGTTTTGGCGCTTTTGACGATGGCAAGGCGGTTAAGTGGCCTGAAAACGGAAGGGAAAGCACCCCTATTCTCCTGGCAGATGCTCCGCAGGATTAGTTTGATAGCGGTTCCCTCAATTTTCCAACAGAGTTTTATTTCCATAGGGAATATTTTTATCCAGGGGCTGGTAAACAGCTTTGGTTCTTCGGTAATTGCCGGATATTCTGCGGCGATTAAACTGAATACCTTTGCGATTACCAGTTTCACTACGCTTGGAAACGGTATTTCCAATTTTACGGCTCAGAATATGGGGGCAGGTAAGAAGGAGCGGGTGCGGGAAGGATTCCGGGCGGGAATCCGTATGGCCATGCTTACAGTGGTTCCCTTTTTTGCCGCTTTCTTTTTGGCAGGCGAAACGATGATACGTTTATTTATGAAAGAAGGCAGTACAGTGGCTTTAGAGACAGGAATCCTGTTTTTGCGTGTGATTTCCCCATTTTATTTTGTGGTTGCCACAAAACTAATGGCGGACGGTGTGCTGAGAGGGGCAGGATTTATGAAACAGTTTATGGCAGCAACCTTCGTAGACCTGATACTCCGCGTTATTTTGGCATTTTGCCTTGCAGGGCGTTTTGGCAGTCTGGGAATCTGGATGTCGTGGCCGATAGGGTGGATTGTTGCAGCCGTATTGTCTATTGTATTTTATATCAGAGATTTTAAAGAAGCGGCAATGGGTAGAACGTAGCCGTTTTAAAAGAACGGGGATTTTTGCTTTTAAAATACCGCCCTGAGCCGCAGCCATTAAATCAGAAGATATGGCAAATCAGCGTTTACAGGGCGGTAAACTGTCTTATATAGTCCGGATGAATTTTCCGCAATGATACAATGTCTGTAGTGGTTCATTATCGGTGATGGTTCAATGTCCGCAATGGTTCATTATCGGTAATGGTTCAATGTCCGCAATGGTTCATTATCGGTAGTGATACAATGTCTGTAATGCCTCATTATCTGCAATGGCTCAATCTCTGCAACGGATTCATTTTCCCACACGTTCAGAATTTATTCCCCAATAGCAGAAACGGAATATTAATGCCTACAATAGAGGAAGGCGGGCTTTCCTAGCTTCTTCCATGACATATTCCGGCCAAAGGGAGCATTGGACTTCACCGATATGGGCTTTGCGGAGGAAAAACATACAAATGCGGGATTGCCCGATACCGCCCCCTATAGTATAAGGAAGCGCTTCGGAAATAACTGCCTTTTGGAAAGGAAGTTCTGCACGTTCCGGGCAGCCTGCTTTTTCCAATTGGGAAAGCAAAGCCTCTTTGTCTACACGGATGCCCATAGAAGACAATTCCAAGGCAATATCCAAAACGGGGTAATAAACGATAATATCTGCATTTAATGCCCAGTCATCATAATCCGGGGCGCGGCCGTCATGCTTTTCACCCGATGCCAGCAAATCGCCAATCTGCATAACGCATACGGCTCTTTTTTCTTTGGAAATGTAATATTCCCTTTCTTTTGGGGTGCTGTCCGGGAACATTTTTTCCAGTTCGCCTGTGGTAATGAAGAAAATGTCGTGGGGCAGGATTTCCTCGATATAATCATAACGGATGGCCATGTATTTTTCTGTTTTCCTTAAAACTTTGTATACATTTCTTACCGTATCTTTTAAGGTGTCCAAAGTACGCATTTCTTTCGTAATTATTTTTTCCCAATCCCATTGGTCCACATAAATGGAATGGATGTTGTCCGTCTCTTCATCCCGCCGGATGGCGCTCATATCGGTATAAAGCCCTTCGCCAACGGAAAAACCGTATTTTTGCAGGGCATATCTTTTCCACTTAGCAAGGGAATGGACGATTTCCGCCTGCGCTTCCCCCTGGTCTTTGATGCCAAAAGAGACGGGGCGCTCTACACCGTTTAAGTTATCGTTCAGCCCGGATTCGGGGGTGACAAATAAAGGGGCGGAAACGCGTAAAAGGTTTAAGCGTTCTGCCAGCAGATTTTGAAAAAAATCTTTGACGGTTTTGATTGCAATCTGCGTATCATGCAGATTCAAAGCCGGTTCATAGCCGGTTGGAATAGATAAATTTTTCATAATTTCACTCCATTTCTGCGCGGCTTTGTTGCGCAAAGCCAATTTTATTCCCGCGAGCAAGACTGCCGCGAGGGTCAAATACCCCGCTGCTCTGCAGCGCTGCAAGTTTGATACCCCGTTGCTTGCAGCGGGGTCTTTGATTGGCTTACAAGTTTGTGGATGCCGCGCAGACACAAACTTGTAATTGAAAATTTTCAATTTTTACCCTCACTTTTGCGTCTTTTGTAAATTTCTATGTTTTAAAAACTTACTTTATTATTTAAACGCTTTTTTCAGGGGATTGCAAGGGGGTTTTTTTGAAAATAATGTCTTAATTTTTTAGCATATGGATGTATTTGCAATCTGGCCCGGCGGAATTTCGCTTTTTCTGAAGTGGAATCCATGCGACGGCTTGTATTATGGGCTGAAAAAAATGGAAATTTAATCAAATGTGAAAATAAGAACAAATGTTTGGCAAACATATTGCAAACGGATTTATTATATGATAAAATAAATACAAACAAATGTTTGGTCTGAGGTAAAGAAAGATGTATTATAAGGCGACGGAAGAAATGGGCATAAAAGAAAAACTGGGGATACTGACAGATGCGGCGAAGTATGATGTGGCTTGTACATCCAGCGGTGTGGACAGGCGGGGAGATGGAACCGGCATAGGGAATACGGAGTTTGGCGGGATTTGCCATAGTTTCAGTGCGGACGGGCGATGTATTTCATTATTGAAGATTCTGTTTACGAATGAATGTATTTATGATTGCAAATATTGTATTAACCGGAAATCAAACGATGTGCCAAGGGCTTCTTTTACACCGGATGAAGTATGTGAGATGACGATGGGGTTTTATAAGAGGAATTATATCGAAGGGCTTTTTTTAAGCTCCGGGATATTGTATAATCCGGATTTTACGATGGAGCTGATTTTCCAGACAATTTATAAATTGAGGAAGGAGCATCGGTTTCAGGGGTATATCCACGTAAAAGCGATTCCGGGGGCAGACCCTATGCTGATTCAGAAGACGGGCTTTTTAGCGGACAGGATGAGCGTGAATTTGGAACTCCCTACGGCGGAAAGTTTGCATCGGCTTGCCCCAAATAAACACAGGAAAAATATTTTGGCGCCTATGCGGCAGATACAAAACGGAATTATGGAAAATAAGAATGAATTGGTACTATATAAGAAGGCGCCTTATTTTGTTCCGGCAGGGCAATCTACCCAGATGATAGTAGGCGCCACACCGGAGAATGATTATCAATTGATGATGGTAGCCGAGGGGCTTTATCAGAAATTTGGGCTAAAAAGGGTATTTTATTCCGCTTTTGTCAATGTGAATGAGGACAAGGATTTGCCTGCGCTTCCCGGAGGGCCGCCGCTTTTACGGGAGCATAGGCTATATCAGGCGGATTGGCTGCTGCGATATTATGGTTTTGAAGCGAAAGAGCTGTTAAGCGAAGAACGGCCGAATTTTAATATTTTATTGGATCCCAAAGCGGATTGGGCGCTCCGCCATTTGGAGATATTCCCGGTAGAGGTGAACCGGGCGGATTATCAGCTGCTTTTGCGTATACCGGGAGTGGGGGTGAAAAGCGCACAGCGGATTGTCCGGGCGAGACGTAACGGGGCGCTTAGATTTGAAGACCTTAAAAAGATAGGGGTTGTATTGAAAAGGGCGCTTTATTTTATTACGTGCGGCGGGAAGATGCTGTACAATACGAAAGTGGAAGAGGACTATATTACAAGAAACCTGCTTTCCGTAAAGGAAAAGCTGCCTTTTGACAAAGATGGGATAACATACCGCCAGCTATCGCTATTTGATGATGTGAATTTCCAGATGCCGCAGAAAATAGCGCAAGGGCAGACTTTCTGATATCCAGGCTTATTTGTAATATTTTATATTTATAATATTAATATTAATATTAGGAAGATTTGGGTTCAATAGGCTTTTCTGCCAAATGGCATCACCCTAAGTTTGTGTCTGCGCGGCATCCGCAAACTGGAAAGCCAAATTGGTTTTGTACAAGAAAGCTGCGTAGAAATGAGGAAAAGATGGAAGAGAAGTATCTTATATGTGAAGATTCCCTGGAAGGGGTTTTTACAGGGGTTTATGAGGCATATGCCATGCAGGAAGGGCATGACCATATCCATATACAAATAGGGGAAGAAGAGAATTTCCGGTTATTTGCAGTTTATATAAGGATAGCAGCGGATGCGGAAAAGGCGGCTAAAGTGGCAAGAACTATTAACCAGAGGCTGGGAATCGAAGCTTATTTGGATATATGCAGGGCATTGGCCAGTGAAGATGGGGAAAAAGGGGAGGCAGTATATAAGACAGTCGTATGCGGCCTTAAGATGAAGGATGGAAGCCGGGTGATGGGGAATCTGGCCGATAACTCTGTCCATAAGGTATTTGAGCTTGCCCGCTGTACAAGGAATGAAGTCCATCACTGGAAGGAATTTCTACGGTTTCAGGAGCTGGAAAACGGGATACTCTTTTCTAAAATAGGGCCAAGGAGCAATGTAGTTACTTTTCTCGCCCCCCATTTTTCGGACAGGCTTCCTCTGTTTGATTTTATTATTTATGATGAAAAGAGGGGGATTTTCGTAGTTCATCCAAAGAAGAAAGAATGGTACCTTGTAACGGATAAAGATTTTGATGAAAAAGAAATTGGCGCGTACGCAAAAGAGGAGATGGAATATCAGGAACTATTTACTTTTTTTTGTCATAAAATAGCTATTAAAGAAAGAAAAAACCTTAAACTACAAAGAAATATGCTGCCCCTTAGATTCCAAGAATATATGGTGGAATTTGGGTAATACTTATCAATATGCAAATTCCAAATGGAAAGCAGAAGAAAGATAATAGTTAAATTTTACAAAAGAATACCGGAATCAGCATGAATAAAAGGGCAATTTGAGAATTTATTAAAAAAACAGAAAATTTTGCCAATTTAGTTCATAAAATTTTAGCTTTACTTTTACAGAATATGGGATATAATACAATTGTAACCACAAAGAAAACGTTTTTTTCAAGAAAGGGTGTTTTATTATGAGACATAGAATTAAATTAAGACCCGTTGAAGTGAAGGATTTTGTGGCAGCAGCGTCAAAGTGTGATTTTGATGTTGACATCGCATATAATAGATACATTGTAGACGCAAAATCCATCGTCGGCGTATTAGGATTGGATTTTAATCAGATTTTGACAGTTTCCTATTCAGGCTATAATGCTGAATTTGAGCAATTCATGAGAAGGTTTGCAGTTGCATGCTAGACATTTGCTGTTAAGATTTGAAGTGTTGCTGTTTACACGATGCTATGCGTCTTATCGCATGGCATCTGGACAGAAAAACATTAATATGAAAACAAGATTCCGGATGATTTGACTCCCCATGAGAGATAGAGTAGACTATTCTCATGGGGAGTTTTTGTATCATAAGATTTTGCTTTAGAGTTTTATATTAAGGATGGAAAAGGATATGGCGGTTAAGGCGGAAATTCGCGTTTCTGTGCGTAGTTTGGTGGAATTTATATTGCGTTCGGGGAATATTGACAATCGAAAAGCGGCTATGCCGGAAAATGCTATGCTGGAAGGCGGAAGAATCCATCGTATGATTCAAAGGCGGATGGGGGCGGATTATCATGCGGAAGTTCCCCTAAAATACCGGTACGAGACGGAAAACTATGTAATTATTGTGGAAGGGCGCGCGGACGGGATTATTGTGGGGGAAGATTCCCTGCAAGCAGAATCAATATTCCTTACGGATAAGGATGGGGAGGAACCGCCGAAAACAGAATATACGGTGACGGTGGATGAGATAAAAGGAACATATAAGGAATTGACGAAACTGAAAAAACCAATCGGTGTACATTTGGCCCAGGCAAAATGTTATGCCTATATATATGCGAAAGAAAATGAACTGGAAAGCATAAGGGTGCGTATGACCTATTGCAATATTGACACGGAGCAAATCAAATATTTCCATTATGACTATATGTTTTCGGAGCTGGAGGATTGGTTTGGGAACGTGATGGAACAATACCGGAAATGGGCGGAATTTCAATTCCAATGGAGAAAGGCTAGACAGGAATCTATCCGAAAGCTGCAGTTTCCTTTTGCCTATAGGGATGGGCAGAAAAATCTTGTGACTTATGTATATCAGACCATATACCATAAAAGGAAGCTGTTTATTGAAGCGCCCACCGGGGTAGGGAAAACCTTATCTACTGTTTTTCCTGCGGTGAAGGCGATAGGGGAAGAAAAAGGGGAAAGGATTTTTTATCTGACAGCAAAGACAATCACAAGGACAGTGGCAGAAAATTCTTTTCATATTTTACAGCAGCAAGGACTGAAGTTTAAGACAGTGACATTGACTGCAAAGGACAAAATATGCTTTATGGAAGAAGCCGAATGTAACCCGGATGCCTGCCCTTATGCCAAAGGGCACTATGACAGGGTAAACGATGCAATTTATGATTTGTTGACTAATTTGGACAATTTCAGCAGGGAGAAAGTAGAAGATTATGCTAGAAAATATACGGTTTGCCCTTTTGAAATGTGTTTGGATATGAGTTTATTTTCGGATGCTGTTATTTGTGATTACAATTATGTATTTGACCCACATGCATATTTAAGGCGTTTTTTTGCGGAGAACGTGAAAGGGGAATATATCTTTTTAATCGACGAAGCGCATAATCTGGTGGAGAGGGGAAGGGAAATGTACAGCGCCGTAATGTGTAAGGAGGACTTCCTGCAACTGAAAAGGACGGTGAAGGGGCTGGATGAAAAGATGGAGCAGAGGCTGGATAAATGCAATAGGGAGCTTCTTGCCTTAAAAAGAGAGTGCGAAACTTACCGGATAGAAGAGTACATAGACCCTTTTGTTATGGCGCTGCGGCGGCTTTACTCTGCAATGGAAGCTTATTTAGAGGAACATGACGGTCAAGATGTGTTTCATACGAAGGAGATTAGGAACGAAGTATTGGATTTCTACTTTGAAGTGTCTCACTTTTTGGATATGTATGAAAAAATGGATGAAAATTATGTGACATATTCGGAAATGAGGGAAGACGGAAGCTTTATTCTAAAATTGTATTGCGTAAACCCTTCATTAAATTTGCTGGAATGCATGAGGAAGGGAAGAAGCACAATCCTTTTTTCCGCAACATTGCTGCCCATTGGATATTATAAGGCATTGTTGGGGGCAGAAGAGGGCGATTATGAGGTCTATGCCCAGCCGGTTTTCGATTCAAGGCGTAAAAAGCTGTTGATTGGAAGCGATGTAACCAGTAAATACAGCCGCAGGACGGAAGCAGAATATGAGCGTATTGCTTCTTACATTTATGAAATCGTGAAAAGCCGTTATGGGAATTATCTCGTTTTTTTCCCTTCCCACGCTTTTTTGCAACAGATATATGATATTTTTATGGAACATTTTGCACAGAGGGGAGAGATAGAATGTATTGTCCAGGAGGACAATATGGATGAGAGGGCCAGAGAGGAATTTCTGCAGCGCTTTGCGGTTCCCAATAATGTTTTGCCGATAGGCAAGAAAGAAGGGGATGTTGTATTAGGGGATGTTGTATTAGGGGATGCGGTATTAGAGGATGCTGTATTGTCATGTTCTGATATAAGAGAAGAAAAATGTCTTCTTGGATTTTGTGTGCTTGGCGGGATTTTCAGCGAAGGCATTGACTTGAAAAATGATTGTCTGATAGGAGCTGTCATCGTGGGAACGGGGCTGCCGCAGGTATGCAATGAGCGGGAAATATTAAAAAATTATTTTGACGGTGCCGGAGAAAACGGTTTTGATTATGCTTACCGTTATCCGGGGATGAATAAAGTATTGCAGGCCGCCGGCCGGGTCATACGGACTGCAGAGGATGTAGGGGTAGTTGCCCTTTTGGATGAACGTTTTTTAACCCGGTCTTACCAGCAAATGTTCCCAAAGGAATGGAACGAGTTTGAAGCGGTAACGGCAGACCGGGTGGCAAAGCGTGTAGAACGTTTTTGGGATGAATGGCTTTAAAAGAGGCACGGTTTCAATCCCGGCCTTCTCTTAACATTGCAATTTCCTCTTTATAGGGGGGAACTGTTTTGGAGGGGTTATCCTCCAAAGTGTAGTATGGGGTTTCTAATATTTTAGGAACATGGGCAAAGTCGGGATGGTGGACAATGGAAAACAGCGCATCAAAACCGATATACCCTTTCCCAATATTGGCATGTCTGTCTTTCTTTGCTCCACAAGGGTTTTTGCTGTCATTGATATGGATAAGCGCTACATTGCTTTTGCCGATAAGCCTGTCCAGTTTTTCTATCACTCCGTCAAAGTTGTGGATAATGTCGTACCCGCTGTCATGCATATGACAAGTATCCAAACAGATGCGGAGTTTTTCATTGTGGATAACTTGGTCATAAATAGCGGCCAGCTCTTCAAAATCCCTGCCGATTTCGGAGCCTTTTCCAGCCATAGTTTCTAAAGCAATGCAACAGGGGGTGTCCTTTGTTAAGATTTCGTTTAAGCCCTGGGCAATTTGACGGATTCCTTTATCTGCTCCTGCGCCTACATGGGCGCCAGGGTGGAGTACCAGCGTATGGCTTCCCATAGCGGCAGTGCGTTCCAAATCCATTGCGAGGAAATCCACAGCCAGCTGAAATGTTTCGTTATTTAGGCTGTTTCCCAAATTAATGATATAGGGGGCATGGACAACCGGCTCCGTAATGCCATGAGCATCCATAAATTCCCAAGCCTTGTCAATCTTTAGTTCCGCAATCGGTTTACGTTTGGTGTTTTGCGGTGCGCCTGTGAATATCATAAAAGTGTTTGCCCCATAAGAATAGGCTTCTTTTGCAGAACCAAACATCATTTCTTTTCCTTTCATCCCCACGTGTGAACCAATTTTCAGCATCTTATTGAGTCTCCTCTCTATTGTATAAAAATCCCTTGTCCAAAAGTTTAGGGCAATCTGCCGCATGATGATATTGAATATTGGACAGGGCTTTTGGCATTTAAGCCGGATTGGGTAATTATAAAATGGTATATCAAAGCCATATTGCATTATAGCATACCATATATATTTTTTTAAAGAGGAAATGAAAGTATATGACATCATATTTGTAGGATTACAATACATGTGTTACAACTGAATAAATAAAAAGCAGGGATACT